>CAMHMV010000005.1:0-123881 GCA_946186345.1 uncultured Prevotellaceae bacterium | reverse complement strand
CTCGAAAACCGTTGTACGCTTTGCGTACCGTGGGTTCGAATCCCTCCCTTTCCGCTAGTTAATGTAATGAATTGATTTTCAATTCATTACATTAATTTTTCATGCCTACTGGGACGCTATAGGGATGTTTTTTAAAATGCTTTACCTCCATTCAGTATTAGTTATATCGCTGAATTTTAAATCATTATATGCGGTTCATATTATCGGAACTCTATAGGGACGGAAAAACACAATAACAAGCGATTGATTCTGCACAAAGGCAATCAACCGCGTATGTTTTGTTTGAAAAGACGCTGCTACACTAATTCTGGGAAACGCGCACTGCACGGACTGTTTGGCCGTATTCACGATGACCGTAGCCCCAGAGCCAACCCGCCGGACCTAAGTAGAGGCCACACACGAAGCCCGGTTGGTCGGATTTAAGCGTGCGGGACAAATAGTAGCCCATGCCAGCGTCACAGTGATGTAGTTTTTGGCGGTTGCCCGCAGCGGGCAAGAACATAGTGTTCCCGTTGGGGCCTGTCACCAACTGTCCGTTCACGCCGTTTCGCGTAGTCCACAGCCAGGAACAGCAGTTGATAAGTTCTCTTATCTGTTCTAATGACGGCATGCGCCAATTCTTGCCCCAATTCACGTAAGCAGCATCGTCTTCAGAAAGCAGTTCGGTGTTGTTGTCAATGGTACCGTATTTGCTATCGGTACAATACTTCGTGAACTTGCCGTTGGAGCGGTCATTCCATTTGTAGGTACTCCATTCATATACTTCCTTTGGAGCAGTCTCGCCCCAAGCGAAATAGTCGCCATATTCCTCGGGATTGTCGGCACCAATGTTGCACGTCGCCCACAACGTGCCGCTGGGAAGGCCTAGGTCAACCCACTCATGTTCCTTAAGATTATCTGGTTCATCTTTATCATCACCACAAGAAATGAAAGGGAAAGATAATATAAGAGTTATTAACAATAGTATTTTCTTCATAACAATATCCATTTATTGTTTGCGACAAAGGTATGGAGTATCACCAAGAGATGCAAGTAATTAGCCACAAAAATCGACTAAGCATTGCCTTTTCCCCAAAAAGTGTCCAAGATTTTTACATTCTCGATACCAAAATCTGTTCTGAACACTCATTATCTCTGTAATATTGGAGATTTTGGCAAGATTTTTGTAATAGTATTTGGTTGGTAACTATTTTTTAGTTACATTTGCGGCATTAAATATGAGAACATGAGTACAAAGGATAAACTACGGAAGCGATTTCTGTCCATGCCGTCGGATTTCACATTCGACGAGATGCAGCAGCTTTTGGCTGGTTATGGTTACGTGCGAGGTGAAAAAGGGCACACGTCAGGTTCTCGAGTGATCTTCAAGAATGGAGATAAGCGACCAATCATGTTGCACAAACCGCATCCAGGCAATATCGTCAAGCGATATGCTATGCAGCAAGTATTAGATGAATTAAAAGAAGCAGGATTTATTAAATAAGAAAGACATGAACACGATGAGTTATAAGGGCTATTTAGGCTCAGTCGCTTTTAGCGAAAAGGACAATGTTTTCTTCGGCAAGATTGAGGGCATCAACGGTTTGGTGAACTTCGAAGGCGAGAGCGTGAAGGAACTGACCGAGGCATTTCATGAGGCCGTGGACGATTATCTCGCCTATTGTGCCGATGAGGGCATAGAACCGGATAAAAGCTATTCGGGTGCCTTGAATGTAAGGCTTACTCCAGCCATCCACCGCAGAATCGCCATGCTTGCCAAACAGGCAGGTCTCACCATCAACGCTTTTATCAGAAAAACGCTTGAAGAAAAGGCAGAATCAGAATTAGTAATCTGACATCCAGTTTCGGATTGCCAGTCTATGATATAAAATGTGTAAAATAATTAGGGTTTATTAACAGTTTATTAACTAAGGTTCAATGACTTACGAGGCTTTCGTCCTGGGACGCTATGGGGACGGTAGCAGCGTAAAATGATAGAAAATGAAGTTTATAACTCACTGAAAATCAATGTCCAGTTACCCTTTGACGGACCCGATTACAATCCCTCCCTTTCCGCAGAAATTCAATGAACGATTAAGATGCGAGTCTTAATCGTTTCATTTTTTTGTGCGAGGGCTTGAGCTTGCTCAAAGCACTTGTACAAAGAAACGAAACAATAGACACGCCAGTGCCGTTCATTGAATTTGTAGCGCCCCGCCTGGGCGCAGAGGGATGCACGAAGTGAATCCCGACCGTCCTTAATGCTGTCACCAAGCCATCGACCTTCAGGTCGCTTTCGCAGCGCAGCGGAGAAAGAATCCCTCCCTTTCAGCACAAGTTGAATCGGAACGCTATTAGGTATTCGATTGAACTACATGGCGAGGCGCAAGCCGTTGCAGACATAATTACCATTAGGCGCATAGTATCTCCTGTACGACAAACGGCAGAACTTGGCGTCAAAGTCCCAGCAGCCACCACGAACGATGCGGTTCGTACCCGTCTCGGGACCCGTCGGGTTAGTCTGTGGTTCACTGCTATAACCGCCATACCAATCTTGGCACCACTCAAATACGTTGCCCGTCATGTCATAGAGGCCCAGTTCGTTGGGTTTGAAGGAAGCGACAGGGCATGTGCCATAAGTTACACAAGTACCTCCCTTCTCATATCCCCACCATGCCACCTCATTGATATCGTTGCTACCGGCATATTTGTAGCCTTTGCTCATTTTGCCACCACGGGCAGCATACTCCCACTCGGCCTCGGTAGGCAAGCGAAATTGCTTACCCGTCATCTGGTTCAGTTTAGTGATGAACTCCTGGCATTGATTCCATGACACTTGATCAACAGGACGGTTCAAATCTCCAGTGAAGTGGCTCGGGTTGCCATTGCTACCCATCACAGCCACCCACAACGCTTGGGTCACCTCTGTCTCGCCAATGTAGAATGACAAGACTGACACTTGATGGGCTGGCTTCTCGGAATTGAAAGCTTCGGTGTCATCATCACGTGCGCCCATGGTATAGGTTCCACCATTGACCTTCACCATCTTGAAGCTCACGCCTCCCACCGTAATCGTTTCAGTCATTGACTGAGGCTGCGCACCACTGAGGATAATGTCAATGAGGGCGTTTATGTCGGCAATATTGATTTCATTGTCATTGTTGACATCGGCTCTAGGATTGCTGGCACCTCCCAGGACAACGTCAACGACAGCATTCACGTCGGCGATGTTGACTTCACCGTCGCCGTTCACATCGCCCTGAATGCCACCCATGCGAGAGATGATGATCATATCAGGAGTCCTGTGATTGCCATAATAGATGCTATAACCGTAGCCAGTATTTTCGATATAGGCATCCTCAGGATAAGTGATGGCACAATCCTTAAAGGTGATGCCATCGCCGATTCTGGAAATGGAACCCCTGATGGTGGCCTGTACGTTATCAAATGAGACTCCTACTCCAGTGCCTTCAGCATTATTACCTATACCATTGACTGTACTCAACGTGATGTCCTGAATGTTCAGATGGGCGACAACGAGGAAAATATCAATCCACGAGCTGGACGTGGTAAGGGTGCCATTGCCCTTGATGGTCACATTCTTGGAATTATAACTATCTGCTGCGATGGCCACATGGCCAGTGGTGGATAATCTGCAGTTTCCTCTAACAACGATGGTTGCATCGCCGGTTACACGAATGGGTCTGATGCCATCCTGGGGATTGTTGCTACTGTAATCAATAACGGCATTGTCCAGCGTGAGGGTATGACTGGTAGCATTCCAAGTGACAGTGCCGCTCTTGATATAGGGACTGCTGACTTGGCCGTCCTCGAGATAAACTCCACACACCGTCACCTGTGCACTGGCGCACATGGCCAGTAATAAAGAAGCGAGTAATAATAGTAAATTCTTTTTCATAATCTCATATTTTATTAGTTAATCATTCATTGTACATAACAGCCTTGCGGCAGGCTCTTGACCTACAAAGGTAGGAAATTTTATCAATCTGAGGTATTCTATGGAAGCATCAATCTTGTTATAGCGCTGAACTCTTCGGAATAGTTACCTTTCACGCTGTCATTTCTGACGGGGCGAATCCTGTAGTAGTATCTACGGTGGGAGTCGAGTCCAGTGTCCTCATATCGGGCCACGCGGTAAGGGATGCCATCATGAACCTCGTTGCGAACGTTGCAAACGAAAGTCTCTTGCGAGCATTGGAATCCCGGTTCGGTCGACCGGTAAAGTTCATAATGGTCGAAATCCTTATCCATGTTGGCGCCCCACTCCAGATATAACTGGCCATCGGCTTCACCATGTGTGGCGCAGGGACGAGAAACCAGTCCCGTGTACTCATATCCGTCGCTCGTTGGCTCGGAGAACTCCACCTTCATTTCGGGAGCGATGCGCACAGTGACATATTCGTAGGGCTTGACAGCGATTTTTCCGTTACGGATGACCTCGATATCATTCTCAAGGATATCTGTGCGTATCATCTTTTTGTGCTTCAGGAAATCACGCTTGATTGTCGTGATGACGCTCTTTCCTTCAGTCTCCTTGAGTCTCACGATATAGCCCCGTCCGTCTTCCGCAGCCTTGACAGTGATGACTTGGACGTTAGGCACATCTGCGCTGATGTACTTCAGCAGAAGAGATGAATAAGGGTCGGTTAGCTTCCTTGCAATCGTAGGGATGTGTGCGTCACGCCATGTGCCGGCATAGGAGGTAATGGCATAGCGGAAACGGAGATTCACACTCTCGTAGTCGGGGTTGTGCATCTGGAGCCAATCGGTAAACAGGTAACTGTAGAGCACGCTTTTCCCTTCAGGCAACTTTCCGAACGAGTAGCAGGTCTTGTCCGGATGGATTTCGCCGAATTCCATCAGCGAGGAGTCCCATTGGATGAGCGCCACACCAAACTCGCCATTCTCGACGGACGACCATTCCCTGGCGCCGACATAAGCGTCTGTGCTATGACCGGTCAAGTCCTTGTACGGCTCCATCACGGGGCCGTTCAGTTGGGCATAGAACCGCGGATTTTCGACAGCGAACGGGAACTGGTAATAACCGTACCGATAGTACCTGTGATTGTTAAACAGGTCGGTGGGATGTTTTAGCACGTTGTCAATGTAGATGAGTTTCTCGTTCTTGGCGAGGCTGACCGTCTGGACAATCTCTGCTCCGAGCAGGGCAGGATCGCACCAGGTCTGGTGGTTATCTTGCGTATACAGGAGTTTGTTAGCCTCTCCGTTGAGCAGTTCACGCCCCAGCTCCTTATCGTAGATAGATGTGATGATGCCTTCTCTAGTGACTGTCATCCTGTAAAAACGGTTTTCAACTGTCTTTCCGTTCGCGGGGATAACTTCGGGCTCTTTAGGCTTGGCAGCCCCAAGTTTTTCCAGCGCTTTGCCGAGCAGGGTATCTGCCGTGGACCGAGCCTTGCCAATCCAATCCCGGTGCTGTAGCCATGTTTCAAACACACGCCTGCCGCTGTAGCCCGACACACCGTAAGAATGCTCATCATTCATGATCAGATGCCACCACGCCCTTTTGAAATCGTCATGCGGGTAGGATTCTCGGCCCTTTGCTGCGGCGACTGACGCCAGCGCCTCGGCCTCAGCCAGCAGCCTGTCCGCACCGAACTTGTCAGCAAGGAGTTCGGGCGTACATACCGGATGCTGCAGCCATCCGCTTGTGATTTCTCCACGGAGCGTAGGGATATCGTTTCCATAATGCTCACGAAGGTAGTCGAAAGGCTCCTCAAGAGAGCCAAGCGTGCAGAATGTGGGGGGTTCCCACACATCGTTCCATTCCTTGAAGAAGTCAGCCAGCTGCCTGTTGGCAGGTTCGTCATCATCGTAGTTGGCAGCAAGCCAGATGTCATAGGGATAGCGCTCTTCAAGGGTCTTCAAACCGGTAGCCGTCTTCTGTATGACATCGTCCATGCTCTTGATTGGCCCAGAAATGTTCAGGCCGAAAATATCCATGCCGCTGGCGTACTGCGTAGAAGCCCAAACAAGAAGCTTTGCAGATGCGTCGGGGAATTCCCAGAAAAAGACCATCGGCAGGGGTGAAGCGAATCTCACATCAATCCGGTTTCCACCGCCGCCAGCATCAGGATTAAGTGTATAGCGGCGCATCGTCTTGTCGCAGGGCCAGATGGTCGAGGGGAATGGGTTCCACTGGTTGGGCGCGAACACGATGTTCTCAATCCCCGCATCGGCATAAGGTGCAACAATGGACCAACTCATTCCCGGATTATCAATCATCATCATCGTCTTGGACTTGATGCCCCAGTTATCCTCAAGGTACTTCTTGGTGTAGATCGAGCGGCACAACTCCTCATATCCATAGACATGGGTGTGGTTGCCTGCACAAGTCGCACCAACGTCAAATCGGCCTCTCTTGAAGTAATTGGACACCACCCGTTCAGCCTCGGTTTGTCCCATGTCCTGCGGATAATTGTGCCAGAACCAATAACCTTCCATAATGAAGCGATAGGCCGCGGGGTCATCGTCTCTAAGCGTGTCGGCATCGACAATTGCAGCGGCATCGCTGACGTGCTTTACACATCCGTGCCGCTGAATGTACTGAGAGTTGTGGAGTCCTATGTCGGTGTGAGCTGACTTAATGCTATAGATTTTCCACGGGCGCACTTCAGGCAGCCCCTCGGGCAGTTCTGAGATTGGGACAAGTTCGAACACGTCCTCTCCGTCGGCGCCCTTGTAACTCACCATGCGCCTGCCGTCACGGGTCACCATCGAATAGGCCGTCACCTTCCCTTCCTTCACCTGACTGGAAACAACCTGACTGGTCTGCTGAAGGGTTTCACGAGAAGAGTTGGCCAGGCAGATGACTGAAAGCGGAGATACCAACAATCCGACTACCGCCAAAAATGAAAACAAATGCTTTATGGACATGAGGTTATTCATTAATGGGAACAATGCATTTTTAGTTGGTACAAAGGTACAAATATATTTTGAGTCTTGTCGCCATTTGAGATTTATTCTTGATTTCTCTGGCAGCTGTTTCTTCTCAGCCACAGGCACTGTAGATGAGAGTTCACATTTCCTAGGTCATCTATGGTTGACATTCATTTTTTTAACTTATCTTTGCTCATCATAATCAATATCACTTAAGAAAGATGAAATCAAAGATAGCGTTATTCCTATTATTGTTGTTGACAATGGCTGTACATTCCCAAAACAAACAAGATGTCCAGAATGATTTGAACAAACAAAATTTACCATCATACAGCATCACAGAAAAAGAAGGTTACAACCTGGTAGAACAGGTCGGTGGTCCGACTCTGGGTTACTCCCCTAACAGTGGTGTGGGAATCTTAGTTGTTGACGGACATGTGTTCAAGGACCTGAGCCGCACAGGGGAACTATTGCCCTATGAGGATTGGCGACTCGACGCCGAAGTGCGAGCCAGCGACTTGGCATCGCGTTTGTCCATCGAACAGATTGCAGGCCTCATGCTCTACAGCAGCCACCAGGCCGTTCCTCAGATGTGGGGCGCAGTGTATGGCGGCAAGAAATTTGACGAAAGCGGGGCGCAGGCTAGCGATCTCACCGATGAACAGCGGTCATTTCTCAGCAAGGACAACATGCGTGCCGTGCTGGTTACACGTGTTGAAAGCCCTGCCGCAGCAGCACGATGGAGCAACAATGTGCAGGCCTTTGTCGAGGGTTTAGGAATGGGCGTTCCTGCAAACAACAGCAGCGACCCACGCAACGAGCCAGAGGCAAACGATGAGTTCCTGGCCGGTGCGGGAGGCCGCATCTCGTTATGGCCGAGACCCACTGGCATGGGAGCGATTATGGACCCCGACGTGGTCCGTCGTTTTGGAGAGATTGCCTCACAGGAATACCGTGCCATGGGCATCACCACGGCATTGTCACCACAAGTTGACCTTGCCACCGATCCGCGCTGGCGCAGAACCTCGGGTTGCTTTAGCGAGGATCCCACACTGGTCACCGATTATGCCCGCGCCTACTGCGACGGTTTCCAGACGAGCAGCGGAGCTGCAAACATCTCGGGCGGATGGGGTTATCACAGCGTCAACGCGATGGCCAAGCATTGGCCAGGCGGAGGCTCTGAAGAGGGCGGCAGGGATTCACATTGCTCGTTTGGCCGTTATGCCGTTTACCCTAACGGGCTTTTTGATTTAAGAATGAAACCGTTTGTTGACGGCGCCTTCAGCCTCGATGGTCCCACATCGCGTGCCAGCGCAGTGATGGGCTTTTACACTGTCCCTTGGAACATTGCTCCCAACGGCGAGAATGTAGCCATGAATTACAGCCGATACATCATCACCGAGCTGCTGCGTGAACAAGCAGGATTTGAGGGAGTGGTTTGTACCGACTGGGGCGTCACGGGCGACTATAACGCCATCGACACCAATCAGGGAAAGCCCTGGGGCGTCGAGTCGCTGACGATTGCCGAAAGGCATTATCGGGCCTTGCTCGCCGGAGTGGATCAGTTCGGAGGCAACCAGGACAAGCAGCCCATCCTTGACGCCTATGCCATGTGGGTGCGTGACTATGGCGAACAAAGCGCCAGAAAGCGCTTTGAAGCAAGTGCCCGTCGGTTACTGCTCAACAGTTTCAGATTAGGTCTGTTTGAAAACCCCTATGTGGACCCGCAAGAGGCCGAACGGATAGTAGGTAATCCCGAGTTCATGCGCGAAGGTTATGAGGCGCAACTGCGCTCGATAGTGATGGTCAAGAACCATCAAGGAACATTGCCCGTGCAAGCCAAGGCACGCGTCTATCTGCCCAAGCGCCATTACCCTGCCATGATAGGCTTCTGGAAAGAAAAATATGAGGAGCACACCGATTACCCGATCAGACGCGAACTCGTTGAACAATATTTCACCGTGGTTGACAATCCCAAGGATGCCGACTTTGCCATCGTAGATATTGACGATCCGCAAGGATGCTATGGCTACTCGACCGAAGATGTAAAGAACGGCGGCAATGGCTATCTGCCCGTCAGCCTGCAATACCGTCCCTATACCGCAACGACGGCACGCCAGCCGAGCCTTGCAGGAGGTGACCCCTACGAGAAGAGTATCGACCGCAGTTATCGCGGGAAAACCGTTTCCATCGTCAACGAGGGGGACCTTGACCTCGTGCTCGAGACACGGCGCCTGATGGGCAACAAGCCTGTTGTTGTCTGTGTCAACGTGAACCGTCCTGTCATCCTCGCTGAGTTTGAAAAAGTCGCTGACGCCATCCTGCTCTGCTTTGGTGTCCAAAACAGAGCCAAACTTGACATCATCGCCGGAGAATTTGAGCCGCAAGGGCTCCTTCCCTATCAGATGCCAGCCAATATGGAGACCGTAGAAGCACAGAGCGAGGATACTCCACGTGACTTGATACCGTTTACCGACAGCGACGGCAATACCTACGATTTTGCTTTTGGCCTCAACTGGAAAGGATGCATTGATGACTCACGCACTGCACGGTATAAATAACAGTTAACAAGTCCTGTTTTTCTACTGGAGCGTTTTCAAAAACAATTGGTAAGAAAACGATATCAACTGGCGAATTGATGGAAATATAATTGTAATTTTGCAGTAGCAATGACTTGATTATTATTGACAAACAATTAATAACATATAACAAGATGAAAGAGATATATTTTGCAGGTGGATGTTTCTGGGGTACAGAGCATTACTTTAAGATGGTTAAAGGAGTGGTTGAAACTCAGGTGGGCTATGCCAACGGGCATACCAAGAACCCGACCTACCAGGATGTGTGCACCGACAAGACAGGCTTTGCCGAAACGGTGCGCGTGGTCTATGACCCGGAAGTCATCTCACTGGAATTCCTGACCGAGATGTATTTCAAAGCCATCGACCCAGTGAGCGTCAATCAGCAAGGGCATGACAAGGGCACGCAGTACCGCACGGGCATCTACTACACCGACGAGGCCGACGTGCCGACGCTGCAGGCGGTATATAACCGTGTGCAGGCCCAAGTGAAGCTGCGCCTTGCCGTGGAGCTGCTGCCGCTCAAGAACTTCTATGACGCCGAGGAGTACCACCAGGACTACCTTGACAAGAACCCCGACGGCTATTGCCACCTGCCGCTGGAGCTGTTTGAGATGGCAAAAAAGGCTAACCGATAGGCCAACCCATGCGGCAAAAACTGGACGACATCTGGCAATGGTTCTCACGACAGTGGGGAGTCTTCAAGCCATGGGCGCTGAGACACCTAAGGCGATTGGCAGAGTGGCTCGCGAACATCTGGCGAGCATATTTCGCTCGCGACAACCGCTGGCTGTCGGTGCCCTGCACGGCAGCGGCACTGTTTGTGCTACTGGTGCTGGTCAAGAGTTACCAAGGAATCGCCTATAACTATACCAACGAGTGCAAAATCTACAAACTGGGCTATACCATCGATGAGGCCCGCACCCTCGTTGCCACCCTCAGCGAAGCTCAGGAGGACACCCTGATCGCCCATCAGGAGCACGACACCATTGCCATCCCTGTGTTGGGCATGCGCTACTTTATCGCCAACAACTTTGACCGCTACCTAGCCATGCACAAAGCCGACACAACAAGCGCTCCACTCGATGTCATCGTCGCCCTGGTCAACGTGGGATATGACCGCGACCGGGAATCATGCGCCGTGCCCTGCGACACCAGCAAGGGTCATCTGATGCTGGTCAATGGGCGCCATTACCTGGATGAGAACTACAAGCCCGAGAATCTGGCTAAGTTCAGTATGGACTACTGCTATGAGAATCAAAGGGCTCAGAGCGTCGTCGTTGATGCATTCATGGTGATGCAACAGGCTTGCAAGGAACAAACCAGTGCGCAGCTCATGGTCAACTCGGCCTACCGCTCCTATAAAGACCAAATCGGAACTTACAAGCGCAACCCAAAAGGTTATGCTGCCCGAGCAGGAAGCAGCGAGCACCAAACGGGGTTCGCCATTGACGTCACGTCGCGAGAACATCCCATGAGATGGCCATTCGATAAATCAGAGGAGGGTATCTGGATGCGAGAGCATTGCCATGAGTACGGATTCATCCTGCGCTACCCCAAGAAACAGTCACTCATCTTCGGCTTCGCCTATGAGCCATGGCACCTGCGTTACGTGGGCAAGGAGGTGGCACATCGCATCCACGATGAGGACATCACCTTCGACGAGTACTACGCCTATTACCTTGATAGAAATTGATTTTCGTACAGGGGGACGGTTCTTTTGTACGAAAATGCTAAAATTTTCGTACAAAAGAACCGTCCCCCTGTACGAAATTTGCTATTGAGAAGTTGCCGCGCAGGTTGTGACGGCTTCCCATGGCGGCGGTGACCATGCCCATGGTCATGCGCAGGTTGACTTCCACACAGGGATTTAAAGCGATTTTGCCGTTTTCATCCCAATAGAGCATCATGTCGATGCCCAAGTATCCATCATAGTGCGGTGCGATAAGGTCATCTATGGCCATAAGGACTTGACCTATCACTGGGTCGAGATCGGGATACATGCCGAGCAACAGTTCGTGCAGCTCTTCCATCGGGGCTACCCTACCCGTTCCGAACTGGCTATGGAAATCGCTGTCAAAGACCGAATAACCCATGAACATCGTGTTGCCGTCACGGCACTTGCACTCGATGGCAAAGTCCTGCACTCTGTCCAGTCCCACCTCGCACAAGAGTGAGCCCTGGCGGTTCAAGGCACCTGCTATCCAGTGGGGCACATGGTTGTCGCCCGTCGGGTCAATAACTCGGTAGATGCCCTTGCCACTGCCCGACCACGGCATCTTCAAGTAACAGCCAGGATGGGACGACGCAAACGCCATCACATCATCGTAGTTATCCAGTTCCACGGGACAAGGCGAGAACGCCTCGCCCAAGGCTTGATGAATAGCAATGCTGGTGCGACGATGAGACAGGCGACGAATCCAATCCAACTGCTCATCTGTCGGCAGATAATCAGCAGAAACGCCCGCTTGCAGCAACTGGTGACGCAACGTGGCGTCCCAGCCCCAAGGAAGAATGCGGCATTGGCCTAATTCTGCGATTTGGCTGATGGGGATGGGCGTAATATCAAGATCATGGTCAAGCAGCCAGCGGCGGTCCTCTTCAATCGAGCAATCGTCAGGGATGGCGATACAGGAACCAGCGGGCGCTACCCAAGCAGGCAGCAGCCTCAGGTCATGACGGAACTGACGGGCAAAGGGCGGCGCAGTGTAATTGTGCGCCCCATGCGCCAGTGCCAAGTCGTGCTCCGGATTGAAAAGATAAACGTCCTTCATCATCGTCCTCAGGCCATCATTAATGCTTTCTCATGTATTTGGACGAAGGGTGACGACCTTGGGGCGATCGTCGGGGTTGACGATGCGGGCGAGGTAGTGGCGGACGCGCACACCTTGGGCATCGGTCAAGAGGCGTGATGCGGGCAGGAAGATAGCCTTGTTATCAGGCGTCACGAGCCGTGCCGACATATTGCCGCGACGATCCTTGAACTCGGTGGTGAGTGTCAAGGGCACCTCGGGCAAGTCGCTGTAGAGGAAATTGTCGAGAACAGCAAGTGAGGCCTGATAGAGGGAACGGTTGTCGCGGACAGGCTGCGTATCGGCAGGAACGCTTTGGCGCAGGCGCTGATAGTAATCGCTCAGGTGCCAGCCGTTGCGGGTATAGATGTCACGGTACTGGCGCAGTTCGCACGCAGCCTCGGGAAACTTGTTCTCCTTGATGAGCAGTTGGGCGAGGCCCAAGTGCAGCCGTCCCGTCTTGTTCACGTCACGCTGCAGCAACAAGGCTTTGCACAGGGCTGCCTTGCGCTGGACGGGACCGGTCAGTAGGGCAGCGAGGTCACTCCAGATGTAGGACTGGCCCGTAATCAGCGCCAATTTCTTGTAGGCCTTCACCGCTTTGGCTTTTCGGCCAGTGGCGGCGTACAGGCGGGCAAGATAATACTTATAGAGGCTCTGGGTAGGATACTGCTTAATGGCCTTGATAAGTAAGGGCTCAAAATTGGGATTGAATTCCTTGGCCCGGGCCTCATGCAACTCTTTGGCATAAAGACGGATGGCATGTTCGGCTACCGAAACGAACGTCACGGTGCCTTCCCTACCCTCTTTCTTGTCCTGCTGCCAGTCCTCGTCGGTGAGGTTGTCCATGCCCCACATCTCGAAGAATTTGCCGAACTTGAATTCGGCATCGCGCGCCTTGAGGCGTGTCGCCATCAACAGGATGCGCGAGTGCAGTCGCGACGGGCGCTCATTGTCAAGCGACAGATAGGCCGCCAAGGCTTGACGCATCTCCAAAGAGGGCATCGTCGCCTGCTCGTGGCGCACATGGTAGTAGATGACCCACGCAAAGGAGTTGTTGAGACGCGCAGGCAAATTGCCCTCTTTCCACACGGGGTAAAGCGCCTTATAGGCTTCACGTGCCTTACTGTGATCCTTGATGCCAGTATCGGCAAGGTTTTTCAGACGGCTGTATTCAGTATTATCCATCTCACTTGACGGTGATGTTGACGCTGGATTTCATGCCGGTGGCGGGGTCCTTGACAGTGAGGGTCATCACGCCTGGGGTTTTACCAGCTTGGCAAACGACTACCAACTGACCGTGGAAGAGGCTCATCTGGGGCTCGGTGAACGGTTCCAGCGAGGTGGCATCGCCGTTGCAGGCTGCCTTGTAGGTACCCGCACCCGTCACGGTAAACTGCAAGCGGTTGGCGGCATCAGGGCACAGGGTGCCGTTTTTATCGACGAGGCTCACGGTAATATAGGCCAGGTCGTTGCCGTCGGCCTTGATAGTCTTGCGTTCAGGTTCCAGCAAGAGACGCTTAGGCTTGCCTGCAGTGCGGACAATCTGCTGACCTGCCTTGTTGCCGTTCTCGTCATAGACAACCACCTTTAACTCACCAGGCTGATAGATGACGTTGCGCCAGCGCAGGCGGTAACTGTCCAAGCGGGCGGTGTCGCTCTTGGTGATGCGTCCCTGGCTCTTGCCGTTGACAAAGAGTTCGGCTGTGGGATAGTCGGTATAGCAATAGACGGGCGTCACTTTGCCCTTGCGGTCGGGCCACGTCCAGTGCGGCAGCAGGTGGATGGTGTGCTCATTCTTATTCCAATGGCTGCGGTAGAGGTAATAGCGGTCCTTGGGCAGGCCAGCGAGGTCGCAAATGCCGAAATAACTGCTGCGCGAGGGCCAGTATTCGTCGTAGGGTGTCGGTTCGCCCAGGTAGTCGTAGCCCGTCCACACGAACTCACCGACGGTCCAATCATAGTCATCCTGCATCTTCCAATCGTCGTCGGGCACGTTGCTCCACCAGCAATATTCCACGTCATAGCCCGAGCACTGGCCATCGGGCCAAGCCTTGTTGGTGGCGACGGTGTCGGGGAAGCAGTAATGGCCGCGGGTGCTCACGGTTGAAGCCGTCTCGCTGCCCAGGATAAAGCCCTGAGGCAGTCGCTGAATCATTTCCTCGTATTTGTGTAAGCGGTAGTTGTAGCCGGGCACGTCAGCCACCTGAGCAAAGCCACAGTAGATGGCGCCGTCGGCCTGGTCCATGCCGCAGGTCACCATGCGACTGGGGTCAAGCTGGTGGCACAGGGCGATGAGGTCCTTGTAGCGCTTCACGCCCTCGGGTTTCCACTGCTCGGGAATCTCGTTGCCCACACTCCACAGGATAATGCTGGGATGGTTGCGGTGATTGAGCACCAGGTTGCGGATGTCCTGCTGCCACCACTCGTCCCAATAGCTGCCGTAGCCGTTGCGCACCTTGGGTTCCTTCCAGCCGTCAAAGCTCTCGGCCATCACCATCATGCCCAGGCTGTCGCAGATTTCCATCTGCATCGTCGAGGGCATGTTGTGGCTGGTGCGAATGGCATCGGCACCCATGGCCTTCATCATCTCAATCTGGCGGATGAGCGCCGTCTTGTTGATAGCGGCACCCAAGGGACCGAGGTCATGATGCAGGCACACGCCCTTGATGCTGCGACGCACGCCGTTGAGCTGGAAACCGCCCTCCTTACTAAAGGAGACGGTGCGGATGCCGAATTTCGTGCTCTGGCAATCCACCTCAATGCCTTTGTGGCGCAATGTGGCGGTGATGTTATAGAGATAAGGACGCTCGGGCGACCACAACGAGGGAGCATACACGTCAAGGCGAGCGGAGAAATGTCCCAAGCCATCGGGACGGGTTTTGGTGGTGAGCACCTTCACTCCGCGAGCATCGGTGAGCAAGAGTTCCAATTCAAAGTCATTGTCGATGACTGTAGCGGCATCCAGCTGATGCTCGACCTGTAAAGAAGCCTTTTCGCCCTCGATGCATAATGTGCGCACATATAAGCCCCACGTGTCGAGTGCCGCATCCTTTTCGCGGGTCATCACGAGCTTGACGGGGCGGTAGATGCCGCCTCCGGGATACCAGCGGTTGCTCTCCTCCTTGTTCTCAAGACTCACTTCCAGCGTGTTGGCAGAGCCGTCGGTGTTCATATAGGGGGTGGCATCGATAATGAAGGCATTGTAACCATAGGCCCAATGACCCGCAAGTTTGCCATTGATATAGACATAGGGGTCGGCCATAGCGCCATCAAATACGAGTTTTGCCTGGGCGTAGCCCTGAGGGACGGTGAACGTGGTCTTGTAGTATCCCTTGCCAATCCAAGGCAAGGCACCGGAGCGTCCAGACTTCTCGGTGGCGACGTTCTCGCCATTCTCCTTGATGGCGACGACCTGGAGGTCCCATTTCTTGTCAAAGGGTCCACTGATGGCCCAATCGTGGGGCACGGTCACCGACTGCCAGTTCAGCTTGTCGCGCGAGAACTGCCAGCCCTCGCTCAAGGTCACCTCTCGATGGCTCTGAGCCACCGCAGTCATGGCAAGCAACAGTGCTGCCAGAAGAATCATTGTCTTTTTCATTATTGCTGGAAATGATAGATGTTATAGTTTCTATAGCAACTATAGTTATTGTTGATGCTGTAGTTATTGTTGTTTCAGTTGCTGATTGATGCTGTCGATGTAGTTCAGCAGCTCGTCACGGCCACGGGCGTCCTCGCTCGAGGTCATGAAGATGGGAGGCAATTCTTCCCAGGTCTTGCGCAATACTTTCTTGTAGTCCTCGACGGCAGCGGGACCAGCGACCTTGCCGAGCTTGTCCATCTTGGTGAACACGATGGAGAACGGCACGCCGTGCTCTCCCAGCCATTCCATGAACTCGAGGTCGATCTTTTGCGGCTTGATGCGGCTGTCCACCAGGACAAAGAGGTTGGTCATCTGCTCACGTCCCAAGACATAGCCCTGGATCATGTGCCACAGTTTATCGCGGTCCTCCTTGCTGCGCTTGGCATAGCCATATCCGGGCAGATCGACGATATACCACGCGCCATTGATGATGAAATGGTTGATGAGCATGGTTTTACCTGGCGTGGCACTGGTCTTGGCCAATGCCTTGCGCCCCGTGAGCATATTGATGAGCGATGACTTGCCCACGTTACTGCGCCCGATAAAGGCGTACTCGGGCAACTCGGTGTCGGGACACTTGCGATAGTCACTGTTGCTAATCTGGAATTCGGCAGATTTGATGTTCATATTCAGTTGGCAGTTGTCAGTTGTTAGTATCAATCGTTTCCAAATAGAAGGAGACGGGACGGAAACCGTCGTTGCAGGAAATCATCGCTGAATACGGGTTCTGCATCCAGCCGTCATAGAAATTGCCCTCACCGCGCGCCAATGCCTCGACAAAGGACCGCATCGACTCCCATGCGCTCTCGCACATCCCCTCGGGACGTTGCCCGTCAATCGAAACAAACGACTGTCCCAGGCAGATATCACAAGCGTGCTCGATAGGATTCTCGAACTGCTGCATCAGGTCATGATAGACGGTTTGGCGCATCGCTGTGATGCGCACGCGCTTCAACGGTTGGTTGTCTCGATTCTCATTCATGATGGCAAAGTTACTATAAATCCCCCAAAAAACCAAATCCACCCTAGGCACAAAAACGAAACGGGGAGCCTTCTATCAGGCGCCCCGTCTCTTCAGGTAATAGATGATATGTTAAGAAACTGTATTATCTATTGTTGTTCCAATGATGTCTCATTAATGTGAGAGAATGTTGTCTGACAATGCGTTAACGTCAGCAAGACCGATTTCGCCGTCACCGTTCATGTCGGCACGCCAGCGGGTGCACTCGTCAGCGCTAGCGCCGAGGATGATGTCGAGCAGTGCATTGATATCAGCGATGTTGATCTCCTTGTCGTTGTTCACGTCACCCTTGATACCGCAATCGTCATCGGGCTTCTCACCCTGCATGAACTTATAATCGAGGTAAGCACCGGGGAACTCGAAGCGAACGATAGCCTCACGATAAGGAACGCCCTCGGGCAGAGGCTCGGCAACAACCTCGGCATTCACTACGCCACTGAAGTTACCTTCCTCGTCTTCGCCGTCGGTCAGCTCAATGCTCAACCACTCGGGAACGTCGTCTCCGTCGCAGGTCAGGGTCCAACCCTCATCTACGCTGGGCATTGACGAATAGAACTCAATGCTCCTGGTGATTACTTCTTCACCGTCAGGACCCATACCCAGATCCTTCTCCATCAAACCACCCTCATCGGGGAAGAGGAACTCACCGTCCTCATTGCTCCAGTTGTAGGTCAGGAACGGGGTGTCGATGGTAATAAAGATACTCATACCGGTCATCATCGTTTCTCTGCCACCACTACTATTAACAAAGAAGTTGTTCAGACCAGCCCATACATAGTGGTCAAAATTGCCATCTTCATCGGTAACACCATACTTGATGTATGCCAGCTCACCATAGCCCTCATCGGACTTGTCGTCAGAGCAGACCAGAGCAGAGAAGTCGCGCAGGTTCTCCATGCCCTCGTCGTTATAGCCATCAACAACAATCAGGATAGCGTCATCGATAGTCGGAGTGATCTCATACTGCAGGCCATCCTCCTCACCGAAGAGAGTGAAGAAGATAGTACCGTCGGTAGCCCCTTGTGTCTCGGGGGTAACGGTAGCACGACCCATGGCAATCAGCTCACCCGGCTCATCGGGAAGAGCGACAGAGCTTTCGGAATCGTAAGCGGGAATACCATCGGCAAGGCGATAAACCTTACAGGTCATCTCCACGGGAGCATCAACAACCAGGACAGCGGTCTCAACAACCACCTGCTTCAACACGTAAGGATAGGTCGGCTTCTCAAAGGCCTGAGCGATACCGTCAAGACGGGTGCCCCTGGCACCACTGTTCTTACCAAACCACCAGCCACTCTCGTTGTCGCCCCAGGGATCAGCACCACTGTAATAGGTCATCATATAGCGCTGGTCACCATTTCGTCCACCAACGACGAAACTCTTACTGGACACGAGCAGATCGACACCTTCTTCACCCCAACCTTCAGCAAAAGTCGGATAGGCAAGAACAGTACCCGGGAAAACCTGTTCGATAACGGGGTTCTCATCGGTGCCACCCACCTTATAACCGCTCAACTGATATGAGAAGACCTCATCATCACCCTCGGCGATAAATACACGGGGAACATCATCAAACTCACCATCGTACTGGATTTCCAGATCTTTCTGTCCAAAGACAAAGGTTGTATCCTGTTTCCAGCCACCCAGCTCGGGATAATAATTAAAGTGCTCATAACCCCAAACATAATTGTGGTTTTCATTCATACCCTCGATAACAGGTACAAAGGTGTAGGGAGCAAACGGCCTCATCATCATTAAGGGAACATAGTAAGAGCCATCAGGTTTATTATCAATCACAGTCGATGAACCCACAAAAGCACCGGCGGGACGCTTGTAGTAACCGTCAATGTAGGAAGCCTTCTTGGGGGCCCTAACGATGGGATTAGCAGCATCGGCCATGTGCATTTCCTTCATCAAAGCCTGAGGCTTAACAGCCATCTCAGACTTGGCATAGTGAGCCTTCTTAGAAGCTGAACGCTGGAGTTGCGCACTGGCACTAGTGACCATCAATGCGGCTACAGCCAAAAGTAAGATCTTTTTCATAAACGCTTAAAAATTTAATTATTATTAATAAAAAATGATTTCTTCTATAGAGGAAACGGTCGGGGGTATTGGCGATTCAATACCCCGACCGGGTTAGTCATTAAAGAGTCACATTAATGTAGTTAGCAGCATTGCCGCTATCGGTCATTGTCATGTTAATCGGGGCAAGCAAGGAGGGCGTGGTCAGCACAAAGGTAGTGCTACCGATAGCATCAACCAGAGCCTGCATAGCCGGACAACGCTGAGCATATACTGAACCGGTATTGTCGACACCTGTGATGGTGAACTTGATGTGGTCCTCATCAATAGGATTCTCGGTCAAAGTGAAGGTGGGCTTAAAGGTATTGGCACCCTTCTTCACGTTGAAGGTCAGTACATAAGATTCCTTGTTCAGGTCATAGTTGATCTGAGCATAGACGAAGGTCGACTTGTTATAGGCCTTCAACTCCTCAGCCAACTGGTTCAGATACTCAGCGTACAGGCCACCAAATTGACCGTTGTTCAGACGCCATAAGAGCGACTGGTAACCGAAGACAACGCTCAGGTCATCGGCAGTTATCGTCGTCTGCTGGTCATCACGGCACAGCAGAGAGCCATCGGCCTGACGGATGAAGTTCTGGATGACATAGCCATCAAGGGTGATCGGAGTCATGAATGACAGACCATCGTGGGTGATGATGATGTTGTGGGTAAACGAGGTGGAAATCTCGTCCTCACCCTCCTTGTACATCGAGAGGATGCTGGAGGCACCATTCTTAACCACATACCTTACATCGTTCGGCAGGTTGATATAGACCTGAGGAATCTTGGCATTGAAGAAGGAGTCGGCCATAGCAACAACCTCATCCATATACACCTTATCGTCGTAGTTCGGGTCGATGCGGGTCATGATCATGTCAATGCCGTGCTTCTTGCCCGAGATGTAGAGGGTATCATTGGAATACTTCATCAGGTTGAACTCATAGTCACCACGGTGACCATAACCCTGCTCGTTGTCGGCCTCGTCATCGGTGCTGGGGATATCCTCAGGATCGGCGAAGACGTGGAAGTACTTGTTGAAGCTGTTGAATGACAGGACAGGTCCGTTGTCGGCAATCACCTCCCACAGTGAAGTAGCGCTGCCATAGGCCATTGAACCCAGGGTACCAAGCCACTTGTTCTCACCAGAGATGGTCACTGAACCGTCTTTCTTGAAAGTCATCACGTAGATGTAGCCGGGCTCTTCGTCATTGGAAAAATACTCCATCTGCCATTTTCCGCCCTTGTCAACCAGGATGTCAGCATATTCGGCTTTAGCCTTTTCCAGGCGAGCCACGGCATCCTCGTCAAAAATTTCTTCGGTCTCATTCTTGCAGGACACCAGCGATACTGATGACATTGCAATGAGCACCACTAAAGAGATATTTAAAAATTTCTTCATTTTTTCATCTTGATTAATGGTGAAACATTACTGGATTTCGGTGACCTGCTTGCGCAACTCAACGATATTGTAGGTTGCCTGACGCTCCTGTACCTCCTGGCGCAGGGCATCCAGATCTACACCCCATTCATTCTTGAGCCAATCGCGGGCAATCTGAACTTTCTTCAGGATAGCCTCGGCACCATCGATGCCGTCCTTATCCTCAACGTCATAGACAACGATGCGGTTACCATCGGGATCCTTATCATTGCGATAGTACATGTGTTTTACGCCTTCCTCGTCAACCTCGGTGACAACATAGCGCTCCTCGCAATACACGAGATCCTGTGTAGCATCGTTCTTGGGATAGTAGTAGTAGCAGAAGTACCTGGCTTCCAGGTCATCCTCCTCGGCCGAAGTGGCCCAGCCGCGAGCGGCAAGTTCGAGGATACGGTTCCAGTCCTTATCAGTTTGTACGATATAGTTGGCAATCGTCTCGGCAAAGTCCTCACGGAACTCACTGGAAGCGTAGGTGGTTACAAAGCCCATCGAGTGAACCTCGTCGCCACGGTACTGCCAGTTGTTGCTGTCATAGTGACCTACCGAGATGGTATTGAACTCGGTGGGATAGGACTTGGTCTGGTGCAGAATGTGAGCAAACTCATGGTGCATGGTCTTGAAGTAGTACTCATTCATCATGTAGAAGTTGTTAATCTGCATCGCGTTGACCTTGAACAACGAGATCTTGATACCACCCTCGGCAAGACCGACGGTCTCGGTACCTGCAGTCGGGTCATAGGCGGGAGAACCCACCAGCAGAATGATGCGGGGACCATACTTCTTGAGGAAGTCATCACCGGCAACCTTGTCATATACATCAAACCACAAGTGCTTGCAGAGCACTGCCAGGTCGATGGAGTTCTCGTAGGTGGCGGGCACCAGGTTATAGTTCATATTGGTGCTGATATCGGGCATCCTGTACAAGAACGTCAAGTTGTACTTGTCAAGATAATTCACCTTGAGGAACTTATCCAGCTTATAGGTGTAGGATGAAGGATCAAGTGTCTCGTCCACATCAGGGAAAATGCTCGGTCCCAACTTATCCTCGCTGCAAGACGAGAGTGACATGGCAGCCACTGCCACAAGCAGCAATGCAGAAATATAATATTGAATCTTTTTCATAGTGTCTAATTTGTTGCTTTAATCTTGGGAACGTACAATTACATTGCTGTTGATGACAACGGCACTGTTCTCGGCCGTGGTAGTCACGCGCTCGTTGGGCTCCAGACCTGCACCGATTACCTCGTTAGGAATCTGGATAGCATAACGCGGGTCAAGAACATCGAGGGTATAGACATTGCTGATGCCCATCTTGTGCTTGATGGTGAAACCATAGCGCTTGATGTCAAACCAGCGGTTACCCAAGTGAACCAACTGAATGCGGCGGAAGTGCTGAACGCACTGCATGTAAGGCTCAATCTCATCGGTGAGTTTGTATTTGTCACTCGGGCAAACCTCGTCGATGTGGAACTTCATGACAATGTTGTAACCCGGATCCTTGCGGCTGGGATTGTCATAGTAGCTATAGAATTTCTCGATCTGTTCCTTGGTGAGCTCAGTCATGTTGTAGTTGTCGGACTCCTTCTCTGACAGGTGCTCGTGGTTCCAGAGATACAGGTCATCGAACGCAGCGTCGATGTTACCCAGGAACAGGTTAGCCTCGGCACGCATCAGCAGGGTCTCCTCGACGGTGAACTCGGGACGGATCTCGTGGCAATAACCGATACCTGAAATCTTATCGGTGTACTCAAACTGCTCGAAGCAGTTACCAGCAAAGTATGCACCATACTCTGAACCACCGGCCGAACCGCAGACGCCATTGAAGCAAGGCATCATGGCGAAGGTCTCCTTGGTCACCTGGTTCTTGTAACGGCACTTGTCCCAAGACGGGCCAGGACCCTGAATGGTTCCGCGCTTAGCATCACGGTTACAGGTGAAACGGTAACCGAGGAAGCGACGCCACCAAGTGCTGTAGCTGGAGAACAACTGGAAGTTGCCCGGACGCTCAATGCTAGTGAAGTAGCGGCCGATATCGCTGATGTAGTAGAAGTCTTCCTGCCACCAGCCATCGTTGAGCATGGTAGCGGGGTCGGTACCCTTGAATGCTGCAGTAGCATATTGTACGACCTTCTCGTAGTCACGCTTAATGAGATAGAAGCGTGCGGCAAACGCGTTGGACGAAGCAACGTTGAAGTGATATTTGGGAACCTCATAGAAGGTCTCGGTGATATACTTCAGACCCAGCTGGAGGTCCTCCTCAATATTCGAGTAGGTCTCAACCAAGTTACCACGATCGTACTTGGGATCCAGTTCAGTCTCGGGCTCGGTAGCATAGGGGATGCCGGGATATTGAGCGCTGAGGCTCTCACCACGCCAAGGCATACAGAAGATCTGGGCCAGGATAAAGTGGTGATAAGCACGGATCATGTAGGCCTCACCCTTGATGGCGTTAAGACGCTCCCTGTCGGCAGCAGTCATTTCCTCACCACCAATCATACCGGTCTCTTCAAACTCGGCAGCCTTCTCCAAGACAGCGTTAGCACAGGCGATGGCACCGTAGCAACCATTCCATACACCCGAGGGGGTGTCACTATTGGTAATGTCAAGGTCCACATCCTCCCAAGCATAAACCTGCTCGTCGGCCTGGCTGTAGAAACTAAGGTTATAGCGAACACCCTCATCACTGGGAGAGTTGTTATCGATGACGTTGTCGCTCGAGAGCTCGCCCACCAGGGCATAGTTGGAATCCATGTAACCCGTAACGAGCAACTGCTGCAACTGGTCCAGGTTCACCAGATAAACGCGTGTGTCAGGCACTTTGTCAAGGAAGTCCTTGCAAGAGCTCAGGCCTATTAGCGCTACTGCAATGAATAAGATTTTATATCGTAATTTCATAATCTTTTATATTATATATAATGTGTAACATCAATTACATGCCCAAACGCACGGTAAGGGTAAACTGCTTGGGGTTAGGCGAAGCCACACCACCACTGTTAAAGAACTCGGGATCCTGGCCATTCAACTTCTTGTCGGCATAGAGCAGGCAGATGTTGGTGGCAGCAAGTTTGACAGACGCAGTGTTGAGGCGAAGGTGTGAAATCACCGACTTGGGAACATCATAGGTCAGAGAGATCTCTTTCAGACGGATGAAGTCGCCTCTTGCAATGCGTGCAGTGCTATAGTTAAAGGCATTGTAAGCCATGCTCAGGTAATTGTTGTTGTAAACCTGACGGCGTGATGCAATAGCGGGAATATCGGTATAAGCCTCATCTCCGGGGATTACCCAGCGGTTCTTGAAGTCCTTGGTGAAGGAGGTCAAGTCACTGTAACCAGCGGCGAAGACGGGATCAAGACGCAGCTTGTTACCGAAGGAGTAGGTCATGAAGACATTCAGGTGGAAGCCCTTGAAGTCGAAGTTGTTGCCCAGACCACCAGTGTAAACGGGATCTACGGGACCTTCATACTTCAGGAAGTCCAGAGCCTCATACTCCTGGAAGTTAACACCCACATTGGAGATGCTACCGGTCTCGTCAATTACGAGGGGCAGACCGTGGGCATCAAGACCAGCAAACGGGATCGAGAAGACAGCACGGTGGGGATAGTTCACCAAGGGGAAACCATTACCCTGAACCAAGTCGATGACGCGTGAACGCGACTGCAGCTTGGTAATCTCGGTATTTACATATGAGAAGGTCCAGTCGGTGCTCCATGCGAAGCCACCAGGACGCTTGGGCTCAATGTTGCGTGAAGAAATGGTGAACTCAACACCGTGAGACTTCATCTCGGCGACGTTACCGAACTTCTGGGTAATACCACCGACACCCTGGGTACGGATCAGGCCGATCAGGTCGAAGTTGTTACGGAAGTACCAGTCAAATACCAAGTTGATGCGGTTGTAGAGGAAACCGAGGTCAACACCAAGGTCGAACTCATGCTTCTTCTCATAGGACAGCTCGCTGTTGCCCAGACCGGACAGACCCAGACCCATCTCCATGGCTTCGGTCTCCTGACGCCACAAGCGGGTGGGATAATACAGAGCCTCGGCGTTGGCGTAGCCCGAAGGACCACTCTCACCAGTCAACGAATAGCTCAAACGAATCTTGCCATAGGACAGGATACCTTTATTATAAAGGCCAGTGTTCTGGAAGAAGGGCTCGTCATAGACGTTCCATGCAGCCGAAACATTCCAGGTGGGGAGCCAGCGGCTCTGCTTGGTCTGACCCATGAGGTTAGAACCCTCATAGCGTACGGTACCGTTCAAGATGTAGCGGCCGAGCAGTGCATAGTTGGCGTTGGCAAAGTAAGCCATGTTGCGACGATGGCTCTTTCCCATGCTGTAGTAAGCACCGTTCTCCTCAACCATCTGCTTGAAGAGTTTGTAATCCAGGAAGGGAAGGTTACCGTTGTCATAAACGATACCCCAGCCCTCGAAGGTCTGATAGAAGCGGTCAACGCGGCTGGCCTCCATACCTGCATAGAGGTTCAAGAGGTGCTGGCCGTTATTGAAGTCCTTCATGTACTGACCAGTGACACGGATGTCGAAGGTCTTCAGGCTGTTCTTGGAGAAGAACAACATACCACCCTTGGGCAGAACGGTCTCGGGAAGAGCGTTCTTCACATCGGGGTCGGTATAAAGGTAAGTATTGGATGCGCGAATCGAAGCATTCTCGGGAACGATACCGGCACGGTAAGCGTTGGCCTGGTTACTGTTGTCGAGAACGTAGTGATTCTGCTCGGAGTTCACCGAACGCATAGAACCCAGCAGGTTGAATTCCAAAGACTGGTCCTGCTTGATAATCGGCTTGATGTTCAACTCACCCTGGAACTTAAGGTCGGTAACCTCTACATCAATGTAGTTGCTCTGCAACTCGTCAAAGATGTTGAAGGTGGTGTAGTTGCGGACATAACGCCTATTGGGGTCAAGGGTACGGGCGGTGTTCAACGCGAAGCTATAGGGGTTGATATCGAAGTCACGTCTTACTTCACCGTAAACAACGTCCACGTTCTGGCTCAGGGTACCAGGAGCCTTCTGGTCACGGAAACTGTTGCTGTTCAACAGCTTGATCCTGATCTTGTCGGTCAGGTTGTAGATAGCGTTGGCGTTGAAGGTGTAGCGCTCAACGCGGCTGCTCTTGTACCAGCCCGGATCGGTCATTACCGAAGCCGAGGTGTAGAAGGAGCCCTTGTCGGTACCACCCGAAACGCTGACAGCGTGGTTCTGCATCACGTTGTTGTTAAACAACAGGTCGAACCAGTCGGTGTTACGCATCTCAGCCTCACGCAGGTATTGGTTGCGCGCGTTCTGGGTATTGGGCAGAGCGTAAGTGCCGGTCACCGGATCATAAGTATCCATCAAGGTGTACATCTGACCATAGATACCCGAGGTGGTGCTGTTAACCAAGCTGGCATACTCGAGCCAACCCTTCTGCTCCATCTCGCGCAAGATACTCATCTGCTCCTGAGAGTTGCAGATGTTGAAGTCGCGGTAGTTAGGTTTCAAGCGATAGGTAAACTCGCCTGTGTAGTTGATCGAAGTCGAGCCCTTGCGGCCAGTCTTGGTGGTGATAACGATCACACCGGCATTGGCCTTGGCACCGTAGATGGAGGTAGCTGAACCATCCTTCAGGATCTGGAAGCTCTCAATATCGTCGGCATTCAAGCCGGCAACAGCCGAGGCGATCAGCGTGGTAGCATCACCAGACGAGAGGTCGTCGGCGCTGATGTCCACGTTGTCCTCCAGAATCACACCGTCCACAACCCACAGAGGCTTGGAGCTACCGTAGATAGAGGTAGCACCGCGCACGCGGATCTTAGGAGCCGTACCGAAGGTACCTGACACGTTCTGCACCTGCACACCCGAGACGCGGCCTTCCAGACCACGGCTGACGTCGGCGACACCCGAGAGTTTTGTTTTCTCGGCGTCTACGCTCTGGGTAGCACCGGTGAAGAGTCGCTTGTCGACCTTCTGATAACCAGTAACAACAACTTCGCTAAGCATCTCACCCTTGGGCTTCAGGACGATGGTCATGCCAGCCTTGGCAGCGACGATAGCGTCTTCATAACCCACATAGGTGACTTTAATCTTTGTGCCTGCAGGCACATTCAATGTGAAATGACCGTCAAAGTCGGTAGCGACGCCGTTCTTAGGATTGCTCTGCTGAACGACCGATGCACCGATGACCGGTTCATTGTTCTCGTCCAACACCGTACCACTGACTTGGGCGGTAACACCAAGCGTGGTCAGAGCCATGACGAGGAACAAGAGTAAATGTTTTAGACTCATAAATTTTAGTTTAATTAATTATTTATAAATGTTTTATAAGTTTACTTTATTTGCGGTTAACTGTCCTTTATTTCAATTCGGCTTCAAAACTTAAAACTACATGGCCCAAGAACCGCGACATTCCAGGCCCTCCTTAGACTTTTATCCACAATCCGAACAACGAATCGCCAATCTACAGTTTTCTTTAGTTTCTTAACTCCACATCTATAAAAGACAGGCTTGCAAAATTAGTGAATTTTTTAATATATAATGTAATTTTGTCAAAAAGTTTTTATTTTTTTTTGACTTTATGTCAGCATTTTAAGCATAATCTATTCAAAATCAACATAATAACAAGAAAAACACTGTTATTTTTTAATTATCCATTTGATTATCAGATACTTATATATCAAACTCCTGTTTTTTTAACACTTCACTATTAAAAATGGTTATTTCAGAGGGTCCATCAACAGCATTGACCCCATCTCACGAGCGACAGATTGTCTCGCCCTCAAGAAGCGATTTTTTGGTTCATAACGATGGCCAAATGGGAGAAAAAATGTAACTTTGCACTGCCGCATGCCATCAACGGCGCCGGCAACCATGACATGGAAGTAGTGTATGACGACAACCACATCATCATCGTCAACAAGAGCGCAGGGGAATTGGTCCAGGGAGACCGCACCGGAGACCCCACGCTCATCGATTCGGTGAAGGCGTGGATCAAGGAGAAATATGAAAAACCGGGCAACGTGTTCCTGGGTGTGACGCACCGCATCGACCGCCCCACATGCGGGCTGGTGGTCATGGCCAAGACCAGCAAGGGCTTGTCACGCATGAACGAGCTGTTCCGCAAGGGGGAGGTCCACAAGACCTACTGGGCCGTCGTCGGCAACCAGCCTCCCAAGGAAGAGGACACGCTCACCCACTACCTCAAGAGCGTGGAGAGCAACAACAAGACCCACGTGAGCATTGTGCCGCGTGAGGGACACCAGAAGGCAGTGCTCAACTACCGCGTCATTGCCGCCAGCCAGCGCTACTGGCTGCTCGAGGTGGAACTCATCACCGGCCGCAAGCACCAGATACGCGCCCAGCTATCGGCCATCGGCTGCCCCATTAAGGGCGACCTCAAGTATGGAGCGCCCCGCAGCAACCGTGACGGCGGCATCTCACTGCAGGCCCATCGCATCCAGTTCACCCACCCCGTCAGCGGCAAGGAAATCGATATCACCGCCCCCACTCCCGACGAGTTCAAGCGGCTGGGCTTTGACATGTGAAGAATTATCACTAATTTTGCAGCATTGGAATCAACCATTATCACATAAAACTAACAAAAATTATGGCAAACAATCCCGAATTCCGTTATGCGCCCATGTTCCAGTTGGGCAAAGATGACACTGAATATTACAAATTGACCAGCGACTATGTGTCGGTCGGCGAGTTTGAGGGAAAACCCATCCTCAAGATCGAGCCCGAGGCACTGACGATGCTGGCCCAGCAGGCCTTCCGCGATGTGAACTTCCTGCTGCGCCGCTCCCATAACGAGCAGGTAGCCAAGATCTTGCGCGACCCCGAGGCCAGCGATAACGACAAGTATGTCGCCCTGACGTTCCTGCGCAATGCCGAGGTGGCTGCCAAGGGTCAGCTGCCCCTGTGCCAGGATACAGGCACAGCCATCATCCACGGCGAGAAGGGACAGCAGGTGTGGACCGGTTTCTGTGACGAGGAGGCCCTGGCACGCGGTGTCTATAACACCTACACCCAGGAGAACCTGCGCTACTCACAGAATGCTCCTCTGAGCATGTATGAGGAGGTGAACACCCGTTGCAACCTGCCCGCCCAGATCGACCTGGAGTGCACCGAGGGCATGGAGTACCACTTCCTGTGCGTCACCAAGGGTGGCGGCAGCGCCAACAAGACCTATCTGTACCAGATGACCAAGGCCGTCCTCAACCCCGGCACACTCGTGCCCTTCCTCGTTGACAAGATGCGCACCCTGGGTACGGCAGCCTGCCCGCCCTATCACATCGCCTTTGTCATCGGTGGCACCAGCGCCGAGAAGAACCTGCTGACCGTCAAGCTGGCATCGACCCACTACTATGACAACCTGCCCACCACGGGCGACGAGACTGGTCGCGCATTCCGTGACGTCGAGTTGGAGAAACAGGTGCTCGAGGAGGCTTATAAGATCGGCCTCGGCGCACAGTTCGGTGGCAAATATATGGCCCACGACGTGCGCATCGTACGCCTGCCCCGCCACGGAGCATCCTGCCCCATCGGCCTGGGCGTGAGCTGCAGCGCCGACCGCAACATCAAGGCCAAGATCAACAAGGACGGTGTGTGGATCGAGAAACTCGATGACAAGCCCACCGAGCTGATTCCCGAAGAACTGCGCCAGGCTGGCGAGGGCGACGGCATCAAGATTGACTTGGATCGTCCCATGAGCGAGACGCTCGCCATCCTCGACAAGTATCCCGTATCGACCCGCGTGTCGCTGAGCGGAACCATCATTGTGGGCCGCGACATCGCCCATGCCAAGTGGAAAGAGCGCTATGACCGCGGCGAGGGAATCCCCCAGTACATCAAGGATCACCCCGTGCTCTATGCCGGCCCCGCAAAGACCCCGAAAGGCATGCCTTGCGGCTCGATGGGACCGACGACAGCCAACCGTATGGACCCCTATGTCGACCTGTTCCAGAGCTTGGGCGGCAGCATGGTCATGATTGCCAAGGGCAACCGTAGCCAGGAAGTAACCGACGCCTGCAAGAAGCATGGCGGCTTCTACCTGGGCAGCATTGGCGGTCCCGCTGCCATCCTCTCACAGGAGAGCATCAAGAGCATCGAGTGCATCGAGTATCCCGAGCTGGGTATGGAGGCTGTTTGGAAAATCCGCGTCGTTGACTTCCCCGCCTTCATCCTCGTGGACAACAAGGGCAACGACTTTTTCAAGAAAATCGGTCTCTAAAATCCTTGATCGATCACCGCATTTACATCACCCGTTGAGGAGTTTTCCATGCCAAATGGAACCCTCAACGGGTCTTTTTCACCCAAAAACACTGCCGTTTTCAGTAAAAATATGTTAAAAAGCACATTTTTTACCCAAAATCGCTTGTCACTTTTGGAAAATGTAGTAATTTTGCACTCGCAAATTGCGGGATGGAGCAGTGGCAGCTCGTTGGGCTCATAACCCAAAGGTCGTCAGTTCGAGTCTGGCTCCCGCTACTAACCGAGAGGTCAAGCGACAATGCTTGGCCTCTTTTTTCGTTGTCTGGATAGTGATTTTCGGCACGAGTTATTGCACACATGAGGAAAAATGTCTAAATTTGCTTGATTAAACTCATCACTAGACAAGCTATGAAAAAGATTGCAGTACTCTTTGAAGGCGACATCAACTGGAGGCTTGGTGTGTTCAACGCCGTGCTCAACCGTGCCAAACACCTGCAGCAGATCACCGACTACAAGGTTGACGTCCACATGTTTCAGCTCTACGACGGATGGCTGATGAGGCTCATCCGCAAGAGTCCGAAACTCACTTCGCGCCCCGACGAGATCGAGGATCTGGGCATGAAGGTGCACATCACTTGGCACCGTCGCCGGTGGAGCGACGTGATACTGCATCGCTTTTTCCACAAGCCGCCACGCGCATTGATGAAGCGCCTCCACAAGCTGGGATGGGAAATGCGAGGCTACGACCTGGTGAGCGCCCATGACCGCATGGCAGGCCACGCCGCCGTCTTTGCACAGCAACACCTGCACATCCCCTGTTTCATCACATGGCATGGCGCCACCATCTATACCGAGCCGCCCCGTGACCCGATGATCAAAGAAATGACCATCAAGCTCTTACACCAAGCCGACTGCAATTTCTTTGTCAGCCAGGGCTTGCTTGACAGGGCACACGCTGACCTGACCGACGGCTTCCCCGCCGAGGTATTGCGCAATGGCGCCAGCGCCGAGTTCCAGCGCTACAGCGATGAGCGACGGGCTGAGCTACGCAAGAAATACAACATCCCCGAGGGCAAAAAAGTCATTGCCTACCTAGGACGCTTTGAACCTGTGAAAAATGTCTTGCTCCTGCCCGAAATTTACAAGGAGATCCAGAGAAAATACGGTAATGACCTGGTTTTCTGGGCCATCGGCTTGGGATTCCAGCTCGAAGAGACCGAACGTCTGATGAAAGAAAAGGGCATCGATTGCCTGTTTACCGGCAGGGTTCCGCATGAGATAATCCCCAACATGCTCAACTGCGTGGACCTGCTCGTGCTACCCAGCAGCCTGGAGGGCCTTCCCCTGGTGGTTATCGAGGCGCTGTCATGCGGTGCCCACGTCGTTGCCACCAATGTCATCGGCACCGCCGAGGCCGTTGGCCGCGAAAATGCCATCGACCTGGGCGATAATTTTGTGGACCGCTTCACCGACCGTGCCGTGCTACTCCTGAGTGGCGGAGTCGATCAGAAACTGCCGCCCGAAGTCAGTTGGACAGCCACTGCCGAGAAAGAAAAAAGGATCTATCAGAAATATCTTGAAAAATGATTTATAAATTTATTGTTTATAAATGAATTACATATTAATTTATCAAGCAATAGTTTAAACTTTAATCATTTAAGTAAACTTATATTTTAATCATATAAATATCAATAGATTAAATATTAAGATATAAAGTAAATATTTAACTTTAGATTTTATGCCAAATTTTGCTGAAACATTGCTGCCGCTTGCCCTTCCCGGCACCTACACCTACCGCGTTCCTGACGGGATGAGGTTATCTATCGGCATGCGTGTTTTAGTGCCGTTTGGCCGCAAGAAAATCTTTACTGCCATCGTAATGTCACTTCACGACAGGGAGCCCAAAGGCTATGACGTGAAGGAGATACTGGGCACACTTGACGACAAACCCATTGTTCGCCATCCTCAGTTAGACTTCTGGCATTGGATTGCCGATTATTACCTCTGCACTGAAGGTGAGGTCTACAAGGCTGCGGTGCCCTCAGGGCTAAAAGTAGAGAGCGAGACGACCATCAGTGTAAATCCTGATTTTGAGGAAAGTGAACCTGGCCAGCTTACCGACCATGAGCGCGTCATCCTTGACTTCACGGCTCAACGTGGACGCGTTCAGATTGCCGAAATTGCACGCGCGACAGGATTCAAGACCGTAGAACGAAATGTCAGCCACTTGTTGGACATGGATGCGCTACATGTGAGCGAGCGTGTCATCGACAACTATCGTCCTAAAACTGAGGCATGTGTGCGTCTTTCCATCGCTCGTGAAGACGAGGAAAAACTGCATCAATTTTTTGATCAGTTAAAACGGGCACCTAAGCAGGAATCACTGCTGCTGGCCTATCTGGACATGTCACGCTGGCTGCAGAGCGGTGATGTCAAGGAAGTGAGCAAAGAGAATCTGCTGAAACGGGCTGGAGTGAGTGGTGCCGTGTTGCACGAAGCCGTCAAACGAGGCCTGTTTGAAATCTATAAGAAGGAAATCAACCGCTTTTCGGAGTTGGGCAGCGTGCTTGAAGAGCCGCCCACGTTGAGTGAAGAACAGCAACGCGCCTATACCGAGATCCACCAATCGATGCGCCAACACGCCATCACCCTGCTGCATGGCGTGACCAGCAGCGGCAAGACATCAGTGTATATGCACCTCATCAACGATGCCCTGAAACTGGGCAAACAGGTGCTGTACCTTGTACCCGAGATTGCACTGACGACCCAGCTGACACGCCGCCTGAGGCGCGTTTTCGGCGACAGGTTGCTCATCTACCACTCCAAGTTCAGCGACAACGAGCGTGTGGACATTTGGAAACGGCTGCTGGAGAGCAGTGAGCCGTGTGTGGTCATCGGAGTCCGCTCCTCGGTATTCCTCCCCTACTCCAACCTGGGTCTCGTCATCGTTGACGAGGAGCACGACAGCAGCTACAAGCAACAGGATCCCGCACCTCGTTACAATGGTCGCAATGCGGCTTTGGTGTTGGCTCAGATGCATGGCGCCAAGACTGTGCTTGGGTCGGCGACACCTGCCATCGAGGTTTATCACCTCGCCCTTGAAGGACGATATGGCCTTGTCAAACTGATGACACGTTACGGCGACATCCAAATGCCCGAGGTTAAGGTCATCGACACCCTTGACGCCCGCAAACGCCGAGAGATGAACGGCTTGTTCAGTAACGAACTTATTGCCAACTGCCGCAAGGCATTACAGAACGGCGAACAGGTCATCCTGTTCCAGAATCGCCGTGGCTATTCCCCGATGGTACGTTGCAAGGAGTGCGGCTGGGTGCCCAAGTGCGAGAACTGCGACGTGTCACTCACCTATCACAAGCATAGCCGCAGCCTGGTTTGCCACTACTGCGGCTACACCATCCCGTTGCCCGACCTGTGTCCCGCTTGCCAATTACCTGGCATCGAAATCATTGGCTATGGTACGGAACGCATCGAGGATGATATCGACGCCGTCTTCCCCGGCGAGAAGATTTCGCGCATGGACCTGGACACCACGCGCAGCAAGAACAGCTATGACCGCATCATCGACGAGTTCTCGGCTCACCGCACCAATATCCTGGTGGGCACCCAGATGGTGACCAAGGGGCTGGACTTTGACGCCGTGAGCATTGTAGGCATCCTCAATGCCGACACGATGATCAATTTCCCTGACTTCCGCAGCCACGAGCGAGCCTTTGACATGCTGGAGCAGGTGTCGGGTCGTGCAGGCCGAGCCCACAAGCAGGGCCAAGTCATCATCCAGACCAGCCAGCCCGACCACGACGTCATCAAATTTGTGCAATCCCATGACTACGAGGGATTTTACGAGCATGAGCTGGCCGACCGGCGTCAATTCAACTATCCGCCGTTCACCAAGGTCATCAACATCTACCTCAAGCATCGCGAGGACGCCACGTTGGGCGAGTTGGCCGTGCGTTATAGCGGTCTGCTGCGACAGGTGTTCGGACAACGCGTATTGGGCCCGATGGCACCCTTTGTCGCCAGGGTCCAGAACCTTTATATCCGCCAGATCACCCTTAAGATGGAAACCGCAGCCTCGATGACCAAGGTCAAGAAAATCCTGCGCGACCTCTACGAGCAGATGATTGCCTCCGATGCCCGCATGAAGGCAGTCCGCCTCTACTACGACGTTGATCCCGTATAACACTCAAATGGACATGAAAAATAACGACAATGAGCAATATCTAATCAGCGATGGCAAACTATACGTTAAAGGATTAGGTTACTGGCAACTGATTGAGCACATTAACAGGTTTGCCCTCTGGGAAAGTGGCTATGGACTAGACTATTGTGCCACTATTCACGAGTTGCAAAAAAATGAAGAATATCTGGTTACATTCCACGGCAAAATGCCTCTTGAATCCCTAACTGATTTAGTCTGGGAATTGCAAAATTGTGGCAACGACAAGCAAACGGTCATAGCCTACACCAACTGTAACCGCTATGGCCTTCCGGCTAACGCCATGTTATGCATGAATGAAAAAATCTCAGAATATGAAGCTATAGCCGTCGACAATCAAGGTCACGTCTATATCATTGACGATGAGAGCAAATTCCTTAACTACAAATTAACGAACAAGACTACTCGTTACAAATCATGCCCCAGGACTGGAACGGTTGAAAAAGAAAGTATTACCGTGACAGCCTCAAAACCAGGACTAATCAGACGCTTAAAATTTAGGTTTCGGACGTTCGTGGGGGCATTCTTCCATGGTGACACCCATGACGAGGACGGCGATGAACCTGGATGGTGCATCCTTTTACAACTAGCATTCTGGATTGCATTCTTCGCTTCAGGAGGACTATCACAACGGATGGAGCTGCCCAAACTTTATAATTTTTTAGATGATTTTTTATTTGATTCGGTACCAGGCGTAATTATCGTATTCGCCTTTATCGGGTTATGCTTTTTCTTGAGGGGAAAGGGATACATCAAGTTCGGACCGTTAACTATAATACCAATGATTGTTTTCCCGTTTATCCTCAGTATTTTGGCGAATTATTATATCACACCAGTGCAACGTGAGCGAATGGCTATCATCACCGACAAAACCATTGACGGAGACAACACCTGGGCCTGGGTCGAATGGAAATATACCGACGACAACAGCTCATTTGTCATGAGTGATGATGACATCCATGGTCCGCTCCAAGTGGGTGACACTTGTATTGTGGACTGGCGCCAAGGAGTGATGGGGTGGCCCGTTGTTCGTGGGATTGTGAAAAAATGAGGACTATCCGTGCCAACATTTAACAACAAAACCAACAGCATTATTGAAAAGTTGGCCGTAAAGCCGTCCTAATTCACAAAAAATGAGTAATTTTGTGGCTTGATTTTAAGCGACATTTAGTAAACAACTGATAAAGAGACGATAATGAAATTAATAGACGGAAAAATGACTGCTGCTACCATCAAGGAGGAGATTAAGGCCGAGGTGGAGCAGATGATAGCATCGGGCCAGAAGCGTCCGCACCTGGCTGCCGTGCTGGTGGGTCACGACGGTGGCTCAGAAGCATACGTAAAGAACAAGGTCATCGCCTGCGAGAAGTGCGGGTTCAAGTCGTCGCTCATCCGTCTGGACGAGAACACGACCGAGGAAGAACTGCTCGACTGCATCCGCGGCCTGAACAATGACCCTGACGTTGACGGCTTTATCGTACAGCTGCCTCTGCCCAAGCACATCGATGAACAGAAGGTCATTAACGTCATCGACTACCGCAAGGACGTTGACGGTATCCATCCCGTGAATGCCGGCCGCATGGCACTGGGTCTGCCGTGCTTTATCTCGGCAACGCCCCTTGGCATCATCACCCTGCTGCAGCGCTACCAGATTCCCACCTCGGGCAAGAAGTGCGTGGTGCTGGGCCGCAGCAACATCGTGGGCAAGCCCATGGCACAACTGATGCTCCAGAAGGAACACGGCGACGCTACTGTAACCGTCTGCCACAGCCACTCCAAGACGCTGAAGGAAGAGTGCCGCGCTGCCGATATCATCATCGCTGCAATCGGTCGCCCCGACTTCGTCACCGCTGATATGGTGAAGGATGGCGCTGTGATCATCGATGTGGGTACCACCCGCGTTCCCGATGCCAACAGCAAAACGGGATTCCGCCTGAACGGTGACGTGAAGTTTGACGAGGTAGCACCCAAGTGCGAATACATCACCCCCGTCCCCGGCGGCGTAGGTCCCATGACCATCTGCTCGCTGATGAAAAATACCCTTGCGGCTGCTCAGAAACTGTATTATCCTGATTAAACCTATCAAGATAAACAAATGATAAACCGCCACGGGCGCAATGCCCGTGGCGGTCTTTATTTTATAGAAACTATAGTCGTGATAGAAGCTATAGTAGCTATAGTGACTATAGTAACTATAGATAATTCTAGTCGAAGAGGCCTTCGGTGGCGTCGTCGTTGCCGCCGCCTCCACCGCCGTCGCCGCCGGATTCTCCGCCGCCTCCGCCGCCGTGCCAGCCGCCTCCGCTGCCGGCATAGCCGCCCAGCTCATCGCCACAGGCGTTGAAGTCCTTGGGGAACTCAAACTTGGTGCTCTGCTTGTAGGGCAGGTTCTTGTCGTCATACAGCCACTTCATGAAGTAGCCCAGGATGGGAAGTGCCGCCTCGGCACCCTGACCCATTGCCATGCTGTTGAAGTGGATGTAACGCTCCTCACCGCCGACCCATACGCCAGTCACCAGTTCGGGCGTGAAGCCCATGAACCAACCGTCGCTGTGGAAGTTGGTGGTACCTGTCTTACCGCCCATGTCGGCAGTAATGCCGTAGGCATAGCGCAGGCGTGCACCCGTACCGCTGTTCACTACCTCAAGTAGCATGGAGAGCATCTTCAAGTAGGTATCCTCGCTCATAATCTCGGTCTGGCTACCGGTGAACTCTGCCACCACGTTGCCACGGTTGTCGGTGATGCGCGACACATAAACCGGTTCAACACGCATACCACCATTGGCAAAAGCCGAATAGGCAGCCACCATCTCTCTCAAAGTAATTTCGCAAGAACCCAGACTCAAAGCGGGCACGGGATCCAGATAACTGGTGATACCGAAACTGTGCATCCACTTGGCAAGTTCCTCGGGCGTCATGGTGTAATAACCGTTGCGCTCAATCCAGTTCTCACGCGTACCACGCATGAAGCCTGCCGAGATCCAGTTCTTGGAGTAGGTCAAAGCCTGCTTCAAGGACATTCCACCACCGCTACCCTCATTGGCAGGGTTGTAAACCTCGTTATGCCAGATGATGTTGGGGGCACCGCCGGGACGCGTAGAGCAGGGCGTCAATCCGCCAAACTCGATAGCCTGGGAATAGACGAAGGGTTTTACTGTTGAACCAATCTGGCGGCGACCTGTCGAAACCATGTCATACTTGAAGAAACGGAAGTTGGGACCACCGACGTAGGCCTTGACAAAGCCCGTCGTGGGATCCATCGACATCATGGCGCAGCGCAGGAACGACTTGGTGTAGAGCAGCGAGTCGAGCGGCGACATCTGAGCATCAAAACCACCTTCATAATTGAACAGGTGCATCTGGACCGGCTTCTTGAAGTTGTCCATGATTTCGGCATCGCTCAAGCCCTGGTTCTTCAGGACACGGTAACGCTCACTGTGACGGATGGCGGCATTGATCAACGCCTGCTTGCCGGCACTGGAGAGCTCCTGCTTGTTGTTGGTATAAGGATTCTTGGTACCACCGCGCTCACGCAGGAAGGCGGGTTGCAACGTCTTGCTCATGTGCTTGTGGACAGCCTTCTCGGCATATTCCTGCATACGCGAGTCAATCGTGGTGTAAATCTTCAGACCATCGGTATAGATATCATAATGTGAACCATCGGGCTTGGTGTTCTTGTTGCACCAGCCGAAGAGGGGATTTACCTCCCATGCTACCGAGTCGTCGATGAAGGCCTGCTGGTTCCACGAGGGATAGTCGCTGCGCTTGGGCTTCTTGGCAGTCATCACGCGACGGAGCTCCTCACGGAAGTAAGGTGCGGGACCGTCGTTGTGGTCCAGTTTCTTGAACTTGATGACCAGCGGCAACTGCTTGAGCTGTTCGCACTCTGCCTCGCTCAGGAAACCAGCCTTCACCATCTGCTCAAACACCACATTGCGGCGCTGGCGTGTGCGCTCACCATAGCGTACCGGGTTGTAGTAAGAGGGATTCTTACACATACCCACCAGCGTGGCAGCCTCCTGGATATTCAGGTCCTTGGGGTCCTTGTCGAAATAGACCTCCGAAGCCATCTTGATACCCACTGCATTGTTGAGGAAGTCAAACTGGTTGAAGTACATCTTGACAATCTCGTCCTTGGTGTAATAACGCTCAAGTTTGACAGCGATAACCCACTCGACGGGCTTTTTCAAGGCACGCTCAAAGATGTTGTGAGACTCAGGAGAATACAGCTGCTTGGCGAGCTGCTGGGTGATGGTACTGCCACCACCGGCACTCTTCTGTCCCATGATGATGCGCTTGACAATCGCACGGCCGATAGCCTTGAGGTCAACACCCGAGTGGTCGTAGAAGCGCGAGTCCTCGGTGGCAATCAGGGCGTCGGTCAGATGCGGCGACATCTCATCAAAGTCCACATAGATGCGGTTGCTGCGGCTACGGTAATAGCGGCCCATCTCCACACCATCGGAACTGTAGATAGTCGATGCAAACTTGTCGGTGGGATTTTTCAACTGGTCGATAGGCGGCATGTAGCCGATCACGCCATTGTAAATCAGCACAAACATAGCGACCAGCAGAGCCATCACGATGGCAAAGCACGTCCACATCCTGCGGACGATGCTGCGGCGCTTGTTTTTCTTCTTTCCATTAGTCTTTTCGCTCATATCTTATTCTAGTTATTGGCTTTAACATATTATCATTCAGCCCATTGAACAAATCCAATAGGTCAAAACGGTAGTTTACAATCTGCAAATATACTAAATAGTTTTCAGTTTTCAGTTGTTAGTTTTAAGTTTTTGCTGAAAAGAAGTCGATAAAATCATGAAAGAAGGGCAAGCACACCCCTGAGGGCACAGATGCATCCGACCGAAAACTATGACAATTCTCTCATCTAGGCAGAAAAAACTATCCTCTATCAACTAATTGTAGTACCTTTGCGGCCATGCAATACGTTGGTGAACTGATTTCAATAGGAGTAGCATTCTCGTGGACAGCGACAGCGCTGTTGAGCGAATATGGCAGCAAGCGGTTGGGCAACCTGACGCTCAACCTGATGCGCATGGTCATCACGCTGGTGTTCTCGGGCATCCTGTTCTGGGTGATGACGGGCTCTCCCCTGCCCGCCCATGCGAGCAACGAGGCCTACCTGTGGATGATGCTGTCGGGATTGGTGGGATATGTCATCGGTGACTTCTGCCTGTTCCAGTGCTACATTATCATCGGTTCCAAGTTCGGGCAACTGTTCATGACCTTAGCCCCCATTACCGCAGCCATCATGGCCTGGTTCACCCTGGGCCAGGAAATCCGTCCCACAGCCATCCTTGCCATGATTGTCACACTGGCTGGTATTTCCATCACCGTGCTGGGCCGCGGCGACGACCACAAGCTGTCGCTCAAACTGCCGCTGGCTGGTGTGCTGTTTGCCATCGGTGCAGCTATTTGCCAAGGTGTGGGACTGGTGCTGAGCAAGATAGGCATGGACCACTACGAGGCATCGCTCACCACCGACCTGGCAGGCTGGATGCTGCCATTCCATGCCAACTTCTTCCGCTGCATTGCAGGAACTATCGGTTTTACCGTACTGATGGCCCTGCGTGACGGCTTCGCACCGCTGGGTAAGGGTGTGCGTGACCGCAAAGGCGTCGTGACAGCCTTGCTGACGACCATCTTCGGGCCTTTTGTCGGTGTGGGCGCATCGTTGCTTGCTGTGCAATATACTGCAGCAGGTATCGCCAGCACACTGATGGCACTGACACCTATTATCATCATCCTGCCCGCCTGGTGGCTGTTCAAGCAGCCCATCACTGCCAAAAGCCTGCTGGGCGCGTTGATTTCGGTCATCGGCGTGTCACTGTTCTTCCTGTTGTAACACAGCAAGCGTTACCTGGACAGAGCAACGGAAATAACGGAGATTACGGATAGGACGGAGGTATCCCGTGGAAGCCTTAGGCATTCTCCAGGAGGAGGCGCTTGAAGGCAGTGAAGCCGTTAGGCATCTTCTTGATGTGAAGGTCGCTGCTGACAAAACGTGCCAGCTGTTCGGGCAGGATTACAGGTTCTTCAATAATATTTTCCATTAACTGCTTGAGTTTGGCGGGATGGGCGGTGGCCAGCGCTACGCCAGTCTCTCCCGGCTGCAGATCCTCGGCCATAGCGCGATAAGCGACAGCACTGTGAGGATCAAGCAGATAACCTTCATCATCATAAGTCTTCATGATGGTATCGATAATCTGGTTGTCATCGTAGCTGTAGGCATGGATGTGACGGCAGATGTTTTCATAACTGCCCAGGATCTCCACCACACGCTCAAAGTTGTTGGGGCATCCGGCATCCAGTGCCGGGGCAATGCTGTACTTGGTAGGCTTGGGGGTAAAGACACCCGTCTTGACGTAGTTATAGAAAATATTGTTCTGGTTCTCAACGCTGACAAAGCGCCTAACAGGCAGTCCCATCGACTGTGCCATCAGTCCACTGGCAAGATTTCCCAGGTTGGAGCACGGCACAGCAAACACGAGTTTGCTGATATCCACCTGCTGCTTGGCAAGTTGAACGTATGCCCAGAAATAATAGACCATCTGCGGAACGATGCGGGCATAGTTGATCGACATGGCGCTGGTGAGTCGCATGGCATCATTGAGCTCGGCATCCATAAAGGCTTCCTCAACGAGCGACTTGCAGTCGTCGTACGAGCCATTGACCTCAATGGCGGTCACATTCTCGCCCAAGGTCGCAAACTGCGACTTCTGAATCTTGTTCACAGCTCCACGGGGATAGAGCACATAGACATTGACGCCCGGCATCTTCCAGAAACTGTTGGCCACAGCACTGCCCGTATCGCCACTGGTGGGCACCAGCACGTTGAGCGTGCTCCACTCGGGATGACGGGTACGGTAATAGTCAAGCAATCGTGCCATAAAGCGGGTGCCAACGTCCTTGAACGCCATCGTGGGACCATGGAAAAGTTCAAGCACATAGTGGCCACCAGGCGTCTTGACCAGCGGGATATCAAAATCAAAGGCGTCAAAGACGATATCGTGCAGCACATCAGTAGGCACATCGCCCTGGAAAGCATAGGATGCAATCGCATAGGCCACTTCCTGCAACGACATGGCACTCATGTTGCGCAAGAAAGCCTTAGGCAGTCGTGGCACGCTATCAGGCATGTAGAGTCCACCATCGGGCGCTAACCCTTTGGTGACTGCCTGCTCGAGCGTAGCAGTGTTTTGATGGTTATTAGAGCTGTGATAGAGCATCTATTTGGTTAGGAGTTAGGAGTTAGGAGTTAGGAGTTAGAAGTTAGGAGTTAGAAGTTAGGGGTTATCTAATATCCAACAGCTTAACTGTCAAGGATGACGGTTCCCGGAGCAGCGGGATTGAAGGTATTCTTCACCCACACGGGAATGTGCTTCATCGCCACAGGGGCAATGGTGGGCGGATAGATAACCTTGGCACCGGCGTCACACATTTCCTGGGCCTGGGCATAGGTCATCTGGGGGATGACTGTGGCATCGGGATGGGTGCGCGGGTCGGCAGTCATGAAACCGTCAACATCGGTCCAGATTTCCAACGCCTCGGCATCAAGCAACGTGGCAAGAATAGCGGCGGTGTAGTCGCTGCCACCACGTCCCAGATTGGTCACGTCGCCCGTTTCCTTATCACGTGAGATAAAGCCCTGCGCCACATGAACACCATCGGCCAAATCGGCAAAGTCATCCTTAACGAGGCGTTCAGTCTCCTGCCAGTCGAGGATGCGTCCAGCGGCATCGGGGACCGTGCGCATGTAGTTGAGCGAGAGATGAGGCACACCATCCTCAAACATTCCCGTAACGATGGCCGACGAGAGGATCTCGCCATGAGCCACGATGGCATCACACACGCGCTCGATTTCCTTTACCGGCATGTGGGGATTGGTAGCCAGCGCCAAGTAATAAGGCTTGAGGCTCTCATCGATAAAGCGGTCGATTGTGGCATGCACCTCGTCGCGCATCGACTCGACAACCACGCCGTCGATGGCATCGTGGTGACGTTTACGAGCGAGCTCGAGCGTCTCGAGACAAGATATGTCGCGCTGCTGTGCCTGCTCGCACATCGCCAACAACTGATTGGTGAAACCACCCATAGCCGAAACCACCACAATTACAGGCTTAGTTTCGGCATTGACTATATTCCTAAGGTTGAGCAGACTCTCGACAGATCCGACCGAGGTACCGCCAAATTTCATCACTCTCATTGCTATCAAACTATAGTGTTTACATATATAACGTGAAAACAGCCGATTTATTAGAGCACTTATCAAAATAAATTTGGCATTTCGTTCAACTTGCACTACCTTTGCAAGCATGAATGACTGGGATCAGGACATCTACCATCTTAACGATGAGCAACCACAGCCCAAACGCGGCTCCATTTTAGTGGCAAAACCCACGGTTGGCGACTTTTTCTTCAAACGGTCGCTGATTCTCATTGTGGATCCCGATGAGGGCGAGGGTGCCATGGGTGTGGTCGTCAATCATTACATGGGTTACAACCTGCGCGACATCATGCCCGACATCGAGACCGTGGAGGAGATTCCCCTGTATATTGGCGGTCCCGTAGGCACACAGATGCTTTTTTACATGCACACGCTGGGTCCCGAAGTTGTCCCCGAAGCGATTGACGTGGGCGACGGCGTGTGGTTTGGCGGTGACTTTGAGGCCATCAAGCGCTATGTGGAACTGGGTGCACCTGTCGAAGGTCGCATCAAGTTCATCCTGGGTTACAGCGGTTGGGAGAAAGACCAGATCGCCAGCGAGCTGAAGCGTCACGATTGGGCGGTACTGCACAACGGCGGACGTGAACTGCTCATGGGCGAGGGTGATGACGACCAGTGGCGAGATGCCGTAGCCCGCTTTGGCGACAAGTACCGTCTGTGGCTCAATCTGCCCAGTGATCCGAGTTGCAATTAACTGCAGATTAGTGATTAGAGACTAGTGAAGAGAGAAACGAATAACCTGGCATGAGCATCATCATCGGCATAGACGCGGGCATCAGTTCCACCAAGATTATCGGCATCGAGAACGGCGAACGCATCATGGCGCCCATGACTGTCAAGAGCAGTGATGCCTCAACGGCCATCTACGGAGCCCTCGGCAAATACCTGAACGACAACGACACAACGCTGGAAAGCGTCGAACAAGTCATGCTCACAGGTATCGGTGCCAAGGACCTGAAATTACCTATGCTCGGCCGCCCCACTGCTAAAGTGGATGAATTCATCGCTAACGGCATGGGAGCCCGCTTTGACAGCGGACTGGACCACATGATCGTGGTGTCGATGGGCACCGGCACCTCTCTGGTGCGCGTTGATGGTGACGAGATACGGCACATCGGCGGCATCGGTATGGGTGGCGGTTCACTACAGGGCCTGGCTCGTCTGCTGCTGGGCACCAGTAACGTGAAGGAAATCAGCAATATGGCCGACAAGGGCAATCCGGCACATGTCAATCTGTTGATCGAGGACATCTGCAAAGACGAACTTGGCAACCTGACAGGGGACGCTACCGCATCCTTGTTTGCAAAGGTCCTGCAACGCACTCCCGACGACAACGACATTGCAGCCGGACTCATCCACATGGTGCTTGAGACCATCGGTTCGGCAGCAGTATTGTCCCAGCTCAATGGCGGTTTCAAGGATTTTGTCCTTGTTGGCGGCCTCACTGAACTGAACCTGTGCCGAAAAGTGTTCCCGCTTATGGAAAAGCTATATAGCGTGCACTTCCATATTCCCAAGTACGCGCCCTACTGCACGGCACTGGGCGCTGCACTGAGTTATAAATACGAAAACGAGTAATCTCACGTTATAATTAAAGAAGAAATGGAATTGACCGTCGTCATCGTCAACTACCGCGTGAAGTATCTGCTGGAACAGACCTTGCGCTCGGTGGAGCAGGCCATGCAAGGCATGGCAGGCGAGGTTGTCGTAGTTGATAACCTGTCGGGCGACGACAGTATCGCTTTCTCGCGTGAGCGCCACCCACAGGTCACCTTTATCGAGAACAAGGAAAATGTGGGATTTGCCCGTGCCAACAACCAGGCAATCATGCAGGCGCGCGGCGAGTTCACGCTCATCCTCAACCCTGACACCATCATCACTCCACGCTGCCTGCAAGAAGGCATCGCGTGGATGCGGTCTCACCCCAAGTGTGGGGCGATTGGTGCCCGCATGATGGATGGCAACGGCGTGTTCCTTCCCGAGAGCAAGCGCTCATTCCCGACGCCGTGGGTATCGTTCTGCAAGATCTTCGGCCTGTCAAAATTGTTCCCGCGCTCACCGTGGTTCGCCAAGTATCACCTGCGTTACCTGAGTGACCTGGGACCACAGTGTATCGATATCCTGTCAGGAGCCTACATGCTGTGTCGCACAAGTGTGCTTCAACAGTTGGACGGTTTTGACGAGGACTTCTTCATGTACGGTGAAGACATCGACCTGAGTTACCGCATCGTCAAGGCAGGCTATGAGAACTGGTTCCTGCCGACGCCCATGGTTCACTACAAGGGCGAGAGCACCCACAAGGACTCGATGCGCTACGTCAAGGTGTTCTATGACGCGATGCTCATCTTCTACCGCAAGCATTTCCCGCGGTTCAACATCATCTTCTATCCTATCGTCAAGCTGGGTGTTATCATCCGTGCCGGGATGGCGATGGCACGGCGGCTCGTCAAGCGCATGCTGCCTGCCAAGAACAAACCGCTGACTGAGACATGGCCCTGGGTCATCGTCAGTGACCATGCCGATGAGGTCGCCAAGCGTGCCGGCATCAGCACTTACCAGGAGAGCATCCCCGCCACGGGGCGCTACAACGTGCTCATTGACGACGGTTGCCGCACCTGTGCCCAAGTCGTGGATTACATCCGTGAACACAGCGACAGCAACCGCATCGCATTCCATATCTTTGCCGACCGCCACGGCATTGTCATCTCCCCTAAAATGTCATGACCATGAGCCAACTGCTGAAAAATGACCTTGTGACATTGAGGGCACTGGAGCCCACCGACCTCGACACGCTCTTCCAGTGGGAGAACGACACGGCGCTGTGGGTCGTAAGCGACACTGTCGCACCCTACTCGCGCGAGGCGTTGTGGAACTACCTGCAGCAATACACGGGCGATATCTATGCCCAGCGGCAACTGCGCCTGATGATCACGCTGACCGAAGACGGCACGCCCATCGGGACTGTGGATTTCCTCAACTTTGACCCGTTGAACAACCGTGCAGAGCTTGGGCTGTTCATTGCCGCCGAGCAGCGCGGCAAGGGTCTGGGACGCCAAGCGCTGGAATTGTTGACGGCCTATGCCCGCGAGCACTTGGGACTGCGGCAGATCTATGTATTTATCGCCCTTGACAACGAGGTGTGCCTGACCCTGTTTGAGGACTACGGTTACCGCCGCGCCGGTGTGCTGCAGTCATGGGTGAAACGCGGCAACACCTATCGTGACGTCGCCCTGTTGCAAATGATATTGTAAAGACTAATGGCAAGAGACAACAGAATAGATTCCCTCAAGGGCTTGCTCATCATCCTGGTGGTCTTGGGGCACTTCATCACTACGCTGGATAACTCCAATATCATCAACCATGCGGTGATGGGACTGATTTATGTCTTCCACATGCCGCTATTCATCCTGGTATCAGGATACTTCACCAAGTCGCCCGAGCAGCAGACCGCCAGAGACCTGTGGCGCGGTGTGCTGAACATCGCCATCACGCTGGCCGTATTCCAACTGCTTAACAGCATCTGGGTTTCTTTTGCAGGGCGAGATTTCTTCAAGGCGTTGAGGACGGTCCCCTTCGGTGTGCTATGGTACCTGATGAGTCTCATCTTCTGGAGAATCCTGCTCTATTATACACCAAAGCCGTTATTGCGCAGGCCATGGCTTTACCTGGCCATCGCCCTGGCCTTGTCGATACTGTGCGGCTTGACCCACTTGGGCACTTTCCTGTCGTTACAGCGCACACTCAACTTCTTTGTATTCTTCCTGCTGGGTTATTATTACCGCCAGGGTGCGCTCAACGACCGCTGGTGGAAGAACAATGTGCTGCACATCGCTACAGTAGTCGTGCTGCTGCCCATCATCTTCTGGCTGTTCCCGCGCTGCGGTAACGTCATGAACGGTGCCGACCACTACGACCTGAGCGGTGTGCCCGAGAAAGCGCTCATCCTGACCTGCTCCATCGCGATGTCACTGTTGGTGTTCAATATCGTGAGGGATTGGAAACCCTTGCGTTTCATCGGCAAGGACAGCTTGTTCTATTTCCTGTACCACATGTTCATCATCAGCATCGTGTTCCTCCCCCTCGTCAGGGACCACGGCTGGCCAACCACCTTCCCGTTTATCGTCCTCTATACCGCCACGGCAATGGCCATCCTGATCGGGATGAGCCGAATTCCCTTCTTCAGGTGGCTCGTTCACCCGACGCTGAAGAGACACAATCGAGAAAAAACGCAAGTTTAATGAAGATAAGGTACTGATACTCAACTCATTCCATAAGATAGGGGAGGCGCCCTTCTGGGCGGAGGAGTATGATTTACCCTCAAAGCACTTTCTCTTGTAGCATCAACGCCCCCTTGCCCCCTCTAATCTTAGAGGGGGAATCGCTAACGCACTGATTCACAGAAAACGAGTCTTTCCAACTCAGATAAAAAACAAGGTCAGTGACATGTATCACCGACCTTGTGGTATTTTCCAGAAAAATAAGATTTTGCTCTGCTTTACTTGACCTGAGCCAGCGTTCGCTCATCGGGGTCAATAGCAACAATGTTGCCGTTGGTGTCGAGCAGGAATGAGTGGTAGCCCTCGTCGAGTCGCCAACTCTTGATGATGTTATCCTGCACATCAACCGAGGTGGAGAACTGGGCGGAGCGGTTCAGGTTATCAAGGGCAACGATGCTGTTGAACACACTGACACTGCGATCCAGATTCACCGACACGTGGACATAGGCATCGCCTGACTGACGAGCCAAGCGGTCATAGCGCATATTGTCCAGACGCGATTGTGCATCAGAGGAGTCCCAGAATGTGAGCAAGATGTTCTCGCCACGATGCTGCTGCAACGGGGACAAGCCATTGCTGTTACCCAGGACAAGTGACGGTGCCCTGTACCCGATTCGGCTGTCGGCAGGTGCCGAATAATAGGCCGATGAGAACAAGGTCAACATTGCCAACGTGGCTATCACCAATAATGTCTTATTCATTCCTTCTTAGCATTGGTTCATATTTGCTGACATCACGAGTGCCACACAGCAGACATGACGCCATCATTTCCACCATCGGGAAGAGACACCCCATCCTGATAGAGGTCTGCAAAGATAGGTAGAAAAAAGATATTAACAAGTCATTTTGGCTAAGAATCGCCGTTTTTAACCAATTTTTGGGGCTTTTTGCCCAATTTGGCGGTTGTTTGGACACTAAAAAAAGGAGCCTGACGGAGAATTATCCGTCAGCAATATTTCGGTAATTGCAGAATTATACCTAATTTTGCAAAAAATAAAAAACATCTCAAAGATTCGTCATTATATGAGAAATCTAAAGACCGTATCGTTGGCTCTGCTGACGCTGTTATTTTCGGCCATAGCCATCACTTCCTGTGATTGGGACAACAGTCCTGAGCCCGAACATCCCCTCTATGTCACCTACACCATCTCGGCTGGCTATGTATCGTTCATTGGCCCCGATGAGCTGTTGAATGACATCCAGGCTTGGATCAAGGAAAACCAGTCAGTGTATGACAAACCCGTCAATTATACTACTGGTGAAGCTTCAGAGTTTGAGAAAACCGACAATGAAGCGATAAAGAAATATGAGGAGTTCGCCCCTAAATTCAAAGCCTACCTTAATGAGGTGGTAATGAAGGACTTGGCAAACGGCAAGTATAATGAAGCCAATAACAACACCGCTCCTACCGTCATGGCCACCTTCTACATCACAGCGGCACGCACGCAAGGCAAGGACGGCCACCTCAAGTACGAGGAGTTCAAGTTCTCATATCCCTAATTTATCAGCGGTTCTTAAACACAATGGCTAAGTTAAGAATCAGCGATGACTGGTGGACGGCACCAGCTGAGGGTGACAATGGCAGCCTAATCCTGGTGACAGGACGACGGGCACTGGACAATGTCATCGCCACTGGCGTGTACCGCTACCGTGTGGAGGTGACGTGGCCCTATGAGGGCGATGCCAAGGGCCTGCCGAGCTATACCGACAGCAAGGTGATGGAAGAAGTTACCGACGCCTTGAACGGGTGCTTTGACCGCGATCCCGTTGCCGTGATGACGGGTATTTATACGGGTGACGGACAACGCAACTGGGTATTCTACACGCGTTCGCTGCACATTTTCCAACGCAAGTTCAACGAGGTGATGGCACCCTTCCCTGCCCTACCCCTGCAATTTGAGGCGGAAGAAGACCCCGACTGGGAGGAATACCGCGAGATGTGCCAGTGTGAAGTCGCCGAAGGCGAAGACTGATGCTCGCTGACGCTCGCAGTTTAGAGTTTAGGGTTTAAAGTTTAGAGGGGCTACGCGCTCCTTTTTTAATTGGAGCATCAGCATATATAAGCTTACGCTAAGCCGCCAAGTTAAAAAGGAAGACAATAAATACAATGGCATCCGCATTCCGTCCGCTTGACCTGAATGCGGATGCATCACTAATCTCTAATCACTCATCTGCGAGCGCAGCGAGCATCATTTCACCCTGTACTCCAGGGCAACAGACTGTTGCTTGAGGCCAGCGGGGAGCTGGACCTCGATGGTGCCGTTGGTCACTTTGCTCTTCACTTTCTTGCCGTTGCTCACGAGTCTCACGCTCTGGCCCTTCTTGGGCAGGTTCTTGTTCCAGCTGATGGTGGCCGGCAGCTGTTCGCCCTCCTTGAGCATATAGATGGCATAGATGGTGCGGCCGTCCTTGGATGCGGTGAACCACATGTTGCCATCGTGGTAGTCGGGCGTAGCCACCGTGTTGTAAATCGCCTTGCCATTACGCTTGAGCCAGTCGCCGATGCCTTGCAGACGCTCGACGGCTTCGGGCTGAATGAGTCCCTCGGGTGTGGGACCCACGCCCAGGACGAGGTTACCTCCCTTGGCAACAATCTCAACAAGGGTATTCACAACACGCTCGGGGCTTTTCCAGCGAGGACGGGGCACCCATCCCCAATCGTCACTCAAGGGGATACAGCTCTCCCATGGAAAATTGAGCTGAGTCTCGGGTATTGTACGTTCAGGTGTCTGATAATTCTCGTAGGGACCATGGATGGTGCGGTCCACCATGATGAGGCCAGGCTGGTGACCGCGTGCCATGGTCGCGATTGCAGGCATGTCGATGTCCTGATTGTTCTCGGGGCATACCCAGCCGCCATCCATCCACAAGATGTCCACTTTACCGTAATTGGAGAGGATTTCCTCCATCTGGTTATGGGTATATCGCTTGAAGCTCTCCCAACGGTGGGGCCACTTCTTGATATCATAGTTCACATTGCGGCCACGCTTGGTTGGATACACGTCCCACCAGTAGTCCTGACAGTGCCAATCAGGCTTGGAGAAATAGGTTCCTATCATGAACTGCTTGTCGCGGAAGGCATCCAGGACATAGCGCAGCACGTCGCGTTTGGGGTTGTCCTTGAAGGCATGATGGGCGATACTGTAGTCGGTGTACTTTGAGTCAAACATGCAGAAGCCATCGTGATGCTTAGTCGTGAAGATCATGTACTTCATGCCAGCCTGCTTGGTAGCCTCGGCCCACTGTACTGGGTCAAACTTGACAGGATTGAACTTGTCGGCCAGTCCCCAGTACCAGTCTTTATACTGCTGGTAGGTCATGGTCGTGTCACGCGTCACCCAGTCCTCGTCACAGATAGCCCAACTCTCGACCATACCCGGCACGGCATACACTCCCCAATGGAACAGGACGCCGAACTTCAGGTCCTGCCACTGATGCAGCTTTTCGACAACCAGTGGGTCGGTGGGCCATTCATACTCCTTGGAACGCTCATACACGTCACCGCCCTGAGCCCACATCGGCAAGCCCATCAAGACGGTCAAAATGGTTAAGACAACTTTCTTCATCGTTATTTTCTGATAAAATGATTCTCTGTATTAGCCTGAAAAACTAATTAGAATATAATAAAATGTAATCAATCAGGATGTTGATGTCAGCGATAGTGAATTCTCCATCCTCATTCAAGTCCAGACAGTCGTCATACATATCCTCTATCATGTAATCAATCATGCAGTTAAGGTTGGCAATGGTGACTTCGCCCTCATACCCAAAATCACCGAAGCAAGGACAAGGCGCAATTTTCTCACCCTGGATGAACTTGTAGTCGATGTAGGCACCAGCGAATGAGAACCTGACGATTGACTCACGATAAGGCACACCCAAGGGGAGCGGCTCGGCAAACACCTGGGCTGTGACAATGTTGTTGAACTCGCCTTCCTCCTCGCCATCGATGAGCTCAATTTCCAGCCAGTCGGGTGTTTCTCCGCCATTACAGGTCATCTCCCATCCACCATCAGCACTCAGCTTCCATGCCTTGAACTCGATGCCAGGAGTGGTCTCGCCAAAGACTTGTCGTTGCAGCATGCCACCCACTCCGCCAAAGGTATATTCCCCATGTTCTATGTCGGGCCGGTTGAATGTCAAATAGGGATAATCGGCAACCATAAAGATGGTCAGGCCTGTCTTCATCTCACCAATTGAGAAAAAGTTGTTCAGACCAGTCCACACATAGTCACCGCTGAAGTTCCCATCGGCGTCAGGTGCACTGTACTTGAGGTAAGCCAACTCGCCGTAACCTTCATCAACATGGTAATCACTGCTGATCATCGCGGTGAAATCACGCAGGTTCTCCATGTCCACGTCATTATAACCATCAATGGCAATCAAGATGTTGTCATTAATCTCAGGAGTTATCTCATACTCGATACCATCATCCTCACCGTAGAGCGTGAAAACGATAAAGCCGTCATTCTCCTCGGCAGTCTCGGGAGTCACTGTAGCATGCCCAATGGCAATGAGTTCACCGGGCTCCTCGGGAAGAGTGACATATACTGCAGGATCATAAGCAGGAATGCCATCTGAGAGACGATACACCTTACAAGTCAAATCAACAGGAGCATCAACCGAGAGATGTGTGGTCCAAAGAACCACCTTCCTAAGCACGTAGGGAGATGTGGGTTTCTCAAAGGCCTGGGCGATACCATCAATACGTCCTCCACTGGGAAGGCCACCGTTCTTACCAAACCACCAACCGCTCATATTGTCTGCCCATGGAATAGCGCCATCGTAGTAGTTTGTCATGTATTGGCTGCCATTAGTGCAAAATGTCTTGCTTGACAAGAGCAAATCAGGGCTATTTTGCCATGGGTCTTCATAGGTGGGAGTGGCAAACACATGGCATGGAATCAACTCTTCAGTCATGGAGACGCCGTCATCGACTACACTATTCTTGTAGTTGCCCATCTGATAGGATGCCACCTCTTCATCGCCTTTGGCAACATACAGGATAGGAACTTCATCAACCTCACATCCGTACTTGACATCAAGTTCCTCTGTTCCAATTTCATAAAACCATTGCTGTTCCCATTCACCACTCTGGTTAGTCACCCAAAGCTGATAGCCCCAAACCAGACTGTGAGAATCGTCCAGACCTTCAGTCACTGATTTGAACGTGTAAGGGACATAAGGCTTCAACATGATGTATGGTGCCAAGAACTCATAGCCATAAGCATCGTGTTCGAGCACGATGGAGCCAGAGAAAGCGCCAGCAGGGCGCACGTAGCGACATGAAATACTGCCGTCCTCTTTCTTCGGGGCTTTTTGGAACAACCCGGCATCAGAAGCCTGATGCACTTCCTGCTTCAACGCCTGAGAACGCACATTGGTAACAAGCCGGTCCTGCCGCAGCACACCAGCATGAGGATTCTTCAATTGGGCTGACGCACTCAACACTGTGAATGCTGCCACAGTAACGAGTAAAGACTTCATCATAATGTTTAAATTTTAAATATAAAAATGATACTTTAATCTTGTTTTTCGCAAAATAAATACAATTATTTAGATTTTCCAAGTATTTCAAGTAAAAACATCAAAAAAATGCCGCGGCAGAGCCACGGCACATATACTTTCCAATAAGGGAAGTGGAGAGATGGTCAACGACGGTGATTACATGTTCATGCCGCCATCCACTTGGATGACCTGGCCGCTGACATAGCTCGACATGTCACTGGCAAGGAAGGTAGCCACGTTGGCGATATCCTCGACGGTGCCGCCACGGCGCAGGGGGATGCGCTGGCACCACTCCTTGCGTACTTCCTCGGGCAGGGCCTTGGTCATGTCGGTGTCGATGAAGCCGGGAGCGATGGCGTTGGCACGGATGCCGCGGCTACCCATCTCCTGGGCGATGCTCTTGGCCAGGGCGATGAGGCCGGCCTTGCTGGCTGCGTAGTTGGCCTGTCCGGCGTTGCCGTGAACACCCACTACCGATGCCATGTTGATGATTGAGCCACTGCGCTGGCGCATCATGATGGGCACCAGGGCGTGGATGAAGTTGAACGCACTCTTGAGGTTAACGGCGATAACGGCATCCCACTGCTGCTCGGTCATGCGGAGCATGATACCGTCCTTGGTGATACCGGCGTTGTTAACCAGGATATCGATGTGGCCGAAGTCCTCGTGGACCTGCTTGACCACGGCCTCGGTCTCCTCAAAGCTGGCAGCATTGCTGGCATAGCCCTTGACCTTGACGCCGAGCGCTGCGATTTCCTGCTCGGTCTGCTTGCCGATTTCGTCAATGACGAGGTCGGTGAATGCGATGTCGGCACCCTCGGCAGCATACTTCAGTGCGATGGCCTTGCCGATGCCCCTGGCGGCTCCAGTAATGAGCGCCACTTTTCCTTCTAACAATTTCATGTCTTTTTCAATAATATGGTTATTAATGTCGTTTCCTTCAATTAATTGGCCTGCAAAGGTAGTAATTATTGCTGACATGACAAAATGTGCGAGCTTGCTTGCACATTCTAGAGAGATAGCCGAATACTTGAGAGCTCACGCAAAGCCGCTAAGTCGCTAAGTATTTAAAGTCAGCATCCGCACTCTATTTTGCAAGAGTGCGAATGCTTCACTATTCTCTTATCTGATAGCGGGAGTTCGCATCACCTAAAGGTTACCAAGTGCCTGAGAGGAGGTAATTAATGAGGGAGGTGACGTCGTTGATGCTCAATTTGCCGTCCTGGTTGCAGTCGGCAGCAGCCGAGAGAGCGCCATCAGTGAGCAGGAGATTGATCAGGACTGTCACGTCGTCAATTTTCACTTGGCCGTCGCCGTTCACGTCGCCGCGCTGGGCCTTGGGTGCAATCTTGATATTGTCCAGAGCAAAGTAGTCACCCACGCCATTGTCACTGACGTCCTTGTGATAGAACCAACGCAGTTGGTAGGTGACATTGGGCTGCAGTTCATAAGTGAAGGTCTCCCAATCGTTGTCACGGGCTCCGTAACGGAATATCGATGTGCCGTTCACCATAAACACGCACTCATCATAGGTTGTGTTTGGATTGTCCACAGCACTTTCACCCCAGGCTTTGAAATCAAACGACAAGATGGACGGTTCAGAAACCTTGACAGTGGTCGACAGCGTCGAAGAACTATTATGCACACCGGCATTGCCAGACATGGCAAAGAGCCTCTCGCCATCGTCCCACACAATCCAGGAATAGTCGCTTTCTACAAAGTGGATGTTTCCACCTGGCGCATTCAAGGCTTCGTCAAGTGTGTGCATGTTTACGATATGATTGAAATTGCGCCATCCCACAGCGGTCTGATAGGCAGGAAGTGCCGAAACCGCAGCATATAAGTTAGCATCATTATAGGTTTCACTGGTAAAAACATTCTCAGATATCACAGGCGGAATGAGCGGAAAACTGAGCACAATACCGATATTGTCACATGATCTGAATGCATACTGGCCAATCTGTTCCACGCCAGCGCCTAAAATCAGGGTATCGATCGCAGTACAGTTATAGAAAGCACCATAATCGAGGGATTTCACAGTATTGGGTATGACAACTTTCTGCAGACTGCTGCAATTAGCAAATGCCATTCTTCCGATACTGGTCACACCTTCATTCATCTTGATGTGTTCCAAATTATCAACATAACTAAATGCGTTTCGCTCTATACTCTGGATGCTATTGGGCAATGTGATGTTATTTATTTTCCAATGATAGAACGCAGCCATGCCAATACGATTGACAGTATAATCAACCCCTTGGTAATTAATCGTGTAAGGAATGGTCATATCCTGTAATTCGGAATAGGCGCTGTACAGTCTTGTGGAATCGACAGAAATGGCATAAGCCGATACCTCCACGGTATTTGAATAGGAGTTGATTCCGTAATAGACGCCGTCCTTAATGAAATCATAACCGTAGAACAGATGATCCTGGTTAAAGTTCTTCCAATAGTTTGCGCTCGTGTATCTACCATACGCCATGCGTGGTATCCACAGGATGGTATTTTCATAGTGCTCTTCGGCAAAAGTGTTTAATTGTACCGTGGGGGTATTCATCGCATGACAGTTAATGATATTAAGAGTGGACTCGGTTCCCGCAAAGGCAAGTCCGCCAATAGACCTAAGCCCTGTTCCCAACTCGATGTAAGTAAGATTAGACATATAGAAACCAAAGGTCTCGATGGTCTGTACTGTGTTGGGAAGCGTGACGTACAATTTCCTGTCAGCTGTGTGACATTCCCTGAATGCCGATTCGCCAATCCCGGTCACGGTATAGGTCACACCGTGATAGGTCACGGTTTCAGGAACATGCACCTCGCCATAGTAGCTGCGAAAATTGGGCGACTCCCTGTAGGTCACACTCACGTTGTTGCCGCTGGTCACCGTGTAATAGATGCCGTCAACCACAAACTTGTTGATTTCCTCAATGTTGGAGAACTGTGACCAGGCTGCGGTGCTCTGGTAGCTGCTCTTTGAGCCTTGAGGGACATAAAGTGTGGCGTTGGCATAGGTGGTCTCATCAAAGTTGTTGGCATTGAACGACCTGGCCGTTTCACTCAAGCAGGTGACGCTCGTCAAGCTGGTGCACCCCGTAAAGGCATAGTTGTAAATGCTGTACATGGTGCTGGGCAAGGTGATTTTCGTCAGCGAGGTACACCCGGCAAAACTCTCGTTCAACAACATCGTCACGCCCTCGGGTATCGTGACGCCCGTAAGCCTTGTACAGTCCTTGAACGCTTGGTAACCAATACCCGTAACAGGATAGGACACATCGTTGTAAGTAACACTATCCGGAATGTGTACAACGCCCGAATAGGTGTTGAAACTCCCATTGTTCTGTACAGTGAGCACTCCTCTCCCGTCAGAGTAAGTCGTCAACTGGTAGTAGATGCCATCTTTAGAGAAAGTCGTTGTTGCAGCGCTGGCACACAAGGCGCACGCGAGGAACGCTACCAGGGCTATTGCCTTAAAGAGATAGATTCTTTTCATAAGCAGTAAAAAATTAAGTCATTATTGTTATTTTGTTGCAAAAATACGAAAAACAATACAAAACCAAAAGAAAAACCGAGAAAAACCTTTGATGCTCGCGTTGCTCGCTGAACGGCTGTCGCCGTGGAGAATGGAGAATGGATAATGGTTAATGAGCATCCGCGAACTTGAACGGCTAACGCCGTGGAGAATGGATAATGAGCATCCGCGTTCCGTTTGGTTGGAGCGCGGATGCTTCATTAACCATTAAACATTAAACTTTAAACTGCGAGCGCAGCGAGCATCACCACTGGCTGCTGAGCAGGTAGTTAATCAATGCGGTCACGTCGCCGATGGCTAGCTTGCCGTCCTGGTTGCAGTCGGCAGCAGGTGCTGAAGTGTTGCCCGAGAGCAGCAGGTTAATCAAGGCGGTCACGTCGTCAATCTTCACTTGGCCGTCGCCGTTCACGTCGCCACGCAGGCCGGCGTTCTTTGCGGTGAAGTAGCCCGGGTTGCTCGGGCCGCCATCGATGTGGGCGTATGTCTTGTCGGTCGGGTTGGATGAGTTCCAGGTTGTGCCCTGGCCACCCACCAGGCTGGTGCAATTAAAGAACATATTACTGTATGATGTGGCGGCATTAGTCGTCCAACCGCTACCGGCATAGATGGTCGTCAACTTGTTACAGCAAGAGAACATGCCTTGCATGTTAGTCACCTTGGCTGTGTTGAAGCCGCTCAAGTCAATGGTTGTCAACTTTGTGCTTTCACTAAACATCCAAGTCATAATAGTCACCTCACTGGTGTTCAGGTAACTTATGCCCGTAATGGATTCAAGCTTCCGCATGCCATAGAACCAAGCATAGGTAGTCGTTGGGCGGGCACTAGCAAACGAGGAGTTAAAGACCACCTTGGTCACATTAACATTGGTGCCGTCCGATTCCCATTCGGTATCGTTGTTTCCCGTATTCAGGTCGTAGGTCGTGCCCGTGCGGCTGCTGCGCTGGTTGTCGTAATAGAACGTCAGCGTCGTGTTCGACGGCGTGTAGCAGGCATAGGCCTCAGGCACGACATTCCTATCGGTGAAGTAGCCAGGGTTGCTGGGACCGCCGTCGATGTGTGCATAGGCCGCATCCACATGGCTGTAATTGTAGGTCGTGCCCTTTCCACCCACCAAGCTGGAGCATTTATAGAACATATTGTCTGAGTATGTCACGGCCGCTGTGCTCCAACCAGTGCCCACATAGATCGTTTGCAGATTCCTGCAGTCATGGAACATGCAATTCATAGCGGTCACCCTGGACGTGTTGAAGTGGCTCACGTCAAGGCTTGTCAATTTATAGCAACTATTGAACATGTGGCCCATATTGGTCACCTCACTGGTGTTCAAGTAGCGGAGGCCTGTGATGGACTCCAGATTATTCATCATGTAAAACCAATCGAAGGTGGTCGTCGGGCGGGCATCGGCGAACGACGGGTCAAAGACCACCCGGGTCACATCAGATTTGGTGCCGTCGGTGTCCCAACCGGCATCATTGGAGCCCGTGTTCAGGTCGTAGGTTGTGCCCGAACGGCTGCTGCGCGAGTTGTCATAGTAGAACGTCAACGTCGTGTTCGACGGCGTGTAGCAGGCATAGGCCTCAGTCGCTGCGGTGAAGTAGCCCGGGTTGCTCGTGCCGCCGTCGATGTGGGCATAGGTCTTGTCCTGCGGGTTGGATGAGCTGTAGGTCGTGCCCTGGCCACCCACCAGCTTGGTGCAGTGATAGAACATCTGTTCGGAGTTGGTCACGGCATCTGTACTCCAGCCACTGCCCACGTAGATGGTGGCCAAGTCAGTGCAATAAAAGAACAAGTTGTACATGTTTGTCACCTTGGACGTGTTGAAACGGCTCAAGTCAATGCTTTTCAAGCTAGTGCAGCGAACGAACATGCTACGCATATTCTCTACCTTGGAGGTGTTGAAACTGCTCAAGTCAAGGCTTGTTAGTTTATTGCAGTTGTAGAACATCCAAGACATATTGGTGACCTCACTGGTGTTCAGGTAACTCATGCCCGTCATGGATTCAAGGTTCTGCATGTTAAAGAACCAATCGAAGGTGGTCGTCGGGCGGGCACCAGCGAACGAGGGGTCAAAGACCACCCGGGTCACATTGGCATTGGTGCCGTCGGTGTCCCAACCGACATCGTTGGAGCCCTCGTTCAGGTCGTAGGTTGTGCCCGTGCGGGAACTACGCAGGTTATCGTAGTAGAACGTCAGCGTCGTGTTAGACGGTGTGTAGTTGGCATAGGCTTCGGCAGCAGCGGCACCGAGGGCACACATCATGGCCGCCACCAGGACGGCAAAACGCAGGAGTAATAATTTTGTTTTCATACAGCTTTCCATTTTAAAGTTAATAATTGCCGCAAATATAGCATTTTTTAATAAAAAGCCTAATAAAAAACTCATTTTTATTAGGCGTTAGGCGTTAGGTTTTAGGCTTTAGGGTGTGATGCGAGCGTTGCTCGCTGAACGGCTTACGCCGTGGAGAATGGATAAAGGAACGGCTAACGCCGTGGAGAAAGGAGAATGGAGAATGGTTAATGAAAGCATCCGCGCACTTGAACGGCTAACGCCGTGGAGAAAGGAGAATGGAGAATGGTTAATGAACATCCGCGTTCCGTTTGGTTGGAACGCGGATGCCAGCTTAAAAATATTCTTTGCGGCTTAGCGGCTTAGCGTGAGGTAAAGGATGCGGATGCCCCCTAAAGCCTAAAGCCTGCAAGCGCAGCGAGCATTACCATGCGAACATGGGATAGTCCTTCATCATGTCGTTGACCTTGCCACGAACGGCGGCGATCACTGCCTCGTCCTCGGGAGCGCGGAGCACGGTGTCGATGAGCTCGACGATGTCGCCCATCTTGTCCTCCTTGAGGCCACGGGTGGTGATGGCGGGAGTGCCCAGACGCAGACCGCTGGTCTGGAAGGCGCTGCGGTCGTCGAAGGGAACCATGTTCTTGTTGACGGTGATGTCGGCAGCAACGAGGGCAGCCTCGGCAACCTTACCGGTCAACTCGGGATACTTGGTGCGCAGGTCAACCAGCATGCAGTGGTTGTCGGTACCGCCCGAGCAGATCTTGTAACCCTTGTCGATGAGGGCCTGTGCCATAGCGGCGGCGTTGGTGCGCACCTGGATGGCATAGTCCTTGAACGAGGGCTGGAGGATCTCGCCGAAGGCGACAGCCTTAGCGGCAATCACGTGCTCGAGGGGACCGCCCTGTACGCCGGGGAAGACGGCGCTGTCGAGCAGTGACGACATCTTGCGGATGACGCCCTTCTTGGTGGTCTTGCCCCAGGGGTTGTCAAAGTCCTTACCCAGCAGGATGATACCGCCACGGGGACCGCGCAGGGTCTTGTGGGTGGTGCTGGTAACGATGTGGGCATACTTCAAGGGGTTGTTCAGCAGACCTGCAGCGATGAGGCCGGCGGGGTGTGCCATGTCGATCATGAGCAGTGCGCCCACGCTGTCGGCAATCTTGCGCATGCGCTCGTAGTCCCACTCGCGGCTGTAGGCGCTGGCGCCACCGACGATGAGCTTGGGACGCTCGCGCTGTGCCACCTCTTCCATCTGGTCATAGTCTACCAGGTTGGTGTCGGGGGTCACGTTATATTCACAAGCCTGGAACATCAAGCCAGAGAAGTTAACGGGGCTACCGTGTGAGAGGTGACCGCCATGAGCCAGGTTCAGACCCATGAACTTGTCGCCGGGCTTGAGGCAAGCCATGAAGACGGCCATGTTGGCCTGAGCACCCGAGTGGGGCTGTACGTTAACGTACTCGGCATCGAAGATCTGTTTCAGACGCTCGATAGCGACGTTCTCGCTCTCGTCAACGCACTGGCAACCGCCGTAGTAGCGGTGTCCGGGATAACCCTCGGCATACTTGTTGGTGAGGCAGCTGCCCATGGCCTGCATGACCTGGTCGCTCACGAAGTTCTCACTGGCGATGAGCTCAATGCCGTGTTGCTGACGCTGATGTTCACGCTCGATGATGTCAAAAATCACTTTGTCTCGTTCCATTGATTTTTTTGTTAAATGGTTAATGGTTAAAGTTTAATGTTTAAAGATATTTCAGTCTTTTGTTTTCGGTTTCTTGCGGACTGACCAGCCGAAGTGTCCCAATTCCTCGCCCAGGGCGTAGTAGTGGCCGTGGCAGTAGGTAATCAGGTCGGCAGCCTTGAGGTCAAGGGCTCCGGTCTCGGGGTCGATGTATCGGTCGTCGGCAATGACGTTCATCACCTCGCCGATGAACATGTCGTGGGTGCCCAGGCGCACGATGTCGCGCACGCGGCACTCGATGCTGACGGGTGCCTCCTCGATGTAGGGGGCGGCAACGGTCTCGCCCTTGAGGGGCGTGAGGTGCATCTCGCGCCACTTGTCGTAGTCACGGCCAGAACGCACGCCGCACCAGTCGGTGGCTCGTGCCATCGCCCGGTTGGTGAGGTTGAGTGTGAAGGCCATGTTGCGCTCCACGATGCCGTGGCTGTGACGCTCGGGCCGTATTGACACATAACACAGCGCCGGATCGCTGCAGATGGTTCCCGTCCATGCCGCCGTGAAGACGTTATATTCCTCGGGCGACGCCCCACAACTGACCAGCAGTGCGGGCAGCGGGTATATCATGGTTCCAGGTCTCCAGTTCTGTTTCATGCTACAGTCTCAATTCAAGGTGCAAAAGTAGGTATTTTTTCCTTAACACAGGTGTTTTTAGGGAAAAATTTCAGCAGTTTCTTGACTGTTAATAACTTTCTTGTCGAGTATGGTGGACAAGGGCTGGAAATTGCTTAATTTTGTGGTTTGTAAAACAACCCATCATTGACCGAACCGTGCACATCGTCATAGCAGGAAATATTGGTAGCGGCAAATCCACTCTGGCCGAGATGCTAGCCAAGCATTACGGCTGGGAACCCTTTATGGAGCCTGTTGTGGACAACCCCTACCTGAGCGACTATTACAAGGACATCAAGCGCTGGTCGTTTGCCCTTGAGGTATTCTTCCTGAAGCAGCGCTTCAAGGACATCCTGGGCATCAATGCCAGCGACAAGACCATCATCCAGGACCGCAGCATCTTTGAGGGCGTGTATATCTTCACCGCCAACAACCATGACATGGGCAACATGGATGACCGCGACTTTGAGACCTACATGGAACTGTTTGAGCAGATGATGACGATCGTGCGCCTGCCCGACCTGATGATTTATCTGCGCTCCAGCGTGCCCCACCTGGTGGACAACATCCACAAGCGCGGCCGCGACTACGAGCAGACCATGCCGTTGCAATACTTATCCAACCTCAACGACCGCTATGAGGAGTTTGTAATGAAGACCTACAAGGGTCGCAAACTCGTCATTGACGTCGATGACATAGACTACAAGAACCGTCCTGAGGACTTTGCCGCCATCGTCGATAAGATTGACGCGACGATGTTCGGCATCTTCGGTCCGCTGGACTAAGGGCCTTAAGGACTTTAAGGACATTAAAGACATTAAGGTCTTGTCAACTAAAAACTTAGAACTAAAAAACTTAAAACTAAAATAATATGCATATCGCAGTAGCAGGAAACATCGGCAGCGGCAAGACCACCTTGACCAAGCTGCTCGCCAAACACTACGGTTGGAGCCCGCGGTTTGAGCCAGTGGACAACAACCCGTATCTGGAGGATTTCTATGCCGACATGGCTCGCTGGTCATTCAACCTGCAGATTTACTTCCTGAACAAGCGCTTCAAGGAAGTGGTGGAGATCTCCAAGAGCGACATCGACATCATCCAGGACCGCACCATCTATGAGGACGCGTGTATCTTTGCGCCCAACCTGCACGGCCAGGGCCTCATGAGCGACCGCGACTTCAACAACTACAAGGACCTGTTTGAGCTGATGATGTCGCTGGTGAAGATGCCCGACCTGATGATCTACATCCGCTCGACCATCCCCAACCTGGTGCAGCAGATCCAGAAACGCGGTCGCAATTATGAGCAGACCATGCGCCTGGACTACCTGGAGGGCCTGAACAAGCGCTATGAAGACTGGATTGCCGACTACAAGGGCAACCTGGTGATCATCAACGGCGATGAAGTAAAGTTCGGCGACAGCCCCGAGGCGTTCCAACTCGTGTGCGACAAAATTGATGCCAACCTGTATGGCATCTTCTCCCCCTTCAACCAGCAACGATAAACCAAGTGAAAACCGCTGGCCAATGGAGCAGATCACCTCTGTTCCATTGGTCACTTGTTATTTTACGAAGGCACCTTGATGCTGCGCCATCATGAGCCTCTAGTTATTTATTCGGCCTGACGGCCGAGAAATTAAACAAAATTATAAATAAAATTAAAATAAAATTTATTTTGTTTAATTTTTATACAAATTTTTGTTTAATTTCTCCGTGCGTAGCACGGATATATAACTGGCGAGAATTATGGCACATCTTCAGGTATCAGGAGGCATGCATGTTGAGTTTTCATTGGGTCTTTGTTAGCGTGGGTTTAAAAAACACACAATTTAGAGTTTTTAAGTTAAGAAATTGATGTATAACCAAAATGATTGAGTATATTTGCAACCGATTTTCAGTAATCTGAGTAATCATTTAATCACAACCGTCAAGAAATCAGTTGATTAGCCTATTAATAATTCAATACTGACATTATTCAAGTATCACCCAAATACATCGACACATTCATGAAAAAGATCCTGTTTTTCACTGTAATGCTGTTTACCGCTATGCAGGTTGCAGCAAGCGATGTCAATGCGTCAGCAGCCCAATCGGCTGCCATGCGGTTCCTCACCGATGCTGCCAGCACGGGACGACGTTCGGCTCCCGCCTCGCCTAGCGGCATCCGACTGGTGCATGCCGAAGCCAACTCAGCCAACGCCGGTCAGGCCGTTTACTATATCTTCAACACCCGCGACACCTATGTCATCATCGCCGGTGACGACCGTGCCGAGGAGGTGCTTGCCTACGGTGACGGCCCGATTGACATGACCGACCTGCCCAGCAACATGCGCTACTGGCTTGACTGCTACAAGCAGGATATGGAATACCTGCAGGCGCATCCCGAGCTGGAGGTGGAACGGCCCCTGCACAAGGCGGCACCGCGCCCCTCGGCCAGCGTCGAGCCGCTACTCACCGCGATGTGGAATCAGGAATACCCTTATTACAACCAGTGCCCCGTCAGTATGGGAGCACGTTGCCTGACCGGTTGTGCCGCCACATCGCTGTCGATGATTTTCTACTACTGGAAGTATCCCACCGAGCCCACGCCCACGATTCCTGCCTATACGACCAGAACCCTGCAAATGCACCTCGGCGAGTTGCAGCCCATCACCTTTGACTGGGACAACATGCTGGACAGCTACCGCGGTAACCCCAACTCGCAGCAGATCAATGCCATGGCGTGGCTGATGCGCTATGTGGGCCAAGCCGAAAGCATGGACTACGGCACTGGCAGCAGCGGCACCTATGGCTGGAACATCATGCAAGCAGTACAACTGTTCGGCTATGACAGCGATGCGAAGTACGTCTACAAGAGCAGCTACAGCGACCAGGGCTGGAACGAACTGTTGAAGGCCGAACTCCAATCGGCAAGACCTATCGAGTTCTGCGCCTACGGTGGCATGTCAGGACACGCCTTCAATGTTGACGGCTATGATGCGTTCACCGACCGCTACCACATCAACTGGGGATGGGGCGGCTCGGCCAACGGCTATTTCGCGCTCAACGCCTTCAAGGGCGGTGGCACGACCTACAAGAACGACCAGCAGATGATCATCGGCTTGGAACCTCCTGCCACAAAGCCCACCATCAGAACCAATCGTCGCCGATTGAGCATGTCCTCATTTGTTGACAAGACCAAGACCGCCAACTTTGTCTTGAAGGGCAAACTGCTCAATGACGATGTAAAACTCACCCTGAACGACCCGACAGGAGCCTACAGGTTGAACGTGAGCCAGGTCAGCAAGAGCGAACTCGATCGAGGGAAACAAGTCACAGTGGCCTTCACGCCCGACCATGTGGCCGACTTCATGGACGCTACCATCACCCTGAGCAGCCAGGGCGCCGAGGACGTGACCATCTACCTCGACGGCACGGGCGTGCTCGAGACGCATGACCCCGTCATGACGGTTGCCGAAAATGCCGACAACTCCTCCATCAACCTTCAATGGGAAGACAATACCCCGGAAATCAATGTGACAAGTTATCGCATCGAGGTGGGGCTTGTCCCCTTCCACGAGTCACGCATCAAGCAAGACTTCAATATGGAGTATGACGGCAACAGCAATACCGACTGGTCTTCAAGCCTTGACGAAATCACCGACGTGGCTGGATGGACCGGCTACAAGGTGTATCGTAGCAACGGCTACCTCATCCTGGGCAGCGCGACCAAGAGGGGCTGGATTGAAACGCCGACTTTGGACATGCGCGGCAACAACAACCTGCTGACCGTTAAGGTTTCGGCCATGAGCACCAGCAGTGAGATTGCCGTGCCCCTCAAGCTTTCCTGCGGTGCCAGCGACACAACCATCATCGTCTATAACGAGAATACTGAGCAATGCGTGCTGATGCCTTGCCCTGCCAGTGCCGCAGCGACAGTGCGCCTCGAGAACAGCCTCTCGGGCAAGCGCGTGCGCGTGAGCAGCCTTGAGGTGCTTGCGGGCGACGACTATACACCTATCGACCTGAGCAGGATGTCCTACGTTGAGGGAATCACCGACCTGTCCTACCAGCTTGCCGATATGAATCCGGGATTCTACGGTCTGCGCGTTCAGGCTGTTTATACTGACGGTAGCGTCTCGCAATGGAGCAACCGCATGTTTGTCAACCTCGCCTGGAGACATGGCGACGTGAACCGTGACTGCGAGGTGAACATCGCCGATGTCAATACCATCATCGACGTCATCACCCGTGACACCAATGAGGTTGCCGTAAGCGCAAGCGACGTGAACGGCGACGGAGAAGTCAATATCGCCGACGTCAATGCCCTTATCGGCCTGATTCTGGGGATGTAACCTAACAGGACCCAACGCATGATCGGCCTGGCTGCCGAAAAATCAGACAAGTTTTTTAGATAAAAAATTAGCAAAATGAAACATCAATCATTTTGCTAATTTTTGTTCTTATTGGATTAGACGTCAGCCGATGAGGATGAGGTCAAGCAGGGCGTTGACGTCGGCGATGTTCACTTCGCTATCACCATTGACGTCGCCTGCAGGCAGGGCGATACCCGTCAGAATCATGTCGATGACGGCGTTCACGTCGGCAATGTTGACCTCGCCGTCGGCATTGACATCGCCCACTACAGTGGCGGTTTCGCGATAGACGAATGAGATGATGGGGCCATAGGCGGTGGTGCGACTGTTGCCGTCAAAGTCAAGGTAACTGGTCTTGCAGCGGGCATAATAGGTGGTGCCGTCCTGCATGAATTTGCTATTGACCTTGATTTCCTCGGCGGGCAGTGTGGTTTCATACTGGCCGTTCTTCAGCGTCTCGATGAAACGGGCACGTCCCCAGGTCGTTGCGCTGTTGGAAATCTCAACGACATAGGACGTAGCCCACTCCTGAGGCTTGAGCGTCACATGCTGGCCCTTGTAGAGCACACCGCCGTCAACAGGCACGACAAATCGGGCGGCTGCATGAGCCACCGAGAAGAAAACAGTGTTACTGGTCATCGTCTCACCGTCAACAGTGAGGATGACACGCAGGAAATAGGTATTGCCCGGCTCCAGCAAGTCCTCAGGAATCTCCAATGAGCCCGTTGCCGACTTGCCTGTATAAATCACAGTGGTAAACATATCATCGGTGGCGACCTCAAGTGTTGCCTCCTCGCTACTGCCACAGGTGTACCATGTGGCGGTCACGGGGACGTCCAGGTCCTGGCTGCCATTGGCAGGAGCAGTAATGGTGAGCAGCATGGGCCAGAAAGCACGCACCTCGCTCACGCCGCTGTAGCAACTGTCGGCACACGACTGGACACGCCAATACTGCTGCTCGCCATGAGTGAGCTTACTGAACAGCAACGCGCTGGCAACGGTATCGGTCACGGTGACGCGCTCCAACACATGGGAGAAGTCACGTGAGCTGCCCAGTTCAACGACGTAACGTTGAGCGCCGTCCACCTTGTGCCACATGAACTTGAAAGGCGCATCACATCTGTCAGCATCCTCGGGGCTGATGAGCACGGGGTTGTCAAGCTGGTCGAGCTCCACGGTCAGGAAAGCGGGTGACCACTCGTTGCCCACACGGTCAAGGACACTCACAGCGAACTGGTAGCCCTGGCGATACTGCTCGGGAATCTCAAACGAGGGCTCATAGGTCATGCCCAGCAGGTATTCAATCTGGCCGGTGAACGTGTTCTTGTTCATCGTGATGGGGAAGGCATAGACCGTGTAGCGCACGTTGTCAAAGCCGTCCCAGCTGAGCTGGTCACTCACGCGTTCCAGGTTCTGCACCTCACCAGGGTTGTAACCTTCCTTCCAAGGCATGGCAGGGGGCAGAGCAGGACGGGTGAAAACGGTATTCTTCAAATAGTGCCCTAACGGGTTCCTGTTGAGGGCATACAGGTACTTGCAGGAGTAGAAGATGGCGCCAGGGGCATCGTCCAGGGAAGTAGTACGGTTGAACTCCACCTCATCGGCATACTCCTTATACTGCACCAGACCCGACGAACTGGTCAAGCCTGAAATAGACGATGAGATAAAGACCTGACGGCCAAAGTGAGCGGCCATCTTGCCCCACCACTCTGTGATCAGTCCGTAGTCATTGGTGCTATGGCCAAAGGGCCAATAAACCTGAGGCGACATGTAATCAATGCTCTGTGCCGCGTACCATGCCAACGGGTCGCTGAAGATGCTGTTGTATTGCCAGTCACTGCCAGCGGGGCAAGGCTCCACGCCATACTTGCCTGCCACCGACGAACTCGAAGCAGCCACACCGGCGGGCGAGATGCCGTAGCGCACCTCGGGACGCGTTTCCTGAATCATGTCATAGACAGCCTTTACCATGCGGTTAACATTGTCGCGGCGCCAGTCGCCAAACGAGAGATCGCTGCCTGATGCCTGCCACTCGCCGTAATCCTGGGCAGTGGCATCGGCAGGGATGCCACTAGGATAGAAATAGTCGTCATAGAGGATACCGTCCACATCATAGTTGGTGATGATTTCCTTGCAGACGGCTACAATGCGGTCGATGGTGCGCTGCTGCCCCGGGTCGAGGATCACGGTGGCACCATAAGTGAGCAACCAGCCGTCCTCTTTGAGTTCCTGGTCGTAAGGTGTGTTCCAGTTGGAACCCGTGCTCCAGCGGTAAGGATTCACCCAGGCGTGGCACTCCATGCCGCGCTTGTGGCAGCCCTCAACGACGTACTGCAGCGGATCAAAGCCCGGATCGGCACCACGGGTGCCCGTCAAGTAGCTGGACCAGGGTTCGATGCTGGACTGATACATCGCGTCACACATCGAGCGCACCTGAAAATTGACCGCATTGAAGCGGTTGACCTGCAACGAGTCGAGCAGACGGTCCATCTCTGCCTTCTGCCTAGTGGCACCGGCACCTTGGGAAGGCCAGTCAAGACACCACACGGTGGCAATCCAAGCCGAGCGGAATTCACGTTTGGGCTGATTGTAGGCCCAAGCCTGTACCATCATGCCCGACAGCAATAGAGCGGCCATCAGGGTAAAGGAAAATCGTTTCATATCCTAAAGATTTGTAGTTAATTCTTAAAAATCGTTTATCAGCTGCAAAGTTAACACAAAAAAGCGCAACGACAAACGATTGCGCCATTATTTAACACAAGAATACCCTGATAGGGGATATCTCTTTACATTGACAGACAGCAGGGTCCGCGACCGGAGTCGCGGCACAGGAAACCTTGCTGGAAAGGGAAAGTCCCAATCAATCAGAGACGGTCGAAGGGGATGCGGGCAAGGAGGTCACCGAAGCGGTTGGCACCCTCCTGCAACTGGCCTTCCACCATCTTGCGCAGGAAGAAGGGCAGCTGAAGCTGAAGCTCAGCAGTGCTCATGGTGGTGTCATCGGACTGCGGCTCCAGATTGATGACCATGTTGATGGGGACAGGCGACTGTGAAGCGGTATAGACGACGCGCTGGCCTTCGATGCTCTGCTCACGGTCCAATGAGAGCGACACCTCGCCCATCGGAGACTGAATGGAGATGGAGCCCTCGCTGAACTTGACGGTATCGAGATGCTGGCGTGCCTCACCCTCGATTTTGTCGGCATGCTCATCGATGAGGTTCTTGATGAGTGAGGGATTGGTGAGTTTACTGTAGATGGTGGCTGCGCTACATGCGATAGCGTGAGGACTGCTCTTGAAAGATTCCATTATACTGTTGTAGTTTAATGTTTAAAGTTTAGTGTTTAAAGAGGGGGTTCCCAAGCATCAATCGACGGCATTGATGCCCATGGGAGTCCAGTTCTCGGGGTCACTGTGCCATTGACGCAGGGCCTCGGCGTCGGTGTCTGAAATTACCGCATTGTCGGTAGCCACATCGAGCATCGTCTCAAAATTGGTCAAGGTGACAATAGGCAGTTTGGCACGACGCAGGGCTTTGGCTGCCATCGAGAACTGATAGTCAAAGATGACGACAACGCCCAGGACGATACCGCCCGCCTCGCGAACGGTATTGAGGCACTTCATGCAGTTGTTACCTGTCGAGAGTTGGTCCTCGATAAGGACAACTTTCTGGCCGGGTTTGATGTCTCCCTCGATAAGGTTTTCCAAGCCGTGGTCCTTGGGGGTTGAACGCACATAGACAAAAGGCATGGCCAAGGAATCGGCCACCAACGCACCGTGGGCAATGGCACCCGTGGCGATACCGGCAATGACATCGGCGTCACCGAAGTTTTCCATAATGAGCCTAGCCATTTCCACCTTGATGAGGTTGCGCACCTCGGGGTAGGACAACGTCATCCTCAAGTCGGTATAAATGGGAGAAGACCATCCCGTAGCCCACGTGAAAGGACTGTCGGGCTGTAGTTTGATGGCACTGATTTGCACTAGTTTTTGTGCAAGGAGCGTATCTAATTTCATCATCTGTGATCAATAAAGGTTAAATAGACGGGCGAAATTAGCAATTTTCTTGCGGTTAAGCGATAAATCATTCAATAATTTGTCAAAAAACTTGTTAAAACAGCACAAGAGCCCCCTTGAAACCTTCCAAAACTACACCTTTATCGAGAAAATCGATGATTTTTTCCACCAAAGAAAGAATCATTTTCTTTACCCCGACTGGCATATAAATCGGGAATTATATCTATATTTGCAAAAGAAATCAAAACTATTACATCAGATGGAATCATTGAAAACCGGTATCGTCCTGGAAGGCGGAGGCATGCGCGGCATGTACACATGCGGCATCCTTGACGTGCTCATGGAAAACCGTATCTATGTTGACGGCATGGTGGGCGTGTCGGCAGGAATCGCCTTCGGCTGCAACTACAAGTCACGCCAGGCGGGCCGCGCATTGCGCTATAACGTGCGTTTTTCCCACGACAAGCGATACAGCGGCATCATGTCGCTCTTGAAGACCGGCAACTACTATAACGCCTACTTCGCCTACAGGCTTGTGCCGACACACTATGACGTGTTTGACTACAACGTGTTTGAAGAGACAGCGATGGAATGCTATGCCGTGTGCTTTGACGTGAAGAGCGGCGAGGGCGTCTATCAACAGCTCACCCATGTGGATAAGGAGTTTTTTGAATGGATTCGCGCATCGGCATCGATGCCCGTGGTGGCACAACCTGTCGAGGTGGGCGGACGCCTGTTACTCGACGGCGGCCTCGCCGACTCCATCCCACTGGAATTCATGATGAACAAGGGCTACAAGCGCAATATCGTCGTCCTCACCCGAGAGGAAGGATTCCGCAAGACGGCCGAGCGCGGCATGTGGCTGATGAAACCGCTGCTGCGCAAGTGGCCAAAAGTCATTGAAGCGTTGAAGAAACGCCCGGCGCACTACAACATGCAGCTGCAGCAGGTGCGTGAGCAGGAACGTGCCGGCAACGCCTTTGTATTCCGCCCGTCCAAGCCGCTGAACATCAGCCGGACGACACACGACCCTGCCGAGATGAACCGCGTGTATCAACAAGGACGCGAAGAAGCCCTGCAACGTCTCGACGAACTGAAACGCTTCCTTGCCAACGAGGATCCAAAAGCGCCCTCAACCCCTGCAGATGAGTAATCCCAAGCAACCACTCACTCCAGAGCAGGCCATGAACCGTGCTGCTGCCCTGTGTGCCCGCTGCGAGCAGGCACCTGGCGATATCCTCGAAAAACTGGGTAAATGGGGACTCTCCCCTACCGATGCCGCCCAAGTGCTGCGACAGCTCACTGAGCAGGGATTTATCAGCGAAGAACGATTTGCCAAGGCATTTGTCAAAGATAAATTCAAGTTCAATGGTTGGGGAAGAATCAAAATCGCACACCAGTTGCGACAGAAAGGCATCCCAAGTGAAACCATCGCCGAGGCAATGACCGCCATTGATGACGAAGCCTACCGCCAGCGACTTGTGGAACTGCTACGCGCTAAATGGCGCACCGTCCAAGGGCGAGATCCACGCTCTGCCTGGGCGGCGATGATGCGATTTGCCGCCTCGCGCGGTTTTGAGAGTTCAATTGCCGGAGAGTGCGTCAAGCAAGTGACCCGACTCGATGTGGAAGACGATTAAACAATGGCTGGGTGCCGCTGCCGATGTAGCGTTGCCGCGCATTTGTCCCGTGTGCGGCCAATCGCTAGACGGCGATGAGCAGTGGCTATGCCGCAAGTGTCTTGCTGCCCTACCCCGCACCCGCTATGAAGAAGTTGATTTCAATACCATGGAACAGCACTTTGCCGGCAAGGTGCCCATCGAACGGGCAACGGCCTATTTCTTCTACGAGAAAGGATCGCCCTACGCCAGCATCCTGCATGACATCAAATACCGTGGAGTTCCCCGCATGGGCCAATGGCTCACCACACGTGCCGTGGGTGACATGGCGAAGAGCCATTTCTTTGACGGCATCGATGTCGTAACCGCAGTGCCGCTGCATCGCAGCAAGCTCGCGCATCGCGGATATAACCAGAGTGAATACCTTGCCCGTGGCATAGCCGATGCCCTCGATATCAACTATATAGAAGCATTGAAGGCTATACGCCCCCACTCCACCCAGACCCATAAGGGTGCCATGGAGCGCTGGCAGAACATCCAGGGCAACTACGCCTTGAACGAAAAAGTCGCCAGCCAGCTGGTCGGCAAACACATCCTGCTCGTCGATGACGTCATCACGACAGGATCTACCCTCACCGTGTGCGCGGCACTGCTGAAAACTATTCCAGGCACGACCGTTTCACTGTTCACCCTTGCTGCCGCCCGCCTCGAATAGTCTTCTTTTCCTAAAAAGACAATTCTGAACAAACAAAGAGGATGTGCCAGTATTATGACACACCCTATCCTGTTTTCCGCATTGGGACACGCAGTGAAGTCATTAATGGCGATTGTTGTGTCCAAGCAGGTCGAAGGCCTGCACAAGGCCAGCGGCCTTGAATTGCTCAAACCCCAGGGTGCACAGGCCGGAGGTCTGTGTAGCCTGGGGACCGTCAGGACAGTAATAACGGGCCCTGAAAGGGGCCACTAACCGCGACATTTCCTTAGCCTGGAGTGTGTGGCCCCCTTCGAGGCCCTTTCCCTTTGGACGCTCCTTCCCCATGCCGCACAGACCTATCGGCCTGTACGCCATGGGGCTACCTCAATTCAAGGCCGCTGGCCTTGTCAAGGTCTCCGACCTTTTTTGCCGGATGAAAAATAGCACGGGACACGCCATCTTGCAAAAATCATAACGTTAAATCGCTAAATATCAGACAGAATTTAGCAAAATACTAATGCGGAAAACAGGAAAAGACAATTCTGAACAAACAAAGAGGATGCGCCAGAATTATGACACACCCTCTTAGTCTATGCTCTGAAATCTTTCTTTTTCTAGAAATCTTCTTTTTCCTTAGCAAGATTGCGATAAGCAAGCTTGTCCTCAAGGTATTCCTGTGTAGCAATCAGAGTGGGCTTGGGGAGCTTCTCGTAATACTTCGAGATCTCGATCTGCTCACGGTTCTCGCTGATTTCCTCAAGGTTGTCGTTGAGGGTCGCAAACTCCTGGAGCTTCTTCTCAAGGTCGGACTTCATTTCGGCGGCAATCTGGTTGGCACGCTTGCTGATGATGCAAACGGTCTCATAGATGTTGCCCGTGGGTTCAGCCATCTCAATGATGTCATGCACCGTGGTGGTGAGTGGCGCGTTAGTCTTCTTGTAATCCATGTTTCTGCTATATAATTAATGTGTTGTTATTTCCGTTTTCTGATCAATTGCCGTTGACATACTTGTTGGCAATCTTGAAGATGTTGTCGGCTTCCTTGCGCGACTTGCTCTCGGGATAATCGTTGATGAACGAGTAGTACTCATCGATCACCGTGCGGAAACGATCTATCTTCTTCTCCTCAACGCTCTCGACTGCCTCGCGATAGCGTGCCTTGAGGACGAGCATCTCAAGATCCTCTTTGTACTTGCTGTAAGGATAGGACTTGATGGCGTTCTGTGCCGTAATGACAGCGCTCTCGTAGTTGTTACCCATGTAATTGCCCAGGTTGTAATAGAGCGTGGCGTTCTGCAACTCTTTCAGGACCAATTTGTCTTGCAGCTCAAAGACGGCACTCTGTGCGATAGAAGCCTTTTCGCTCTTGGGGAAGTAGTCGAGAAATGCCTGCAACTCCTCCATGGCACGGATGGTCTCGGACTGGTCCAGCTGAGCCTCAGGCGAGTCGAGGTAGAAACCATAGCCTGCATAGAAACGGGCCAACTCGGCATACTGGCCGCGAGGATAACGCTGGTAGTACTGCTTGAAGTAAGAACCCGCACTGATGTAGTCCTTGTTCTCATAGTAGCTCAGCCCCAACAGATAGAGGGACTCCTCGGCATGAGGCGTGCCACGGAACAGCGGCACCAAGTCGGTGAGGATGGTATAGGCCTGGGCATAACGCTTGTTCTCAAACGCCTTTTTGGCATACGCGTACTTGTACTCCAGGTCACTGCTTTTCATCACCTTGTTGTACTCGCCACAAGCTGCCAAAATGCAGGCCATCGCCAATATTATTGTCAGTCTCTTAATCATTGAAAAACCGTTCTTGCGCAATTAGCCCGCAAAATTAGTCATTTTTTCTAATATGTACAACTCTTGAACGCAAATCCCTGAATTATTTCGCAAAATTTAACGGAAAAGGCTGAGATAACGGAAATAATGGGAGAGGCAGAGATGATGGAGCAATTATCTGAAAAAGGGAACGAGAAGTGAAAGATTTAGAAAAAAGCAGTATATTTGTGGGTTAAAACAACTTTAAAACTAAATCAGATTATGAAGATTGGAGATAAGATTCCTGAATTCCTGGGACTTGACCAGAATGGTAACGAAGTGAAGGCCAGCGACTTTGCCGGCAAGAAACTCATCATTTACTTCTACCCGAAGGATAATACCCCCGGCTGTACGGCCGAGGCTTGCAGCCTGGCTACGGGCTACGGGGCACTGAAACGTGCCGGCTTTGCCCTGTTGGGCGTCAGCAAGGACAGCGCGGCAAGCCATCAGAAGTTTGCCGACAAATACAGTCTGCCCTTCCCGCTGATTGCCGACGTGGACACGACACTGAACAAGGCATTCGGCGTGTGGCGTGAGAAGAAGATGGCGGGCCGCACCTATATGGGCACGGTGCGCACCACTTTCATCATCGATGAGCAGAGCATCGTCAAGCACATCATCGAGAAAGTGAATACCAAGGACAGTGCAAATCAGATACTTGAACTCGGCATCTGATTGATGCCAAGTAGATTAGCAATTAAAGAAGAGATGAAAAAGATAGTTTTGACATTTGCAATGCTGGTGCTTGCTATAGGTGCCAGTGCATTGACGCTTGAAGAGTGTGTATTGCGCGGCAACTCGCCCCGCGGCATCGGAGCGATGCAGCCGTCCAAGAGCGATGGCCGCTATTTTTACCGCCTGAGCGATGACGGCAACGCCATCAACCGCATCAGCTATGCCAAGGGTGACGAGAGCGTGCTGGTGGATACCAGCAATGAGTTGGTCACCGGTTGGGACGACTTTGAGGTGACTGCCGATGGCGCCTATGTGCTGCTGTGGAACAACTCACAGGAAATCTACCGCTACAGCTTCAGTGCCGACTATTATGTCTATGACCTGAAGAACAAAACGATGAAATCCTTGAGTGATGGCGGTGGTGAGGAAATCGCCACCCTGTCGCCCGACGGCAAGCGCGTGGCCTATGTCAAGGGTAACAACGTTTTCGTACGCAACCTGATTGACGGCACCACCGTGCAGGTGACCCATGACGGTAAAAAGAACAACATTATCTACGGTGTGCCCGACTGGGTATATCAGGAGGAACTGGGCATGCTCAACACACTCAACTGGTCGAGCGACAGCCGTTCGCTGGCCTTCCTGCGTTGGGACGAGAGCCAGGTGAAGATGGCGTCGATGGTCATCTATCAAGGCACCTGCAACCCCAAGGACGAGTATGCGCTCTATCCTGGCCGCTACGACTTCAAGTATCCTGTTGCCGGCGAGAAGAATTCCATCGTGAGTGTGCATTGCTATGACGTAGTGGACGGCACTTTCAAGAAACTCAATGTGCCACTGGACGAGGAGGACTACGTCTGCCACATCACCTTCAGCCCCGACCCGCAGCGCCTGATGGTGCAACGCCTGAACCGTCACCAGAACGACCTGCGCATCTATGCCGTCAATCCCATGACGGGTGATGCCAAGCAGGTCTATCATGAGACATCCGACACCTGGGTGGATGCCGAAACGAGCCAGCAGGTGCAATATGAGGACAAATTCTTTGTCATCCCCAGCGAACGCTCGGGCTACATGCAACTTTACCAATATGACCTGGACGGCAACCTGATGCGCCAGCTGACCAACGACAACGACCGCATCATCTCGCAGTTCTACGGCTATGACAAGGTCACCAAGCGTTTCTACTATCAGGCCTCGTGCGGACCGCTGAACCGCGTTATCGAGTACGTCGATGCCAAGGGCAAGGTGACCCGCCTGGCACCCTCGACCGTTGACGGACAGGGCACGGCATCGGCCATCTTCAACGGCGATTTCTCCTATTACGTGGGCCGCTACAGCGATGCCACGACGCCCGACCAATACCGCATCTATGACCGCAAGGGCAAGCGCGTGCGCGACCTGCAGCTGAACGAGGAATATGCCCGCCGCTATACTGCTGTCGATGTCCCCAAGAAGGAATTCTTCACGATGGAACATGACGGTTATATCTTGAATGGTTATATGATCAAGCCCGTGGATTTTGACCCGAACAAAAAGTATCCTGTCATCATGGAGCATTATAACGGGCCCGGCTCGCAGGAAGTGCTCAACAAGTGGCGCATGGGCTGGGAGCAGTACTTTGCCAGCGAAGGCTATATCGTGTGTGAAGTCGATAGCCGTGGTACTGGATTCCGTGGCAAGGCATTTGAGTCGGTAACCTATCTGAACCTGGGTAAATATGAGACCGAGGACGCTGTTGCTGCAGCCAAATATATGGCAGAGCAGCCCTGGGTAGATGGCGACCACATCGGCATCATGGGATGGAGCTACGGTGGATTCCAGACGCTGATGGCGATGAGCGAACAGGGCAGCAACTATGCCTGCGGCGTGAGCATCGCTCCCGTGACGACCTGGCGCTTCTATGACAGCATCTACACCGAGCGCTACATGCGCACGCCTCAAGAGAACCCCGAGGGCTACAGCAACTTCCCGCTGAACCGCGCCGAGAACCTGAATGGCAGGGTGTTGATCATGTTCGGCAGTGCCGATGATAATGTGCACATTGTCAACTCGATGCAGTATGTTTCCAAGTTGGTGGACATGAACCGCACCTGCGACATGATGGTATTCCCCAACATGAATCACAGCATCCGCGACTGCTCGGCCCGCTACGTGGTTTACAAGCGTGCCCTTGAGTTCTACGACCAGTACCTGAAGTGATTAACAGTTAATAGTACCTATAGTGGCAATAGTTGCTATAGGTACTATAAAGCCAAAAACAGATGGATTATAGGGATGTATTCTTTGTCATAACGGGGCCGACGGCGACGGGCAAGACGGCGCGGGCGGTGCATCTGGCCAAGGCCATCGGCGGTGAGATCATCAGCGCCGACTCAAGGCAGATCTACCGTGGCATGGACATCGGCACGGGCAAGGACCTGGCTGAGTACGACGGTGTGCCCTATCACCTCATCGACATCCGTCCTGCCGGCTATCGCTACAGCCTCTACGAGTTCCTGGAGGACTTTGAGCGCGTCTATGACGATATCCGTGGGCGAGGTAAACCCGTCATCATGTGTGGCGGCACGGGGATGTATGTCGAGACCGTCGTCAAAGGCATCAAGCTGCCACCCGTACCCCGCAACGAGGAGTTGCGGGCTGAGTTGGCGGGCAAGTCGCTGGAGGAACTGACGGCCCTGTTGAAGACGATGAAGACCTTGCGCAACAACAGCGACATCGATACGGTGGCACGCGCCACACGTGCCATCGAAATCTGCCGCTACTATGAACTGCATCCCGAATTGAAAGCCCTCACCGAGCCCCACCCTATGGAGAACGCGCTGGTCATCGGCGTGGAGGTGGACCGCGACACGCGGCGCGAACGCATCAGCCGCCGCCTGAGGGCACGTCTCGACGAAGGCATGGTAGATGAAGTGCGCCGACTCATCAACGACGAAGGCATAGATCCCGAAGACCTCATCTACTACGGCCTGGAGTATAAATTCGTCACCCAATACGTCATCGGCCAACTGAGTGAGGAAGAAATGTTCCGCCAACTCGAAATCGCCATCCACCAGTTCGCCAAGCGCCAAATGACTTGGTTCCGCGGCATGGAAAAACGCGGCACCCCCATCCACTGGCTCTCCAGCACCCTCCCACCCGACGACTTCACCCAGCAGGTCCTCACCCTCGCCACCACCCTGCCAAACAACAAGGCCAACTAATAAGGACAAAATAGATTTTGTTTCCGAAATGATGCATTTTTAGGTCATTTCGGAAACAAAACTATTGTTATTCTACAATTCAACCTGCGTTAATACTCAGCCAAGTGAAGTATGTTCACTCCGATTGCCTTTGGTTTTTCTTCTTGATGTATTCTTCGCGGGCATGGCGGAGGCGGCGTTGACGCTCGGCCTCGCGGCGGCGTCGGCGCTTCTCGGCGTCCTCTTGACGGTATGCGAAATCGTTGTCAGCCATTTCTTTATTTATCTCGGTAATGTCCCTTTGCTGTTAAAACAAGTACCTTTACAACATCATCAAACACATCATAAATCAAGCGATCCTTCTTTGTGATGCGTCTTGAGTATGTAATGTTATTTCCGCTCTGGAGTGGTTCGGGATGGCCAGTGCCTTCCCTTGGGTGCACTTGCAACTCACCCAACATCTTCGCTACTTTTGTGAAGGCAGCTGGATTGGATTTCTTAAACTGGGCTATCTCCTTTTGGGCCACTTTGGAAATCTCAAGTATATACATGGTCCCACTATAGAGATTCTAAGAATGTTTTCAATTCTGCGGGGTTATTAATTGTTGCCGTCTCACCTGTGTTGAACTCTTCTCGGGCTTGATTGATTTTCCTTTGGGTCTCATCGTCCAAACGGCTCTCTATCGACACTCTATTCAACAAAAACAATTCCTTGCCACGGCAAATAAGAATTGACACTCCCTGCGCTGCCAAATCCAAAAATTTCTTTTGATTCTGGCGGAATTCTGTCGTTGTTAATTCTATCGTATCCATATTTTCTGCAAAAGACTTACAAATTTTGTACAAAATTAGTACAAATATTTGAGCAAGCAAAGTTTTCCTTGATATTCTTATTCAAAAAAATTTCAGAAAGTTTTATTCCTTGTGGAAGGTGTCGCTGAAGAGGGTGCGGTTCATGATGGAGCGGCCCAGGGTCAACTCGTCGGTGTATTCGATCTCGTTGCCGACACTCACGCCGCGCGCCAGAATGGTGATTTTCACGTCAGGATAAGGTGCCAGACGACGGAAGATGTAGAAATTGGTCGTGTCGCCCTCCATCGTAGCGCTCAGGGCGAGGATGACTTCCTTGATGCCGCCGGCCTTGACGCGCTCTTCAAGGCTATCTACCTCGATGTCACCGGGGCCGATGCCGTCCATAGGCGAGATGAGTCCGCCCAGGACATGGTAAAGACCATTGTGCTGATGGGTGTTCTCGATGCTCATCACGTCCTTGACGTTCTCGACCACGCAGATGGTCGAGGCGTCTCGCGAGGGATTGCTGCAGATGGGGCACACCTCGGTCTCGCTGATGTTGTGGCACACCTTGCAATAGCGAATCTCGCGCCTCAATTTGATAATGGCTTCGCCGAAGTTGACCGCCTCCTTCTCGTCCTGTTTCAACAGGTGCAGGACGAGGCGGAGCGCCGTCTTGCGCCCGATTCCCGGCAGCTTGGCAAACTCGCTGACCGCCGTTTCCAATAAACGTGAAGCAAATTCCTGTTCCATGTTCAGTTTTCAGTTGTCAGTTTTCAGTTGTCAGTCCCAAACGGATACCGCAGAAAACTGAAACATGAAAACTAATGACTAATTCAAGCGACAAAGGTAGTGTTTTTAGCACTTAGGGGCAAATTTTTGAGGTTTTCAGTGACTATTGTCGGTATTTTTTGTAACTTTGCGACAAAGTAACAAATTCAGGTCCCCGACTTGAAGTTTAAATCATGTTGGCTCTATGAACAGATTTGTTGAACTGATACCCAAACAAACCGCCAAATATGGTGAGCGCGAGGCCCTTCGCTTCCGTGATTATGAGACGCAAGTGTGGTCATCATTGACTTGGAAAGGCTTCAGCGAACAGATAGACCGTGCTGCGGGCGCGTTGCTTGTCAACGGTGTTGAGGAACAAGGCCGCGTGTGCCTGTTCACCCAGAATTGCCCCGAGGTCCTGATTACCCACTTCGGAGCATTCTACAACCGCGCCATCCCTGTGCCCATCTATGCCACAAGCAGTAAGGACGAGGCCGCCTACATCGTCAAAGACTCGGGCGCTACCATCCTGTTTACCGGCGACCAGGGCCAGTATGACATCGCGCGGCAAATCATCGACGACTGCCCCACCCTCAAATTCATCGTCACCCTGCATCCCAGCGTTGTGCGCCAGCCCGACGACAAGTCCACGCTGACATGGGAAGAGTTCCTGCGCACCGGCGACAAACTGGGCAAAGATGTGACCAAGGAACTGGAGAGACGCAAACAGTCCGGTGTTGAAAGCGACATCATGTACCTGATTTACACGTCAGGCACAACCGGTGTTCCCAAAGGCGTGATGCTCATGCACAGCAACATGAATGCTGCCATGGACGCCCACGTGGAGCGCTTTGATACCATCATCGATGACGACACCGATGTTTCCTTGAGCTTCCTGCCCTTCAGCCATGTGTTTGAGTTAGGATGGACTATGGTGTGCCTGACCTGCGGAATCCGTGTCGCCATCAACTACAACACCAAGGAAATCCAGCGTGCCGTCAAGGAGGTCCAGCCCAACTACATGTGCAGCGTGCCGCGTTTCTGGGAGAAAGTCTATACGGCTGTCAATGACAACCTGGCCAGTGCCAAGCCCGTGGTGCGCATGATGGTCAAGCAGGCCATCCGTGTGGGTAAGACCAGGAACATGAAATATACCCGTGTGGGCAAGAAAGCACCTGCCATCATCGAACGCCAGTACCAATATTTTGAAAAGAAAGTCTTTAAGAAATTACGTGGTGCCATCGGCGTGACCGACGGCAAGATGTTCCCCACTGCGGGCGCTATGCTCAGTGACAACATCACCGAGTTCCTGCATGCCGTGGGCATCAACATCACCATCGGCTACGGCTTGAGCGAGACTAACGCTTCGGTGAGCTTCTTCAAACCCGGCGAATGGACGCTGGGCACCATCGGTATGCCGATTTCGAGTATCGAGGTGAAAATCGGTGACAAGAACGAGATTCTCGTCAAGGGTCCCACGGTGATGAAAGGCTACTACAACAAACCCGAAGAGACCGCCGAGGCCATCGATGCAGACGGTTGGTTCCATACCGGAGACTGCGGTGAGATTGCCCCGACCGGCGAACTCATCCTCACCGAGCGCCTCAAGGACTTGTTTAAGACCAGCAACGGCAAATACATCGCTCCACAGGTGCTTGAAACCCTGCTAGGCCAGGACAAGTTCATCGAACAGGTGACCATCATCGGCGACGGCCGCAAGTATGTGTCGGCACTCATCGTTCCCGACTTTGAGGAGCTGAAGGCATACGCCGACAAGAAACACATCGAGTATCATTCCATCGAGGAACTCGTGAACAGCCCCGAGATCCACAAGATGATGGAAGAACGCATCAACAACTACCAGAAAGATCTTGCCAGCTATGAGCAGATCAAACGCTTCGTGCTGCTGCCCAAGGCATTTACCATGGAAAGCGGTGAGTTGACCAACACGCTGAAAATCAAGCGTGCCGTCATCAACAAGCGTTACAGGCCGCTGATTGATGCAATGTATGCCGCCGACTATCGCAAGAAGAACAAATCAGTCGATAAATCGACTGATGAGTAGAGATTAATGATTAGAGATTAGTGAGATTTCAATTAGTCCGACGTGAGTTGGACGTAAACATAACAAATGATTACACAAGAACAACTCAAGGAACTGCAACAACGTAAAGATGACCTCAAACGCTATCTTGACATCGACGGCAAGAAGATTGAGGTCGAGGAAGAAGAACTGCGTACCCACGTGCCTGACTTCTGGCAAGACCAGAAGGCCGCCGAGGCACAGATGAAGAAGATCAAGTCACTGCGCAACTGGATCAACGGCTGCGAGGAAGTGGAGCTTGCCGTTGACGAGGTCGCCACGGGTTTTGACTTCGTCAAGGAAGGGCTCGTCGAGGAAAGTGAAGTTGACGCCCTCTACAGCAAAGCTCTGACGATGCTCGAAAAACTCGAGTTGCGCAACATGCTGCGCCACGACGAGGACAAGATGGACGCGATATTAAAGATCAACTCGGGCGCCGGTGGCACCGAGAGCCAGGACTGGGCATCGATGCTGATGCGCATGTACCTGCGCTGGTGTGAACGCCACGGCTACAAAACCGCCATTGAGCACCTCATCGACGGTGACGAAGCCGGTATCAAGAGTGTGACCATCAGCATCGAGGGTGACTTTGCCTATGGCTACCTGAAGAGCGAGAACGGCGTACACCGCCTGGTGCGCGTATCTCCCTATAATGCCCAGGGCAAGCGCATGACCTCATTCGCCTCGGTGTTTGTTACCCCGCTGGTCGATGACACTATCGAAATCACCCTTGATCCGGCGAGAATCTCGTGGGACACCTTCCGCAGCGGTGGTGCCGGTGGCCAGAACGTGAACAAGGTGGAATCGGGTGTGCGTGTGCGCTACCAGTACAAGGATCCCTATACCGGTGAGGAAGAAGAAATCCTCGTTGAGAACACCGAGACGCGCGACCAGCCCAAGAACCGCGAGAACGCCCTGCGCAACCTGCGCTCCATCCTCTATAACAAGGAGTTGGAGCACCGTCGCGAGGAGCAGCGCAAGGTCGAGGACAGCAAGAAGAAGATTGAATGGGGCAGCCAGATACGCAGCTACGTCTTTGATGACCGCCGCGTGAAGGACCACCGCACCAACCACCAGACGAGCGATGTGGGCGGCGTGATGGACGGCGACCTGGATGACTTCATCAAGGCCTACCTGATGGAGTTTGCCGAGAGTTAGGCTCTTTTAGGCTTTAGGTTTTAGGCTTTAGGGGCCTTCCGCTCTCATTGCCTCGTGATAAGGCACTTAGATATATTTCAAGTAAAATAACGTTTTAGTTCTTTCAAAGATCATGAACGAGAAATTCACCATCGTTAAAGTCAGCGGCAAGATTGTCGAGAAAGCCGATGAGTTGCGTACCTTTGTCAAGGCATTCGCTGCCATCAAAGGGAAAAAGATGCTCATCTTCAGTGGCAACATGATGGCCCAGGAAATCGGTAACAAAATGGGCATCAAGACCAAACTCATTGACGACCGCCCCGTGGTGGATGCCGGTACGCTCAAACTGCTCACCATGGTCTATGGCGGACTGGTGAGCCGTCTGTTCGTATCGCTGCTGCAAGGTAATAAGGTCAACGCCCTGGGCGTCACCGGTGCTGATATGAACCTCATCACCAGCGTCAAGCTGCCTAACAGCAAGTTGGGAGACACGGGCCAAGTGCGCCACGTCAACACCGAGGGCATCGCACGCCTGCTGGACAACGGCATCGTGCCCGTGCTGGCTCCTATCACGCACGACGGTCGAGGCAACCTGCTGTTCAACGAGACCGACGCCCTGGCTGCCGAGATTGCACGAGCCCTTGCGTTGCGCTATGACATCACACTCATCTATTGCTTCAAGGAAAAAGGTGTGCTGCTCAACCACTACGACCCGGACAGTGTTGTCGCCAACCTGCGCCGCTCGCAGTATAAAGCCCTGCGCGACATGGACATTATCAAGGACTGGTTTGTCAACAAGCTGGACAACGCCTTCACTGCGCTCGAGCACGGTGTGAAGGACGTCTATATCACCTGCCCGTCACAACTGGGCAACCCCGAGAAGGGAACGCACATCCAAAGCTGACCCTACAGTTGGCACGAGATTTGCACCGTTACCCAAGAACTACTTTAAAAACACTAAATTCTATACTTTAACTCAATGAAAGTTGCTATTGTTGGCGCCAGCGGCGCAGTGGGACAGGAATTCATGCGTGTCCTCGATGAACAGAATTTTCCCGTGACTGAACTTGTCCTCTTCGGATCGGAACGCAGTGCCGGACGCATTTTCACGTTCCGCGGCAAGGACTATGTGGTGAAACTCCTGCAGCATAACGATGACTTCAAGGACATCGACATCGCCTTTGTGGCTATGGGTGCAGGACCCGCCCGCGAGTTTGCCCCGACCATCACCAAGCATGGCTGCATCATGATTGACAACAGCAGCGCCTTCCGCATGGACGAAGACGTTCCTCTGGTTGTGCCTGAGGTGAACGGCGAGGATGCCCTCAATACACCGCGCAACATCATCGCCAACCCCAACTGCTCGACCATCATCATGGTCGTGGCGCTCAAGCCGCTCGACGACTTGTCACACATCAAGAATGTTCAGGTAGCGACCTATCAGGCCGCCAGCGGTGCCGGTATGGAGGCGATGTATGAACTCGCACTGCAGACCAGCGAAATCGCCGTAGGCAAGGAGGAACTGACCGTGCGCCATTTCCAGCACGAGCTCGCCTATAACGTCATCCCCCATATCGACATCTTCCAGGACAACGACTACACCCGTGAGGAGATGAAGATGGTCAAGGAGACCTGCAAGATCATGCACAGCGACATCCGCGTGAGCGCTACTTGCGTGCGCGTGCCCGTCATGCGCGCCCATAGCGAGGCCGTTTGGATCGAGTGCGAGAATCCCATCACCCCCGAGGAGGCCCGCGCCGCCCTGCAACTGGCTCCCGGCATCGTCGTTGTTGACGACCCGCGCAACAACCGCTATCCGATGCCCATTGACTGCTCCGGCAAGGATCCCGTCTATGTGGGCCGCATCCGCGAGGACACCAGCAGCGACAACGGCCTGACCTTCTGGCTTTGTGGCGACCAAATCAAGAAAGGCGCCGCCCTCAACGCCGTCCAAATCGGCCAATACCTCATCGCCCACAAGAAGAAATAAGACTTAGCTACAACAAATAGAGTAATATACATTTTAACAATCGGTGGCTGCTAAATGGTGGAATTAGCGGGTGCCGATTGTTTTTGTTGGCACTGTTGAGGTTTTCGTTATATCGCGTGCGATATAATGTTAAATATGATTAAATGTTTGGATATATCGCTTGCGATATAAAATAATTGGTTTACCTTTGCATCGTGAACGATAGAAACAACATTTAATAACGCATATATAAAGAATAAGGTATGGAAACTATTTATGATTTCAAAGCTCTGTCGAGCAAGAGTAAAGAGATTGATTTTTCGGAATTTAAGGGTAAAGTTCTGCTGATTGTGAATACAGCCAGCAAGTGCGGTTTTACTCCCCAATTTGCAGGACTGGAGGAACTGAACCAGAAGTATAGGGACAAGGGACTGGTCATCATCGGCTTCCCCTGCAACCAGTTTAAGGAGCAGGATCCCGGTACCGACGGAGAAATTGAGGAATTCTGCCAGATAAACTACGGCGTGACGTTCCAGATCATGAAAAAGACCGATGTGAACGGTCCCGCAGCAGAGCCCATCTTTGAATACCTGAAGGCTCAGGCTCCTACCGAGGAGTACCACGGCATCAAGGCCAAGGGCGCCGCACTGCTTTTCAAGACAATCAGCAATAGTGTGGAGAAGGACAGCGACATCAAGTGGAACTTCACCAAGTTCCTGATTTCGAAGGACGGCCAGACCATCAAGCGTTACGCCCCCACTACCGAGCCCAAAGACTTTGAGAAGGACGTGGAAGCCATGCTCGCCTAGTTGAGAATCATGCACGCAGAATTACAAATAGACAATCAGATCTGCTTCCGCCTCTACACCGCGGCGAGACTGGTCACTCAGGCCTATACACCGATGCTGACAGAACTGGGTATCACTTATCCGCAGTACCTGGTGCTGATGGTGCTCTGGGAAAAGAACTGCCAGCCCGTGAACGACATTGCCCACCGTCTGCTGTTGGAAACGAACACCGTCACTCCCCTACTCCAACGCATGGAGAAACTCGGCATTGTCAGCCGCATGAAGGGTAAAGAGGACAAACGTCAGCACATTGTCAGCCTGACCGAAAAAGGCAAGCAAATGGAGGAAAAGGCTATGGAGCTTATACCTACAGGCATGGGCAAGCAACTCACGACCTGCCCGCTGAAACTAGAGGACTACCAACTGCTTGCCCAGGAATTAGACGCTATTATCAACACATTAAAGAAATAACTCTTATGAAGAAAATCATGACTATCTGCCTGTTGGCAGTCGCAAGTGTGCTGGGTGTATCGGCACAGGGTATCTATGACATCACCGTCAAGGATGATTTGGGCAAAGACGTGTCACTCGCCGACTACAAGGGTAAAGTCTTGCTGATTGTGAACACCGCCACGCGTTGCGGCTTTACGCCACAATATGATGAACTGGAGGCGCTCTATGAGAAGTACCATGCCGACGGGTTTGAGATACTGGACTTCCCCTGCAACCAGTTTGGAGAGCAGGCTCCAGGTACCATCAAGGAGATCCACCAGTTTTGCACCGCCAACTTCAACATCAAGTTCCCGCAGTTCGACAAAATTGATGTAAACGGAGCCAACGAATCACCCCTGTTCACCTATCTGAAGGCCAAGAAGGGCTTCGATGGCTTTGACCTCAACGACCAGAGGGGCAAATTCATGGACGAGATGCTTCGCAAACAGGACGCCGAATACGACAAGAAGAGCGACATCAAGTGGAACTTCACCAAATTCCTTGTTTCCCGCGATGGCCGCGTCGTGAAGCGCTACGAGCCCACCGACAAGATGTCTGACGTTGATATTGACATTCAGTTGGAAGTAAATCCCGTGCTGAGCAATATGATGGCACGTCGTTCCATACGCAAGTATCTTGACAAGCCCGTAGAGCACGAGAAACTGGAGGTAATCGTCCGTGCCGGCATCAATGCGCCGAGCGGCATGAACCGCCAGCCGTGGATCATCCGCGTCGTGGAAGACCAAAAACTGATTGCTGATGTGACAGAGGTTTACAAGCGCAATAACCCCGATCAAGTAAAGCGCGACAAGGATTTCAAGAATATGTTCCGCAATGCGCCCAACCTCATCTGCGTATGTACGCCTGCCGAAGGCGGTGCTCTTGATGCAGGTTTGCTGGGCGAGAACATGATGCTGGCAGCGCAGTCCATGGGACTCGGCACCTGCTGTCTGGGCGGTCCTGTTCGCTTCCTGAATTCGAACGCCGAAGCCAAGTTCTTCCTTGACCGTCTCGACATCCCCGAGGGCTACAAACTGAACTACATCCTCGCCATCGGCTATCCCGACGAGCAGCCCGACGCCAAGCCTCGCGATGCGTCTAAAGTGAAGTATATCAAATAATCATAAAGACATGAAAAGTTTCAAATCAAGTGCGTGGATGCTTCCACAACCCGTGCTGATTATCGGCACCTACGACAAAGACGGTAAACCCAACGCAATGAATGCTGCATGGGGTGGCCAGTGGGATATGAACGAGATCATGATTTCCCTTGGTTCCCATGCCACGACCGACAACCTCAAGGACAATGCGGAACTCACCGTCACATTTGCCACATTTGGAACAATGCTGGCAGCAGACTATGTGGGCATCGTGAGCGGCCGAAATACGCCCAACAAGATGGAAAAGACCGGGTGGACCATCGAGAAGGCTCCCAACGTGAATGCCCCCGTATTCAAGGAGTTCCCGATGACTCTGGAATGTAGAGTGAAAGAGAAAATCGATGAGGAAGAAACAGGCTATTATCTTGTCGCCGAAATCGTCAACATCCTCTGTGATGAGAAGTTCCTGGCTGCAGACGGCAAGCCCGACGTGGAGAAAATGGAACTCATCACCTTCGATCCCGTACATCACACCTACATCCAGCTGGGCAAGACGGTCGGCAAAGCATTTGCTGACGGTGCCCAATTAAAGTGATCATCGCAGGCCAAGACAGCTGTTTATCGGGATGAACAAGATTGTCAGCCTTTTCAAGGCCCTGATGCCGATTATCGCGGCAGCATACGGCACTGCGCTCATCTATGTCACAGCATTGCCCACAGACGGTAACTCGCCGGCGTTTGGCGGCGAGTTACTGTCGTGGCTGCTCACATTGGCGGGAATCGGGCTGACGCTATTTCTCGTTCAACGCGTAGAACCGAAGTTGTTACCTGCTGCCCAGCAATTTCAAATCAAGTGGCCAACGCCTCTCGTCATTGTTGGTTTGTTGTTAATCGCTCCGCTCTGGTTCGTCGCAAAGGAATATATCGTATATGGCCTCACATGGCTCTTTCATTCCGTACAGATGGAGCCGCTGACCTACACGACTCCAGAGCTGCGTGAGGACCTGCTGTCGAGTGTTCATGCCGTGTTGTTGGCCCCAATACTCGAGGAACTGTGCTTCAGGCAAATGGCCATATCACCTTTCCGACGTCGGGGGGCACAGGTCGCGGTCTGTGTGGTGATGGCCATCTTGTTTGGGATGCTCCACGTGCGCAATTTCCTTGGAGCCTCTATTGATGCCCTGTTCTATGGGATGATATTCATCTTGTCGAGAAACATCTGGAATAGCGTGGCTCTCCATGCTGGCTGTAACCTGACTGTAACGTTGCTTGCCGTTTATTGCTGGCTTGGTCTTGGAGACTTGCAGATGGAGAAAACGCCGATGATCATTCTGCCAGACGCCAAATTTGTAGTCGCCAGCATAGTCTTGTTCATAGCGGGAATAGTACTGATCAATATAAAAAGAAGAAAAACTATAGGATGAATCACCATTCTCTAAAAGAAGCAATCTTAAACCTGTGGCATAAGTTGAAGACATGGCTGCAGTCACTCTCGTTCAGGACTGGAGTCATCGTGCTGTTGTGCTGCATCCCGTTCTATATCCTGTCCTTTGCCCAAATGCTGCTGCCAATCAGCGTTACTGCCAAAGGTGTACTATGGACTGTCCTATTCGGCCTGGCAAAGACTTGCCAATATGGAGGTCTGACAATCCTGGGCCTAGAGGGCTATAAACGTCTCAAGAACAAGCTCAAACGTAAAGACAAAAATAGTGACGACTGATAATGTCGTCACCATGTGAGAGTTAGGATATTGCGGGCTCAGTGTTTCAGGTGAGATAACTGAGTTCGTAAACCAATCTGGGGCTGTGGCACTTGGGGCAGAACAGCGGGTCGTCGTTGCCTTTCAGGAAGGGTTCTTCTTTCTTCCTGATGACTGTGCCGCACTCTGGGCAGACGAAGTCCTCGGTCGATTCACCGAAAGCATGATACTCCTGGCCCTCGTTATGCTCTACCACAAACGCATGGCAATGTGGGCATTGCCTGCCTATATCACAGGACGTAATGCCATGAACGAAGCTGATGATGTCCTCATGATAGCCGCACTCCTTACATCTGATAGTGCCTGCTCCACCCATGTGAGAAAAACACAGATACTCTTCATCAGGCCCTAAACCTAATTGTTCCTTTAACTTGTTCTCGTCATCCATATCTGATCCTTACTTTATTGATTCAACGTATGCTGATTTGATTCATTATCGTTATGTCCTACATGTAGGAAGTGTCAAGGCTGTCGGTTGGGGGAACCTCGAAGCGTGTGCCGGTGGACTGGTGGATGCGGCGGCGCACCTTATCGCTCATGCCGGGACGGGTGAGGCGAGGTCGGAAGCCGCTGGAGTTGCGCAGGTACTGGCCATTTTCCTCCTGACGGATGACACCGTCGTTATACTTCACAATCATGTGATAAGCCATCTGGCGCCATCGCGCCACCATCTGGTCGCCCACCTCGCAGCCGTAGTCGGTCAGCAGGGCGATGGCGGCTGTGCGGTCGGTGTTCATCAATTCAAGTGCCCATGCCTCGACTGCTGACTGGCGGTCAAAGTAGCTGGCCTGCAGCGAGTCGCGCACCTGCTGGAGTTCGGGATAAAGGAGGCTCCAGCGAGGATAAACCATATTGCTGACCCAGTTGCACACCCAGTAGGCGCTCTCGTCGCTGAAGGTATAGGCATCGGCCTTGGGGTCATTGTAGCAGTGCGGCACACGGTCGGCACAACAATAGACAGGCGTATAAGCCACCATGCCGCTATCGTCATTGCCCCACCAGATGACGCCACCCACCTCGCGCGGCATGAAACCGCGCAACTGGCACACCCAAGTGAAGGCTGTGTGCGTCGTTGCCACCGAACGCTCGTGGAACATGGTCGTGCCATCGTCGTCATAGCGGGACGGCTGCGGACGGAAAGGGCTGTCATAGATTCCTGCACCCGGATCGTCATCCATGGCAAACTCGGTGCCCTCGAAACGGTCACGCAGGCAATCGATGACGTCGCCCACGCTGACGGGCTTATCAGGGATAATCCACATGGGTAGCGGCTCCACCTCGCTCATGGGCAACTTGCCTTCCACATAAGGCAGATATCGGTCCATCCCCGTGGTCAGATGGCGGTATATCGCCCACACACGCGAGTCACCCAACCGACGACCGCCAAAGGTGGGCGGGTTGTAGGCGTCACAGAAGCTGAACTCGCTGTCCTTGCCCTTGAAGTAGCCACGCTCACGAGCAAACTTGATGCAGTTGGGCGAAATCATCACATTCTTTTTATCTTTCAGGTCCACACGGCGGATGCGGCTCTGGTTGGCATGGGCCATCACAGCATTGTCGGGCACGCGCACGGCAATCCACACCACGCTCTTGCTGCCCGGACCACAGCCCGACATCTCAAGAATCCAAGCCTCATTGGGGTCGCACACCGTGAACGATTCGCCCGAGCTGCAGAAGCCGTACTGCTCGGCCAGACTTGTCATCACACTGATGGCCTCACGCGCTGTGCGAGCCCGCTGCAGGCCCAGGTCCATGAGCGAGCCATAGTCAATGGTGCCTTCACTGTCAATCAGTTCCTCACGCCCCTCGAAGGTCGTCTCGGCAATTGCCACCTGCCACTCGTTGATGTTGCCCGTGACCAGGTAGGTCACCGGTGCCTCGGGAATCTCCCCGTGATAGACTCGCGAGTCGCGGTCATATATCTTGCGCATCGTACCAGCAGGATGCGTGCCCGCCTCGTAGCGGTACATCTTGTGGCACGCGCCCCAAGAGTCGATGTTGTAGGTACACATTACCGACCCGTCGGCACTCGCCTTCTTTCCCACCAAGATACTTGTGCAGGCCTCGCCCTGTGCCAGACCCAACACAGCAACCACCAGCAATAACAATAATCTCTTCATGATACCAATACTTACATTTGTTTGACTACAAAGATACACCTTTTTCCTGAAAAGCCATGTCTTTTGAGTCACTGACTAAATCTAATTGGCTTTGGAAAGTAAAATTGCAACATGAGTACTATCTGAGAGATGGGGCAAGTCGCTAAGCGCAGGATTATTTACCCAATAATCTCTTTGATTGATGATTGCCATTCACTAAATCTTGAGAATATTTGCTTGCATACTTCAAGAATTCTTGCGAAATTTGCCAACTGGAACAAAGAAACAATAGTCAATCACTATCATTTTGCCATTATAACTATGAAAATAATCAAAACCATCCTGATTGCAGCGATAGTCGCCCTATCGGCTTTCCTGCCGAGTGCTGCCCAAACTGATAATGCACTCACCTTGACGAGCCCCAACGGGGAACTGGTCATGAAATTTGCCCTGGTGAACGGAGTTCCCAACTATTCGCTTGACTTTAACGGCCAGGCGGTCATCCTGCCCTCACAGCTCGGCTTCGAGCTCAGGGGAGGTCACATGCTGAATCAGGACTTTGTCCTCGTCGACAAGCAGACCTCTTCATTTGACGAGACATGGGAACCGGTTTGGGGCGAAGAAGCCACCATCCGTAACCACTACAATGAACTGCTGGTAAAATTGCAGCAGCCTGCAGAAAAGGATGGCGAGAAACCAGTTGCCATGCATATTCGCTTCCGCGTCTATGACGACGGCATGGGCTTCCGTTATGAGTTCCCGATGGAGAATGCCTTGACCTATTTCATGATCAAGGAAGAGTTGTCACAGTTTGCCCTCACGGGCGACCACATCGCCTGGTGGATTCCCGGCGACTACTCCACGCAGGAGTTCAGGCCCACCCGTTCGCGCCTGTCGCAGGTGCGCGAGTTGACGCCCAAGGCCCGCGTGGGCTGCGGATGGCCTAATACTGCTTTCTCTCCCACTGGCGTCCAGACCGCCCTGCAGATGAAGACTGACCAAGGTCTCTACATCAACATCCACGAGGCCGCCGTGCTCGACTATCCCACGACCAACCTTGACCTGGACGACAAGAACTTCGTGCTACGCACCTGGCTCACCCCTGATGCCGAGGGCGTGAAAGGCCGCATGCAGGCCCCGTGCAAGACGCCGTGGCGCTCAATCATGGTGTGCCGCAGCGCTACTGAGGTCCTGGCCTCGCGCCTCGTCCTCAACCTCAACGAACCCTGCGCCATCAAGGACGTGTCTTGGATTCACCCCACCAAGTATATGGGCGTCTGGTGGGAAATGATCAGCGGCAAGAGCCAGTGGTCCTATACCTATGACTATCCCTCGGTGCAGTTGGGCAAGACCGACTATGCCCACTCCAAACCTCACGGCAAGCATGGTGCCAACAACGAGAACGTGCGCCGCTACATCGACTTTGCCGCCGAAAACGGCTTTGACGCCCTGCTCATCGAGGGCTGGAACGAAGGCTGGGAAGACTGGTTCGGCAAACAGAAGGATTTCGTCTTTGACTTCATCACCCCCTACCCCGACTTTGACCTGCCCGCTCTCAACGCCTATGCCCACCAGAAAGGCATCCGCCTGATCATGCACCACGAGAGTTCCTCATCGACGGTGAACTACGAGCGCTGGATGGAGCAAGCCTACACCCTGATGAACAAGTACGGCTATGACGCCGTCAAGAGCGGCTATGTGGGCAGGATCATCCCCTACGGCGAGTACCACTACAGCCAGCCCCTGATCAACCACTACCATTATGCCATCACCGAGGCCGCCAAGCACCACATCATGGTCAATGCCCACGAGGCCGTGCGTCCCACGGGACTGTGCCGCACCTGGCCCAACATGATTGGCAATGAGAGCGCCATGGGTAACGAGTTCCGCGCCGGCATCGATCCCGGCCAGACCGCCGTCTATCCCTTCACCCGCTTGCAGGGTGGTCCCATGGACTTCACGCCCGGCATCTTCGAGATGGACCTGGAGAAAGTCAGCGGCTGGGCCGACAAGATGCGTCACACCATCTGCAACCAGCTGGGACTCTATGTCACCTTCTACTCACCGCTGCAGATGGCTGCCGACCTGCCCGAGAACTACGCCCGCTTCATGGACGCCTTCCAGTTCATCAAGGATGTGGCAGTGGATTGGGACAAGAGCATCTACCTGATGGCCGAGCCCGGTGAGTACATGGTTACCGCACGTCACCCCAAGATGTCCACAATCAACAAGGCATCGGAGGGCGTCGCCAAGCTGCCCGACGGTAAGAAGGATGTGGTGAACGGTGTGACCAAGTTCATCTATGCCCTGCCCGACGGAGCCACCGCTGCCGACCTCAAGACCGCTAAGCCACACGATGTGTGGTACGTGGGCGGTATCAACGGCGAGGATGCCCGCGAAGTCTCCTTCAAACTCGACTTCCTCAAGCCCGGCGTGAAGTATGAGGCCACCATCTATGCCGACGCCAAGAACGCCGACTACGAGACCAACCCGCAGGCCTACACCATCACCCGCAAGAAGGTGACCGCCAAGACCGTCATGAAGCTGCGCATGGCACGCTCCGGCGGCTTCGGCATCACTATCCGCGAGCTGTAACACCATCTCTCCTGCCAAAACCGCACAAACAATGAAGCGCAACCGACTGTAAACAAGCGGTTGCGCTTCATTACAGTAATCTTCAACACTCAAAATGGCCTGCAATCTATTGCAGGTTTCGGTAATTGTCTCTAACTTTGCAGCAAATCATAGACCTAAAACTATTGATAACATAAATACGACTAAGAAACTGAAATTGGAATTGATTATGAAGAGAATTGGATTATCCTTGATGATGATACTGACTTGTGTGATGGCTTTCGCACAGGAAGAAGTAGTTGACAATCTCCAAGTTGGAAAAACGCTCAAGTTTCAAGGCAAGAAGTTTGAGCTCAAGTGGTCTCAACATCCCATTGAGCCTTATTATATTCAGGAATGGCTGCCCAAGGGGGAGACTTTTGACAATTATGAGCAGATGTTGACGGTCTCGCTGGCCTTCTCTGAGGCATTAACAGTTCGTGATGCTGTTGAAGCCAAGGTCCAGGAACTTGAAGAACGCAAAAAGTCTGACAAATGCTGCAATTATCTCGTCTATGAGAGAGATGGAGAGTATGTCATTGATTTCTTGGTAAGCGATGGGACGGACGGCAAGCTGGATTGTGTCGAGGTTGACATCCATCACTACAAACCTGTAACCGTCAATGGCAAGAAAGCAGTACAACTCAATTTCTATTCGCGCAGGGCGTACGGTGACAACATCATCCCCTTCTTGGAATCCCTCAAGGATAAAAAAGAAGGCTGGATCTCCGAACTGACACAAATGAAGATCGTCTGTAAAATGAAATAGCATCACAATTATGAAAGTAGTAAACAAAACTGCACTATGAAACATCTTCTGTTATTTGCAACCCTAATCTTTGGCGCATTTGCGATGCATGCGACTGATGAGGCAGAATACGAGACTTATCGTATCACTTGGAGTGAAATCAGCGCCCTGGTGGAAAACAATCCTGACAGCATTAAATCCTTGATAGACCGTGCTGCACTGGGCGATACCACCTTGAGGACAAAAGAGCTACTGGTGGCTTATATGGGTAAATCTTACTTCGGGGCTTCACCTTTTAGCGAGAGTCGCGACGCTAGATCCGCTTTGAACGAAGATAAAGTCGACAGTGCAATGGTCTTGATAGAACAGGCTATAAAGCGCAATCCGTTGTCGCTGTCCAACAATTATTACTATGTCGTTTGCGCCCTGGCCCAAAATCCACAAATTGCTGATTACCAACCTATGCAGCAGGACGAAAATCTGAAGCTTGCTATTGCGAGGTTTAATCTGCTGCTGGAAGCCATTTATTATAGCGGCAACGGGTCGCAGGAGTATCCTTACAAGGTGACATGTGTGGATGATGAGTATACCTTTATGAGTCAAGGTTTGGATTTGCCCCACCCAACGAACCAGTCATTGACAAAGGACGGCCATGACATGTTCAAATTGCCTCCTCATTCTTTAACACGATATACAGGCCTGGAAATCCACTTTGACGCAACACGCATCCTGCAGTTAGAACAGAATCTCTTTAATCCCAATTGATACTATGAAACGATTGATTTTGACACTCATATTGAATTTGTGCTTGGCCGGTGTGACTATGACTGCATGGTCACAGAACCTGATGTTAGGCCAAGAGGAATCCGAGGACGAAATTGCTGTGGTGGGTTACTTCTGCAAGAATGATACAATGACCTACATGCAGACGCACAACAAGTACAAGATTCAAGGGAACGATACCACAGTCAGCGAGTCCTATGTGGAGGAGTTCATGATCGTGGTAACTGACTCGACCAGCGACGGTTACAAGATGAAGTACATTCCGCTGAGCTTCACCCTCCATGATGCCGACACGGTCACCAACCTGATGACTAATGCCATGAGCCGGTTGATGCTGTCGGTCGAGTGCGAGTTCACAACCGATGAGACGGGACAACTCAAGAGCATCACCAACTGGCGCAAGATACGCGACCAACTCAAGAAGGGTGTAAAGACCACATGCGACACGCTGTACAGCACTATTCCTGACCTGGACAGCATCATGCCTCGAAAGTCGCTGGAAAACATCCTATTGCTCCATTTCTCAACCCAGGAGGGCATCCGCGACTCATACGAGGAATTGGACGATCTCTTCGGTCTGCACGGCTCCGTCTTTGACCTCGGTGAGAAGGAAATTGAGGAAGTTGATGCCGAGGGAGAAGGTTATCCCCAGCACATATCTGCCAAGGTAGGCTACACCACCATCGAGGACGAGGAAGAAGACTTTGACGGCGATTACGCCATCTCAACGCAAACAACAACGACTATTCCTGTCGAGGACTTGATGGATTTTGGCTTCGGTGCACTGTCAATGCTAGTGAGCGACATGGCTAACGACAGCCTGGAAGCGGTGCGCGACAAGATTGTTGATTCACTGAAAATCGCGAAGCCCAATGGTGCCGAAGTCATTGTCAAAGAGTATTACGGATTTTTCTTGAACGGATGGCCTAAAGAATGCTACTACGAGAAAGCGGTTGACCTAGGAATCAGTCAGAACATCGAGACCCGGCATATCGAGTGGATCTCCCGCCATTGGAACATCTACGTCCGCGACGAAGAATCAGCCGAAATATAAATGCACCACGATACATTATGAAGTATTTATTATCACTCATTCTGCTGTTGCCTATGCTTTGTGTGGCTCAACCCGATCGGACAGCAGGCAGCAAGTTGCCCAGTCAAGACGAACTGGCAGTCATCAATGACAGCATCTTGCAAGAGGGCCAGTGGCTTTACATCTACCAGAAATTATCATGGATGACATCTGATCTGTTTGCTGAGCATGCTACTGTAGATTTGTCGAGTGTCGATGGTTCGGCCACGCAACTGGATGACAACGGCAATCTCACCCTTTTTTATTACTCTCAAGATAGTGTGATGTTCAGTTGCACCCTTGACATAAATGACTTCAGCCTGTCATGGAATGATACAGTACGACCGATGGCCGAAGATGAACGCAATGCAGCTCACATTAGATCCAGCATATTTAACCACATCCTAGAGACCTATGGAGACAGCATCTACACCATTAAAGATGGATTGACATGCATTGACCTGATTTGTCTTGACACAAATAGAATCAGAGTGTATCTGCTGACGAGAACAACCCTCGATGGAGTAATACCATTCGGAAACGATTGTTATGTGGATATTGACATCGATAGCAACTTGATAGAATTTCATCGTTTCCATCATTCTTACATACCTATTGACATCAGACAGACAGGCGATGACACGCAGGCCGTGGAAGTGATACATTCACACACTGTAGACAATCCGTTTTTCACGCCCACTGATATCTGTAATGCATTGCTCTATGCGCGCGACCTCTTTGAGATGAAATCGGTTAGTGTTTTATCCACCGCATTTGACCCGCCTGTCATCATGAGATTCAATATGGACGATATGTCCATCACTGTAAATGAGTTGGATCCCCAATAAGAGAAAAGCAGTGTATATTCTCAGCGATTAATACAGACCATAATACTTTTACATGTTAGTGTTTAGCCTCGGAAACGCAAAGCGTTCCGAGGTTTTTTCATTGGTAAGGAGAGAAACGCCCATGGCAGCGATCCCTCCTTGTTTTGTCTTTGATTTTGCGTCTCGGTGTAAGGCGCTTGGTAAAGCCTAGCGATTGGAGGGTGTGCAAAACTAATGCCTCAAATAATAATCGCGCTAAGCCGGTTAAAACTGTGTCAAATGTAGTTTTTCAAACATTTGAAGCATGACCTAACCGATTTTGGGGATAGCCAAGGTTTAATTTCATCTTTTTTAGTGATTTCAAGATCATTACCGCCAAGGTAATTTTGCAGCCGATAAACTAACTCTATTATGATCAATAAAATTTTATATTCATCTTTGACGCTACTGTTGTTGGGCACGTTGAATGTAAATGCTGACAACCTGTTGGAGAAAAAAACGGCTGATGACAATGCTGCAACCACCGAACAGGTTGAATCAACAAAGCATCGCCTGACAATAGGCGGTTATGGCGAGGCTGTGGCCAGCCGCATGTTCTACAGCAACAACTATAAGCGCTACACCAATGCCGACTTGTATAAGAACGACAAGGGCTACGGCCAGTTCGACCTGCCCCACGTAGTCATCTATCTAGGCTACGACTTCGGCAAGGGGTGGTCCTTGGGCACTGAGATTGAGTTTGAGCATGGTGGTACCGAGAGTGCCGTAGAGATTGAAGAGGAAGAGACCGGCGAATATGAGTCGGAAATTGAACGTGGCGGCGAGGTCGCCCTGGAGCAATTCTGGCTGCAGAAATCCTTCGCTCCTGCATTGAACCTGCGCATGGGCCATATGGTTGTACCCGTGGGCGGCACCAACAATGCCCACCTGCCTACCGAATTCTTTACCGTCTATCGTCCCGAGGGCGAGAACACTATCCTGCCCTGTACATGGCATGAGACGGGCGTGAGCCTGTGGGGTAAGGATGGTGACTGGCGTTATGAGGCCATGTTCCTGGCTGGTCTGGACGCCGACCGATTTGGCAACAAGGGTTGGATACATGACGGAGCGGGAAGCCCCTACGAGTTCAAGATGGCGACAGCCTATGCCGGAGCCATACGCATCGACAACTACAGCATCAAAGGCCTACGCCTGAGTATGAGTGGCTATCTGGGCAACAGTGCCAACAACACGCTCAATGCCACGGGCAAATACAAGGGTCTGCACGGCACTGTGGCCATCGGTGCATTTGACTTCCTGTACAATGACCACAACTTCATCGCCCGCGGCAACTTTGACTACGGCCACTTGAGCAATTCACTCGAAATCACGTCGGCCAACATGTCCACCCGCGCCGATTCGCCTTCACCCAAGACCAACATCGGCGAGGCTGCCATTGCCCTGGGAATCGAGGCCGGTTACGACATCTTCTCGCAGATCCCTTCGATGCGCGAACGCGAACAGCGCTTCTACATCTTCGGCCGCTATGACTACTATGACTCAATGTTCAAGACCGTCAAGAACATGACCGATGAGAAAATGTGGCAACGCCAAAAGGTCACCGCAGGAATCAACTACTACCCTATCCCCCAGATTGCTATCAAGGGAGAGTACAGTTACCGTATCCTGTCATCGAAGTACAACAACGAGCCGACAGTGAGTCTGGGCATCTGCTACAGTGGCCTGTTTCACATCTGATAAAATTCAATAATAACTATAAATAAACAACATCTGACAATGAAAGCAATTAATCTACTCAAGAAATCGCTCTTGATTGCTGTGTTAGCAACCATGAGCATCAGTTTCACCTCGTGCGGTAATGACAACAATGAGCCTGATCCAAGTCAGCTTGACAGCAAAAAGACCGCCATCATCACCCAATACGTGAACGGCGTGGTTATACCGACCTACAAGTCACTGGCAGACGAAGCCAACGAACTGGCAAAACTTTGCCAACAGTTGCGCGAGAATCCCACGCAGAGCAAGGTGCAGGAGTGCTGCAACAAGTGGATCAGCGCCCGCAAGTACTGGGAACTGAGCGAGGCATTTCTGTTCGGTGCTGCCGCCGATTACAATATCGACCCGCACATCGACTCGTGGCCTCTGCAGAAGTCACAACTTGACAATATCTTGAACAACAGCGCACTCATTGCAGCCCTCGATGAGGACGGTGCCGGCGCCGATGCCTTTGCCACGCTGGGCTATGGTTTGCTGGGATTCCACGCTGTTGAGTATGTCCTGTTCCGTGACGGCGCAGCCCGCAACGTGGACGACATCAGCGAGCGTGAACTCATCTACAACGCCGCAGTGGCCGAGGACCTGGCAAATCAGACCGTACGTCTTGAGGCTTCATGGGCCGGCATGAGCAACATCAGCAGCGCCAAGCGTGCCCAACTTGAGGACTATGAGTTGGAACCCACGTTCAACTATGGTGAAAATATGATTGATGCCGGCAAGGCTGGCAATAGCCTGTATAAGACTCAACTCGCAGCCATGGAGCAAATCCTGACTGGTGCCAGCGACATCAGCGACGAGGTGGGTAACACCAAGATTACCGACCCAGTGAACTCGGGTAATGTGCTTGACGTTGAATCATGGTACAGCTGGAACTCGATTGCCGACTTCACAGACAACATCCGCAGCGTGCGCAACGCCTACTTTGGCTCGCTCGACGGCTCGGTTAACAACAATTCGATGGCTGCCTATATGAATAAGGTGAACGCCACGCTCGACGGCAACGTGCGCACTGCTATCGACAATGCCCTCAAAGAGGTGTCCAATATGCCCGCCCCCTTCCGCAACCACCTGAGCAAGAGTGAGACCCAGAAGGCCGTTGACGCTTGCAACAATTTGCTCGATGCCCTCGATGCAGCTATCGAAGCTATAGAATAACTAACCACATAAATCTACAAGTCATGAAGAAAAAATGGATATTTTTAGCCTTGACGGCTATCGCGTTGACATCTTGCCATGACGACAAAAACAATGGTGGCGGCGAGGTAGTGCCAGAGTTGCCCGACTACTATTACACTGGCGGCAAACTGGGAACTACGAGCAACGTTACAGCGTCGGCCTATGAGCAAGAAACCGAAGCCATCAACAAGCAGGGGCTGCTGGCATCGTTCAAGCGCGGCGAACGCATATTTGAGTCGCCCTTTGACATCGATGATGATGAGTCAACCCCGATGCGCGGTCTGGGCCCGTTGTGGGTGCGTGACGCCTGCATCACCTGTCACCCCAGCTATGGCCATGGTGCACGACAGTTGAACTACAATTCCAATGTGCAAGGCAACGGCTACCTGCTCGTCCTGACCGACGAGAACGACACCTACCTGTCGTCGCTGACCGGTATGCCGCAGACCAATGCACAGAAACCCTTCAAGGCTCCTATTGACGAGAAGCAGATTGTCATCGACTGGAAGGAGTACACCGACGAATGGGGCAACCGCTTCCCCGACGGAGAGACCTATAGCCTGATCTATCCCGAAGTGACCATCCCGCAGAGCGCATTCTACGTGCCGCTGCAAGTCGGTGGGAAAGACATTGACTACAGCCAGTTGCGCGTGCGCCTGGAGAGCACCATCGGACTCTACGGCACCGGACTGCTCGACGCTATCGACGAGAAGGACATCCGAGCCCAATATGAGGCTGAGCAAGCCGCTGGCGTGACTCTGAATCCCGCTATCTGGAACGGCAGTGACTTCATCTATTATACCAACAACGTACAAGGCGACGGCACCAAGTATGTGCGCCGTTACACCTATGCGTTGTCGCGTGCCAACCTGCAGGACGGTGCGGGAGCCAACGCCATCTGGAACATCACCAACGTGACCCGCAACGACCGTCGTTACCATTACATGACGGCGGCCTATGCAACCGTTGCCAGCAAGGATCCTGAGGTGCAGGCCGACTTCTACAAGTACTTCCCCAAACAGAACGTGACGGGTGATCCCGAGACCGATATCTACAACTACCTGATGAGTAAAACGCTCGATGTAGAAATGACCGACCAAGAGTACATCGACCTCATGGCATGGCACCGTGGACTCGCTGTTCCTGCCGCCCGCAACGTGAACAGCGCCGAATTCCAGCGTGGCAAGGATTTGTTCACCGAGATTGGCTGCGCCTACTGCCATCGCCCCAGTTGGACCACTGGCGACGACGTCATCCGCGACCCGAACAATTTCTTTGTGGGAGCCTATGCCGACATGCTGCCCCGCTATCCCCACCAGACCATCTGGCCCTATAGTGACCTGATTCAGCACCGCATGTACATGGTCAACGATATCCGCACGGGCTGGTGCCGCACCACCCCGCTGTGGGGCCGTGGCCTGAGCAAGAAATGCACTGGTGCCGACGACCGTCTGCATGACTGCCGCGCCCGCAACGTCATCGAAGCCATCATGTGGCACGGCAACTCCAAGAGTGATGCCCGCCGCAGCATCGAGAAATTCCGTGAGCTCAGCAAGGCCGACCGTGACGCGATGGTCACTTTCATCGAGTCGATTTAATGGCAATAATAACTCTTTATACAATTTAAACATTTTAAGACGGGTGGAGGGTTGCTCTAAGCACTCTCCACCTTTTCAACTTTTTTTCAGATGAAGACATTGAAACGAATCTCCTTTGGCTGTCTCATCATCATGCTCATCGTGCTGGCTGCAGCAACAGTGATTGAGAAAACCAACGGAACACCGACCGCCAGAGCCTGGTTTTATGACAACATCGCCTTTATTGCCTTATGGGCTGCAATCGCTGTCTCTGGATTTTGTTACCTGCTGTTACGCAAGATGTGGAAACGGCCATCGGTCATGCTGCTGCACCTGTCGCTGCTGGTAATCTTGGCAGGGGCCGGCATCACTTGGTTCACGGCATTGCATGGTAAAATGCATGCCGTTACCGGTCAAGCTCTCAATGTTTTCAAGACCACCAACGGCCAACAGCACACCTTGCCGTTCACCGTCACGCTCAAGTCATTTGACATTCAGACATATCCTGGCACGCCCGCCCCGATGGACTTTGTCAGCATGATTGAGGTGAATGACGGCAATGAAGTGCCTGTTAGCGGCACGGTGTCGATGAACAAAGTGTTCTCTCATCGCGGCTACCGTTTCTACCAGTCGGGTTATGATGCCGAGGGACGAGGTGCCATCTTCACAGTCGCCCATGACCCATGGGGCATCGGGGTGACCTATGCGGGCTACGGCCTGTTGCTGGTGGGCATGATAGCGGTGCTCCTGGACCGTCGCGCTGGCTTCAGGACCCTGTTGCGCCATCCTGCGCTCAAGCGAGGCACTGCTGCGCTATTGCTGCTGGTATGTTCGACGGCAGCTGTGAATGCTCAGCCACAAACGCTGCCGCGTGATGTGGCTGCAAGCATGGGTGATCTTTACATCCTCTACAACAACCGCATCTGTCCCTTCCAGACCTTTGCACGCCAATTCACCGCCAAACTCTATGGCAAGCCGTCCTACAAGGGGCTAACGGCCGAGCAAGTGGCAGCAGGATGGGTATTCTTCTATGATGACTGGAAAAATGAGCCCATGATTAAGGTCAAGAACGGTAATGTACGTCATTTGCTGAATATCGATGGCAAGTATGCCTCACTCGAGGATTTCTACCGCACAGTCTCAAGCGGAGCTATGCAACAAGCCATTGACAGCTTGCAAGCGATTGATGACCAAGCGACTATTAGGGCTTTGGGCGAAGCAGATGAGCGTTACCAGATTGCCAATATGGTGGCTAACGGCACGATGCTGAAACTGTTCCCGCTCAATCATGGTGGTCACCTCGAGTGGTACAGCCACGGTTCGCTTGATATCCCCCACGACATCGACGACGGCAAGTGGCTGTTCATGCGCAGCGGCATGGACTACCTCTACGAGATGATTGCCCGCCAAGACTGGAACGGAGCGCACCAATTCATTGCCAAACTCAAGAAATATCAAGCCAAGGAATGTGGTGCCATGCTGCCCAGCGACACCGCTTTCCGTGCCGAGAAGCTCTACAACAGCATGGAATGGGACCGCCCGTTGTCAATGGCGCTCGCCACACTGGGCATCGTCCTGTTTATCATCACCTGCCGCTGCGTGGCGCAGTCGCGACAGCTGCCACGCTGGGCAAGATCAAGTGCAATTGCTATGCTCGTCCTCTCGCTGGCATATCTCACCATGGCCCTCACCCTGAGATGGATCATCAGCGGCCATGTGCCCATGAGTAACGGATTTGAGACGATGCAGTTCATGGCATGGGCGACAGTAGCCATCACCCTGCTGACGGCAAGAAAGTCAATGCTGGTTTTGCCTTTCGGCATCCTTACGGCAGGTTTATCGCTGATGGTGGCCTCCTTCGGCGAGAGTAATCCTCAGATCACACAACTCATGCCTGTGCTCGTGTCACCGCTGTTGAGCATCCATGTAGCCGTCATCATGATAGCCTATGCCCTGCTGGCGTTCCTTATGCTGGGAGGTGTGATGGCACTCACCCTGCGGAATAATAAGGAGGTGGTCGAACGTCTGCACATCATCGGACAGGCCATCCTCTACCCTGCCGTTTTCCTGCTGACCATCGGTGTGTTTATTGGGGCCGTCTGGGCCAACGTGTCGTGGGGCTCCTACTGGAGTTGGGACCCCAAAGAGGTGTGGGCCCTGATCACCCTCATCATCTACGCCCTGCCCTTACACGGTCAATCATTGCCCATGTTCCGCAAGCCCATGTTTTTCCACGGCTACTGCATCATCGCTTTCCTGAGCGTGCTGATCACTTACTTTGGTGTAAACTTCATCCTTGGCGGTATGCACAGCTATGCTTAAATAGCTTTAATACCAGTTCATATAATTACCTTCGGCATCACAAATAATGGTGCTGGACGGTTTTTTTCGTTCCATGAATAGAAAAATCCCTCACGCCCGCGAGAGCATGAGGGATATAACTTAGGTTTTGCTGAAGTTTTAATTCCAGGTACCAGACAACAGGTAGTTGATCAATGCGGTCACGTCGCCGATCTTCACCTGGCCGTTCTGGTCGCAGTCGGCTGCTTGCAGGTTGATGCCCGATGCGTCGCCGCTGAGCAGGTAGTTGATCAGGGTGGTCACGTCACCGATCTTCACCTGGCCGTCGCCGTTCACGTCACCACGCTCCGTGGCAGTCATTTCTCCCCAAGCGAAGCCGTAGTACTGCCAGACCCCCCAGTGTTTGTTCTGGGCAGTCGTAATCTGGGCTGGAGTTATCAAGTTGTTCTCGTCAGTGTTGTACATGACATACAGATGGCCACGACTCAATGCCGCACGCGTGGGCAGGCTGTTAACCAGGGTGGTCATGCCCGAGCCGCTGATCTTGTTCTGGTAGCAATGAAGAGCATTTAATGCAGTGCAACCCTGCAAACTGAGCGTCGACAGCTGATTGTCGTAGCAATACAACGCAGTCAATGCGGGATTGTCCTCGACAATCAATGTATTCAAGGCATTACTATAGCACTTGAGTGTGGTCAGCGCCGCACAGTCGCGGATATTGATGCTTGACAACCTGCTGTTATTATAGATGTCGGCAGTAGTCAGCTGCGGGTTGTTTTGAAGAGTCACCCCTGTCAGACTGGCCTTGTAGGTGAGGGTTATCGAAGTCAGCTTGTTGTCATATGCATATAGCACCTGAAGATTGGTCATAGTATTCAAACCTGGCAGGTCAGTGAGGGCGCAGTTCGAACAACGCAGAATGGTGATGGCCCTGCAATCGGCCAAGCCGGAGATGCTGGCCAGGTTGGCATTCTCGTAGCAACGCAATTCTTTCAATGCAGTGCAACCTGTCACGTTAAGCGTGGTCAAGTCATTATTATTACACTGAAGGTCGGTCAGTGTCGTATTGCCGCTGACCCTCAGGGTTTTCAGTTTGCTCTTGTTGGTTACTTCGAGCGAAGTCAACTTGTTGTTGCGGGCCAGCAGTGTAGCGATGTTGCCCATGTTTTTCACGGCAGTCAGGCTGGTGATGGCGCAGTCCTCGCAGTCCAGATAGGTGATGGCCGTGCAATGGATCAAGCCGGTGATGGCTGCCAGGTTGGCGTTCTCGTAGCAAAGCAATTCTTTCAAGGCATAACAGCCAGCCACGTTGAGCGTAGTCAGGTTGTTGCGATAGCAGTTGAGCGTGGTCAATGATGTATTGTAGCTGCAGTCGAGATTCTTGAGATTGGTGAAGTCGCTCACGCTGAGCGAGGAGATGTTGTTGCTACTACAATATAGCGTCTCGAGGTTAGTGCAGCCCGACACATTGAGCGAGGTCAGTTTTGTGCCGGTGTAGCTGTCGGTCGGGGCACAGTCCAGATAGGTGAGTGCGGTTATGCCCGACACATCGAGCGATGTCATCGGGTTGTTGTAGCAGCGCAGTTCCTTCAGGGCGGTGAAGTACTTGATGCCCTGGAGATTGGAAATGCTCTTGCCGCTAACGTTCATCGTTGTGCAGTTGTTGACATCGGTCTGGGTGATATAGCCCTTGGGATAGAGGCCGAGCAAATAGTTGCGGAAATTGGCGTCGGGGAAGTTGGTGGCGTTGATGATAGCCACATAGTCGTCGCTGACATAAACGTCCTGATTATAGACCTTGTTGCCATTGGAATCATAGACGGTGTTATTGCTATAATAGGCTCCGTATGGCTCCAAGAGGGCTTCATTCCCATAGACTTGCCAGCCACAATAATCAATAACCGGATAACTGGAATTATTGGTGGCCTTGAATCTCACGCTACTGCCTGCTTTAAATCGGAGAAGCACACGCTTGACGACACTGTTTCCTCCAGAAGACAAAACGGCATTCACATTGTCAAAATACACCTCGTGCCATGTATCAGCCTGAGAGCCTGAGCCATCGTTCTCATCCTCAATAGCCGTATTATTGGTGGACTTGATATTGAATGTTCCGGGACCCTGAATCGTGAGACTGAAACTATTGCTTGTTGCCATCCAGATACCGTTCTCGTAGACACCAGTGATATTGACGACAGTGCTTGCCGACGGGGCATACAGCGTGGTATTCTTCCTGATGCGGACCACGGCAGCATCCCGAGCATACAGGTTGCAGGTGCCACTGAATTCGACTTTCAGACCCGAGCAATCCAGGTTGTTGATGACACGGTTGTAGTCGCCCGTCATGGAGATGGTGACATTGTTCATGTACAGGGTGTTGGTGCTGGGAGTGTAATACACCGTTCCGCTCGTGATGTAACTGTTCGTGATGTTGTTGCAGTTGTTACTGGTCACTGTGGTTCCTGCCACCGAGAAGCCATAGTCGGTGGCTGCCTGTGCCGCCAGCGTTGCCAGCAGCACCGTCAAGAAAGTAAAAAAGATCTTTTTCATTTTAGTATGTAATTTATATGGTTGAACAAAAGTAATAAATGAAGTTTTAATTCCAGGTGTCAGACAACAGATAGTTGATCAATGCGGTCACGTCGCCGATGGCTACCTTGCCGTCCAGGTTGCAGTCGGCAGCAGGCGCTGAAGTGTTGCCCGCGAGCAACAGATTGATCAGGGCGGTCACGTCATCAATCTTCACTTGGCCGTCGCCGTTCACGTCGCCGCGGGTTGAGGCCGTAAGCTCTACCCAAGCGCTGCCATTGTACTTCTGGGGCAGCCAGTACTTGTTACGGGCAGTCGTGATCTGGGCTTCAGTCATCGAGTTGTTCTCGCCATCATTAAAGATAGCACGCAACTCGCCCTTATTGCTTGACGAGCGTGTGGGCAGGCTGTTGACCAGGGTGGTCATGCCCGTGCCGCTGATCTTGTTCTGGTAGCAATAAAGAGCATTCAATGCATTGCAACCCTCCACACTGAGCTCGCTCAGCTGATTGCCATAGCAACTCATCAAAGTCATTGCTGAGCAAGAGGTTACATCTAATGAAGTCAAGGCGTTATTAAAGCACTTGAGTGTGGTCAGCGTCGTATTACCTCTAACTCTCAGGTTTGTCAGTTGGCTCTTGTTGGTTACTTCAAGCGTGGTCAACTTGTTGTTGCGGGCCAGCAGTGTCGTGATGTTGGTCATGTTGTTCACGCCAGGCAGACTGGTGATGGCGCAGTCCTCGCAGTCCAGATGGGTGATGGCCCTGCAATCGGCCAAGCCCGTGATACTGGCCAGGTTAGCATTACTAAAGCAATAGAGAGCACTCAATGCAGTGCAACCTGTCACGTCAAGCGTGGTCAAGTCATTTGAATTACAATGAAGGACGGTCAGTGTCGTATTACCTCTGACGTTCAAGTTTGTCAGTGTGCTCTTGTAGGTTACTGAGAGCGCGTTCAACTTGTTGTTGCGGGCCAGCAGTGTCGTGATGTTGGACATGTTGTTCACGCCAGGCAGGCTGGTGATGGAGCAGTCCTCGCAGTCCAGATGGGTGATGGCCCTGCAATCGGCCAAGCCCGTGATGGTCCCCAGGTTGGCGTTCTCGTAGCACTTGAGCGATTTCAACGCCGTGCAGCCCGTCACATCGAGCGAGATCAAGGCATTCTTGTAACAGTAGAGTCTAGTTAGGGCTGTGCAATTCAAGCAGTTGAGCGTGTTAAGGCTCGACTTGTTGAATACCGATAGGAGCGTCAGATTGGGGCAATTGTGGCAGTTGAGCGTCTTGAGATTGGTGCAGTCGTCCACGCTGAGCGAGTAAATGTTGGTGTTATAACACAGGAGCGTCTCGAGGTTAGTGCAGCCCGACACATTGAGCGAGGTCAGTTTTGTGCCGGTGTAGCTGTCGGTCGGGGCACAGTCCAGATAGGTGAGTGCGGTTATGCCCGACACATCGAGCGATGTCATCGGGTTGTTGTAGCAGCGCAGTTCCTTCAGGGCGGTGAAGTACTTGATGCCCTGGAGATTGGAAATGCTCTTGCCGCTAACGTTCATCGTTGTGCAGTTGTTGACATCGGTCTGGGTGATATAGCCCTTGGGATAGAGGCCGAGCAAATAGTTGCGGAAATTGGCGTCGGGGAAGTTGGTGGCGTTGATGATGGCCACATAGTCGTCGCTGACATAAACATCCTGATTATAGACCTTGTTACCGCTGGAATCATAGACGGTGCCATTGCTATAATAGGCTCCGTATGGCTCCAAGATGGTCTCATTCCCATAGAGATCCCAGTTTTGACAATAATCAATAACCGGATAACTGGAATTATTGGTGGCCTTGAATCTCACGCTACTGCCTGCTTTAAAATTGAGAAGCAAACGCTTGACGACACTGTTTCCTCCAGACGACAAAACGGCATTCACATTATTAAAATACACATTGTGCCATATATCCACATGGGAGGTCGAGCCATTTTCCTCATCCTCGATAGCCGTATTATTGGTGGACGAGATATTGAATGTTCCGGGACCCTGAATAGTAAGATCGAAAACATTCCTTGTTGCCAACCAGATACCGTTCTCGTTGACACCGGTGATGTTGACGACAGTGCTTGCCGACGGGGCAGACAGCGTGGTAGTCCTCCTGATGCGGACCACGGCAGCGTCCCGAGCATACAGGTTGCAGGTGCCACTGAATTCGACTTTCAGATCCGAGCATTCCAGGTTGTTGATGACGCGGTTGTAGTCGCCCGTCATGGTGATAGTGACATTGTTCATGTACAAGGTGTTGCTACTTGGCACGTAATACACCGTTCCGCCCGTGATGTAGTTGGTCACGATGTTGTTGCAGTTGGCACTGGTCACCGTGACTCCTGCCACCTCGAAGCCATAGTCGGTGGCCGCCTGTGCCGCCAGCGTTGCCAGCAGCACCGTCAAGAAAGTAAAAAAGATCTTTTTCATTTTAGTATGTAATTTATATGGTTAAACAAAAGTAATAAACAATGAAAACGGCCTCCCTTGCCTGTTGGCAAGAAAAGCCTTAGATTACCCGCCCGTGCGGGCGCGTCGGTATAATTTCAGATTGGCGGTTAGTAAGAGAGAGTAACAAATCTCGGGAATTATCCAAATCCCCAGACAATTCTTAACAATCTTTATGTTTCTCTCGCTCGTCATTGGTAGGATCAAGTATTATTTGCGCTGCAAACATAGCAAAAAAAATAATAATTTCCTAAAAAATACTCCTTTTTTTTATCCTTATACACAAAAATTTAACTAACACTTATATTAACAACTGATCAGTGGGTATTTGTTATAGTTACATTGTTTTTGTGATGTACTACCGTCCGCATCACAAACAAGGGTGCTGGGCGGCTTTATTTACGCTTCATGAATAGAAAAATCCCTCACGCCTACGATAAGCATGAGGGATATAACTTGACTTTGTTGGAGATTTAATTCCAAGTGCCTCTCAGCAGGTAGTTAATCAGGGCGGTCACATCGCTGATGTTCACCTTGCCGTCCTGGTTGCAGTCGGCAGTGGACGGTGGTGTGTTGCCCGCGAGCAACAGGTTGATCAGAGCGGTCACATCACTGATGTTCACCTTGCCGTCGCCGTTCACGTCACCACGCAGGCCAGCGTTCTTCGCGGTGAAGTAGCCCGGGTTGCTGGTGCCGCCATCTATGTGGGCGTAGGTCTTGTCCACATGGTTGGCATCATAGGTCGTGCCCTTGCCGCCCACCAGGTTGGTACAGTTCTTGAACATATCTGTGGAACTGGTAACGGCATTCGTACTCCAACCACTTCCGGCATAGATGGTTGTCAGGTTGCGGCAACCATAGAACATATATTCCATATTAGTCACCTTGGACGTGTTAAAACCACTCAAGTCAAGGCTCGTCAAGCCTGTGCAAAAGTTGAACATGCTATACATACTAGTCACCTTGGACGTGTTGAAGTGGCTTACATCTAGGCTCGTCAAGCCTGTGCAAAAGTTGAACATGCTAGCCATATTGGTCACCTTGGACGTGTTGAAGTGGCTCAAATCAAGACTCGATAATTTAATACAGGCATCGAACATAAAAACCATATTGGTCACCTCGCTGGTGTTCAGGTACTCCATGCCCGTGATGGATTGAAGGTTCAGCATGTTAAAGAACCATTTGTGGGTGGTCGTCGGGCGGGCACCAGCGAACGAGGGGTCAAAGACGACCTTGGTCACATTCTCATAGGTGCCGTCAGCTCTCCAACCAGGATTGTTGGTGCCCGTGTTCAGGTCGTAGGTCGTGCCCGTGCGGCTGCTGCGGTAGTTGTCGTAGTAGAACGTCAGCGTCGTGTTCGACGACGTGTAGCAGGCATAGGCCTCGGCAGCGGCGGCGCCGAGAGCACACATCATGGCCGTCACGAGGACAGCTAGTTTGAAAAGTAGTTTCTTGCTCATAGTTATCTAAATTTTTGGTTAATAATAATATTGTTAGTGGTTTGGAGTATCTTGCGAGATGCTCACCACAAAGGTAATAAAGTATTTCCAATTCTCATCATCGGTTTGGCCGTTTCCCATATCCCGTAGTCGCCTTATATATATACTAAGATTTAACTAACATTTTTATTAACAACCAATTACAATAACAACGACATGATGAGACGACTTTTGAAATTTATGAATTACGCGGTTCAGCTCATGGCACTGATCGACTTAGATAAGGCCATTAAGCGCTGGGCCACAAAGAGCATCATCAAGAAACAAAAAGGACACCCACTGTCTATTAGATACTTACAACACAGTTGATGTGTAAGCTTCTGTAAGCAGGTGTAATCAATAGTAGATTTCGGTTGCCATTTTTTACAACCGCTTTTTTTGTCACTTATACCTTTTTCTTGCTGAAAAAAAACATTCTGAGGATTGTGTAGCATTGGATTTTGGGTACTTTTGCCATGAAAAAAGTTTCACCTGAGTGTGAAAAAACGCGCGCATTGTGTGTCATTGATATAGAAGAAGACACTGACATGAATGACAAGAGCATACTTGAGGGCCTGTTCAGGCAACATTACGGCAAGATGATACATCTGGCCAGAACCTTGCTGCACGATGATGCCGAGGCCCAAGACGTGGTCCAGGACGTGTTTGCCCGCCTGCTGGAAAATGAGTACCAGATGACGGGCAGCAAGACTGAGGCCTACTTGATGAGCGCCGTGCGCAACGGCTGTATCAACCACATCAGGAAAATGCGGTTGCGTGAGCGGTTCAAGCACATCCAACCACTGGACGAGGCAGATGACTCGCGCCCTATCGAGGAAGTGCTGGCCGAACTTGACCGGATTAACGCCATCGTCGATGGCCAAATCGAGGAGCCGCAACGGACCATCTTCCGACTGCGCTTTGACGAGGAGTTGACCTTCCAGGAAATCGCCACACGTCTTGACATGAGCGTGGGCGCCGTCTATAAGTACTTGCGTCAGTGTATCAATCGCATCAAGAGTTTAATCTAATGACACCAACCGCAATGGAAACGAACAACAACATCGACCGTCTGCTGGCTATGCTGGACCATCCCGAGCGTTACAGCGAACAAGAAATCATGGATACCGTCAACCTTGACGACGAGACGCGCGAGTTCTACCGCAGTCTCACCCAGGCCGCCCGATCCCGTCGCAGCCAGCGAAGCCATTCCCTACCCGTCGACGTGGACAAGGCCTGGGAGCAATTTGAGCAAACGCACCTGACGGCACAAAAGCACGGACGCCTGTGGCAAAGAGTAGCCGCGACAGTGCTTGGCGTGCTGATGATGTCGGGCATCGCATGGGCAACGGTTTACACCGTGCGCCATTTCACCGCTACCGACCGACCAAAACAAACAACCGAAAAAGTCGCCACACCTCCTCAGACCGAAGCAGATGCTGTAGGGCCTCGCCTTGGCGTGGCCGACACTTCGACTGTCGAGAGCGACGAACCAGTGGTATTTGACAACACACCGCTGGAGCAGTTGCTCGACGAGATAGCGACCTACTACGGCATGACGGTCGAGTTCCAAAACGAGGACGCCCGCAACCTACGCTTCCACTTCGTGTGGAACAAGGGTGACGGCCTGGAAAAGGTGCTGGAGAACATGAGCCATTTTGAGAGTGTAACCATTGAGCAAACAGGTAACCGATTAATCGTGCAGTAAGACCATGAGAAAAGCCATCATTTTCATTGTGTGCTGCATGACCCTTGCCGCAGCACAGGCCCAACGTGTGACCCGCAACTACCGCGACGTGTCGATGAGCGACGCGCTGCGCCAGTTGGCCGAAGAATCCCGCGACTACACCATCTACTTCCTCTATAATGAGCTGGAAGATTTTACTATTACCACCCACATCAAGAACAAACCCGTTCCTGAGGCCATCCGACAGATGATAGGTTTCTACCCCATCCGCATGACCCAGGGCGAAAAGGGCGAAATCTATGTGGAATGCATCCACAAGACCGAGCACCACTTGAAGGGGACCATCGTCGATGAACAAGGCCAGCCATTGGCATATGCAACCATTGCTATTCTTAACCCTGCCGACTCAACGCTGCTCACAGGAGGCGTCAGCAATGAGAGCGGCCGCTTTGTGATTCCTACTGAGGCCAAACGTGTCGTCGTAAAGTGCAGTTTTGTCGGCTATCGCACCTACTATCGTAATTGCGAGGCTGGCGATATTGGCACAATCCAGATGCGACCTGCTGAGTATATCATCAACGGTGTGACAGTAGAGGGCACCCGTATCATGAACTATGTGGATAAGTCAGTCCATACCTTCACTATTGAGCAAATAAGGCAAGCCCGCAATGTCCGTGACCTGCTGGAACACGTTGAAGACCTGAAAATCGATCCGGTGAGCAATAAGATTCAGCGAATGGACGGCGGCAGCGTGAAGATACTGATCAATGGCGTAGCAGCATCAGACATTGACTTAAAAGGCATTCCTGCAGACAAGATCTCAAGGGTAGAATATTACAACATTCCACCAGCCCGCTATGCCGAAGCCGGAACACTCATCAACGTGATTACCAAGCGGATGGAGACTGGCATCAATGCAGGCATCGAGGCAAGTACAGCCTTCACGACGGGCTTTACAAACGATGAGGCCTACCTGAACCTGACTTCGGGCAACCATCAGTTTTCACTCTCTTATTCGTTCAACATGAGAGACTATTCAAAGCGCTTTGGTGATCAGACTTACGACTATACACTGCAAAGGTACCTTCCCGACGACGCAGCACCAGCGTATCCTGTTCATTACAACTATCAAAAAAAGACCCACGACAAATTTGGCTATACTTGGAACGCCCCCGTCATCAAGTACACCTACAACAAATCTGACGACATAGCGGTACAGATTGTGGCAACGCCCCACTTCAGCCACAGGCATAGCGATGGACAGAGTGATATCCAAAACACATCAACACTTAACACTTCTATTGCAGGGAAAGGTGAATTTGGCAGCCGTATGAGCACATTCGGTCCAGACCTGAACGTATATGTCCAGAAAACTCTGCCTAAGAATCAGGAACTGTCGATTGACCTCGTGGGAACCTATTATCACAACAGCAGCAAGAACTGGGCTGAGGAGGTTGCTGTCAACGATGGTGAGGTATGGCTGTCAGACAACCAAGAGCAGCAAAACAACAAGTACTCCTTTATTGGTGAATTGGCTTATACGAAGAAGTGGGAAAAGGGCAACCTAAGCCTGGGCTATCGTGGATCGTTTGGGCGTTCGAACGCCACCATAAGTAACGTGCTTTCAGGCTATGAGGACTATGAATACTCATCAGCCAGCTATCAGCACTATATGTATGCCGAGTATAGTGGCAATCTCGGAAAATTGATGTACCGTATCGGTGCAGGAGCCACACAAGTGACCCAAGACAATACTGATGCTCACGACTCTCATTGGCTCTTCACACCAAAACTCATCCTGAGTACTAATCTATCAAAGACGATGAGCCTTCAGTGGGTTACCTCGTCAAAATCGAATACGCCCCCTATCTCACAACTCAGCAACAATGCCAGCCTCGTCATTCCTGGAGTGCTGAGAATTGGCAACCCGTATCTGAAAAGTTATAACACTTATCGGTCAGAATTTATCCACAAGTGGAACCTTAGCTGGCTACAGACCCAAGTTGGACTATACTATTCATATTCCGATTCTCCTATCAACCGCTATTATACCCAGCAAGAGATTAACGGCCTGCAATATATTGTGGGCACGAACGAAAATGCCAACTATAGCAGTGATTTGGGTGGGTCATACATGTTGGTCATTAGCCCCTTTAAGAGTCAGGTGCTGACGGTGGCCATTCGGGGCTACGTCTCTCGTCAAACGGTCAGTAGCCCCATTATCGGACACTACCATCATACGTGGGCACCGCTCTACTATGCCATTCAGTTCCGGAAGGGCAACTGGGGAGCCTCCTATGTAGGGAACATCGTGTCAAAACGCCTCAATGGATCCACACTGGATGCCGGCGAGAACAAATCTCACCTACAAATTTTTTGGCAAAACAAGAACTGGCGCATCTTCGCCGCTGACTATTGGATTTTCACTCGATCACGTTATTCAGGCTATAGCATGCCAACAAGCATTCTGCAAAGTACATATAAAACCTGGATTGACGACAATAAGTCGATGTTTGTCCTCGGTTTCAGTTACGACTTCTCTACAGGTAAGAATTACAAGATTAGTCGAAAACTACAGAACAAGGATTCCGATACAGGCAGTTTCTAATTTATACTTGCACTATTGGTCTAATAGTAAAATGAAATGCCATCCTCGGCTGAGCCTTATAATACATTCTGTCGGCTCACAATGGCAGCAAGTTCAGTCTATACATCAATTAATACTGTAGCATATATTTTCGCCTTTTTGTTTATCCATTTTTCAGTAAAAACAGGAAAATGTTGCAAATAAGGTTATAAATATATAACCATTTTAAAAACATTTATTATCTTTGCAGCATTAATCAAAAAGAGGTTCCCATGAAGTATCTAAATATAAGGAAGGCACTGGCGGCATGGCAAGAGATACAGCCGCTGTCGGAAAAGGACAGGGAGAGGCTCAGTCGACGCTTTACCGTAGACTTCAATTATAACAGCAACCACATCGAGGGCAACACGCTGACCTATGGTCAGACAGAAATCCTGCTATTATTCGGCAAAGTGATTGGTGAAGCCGATGTGAGAGATGTGCAAGAGATGACGGCGAGCAACGTAGGCCTAAGGATGATGACCGAGGAGGCATTGGTGAAAGAAATGCCATTAACGCAGAACTTCATCAGAACGCTGCACAAGACCTTATTGCGTGAAGACTACACCGCATATCGTGACCTGCCAGGTGGCGTGCAGACAAGTTACGTGATACACGCGGGACAGTATAAGACAAGACCTAATAGTGTAATCACTCGATATGGAGACCGTTTTGAGTATGCTTCACCAGAGGAGACTCCAGGGCTGATGAGTGACCTGGTTGACTGGTATAATGCGGCCGAAAAAGAAAGAAAGTTATCACCGGTAGAGTTGGCTGCATTATTCCACTATCGATACATACGCATTCACCCCTTTGAGGACGGCAACGGACGCATTGCCCGACTAATGGTAAATTATATCCTGACTCGCCATGACTATCCCATGATTGTGGTACGGAGCCGCGAGAAAAAAGAATATCTCGAAGCACTGCATCAGGCAGACCTCGAAGTGGGTCCAATGCCCAGCGATGGCGCCCATGCAGAGTTGGAAGACATCAGGCCGTTCCTGAAGTACTTCAATGGACTGGTGGCCAGAGAAGTGTATAATGACGTGTTGTTTGTGAGCGAGAAGGATAAGAATGTATGGTGGTATGATGGAGAGCGGATTGCATTCCGTACCCCAAATTATACAAAGATTCTTAATGCCATGCGCACAGAACCCACTTTGACTCTTGCTGATATGAAAGAAGTGACAGGCATCAGCATTACCGCTATCCAAAAGCTCATCGACCGATTGATTGACAAGAAATATGTAGAACGGGGCGAGAAAGATGGAAGCTGGAGAGTTTTTGTCACCCAATAAAACAGGTGTTAATGGTTAAATCCAGAGTAAACGGTTCACCCGCAGTCCCCACCTTTTGTCCGCTGAGCAAAGTAAACTTGACTTAATCATAAGGTTATACTTAATTCACCTAATTCATAAAGACGTAAGAATTTTGGGTCCCTTGGGGGACACTTGCAAAAAGAAGAACCGCCAAACAGTTGATAAACAACCATCTAGCGGTTCTTGCTGTGATCCCTACAGGATTCAAACCTGTAACCTTTTGATCCGTAGTCAAACGCTCTATTCAGTTGAGCTAAGGGACCATTTTTCCGTTTTTGCGTTGCAAAGGTACTGCCTTTTTTTGAACTGGCAAGCGTTTTTGCAACTTTTTTTCAAAAAAAATTTTGAGCGCACACGCTCATTTGGCGTTATCTACCACAACGCCAACGAGTTAGGCAAGGAAGATTTTTTTAGTTCAGCAACCAGGTTGCGAGTGCCCAAATGACAAAAATCACGAGTGCGATGAATGTAGCGGCCATCAGGGGCTTGTACTTCACCACGTAGAGTGTCAATTTGGGAACATCGGGTTTCTCGGGTTTCTGGTCGGCGATGGCGAGCTTGTGCTCATCAATGGGCTCGATGGGCTGCTCCTCTTCCTTATATAAATAGGCCTTCATTGTCTTGTATTGTTTGATTGGTTTTTGCGGTGCAAATGTACTGCTTTTTCCTTAACCGAGCAAGAAGAGCTGGATTTTTTCTTCGGGGAATGTAGGAAATGGGGGGCGTGACAATGTCACGGCATAGGGAACCGGGGCTGGCGCAAAAGAAAAGGGGCGGAAGGCAGGACAAACCAACATTCCGCTCCTCTTTTATAAAAAGCCACACCAAAGGATGTGATGAAACTCCGACTAAATACAGGATTTGAGGGCGCCACAAGCTTTGTAATCCTCCGGCTGTTAAGCACCTTGCGGTTGAGGCCCGCCATTGCGAGCAGCGCTTTACTCGGCATTTCATAAAAAATTTGAAGAGTATCCCGATCAACTTTGATGTGGACAGATTTTCAATGAACGCGTCAATTTTTATTGACAGTGCAAAGGTATGCCATTTCTCTCACTTCTGCAAGACTTGAGGCGATATTTAACACTACTTTTTTTGTTAATGACATGATAAGACGATTCCTGCAACCAGAATGATCATTTGTTATTGGGTTGATTCTATTAGAGTTACACCAATCTTCATCCGCTATTGTCGTTGATAGTAGCCAGGTGTTGATTTCGCTTCAGACTGTATTCAATTCAATACTAGAGCCCATGATAATTCCCGAAAAAAAACACATAAATATTTGATTACACATAAAAAAACATCTATATTTGCAGATTGATTATTACCACTTGATGCCTGTTAACAGACGACACTAATCAACATTTAGTTATTTTTCTCACTATTAACCATTTAAAGAAATGTTTACATGATGAAAAAAGCATTACTTCTTCTTGTAGCATTTGCCCTGACCATGGCAGCCAGCGGACGTCAACTCACCAAGAGTCCGCAGCTATCGGGCCAGCAGGTCAAGGGTAAGTATGAGTTCAGCACCACGCACAAGAGTGCTGAGCGTGGCGGCAAGCTGCCCTTGGTGCAGCAGAGCCGCAAAGCACCAGCCCGCGTCGATATCATTTCAGAGCAGCCTGAGGGCGAACTGAAGATCTATCAGCGCAGTGGCGGTGCGATCTACAACATGTGGGGATACATCTTCTCCACCTATCAGGATGGTGGCGCCATGCAGATGGTGTTTGCCGATGACGGCAAGACGGTTTACCTCAAGGATCCCATCTCACAAGCTGTTGCCAATACCTGGGTGAGGGCCGAGCTGAGCGACGACGGCAAAACGCTGACGATGCCTTTGAACCAGTTCATCACTTACTTTGATGAAGTGGAATATGGCTTGATGACGGCCTGGGTTGACGTAACGGTGGACGAGGACGGCTATATCGCAGCCACGCCCAACCTTGACATCCATGAGGTGACATTCACCATCGGCGACGACGGCACTATCACGCTCAACGGCTCTACTGGCGATGTGGACAGCTTTACCGGCAGCGGCATCGGTCTGATCTATGACGATGACCTGACCTGGGCCGGCTATGTCGACTGGGAGTCGGTTTACACCCCGTTTGAAGCAACACCGGTAGAATTGCCCGAAGGCATAGTTATGGAAGACTTCTCGATGTCCTATGTTGACAGCTATGGCAACGCAAACGGCAAGATGGTCAAGGTGGGCATCATGGACAATGATGTCTATGTACAAGGTTTCTCGTCCTTGGTACCCGAGGGTGTCATGAAGGGCTCCCTGAACGGCGACAAGGTGATATTTGAGAGCGACCAGTACATCGGCGTGGGTAACAGCCTGTTCCTGAACATGATGGGCCTTGATGCCGAGTACACCATACTTGACAACCTGGAATTCGACTACGAGGCAGATACCCGCACTATGACGGCCAGCAACATCCTCGCTGTTGTTGCCGGCATGAACATTCAGGAGGAATATGACCAGCCCGTCATCGCCCCCTATGTTGACCATGCTGCAACACCCGCCAATCCCGAGGTAATTGAATTTGTTGACCAGGGCGAATTGGGCGGCTACAACTATGGCTCGTTCAATGTGCCGACCGTTGACACCGAGGGCAACTTCATCAACCCCAACGACCTGTACTACCGCATCTACTTTGATGACGATGAGTTGTTCACCTTCGGTCCCGACGAGTATCCTTATGTTGAAGAGTTCATGACCGATGTTCCCTACAACTATACCGAGGGTTATGATTTCGGCGTAGGCGGTGCTACCGTTTACTTCTATGAGACGGGTTTCCAGCGCGTGGGCATCCAGAGCGTCTTCCGTGGCGGCGGTGAAGAGCATGTGAGCGACATCGTCTATATGGAACTGACCGACGGCAGCGCTCCTGAGGGTTCGGCCGAAATGTATGCCGGTTACTGTGACGACCATGCCACCAAGACCGGCATCACGGCAGGCAGGGCACAAGGCTATGACCTGGCATCCTACATCTACGATCCCAGCCTCAAGGGCATGAAGGTGAAAGGTCTGCGTATTACTGCTCCCCAGGGCACTGCTGTGACCCAGTACACGGGTTGGCTGTCCAACGGCCTGAGCCTCAAGATGGTTGACGGCGTGAAGGTTGCCGATGCCGATATCACCAGCAATATGGGCGATGTGGTTTCGGGTCATGCCGAAGTCATGTTTGACGAGCCTTACGAGATTGGCGAGGAGGGCTTCTTTGCCGGTTACACGATTCCCGTCACCGACGAGGAGGAAGCGCTGATGATTACCACCGACAAGATGGGTGGCGGCCTGTGGATCCACACCACGAGCGCCCTGCGTAGCTGGACCGACCTGTCCAGCGCAGGCAGCCCCTGTATCGAGCTCATCCTCGAAGGTCAGCCGCAGAATGCAGCCACCATCATTGTTCCCGCCAACTCTTATGCCAAGAAGGGCGAGCCCATCTATGTGAACGCTAAGGTTATCAACCACGGAACAGGCTCGCTTGATTCTTACGCCTATACCTACGAGGTCAATGGCGTGACCAAGTCGGCAAACTTGAAGAGTTACATCCGTGGTGACCACTGGGGCCGCAGCAACGACATCGTGCTTGAGTTGGATCCCATCGCCGAGGCCGGCGGTTATCCCCTGACCGTTACTGTAACCGCCGTTAACGGTTCCGAGAACCAGGATGTGGTTCCCACCCATGAGGGCATGGTGAACATCATGGACTTTGTGCCCGTTCACCGCGCGCTCGTTGAGGAATACACCGGCACCTGGTGCGGATGGTGTACCCGTGGTCTTGTTGCCATGAAACTGTTGGCCGAGACCTATGGCGATGACTTCATCGGTGTGGCTTACCACAACGGTGATCCCATGGAGATTACCACCGACTACCCGAGCCCCGTTCAGGGCTTCCCCAGTGCGTTTGTTGATAGGTACTATGATGTCGATCCTTACTATGGATATGACAATTACGGTTTCGGCATGAAGGACCTCGTTGACTACGTGATGAGCCAGCTGGCTGTCGTTGACCTCAATGTCAAGGCTGATTGGGCTGATGAGGGCAAGAACGAACTCAAGGCCACCGTGGAGAGCAACTTCGTCATGAATGCCGCTGGCAGCGACTACGGTATTGAAGTCATGCTTGTCGAGGACGACATGTACGGCCCCGCTGGCACCGATTGGGACCAGCACAACTACTATGCCGACATGGCCGACCAGTATGCCAGCGAGCCTAACCTAGGCCCGTTGTGCGAGTTGCCCGGAACCATCGAGGGTTATCACTTCAACGATGTGCTCGTTGCCACCTCGGGCGTTGTTGACGAGAGCCTGCCCGAATCGATCGTTGCCAACACGGTCAACAGCTTTGAGTACTCGTTTGATGTCAACAACATCTACAACACGAGCTATGAGCCCCTCATCCAGAACAAGGAGAAGCTCCATGTCGTAGCCATCGTCGTTGACAAGTCTACAGGTCAAGTGATCAATGCCGCCAAGGGAAAAGTCGGCAATACTGCTGTCAACGAGATCAGTGACCAGAACAAGGAGGTTGCCTCGACCATGTACTTCGACCTCATGGGCCGTATGGTTAGCAACCCCGGCAACGGCATCTATGTGAAAGTCGTGCGTTACACCGACGGCTCACAGCGCAGCTTCAAGGTGCTCAAGAAGTAACACCTGACACATCCCGATTTAAAAGAAATCGCAGGCCCGACATGAGGGCTTGCGATTTCTTTATTATCCAGTGCCATGGCTGTCAATGAGCATCAAAATCGGGGCGAAGAGGCATTATCTTACCCGTGTTAATAAAAAGATGTGAAAAATGATGTGGAGTTGAGGGAATTTTCTTACCTTTGCACCCGAAAATTGAACATCCATTATCATTAACATAAAAGAGATTATCCTAAGTCATGAGAGGTATTCATGTTACAAGTGAGATAAAACCGCTGAAGAAGGTTTTGTTGCACCGTCCCGGACGTGAACTGCTCAACCTGACACCCAACACCCTTGAGGAACTGCTCTTTGACGATATTCCTTATCTGAAAGTTGCCGAGGAGGAACATGATGCCTTCTCGCAGGTGCTGCGTGACAATGGCGTTGAGGTGGTTTACCTTGAGGACCTGATGGCCGAGGTGCTGGATATCAGTGCCGAAATCAGGGAACAATTCCTGCGCCAGTTCATTGAGGAGGCCGGCATCTGTGCGACAAAATACCACGACATCATCTATAATTACCTGAATGGCATCCGTTCCAGCAAGGAATTGGTGCTGAAGACGATGGAAGGCATCTATCTCCAGGATCTGCCCCGCGACCCGCGCGAGGTAGAGAATTCGCTGGTTGACCAGGTGAGGGGCGACAGCCGCTTTGTGGTGAAGCCGATGCCCAACCTGTACTTCACGCGCGACCCGTTTGCCTGCATTGGCACGGGTGTGAGCATCAACCGGATGTTCTCGGTAACGCGTTGCCGCGAGACGATCTATGGTGACTACATCTTCAGGTATCACCCCGACTTCAAGGAGGTGGACCACTACTATGACCGCACCCTGCCCTACCGCATCGAGGGCGGCGACATCCTGAACCTGAACGAGCACACGCTCGCCATCGGTATCAGCCAGCGCACCGAGCCCGACGGCATCGAGCTGATTGCCAAGAACATTTTCAAGAACGGCAACGCTGCCATCGACACCGTGCTGGCCATCCATATCCCCGAGACGCGTGCCTTTATGCACCTGGACACCGTGTTCACCCAGATTGACCACGACAAGTTCACCGTGCATCCCGGCATCCTGGGTCCGCTCGAGGTGTTCAAACTCACCCGTGGTGAGGGCGAAAACGAGATCAAGCTGGAGCGCAAAGAGGAGACGTTGGAGGAGATCCTGGCCGAGGCGCTGGGTCTGGAGCACGTCAAGCTCATCAAGTGCGGCGGTGGCGACCTGATCACTGCCGAGCGTGAGCAATGGAACGACGGCAGCAACACCCTGTGCATCGCTCCGGGCAAGGTCATCGTCTATGAGCGCAACAACGTCACCAACGCCCTGCTGCGCGACGAGGGTATCACGGTGCTGGAAATTCCCAGCAGTGAGTTGTCCCGCGGTCGTGGAGGACCCCGCTGCATGAGCATGCCGCTGTGGCGGGATTGATGCGGCTAAAGCCGCAGTTTAAAGGTTAATGTTTAATGTTTAATGAGGCATCCGCCTTCTGACAACTGACAACTGAAAACTGACAACTGAAATTTATTTAATCTATTCAATATTAATTTTTTAATACTATTTTCTATTATGCCAAGAAGTTTATCTGGAAGAAGTTTCCTGAAGTTACTCGATTTCTCCACCGAAGAGATTCAGTATTTACTTGAACTTGCTAAGGATTTCAAGCGCTTGAAACGCGCCGGAACTCCCCACAAGTATCTCGCAGGCAAGAACATCGTGCTCTTGTTCGAGAAGACCTCCACAAGAACCCGCTGCTCGTTTGAGGTAGCCGGTAATGACCTGGGTATGGGTGTTACCTATCTGGATCCCGGTTCATCACAGATGGGTAAGAAGGAGTCTCTCGAGGACACCGCTAAGGTGCTGGGTCGCATGTTCGACGGTATCGAGTATCGCGGCTTTGACCAGGAAATCGTCGAGAACCTCGCTAAGCACGCTGGTGTTCCCGTATGGAACGGTCTGACCACCGATTTCCATCCCACCCAGATGCTCGCCGACGTTCTCACTATCGAGGAGCACTTCGGTCACTACAAGGGCCTGACGATGGTCTTCATGGGTGATGCCCGCAACAACGTGGCTAACTCACTGATGGTCGTTTCGGCTAAGTTGGGTATCAACTTCGTAGCTTGCGGTCCCAAGGACAACATGCCTGACAAGAAACTCGTTGACACCTGCAAGAAGATTGCTAAGGAGAACGGTTGCACCATCACCCTCACCGAGGACGTGAAGAAGGGCACCAAGAATGCTGACGTTATCTATACCGACATCTGGGTATCGATGGGTGAGCCCGACGAGATCTGGGAACAGCGCATCAAGCTGCTCAGCCCCTATCAGGTGAACGACGCCGTGATGGCCAACGCCAACCCCGGTGCCATCTTCCTGCACTGCCTGCCCTCGTTCCACGACCTGGAGACCACCATCGGCAAGGACATCCACAAGAAGTTCGGTCTGCCCGAGATGGAGGTTACCGACAAGGTGTTCCGCAGCCCGCAATCCAAGGTGTTTGACGAGGCCGAGAACCGCATGCACACCATCAAGGCCGTGATGTACGCCACCTTGAAGTAATCAATTTCACGATGTGAAATTGAGGATTAGAGATTAATGATTAGAGATTAGTGAGCAATCATTGGCTTTAATCATTAATCTCGTTTATCAAGCAACAATAACCGACTATACATTATAAAAAAGATATTATGAGCAAACGTCTTGTTATCGCTCTGGGCGGCAACGCCCTGGGCAAGACTCCCCAAGAGCAGCTGGACCTGGTGAAAGGTACCGCATCGACTATCGTTGACCTCGTCGAGGAGGGCTACGACGTCGTGATCGGTCACGGCAACGGCCCCCAGGTGGGCATGGTGAACCTGGCCTTTGAGTACTCGGCTAACAACGGTGGCGGCACCCCCGCCATGCCTTTCCCCGAGTGCGGCGCCATGACGCAGGGTTACATCGGTTATCACCTGCAGCAGGCTGTGGAACGCGAGCTGGCTCGCCGTGGTCTTAACAGGCCCTGTGCCGCCGTGGTGACCCAGGTGGTCGTTGACAAGAACGACGACGCCTTCCAGAAGCCCACCAAGCCCGTAGGCATGTTCTACAGCAAGGAGGACGCCGACCGCATCGTCGCCGAGACGGGTTACACCTTTGTCGAGGACGCAGGCCGCGGCTATCGTCGCGTAGTTCCCTCGCCCATCCCCGTCAAGATCGTTGAGTTGCCCATCGTGGAGCAGCTCGTCGGCCTGCACAGCGTGGTCATCACCGTGGGTGGTGGTGGCATCCCCGTTGTGGAGAACGGCCCTGGCGACTATGAGGGCGTAGCAGCCGTTATCGACAAGGACCGCGCCAGCGCCAAGTTGGCCCTCGACCTGAATGCCGACATGCTGGTCATCCTCACCGCCGTCGAGAAGGTGTCGATCAACTTCAACAAGCCCGACCAGAAGGATCTGGATCGCATGACCATCGCCGAGGCCCGCGAGTACATCAAGCAGGGTCACTTCGCCCCCGGCAGCATGCTGCCCAAGGTGGAGTCGTGCATCAGCTTCGTGGAGAACACCACTGGCGGCACCGCCCTGATCACTTCGCTCGACAAGGCCCGCGAGGCCCTGCAGGGCAAGACCGGCACCCTGCTCGTCAAGGAGTAAAGACAACATCTTCCGTATCAAGGAAAGACCTGGTTGGCAACAGTTCAACCGGGTCTTTTTTTCCATAGACACCCTATGGCATACAAAATAATAATTGTAACTTTGCGGGAATGATAACAACTCTAAACGATTAACCACTATGAAACGATTACTGACTGCAATTGCAATGATGCTGGCTTTTACTGCCGGCTGGGCGGACTCACCGCTGACCTCGACCCATTTTGCTGACGCCTACTCTGACCATCCCATGGTGCAGATGGCCGATCAGATGATGCAGAACGACATTCCCACCACGTTACTCAACTTCCTGGCCGACAAGAATTCGCCGGTTGACGTGAGGCTGGCCGTTATCAACAAAATCGGCTGGAACTTTGACGGGACGACGGTTGGGGCTCAATTGGGTGAATATCTGATGGGCCGCTACGGAGCAAAAAGCGAGAAGAAACTCGTCAAGAAGCTGGATGCGGGTACGCTGGCGGTGTATGCCTATGCCAAGGCGATGAGCAACTACTTTGACGTCAAGGCTGCCAGCGAGCTGGGCCACCAAGCGGTGAAAAAGAACAAGGACAAGAGCTTCAGCGTTGCGCTGATTTCGGCGCTCATCGACGCCCAAATCTATTTGGACAGCGACTGGGGAATGATTTACAAGGTGGTTTCAGATGTGTTGCACGACGGTTCGCTCAATCTGGACATGCGCCAGGAGGCCATCGACAACATCATGGATTACATCAATCTATACAACGAGTAACAACAATCCATATGTAGAACACGAATGACCATGAATAGGTCATGAATAACGAGTGCTCAACGACAAGCAACCCTCATCGGTAGGATCAACGCCCCCACGAAGCTGTGTCACAATTCGCCTCATGATTATTGATCGGCCTAACGGCCGAAAAATTAAACAAAATTATTAATAAAATTAAAATAAAAATTTGTTTAATTTCTCGCGCGAAGCGCGACTCCATTTACAACGAAGGAATTATGACATACGGTCATAAAAAACAGGCTCCCTGTTTCGGGCAGGGAGCCTGGTAGCATTTTGCGGAATTAATTCTTTGGAATGAACCTCGGTTGATTAGGCGTGCTTTTTAGCCTCGTCAACGATAGCCTTGAAAGCGGCGGGAT
>CAMHMV010000004.1:0-162170 GCA_946186345.1 uncultured Prevotellaceae bacterium | reverse complement strand
GTCAGCAATGATGTTGCCTCTCGTTTTTTTATTGGCTGGGAGCAATGGGAGTGACAGGGAGTGACTGGGAACGACTGGGATGATGGAGATAATGGGGTGTTATAGGAGATGATGGGAGTGGATATCATTTTAGGAGATGGGGATTGTAATACTTTAAGAGTGGGGGTTGTTGAGGGAGAGGGTATTTTATTGATAAAAAGAAAAATTTCTTTAAAGGTTTGTTTGCTCAAAAAAATAGTTATAACTTTGTAGATTGATTACGAGACGATGAAACGACTGTTGGTCATATTGGCACTTGTGCTCACGCTGGGGCTGGAAAATGTGGCTCTGGCTGAGGTGCAGTGGCGTGAGACCAACCGTGAGGTACAAGGACGGACGTGGAATGATCCGCGTGCCAGCGACGGCATCGAGATCTATGGACGCAATGGTGTGATCACTATCGTGACGCCTAAGCGTATCACTGTGCGCGTCTATACGATCCTGGGGCAGATGGTGTCACAGGCTACGTTGCAGCCTGGTACATCGGAGTTGCGATTGGGGACGCGCGGCATCTACCTTGTGCGTATTGCCAATATGACGCAGAAGGTCGCCATCTGATTGCGCCGCAGTCTCATGATCAATAAAGAAAGAAATTGTTTTGACTAAGAACCATTTAATAACCTTAACTAACAAAGTATGACTAATTTAGAAAACATTGATTGGGCACATCTGCCTTTCGGTTACATGAAGACCGACTATAACGTGCGCTGCACGTTCAAGGACGGCAAGTGGGGTGAAATCGAAGTCACCCAGGACGAGACTATTACCCTGCACATGGCCGCTAGCTGTCTGCACTATGGTCAGGAAATCTTTGAGGGACTCAAGGCTTTCCGCGGCCAGGATGGTAAGATCCGTCTGTTCCGTCCTGACGAGAACGCCAAGCGCCTGCAGAATAGCGCCAAGGGTATCAAGATGGAACCGCTGCCCGAGGACATCTTCCTGGAGATGTGCAAGAAGGTGGTTAAGCTCAACGAGCGTTTCATCCCGCCCTACGGCAGTGGCAGCTCACTCTACCTGCGTCCCGTCGAGATCGGTATCTCGCCCCGCGTTGGTGTGAATCCCGCCGATGAATATACTGTAATCATTTTCGTAACCCCCGTGGGCCCGTACTTCAAGGAGGGCTTCCACTGCACCAAGGTTGCTGTTTATCGCGAGTATGACCGTGCTGCTCCCTGTGGTACCGGTCGTTGGAAAGTCGGTGGTAACTATGCTGCCGGTATGGGTGCTACCGCCCGTGCCAAGGCTGCCGGTTACAGCGCTGCCTTGTTCCTGGATCCCAAGGAGAAGAAGTATCTTGACGAGTGTGGTCCCGCCAACTTCTTCATCATCAAGGGCAACAGCTACATCACTCCGAAGTCGGGTTCAATCCTTCCCTCAATCACCAACATGAGCCTCCAGCAGATTGCCCGTGACCTGGGTATGGAGGTTGAGGCCCGTCCCATCCCCCTGGAGGAGCTTGCCGAGGCCGACGAGGCAGCCGAGTGCGGCACTGCAGCCGTTACCGCTCCCATCAGCGAGGTAGTTGATATGGACAATGATGTACACTATGTCATCAGCAAGAACGGAGAGGTTGGTCCCAAGGTGACCGCTCTGTATAACCGCCTGCGTGCTATCCAGATGGGTGACTATCCCGATGAGCACAACTGGGTAGTGTTTGTTGACTAATATGCTTGATTGCCTATCCATTATTGAAAGATACTATACACCCGGTAATGATGATTACCGGGTGTTGGTTTCTCATAGCCGCCGGGTTGCCGACATGGCGGTGGCTCTGAGTCAGCGCCTCATTGACAAGGGAACGCCTATTGATATCGAGTTTGTAGAGGAGGCTGCCATGCTGCATGACATCGGCATGTGCCGCACCGATGCGCCTGGCATCCATTGTCACGGCACTGAGCCCTATATTCTGCATGGTATCCTGGGGCGTAAAATGCTAGACGGGATGGGGTTGTTCCGCCATGGCAGGGTGTGTGAGCGTCACACGGGCGCAGGTATCACTGCTGCCGAGATCATTGCGCAACACTTGCCCATCGACCCGCCGCGTGACTTGCTGCCTGAGAGCCTCGAAGAGAAGGTGGTCTGCTATGCCGACAAATTCTTCTCCAAGAGCCGCATCGACGAAGAGCCTAAGACCCTTGAACGTGCCCGCCAGTCGCTGGCCAAGTTTGGGGGCGATACGCTCCAGCGCTTTGAAGAACTGGTGGCGTTATTCGGAGACCCTGCTGAACTGTGATTTTACGAGCCTGTGGCTCGCACTACACGACAACAGGGCTACTGGACAACACTTGCTTTGATAGAAAAACAGAACACCGTCGCACTCTCGCAGTGCGGCGGTGTTTGATTGATGAGTTTTCTCGTCGTTGAGGATTACTTGCGGATACCGAGTTCCTTCTTAGCGATGAGAGCGCGGTAGCGGTTGATGTCTTTGCGCATCAGGTAATCGAGCAATTTGCGACGCTTACCAACGAGCATCTTCAACGAACGCTGAGTCGTATGATCCTTCTTGTTGACCTTCAAGTGCTCGGTCAAGTGGGCAATACGGTATGAGAATAATGCTATCTGGGCCTCGGGAGAACCAGTGTCAGTATTGCTTTTGCCGTAAGTGCCAAAGATCTCTTTCTTTTTCTCTGAATCTAAGTACATTACAATTAGTTATTAAAAAATTATTTTCAAAAAGCGGTGCAAAGATACAACCATTTTTTGGAATAGCGATGGAAAATCAGGACTTTTTTGCAATATTTTTAATATATCAGTTTCCTCAGCCGTGTGGGTGGCTTAATCAGCCAGTTTCCAGTGGGCGAGGGGCTTGCCGTAGTCCTTGAAGATGCGGTAATCTACCTCGGTGAGATCGAGGGTGATGTCCGGGAGCTGCACTTGGCTGATGATGTCCTGAAGCTTGCTCACGTTCATCCTCGGGTCCTGTACACGGCCCAGCGTTACGTGCAACTTGAAATCAGACTGAATCTTACAGCCCTTGCTGATGAAGTATTGCCTAATGTCCTTGACCAATGCCATGAAATCATCAGGGGCATCGGTAGTGGTGAGATGGATGACTTGCCTGTGATAGCCCGAGGCAAAGGCGTCAATCTTGTCAAACGTGATGACTGGCGCAAAGGCATCGCCCAGGTGCTCGTTGAGTCCCGGCACCAGGTTAACGCCGTCGGGGGCAAAGTCGAGGAAGGCAATCGTGATATGGTAATAATTGCGCTGCCAACGGATGTTGACACCATCCAATAGACTCCTCAACTGCCTGAACCACGAATCCTCGAAGCGGATGGGAACTTTCAGTTCCAGATAAGTTGTCATGCTCTTGTCAGCGGCGTTTCTTGGTACCTTTCTTGGTAGCAGCTTTCTTGGTGGCTGCTTTCTTTGCAGAAGCGGACTTGGCATTGTCGAGGCCCATCTGGATGTTCTTGATGAGGGCTTCGCTGGTGTAAGTAGCGCCGGTAGCGATGTCGGGCTTGAGTTTCTTGGCCTCGGCGACGGTCTTGCCGATGTACTGCGGCAGCACCTTGTCCTTGGCGCGCTTGAGGTAGTTGGGAGACTCCTGGTTGGGCAGCACCTCGATGCTCTCGATGACGCCGTTCTTGACGGTGATGTTGAGCGGGGTCGTGCCGTTGTAGCCGATCACCTTGCTGGCGATATCACCAGTATAGATGACTTTGGTAGTGGCGGCCTTCTTGGTGGCCGTCTTCTTCTTGGTGCGGGCATCGAGCGAAACGGTGCCCGCCACGAGCAGCATGATGGCTGCAATGATGATGGTCTTTTTCATATTTAGTTGTCAGTTGTCAGTTTTTAGTTTAGATGGATAAAACTGCCTGATGGTTTAATCCTCGCCTAACAATTCTTGGGCTTGAGCGAGGGTCTCGGGCTTGCCGATGTCGAGCCACTGGTAGTCGGCATCTGGGTGATAGCCGTGGATGAGGTGGTGTTTGCACTCGTTGACGTAGAAAGGCGTGATAGAGAATTTCTCGCCTTCCTGACGGCGGTAACGCTCCAGGTGGGGGAAGATGCGCGGTGAAATCACGTGCAGGCCACCGAATGCCAATTCCCGCAGGTTGCGGCCCTGCAGCTTCTCGGGGTCGGGCTTGAACTCGCCCGTCGCCTTGTTGGTCCATCCGCACAGGCGGTCGTTCTCGTCGAAGAGGAAATACCGCTGTGTCTTGCGTTCCTTGACGAGGATAGTCGCCAGGGCATCATGCTCGACGTGGTAGTTGTAGAACGCCTTCAGGTCCAGCGTGCTGATGATGTCGGTGTTGTGTACCAGGAAGGGCTCATCACCATCCAGCCACTGGCGTGCCTTGAGGATGCCGCCACCCGTGTCGAGCAGCAGACCGCGCTCGTCGCTGATGTGCAGGTTGAGCCCGAAATTGTCATGCTTCTCCAGGAAGTCGATGATCATCTGGCCATAGTGGTGGATGTTGATGGTGATATCGTCAAAACCTGCAGCCGCCACACGCTCAATGACGTGTTGCAGCATGGGTTTGCCGGCAATCTCGACCATCGCCTTGGGGCGGTCGTCGGTCAAGGGGCGCAGACGTGTGCCAAGACCTGCCGCAAAAATCAGTGCTTTCATTGTTTGTCAATCGGATTAAGGGTGCGTTCATGGTCGGGTTGCTCGCGGTGAGACAGCTCGACGCGCACGTTGAACTTGTCGTGGATGTGCTCGGCAAGGTGCTCAGCGGCATAGACCGAACGGTGCTGGCCGCCCGTACAGCCGAAGCAAACCATCAGGTCGGTGAAGCTGCGCTTCACATAACGCTCTACCGACTCATCGACCAGAGCATAGACATGCTCGAGCCACTTGTCGATGGTACTCTCCTTCTGCAGGAACTCGATGACATTCTTGTCCAAGCCGGTGAAGGCCTTGTACTTGTCATACTTGCCTGGGTTGTTCAATGCACGGCAGTCAAACACGAAACCGCCACCGTTGCCCGATGCGTCGTGGGGAATGCCTTTCTTGTAGGCGAAGCTCATCACCCTCACGGTCAGGCCCTTGTCTTCGCTGACAAAGTCCTTGAGGTTGACCAGTTCGTCGATGACAAGGCTCAGATAGGGATATTGGGTGAACGGCTTGTCGATGACCAGCTTGCGCAGGTTGGCAACGGCGGGCACGATGCTGTTCTTCATGAAGTCGGGCTTCTTCTCGAAATAGCCACGGAAACCGTAGGCACCGAGCACCTGCAGGGTGCGGAAGAGCACGAACAGGCGCAGGTTGTCAAAGAACTCCTTCTCGTCGAGTTGGGGAACATACTCCTTGAGTTTCTCCAGATAAGCCTTGACGAGGTCCTTCTTCAGGTCATCGGGATACTTGGCGCGTGCCTGCCATACGAATGAAGCCACATCATAGTAATACGGGCCCTTGCGGCCGCCCTGGAAGTCGATGTATGCCAGTTTGCAGTCGGCAGGGTGGTCGGCATCGCCCACGAGCATCACGTTGCGCGACTGGAAGTCACGGTACATGAACGTGTCGCTGGGCACAGCCAGCAGGTCGCGGGTCAGTTTCTCAAAGTCATTCTCCAGCTTATCCTCGTTGAATACCACACCGGTTGCCTTGAGGAAACAGTACTTGAAGTAGTTCAAGTCCCACTTGATGGAGCGCTCATCAAAGCACTTGGCGGGGTAGCAGTTGTTGTAGTCAAATCCTTGTGCACCCTTGAACTGGATGTCCACCAGTCCGCGCATGGTGCGTCTCAGCAGTTCCTTCTCACCGCTGGTGAAGGCGTGGGTTATGGCGCTGCGGCGAATTTTGTTCCACAAGATGTTCTCGGGCTTCTTGCCCAGATCTTCCTGAATGTAAGCCATGTGGTCCTCGCTCACGCCAAAGACCTCGGGCACCGACAGTCCCTGCTCACGGAAGTGCCGTGCTATATAAATAAAGGCGTCGTTCTCCTCACGCGACTCGCCGATGACGCCCACGATAGAGCGCTCACCGTTCAGGCGATAATACTGGCGGTTGGAGCCCGCCTTGTCCATGAGGACGACCTCGGTGGGTTCGCTGCCCACATATTCTTTGTACAGTTTTCTTAATCTTTCCATTGCTGTCGTTTTAGTTTTCAGTTGTCAGTTTTCAGTTGTCAGTTGACAGTAATTAGTTTTGTGTTTGATATTAGAATTCGCTTGTGAAGTGGAAGGTAATCTTCGGGAAGTCCTGTTGTGCCATCTGCAGGACGTAGTTGCTGTCGGCGAGGAACACGTCGCGGCCTTCAAGATCAAGCGCCATGAACTGGTGCTTGCGCTTCTTGAATGCCTCGAGTGCGTCATCGTCGTCGCTCTCGATCCAGCATGCCTTGTACAGGTGGATGGGCTCCCAGCGGCACTGGGCGCCATACTCGTGCAGCAATCGGTACTGGATGACCTCAAACTGCAGCTGTCCCACGGTACCGATGATCTTGCGGTTGTTGAACTGGTTGATGAACATCTGGGCGACGCCCTCATCCATCAACTGTTCGAGGCCCTTGTTGAGCTGTTTGGTCTTCATCGGGTCGGAGTTCTCGATGTACTTGAACATCTCGGGAGAGAAACTGGGCAAGCCGCGGAAGTGGAGGTCCTCGCCCTCGGTCAGCGTGTCACCGATCTTGAAGATGCCGTTGTCGGGCAGTCCCACGATATCGCCGGGATATACCTCGTCGATGATTTCCTTTTTCTGCGCCATGAAGGCGGTAGGGGCACTGAAGCGGTAACTCTTGCCGCTGCGCACGTGCTTGTAGTTGCCGTTGCGCTGGAACACGCCCGAGCACACCTTGACAAAGGCGATACAGCTGCGGTGGTTGGGGTCCATGTTGGCGTGGATCTTGAACACAAAGCCCGTGAACTTGTCCTCGCCAGGCTCCACGGTGCGCTCGATGGCACTCACGGGGCGGGGAGACGGGGCGATGCGCACGAAGCAGTCCAGCAACTCCTTGACGCCGAAGGTATTCAGCGCAGAGCCGAAGAATACGGGAGCGACCTTGGCATCCAGGTAATCAAGTGTGTTGAAGTCGGGATAGACGCCATCGATGAGTTCGATGTCGGCACGCAGTTTTTCGGCATCAGCCTTGCCCACAGCCTGGTCGATGGCGGGGTCGTTGATGTCGTTGATATCAACGCGGTCAGTCACGTGCTGCTTGTCGGGCTTGAACAGGCTGATGTTGTGCTCGTAGATGTTATAGACACCCTTGAAGTGGGCACCGATGTTGATGGGCCAGCTCAAGGGACGCACGTCAATCTTCAATTCCTGCTCCAGCTCGTCAAGGATGTCGAACGGGTCGCGGCCCTCGCGGTCGAGCTTGTTGACAAAGATGATGACCGGCGTGTTGCGCATGCGGCACACCTCCATCAGTTTGCGCGTCTGGGTCTCAACGCCCTTAGCGACATCGACCACGATGATAACGCTGTCAACGGCCGTCAGGGTGCGATAGGTGTCTTCGGCAAAGTCCTGGTGACCAGGGGTGTCGAGGATGTTGATCTTGTAATCGCCGTAGTTGAATCCCATGACCGAAGTGGCAACCGAGATACCACGTTGTTTCTCGATTTCCATCCAGTCGCTGGTGGCGGTCTTCTTGATCTTATTGGATTTCACGGCGCCTGCCACGTGGATAGCTCCACCGAAGAGCAGCAGCTTCTCGGTCAATGTTGTCTTGCCGGCATCAGGGTGAGAGATGATGGCAAAGGTGCGGCGGCGGGTGATTTCAGTAGTCAGGGACATTTATTCTAGTTTATTGTTTATAGTTTAAAGTTTAAAGAAGTTTGAGGGTGTCCTTGAGGCTGTCGAGCCAGTAAGGAACGGTGACGCCAAAGGTGGCTTTGAACTTGGTCTTGTCCAGTACGCTGTAAGCAGGACGGTGGGCCTTGGCAGGGAACTCATTGCTGTGGCAGGGTTGTACGTCACAAGTGGTGATGCCTGCCAGCAGGTGTATGGCCTTGGTGAAGTCATACCATGAGATGACGCCCTCGTTGCTGAAGTGGTAGATACCACCATGCCATTGCTCAGCACTCATGACGGTGACAATGGCACGGGCGAGATCGCGGGCACACGTGGGGGAGCCTACCTGGTCAAACACCACCTTCAATGCGGGCTTGTCCTTGCCCAGGGTGAGCATTGTCTTGACAAAGTTTTTGCCGTAGGGCGAGTAGAGCCATGCGGTGCGCAGGATGACGGCATCATCGCCGAGCGCATTGAGCAGCTGTCGCTCGCCGTCAAGCTTGGTGCGGCCATAGGCCGACTGTGGGCAGGTGGGCATCTCCTCGGCGTAAGGAATACAGCCCTGGCCATCAAAGACGTAGTCGGTCGAGACATGGACCATGCGAGCACCATGACGCTTGGCGACGCGGGCGAGGATGCCCACGGCGTCGGCGTTGAGTCGTGCAGCCAGGGGCTCGTTGTCCTCGGCAGCATCAACGGCGGTATAGGCAGCGCAGTTGACGATGACCTGAATGCTGTGGTCGGAGACGATCTGCTCGACAGCGGCTTCGTCGGTGATGTCAAGCATGACGATGTTGTCGCCAGCCACATCGGTGAAAATGGCGTTGAAGCGCTGGTTATCGGCCAACACATTGCGCATCTCGTGGCCCAGTTGGCCGTTAGCGCCAGTGATGAGTATATTGGTTGCTTCCATTGTCAGTTGTCCATATCATTTAAATCGTCGCCGAACAGCGGCTTCTCCTCGTCACGCTTGTAGTAGGCGGCGAGCATGCCGATGAAGTGCGAAATTTGTGATATCGCAGCGGCGGTGTCCTGTGAAATTTCCTTGCCCTGGAGATGCAGCATCATCACGCCATAGAGGGCATTGAAGCAGGTCTCCAGCTCGCTGGGACGCTCCTGCTCGGGCAGTGAGGCGCGCAGTTGCACGATGATGGGCAGGGTGCGGTAGTAGTCGGCGTGGTATTCGGGGAAACGTCCCTGGTCGGCCAGCAGTTGCTGGTGCAGGTCGTTCAGGCGGATGAGCACGTTGTGGCACACGCGGATGTGGCCCTTCTCGCGCACGTTCTCCATTTCCATCATCTTGATGAGCGACTCATACCACTCGCGGATGTCGTGGCGTGTCTTCTCGTCCACGTCATAGCGGGCGATGACAGCCTTGTCCACCTGGTCGATGTCCAGATGGCAGGCGCGTAGCAAGTCCTCAACCTGCCACAGGTAGAGGAGATATTCGGCGATATTTTCTTGGCGTTTTTGTTGGGCGATGATCATAGCGTCGTGGAGCGTTAGCCGAAGCGGCTGATGTTGCGCAACGTGGGTTCGTCAACGATGCGGATGCGGCGACCGTCAACGGTGATGATGCGTTCCTGAGCGAAGGTGGAGAGGGTGCGGATGGCGTTGGCGGTAGTCATGTTTGACAGGTTGGCGAGGTCCTCGCGGGCCATGTAGATCTTCAGCGTCTTGCCATCGTCCTCGTAGCCGTAGTTGTCCACCAGCATGCACAGAGCCTCGGCCAGGCGGCCACGGATGTGTTTCTGGGTCAGTGTCACCACCTTGGAATCACTGCCGCCCAGGTGCTTGGAGAGCTCGTGGATGAAGAACCAAGCCAGTTTCATGTTGCCGTCGATAAGCTGTTTCACCAAGGTCATGGGGAGACAACCCACCTGTGACGGCTCGATGGCCATTGTGCTCGCCACATATGGCTCCTGGGCAAACCATGCGCGGTAACCGAAGTACTGGATGGGGCGGTACAGGCGCAGGATCTGCTGCTTGCCACCGATGCCGTTCTTGAATCGTTTCACCTTGCCCTTGATGAGGCACCACAGGAACTGCGGCTCATCCTTCTCGGCATAGATGATCTGACCTTTACGGAAGGTGTGGATGACAAAATTCTCGGCGATGAGATGCTTCTCCTCGCTGCTCAGGATAGACCATATATCAGCCAAATCCTCCCGTATGATATCCTCTATAGTACTCTTTTTTACCATGTTTTTTACCACACCGGTTGGTGAGAAACCATTACATACTGGTTTAACGTGCAAATTTACGCACATTTTCTCACCTGCCAAAATCAATGCTCGTAAAAATCACAAAAACAACATCCGGTAACAATAAAACCTAAATGTAAGAAAAAGCGTGAATGACAATAATTACATTTTTTAACGGCAATGATTTGTTTTCTTGTATTAATTCTTTGCAAAATATCATAAATAATCCATTTTGTTTGTGCGGCAGATGCAATTATTACTATATTTGCAGTTATCATAGTGTAATGAAACGAGGTAGAGATGAAAAAGTTCCTGAAGATATATTGGTTGATTGTGAAGATCTTTGCGCTGCTGATTGCTGCTGATTTTCTCTTTACCGTAGCGCTCTGTACTTTCCATAATATGATTGAAACAGGCAATAATTCGAATTATCGATCGCCTAAACAGCCTTTCAAATACAATTATTGCCTTGAAGACACCGAGTATCTGTTGTATGGCATCACACAGGATGAGTTTGTCACTAGATTGGCCGAACTGCTAGCGCAGGATACAGTCGCCCACTATGGTATATCGTCTTTTAAACATCATGTGAAATCTGATGTCGATATGGTACCCGATCAGGGTCGAGTGCTTGTTGATACGGTTGTGGTAGAGAGGCAGCCCGTTGCCCAAAAGAGCTCTCATCGTGAAGATCATCCCCTGTTTTTGGACTTCCCTGATGTGTTCATTGTTGACACGACTGTCCACCAATCCCGCGTGCCGAGTCTCGGGCTAAGGCAGTTTGATGGCATCGTTCCGTCATCGTTTGATGACAACGATATCGATACCTTGTCTGTTGGGACGTTCTTCTTCGTTGAGAATGAAACCGGCCCCTTGTGTTATTGTTTCAGTTTCTTTGTTCCGCAGGATAGTATTGGCTGTAGTCACTTCACGAGTCGTTATACCGATAGGGGAAACAAAAGCTATGAGGGCAAGGTGCTGATGTCGGTTGTTGTAGTCGATGAGCAACCGTTGAGGTTATTGCTTGAAAGGAATTATGAGGTACGGGCTCAGAATACAGCACCGGCAGATTATTTTGCCCGTCACTACCTTGACCCCATCTGTCAATATGACCGCCAGCGGTTTAAGAATGCCTGCTACTCATGGCTTAACTATTACACGCTCAGCGACAAGTCATTGGGCCATTTCTATTTTCTCATAATGTTGATACCTGTATTGATATTCTTCGTGTTGTTGGGAATCCCTGTCCAACTCCTCTATAACCACGAGCAACGTAACCAATGATTTCGGTTATTATAGGATTGACTTCAGCAGGTTGATTTCATCGTCAAGGCGACTGGTAAAGATATCGCCGCCCTCGTCAGCAGAGGTCTTGTTGCCGAGGAGTAGCAGGAAAGACGCCACAGGAAAGTTGTCCAGACCGTAATACCAGTTTTCGTTATAGCCCTGGATGCCGAATTCTTTTAGCATAGCGGTGGCTTCGGCTATGACAGCATTTCTCAAGTCCTTGTGCCTCACTTGGAAATGAAAGGTTTCTTCCGGGTTCTCCATTTCCTCAACGTCAAAATCAACACACAGTACGTCCTGGGATGTTTTCTTGATGGTGATGTTGTCGATGGTGCCGTCACTCTCGACAATGAATTGTATGGCTCCAGGCTCTTGATACCATTCCGTATGTCGTTTTATGGTCTCTTCTTCGTCCTCGGTGCTAGCATCAATCCTTGCCACGAGTGTGATGAGGGAAGACAGGGGGCAGTCACCAATATAGGAAGCAAGAAATCCAATCTCTGTTTCATCAAACGTGAGACTGATGGTCTGCCACCCGTTGCCCATCGCAATGACCTTGATTTTATATTGTTCACCAGTTCTGCCATATTGTTTTTATTCAAGTCGTCTTTTTGGGTTGAGTCGTTCAGTGGCGGAAGGGGTCTGGTATGCTAACAGGGCTGTTGGGGTTGAAGCCAGGTTGACTGCTGATGGCGTTGGGAACCGTAACGGGCCGGTATTTGGCATCGTCCCATTTGCTGCTGTTCTTGCCGTTGCCGAACATGTATTCCAGTACCTGGAAAATCAATGGACCGGCATCAAAAGAGATTGGTGCACCAAAAAGGCGGAAAGAGGGTTGTACTACTGGCAGCGTGCGCCACTGGCCCGTGTAGGGGTCATAGATGCGGCGTGCACCCACGTCAAGCGAGAAATTGTCGCTGGCGCGCCAGCCCAGCGTGCCACCGTAGGACGAACTGCCCAGGAAAGGCATTGCAGCTACAGAGTGGTAGCGTTGATTGACGTAGTATTGCCCGAAAGCGTTGAGCGACAGGCGGTCGTTGAGACGGAATGAGGCGTTGCCGAACACGCCATAGTCGTTCCATGCAGCGCGGTCAAAGTGGTACTTGCTGCCCGTCACACCCGCCGTGACCTGCAGGCGGTCGCCCATGGGCATGATGAAGGCGACGCTTGCACTCGCCATGTTGCCCATGCCAGGATAAGTCGTGTGGCTGCCGCTGCCGGTCAAGTATCCGCCGCACACACGGGTGATGACTCCTCCTGACGCCCAGTCGCGGGCGTAGGGATTGGTGTCGTAGTGGAAACGGGGCAGGTTGGTCAACTGACTGTTGCGCCAGTCTGGCTGATAGATGGCGAGTGAGTCAGCCCACTGGCTGTGATTGTCGAGCTTGAGGTCGGCGGCAGTAGGCAGCTTGGCGTTAAAAGTGGGCTTGATGTTGGTCGCGGGAGAGACGGTCATGGGCAGTTCGGGCATGGTGAACTGTGGGCTGATTTTTGACTGGTCAAACTGCAGCTTAATGCCCTGATTCTCCTGAGCCGTCCCGATGAGGGCGACCATTATCGCTAATATGGATAACACCCGCTTCATGCCGCAAAAATAGCCGTTTGTCCCGAGACGGACAAGCGGGAAAGGTTAAATAGTCTTATTGTGCGCCAGGCATGTTCTCCCAAGCGGCACGCAGGGCTGCAACGATTTCGTCATAGTCCTGGTTGGTAAATGGTTCGTCGCTGTTGGACAAGATGGTGAATGTGATGTTATTGTAAGTGCGGTGGGCACCCGTGTCTTTCATGCCGTTGCGCAGATAGAAAGCGTAACGCCTTTGCCGCTGTTCGGGATTGGGCGCATCGGGTTGGAAGGGCGACTCGATATCCATGATGTAGGGGTGGCCATTGCGGTAGTTGTTGACCATAGAGGTGAAGATGCTCTGACCGTAGCCTTTGCCCCGCAACTCCTCACGTACGGCAAAGTACCATACCCAATTATACCGTGGAAGACGTAGCACCATCGTCAGTCCCACAAACATCTCGCTGTCATAGTAGGCAGTGTAGTCGATGTCCATGGCATCCAGCAGATAGATGAGCTCGTCGTAGGGTATCTGCTCTCCGACAGGGAACGCTGTCTCGTAGAGCCTCCTCAACTCCTCATTCCTTGCATTTTGGCTGTCGATAACAACTGCTTTCAACATAACTGTATTGCCTTTGATATCAGCTTTGAAAAGGAGATGTCCTACAATTCTAACTTTTTGCTTTCTCCAACTCTTCTCCTGCAGCTTCCCATTGGGCCATGACTTCTTCAAGTTCACGGGAAATCTTGGAGTGGGTGTAGTAGATGTCCAGATCCTCGGTGGAGGCGGTGGACAATTTGTCCTCGATGTCGGCGAGTTGCTGCTCCAGCTCGGCGATGCGGGCTTCCAGCGTCTTCACCTTTTTCTCGGCTTGGCGGATGAGGCGTTCACGCTCCTTCTGCCGCTGGTAATCCATTTTGCCTTGGCTGACGGGAGACGCAAGATTTTGCGTCTCTACATCATTTGCAGGAGCAGGTGCGTTCTTGATTTCTAGCTGTTGCAGGGTGTCCAACTGCTTCTTCTGGAGGAAGTCGTAGATGCCGCCGAGGTGCTCGCGCACGCGGTGTTCGCCGAACTCATAGACCTTGCTGACTATGCCGTTCAGGAAGTCTCGGTCATGGGATACGACGATGACCGTGCCGTCAAATGCTTGTATGGCTTCCTTGAGAACATCCTTGCTGGTCATGTCCAGGTGGTTGGTCGGCTCATCGAGGATGAGCAGGTTGACAGGCTGCAACAGCAGGCGTATCATCGCCAGACGGCTCTTCTCGCCACCGCTCAGCACTTTGACCTTCTTGTCGGCGTTCTTGCCGCCGAACATAAAGGCACCCAGAATATCGTTGATGCGCGTGCGGATGTCCCCCACAGCGACATAGTCGATGGTGTCGTGCACCGTCAAGTTCTCGTCGAGCAGCTGAGCCTGGTTCTGAGCGAAGTAGCCGATCTTGACGTTGTGGCCAATCTGCAGTTTGCCGTCAAAGGGGATTTCGCCCATGATGCACTTGACCAGTGTCGATTTTCCAGCTCCGTTCTTGCCGACGAAGGCGACCTTCTCGCCGCGCTTGATGGTGAAGGTCACGTCATGGAACACGTTCAGGGCACCGTAGTCCTTGCGCAGGTCTTCGGCGATGACAGGATAGTCGCCGCTGCGGGGTGCGGGCGGGAATTTCAGCCTCATGCGTGAACGGTCCACCTCATCCACCTCAATGCGCTCCAGCTTGTCGAGCATCTTGATGCGGCTCTGCACCTGGACGGCCTTGGTCGCCTTGTAGCGGAACCGCTCGATGAAGTCCTCGGTATCGTGGATGAGCTTCTGCTGGTTCTCGTAGGCGCGCATCTGCTGTTCCACGCGTTCCTTGCGCAGCTCTACAAACTGGCTGTAGCTCACCTTGTAGTCATAAATCTTGCCCAGCGAAATCTCGATGGTGCGGTTGGTCACATTATCGATGAATGCGCGGTCGTGGGAAACCAGCAACAAGGCACCGTTGCGGTTCTTCAAGAAGGATTCCAGCCATTGGATAGACTCGATGTCCAAGTGGTTGGTCGGCTCATCGAGCAACAGCACATCGGGGCGGCGCAGCAGCAGTTTTGCCAGCTCAATGCGCATGCGCCAGCCGCCGCTGAACTCACTGGTGGGGCGATCGAAGTCGCTGCGCTCAAATCCCAAGCCGGTCAATGTCTTTTCTATCTCGGCCTCGATATTCTCGCTTTGCATCAGTGACCGAAGCTCGGTCTTCTCGGCCACACGTTCAATGAGTTCCTGATAGTCCTCGCTGTCATAGTCGGTTCTGTCGGCGAGTTCCTGGTTCATGCGGTCGATGGCGGCATCCATCTGCTGCAGGTGCTCAAAGGCACGCTGGGCTTCCTGCTTGACGGTGAGCTCATCCTTGAGTACCATCTGCTGCGGCAGGTAACCTATAGTGATGTCGGCTTGGCGTGCAACGGTGCCGCTGGTGGGCATTTGCTCACCGGTGATGATGCGTAGCATGGTGGTTTTGCCGGCACCGTTCTTGCCCACCAGTGCTATCTTGTCGCGCTTGTTGACGACATAGCTGATGTTCTCGAACAGCACCTGGCTGCCAAATTCCACCTTCAGTCCTTGAATAGAAATCATGCGAGAGTTGTAATTTTCAGGCTGCAAAATTACAAAAAAACCTAGATATACCAGATAATCCAGGCTTTCAAGATGTTCAGGAAACTCTAGAAGAGGCTCAGCGGTTTCAGTTCAATGCTGGCGCGAGCCCGTTTCACATAGTCGGGGTTGATGTCGATGCCGATGCTGCGTCGGTTCATCTCGTAAGCGATTTTGCATGCCGTACCGGTACCGCAGTAGGGGTCGAGTACGATGCCGCCTCTCGGGCAGGTGGCGACAATGGGCAGACGATACAGCATGTCGGGGGCGACGCAGTAGTGGGCGATACCCGATCGCTGCACACCGATGGTCCACACGTCACCGGGCACCATACCGTGTCCGACTTCAGGCTGCAGGTATTGTTCCTTGACCTTGCCTGATTTCTTGCGTCCCTTGTCGTCGTTGCGGACAATGAGGCCATAGGTGTGACGCAACTCTTCATCGTTATAATAGAAATCATCGTTCTTGACCAGATGGAACATGAACTCATGCACCTTGCGCAGGTGGTCATGGCTGCCTTGTGGCGAGGTCGTCGTCTTGTTCCACACGACCTCGTTGACGAGTTGCCAACCTTGGCGGTCCATCATGGCAAGGACAACACGCCAGGGGATGCCCTGGACAAAGCCGTCGGTCGTGTCGTCTCCCATGTTGAGCCACAGTGAGCCCTGCGGTTTGAGCACTCGGCGGGCTTGAGCCATGGTCTGCAGCAGCTGGTTGATGAATTCGTCGGCAGTGGTGGCCGAGATGCTCTCGGTACCCTGGGTGCGGCGGCGCCAGTAGGGTGGAGTGGTGACAATGCAGTCGATGCTCTCGCTCTCGATGTGGTTCATCACGGTGGCGGCATCGCCCTGCTCGATGTGGGGCATCGTCGCCCGTCCCATGCGGAACACGATGTCGCGCTCTACCGAGTCCCTTGAATCGCTCATGGTGTTCTCTTTGTCCTCCGATTCTGGGCTTTCGGTCCCTGCCAGCATGTCATTCAGCAGGGTAGCCGCACGGCTTGCCATCTTGTCATGGGCGATGCGTGAGTAGGCTTCGTCGGCGAGCCAGGCAGCAATCAGTTCATCGGGATCGGTCTTGAACAAGCGTGCCAGCCTGAGAACCTGTTCGCGCTTGGGGCGACGTTCGCCATGTTCATATCTGCTATAGGCGGGCACATCGACCCCGATGGCCTTGGCAAGGTCTTTCTGGAGCTTGCCGCTGCTGATGCGCAGTTGCTTGATTTTCTCTGAGAACAGCATAATGAAGGACAAATTTGTTAGAATTTGACAAAATTAGTGCAAGTCATGGACAGAACAAAATAAAAGACGCAGTTTTTTATTTTTTTATGTCATGGCGCCGCCTGATTTATGGAAAATTAGTGCATGTCATGGACAGAACAAAATAAAAGACGCAGTTTTTTATTTTTTATGTCATGACGCCGCCTGATTTATGGAAAATTAGTGCAAGTCATGGACAGAACAAAATAAAAAACGCAGTTTTTTATTTTTTATCTTTATTGTGCGCTAAAAACATCGAAGATGTTGGCGGTTCGAAGAACCGATTTCAATGAGAAAGACCATGCAAGAACCTCGGAGAGGTTCGCAGCTTGGTCACAGAGCAGACCGCTGCAAGTGCCTCGAAGAGGAACTTTTTGGTTGATTGGAATTTGGCTGTGGAAGTTCGTCTTCGACACACTTGCTTTTTGGTATAGCTGTCACCAAGCTGCGCCCGTCATCGACGGGCTTGCATGGTGTTTTCCATTAAAGTCGAGTCTTCGAACCGACCAGCCTCTTCGAGGCAAGAAGCAAGCCCATGATTCACAAGAGGCCAATACTTATCTTATTTTCAAATGATTACTGAGCAACTAAATGATTTTACCAAACACTATCTATGTCATGACGCCGCCTGAATATATCGTCCCTTGTCAAAAACAAGAGGTTATTTTTTCTTTTTGCGGCGGTGCTGGTAGCGCCAGTGGTGCTGAATCGAGTGATACAGGTAGTGGCGGAAGGGGTGAAGCAACCAGAAATGGTAGAAAAGGAATGCCAAGAGGGCGGCAAACGAAGCAGCATACACGTTGTTCAGGTCGTAGTTGTAACCTGAATACTGCATCAAACCGATTTCCATCAGCAGCGACAAGACGCCCGTTGAAACGGCAATGCCGATTTCCTGGTTGACCTTGCTGTGATGGGGCAGGCGTGCCTTGGCATAATCAAGTATAAATACCAGGCCAGCAATGAAATACAGCACAAAGTGTCCAACATATTCAGCATAGGGAATGGAGTGGAATGCATTCAGCCCAAGAGGGTTCTTGGCAAATGTGAAATAGAGGACCAACAAAAGCATCACTGCCGTTGGAACTCCTTTAGGTATTGATAGGATGAAAGTTTTCATTTGGTGTTATTCAGTTTTTTCAGCGTGCAAAGGTAGTGTTTTTTTATTTAAGAAAAGATACTTTATTAGGATTTTTTAGATTTTGGCTTGTTTTTTAGAGTGGGATGGTGCTTGAGTGGCGGATATTTCCTATTTTTGCTCATTATTTTGAGGTGGCTATGATCAAGGATTTCTTTGAGATGACAAGGCATGAACGTCGCGGGGCTATTGTGGTTCTGGTGACGATTGCCCTGTTGCTGGCGGCGACGTGTTTCACACGATGCCACCGCAGGACAGATGTGCCCCAGCAGGCAGATGTCATCCGGCAGTTTGAGGCAGAGTTGGATTCCTCGACGGTGGATATCTCCAAGCCTCTTCCCGAAAAGGCGGCGAGTCCAGCAGTCAAGCATCACAAGGCGTCTCCCAAGCGTTCCAAGCCCGCTCATTCGCCCAAGCCGTCCCCCTCGTCGCGTCCCATGGAACCGGTTCCTCAAATCTAACCATGAAGCGGCTCTCCAGAGGGGAAATCTCGGTGAGATGTTGCCAGTGTCATAGAATATACTTACTTTTGTAGCCGATCTTCTAATAACTATTCACAATGGCAAAACGAGTTGGATTTGCGACACGCTTGGGTGCCATCGCTGCTGCGGTGGGCTCGGCAGTGGGTTTGGGAAACATCTGGCGTTTCCCCTATGAGGCAGGTGAGAATGGTGGCGGTGCTTTCATTCTGGTGTATATCATCTGTATTCTGGTGATGGGCATCCCCGTGATATTGAGCGAGTTCATCATCGGTCGCTCGACACATAGCAACATGAAGGCGGCGCTGCGCAAGCTGTCGCCGGGCAAGAAGTATTATCTTTTTACCTATGTGTGCATTTTAGGCAGCTTTGTGGTAATCGGCTTCTACAGCGTGGTGTGCGGATGGATTATCGAGTACCTGTATCAGGCCGCACTGGGCAACCTGAGCGGGCACACGCCACAGGAGTATAGCGACATGTTCACCGCGTTGGTTGCCAATCCCTGGCGCTGCGTCGGCTGGACGGTGATCTTCCTTGTCCTCAACTTCCTGGTGATGAGCCGTGGTATCGCTAAGGGCATTGAGCGCGTGGCGAGCATCATGATGCCGTTGCTGTTTATCATCCTTATCATCTTCTGTATCAACTCCTTGCTGTTGCCCGGGGCTACCAAGGGTCTGCGCTTCATGTTCGAGCCTGATTTCTCCGAATTGACGATGAAAGGTGTTCTTGCTGCCTTTGGTCAGGCTTTCTTGTCGCTCTCTATCGGTATCTCGTGCCTGGTGACCTATGCCTCCTATTATAAAGATGACATGTCGCTGGTCAAGGATGCGACGACAGTCGCTGTGCTTGATACGATAGTGGCCATCCTGTCGGGCGTGATGATTTTCCCGGCGGTATTCTCCTTCGGCGTGGAGCCGACGGCAGGTCCCCGTCTCATTTTTGAGGTATTGCCGGGTATTTTCCAGCAGATGGCGGGTGGCTATCTCTGGGCGCTGCTGTTCTTCCTGCTGGTGTTCTTTGCCTCGTTGACTTCTACCATCTCGTTGAGCGAGATACCCATCACCTTCATGATCGAGGAGCATAAGATGTCGCGTCCACGCGCCATCGCATGGACGGCACTGTTTACCTTTGCCCTTGCGGTTCTGGCGGCCCTGTCGTTCAATGTGCTGGACGACATCAAGTTGTGTGGCAAGAACATCTTCGACATGATGGACTATGCCGCCAGCAACATCTTCATGCTCATTGGCGGTATCTTCACGGCGTTGTATGTGGGATGGATTATGGACCGCAAGATCATTCACGAGCAACTCACCAATGGCGGACGCCTCAAGGGAAGATCGGAGTCCTATATGCTCTTCTGCATGCGCTATATCGCTCCCGTCTGCATCGTCTTCATCTTCCTCTACCTCACCGGCATCATCTGATACCCTTATTATCAAATAACTATAAACAACTTGATTGACAACAAGGACAACTATTGATTGTTTTTCTTGTTTTCTACTAGAATACTTGTTGTTTTAAGAGTGGTGGCTGAGGATCATGTCGATGATGGCGTTGATGTCGGCGATGTTGACCTCGCCGTCGCCGTTGACGTCGGCTGGGTCGATCCAACCGCCACCGTCAGGGTTGGGTACTCGGGTATGGCCATGGCTGCTGCCACCATTGATGATGACAACCACACTGTTAGCATCGGCAACGGTAATCTCGCCGTCGCCGTCCACGTCTCCGGGGATAATCGTGGTGGCATCAAACTCCTCGATATGCCTGAAAGACCCCCAGACGGGAACCTGCTCGTAGATTTCTTTAGTGCCACGAGGGACATACAATGTGCAGTTCTCGTAATGGTAGTCTTCAAAGGTGGTGCCCATGCAGCCTTGTGGCTCGCTGCTGAAGTTGTAAATCTCGGTCAGATATTCACACCCTTCAAAACATGAATGCTCAAGATTGGTGATCTGGGCAGGCAGAATGACCATGGTGATGCCTTGATCTTGATAGGCGCCTCGTGCAATCCATGTCACCTCTCGTGGTAATACAGTACGTGAACAGGCTGTGAACAGAATGTGCCGGTCATGCACCACGCTGTTGTTCACCGTGGTGATGATGCCATTACAGTTATTCCTCGAGTCATAGACAGGGTTGTTCTCGTCAACGGTAATGACCTCGAGGGCGGTATTGCCCACGATGGCATAGTCGTCCAAGTTAACCGCTCCGCTGCCCAGGTGCAGTTCCCTGAGCGACTCGTTGTGGGCAATGCCCCATTCCTCGATGGTGACAACGCTGTTGGGGATAGTGATGCTGCGCAATTTGGGACACAGGTTGAAAGCTGCCTCGCCAATGGTCTTAACCGTATTGGGAATGGTTACCTCTTCAAGGTCGGGCGCCCACTGGAAAGCTGTAAACCCTATCCTGGTCACGGGCAACTTGGTGATGCCGTCAAAGGAGACGCTGTCGCGTATGTTGGCGTGAACCAAGCCGGCATAGTTGTTCTCATTGTTGGGGTCATCAGGGTCGCCGAAAACGACTACAGCCTCCTGGACACTGCCAGCCCAATATGTGCTGTAATGCACACCGTCAACGACTATATAGGCATGGCTCACCAACTTGGCACACGCAATCAGCAAGATGATAAAAAACAATCTCTTCATGATGTTGTCATTTTTTCATTGTTCTTTCTCTACAAGAGAAAGTCGCTACCCTTGTAGAGGCTCATTAAAAGAACCGAAAACTAATCTTCGGATTGCTGATAATTGACTTGAATCGTCACAGGGTCATCAAGGTTGGGCACGGCAACGATGTTTTTGTCATTGATAAGTGCTGGCTCACCGTTCATCGTCACACCATCAAACACGTTATTATCGTCGGCGACAATGGTCATCAGCACGGGCTCATCACAGTGCATGCGCACACTCAGCGTGCCGCCCACACCCTGCCGCAACGACAACTTGGAATAGGGATTCTTGGCATAATCGACATTAATGGCAACGGCTTCCTGCATGTTGCCAATGGTATAAGCGACTTCTTCAGTCAGCTTGTCCGACAAGTCTAAATTGGGTGCATCTTCAAACAGGGTCACGCCGTAGCCCAACTGGTGGGTGATGTCGGTCTCGTTGAGGGTGACGTGCTTAATCATGTACTTGGGCTCGGGGCGCAGCGTGAAAGTCAAATCGGTACCCCCAGGAACAAAGTAAAATCCGTCGGCATTGGTCAGCACCACAGTGCTATCCAGCTCGACACTGCCCGCCCCCGTGATGTTACGGTCGATGTCGCAATAAACGCCCAAAGTCTCGTCCTCAACAAGGTTTTCCCACTCCTCATTATAAGGACGGGCTTTATAATGATTATATGTACCCTTGGGAACGTGGATGTGTTTGATGCGGCCATAATACCATCCGTTATAATATACCTTTGGAGGATTGGGACAAGGAATATAAATGTCATCCAATTCATTAAAGGCCATCATACCGATATAGTTAATCGTTGATGGTAATCGCATCTCCTTGAGGCTGCCGGTATTGAATGCGCCATCACCAATAGACGTGGTTCCCTCATGAAGTGTGACCTCAGTCAAGTGACCGCAACTGCCAAAACCGTTGACTTCTTTTACACTACCAGGAATATCAACAGATTTCAATGCAGAAAAACGAAATGCCCCACCACCGATGTATGTAACAGTGGAAGGAATTTCGATATGCTCCAAATTTTGGCAGTCAGCAAAACCGAGGCCACCGATAGAAACCAGCCCCTCGGGAAAGATGACTTCACGAAGGCTGTCGCATTCTGCAAAAGCCCCTGCATAAATGTTCTTCAAACTGGACGGAAGGTTAATCTCTGAAAATGAACATGCGTAGAAAGCAGACGGGCCTATCGAAGTAATCGTTGGCGGAAAATCAATGGATTTGAGATTTGTTCTTCCTGAGAAAGACCAACCACCAATCTGTATAACAGTGTACTCCACACCATCATTGGTGATTGTGGCGGGTATGGTAACGCGTCCGTTCTCACCCAAATAATCGCAATGATATACTTCCACGGTCATATCCTCGTTAGACAGGATATGGTACTTGATACCATCATTAATGAACATGATGCCTGTCTGGGCTTTACCCATAAAATTTGCGCTCAACATCAGTGCTGTCGCAATGAGTATTTTGATGTGTTTCATAACTGACTATTTTACTAAGGTGGAGTTAAATGATGATTTTAATTGTGGTGTTGCCGCTCTGCACCAGATAGATGCCCGACGGCACATTGATAGTCAATGAGTTGCCATCGCCTGTTGATTGGGCGACAAGACGGCCTGCAGTGTCATATACCCATACGGTTTCGCCCTTGTTTACACCCTCTATGCGCAACTGGCCCTCAGAACCATAGACCTTAATGGTGCCTGTCGAAAAACGCTCATCAACAGCCCCTGGTATCTTCTCAAAAGCCACAAAGGTCTTTACCTCTTCAGTAGCGGAGGAACCCGCCCTTTGGGGACCGATGGGCACCCTGCTAGGGCCAGAACCCACAACGATGCCTCCGTCCACCTTATAGATAGTAAAGTCTCCATTGCCGTCCAATTTCTTGGTGATGTCAATGCCGTTGATGGTGACAGAATTGATAACCCAACCCTTATCGGGAGTTACATTGAGTTTCAAGGGTTCGTCGTGATAGACTTGCAGGTCTATCTGACCACTTCCCGCCTGACGGATGCTGATGGGCGTGAAAGTGGTGATGGAGTTGAACGAAATATAAATCTCGGTGTTCTCGTTGACTTCATCAATGGTGTAGCGGCCCTCGGCATCAAACTGGTCGCTGACGTCAATGCCGTTGATGATACAGCAGCGCAACTCACAGTTGCCCTGTGGCTGAGCCGTGATGGTCACAGCTTTGCCGTGGTCAGCGACCCACACGCGATCTTTAAATAAATCGGCGCCAGTCAGCGACACCATGCCGCTATCAGCATCGTTGACGGTCAACATGACCTTGTGCTGTTCGCCCAGAGAGGCATCCTCCTGCAACTCATAACTGCTCCAGCCCTCGGACTGCTCAAACAGGTCTATCGTCCCCACGGGCACATGCACCACAACACCGTTTTTCCCTTCGAATGACTGGTTGTACCCCGCCTTGATGACCGAACAGGCGGCCAAACGTCCCGTCGGAGCATAGATGTGCTGCACGTCAACGAGGTTGCAGGTGTTGAAGGCACCGTCACTGATGTTTTTCAACGAACGGCTCAGCCACACGGTGTCCAACGGACAATATTTGAAGGCCTCGAAATGCACACTTTGCACCTTGTCAGGCAAGCGCACCTCCTGCAACGAACTGCACTGGTAGAAGGCCCATTGATCAATGCTCCAAATATTTTCGGACCAGCCGATGGTGCGAAGGCTATCGCAGCCGAAGAATGTGGAATTCATTACACGCTTGTAATTGGAAGGAAAATTGATTTCCCGCAAGTGAGTGTGAACAAATGTTTCTCCTCCAATCTTAAATTCCTCGATAGAATCATTCTCCTGGAAATAGATGGCGACGAGGTCTTTGTGTCTGAAGCTTTCCGGCCAAATGTATTCAAGCCAGTAGGGACAATACACCATGCTATTGCGCAAGGGCAAGCCAACGCCAAAATTAATTTCAGTTACACGATAAGGATGGTTTTCATCATATACCACATCGGGAATTCTAACCACCTCGGTTGTATCGGTCAGTCCAATGGCTTGGCATCGTCCATAACCAAGGTGGAAGTAACGAATACCATCAACAACAAACTGCTCGTTGTAGCCGTAACTTGGCACGACAGTCACCATGTAACAAAGCAGCAACAAGGAATGCAATAAAAAGATTCGTCGTTTCATATCGTTATTGTTTTAGTGTTTAATTGCTATGATAGGCTTCTAACCACGAACGTAATCAATGGCTGAGGATGTAGTTGATGACAACGTTGATGTCGGCGATGTTGATTTCGCCGTCGCCGTTGACGTCGATAATGACACTCCAGTCTTCGCTTCCAGCCTCGCTCTCATTGGAGGGTGCGTGGCTGTGACCATGACTACCACCATTGATGATGACATCAATCACCATGTTTACATCGGCAATATTGACCTCGCCGTCTCCATTGACATCCCCGGGGATGTCTCCTGGCGCATCGCCAATGATAGTATAGAAATCTTGCCAATACATTGTCGATTGATAGGCTTCGACACAAATTGGTAGAACATGCAGCGTTGCCAGGGTGTAATATTCCATGTCATCAAACAATGCATCACTACACACAGGCGGTGTACTTGCCAAACAGATTAAATCTCTCATCTGGCTGCAACCGCTAAAAATGGTTTTTCCAATATTGTTGACACCACTCCCTATCGAGACGTAGGCAAGTTTGCTGCATCCTTTAAACGCACCGTCTCCGATAGTTTTTACCGCTTCAGGGAGAGAGATTTCTGTAAGTCCTGTACAGTAACCGAACGAATTATTGCCAATGGATGTTAGTGAATTGGAAAGCGTAATGCTTCTAAGCGCTGAACAACTACTGAAAGCGCTGGCGCCGATAGTGATGACCGAATTAGGAAGCGTGATTTCTGTTAACCCCTTGCAGGCACTAAAAGCACCAAGGCCAATATCGGTTAACGAATTGGGAAGAACAAGTTCGGTTAGTCCCATACATTTACTGAATGCCTCAATGCCGATGGAATTGACCGAGTCACCAATGTACAAGCTCGTTATTCCCTCACATTCTGCAAACGCTTCACGTCCTATCGATTTGACTGAATTGGGAATCGTTACACTCGTCAACTGAGTCTTACCCTTTACAATAAAGGATGGAATGTGCTGAACAGACTCCCCGAACACAATAGATTCTAGAGGACAATAATCAAATAGGCTGTAAACTCCTGTATACTCGCAACTTGTAGCATTGAAAACCACAGTTTTAATCCCTGTACAACCATAAAATGGATAATTTCTAATTAAAGTGACCGATTCGGGAATGGTAATGCTGGTCAAATTCACACAACTCGAGAATGCGAACTCGTCGATGGTGGTGAGCAAATCAGGGAGAGTAATATGTGTCAAACCGATGCAAAAAGAAAATGCATGACCCCTGATGGATGTGACTGCTTCGGGGATAATGATGCTGGCCAGCCCAGTGCTGCCCTGGAATGCTGATGTCCCAATAATCGTTATGGAATCGCTAAGTGTTATGTTAGTCAAGGCGGTGCAGTCCTTGAAAGCGCTGTCGCCAACAGCAACGACAGGATAGCTAATGCCTTGATAGGCGACTTCGTTGGGAATAACGATATCACCGCTATAGCAGCCAGTCTGTCCGTTATTAGTGACCACGGCATGGCCATCCACCAAGTTATAGTAGATGCCGTCGAGCATGAAATCGTAGGCCCCAGCCACTGTCGGCAACGACATCAATATGCAGGCAACCAGCAGTCGGTACATCATCATTCGTCCCATAGGCTTTTTGCATAGATTTATCGATGGCAAAGTTACTGTAAATAATTGGATTTTTGGTGAAAAAGGGGCTTCATTGTGACTTCATTTTGACAGTCATAAACCATTGATTATCAGATGCACGAAAAATAAAATGTTCATTCTGGCATAATTCGGCCCGATGAGGCCGAAATTGTTGCCAAAAAATGACGTAATTTTGTGAGTAGAAAACTACAAATTTCGTGAATTAGATAAAACAACAATAAATACAATAAAAACAATCAAATATAATTGTCAATGAATAATTAGTATTTTTTGTACTTATTGTTTTCCTTTTTTATAAAATATGAGATCAAGAAATATTGCTTTTACCGCATTAATAGTTGTTCTTGCGCTGGCGTTGGCCTGCTGCAACGGGGGCTCGGATACTGCCACCATGCGTGAGCTATCGGCCATCGACTCGCTGTTGTCAAAGGCTCGCCAGTATGAAGTTGCGCAGCAACGTTTGGATTCTCTCCATCAGAGCGGGTTCAACCAGGCTGAACGGGCCTATTACAGCCTGCTGCTCACCCAATCACATTACAAGAACTATATCAACGACACGACCGATGCCGTGATCAACGAGGCGGTGGACTACTATGAGCACCACGGCGACCGTGAGAAATACACCCGCGCCCTGCTCTATCGGGGCTGTGTCTATCAGATGATGGGCGATGCCGAAAAGGCGATAGCGTCCTATAAGGATGCCGAGAACGCTGCCGAAGATGGTGACCTGGAAAACAAAGCCTTCGCCAAGCTGCGGTTGGCGACCCTCTATGCCGACAATTCAAACTATGCCGACTTGAAAATCAGGAAATACAAGGAGGCACTTGACCTGTACAATCAGTTGGGCGACAAGCACTACCAGATTGTGTGTCTGACCGACATGGGCGGATATTACCGCAGCTTGCCCGATAAACGCGACAGCGCCCTCTATTACATCAATCAAGCCATCAAGCTAGCTGAGGACGAGCATGAGAACTGGTTCCTGTTCCAGAACCTGTATCAACGCGCCGAGATGTACTGCTTGATTACCAAAGAATATGACAAGGCACGGGTTGATATCCTGAAAGCCATAGCAGCCGGCAAGGATGAGATTGACCATCCCCGCGCACACTATGTCGCTGCCGAGACCTATCTGAACCTGGGGCGGCCCGATTCGGCCCTCTACTATCTGAATCATGTGCCCGCCAGCGGCATGATGAGCAACCACACCAGTGACACGGTCATGTATTGTCGGCTCATGAGTGAAATCGCCAAAGCCAATAAGGACTGGAATCAGTTCACCACATACTATGAGCGGGCCAACGAGATGGCCGACTCGATACTGGTGGCCAACGTCAACAAGAATTACCTGGCCATCGAGAAGAAATATGACATCCAACTCGAGGAGCTCAAGAAGGTGAAGAGCGAATCCCGCACGAGGGGTGCCATCCTGCTGGCTGCGTTGCTGGCCCTATTGGCGCTGGGCGTGACCTTCCTGGCATGGCGCTACCGCAGCCGCCTGAAGCAGAAGGAGACCGAGTTTGAATTGCTGCGAACCGACCTCGATGCGTCGCTAGCAAGCCTGGAGCAGATGAGAACGACCATCAGCACTCGGGAACAGGAGCTGAAAGCCGCACAGGATAAGCTGGAAGGTAACGAGGCACGCATGGGCGAGGAGCATGCGGCTCTGGAAGCCAAGCAACGCAAGAGTGACGAGATGCGTTCCATCGTCGATAACCAGATACAGGTGATTCGCCAGCTGCTGGAGTTGTCCTATCAGCCCAACGAGACGAATTTTACCCGCAAGTTCAACGAAGTGATGACACTGCCCGTCGAGGGTGCCATCCCCACCGACTCCTACTGGAACAACCTGCACAGCCTGACCAATGAGTTGCACAGCGGCGTGCTCGACGAGGCACAGCGCATCGCCGGGGGCACGCTCAACGAGAGCGAGATGAACTTCTTGGCCCTGTACTGCTACGGCTTCTCCCGCACGGTCATCATGATCTGCATGAAATACAGCAGCCTGGGCACCGTCTCCAACAAGAAAATCCAAATAGCCAAGAAGCTCGGCGTCAACAACCTCGACGACTTCGTCAACAACTATCGCTAACGAAATTAAAGTGCTGAGTTCAACTTGTTAGCCTGCTGAGACTTGTAGAGACGCAAAATTTTGCGTCGCCATGCGGTAGGCGTCACCATCAGGGCGGAAAGGAGACGCAAAATTTTGCGTCTCTACATAATCAATTAATTCAGCATCAGCGCTTTATTTTCATCGAACTCAGGTCATTATAGAAGACAAGAAGAGGCTGTGTCATAATTCAATCGTTGCAAATTGAGTCGCGCTTCGCGCGAGAAATTAAGCAAAAAATTGTATAAAAATTAAACAAAATAGATTTTTATTTCAATTTTATTAATAATTTTGTTTAATTTGGCTTCGCCGAGCTAAAGGTTCTCGGCCGTCAGGCCGATTAAAAATCGTGAGGCGAAATGTGACACACCTTCTTCAATCCTGCTACAAGCGCAAAATAGTATTGATTGTTTTCTTTTTTTAATTCGTTGTCTTATTGGCGGTTGAGGTAGTCGCGGATGGCGGCGGTGAAGGGGCGCCAGTACTTCTGGCATTTCACTTCTCCCACGCCGTAAAGGATGCCGAACTCGGCTTGGGTGGTCGGCTTCTCGGTGGCCATCGCCGTCAGTGACTTGTCGCTGAATATCACATAAGGGGGCACGTGGCTCGCCTGAGCGAGGGCCTTGCGCAAGTCGCGCAGTTTATTGAACAGAATCTTGTCAAATTGCTTTACGTTGCCGCCGTATTCGGGCGTGTCCAACGTGAGGTCGGGCGTGTCGGGTATCGTCTCGCGCCGAGGCTGCCGTTTGGACGTGAAGTCACGACGCTCAAACTTGTTCAGTTCAATCTTGCGCTGCCCGTAGAGCACTTCGTTGCCGAATTCGGTGATTTTCAGGTGATTGTTCTCGTTGTAAGCCACGTCAAACAGTCCCAACTGTAACATCTGCAGCAGGTAGGCGTTCCACTCGGCGACGGTCAGATTGCGGCCGACGCCGAAGGTCTTGAGTCTGTCGTAGCCTTTCTCGATGACCTCGGCCTTGCGCCATCCGCGCAGGATGTCGGTCACGGTGTACATGCTGGCCTGTTCATCGGTGCGCTTGATGGCGCTGAGTGCCATCTGGGCAAACGTCGTGCCGTCGAAGCGGTCAGGCGGGTTGTCACACACGTCGCAGTTGTGGCAGTCGTGGTCAAAGCGCTCGTTGAAGTAATTGAGCAGGATGCGCCGCCGGCACACGCCGCTCTCGGCAAACTCCTGCATCCGCCGCAGTTTGTCCATATTGACCTGGACCTGTCCCGACTGCTGGGCGAAGTGCTGCAGCGTCACCATGTCCCCGTAGTTATAGAACAGCAGGGCGTCGGCAGGCATGCCGTCGCGGCCCGCGCGTCCGATTTCCTGATAGTAACTCTCGATGTTGCGTGGCATGTTGCTGTGGATGACAAAGCGCACGTTGCTCTTGTCGATGCCCATGCCGAAGGCGATGGTGGCGCACACGATTTTCAAGTCGTCGTTGATGAAGTCGCGCTGGATGCGCTGTTTCTCCTTGACGCTCATGGCGGCATGGAAGGGCTCGGCCTTGATGCCCAAGCGCGTCAGCTCGGCAGCCATCTTCTCGGTGTCCTTGCGGCGCAGGCAGTAGATGATGCCGCTCTCGTCGCGGTGCAGGTTGATGAACTGCACGATGTGGCGAAACTTCTGGCGTCCCATCGAGCCTTGCACCACATTGAGGGAGATATTGGGGCGGTCAAACGAGCTGATGAACAGCCGTGCCTCGGGGATGTGCAGTTGCTGGGCAATGTCATCGCGCGTGATGCGGTCGGCGGTGGCGGTGAGGGCCATCACGGGAATGTGGGGGTAGCGTTGCTTGAGGACGCCTAGTTGGGTATATTCAGGGCGGAAGTCGTGCCCCCATTGCGAGATGCAGTGTGCCTCATCGACGGCAAACAGTGTGATGCGGTCGGTGATCGTGCTGGACCATCGGTCAATCTCGCTGAGCAGTTTCTCGGGGGAGATGTAGAGCAGTTTCACCTTGCCCTGCATGAGCAGTTCCACCGTCTGGCGGTTCTCGCTCTCGCTTTTCTCGCTGTTGAGGGCGAGGGCAGGCACGCCATTCTGCTGGAGAGCATCAATCTGGTCGTTCATCAGTGCCAGCAACGGCGAGATGACGATGGCAAAACCATCCTCGCTCATCAGGCCGGGAATCTGGTAACACAATGACTTGCCACCTCCCGTGGGCATGAGCACAATGCTGTCGCCGCCATCGAGGGTATGGTCGATGATGTCCCATTGCTGCCCACGGAAACTGTCATATCCGTAGCAGCTCCTCAGCAGCATCAAAGCGTTTTCCTGACGGGTCATGATGTGATATAGATGTTATTGAAGGAATATATCCCCAACTCCTAACTTCTAACTCCTAACTCCTAACTTCTAACTCCTAACTCCTAACTTCTAACTCCTAACTTAATAGGCGTTGTCCTCGCCCTTGATGGCGTTCCACACGGTGAGGAAGATGATTTTCAGGTCCAGGAAGAATGACCAGTTCTCGGCATACCACACGTCGGACTCGACGCGTTTTTCCATCTGCCACAATTCCTCGGTCTGGCCTCGGAATCCGCGCACTTGCGCCCATCCGGTAATGCCGGGCTTGATGGTGTGGCGCAGCATGTACTTGTCAATCAGTTCGCTATACATCTCGGTCTGTGCCACCATGTGGGGGCGTGGGCCCACGACGCTCATCTCGCCACGCCACACGTTGAAGAACTGGGGCAACTCGTCGATGCTCGAACGTCGCAGGAACGTGCCGAATTTCGTCACCCTCGGGTCGCCCTTGGTGGCCTGCAGGGTGTCGCTGTCGGCATTGACGCGCATGGTGCGGAACTTGTAGCAGTTGAAGGCTTGGCCGCGGTAGCCCGTGCGTTTCTGCACAAAGAAGATGGGCCCCGGTGACGATAGCTTGATGCCGATGGCGACGGGGATGATGATTAGGGGGGACAGTATGAGCGCAATGGTTGAAACAAGCAGGTCAAATGCTCGCTTGATCAGGCGGTTCAGCGGGTTCTTCAAGGGGTAGGGGTGAACGGCGAGGATGGGCACGTCACCGACCGACTGCAACTCAAACTGGCGGGTTACCGTCCTGCCGAACTGCGGCACATAGTAGAAATCCACGGCATTGTTGTCGGCAATGCGGATCATGCGGGACACGTTGTGGTTGTCTTCCACATCGGGGACGGCGCAGAACATCTCGTCAACCTGATGGGTCTTGACAAACTGTTCCACATCGTCAAGGGTGCCCTGATAGGCAGCCGATGCCGACTTTGCCCGCGGGTTGTTGTCAAAGAAGCCCACGATGTGGTATCCGTAGCCCTGATCGCCCAGCATCTCGTCGATGAGGCGCACGCCCACCGTGCCGCCGCCGATGACGATGACACGCTTGAAGTTGAAACCGCGGTTACGGTACAGTTTCACAAACTGGCGTGAAATTACCCACCACGTTGCCAGCGCGATAAAGAAGACGAGATAGAAGAACAATACGCTCTGCCATGGGGCATCGGTCGGCCCCATGAGTGAGGTCAAGGTGACAAAGATACCGGCATGGGTGAGGATGAACTTGAGCGCGTGCCCGACAACCCTGTCGGCATAGAACACGCGGCGCTCATGAACCTCGCTGTAAAAGTAGATGCACACCAGTGTGGCGACGTTGAGCACGAGCCAGGACGGACGGGAGAACATGCTGTCGCTTGCCAACTCGTCGCCAATGTTCCATTTCATGGTGATGAAATAGACGAGGTTGGCGATCAGCAAGTCGATGATGCTGAATATCCATCTTACAAATTGTCCGTATCGGCCCTTACTCTTCATTCGGCACTGATGGTAGTCGCTTGGTTATGTCAATGTTAATGCAGGGGGAGCGGTTAAGCTCCCTCTGCATCGGGTGTTATTCGGTTGTAACGGTGGTCGTTGTCACGACTTACTCGTTGTCCAGTTCTTTAATCTTCTGTTCCAACTGAGCGATTTCCTCCTTGAGGCTGACGATGCGCTGTTCCATCTGCTGCACCAGTGAGTTGCCGCTCTTGGTGTTGGCGGTCAGGAAGCCCATGTTGTTCTCGAAGGTCTTCAACTCGCTCATGCGTTGCTCATAGGTGCGCACCAGACGGTCGCGCTCGCTCAGGTTGCGGTCGCTGCCCTGACGGGGACCGCGTGATGAACCGCCCTCGTTGCGGGGACGTGAGCCGCGCATGTTGAGCGTCTCGAATGCCTTGTTCACCAGCTCACGGTACTGGGCGTAGATCTTGTCTTTCTCCTTGAAGGGCACATGGCCGATTTCCTGCCAGCGGTCCATCAGGTCGCGTACGGTCTGAGCGGCATCCTCGGCAGCCTCCTCGATGGTGCTCTTCAGGCTGGCGATGACGTCCTTCTTGGCTTTGAGATTGTCGTGCTCGACGGCGTGGACGTTGACGTTCTGTTTCTTCTTCTGCTCAAAGAAGTGGTCACATGCGGCGATGAAACGTTTCCACACGGCGTCGCTGTGCTTCTTCACTACGGGACCGATGGTCTTCCATTCCTTCTGCATCTCGACGAACTTGTCGGTAGCCTCTTTCCACTCAGTGGACTCCATCAGGGCCTCGGCGCGCTCGCACAGGTCGATCTTCTTGGCGAGGTTGGCGCTCAACTCTTCCTTCATCGACTTGTAGAACTCGGCCTTCTTGGCAAAGAATTCGTCACACGACTTGCGGAAGCGGGCAAACAACGCGGCATTGGCCTTGCGTGAAGCGTAACCCAGCTTCTTCCAGTCTTCCTGGAGGGCGATGATCTGCTTGGTCACCTCGTCCCACTGGGCATAGGTCTTGAGGTCATCGGTAGTGATTTGCTCAATCTTCTCGCACAGTTCGGTCTTGGCGTCGGCGTTCTCCTTCTCCTTGCTCTTGCGGTCCTCAAAGAAGGTCTGGTACTTCTTGTTGATGGCGCTGGAAGCGGCCTTGAAGCGGGCCCACAGTTCCTCGCGCAGTTCCTTGGCAACGGGACCGATCTCGCGCCACTTGTTGTGGAGCTCCTGCAGTTTCCTGAAGGCGGTAACTACATCCGACTCCTCGTCAAGGGCCTCGGCCTCCTCACAGAGCTGCTGCTTCAACTCCAGGTTCTTCTTGAAGTCATAGTCACGCAACTCCTTGTTCATCTTGAGCACGTCATAGAAGCGCTCGGTAGCACGCTGGAACTCTTTCCAGATCTCGGTCTCGGCGGTGGCGGGCACGTCGCCAGCGTCCTTGAATTCCTGCTGGAGCTGCTTGACGCGGTTGAACTGGCGGTTGATATTGTCGGGGTCGTTGGCAATCTCGTTGATGAGCGCGATGATCTGGCGCTTCTTCTCGAGGTTGGCTTCACGGTTGGCCTCCTGGGCTGCGTTATATTCGGTGCGGCGCTCCTTGAGCACGTTAAGCAGTTCTTTCAAGTTGTCTTCGTCAACGTCGTCCTTCGGGGTGAAGTCCATCTCGTTGTTTCCGTTGGCCAGGAACTCCTCTTTCTCCTTGGCTACTTCCTCGCGACGCAGGGCAAAGAAAGCGGCCTTGATGGCTTGCACCTCGTCCTTCACCTCCTCGATGGGGCGGGCTGCCATTTCGCGCATCATGTCCACGAGTTCGGTCTTGCTCTTGCCGGCAAGGTCCAGACGCGGCGTCTCCTCGGCTTTCGGTTCCTCAACAGCGGGCTCCTCGGCGGGTGTTTCGGCTGCGGGTTCCTCGGCGGGTGCTTCGGCTACTGGTTCCTCGACAGGTGCGGGTTCCTCAACTTTTACTTCTTCATTCACTACTTCCTGGGCCTCGTTCTGGGGCTCAGTGCTCAGGATTTGATCCTTCTCGAGATTGTTCATCGATTCAGATTTTTCACACGGTTCCATCATAATAACTATTGTTTTTAGAGTGCTTTTGGCACCCTGTTGTTAAATTCTAAACCCCAAATTTACTCACTTTTTCTCAATCACAAAGCCATTTTGCGGTTTTTTTTCATTTTCCCCCCGTTTTTTTGAAAAAATAAAGGGCCTATAAGGATAATGTGCCTTATAAGCCCTATAAAATGATTGTATCGTCAGTTATTTCACAATCTTGGCCTTGATGATCTTGACGTCAACGGTAGGACGGTCCATGCGTCCGGTGGTGACATTCTGGATCTTGTCAACGACATCCATACCCTCGATGACCTCGCCGAATACGGTGTATTGTCCGTCAAGGTGGGGCGTGCCGCCGATGCTGGTATAGGCATCAAGCTGTTCGTCGGTGAGTTTGAAGGGGTGCTTGGCAGCTTCGGCCTCGGTCTGCATGATGAGCTCGTTCTGCAAGGCGTTCATGCCCTCGTTGTCTTGGTTCTTCTGCAGTTCGATGATCTTTTCGCGGTTCTCGGTTGCCAGCCTGCGGAAGATGTCCTGCTTCTGCACCTCGGCCAGACGCTGGGTCATCATCTTCAGCTCATCGCTGCCGTAAATCTTGCCGGTCACGATGTAGAACTGGCTGCCGCTGCTGCGACGCTCGGGGTTCACCTGGTCGCCCGTGCGTGCGGCGGCGAGTGCGCCACGCTTGTGGAAGTACTTGGGATAGACAAACTCGGCCTCGATGGTGTAGCCGGGATCTCCGTCGCCCAGAGAGGCGTCGGGACCAGCAGTCTTGCTGTTGCCGTCACCGGTCTGAATCATAAAGTCCTTGATGACACGGTGGAAAAGCACGCCGTCATAGTAACCTGACTCGACGAGCTTGATGAAATTGTCGCGGTGTTGCGGCGTCTCGTTGTAGAGTTCAACAACGATGTTGCCGTAGCTGGTTTCTAATTCAACTTTCGTCATTTTGTTGTCAGCAGTTTTCTTGGTGGGGGCGCTCTCGTTGCCAGTATTGTTTGCCTGGCATGACATGAGCGTGAATACCGCCATCAGAATAGATAATAATAAATTCTTTTTCATTGTATTCCAGTTTCTTTTCTTTGAAAGAGCTTGAAACCCTTAAGGCCCCTAACTCCTAACTTCTAACTCCTAACTCCTAACTCCTAACTCCTAACTGATTAGATGCCAACGGGGTAGAGGCGCTTGAAGATGCGGCGGAAGTTGTCGTCCTTGGCGCTCAACTCGGCTGCGTGCTCCTTATAGTCCGAGCCCCACAGCGATGAGGCCAGGTAGGCAAGATAGACATGGTCGCGATCCTTGGCGATGGCGGCCTTGACGAGCAGGTCGATGCTGGGTGCATACTTGTCGCGGTCGATGGCGTTGAGGTAACGTGCCGTGCTCACCACGAACTGTCCCGTGCGATCCTTCAATATCATGTTGTCCACCAGTGAGGGAAGGTCGTTGTCGATGCTGCCCATGTTGTTGGCGATGTACTCGTAGGTCAACAGTCCGTTGGTGTCGGCGTCGAGTAATTTTTTAGTATCGTTGTCCATAAAAATAGTAATGTTGTTCATTAATACAATCTGCAAAGATAATGCATTTTTCATTTTCGCAGGCTATTTCGGTCAAAAATGTTCACTCTGCGCTCAGGAATGAAGCATTGGCTTTTAAAAACGTAACAAGCGTCAATTGCCTTTGCTGTCGGTGGATGATTGCGTTCAGCACCCTCGTTGGTGCTGATTGTTCAAATAATCTGTAATAAAAAATAGCGCTTTTTCTTGCAGTATGTAAAAGATTTGAGGGAATTGGGGCTGTTAATTAAATTAATGTGTTTTTTAGGGCCAATTATGTGGAAAATTGAGTTAAAATCACTACCTTTGCACCGCAAAAATAGAATTAATAAATATTTGCTAAATATTCATATTGAAAAAGAAAAGTAAATGAAAGCGATTTACACTTTTGGTAACGGCCAGGCAGAAGGTCGTGCCGACATGAGAGATTTGCTGGGTGGCAAGGGCGCTAACCTTGCCGAGATGAACTTGATTGGCGTTCCCGTTCCCCCGGGTTTCACCATTACCACCGAGATTTGCACCCTCTATAACCAGAAGGGTCGCGAAGCTGTCGTTGAGATGATCAAGGACGATGTGAAGAAGTCTATTGAGCACATCGAGAAACTGACAGGTAACAAGTTCAATGATCCCAGCAACCCCCAGCTGGTATCTGTTCGCTCGGGTGCGCCCGTGTCAATGCCGGGTATGATGGACACCGTCCTGAACCTGGGTATCAATGACGAAGTGGCCGAGACGCTCGCCAAGAAGTCGGGCAACCCCCGCTTCGCTTGGGACAGCTATCGCCGCTTCGTGCAGATGTACGGTGACGTTGTGCTTGGCATGAAGCCGACCAACAAGACCGACATCGACCCCTTTGAGGCCATCATCGAGGACCTGAAGGAGAAGAAGGGCGTGAAGTTTGACACCGAGCTTGATGTCGATGACCTCAAGGAACTGGTGGCACGCTTCAAGGCTGCAGTGAAAGAGAATACCGGTAAGGACTTCCCCACCGACGCCTACGATCAGCTGTGGGGCGCCATCTATGCTGTATTTGACAGCTGGAACAACGACCGCGCTATCCTGTACCGCCGCATGAACCAGATCCCCGAGGAGTATGGTACGGCTGTTAACGTACAGGCCATGGTCTATGGTAACATGGGCAACAACAGTGCTACTGGTGTGTGCTTCTCACGTGACGCCGGAACCGGTGAGAACCTGTTCAATGGTGAGTACCTGATCAATGCTCAGGGTGAAGACGTTGTGGCTGGTGTTCGCACCCCGCAACAGATCATGACCGAGGGCAGCCGCCGTTGGGCTAAGCTGCAGGGCATCAGCGAGGAAGAGCGCGCCGCCAAGTATCCCTCACTCGAGGAGTCGATGCCCGAGTGCGCCAAGCAGCTCGTTGACATCCAGCAGAAGCTCGAGGACCACTACCGCGACATGCAGGACATGGAGTTCACCATCCAGGACGGCAAGCTCTGGTTGCTGCAGACCCGCAATGGTAAGCGCACCGGTGCCGCTATGGTGAAGATCGCCATGGACCTGTTGCGTGAAGGCGCTATCGACGAGAAGACCGTCATCAAGCGTATGGAGCCCGGCAAGCTCGATGAGCTGCTGCACCCTGTATTTGACAAGACGGCCGTTAAGAGTGCCAAGGTGATGGCCAAGGGTCTGCCCGCCAGCCCCGGTGCCGCTACCGGTCAAATCGTATTCTTTGCCGACGACGCCGAGGAATGGGCATCTCGCAAGAAGAAAGTCATCATGGTACGCCTGGAGACCTCTCCCGAGGACCTGCGTGGTATGAGCGTGGCTCAGGGTATCCTCACCGCACGTGGCGGTATGACCTCACACGCTGCCGTTGTGGCTCGTGGTATGGGTAAGTGCTGCGTTTCGGGTGCCGGTGAAATCAAGGTGGACTACAAGGCCCGCACCGTCGAGATGGGTGGCAAGACCTACAACGAGGGTGACTGGATCTCGATCAACGGTAGCACCGGTGAGGTTTATGACGGCCTCGTAGCAACTGTTGACGCCGACCTGAGCGGTGACTTTGCTGCCGTAATGAACCTTGCTGAGAAGTTTAGCAAGATGGACGTTTATACCAACGCCGACTCGCCCCGCGATGCCAGCGTAGCCCGCAAGCTGGGTGCCCACGGTATCGGCCTGTGCCGTACCGAGCACATGTTCTTTGAGGGTGACCGCATCAAGGCCATGCGCGAGATGATCATCGCTCCCGATGAGCCCTCACGCCGCATTGCCCTGGGTAAGCTCCTGCCGCTGCAGCGTGGCGACTTCGAGGGTATCTTCGAGGCTATGGACGGCTACGAGGTAACCATCCGTCTGCTCGATCCTCCCTTGCATGAGTTCGTTCCCCATCAGCTCGAGACCATGCGTGAGCTCGCTGAGGAGACTGGCCGCAGCCTTGACGAGGTGAAGCTCGTTTGCGACGGTCTGGAAGAGTTCAACCCCATGCTGGGTCATCGTGGTTGCCGTCTGGGTAACACCTATCCCGAGATCACCGAGATGCAGGCTCGTGCCATTATCGAGGCCGCTCTCAACGTCAAGGCCAAGGGTATTGACGTTCATCCCAAGATCATGGTGCCCCTCATCGGTGTTAAGCCCGAGATCCAGATGCAGGCCGACATTATCAACAGGGTTGCTCAGCAGGTATTTGCCGAGCGTGGCGAGACCGTGGCCTACAAGGTAGGTACCATGATCGAGATTCCGCGTGCTGCCCTCGTTGCCGACCAGATTGCTGAGGTTGTTGACTTCTTCTCATTCGGTACCAACGACTTGACCCAGATGACCTTCGGTTACTCACGTGATGACGCCGGCAAGTTCCTCGCTATCTACAAGAAGCTGGGTATCTTGAAGGTTGATCCGTTCGAGGTTCTGGACCAGGAAGGTGTTGGCCAGCTCGTAGAGATGGCTACCCGCAAGGGTCGCGCTAGCAAGCCCGAGCTCAACGTGGGTATCTGTGGCGAGCACGGTGGTGAACCCTCCAGTGTTAAGTTCTGCGCTAGGTTGGGTATGAACTACGTTTCCTGCTCACCTTACCGTGTGCCCATCGCACGCCTCGCCGCCGCCCAGGCAGCCGTTGAGGAGTAAACTTCACACTCTGCTAATTCACAAAAGGGACCTGTCCGCTTGGGCAGGTCCTTTTCTTTTGCCCACAAGAGGACTTTCCGACGTTTTATCGGCAAAAACGTCGCAAAATGTGCGTTATTTTCACGTTTGTCATTGCCATGAGCGTGTGAGAACGTGCTGAAAATGCTGGATTTTGGGTACCTTTTTTTACGTCAATAGCACGTCCATTTCCTGATAAATGATTACCTTTGCGACCAAAATAATATAATAAGGTACACATGAAAAAGTTTTATTCAGTGTTTATTGCAGCCCTCATGGCTGTCTTTAGCTTCTCGGCCCAGGCCGAGGCTCCCTATTGGGACGCTTTTGCAGGTCTGAATTTCACCACCATCGACCATAGTGGTGTGGATTATCGTGTTGGCGCCCATTTGGGAATTCGTGGAACCTTGGATCTGCCGAGCGTGGCCAATGGCTTCTATACCAACGCTGCTGCAATGTTCACGCTCACGGGGTTCAAGCTGGATTCGATCAATTATTCCCCGATTTCCCTTGTCATTCCCATTCATGCCGGTTACAAGTATGAGTTGGATGTCAAGAAGTATCTGTTTATCGAGGCTGGACCTTATTTCAGCATCGGCTTGTTTGGCAAGTCCGAGGGTCGCAACGTGTTCTCCAAGGAAGCGGGCTACAAGCGCTTTGACGCTGGCTTGGGACTGCGGGCAGGTCTTGACCTGAACGAGAAATGGATTTTCTCGGTTGGAGGTGAGTTTGGATTCATCAATAGGCTTGACATCAAGAGAACGAGGACCAGCACAGTCCTGGTCTCGTTCGGTTACCGACTCTGATCTTCCTTCCTCAATGCCGCAAGGCATGAGCCAGAGGAGGATCAACCTCAGGAAATCCACATTAAAAAAATAGAAGGACGTACCGACAGGTGCGTCCTTCCGTTTTTTTGTCGATACCTTTGCGCTACAACGCCCACAGCATCTTTTAACATTAGAGTGCCCAGATGTGGCACCCTTAATGTGTTATTTTGCAGAAAAAGAATATTATGACTACTTTTGTCATTGGAAAAAAACTTAATACTATTTAATATGGACCAATTCACCAACTTATATCCAGTTTCAAAGACGTTACGCTTTGAATTGATTCCTGACAAGCGCACCAAAGCCATCCTTGAGCGTACCGACCTCATAGCCCAAGACGAGCACCGTGCCGAAAGCTACAAGCTAGTCAAAAAAATCATTGACCGTTACCATAAGGCATTTATCGAGAGCGTGTTGAGCACCTTGAAATTGCCAATTGATGACCTTGACTCGCTACATGAGATTTATTCCAAATCGCAAAAAAGCGACGCCGACAAGAACTCATTGAAGAAAATCCAAGACAAGCTGCGCAAATTGATTGCCGATGCACTGACCAAGGACAGCCGTTTCAAGCGCATCGACAAGAAAGAACTCATCCGTGAAGATATCCTGAGTATTATCACACCCGAGGAGCGGTCACTGATAGATGAATTCCGAGATTTCACAACCTATTTCACGGGATTTCACGAGAATCGCAGGAACATGTATTCTGCCGAGGCTCAGTCTACGGCGATTGCCTATCGGTTGATTCATGAAAACTTGCCCAAGTTCATCGACAACATGTTGACGTTTGAGAAAATTGCAGCATCGCCTGTCGCTGAGCATTTCACTCAACTTTATCAAGAGATGGAAGAATATCTCAACGTGAGGGAAATAGGCGACCTGTTCAAACTGGACTACTATACCGAATTGCTCACACAGTCGCAAATCGAAGTCTATAATGCCGTGATTGGTGGCAGAACCGTTGAGGACTCTGACAAGAAGATACAGGGCATTAACGAATATGTCAATCTGTACAATCAGCAGCAGCCATCGCGTGAAACTCGGCTACCCAAACTCAAACCACTGTTCAAGCAAATCTTGAGTGACCGCGAGGCGGTATCTTGGCTGCCCGAGGAGTTCGAGAGCGACAAGGATATGCTTAATGCGGTGAAGGATTGTTATCATTCCCTCAACGATCATGTATTTGACCCCTTGAGAGAACTATTGGCAAATTTGTCCAGTTACAATCTTGATGGAATTTACATTCCCAATGACCTGTCGCTAACCGATATTTCCCAAGCGATGTTTAAGGATTGGTCGGTTATCAAAAGAGCAATTGCCGAGGACGTCAAGGCATCTTGTCCTCTCAAGCGCAAAGAATCCATCGACAGCTACGAGGAACGCATCAATAAGCTCATCAAGCGTGAAGGCAGTTTCAGTATCGGCTACTTAAATCACTGTATCCAGCAAAAGGACATCTGTGACCATTTTGCCACACTGGGTGCTTCAGACAACGGCGAAGAGCAAACCGTGAACCTGTTCCTGCAAATCCAGAATGCCTACGCCGAGGCCCAATCACTCATCGAGAATGACTATCCCGTGAACCGCAACCTTGCCCAGGACAAGCAGAATGTCGCTAAATTAAAGACTCTGCTCGACGCCATCAAGGCATTGCAGCGCTTTGTCAAGCCCCTGCTAGGTAATGGTGATGAACCTGACAAGGACGAGCGTTTTTACGGCGAACTGGCAGTACTGTGGGAAGAATTAGACAGTATCACCCCGCTATACAACAAGGTGCGCAACCGCATGACACGCAAGCCCTATTCCATAGAAAAATTCAAACTGAATTTTGAGAATTCCACGTTGCTTGATGGATGGGACTTGAACAAGGAGCGTGACAACACCAGTGTCATTTTGCGTAAGGACGAGAAATACTACTTGGGTATCATGAGGAAACAATTCAACAGGGTATTTGTTGATGCTCCTGCAGCTAGCGATTCTGATGATGCATTTGAGAAAATGGAATACAAACTCCTGCCTGGTGCCAACAAGATGCTGCCCAAAGTGTTTTTCTCCAGATCCCGAATTGCTGAATTTGCTCCTTCACAAGAATTACTCGAGCATTATGAACAGGGCACCCACAAGAAAGGTGACAACTTCAGCATTAAGGACTGCCATGAATTGATAGACTTCTTCAAAGCGTCAATCCAGAAGCATGAAGACTGGAGCAAATTTGATTTCCATTTCTCACCCACTGAGACATACGAGGACTTGAGTGGGTTCTACCGTGAGGTGGAACAGATGGGTTACAAAATTTCCTATAAGCATATCCCTACAAGTTACATTAATCAGATGGTAGAAGAGGGAAAACTTTTCCTGTTCCAAATCTACAATAAGGATTTCTCGCCATACAGCAAAGGCGCACCTAACCTGCATACCCTTTATTGGAAAATGGTGTTTGACGAACGCAACCTTGCCGACGTTGTCTATAAACTGAATGGCCAAGCCGAGGTCTTCTACAGGAAGAAGAGCCTGTCGTATGAGAAGCCGACTCATCCAGCCCACCAAGCCATCAAGAACAAGAATCCCGAGAACGAAAAGAAAAGCAGCACGTTTGACTACGACCTAATCAAGGACCGACGGTTCACGATGGACAAGTTTCAGTTCCATGTTCCCATCACTATCAACTTCAAGGCAACCGGTGCGGGGAGCATCAATCCGCTTGTCAATCAATACATCCATGACCATGACGACCTGCATTTTATCGGCATTGACCGTGGCGAGCGTCACCTGCTCTATGTCACTGTCATTGACGCTAAGGGGCACATCAAGGAGCAATTCTCACTCAACGAGATTGTGAACGAGTATCAGGGCAATACTTACAAGACCGACTATCACAGCCTCCTTGGCAAGAGGGATGATGAACGGCAACGGGAGCGCCAGAGTTGGAACACCATCGAGAGCATCAAGGAGTTGAAACAGGGGTACCTGTCACAGGCCGTGCACAAGATTGTCACACTCATGGTCAAGTACCATGCCATTGTCGTTCTCGAGGACCTGAACATGGGCTTCAAGCGTGGCCGCCAAAAGGTGGAGAGTTCGGTTTACCAGCAGTTTGAAAAAGCCCTTATTGACAAACTCAACCTGCTCATTGATAAGAAAGTTGACCCAGCACAACCTGGCGGCCTGCTGCATGCTTACCAGTTGACCAACAAGTTCACGTCATTCCGCGATATGCGCCGACAGAATGGCTTCCTGTTCTATATCCCGGCTTGGAACACCAGCAAGATTGATCCCGTGACAGGATTTGTTAACCTGTTGCATCCCCGTTATGAAAGTGTAGACAAGTCACGGGCATTCTTCTGCAAGTTCAAGTCTATCCGTTACAACGAAGACAAGGGGTGGTATGAGTTCTCACTGGACTACAATGATTTCACGACCAAAGCCGAGGGCTCCCGCACACACTGGACACTGTGCACCCACGGCACCCGAGTTGAGACCTTCCGGAACCCCGAGGCCAATAACATGTGGGACAGCCGTGAGGTGAATCTTACCGAGGAGTTTAATGCTCTGTTTGCCTCCCGCGATATTAATACTAATGGCAATTTGAAAGAAGAAATAGCCCGACAGGACGATAAAGCATTTTTTGAGAAGTTGATGCACTTGATGAATCTGACACTGCAAATGCGGAACAGCGTCACAGGAACCGACGAGGATTACCTCATTTCACCGGTTGCCGATGAGAATGGCCAATTCTATGACAGCCGTACTTGTGGTAAAAAACTGCCCGAAAATGCCGATGCCAATGGCGCCTATAATATTGCCAGAAAAGGTCTGTGGGTAGCAAGACAAATTCAGGCGGCTCCAGTGGACGGCAAAACCGAATGGGTCATCTCTAATAAAGAATGGCTGGATTTTGTACAAACAAGGCCTTACCTTGAGGACTGATGGATAACCTGATTGCCATCTCTACTTTAAACGATTTCATCTTCTGTCCATATTCCATATACCTGCATAATGTGTATATGGATATGGACAAAGATGCTTACCATGCGACTCCACAAACAAGAGGCAGAAATGCTCATGCAGGGGTAGATAATAAAACGACTACAAATAATAACTTATTAGAATCGCTACCTGTGATTTCAAATGAGTTGGGCGTTTATGGGAAAATAGACATCTATGACCAGTCAAAGAAAATCTTAATTGAAAGAAAGTATGCTTTAAAGAACATTTATAGAGGGCAATATTACCAAGAGGCTCATTGACAATATCAGGGAGAATATCAGGGATAAGTTTTCTAAACTTTTTACTCAGGATGATAGTGTTGTTATATTTGACGTTAATACTGATAAAACTGAGAAATATGGTAATGCTATCCACCGTGACCAAGATATAATTTTCCTGTAATACAAACCTAATGAAATCCCATATTTAACAACAGTACTAAATGGTTGTTAGAGAGTGACTTGACTTGTATCCTTAAGAATGGGGGGTAAATTAGCTCAAAAATCATCTTCCTAAGTGTATGATATTCAAAATATTTATTGTAATTTTGTGGGAACAGGGTCTAATTGACCCATTCAATTTCTACTATTGTAGATAGCGGCTTGGACATCGGCAGTGTTGTCTGGTCTAATTGACCCATTCAATTTCTACTATTGTAGATATGCCCCTATAGGTCAGCATCTCGCAGATGTCTAATTGACCCATTCAATTTCTACTATTGTAGATATAGCGACGAGGCTGACGAGGGTAGAGGTCTAATTGACCCATTCAATTTCTACTATTGTAGATGCATGTCTTTAACGGGCTACGCCCGTGGTGTCTAATTGACCCATTCAATTTCTACTATTGTAGATCGCGTCCGTGTCGTTCCGTGGGCGGCGCGTCTAATTGACCCATTCAATTTCTACTATTGTAGATATCCCTTTCCCTCCCCGTCGTGAGACGCGGTCTAATTGACTCATTCAATTTCTACTATTGTAGATATAGATGAAATGCAACATACGCAGCTTTAGTCTAATTGACTCATTCAATTTCTACTATTGTAGATCACGCATAATAACGAAATTTACATATTGTCTAATTGACTCATTCAATTTCTACTATTGTAGATTGAGCCGCCCACGGGTGGCATTCCCAAGGTCTAATTGACTCATTCAATTTCTACTATTGTAGATCGACGATTACGATGAACTCGACGGGCAAGTCTAATTGACTCATTCAATTTCTACTATTGTAGATTACGTTCCGGTTACACCTCCTTTCTTTAGTCTAATTGACTCATTCAATTTCTACTATTGTAGATATCTTTGCTATCATAATCAGCCCTCCTGTCTAATTGACTCATTCAATTTCTACTATTGTAGATATGCAATTGCATTGCAAATGCATCGTTCAGGTCTAATTGACTCATTCAATTTCTACTATTGTAGATACGAACTCGGCCTTGCTGTGGATGCCAAGTCTAATTGACTCATTCAATTTCTACTATTGTAGATTGATATGGTACCTTTCTTCTTCATTGGGTCTAATTGACTCATTCAATTTCTACTATTGCAGATTCAAAGGCGGCCTTCTTCTTGTTCAGATGTCTAATTGACTCATTCAATTTCTACTATTGTAGATACCCGCCCCGGTGCAAATCGGGGCTTTCTTGGTCTAATTAACTCAGTAAATTTCGACCATTATAGATACAAAGCAGACGTTTTGCACTTATTTAGTGAATTAAGATTATTTCTATTTAGGGTGCCAAAATATGGCACTATATCATTCTACCTTTGCAGTGTAAAATTAAAAAAAAGGAGGAATGACAATGAAAACTGACATCAGCAACATCGTGAACTGTGGTGACCAGATCTGTGCCACCCTTGAGTGTAACGGTCGCCGCCTGGCCAGCGTTAACGGGATGAATTTCAACAGCCTTGAGGCCGTGAAGCGTGCCTTGCTCGACATGGCGGGTCGCTATGTCGGGATGGCGGTGCTCACCGTGCGCAACTGCACCTGCGGCTGGCGTGACGTGACAGCCCTTGCCACCATGCGGCGCCCGGCCATGCGCCCCGAGGTGAATCTCTCTGCTCCCCGCAGTGGTGCCCAATATCTCATTCCATGGGCATCCTGAAAATAAATGTGCGTGGAATTGTATCAAGGTAGAAGAATTAATTGTATATTTGTCATCTCAAAACACATGATACACTTGTTATGAAAGGAATTATTGGAGCTATTGCCGGCGATGTCATCGGGTCGGCATACGAGTTTAACCCTACGCGTGATTACACCTTTGAGTTGTTCACGCCCAAGAGCACATTCACCGATGACACGGTGCTCACGATGGCCAACGCCATCTGGTTGCTTGAAGACGAGAAGCATCGGCCCGAGACGCTGGTCAAGATCATGCTTGACCTGTGCCGGCGCTATCCCGATAGAGGTTACGGCGGTCGTTTTGCCCAATGGATCCACAAAACTGACCCTGAGCCCTATAACTCCTTCGGTAACGGCTCGGCGATGCGCGTGAGCCCCATCGGCTATTACGCACAGACGCTCGACGAGGCGCTGGAGTTGGCGAGGATATCTGCCGAGGTGACCCACAACCACCCCGAGGGCGTCAAGGGCGCTCAGGCAACGGCAGCGGCCATCTTCTTGGTGCGACAGGGCGAGAACAAGTGGGATTTGCGCGAATACGTGGAGAAGACATTTGAATATGACCTCTCCCGCAAACTTGACGAGATCCGCCCGACGTTTACCTTCGACGAGACTTGCCAGCGCACCGTCCCTGAGGCCATCACCTGTTACCTTGAGGGAAAAGACTATGAGGATGTGGTCCGCCTGGCGGTTGCCCTGGCGGGCGATGCCGACACGCTGGCGGCTATTGCCGGTAGCATTGCCTCGGCTGTATGGGATGTGTCCTCCGAGGTTTCGCAGCAGGTCATCTCCCTGCTGAGTGAAGAGTTCTGTACAACGCTGCTACGTTTCAACGAACTGGTGGCAAAACGCGAGCAGGACAAAAAATGATGGACATGAACAACGGCATCCTCAAGGTGGTAAAAAGCCTGGCTGCCAAGAAATATCGTGACGAGGAGGGACTGTTTGTCGCCGAGGGCACCAAGTGTGTGCGTGACACGTGGCAACACTTCAACTGCCGCTGGCTCATTGCCAAGCGGTCGTGGTATGAGCAGTGTGGCACGGCCGAGCACTATGACAAGATCGTGTTTGCCAACGGCCAGCAGATGGCCCGCCTCTCGCAGTTTGACACGCCCAGCGACGTCATCGCTGTCTATGAGAAGCCCGAGGACACCATCGACACCGAACGTGTCGCCAAGGGCCTGAATATCGTGCTTGACAACATTCAGGACCCGGGCAATCTGGGTACGATTATCCGTTTGGCCGACTGGTTCGGCATCCGCGACATCTTTGCCAGCCGCACGACCGTCGATGTCTATAACCACAAGGTGGTGCAGGCGACGATGGGTGCCATCGCCCGTGTCAAGGTGCACTATGGTGACCTTGAGGCACTTTTCGAGGAGTATCCTGACCTGCAGGTTTACGGCACTTTCCTTGACGGTAAGGATATCTACCGCAGCGAGTTGGGCAAGACAGGTTTTGTCATTTTCGGCAACGAGGGACAAGGCATCAGCGCCAAGGTCGCCAAGCATGTGGATCAGCGGCTGCTCATCCCCAAGGCCAAGACTGCCGGCAGCGAGTCGCTCAACGTGGGTGTTGCCGCTGCCATCACCATCAGCGAGTTTTTCCGCCGTTAATCATCAATTAATCTATTACAATCGTGGCCAAGCAACAGAACAAGACCACCTTCTTCTGCAAGAATTGCGGCAACGAGTCACCTAAGTGGCTCGGCAAGTGCCCTGCTTGCGGTGAGTGGAACACCTATATCGAGGAACCCAAGATCCCCAAGTCTTCTGCCTCGGTGCACTATGGTGCTGTTGCCGACAATGGCCACAAGACGCTGGAGCCCGTCAAGATTTCAGAAATCCGTGCCGAGGACCAGCCGCGCATCAACCTTCCCAGCAACGAGCTCAACCGCGTGCTGGGTGGCGGTCTCGTGCCGGGCAGTATCGTGCTGCTGGGTGGAGAGCCAGGCATCGGCAAATCCACGCTTGTCCTGCAGAATGTGTTGCGCATCCGTTCGCGCCGCGTGCTGTATGTCTCGGGCGAGGAGAGCCCGCAGCAGTTGCGCATGCGTGCCGACCGCATTGCCGGCGGACGTATGGACTGCGAGTGCTATCTGTTGTGCGAGACGTCGTTGGACAATATCTTCGCCAGCATCCGCGCCTTCCAGCCCGGCCTCATCATCGTGGACTCTATCCAGACCATTGCCAATGAGCAGTTGGAGAGTGCGCCCGGCAGCGTGACGCAGGTACGCGAGTGCGCCGCAGCCTTCCAGCGCTATGCCAAGGAAACCTATACCCCTGTCATCCTGATCGGTCACATCAATAAAGAGGGCAGCATCGCCGGCCCCAAGGTGCTGGAACACATTGTCGATGCCGTCATCCAGTTTGAGGGCGACCGCAACTACCTGTACCGTATCCTGCGCCCGATTAAAAACCGCTTCGGCAACACGAGCGAGATTGGCATCTATGAGATGAAGGAGGACGGATTGCGCGAGGTGACCAATCCCAGCGAACTGCTGCTTAGCGACCGTGACGGCGAATTGTCGGGCACGGCCATCGGTGTGACCATCGACGGTATGCGGCCTTTCCTCATCGAGGTGCAGGCATTGGTGAGCACTGCAGCTTATGGTACGGCGCAACGCTCGGTCACTGGCTTCGACCAGCGCCGCATGAACATGTTGCTGGCGGTGTTGGAGAAACGCTTGGGTTTCAAATTGGCCCAGAAGGATGTCTTTCTCAACATTGTGGGCGGCATCAAGGTCAATGACCCAGCCCTGGACTTGGCGGTCATCAGTGCCATCCTGTCATCCAATGTCGATATGGCTATAAATAATAATGTGTGCTTTGCAGGCGAGGTGGGGCTCTCGGGAGAGATCCGTCAGATTACCCGCTGCGAGCAACGTGTCGCCGAGGCCCAGAAACTCGGTTTCGAGACCATCATCGTCCCCAAGAACAACCTCAAGGGCGTGAAACGTGACGCCTGGACCATCAAGGTCGTTGAGGTCGCCCGCGTCGAGGACTCTTTCCGTTACCTCTTCGGTTAACCTTGCATCTTAATCGGTTTACCGGCTGGGAAATTGAGCAAAATCCTTATAATGAGATTCTATTTAGAATTTTGTTTAATTTCTCGCGCGAAGCGCGATGATATAAGGTATCAGGCGGAAGTGCCGAGACGGCTGTTTACCACTTTTTCTTGTCTTTACAGTGGCAGTCCTTGCCACGGCCACAGCCGCAGTCGCCATTTCCGCGTGCCGTCTTGATGACGCGACGCAGTACGTACACCAGTGCCACGGCAACGATGCCGAGCACCACGATGGTCTGTATAATTGTTGTTGTATCCATATAGTCCTATAATCTTATTGCTATCTGGTAGAAAATGAATGACACGAGCCAGGCGACGCCCGTGGTATAAACCACCTCAAAGGCGACCCATTTCCAGCCCGCTTCGCGCTTGATGGCGGCTAGTGCCGCTATGCAGGGGAAGTAGAGCAGGATAAATAGCATGAAGGAGTAGGCGATGATGGGGTTGAACACATGCTCGCCGTTGGGTTTGGTAGCCGTCTGGAGTTTCTCCTTGAGGGAGGTGCTCTCTTCGGTGGCATCGGCTTCTCCTGTGTAGAGCACGCCCATCGTCGAGACGACGATCTCCTTGGCGGCGGCACCGGTCAGCACGCTCACGCCCATCTGCCAGTTGAAGCCCAGCGGCTCCACAATCGGCTCGATGGCTTTGCCCATCTTTCCCATGTAGGAATTCTCAATTTGTTCCTGTGGCGTCTGTCCCTCGTGGCGGGGGAAGTAGCCCAGTGCCCACACGATGATCGAGGCGGCGAGGATGATGGTCGCCATCTTTTGCAGGTACTGCTTGCCCTTGCTCCACATGTGGATGGTGGCGTTGCGGGCAGTGGGTTTGCGATAGGGTGGCAGCTCCATCACAAACTGCGTCTTGTCATGCTTGAGGAACGTTTTGCTCATCAGGATGGCGGTTAGGGCTGCCACGAGGATGCCGATGAGGTAGATGCTCATCAGGATAAGTCCCTGGTTGGCGGTGAAGAAGGCGGCAACCAGCAGCAGGTAAGCCGGCAGACGTGCCGAGCATGACATGAAGGGCACCGTCAATATCGTCACCAGACGATCGCGGCGGTTCTCCAGAGTGCGGGTTGCCATAATGGCAGGTACGCCGCAGCCGAAGCCGATGAGGTAGGGGATGAACGACTTGCCGTGAAGCCCCACGCGGTGCATGACGCGATCGACGATAAATGCCGCGCGTGCCATGTATCCACTGTCTTCAAGCAGGGAGATGAAGAAGAACAGAATCAGGATTTGCGGCAGGAACACGAGCACACCGCCCACACCGCCGATGATACCGTCCACGATCAGGTCTCGCAGGATGCCCTCGGGCATTGCCTTGCCGATCCATTCTCCAATCCAGCCGATGCCGCTCTCAATCCACTCCTGCGGATAGGCTCCCAGGGTGAATGTGGCTTCAAACATCAGCCACATCAGCACCAGCAGGATGGGCAGCGCCAACCAGCGGTTGGTCAGCAGGCGGTCCATCGAGTAGCCGGGTTTGGTCTCACCGGTTGAGCGCTCGGGGTTGGGCGTGAGCGCCTCGGCAAGGGCACCGCGCACAAAACCGTACTTCAGGTCGGTGATGATGCTCACGATGTCGTCGTTGTAGTCCCGCTCGATGCGCTGGCGCAACTCGGCGGCTGTCTTTTTCACTTCGTCGGCGTTATCCTTGCCGTCGAGCAAGTGGATGGCGTGCTGGTCGTTCTCGATGACCTTGAGCACGGTATAGCGGTCCAATTCGGGGCACATGTCTCCCAGTTCCTTGAGGCTGTCTTCGATGAGTGTGCCGTAGTTCACGTTGTGGTGCAGCGTTTCCTGCTCGCTCTCGTCGATGGCTTCCATCGTGGCTTTCAGCACGTCTTTCACGCCGTGACCGTTGTAGGCGGTGAGGGGCACCATGCGGGCACCCAGCAGGCGGCTCATCATCTCGATGTCCAGTTTGTCGCCGCTTTTCTCCAGTTCGTCCCACATGTTCAAGGCGACGACCATCGGGATGTTCATGTCCATGATCTGGGTCGTCAGGTAGAGGTTGCGTTCCAGGTTGCCGGCATCCACGATGTTGAGGATGGCGTCAGGATGGTTGTCGCGGATGTAGGTGCGCACATACATCTCCTCAGGAGAGTATTCCGTCAGTGAGTAGGTGCCGGGCAGATCGACCAGTTGCACCTTGCGGCCGTCGATGCTGAACCAGCCTTCCTTGCTGTCAACGGTCACGCCGCCATAGTTGCCCACTTTCTCCTTGGCACCCGTCACATTGTTGAACAGTGACGTCTTGCCGCAGTTGGGGTTGCCGACGAGCACCACGCGCAACACGTTGTCGGCCATGGGGTCAACACCGGCCACTTCAGTCTCGACGATGCCGTTGAAGGCGTCCTCCATGTCACAGAACTCAGCGTTCTGGTCGGTGACCTCAATCTGGGCAGCCTCGCTGTGGCGCAGCGAGATGTGTGATCCCATGATCATGTATTCCACGGGATCCTTGAGCGGTGCGTTCTTGAGCACGGTGACCTTGGCACCGCGCACGAAGCCCATCTCCAGCAAGCGCTGGCGGAAGGCACCGTCGCCCATTACGCGCACGACCTGTACGGTCTTGCCAACGGGCTCATTGTCAAGCAGTCGAGTGGCGTTATTCGGTTTGTTATCTTGGTTTTTATTCATGTCGTAATGATATTATATTCCATTTTGCAAAATTACTATAGTATATGAAGTCTTGCAATCCCATTTTTTAGTGTTTTTGGTCAAAAAAATATCCCCATTTATGGGGATATATCACCCAATGAGCAAAAAATGCCTCCCCATAGCACTACCCGAAACCGCAAAATTCCAAAAGGAGAACAATAAAGCCTTCCGGTGCCATGCGATTAAAAAACGCGAATGGCCACGAATTTTTCATGAATTTTTTAATTGCTTGTTAATTAGCACAATGAACCTAGTGATTTTGCGGTTTAGTGTAAAGCAAAGGGGGCTCGTCTGCCAGTTATTTTTGCTTCTGGATAAAAAAACAAAAGTCCCGGGACTGTTGAAAGTTGTTCGGGACCTATATGTTCTGTGCCTAGTGATGCTTCGTCAGCAGTTCGACACAAGGTTGAAGTGTTTTATTATTAAGAAAAAGTCAGTTTTACTCGTTTGAAGCAGTTAAGTCTTCATTGAAGTCAATATAAAGACTAACCAAATATCAAAAAGTTTAATCACAATCTTATATTTAACATTTGTTAAGATTTTACCCCTTCATCCAGTATCTCTTTAGAATTCAAAACAAGCATTAATCAACTGATAATCAATTATTTGTGTTTAACCCCCAGTACAAAATCACAAAACACAATTTTCCCAGAAAAAAATTATAAATGAACATTCCATGGATATTCATGTTTAAAAAAACGCATGTCCCCTGAAGGCATTCATAAAAGATTCAAGCCCATTCGTTTTAAATAATCGCATGACTCCGGATGGCATTTATGAATAATTCATGGCCATTCGTGTTTTAATCGTAAGGCCCCCGGATGGCATTCATGAATAATTCATGGCCATTCGTGTTTTAATCGTAAGGCCTCCGGATGGCATTGTATTTTCTTGTCGTTGTGTGTGGTTACATTTTCAGGTAGAAGGCGCCGGTAAGGGCGATATAGTCGCTGGTGAAGGTGCCGTCGCGGTGGGCGATAGTCAGCGTGTCCTCGCAGTAAGCCATGTCGCGGCGGGAGAGGAGCCACAGGGTGCGCTTGGGGGCGGCATCCTCAACGGGGATGACGCGAGTGAGTCGGCGAACGGGCAGGGAAGCGAAGGTAGCAGCCTCGATGATGTCCTGCTCGGCATCGGTGGGCGTGATGAGCGCCAGCGTGCCGTCATTGCTCAACAGGCGTGAAGCGCCCTCAATGAGTTGGCGGTAGGAGAGTGTGCCAGTATGGCGGGCCTGGGTGCGTGCGTCACCGGTTGGCAGGACACCGTTGGTGAAGTAGGGTGGGTTAGAGACTATAAGGTCATAGCGCTCAGCGGTTTGCAGTCCGTTGAAGTCCCCTTCGATGGCAGTCAGTCGTTCGCTCCATGGCGAGGTTTTAAAGTTGAGCGTAGCCTCCTCGATGGCATCATGATCGATATCGATGGCATTGATGACGGCACTCGCGTTGCGCTGGGCTATCATCAGGGCGATGACGCCACATCCCGTCCCCACATCCAGCACGAGACGAGCCCCTTCTGCCGGGCACCATGCGCCCAGCAGGACCCCGTCGGTGCCCACCTTCATCGCTGTGCGGTCATTGACCACGGCAAACTGCTTGAACCTAAAAACCTTCTCTCGTCCCATAATTACCTGCAAAGGTAGTCATTTTTTAGACATTAGGCTTTAGACCTTAGATTTTAGACCTTAGACATTAGACCTTAGCCGTTAGATGGCGGATGCTAACTCCTAACTCCTAACTTCTAACTTCTAGCTTCTAACTCACTTGGCATGATACTTGCAAAAGCATGTGCGCGTCATGATAAAGTTAAAAACAGTCATTTTTTGCATTTTTTCACGTTGAATTGCTCCTTAATTCATTTTAATGTGATAACTTGCAACACTTTTTTAAACACAATCTTAAACTTTTCTAAATTTGTTTTGTCTAAAAGGTAGAAGAAACATTTAATGAATTTTTAAAACGTAATAAATTATGAAGTACCGTATTTTAACACTGGTGGGACTGCTGGCCTTGAGTGCCGGCTCCATCCTTCAAGCACAGGACTACGATGACATCTATTACGATGCTTCTAAGTCTACGACGGTCAAGAAGACTAAGGTCGAGAAGCCAGTCAAGACGATTGCTGTCTATGGCGAGGTTCCCGACACTTACAAGGTGACCGCCCAGAGTAATTACCGCGATGAGCGCGACGTGGACGAGTATAACCGTCGCGGCGCCTATGACCCAGAGTATGCTATTGATCTGAACGGTGACACGATTTATGGAGACACGATCTATGAGGAGGCATTTGCCAACACCCACTTGATTGAGCGTTTCTATAATCCTGACATTGTGATCCTGAGCAGTGATGATGACCTGATCGAGCTCTACTATGACGAGTCTCCCAGCATCAACCTGATCGTGGGCAGCGACTGGGGCTATGGCTCATACTACGGATGGGCCTCGAGCTATTATCCCTGGTACACGGGATGGTATGATCCCTGGTACACCTGGCATTCCTGGTATCCCTGGTATTCACCGTATTATTACAGCTGGTATCGTCCTTATCACTACTGGGGCTGGACTTACTCTCCCTGGTACTGGGGACATACTCACTGGTATTGGGGTAGTGGTTATCACCACGGCTGGAATGACTGGGCATGGCATGGCAATACTGGCGGCCACGTCCGTCCCAGCAGGCCTCATTATGACGGCTATTCGGGACGCACGCTCGGACAACGTAGCGGCCTGGCAACCAACCGCAACACCCGTCCTCGTGTAGATGCTAGGGGAACCAGCCGCAACGGCATTTCGGCACGCGGCACCGATGGCAACCGTCCCAGCGTGGGCAACACTACCGGTCGTGGTCGTGGTGGCTATGCTACCAACCGTGGCAGCGGCAACATGGGTTCCCGCACTAACAGCGGCGTATCACCTCGCAACAGTAGCGGCTACAGCGGCAGCCGTTCCAGCAGTAGCGGTCGTTCAGGCAGCTACAGCAGCAGCGGACGCTCCAGCGGCAGCTATAGCAGTGGCCGTTCAGGCAGCAGTTACAGTGGTGGTAGCCGTTCAGGCGGCAGCTACGGCGGCAGCAGTGGCTCATATAGCAGCGGCAGCAGTGGCGGTCACAGCTCTGGCGGTGGCGGCGGCCATAGCGGATCATCAGGTGGTGGCGGACGTCGTCGCTAATCGATCCTCCCTTTCACACACGCATTAGTAATAGAGCATTGTATTATAATCTAAACATTTGAAGCTATGAAGAAGAAAGTTTTAGCCATGTTGTTGTGCGGACTTCCTCTCCTGATAAACGCACAGGACGCTTTTGATGTCCTGCAGATGTCACAAACCGAACTCCGAGGCTCATCCCGCTTCCAGTCGATGGCGGGGGCCTTCGGAGCCCTCGGAGGCGATCTCTCAACACTGACCCAGAACCCTGCCGGTATCGGCGTCTATCGCAGTTCCGACCTGGGTGTCACCCTTAGCCTGGACTTTAACAGTACCAAGGCTGGTGTCGACAAGATCAACGAGACCAAGTTCAACGTGAACAACGTGGGCTATGTGGGTGCTATCCGCCTCAACAGCGAGTCGGTGCCTAACCTGAACTTCGGTTTTACTTACAACCGTCTGCAGTCCTTCAACCGTCACTACATCGGTGGTGTGGCAAATATCCCGACCTCAATGAGTAACTTTGTTGCCGATGAGTTTGTCAACGTGCCGGGCTTTACCGATGGTGATCTCTACTGGGACGATGATTACAACCCCTACTTTGACGGTTATGCTCCCTGGGCAGCCGTGACGATGTTTGACATGACGACTCAGAATGGCGGCTATGTGGGCATCATCAATTCCAATGACGGCTACATGCAAGGCCTCTTTGGCCAGGGCACTACGGGTAACGCCTACTATGAGGTGGAAGAGCGTGGCCATGCCGACGAGTATAACATCGGCTTCGGCGGCAATATCGCCAACAAGCTCTACTTCGGTCTTGACTTTGGTATCCTTGACCTGGATTACAAGAGCTATCAGACCTACGAGGAGGACTTGAACAATGCCTATGTTATGGCTGACGATATTGATCTGTTCACCAGTCCCATCATCAATGAGAATACCCGTGCTGACTGGAATTTGACCAATTACTTGCACACCTCTGGTACTGGTGTCAACTTCAAGTTCGGTCTTATCTGGAAGCCCATCCAGGCATTGCGCTTCGGTGCTGCGTTCCACACGCCCACCTACTATGATATGCGCGATACCTACCTTGTAGGTGCTAATCTGCTTGCTTACGAGGATAACAATTTGCTTTATCGTGCCAGCAAGAACAGCAACGATGGATATAACTACTCCGGTACTTATACCATCAAGACTCCGTGGCACTTTATGGGCAGTGTGGCTGGTGTTATCGGCACCAACGCTATCCTCAGCATGGACTATGAGTATGTGGCCAACGAGACGATGCGCATCGGTGACGACCGCAACAACGACTATCCTGATGTGACCGATAATGTGAAGGCTAACTTCAAGCCCTCCCACATCATCCGCATCGGTGGCGAGTACCGCCTGACTCCCAACTGGAGTGTACGCGCCGGTTACAGCTACAAGACCACCCAGGTCGAGAAGGGCGTTGATGAATATGAGTACAATATTGCTACCGTGGGCACCAATCCTGCCTATCAGTATGACAATGCAGTTCATAACATCACCGGTGGTTTGGGCTACCGTTACCAGAAGTTCTATGCCGATCTGGCCTATGTACACAAGATGCGCAAGAGCGTTTACAACGCCTTCTCGCCCATCAACGACGACTATGGTTACGAGCCCAATGTCAGTGCCGACGTGACGGACCACAACAACCGTATCTCGCTCACCCTGGGCATGAGGTTCTGATCAATAGAGATTTTTAACCCGGAAAATTACGTTTATAAAATTCATTAACTGTCTGTCCGGCAATGCGCGGTGACGCGTGTTGCCGGTTTTTTCGTGCCAAAAGGTAGTCATCAAAGCCCCACATAGCGGATGAACTGAGTATAAACACTTTATGTTAAACAATGAGAGCCGTCTCAATGGCAGAGACGGCTCTCTTGTTATGTGGGTAGTATCAATTTACTTGGCGGCGGGGGTATCGGGGAACAACTCGTCGAGGGCATTCTGGAAGGCCAGCAGTTGATTCTTGATGTCCTTGAGCTGCTCGATGGCGTCAAAGCGCTTGTCAACACCATCGCGATTGTGGCGTATCTGTGCCTGGGCGGCATCCAGCTTCAGGCCCTTCTCCTTGACCAGATAATAGACCTTGCTGATGATCTCGATGTCGTTGGGCGTGTAGTAGCGGATGTTTTTCTTGTTGCGCTTGGGGCGAATGATGGTGAACTGCGACTCCCAGTAGCGCAGGGTGGACTCGGGGATACCCAGTATCTCGGAAACATCACCGATTTTGTAGAATTTTTTATCCAGTTCTCGCATGGTCTTGCACAAGTTAATAGAATTATTTACCTTTGCAGGTTGAAAATAACCGTGCAAAGGTAAACAAAAAGTTTAGACTTTGCAATAAAATGAGAACATTTATAACATATTAAGATAAAAAAACATGCTTACTGCAAAAGAAATCCGAGAGACTTTCAAGCGCTACTTTGAGGAGCATGGGCATCACATTGTGCCCTCAGCCCCGATGGTGATCAAGGACGATCCCACCCTCATGTTTACCAATGCCGGTATGAACCAGTTCAAGGACATTATCCTGGGCAACAAGGAACCCCAGTGGCGTCGTGTCGCCGATTCCCAGAAGTGCCTCCGCGTGAGCGGCAAGCACAACGACCTGGAGGAGGTAGGACATGATACCTACCACCACACGATGTTTGAGATGCTGGGCAACTGGTCGTTTGGCGACTACTTCAAGCATGAGGCTATTGACTGGGGCTGGGACCTGCTGGTCAATGTGCTGAAGATTGACCCGAAGCTGTTGTATGCAACGGTGTTTGAGGGCGATGAGCGTAATGGACTTGGACGCGACGACGAGGCTGCTGGCTTCTGGGAAGCCCATCTGCCCAAGGACCACATCATCAACGGCAACGCCCACGACAATTTCTGGGAAATGGGTGATACCGGTCCCTGCGGTCCTTGCAGTGAGATCCATATCGACCTGCGCAGCGAGGAAGAGAAGGCTGCCATTCCTGGTGCCGAACTTGTCAACAAGGACAACCCCCTCGTGATCGAAATCTGGAACCTCGTGTTCATGCAGTATAACCGCAAGGCCGACGGCTCGCTCGAGCCGCTGCCCAACAAGGTGATTGACACCGGTATGGGTCTGGAGCGCCTGTGCATGGTGCTTCAGGGCAAGAAATCCAACTATGACACCGACGTCTTCCAGCCCCTCATCGGCAAGCTGGGTGAGATGTGCGGCAAGAAATACGGCGACAACAAGGACGTGGACATCGCCATGCGCGTCATTGCCGACCACGTGCGCACCATCGCCTTCTCGATTGCCGACGGTCAGTTGCCCAGCAACGCCAAGGCTGGCTACGTCATCCGTCGCATCCTGCGCCGTGCCGTGCGCTACGGCTACACCTTCTTGGGCTTCCGCGAGGCGTTCATGTACCGCCTCATCGACACGCTCATCGAGAGCATGGGCGACGCTTATCCCGAGATCAAGGCCCAGGCCGACCTCATCAAGCATGTCACCAAGGAGGAGGAAGACGCTTTCCTGCGCACCCTGGAGACGGGTATGAAGCTCATCGAGAAGGTCATCGCCGACACCAAGGCTGCTGGTAAGACCGTGGTCGACGGCAAGGAGGCCTTTACGCTCTATGACACCTTCGGCTTCCCCTTGGACCTCACCGAATTGATTCTGCGTGAGAATAATATGACCGTCAACGAGGAGGAATTCAATGTCGAGATGCAGAAGCAGAAACAGCGCGCCCGCAATGCCGCCGCTGTCGAGGCTACCGACTGGGTAGAGCTGCGTGACGGCGTGACCGAGTTCGTGGGCTATGACCTCACCGAGTGTGACGTGAACATCCTGCGCTACCGCAAGGTGACCCAGAAGAACAAATCCTTCTATCAGATTGTGCTTGATCGCTCGCCGTTCTATGCCGAGATGGGTGGTCAGGTGGGTGACCGTGGTACCCTCACAATGGGCGATGAGGTCATCGAGGTGACCGATACCAAGCGTGAGAACAACCTGCCCGTGCACATCACCAGCAAATTGCCCAGCGACGTCAATGCCACCTTCCGTGCCGCTATCGATGTGAAGGCACGCCGTGCCACCGAGTGCAACCACACGGCAACCCACCTGCTGCATTCCGCCCTGCGTCAAGTATTGGGCACTCATGTGGAGCAGAAAGGTTCATACGTCGATCCCGTCTCGTTGCGCTTTGACTTCTCTCACTTCCGCAAGGTGACACCCGAGGAAATCCGTCAGGTTGAGCACCTCGCCAACCAGATGATCCGCGAAGCCATCGTGCGTGAGGAGCATCGTGAGGTGCCCATCGACGAGGCCAAGCAGATGGGAGCCATGGCGCTCTTTGGCGAGAAATACGGTGACCGCGTACGCGTCATCAAGTATGGCGACTCGGTTGAGCTGTGTGGTGGTACCCATGTGCCCAACACGGGTAACATCGGTATGGTACGCATCGTCAGCGAGAGCAGTATTGCAGCCGGCATCCGCCGCATCGAGGCTGTTACCGGTGCCAGGGTTGAGGAGATGCTCGATACCGTACAGGACACCCTTAGCCATATCAAGGAGATGCTCAACAATGCTCCTGATGCTATCGCAGCACTTCACAAGTCACTGACCGAGAATGCCGATCTCAAGAAGCAGGTTGATGAGTTCATGAAACAGCGCATTGCCATCCTGGCCAAGCAGGTACAGGATGAAGCCAAGCAGATGAACGGTATCAACGTCCTCATGATGACAGGCGAGCGCATGCCCGATATCGTCAAGGGTGTGGCTCTCGCTGTCAAGGCCGACTGTCCCACGGCAACGGCATTCCTTGCCGCTACCGAGTTTGAGGGCAAGCCCATGCTCACCGTCATGTTGAGCGAGGACGTGGTCAAGAGCGGCAAGAAGGCTGGTGACATCGTGCGTGGTGCCGCCAAGTGCATCCAGGGCGGTGGCGGCGGTCAGCCCCACTTTGCCCAGGCTGGTGGCCGCAATCCTCAGGGATTGAACGACGCCATGCAGACGATGCTCGAGGCTTTGGGACTCTAAAAAGATATAATTACAGTGGCTGTGTCATAATCCATTCGTTGTAACTTGAATCGCGCTTCGCGCGAGAAATTAAACAAGATGAATTGTTTTAATTTTATTTATAATTTTGTTTAATTTCTCGGCCGTTAGGCCGACCAAAGTTTGAAGAACGAATGATGACACAGCCGTGTTATTGATATTCTGATTTTATATGGATTATCTGTTACTAATTGTCGGGCTGGGACTGTTGTTGCTCGCTGCCAATTATCTCGTAGATTCATCGGTAGCCATCGCCCAGCGTGCCAAAATCTCTAACTTCATTATCGGCCTCACGATTGTAGGCATCGGTACCAGTGCGCCCGAATTGTTTGTCTCGGTGTCTTCGGCACTGAGCAATGTGCCTAACAATGGTGATATCGCCATGGGTAATGTGTTGGGCTCCAATATTGCCAACATCTTACTCATCCTGGGCGTTACAGCGATGATTCTGCCGTTCCCCATCGAGCGGTTGCAGCGTGTGAGGGATATCCCGTTCCTTATCTTCATGTCGTTACTGGTCACCGCCATTGCCAATGATTCCATGGTGCCCGGACTCGACAGTTCGTTGAACCGTCTTGACGGTATCGTGCTGCTCATTGTCTTCATTGGCTACATGGGATGGGTAGTGGTCCAGAAGGGGAAAGATCCCAATAAGGCGCTTGCCGAAGCCGATGAGGAAGCCAAATCTTCGCTCGCAGGGAAGAACCCGTGGCTGCTGTGGACCATCGCCATCGTTTCGCTGGCAGCGCTCATCTTTGGCGGTAACTTGTTCCTGGACAGCGCCAAGAACCTGGCGCATGCTTGGGGGATGAGTGACGCGGTGATCGCCATCACGATTGTTGCCATCGGCACCTCATTGCCCGAACTGGTCACTGCCATCATTGCCGCCAGCAAGAAGAATCCTCAATTGGCACTGGGTAATGTCATTGGCAGCAACCTGTTTAATCTGATGTTCATTTTGGGCACGGCATCCACTGTCAAGCCACTCTATTTCCAGTCCATTAGTGTCATCGATTATCTGGTGATGGTAGTTGCTGCATTTATGCTCTATCTTGTCGTGTTCACGTTCAAGAAGAACAAGTTTGACCGTATCGAGGGCTTCCTCTTCTTTGGCGCTTATGTAGCTTATACGGTTTATTTGCTGCTGCGTTGAGTTTGTTTGGTTAAACCTTAGAGCGATTTATTCGTCAAACTCCAAGATAACCAGTTGATTGACTATAATGATGAAATGGAATAGATATCTGACGTTTGTGGGCTGTTGCTTGGCCACGGTTGTGAGTCTGGCACAGGGTAGGGTGGATACCCGCCCTCACATCTTTGACAGCAATGTGCGCTCCCTCAAGGTGTGCTTGATGAACAACATGTACACTCCGCCCATCTATATGATGGGCAGTGACGATCTACTCTTGGTCAATTTTGACTATCTGGGCTATGACGTGCATTATTTGCGTTACAGTGTCACCCACTGCAATGCCGACTGGCAGCCGTCGCAACTGGTCGAGAGTGAGTATGTGAGCGGCTTCAATTATGCCGATATTGATGACTACGAGCAGAGCGAGGCAACTTATGTCCATTACTATAACTACCAGTTTGCCCTCCCCAATTCTGACATGGAACTGCTCGTGAGCGGCAACTACTTGCTCACGGTCTATGAGCAGGATGACCCCTCCAAGGTCCTCTTCCAGACGCGATTCTCGGTCTGCGAGAGTAAGGTGGGTGTTTATCCCCAGGTCACCTCACGCACCGATGTGGAATATAACAACCGTTACCAGCAGGTAACGTTTGACGTTCGCTACAAACCCAACCAGATCAAGGATCCTTACAGCGAACTCATGTGTGTCGTGTCTCAGAATTCACGAGAGGACAATGCTGTGACCGTTACGCGTCCCATGATGGTCGCTACCGATCATGTGACCTATGACCACAACCGCGACCTCATCTTCCCGGCAGGTAATGAATTCCGACGCTTTGAGACGGTCAATGCCCATAACCTCAACATGGGTGTGCAGTCAATCCGTTACTATGAGCCGATGTACCATGCCACCCTGATGATTGATGAGCCGCGCAACGAGACGCAGTACCTGTATGACAGGACCCAGTTCGGCCGTTTTACCATTCGCAACGCCGAGGCTTACAATGAAAATTCGCTGGAAGCAGACTACATGATTACCCATTTTGCCCTTGACGCTGGAGGAAAACTCAATGGCGGCAATGTGGTGCTCTATGGTGAATTCATGCAAGGTTGTCCGGCGTCCCAGGTTGTCATGAAGTATGACCCCTCGAGCGGATACTATACTTCAGACGTACTGCTCAAGCAAGGAGCCTATAACTATATGTACCTGTGGATACCCGATGGCACCACAATAGGGCTGACTTCCAAAATCGAGGGCGATCACTACGAGACCGTCAACGAGTATCTCGTCAAGGTCTATGACCGTCCCATGGGCGAGCGCTACGACCGCCTCATCGGCTTCGGCGTCGCCTACTCCGGCAAGTAATATCCATCAAACAACCTCTCTGCTTTTACACTAATGACCATTCATTAGTGTGAAATCATTAGTGCCCGATAAAAACATCGAAGATGTAAGCGGTTCGAAGAACCGATTTCAATGAGAAAGACCATGCCAGAACCTCGAAGAGGTTCGCAGCTTGGTCACAGAGCTGGACGCTGAAAGTGCCTCGAAGAGGAACTTTTTGGTGGATATACATTTGACGGCTGTGGAAGTTCGTCTTCGACGCACTTGTATCTTGATATCGCTTTCACCAAGCTGCGCCCGTCATCGACGGGCTTGCATGGTGTTTTCCATTAAAGTCGAGTCTTCGACCCGACCGCCTCTTCGAGGCAAAATGCCAATCCAGTGGTACAAAAATTTAACTCATGCGTGTTTTGTAGTCGATGTAGTCGAACTCTCGAAGGACTTCGAGGGTGCCGTCCATGCGTTTGAACAGGATGGCAGGGTGCTGGATGCCGTTGAACATGTTGGTCTTGACGGTTGTGTAGTGGTTCATGTCCTCAAAGGTGATGCGGTCACCGCGCTTCAAGGGCTTCTCAAAGCTCCAATCCCCCACATAGTCTCCACTCAGGCATGAGTTGCCGCCCATGCGGTAGGTGGGCTTCGACGGGTCCACCTCGTCGAGAGCCTGGGTGATCTTGGGCTGGTAGGGCATTTCCAGGCAGTCGGGCATGTGGCAGGCAAACGACACATCGGTAATCGCTGTAGTGATGCCGCTGTTGGTCACTACATCGACTACACTCGCCTCCAGGTCACCCGTTTGCCAGCACCATGCGCTGCCGGGTTCCAGGATGATTTGCAGGTTGGGGTAGGCACCTTGGAATGCGCCCAGCACCTGTTCCAGATGCCTGATGTTGTAACCCTCACGGGTCATCAGGTGGCCGCCACCCATGTTGAGCCACTTGAGGCGCGGCAGGTACTGTCCGAACTGCTGTTTCAGTGCCAGCAGCACCTTCTCCAGGTCAAAACTCGTACTCTCGCACAAGGCATGGAAGTGGAAGCCTTCAATCCCCTCGGGCAACTCCTTGAGGTCGCTCGCCAGCACGCCGAAGCGCGATCCGGGGCAGCAGGGGTTGTAGATATCGGTCTCGATGACCGAACACATGGGGTTGACGCGCAGGCCGCAGCTCACCTGCTCACCGGGCCAGTCAGCATTGTGCTGGTTCACACGGTCGGCAAAGCGCAGGTACTGCTCGATGGAGTTGAAGGTGATGTGCGAGCTGCCGGCGATATAAGCATCAATGGTCTCGTCGGTATAGGCAGGACAATAGGTGTGGGTGCGGCATTTGAGCTCGTCGTTGGCGAGCAGCATCTCGTTCACCGAGCTGGCGGTGGACTCAATGCCATATTCCCTGAACACCCCGAATGTGCGCCACAAGGCATTGGCCTTGAATGCCATAATGATGTCCACCCCCGTGCGCTGGGCAACTCCGGTAATCAACTCGATGTTGCGGCGCAACTTCTCCTCATACACGATATAATAAGGCGTCTTGTACTCTTCCATTGTGTCTAAAGTCTAATATCTAGCGTCTAACATCTAACGTCTAACGTCTTAAGTCTAACGTCTAGCGTCTAACGTCTAACGTCTAATATCTAATTAAGTATCTCAAATTTTGCGAATTTCAGCAGCAGTTTTCTCGTCTGCCCGTCATGAAAAGCAACCTCAATCTTGGGGTCACCATTGGTGTCGATATTGGTAACTGTCCCGCTGCCAAACCGCTGGTGCAATATCTCGCTCCTCACGTGCAATTCATCAACCGTATGGATCGTGAAGTTGCCGCTAGCGGGTGCTTGCGGTGGTGTCGCAGCAGGCCGTGACGGGGTGGCGGGTCGTGACGGTGTGGCAGGCCGCGGTTGGCTAGATGGTTTAGAAGGACTGGATGGTCTAGAAGGTCTAGGGGGAGTCTCCAGGTCATCATCCCATCTATTGACTCGCTTGCGTGACGGAACGGGTGCCGAATTGGTACTGCCCATCAGCAAATACTCGGGCGCGATGTCACGCAAGAAGCGGCTCATCACGCACGATTTGGTCTGTCCGTTGTGGTAGCGCGAGGTGGCATAGGTGATGATGCAGTTCACCTCGGCACGAGTGATGGCGACGTACAGCAGGCGTCGTTCCTCTTCAATCTGGTACAGCGAGCCGGCACTCATGGCGCTGGGGAACAGGTCTTCCTCTACGCCCACGATGATAACGTTGCGGAACTCCAGACCCTTGGCAGCATGGACGGTCATCAGGGTGACTTTCTCGCCGTCGGGGTCGTTCATGTCCTGGTCGGTGAGCAACGAGGTTTCGGCGAGGAAGTCGCCGATTTGGTAATGCTCGTCGCCGCTTTCTTCCTTGATTTGCTGGAAGTCGTTCACAGCGTTCACCAACTCGTCGAGGTTCTCGATGCGGCTGATGTTCTCGGGTGTGTTATCGCCCAGCAGTACGCTCTTGATGCGGGTCTGCTTGACCATTTCTTTGGCTACCGTCAGCGCATCACTGCCATTCTGGTTCAACTCGATGAGTCCTTTCATCAGCGTGATGAAGCCTTCCAGTTTGGTCAGGGTGCCGCGGTTCACGTTCAGCCCGTTCGGCTCGGGATTGTTAATGACTTGCCACAGGCTTACGCCGTTCTGCGTGGCGCAGTGGGTGATTTTCCCTACTGTGGTATCGCCGATGCCGCGCGACGGGTAGTTGATGACACGTCTCAGTGCCTCGTCATCATCGGGGTTGATGATCAAGCGCAGGTAGCAGATGGCATCTTTCACTTCCTTGCGCTGGTAGAACGACAAGCCACCGTAGATGCGGTAAGGGATCGCGCTGCGCATATTGCCATGCTTGTCGCGGCGACCGCCGTTGCTCAGGGCTTCCTCCAGCACGCGCGACTGGGCATTGGTACGGTAGAGCACGGCATAGTCCTCGTAGCTGTCGCCCTGCCGCGCCTTCAATGCGGCAATCTGGTTGGCGACAACATAGGCCTCCTCATAGTCGCTGAAACACTGGATGACGGGGATGCGGTCCCCGATGGCGTTCTTGCTGAACAAGTGTTTGGCAATCTGCCGGTTGTTCTTCTCAATGAGGCTGTTGGCGGCTTCGGTGATATTCTGTGTAGAGCGGTAATTGCGCTCCAGCTTGAAGGTCTTGATATCGGGGTAGAACCGTTGCAGCCTGAGGATGTTGTCGATGTTGGCGCCACGGAAACTGTAGATGCTCTGTGCATCATCGCCCACGACGCACAGGCGGTTGTATTTCTTGCTCAACTGGTGAACAATCAGGTGCTGTGAGAAGTTGGTGTCCTGATACTCGTCAACGAGGATGTAGCGGAAAAACTCCTGGTATTGCCCCAGCACGTCCTCGTGGTCGCGCAGCAGGATATTGGTATAGAGCAGCAAGTCGTCAAAGTCCATCGCTCCGGCGATGCGGCAACGGCTCCAATAGGCACTGTAGATGCTGGCGGTCTCGGGACGTTGTGCGTCACGGTCGGCATCGATAAGTGCCTGGTTGTGGGCATAATCCTCGGGCGTGATCAGGGCATTCTTGGCATTGCTGATCTGAGTCTGGATGCTTGCCGGCTTATAGACCTTGTCATCAAGTCCCATGTCCTTGACAATGAGCTTGATGAGGGAGCGCGAGTCGCTCTGGTCATAGATGGTGAAATCACTCTTGAAGCCAATGCGATCGGCATTGCGGCGCAGCAGGCGGGAGAAAATGGAGTGGAAGGTGCCCATCCACAGTTGGGCGGCAACCTCGGGACCCGCAAGCGGTTCGATGCGTTCGCGCATCTCGCGGGCGGCCTTGTTGGTGAAGGTGAGTGCCATGATGCGCCATGGTTCATACCCCTGCTTGAGCAGGTGCACGATTTTATAGGTCAGCACGCGCGTCTTTCCCGACCCTGCACCGGCAATCACCAGCTGCGGTCCGTCGCAATACTCAACGGCGGCCCGCTGCTGTTCATTCAGTTTCTCCAGATAATCTTCATTCATGGTTGCAAATATACTAATTTTTTCGGTGTGTGTTAAGGTTACTTGGGGCAGAATCTGGCAAACCTTGTTCTACACCTCTTTATCGAAGGTGGCCTCTCGGTACTTGATGAGTTCGATGTTCAACTTCTCGAGGAGCGAGAGCTGGATATCATCGTTGTTGTCGGCGGGTTTGTACCACGGCTGTTTGCCGAAGTATTCCTTCAGGTCCTTGGACTGGAACACATAGCCGCGACGGGCAAGGATGAAATTGCGCAACAGGCGCAGCGTCGGCTTGTCGTAGTAGTTCAGTTCGCTGCCGTGGAGCAGTGTGTTGCAGACGTAGTCATAGCACCCGTACTTTGAATTGGAACTGGTGAGGGTGATGCTGTCAACAAGCAATCGGTGCGGAAATTCATACTCATCAAACCCCACAGGATACAGGCACAGGCCGTCCTTGATGAACTGCACTTCCATGCATCCGTTCAACGGAGTGCCTTCACCGTCGATGCTGAGGATACCTGTCGTATGGCCGTTAAAGGTCATGGCTTCGATGGGCACATAGGTGCCACCCACGAGGGCCTTGTTCCAGTCGATGGTCACGCGGGTGCCGTCGGCCATGGTGTAGTCGCCCCTGAGGAGATTCATCCAGTTTTCCACATTGAGCTTCTGGTTGTCTTCTTCCCTGGTTGCGCTCATCAATTTGTACAGGGTGTCTTCTGCGTCATAGAAACAGAGGATATTCAAGTCCTCCTGCTGGATGAGGCGAACGGTGTGCCCTTCTTCTTCGACCATCATGGCGTCGTTGGGACCCTGGGCGATGATGTAGGTGCCGGGTTCGCCTTTCACGGGCACCAGCATGAATTCGAGTTCCTCGCCCTCGACTGTTGAGCCTAAGAGCACTTTTCCGCCTTCATGCAGGGTAGCGGTATAGACGAGCGCGCCGTTGTACCACATGCTGCCTTGCTCAATGTACTGTGCCCCTGCTGTGAGGGCGCTGAGCATCAATATGATGAATGCAATTCTTTTCATTTGAATATGATTTTGTAGTGTTGTTCTCTGTTAATCAGCGATTCGGTATTCCTTTCCCGTAAAACGGCCGTCGATGGTATAGACCCGCTCCACCGAGTAGCGCCCGCCATCGGGATGATAAAGGTAGTTGCTCATGTGTATCTCCCGTTTCCCGGGATCGAGAGCAATCAGCCCTTCATTAGTGGGCAGCTGGATGGCTTCCCTGGTGTTGATGTCGATAATATAGGACCAGACGTTACGCCCGTCGGGACATCCCTCGACAAAGATCTTGTCGGCATCCCATGGAATGAAGTTGGCGGTGCTGCAGTCTCCGGCGGCAATCAGGTCCATCGAGACTTTGATGCCGTTGCCGTCTCGCATCTGGTCCCAACGCGGCTCGGCGGAGTTCTCGGTGGCAAACAGGTAGGTCACAAAGCCCGTGTTCTTGTCACGCATCCACACCGACCACTGGCCGTTCTCTGAACCCACACCATCGACGTTCACATACAGTTCCCTGTTATCGTCCTCATCTTTCAATTCGGCATCGTCGGGTAGCCTCACCTCGATTTCTTCTTCCTCGTCCATGTCCTCATAGGCCTCTGCGCTGGAGTGGTCATAAACATGGGCCATGCCGGTAAACACATATTTGTGGTACCAGTTCTCTCCGGCAGGTGACGTCTCTTCAACGATGATGGTCTGGTCATATTCAAATCCCAGATAATAGTGCAGTGTGGAATTCTTCCATTTGCGCGGCAGGTTATGGAAGGGAGTGCCTTCAGGCTTCATGATCTGGCTGGCGGGGTCGTAGTAGTAGAAGCAGCAGAAAGGCTGCACCTCGTTACTGGCTTCAGCAAAACTGATGACGAAGTATGCGCACCCGTTATCGCAGAGATAGACGCGTGCTTCAGCATCTTGAGTTGCTCCGTCCATGTGATGAAAATAGGCCCAACCGAAGTCCTCACAGTCCACAAAAACAATGCCGAGGCACCCCGGAGGCATGGTCGATTCATCATGCTGATAATAGCTGTTGTTGCCCGCTGCGTCAATGATTGCCTGCACGCTCGCAGTGGGCCAGACGGCGTGAAAAGCCCTCATCAGCGCCATCACGTTAGCCGTTCCGTCGCTGCTCTTTACAGGAATGTCTTTGCTCATCCAGTTGTTATTGACTGACTTGAGCGGCAGGACGTTGGATGGCATGCCTTGGACGCCAATAGCCAACGTACAGCAGCAGAATAAGAATGTGATCGCCTTTCTCATCGCTTGATTGTTATTTCTCGTCGATTTCGTTCCAGTAGATGAAGGGTTCATAGGTTTCAGGCACCGCCTTCATGTAGGCCTTTGCTTCCTCAGCGCTGAGTTCCTTGCCATTGATAGTGCATCCGTCAATTTCACCGTAAATCTCCAGGGTATTGAAACTCTCAACCAACTTTCCGCCCTGAAACTTGAAGATTTCGGTATAATAGGACGGGCCTCCGGCAGGTCCTGAGATTACCAGGTAACTGTTGCCGTTTTGGCTTTGGGGGAACGAAGGTTTTAAATTGGCTCTCACGGTGCCAACGAGTATGAATTTGCCGTCCTCGCGGCTGAAGAATGCGCCGTTTTCCTCTGCCTCGTCGCTAATCCAGATCTGCTCGCCCTCATAGTCGATAAAGACATGGGCCCACTTGGACAGATTCACGAACTCGTGTTCTTTGGGGTCGTCTTCGAGGTAGAGCCTCTTCATCTCCTCGATGTCTTTCTTCCACACGGGAATCTGCTCGTCAATCAGGCTGTGGTATACGGCATATTCCTGACGGTCGAGTTTGCCGTTATTGAGGGTCATGATGCCGGTGGTGGCACTCTCGGGAGCCCAATGGAGATAGCAAAGCTCCACACCTTGAGGGCCTTCAAATGCCGCCGCAATGTTGCTGGGGAAGTACTCGCCACCGTCATCGGCATTCCATGTGCAACCAAATTCTGGGTCATACCAGCCCTCGACGGGATAGTCATAGACTTTATCGCCGTCGATGATGATTTCCAGTGCCAATGCCGACTTCTCGTCTGGATTATATTTCTTTCTTGTGCTGTTCTTGTATTCGCCCTCAAATTGCATCACGCCATAGGTGTAACGGTCACCGATGATATAGACTTTCTTGGACTGCGTGGCCTTCATGCCGTATTTTTCTTCCATCTTCTTGACGACGGCAGCTGGTAGCGGCACTTCCTCGTCGGTCGTGGCTGGCTGAATCTTGAGCAGTTTGTGGCTGGCGAGATAGCTGTCGGTAACGATAACGTTGCCACCCACTTCGTCCATATTCATATTGGGCTTGCCCTTGAGGGTGAACCGGGCACCGGCAGATGGGATTTCGGGCCTGCCGTGCAATTCGCCCGGGAAGATTTTTTCGCCATCGGGGTTGAGAAAAATCTCATCCACATATTTCACATCCAGTGTCTTGGTGCCGTCAACAATCAGTTTGGTGTACTTGGAGACATTGCGGCGAAATTGCTCCTGGATTTCCCACGCCCGATGCGCTTCTTCAAAGTATTCGGGATATTCCGCGTCCAGCTGGGGTTCTTCCAGATAGCACCAGTAAACCATCTGCATCATGCCGTTGTTGGTGCCGAGCAGGAACATGGGTGGGGGAGTGGTCCCGCCGTTCTTGTCGGGGCCACTGCCTGCCGTCATGGGAAGAATACAGCAGGCAAAAATCAAGGTGAGTAATAGATTCTTATTCATCGCCAAAAGTACTTGTGGTTTCATCAATTACTTCGAGGTATCCGTCTACCCACGCGTAGGTCCATGTGGTGATTTCCACCGCATCGGTGCGGGTCACACCGGTCTCGTTGTCGTCCACATTGATGGCATGAGCATTCAGCAGGAAACAACAGCACAGCGTCAGTATGGTCGATAGCTTTCTCATGTCACTTGAACTGAATGGATTGGATAATCGGCATCACGATACCTTGATAGACCTTGGTATCCCCTTCATGGTAGGAAATGGTGCCACCGGCGGTTGTGCCATCCTCGTTGATGACAATAAAGCGCCAGCTGACCAAGAGACCGTACCCGGTATCGATGGTCGAACGCAGCATGATGGTGTTGCCTTCGATGATGGGCTCGTCACAGACCTCCTCCATGGCCTTGGCCGACCACAACACGTTCTGGGCTGCCTCGTTCATGTTCAGGTCCTCCATGTCGGTATCCATTTCATACAAGGTGATTGTGGCACTCGAGAGGTACTCTTCGCCGTCGTCACGCACGTTAACGGCATTGGAGTTAAAGCTCATCTGGCTTTCACTGCTCCAACCCTCTGACTTCTCAAATTCATTGGGAATACTCACGGTAAATCCGGGAAAATCAAGGGTCCTGTAACCTTCGGGAACGGCAGCAAATGCCTTACTGCTAGTGAAAAGCATTGCAAAACTTGCTGCAAGGGTAATAAAAAAAATATTCTTCATAAGCCTAAATCATTTAACTATTTGCAAAATTATAAAAAATCTACGAATTAATCAACCATTTTGTGAAAAATGTTATCCAAAATAAGAGAATAACTCCCAACTCCTAACTCCTAACTTCTAACTTCTAACTCCTAACTCATGATAACATGGCACGTCCTCCAGGAACTGGTAACGGTTGTTCTCGTAGTCGATTTGGCAGCAGTAGTGGTTCAGGCCGTTGCTCACGATAAGGTAGCGTGCTTTCAGCACCATGTTGTAACGCACAATCTGGTCAAACACCTTCTGCGTGACATGGATGCTCGGCGCCTTGTATTCCACGATGACCAGCGGCTGACCCGTGCGGTCGGCGACAACTGTGTCGCAGCGCCGCGCGATGCCGTTCTGGGTGAGCGACACCTCGTTGCCCATCAGCGAGGCGGGGAACTGTTTCTCGGTAATCAGCCACTCGACAAAGTGCTGGCGCACCCATTCCTCAGGCGTCAGTGCCACCCAGCGCTCCCTGAGGCGGTCCCAGATGGCCCACGAGCCGTCCTCCCGCTTCTTCACCTTATACTCATATTCCGGTAAATTCAACTCCACCATAATTGTCTTTTCTTTCCACAAAAGTACAAAAAAAGCACTACCTTTGCAAAAAATAATCAACAGAATAACAATGAAAAAATCATTCTTCTTTACCATTATCATCGCTTTGATGGCTCTCTCTGCTTCTGCTCAGCAGTTTGACGATTTCTTCGAGAGCCGCACCTTGCGCCTCGACTATGTGTTTGCCGGCAACCACGACAGCCAGCAGATCTACCTGGAGCAGATGTATGTCACCCCGCAGTGGGCAGGTCGCAAGAGCCGCCTCGCCGACGTCCCCCTCAAGGGCAACGGTCAGATTCAGGTGAAAGACCACGCTACGGGACAGACGCTGTTTGTACACACCTTCTCGACACTTTTCCAGGAGTGGCTGGCGACCGAGGAGGCGACCAAGGTCAGCAAGGCCTTTGCCTCGAGCTATAACGTGCCCATGCCCAAGCAGCCCGTTGACATCACCGTCTCGCTGCTTGACTTCCATGGCAAGGTCGTGACCACCCTTACCCACACCGTTGATCCTGCCGACATCCTCATCCGCCAGATCGGTGACAACGGCATCCCGTATCACTACGTTTGGAAAGGCAAGACGGTAGAGACGCAGGATCTTGCGTCTCCCGACCAGCCGGGCAAGCGCAACTACATGCCCACCGAGGGCCCTCTTGACGGCCAGCCCGACATCACCGGGTGTATCGACCTGGCGATTGTTGCCGAAGGCTATACCCGCGCCCAGATGGGCAAGTTCTACAATGACTGCCAGCGCGTGGTCGATGCGCTGTTTGCCCACGAGCCGTTCACCTCGATGAAGGACCGCTTCAATGTCGTCGCTGTGGCTGCCGAGTCGCTCACCAGTGGCCCCAGTGTGCCGCACCTGGGACGCTGGAGCAACACCCCCGTCGGCACCCACTACGACACCTTCTACAGCGACCGTTACCTGATGACGCAGGATATCCACCGCTTGTATGACGTGCTGTCGGGAGTCCCCTTTGAGCACATTATCGTGCTGGTCAACAGCGACACCTACGGCGGTGGCGGTATCTATAACCAGATTACCGTCACAACCAGTGACCATCCCACATTCCATCAGGTGCTGGTGCATGAGTTTGGCCACGCCTATGCAGGCCTGGGCGACGAGTATTTCTATGATGACGCCTACGAGTCGATGTATCCCGCCGATACCGAGCCGTGGGAACCCAACCTCACCACCCTTGTCGATTTCCAGAGCAAGTGGGCCGACATGCTGCCCAAGGGCACTGCCATCCCCACACCTCCCGATCCCAAGGTGCCCAACTACCGTAAAATCACCAACGAAAAGGAGCAGCGCCTACTCGATGCCGCCACCCAGCGCGTCGGCGTCTTCGAGGGTGGGGGATACCAGTCCAAGGGCGTCTACCGCCCCGCCCAGGAATGTCGCATGAAGATCAACGAGGTCCAGAACTTCTGCCCCGTCTGCTCCCGCGCCATCCGCCAAATCACCGACTTCTACACCAGCTTCTAAACCGCCAGGTTAGTTTCTAAAAAAGGAAAAGAATTAAACAACGTAAGTTCAATAAAAATATTGATTGACAATCAGTGTGTTAGCAATTCCCCCTCTAAGATTAGAGGGGGTGAGGGGGCGTTGATGCTACAAGAAGAAGTGCTTTGAGGATAAATCATACCCCTCCGCCCAAAACATCGGAGATGTTATCGGTTCGAAGAACCGATTTCAATGAGAAAGACCATGCAAGAACCTCATAGAGGTTCGAAGCTTGGTCCCATGGCTGAATGTGTCAAGTGCCTCGAAGAGGAACTTTGTGGTTGATAGGTATTTTGAAGGCTCTGGAAGTTCACCACTGACGCACTTTCCACATAATCTTGTTACCACCAAGAGACTATGTCATAATTGGCTACGCCGAACTTCACACCTGTATTAAAGTCCGTGCCTTGCACGAAGAAATTAAAATAATTTTATTTATAATTTTGTTCAATTTGGCTTCGCCGAGCAAAATGGTCTCGCGCCTAGCACGATGATTTTTGAGACCCCTGCAAGGTATCGTCCGTGAACACGTCAATCCCCCGTCAAAAGTATATCGCTAAGTTACTTTTTCAAGTTCCTTTCTGCATCCTCAATCCATGAACGTAAGTTTTGCGTTCTTTTATGGCCTGGACCATACACCCGCTCATAGACAGGTAGCGCTTTATTCAAATACTCTAGCGCAAGGGTATAATCGCCCTGATGGAAATACACCGCTCCGATGTTGTAGTAGTCCATGGCAGTATCAGGATGTTCTATACCCAAGACTTTCTCATCAATTGCGAGAGCCTTGTGATAGTAGTCCAGTGCTTGAACAAAATCTTTTTGTTCATAATACACAAAACCAATGTTGTTGTAGTTAGTGGTGGTATTAGAATGTTCTTTCCCCAAGACTTTTTCATTGATTGCGAGAGCCTTGCGATAGTTCTCCATTGCTTGTGTATAATCGCCCTGTTCACGATACACCTCTCCAATGTTGTTGTAGTTAGTGGCGGTATTAGGATGTTCTTTTCCTAAGACTATCTCATAGATTGCGAGAGCCTTGCGATAGTACTTCATCGCATGTGTATAATCGCCCTGATTCTGATATACCAAACCTATGTTGTTGTAGGACGAAGCGGTATAAGGATGTTCTTTTCCCAGGACTTTTTCAACGATGGCAAGTGCCTTGCGATAGTATTCCAGCGCCTGTGCATAATCTCCCTGAGCATCATACACCCCTCCAATATTGTTATAGTCGGTGGCAGTATAAGGATGTTCTTTACCCAAGACTTTTTCAACGATGGCAAGTGCCTTGCGATAGTATTCCATCGCTTGTTTATAATCGCCCTGATGGAAATACACCAAACCGATGTTGTTGTAGGACGAGGTGGTATAAGGATGTTCTTTTCCCAAGGCTTTTTCACGAATGTCGAGTGCCTTGCGAAAGTACTCCATCGCTTGTTTATAATCGCCCTGACTATAATACACCCCTCCGATGTTGTTGTAGGATTGGGCTGTATCAGGATGCTCTGGACCCAAGACTTCCTCACGGATGGCGAGCGCTTTGTGATGGTACTCCATCGCATGTCTATAATCCCCCTGACTACCATACACCCCTCCGATGTTGTTGTAGTCGGTGGCGGTATCAGGATGCTCTAAACCCAAGACTTTTTCATCTATTGCGAGTGCCTTGCGAAAGTACTCCATCGCTTGTTTATAATCGCCCTGACTATAATACACCACTCCGATGCTGTTGTAGGATTCTGCGGTATCGGCATGATTTGTTCCCAATGCTTTCTCGCGGATGGCTAAAGCTATGTTATATTTCTCCAAGGCTTCAGGATAACGTCCCTGAACACGGTAAACTACCCCGATATCGTTATAGAGTGCTGCGGTATCGGCATGGTCGGGACCTAAGGCGGCCTTGCGGACATCCAATGCTAAATCATAGAATTGAAGAGCGCGGGGATAGTTGGCCAAAGCAGCATAAATTTCGCCCAGGCGGGTATAAGCCGTAGCGGTGTCAGGGTCATTAAAACCCAATACTTTCTCGCAGATACTCATGGCGGTATTGACAGCCTTGAGCGCGTCAAAATACCGTCCCTGCTTCATATAAACATGGCCAATGCTCGTCAAAGCCTTCGCCGTCATCCTGTGTTCCTCGCCAAGGACGCGCTGGTAGATGTCCCTTGCCTTGGTTAGCTGATCAATAGCCTCCTGGTAGCGGGCCTTTTCGGTCAGTTGTTCGGCTTCTTTGAGTAAATCGTTGGCTTGTTCCACTTCGTCCCTGCGCTCAGTATCTATCTTGACAGGCTGCACCTCGGCAACCTGTTCGGCGGTGTTCACCTCAACATGGTTCTCATAATTCAGCCAGTCAGCACAAACCTCAACCAATCCAGGCAAATGCTTACTATAATCACCTTCAGTAACAATCCACTGATATTGAGCGAGATAATATCGGAATTTTCCTCTCATCTCGGTATTGTCAGCGATGAATGGAATAATCGTTTTTTTGCCCCGGAAGGCTAATGCGACCTCTGAAGCCACATGATCTGAATTATTTGTGTTATTGGAGAAAATTAACACCATCAATTCACAATCCTCAATAGCTGTATCAATCTCCTCCGCAAAGTTTTTGCCTGGTGTCTCATTTCTTGGTGCTATCCAGCACTTCATGCCTGCCTCCTCAATGCAGCGGCAGACCTCATTGGCAATAACCTTGTCCTTATTCGAATAACTGATAAAAATATCGCGCTTATCCTGTTTCATCACCCTAGGTCGATTTAATCCAATCGCAAAGGTAATGAAATATTTCTTTCCCACCAAACACCACCCCTTGTCCCGCAAGGCAGTGTGTCATGACTCAATCACAGGAACTACTGTAAACAACATTCAATTGATGTATTTGCCCCCGCCCTTGCAAAAAGTGTTTTTTGATTTCTTGCGAGCCCTTGCGAGCAAATCCTGATACTTAGCGACTTTGCGTCTTAGCGTGAGACTTTTCCAAGGTGTGAGCGGTCCCGCCAAGGCGAGACAATAATATTAAATGAAGTATTCATGGTAATTCATGTAAAATAACGATCGTCTCAGCCCAATATTTTCAGAAAATTCAGACTGTTCAGTTGTTTTATAAAGGGATAGCTTTTTGTCATGGTCTATACCTGCTCGGTGATGTATATTTGCCCCCGGGAGACCCCGAGATGAACTGGGATTTAAGTGATTTTAACATTTCCCCCGAAATTTTTTTGATGATTGTATAATCGTTTTCATGATTCTCGGATTTATTGTAAGTGTAGCATCATGACAGATCACGATGTTGATATTCTGCAAAGGGACAAAATGTTTTTAGTATTCTGTCTTCTCACTTAGGAAACTATTTACTACCTTTGCAGCAAGAAAACCAGACACAAGATGGCAGTAAAACGAGATACGATGACCTTTACTTCGCTGAGTAAAGAGATCAAGGGCGGCAAATTCAGGAACATCTACGTCTTGCAAGGCGAAGAGCCTTATTATATCGACCGCCTGCAGCAGCTCATCATTGACACCGCGTTGACCGAGGACCAGCGTGACTTTAACCTGTCGCTGTACTATGGCAACACGGCCAACGTGCGTGAGGTCATCAGCGCATGCCAACAGTATCCGGCGTTCTCCGAGCGCAAGGTCGTGGTGGTGCGCGAGGCTCAGCTCATTGCTAAGCAGCCAGGCCACAAGAATGACCTGGACCTCTTTGCTTCCTATGCCGAGAAACCCATGCCCACGACGGTCCTTGTCATCTGCCACAAGGGCGGCGCCCTCAAGAGCAAACCCTTCAGCACCGCACTCAAGGAAGCCAATTCGGGTGTGGTCTTTGACTCCAACAAGGTGAAAGAGGGACGTGACCTGGAAAACCTGATCGTGAGTTATGCCAACTCGTTGGGCTGTAACATCGACAACAAGGCGACCAGCATGCTCGCCGACCACATCGGCACCGACATAGCCCGTCTGTTTAGCGAACTCGACAAACTGGCGATGCTTGCCGAAGACGGCAACATCACGCCACTGCTCATCGAGAAGAACATCGGCATCAGCAAGGATTTTAATAACTTTGAGTTGGAAGAGGCGCTGAGCAAACGTGATGCCGTGAAGGCATTCCGAATTGTGGACTACTTCGAGCGCAATCCCAAGAACAATCCCTCGGTGATCAGTGTGGCGATGCTGTTTTCGTTCTTTTCCAATGTGCTGCTGGCAGCCACTGCTAGAGACAAGTCACCCGATAGCATCATGGCGCTGGTGGGCACCCGCAGCCAGTGGCGCGCTCGCAAGTTCCTGGACGCCACCCGTATGTACAACACGCGTTCGCTGGTGAACATCATCGGCTACCTGCGTGAATGTGATACCCGCAGTAAGGGCATCGGCTCGCGTCAAGACCAGTATGCACTTCTCAAGGAGCTGATCTATAAAATCCTCCATGCATGAAAAAGCATTGTCGAAATGCTTGATTCGGTGATTTTATTAGCCGTTTTGATGAAAATGCATCGTGAAATGGTGCTGTTTTACTGAGGTTTGTGTACTTTTGCAATATAGGTTATAATTAAGGGAATCATTTGGACTATCATGAAGAGATTTTGTTTTGCTCTCGCAGTCTTACTGCTGTGGGGCTTGTCGGCTAATTCTGCTACAAAATATGTAGGGGGTGATATCTCGTTGCTCACCAAATATGAAGAGCGGGGAGCTATCTATTATAATGAGAACGGTGCCAGAATCACCAATATGCTCAGTTACCTCAAGTCTACGGGAATGAACGCCATGCGTGTGCGCTTGTTCGTGGATCCGTCCATGGCTGATGCCGAAGACCAGGGCGAAGGCGTCTGCCAGGATCTGCCCTATGTCCAAGCCTTGGGACAACGCATCAAAGCCGCTGGCTTTGACCTCCTGCTTGACATCCATTACAGCGATACCTGGACTGATCCGGGTCAACACTCCACGCCGTCGTCTTGGACAGTCACTAGTGCTCTTGCCGACAGTGTGTACAGCTATACCAAGCGCGTGCTTAACGCGATGATTGCCGTCGATGCCACCCCCGACTTTATACAGGTGGGCAACGAGGTGACCTATGGCATGTTGTGGCCCACGGGGCATTGCTATCCCAGCGGAGCCAACTATGGCGCCGGCACCTTTGCCAATTTTGCCAACTACCTGAAGCAAGGCATCAGGGCATGTCGTGAGGTGTGTCCCGCCGCCAAAATCGTTATCCATACCGAGATGGGCCGCACGAGTAATGTTACTTCGTTCTATCAGTCCCTCAAGAGTTACACCACCGACTTTGACATCATCGGCCTGAGCTATTACCCTTACTGGCATGGTGGCCTGAATGTGCTGGACGAACTGCTGACCGACCTCGAAACAGCATATCCCACAAAAAAGATTCAGATAGTGGAAACCGGCTATCCCCATGCCTATTATCCTTCGGGCGCCAGCTATGACTTGCAATCAACCTGGCCTGCTACCGAGGCGGGGCAAAAAGCATTTGCCGCAGCTCTTGTGGAAACACTCAATGCCCATAGCCATGTGAATGGTCTTTACTGGTGGTTCCCTGAAGCTAACGAATATGGTATCAACTATGTTAATCATGTGACGACCGACTGGTACAACTGCGGTTGGTGGGACAATCAGAACGGGCAGGTGATGGATGCGTTGTTCGAGACGACCAACTTCCTAGCTGGCAGTGAAGAAGAACCTCTTGACATCTATATTGTAGGCGGTGAAGGCAACTGGAGCCTGACCGAGCCATTAGGCAAAATGACGAATCTAGGGAATGGTATCTATGTGGATACCCTGAAGATTTCTGCACCCATCTATTTCGTCTTTGCTGACGGCGGACCTGAGGCCTGGAATAACGACTGGCCCACCTTTAACAGCACATATCGTTATGGCCCCGCCTCGACAACAACAGTTGTTGCAGGAACTCAATATAGTACTGAAAAACGTAACAATGACTTCTCGTACTACTTTACCGGAGATGGAAGCGATTACGTGTTCACATTTGATGCCGAACACCTTACTTTTACAATTGAAGTCGTTGAAAACCAGCCGACAATTCTATTGGGCGATGTCAATGGCGATGGAACCCTCAGCATAAAAGATGTGACAGAATTGATCAATTACCTCTTGGCGGGTGAACAGCCTGGTTTTAATGCTGCGAATGCCGATGTGAACCAAGACGGAAAGATTTCGATCACAGACGTCAGTGGTGTCATTTCAATAGTTTTGAACCAATGAGTTAGGTGATGGTTGATGGCTTTGTTTTGCTGTTTCATGAGAAATGACTAATTTTGCAAAAAAAATAATAAACTAATATACAAATGAAGAGATTATTACTTGCTATTGTAGCACTACTGACTTTACTCGTTGGATTTGCCCAGTTGCAGAATGTCATGCCCAGTCCGTTGCAGCGTTTGATGGATGATCTTCATAGCAATGAACGCATGATGAATGCCCATAGAATCAATGATGGTTATATTCCACAGTATGCGCCGCCACGCATGGTCAATGGCGTGGAGATGGTGGATGCTTTTATTGATATCGAAAACAAATCCGCCATTAACGCTTTGCGGAAATCTGGCGTTATTGTCAATTGCGAATTTGATGATTTCGTCACTGCTCAAGTGCCCTTGAGCATCCTGGATAAGGTGACTAAGATCCGTGGCGTAAAAGGCCTTGAAATCAGTAAACTAATTGAGCTTTGCACTGATTCAACATTGAGCAAAACCCATGCCGGCCAGGTTTTGAATGGTACGGAATATGGCTTGCCTCAGGCCTATGATGGTAGCGGTGTGGTTATTGGTATCATTGATTGTGGATTTGATTACCAGCATATTGCTTTCCGTAAAGCTGAGGATAATAATGTAAGACGAATTGTCAGGGTATATGATCCGGAAAACAATACCGGTCACGTGGTAAAGATTGGTGACAATGTCCTGCCAGGATCGGTTTTCATGGGAGAACAGATTGATACACTGACAACAGATGATAAGAGTTCGCATGGTACCCATACTGCAAGCATTGCAGCTGGAATGCACGTTAATGGTTATGGTGGTATGGCTCCTGGCGCTGAAATCGTATTGTGTTCTTCGCGTTTACTGAATGTCGCTATTCAAGAAAGCGAAGTAATCAACTGTATGAAGTACATCTACTCTTATGCTGACAGCGTCGGGAAACCGTGTGTTGTCAGTGTGAGCGTTAGCACGTCATCAGGCCCTCATGACGGTAATGATAGGTTGTCTAAGGCTGTGGCCAGTTTAACTGGCCCGGGCCGAATTTTTGTGATTGCCGCTGGCAATAATGCAACAAAGATGCAATTTTGTAGCGGATGGGCGAAGAAAAATAAGCCGCTTAATTTATTGTTTGGCTATTATGATCAACATGTGAATTGGGATGTTTCATATTACTATCCCAAGTTTTGGTTTGACACATGGGTGAAAGCAAAAGGCGTTAGGCCTATTGTGAAATTCCACATTCTTGATAAAACCACAAAGCATATCGTTTGGGAGTCACCAATGATTACTGTATATCAGAGAATTATGGCATCAGAATTTGGCCAGTATTTTCAGCCTGATACCGCTGTGGATAGTATCGGTTATGTACAAGCTCTGATTGCAAATAATTCTACAGGTAAATATAATTTGCAATGCCAAGTGTATAATCTTAAGAATCGTTCTTATTACAACGATTCAGGAAAAATAAAGAGCCGTTATCAGATTGGCGTTACAATTTTGGCCCCCTCATTGCTTTATACTTATCAGCCAGATAGTTGTTATCTCTATTCTTGGATGTGCAACACTGGTGCTCAATGGAGTCAGTTCAACAATCCGGTATATGTTGACCAAGTGAATGAGAATGGCGATACGGTGACAACTTCTTACCCAGGTCTAGAGTTCTATGCATGGCCAAGCGATAACTCATCGATTGGTTCTTATGCTGTTCATGATTCAATAATCTCGGCAGGTGGCTATGTGGGACGTAATAAGTATTATACCTATTATTATGGAATCTATACTACAAAGAATGTTACTGTTGATGAAGTGTATAATTATTCTAGTTATCAGGGGCCGGGTTGTGGGCCAACAGGGCGGCATTTGCCAACGGTGACAGCGCCAAGTTATGATGTGGTGGCTGCTTGCAGCAGATATTCTGATTACATGACTGCAGCAAATAGTGTGTTGGTAGCAGTGACTCCTGGTTGGAATGGTTGGGGTGTAATGTCCGGTACTTCGATGGCTGCACCTACAGTTGCTGGTATCATTGCAGAGTGGCTGCAGATTAATCCCAACTTGTCTCCTAGTGACGTGAAAAATGTCATTGCTCAAACTGCCATAAAGGATTACTACACCCAAAATCCTGATAATGGCTATAAATTTGGTCCTAATGGAAAGATTGATGCGATGGCTGGTGCACATTATATTCTTAGCCAAATGCAGGAAGATATTTTGTTGGGAGATGTCACGGGTGATGGCTTAATCACAGTTAAGGACGTGTCGACCCTCATCAGCTATTTGCTGTATGAGGATACAGAGATAAATTTTGTGAATTCCGATCTGAATGAAGATGGAATTATCACGATTAACGATGTGTCGCTCTTGGTTTCATTATTATTGTCTGAATAAGTTCATCAATCCTGGTTGAAAGGATATGGCTATTGATGGTCTTTTATGATGAGAAAATTGTTTTTTAGTATACTGATGTCACTGGTGACATTCAGTAACTGGGCTCAGGGATTGTTGCCTGTGACAGTTCAGCAGTTCCTAAATGAGCAGAATTATAGTGAAAGGTATAAGTCTTCCCTCAAGGCTGATGGCATCTATAGCCAGTTTGTCTCACCACGGGTAGAGAATGGTGTTGAGGTGATAGATGCATTTATTGCCTTCAATAATGAATTGACTGTATCCCGTCTCCAGGCTTCTGGTGTCATTATCAATAGCCTGTTTGATGGCTTTGCTACTGCTCAAATTCCAGTTGATCGTTTGGTAGAGGTATCCCGAATGCCTGGAGTGAGTGATGTCGAGATTAGCAGGAGGCTGCAGTTGTGTACCGATAGCACAATGAGTGTCACTCATGTCAATGAAGTGCAAAACAACACTTTCTATGGGCTATATGGTCCTTATGATGGTAGCGGCGTCATTGTGGGTGTTATTGATTTGGGTTTTGATTTCCAGCATCGTGCTTTCAGGTCAAATGCTGACCCGACAAAGACACGTATCGTTAGGGTCTATGACACGCAATCTACTGCTGGCCACAAAGCATTGTATGATAAGATCTTTAAACTGCCTGGTTCGGTTTTCATGGGTGACGAGATATACTCTCTGACTACCGATAACCGCAATGATACCCATGGAACGCATACTGCGAGCATTGCTGCGGGATCCCATGTCAACGGCTATGGCGGTATGGCACCGGGCGCAGATATTGTTCTGTGTGCCGTGAGTGTGCTTGATGGCGGCATGTCGGCTGTCGAGGTGGCCAACTGTGTTCGTTATATCGACAGCTATGCTGATAGTGTCGGTCAGCCGTGCGTTATCAGTCTGAGCGTTAGCACACCCAATGGACAGCATGATGGCAATGACTATCTGTCAAGGGTTGTTAAGGGAATTATGGGACCTGGAAGAATCTTTGTTGTCGCTGCAGGAAATAATGCTGGTAAACAGTTTTATGCCCATAGGGCTGCAAGTCCCTCATCACCCATTAATCTGATGTTCAAGAGCATGAACTCCATCGGAGGTGATTCCACTTATTACTATAGAGGGTTTAATGCTGATGTCTGGGTCCGTCAACAATCCACCAACATGTATTATAAGTTTCATGTTTTGGATTTGACAACAGGGAACATCGTATGGGAGTCGGCTTCTTTCACGTCGAAGGCAAAAATCACTCACCATAATCTGGATGGTTTCTACAGTAATTATTCTTCGATAGACACGATTGGATTTATTGAAGCAGAACATCTCTATGCCTCAGATGGCAAGAAGTACCATCTGTCTCTTAGGGTATATAACCTCCTCAGTAAGGAATATACGCTTGTCAATGGAGTGAAGAAAAGCCGCTATGCACTGGGTGTCACGATGTATCCACGCAAGAATGCTTCCTATGAGTTTGATGCCTGGTGTTGCAACTCGGGCACGCGTTTCGGCGTTTATAATGGAGCTGTAACCAAAATGGATGGTACTGTGGTTAATAATTTCTATGCAGCTCCTAGCGATTCCTGTTGTATCGGTTCCTATGCCATAAGTGATTCTACGATTTCGGCAGGTGCCTATTCGGCTCGCAATTCCTATTACTCATTGACACAGAATAGGATAGTGAAGGACAATAGTATCACTGTTGGCGATATTGCATCGTTCTCGTCCTATCAGGTTCTTGGTGCTGGCCCGACCGGTAAGGCTTTGCCGGACATCTGCGCTCCTGGTACTCTTGTCGTCGCAGCTGCTAACCGTTATTCTTATCTTGCTAATAGCACTTCAACTGTTATGAAGAGTGACAACAGCTATTGGGGCGTGCTGAGTGGAACGTCAATGGCTGCACCGACAGTAGCAGGTATCATTGCTTTATGGTTGCAGGCCAATCCTAACTTGTCTGTCGCTCAAGTCAAGAGCATTATTGCCAGTAGTGCAAATCGTGATCGGTTCACAAATGGTGCACATCGCGATCAATTTGGTCCTAATGGCAAGATCAATGCACTGGAAGGCTTGATGATTGTATTGAAAAACATCAAAGATCATGATGGTGATGTGAACAACGATGGAATGGTTGACATCATGGATGTGACAGCATTGATCAATTATCTGTTGAAAGGCGAGGCTGATGGTATTAATCTTGGAGCGGCTGACGTCAATGACAATGGTCATGTTGAAATCAGTGATTTGAGTGCTCTCATTACCTTGCTCTTGTTTATTGAAAATTGATCAATAGGGTGGCCCTTCTGTCAGATATCGGTGCCACCAACAAATGAGATGTAAAACAAGCCGACTGCCCAAATGGGCAATCGGCTTGTTTCTGTCTTATGACGGAAGATGCAATTTCCTTACTTGGTCACGTCGATGAGTCCGTGTCCTGTCATCTCCTTGGGTTGCGGCAGTCCCATGATTTGCAGAATGCTGGGTGCTACGTCGGCAAGGCGTCCCGTGTTGATGATGAGTTCGGGATCTTCGGTCACGTAGATAATGGGCACGGGGTTCAGCGAATGGGCGGTATTGGCGGTACCGTCGGTGTTGATGGCGTGGTCAGCATTGCCATGGTCGGCAATGATGATGACTTCATAGCCAGTGGTACGTGCTGCCTCAACGGTGTCATGCACACAGCGGTCCACAGCCTTCACGGCTTTGCAGATGGCATCATAGACACCAGTGTGGCCTACCATGTCTCCATTGGCGTAATTCACCACGATGAAGTCATATTTGTCTTCTCGGATGGCAGCAACCAGCTTGTCGCGCACTTCGTAAGCGCTCATTTCGGGCTTCAGGTCATAGGTGGCAACATCGGGTGAAGGAACCAAGATGCGGTCTTCGTTCTCAAAAGGCTGCTCCCTGCCGCCACTGAAGAAGAAAGTTACATGGGCATACTTCTCGGTTTCGGCGATGTGCAACTGACGTTTTCCCTGGCTTGACAGGTATTCCGATAGTGTGTTGTCAACATTTTCCTTCGGGAAAAGAATGTGCATGTCATTGAAGGTCGGGTCGTATGGAGTCATGCAATAGTATTGCAGCCCTTTGATTACGCTCATGCCGTCCTCGGGTTTGTCTTTCTGGGTCAGTGCAATGGTAATCTGTTTTGCGCGGTCGTTGCGGAAGTTGAAGAAGATAACCACATCACCTTCCTGGATGCGACCATCGACGGTACTGTTGACGATGGGTTTGATAAACTCGTCGGTAACGCCTTCATCGTAGGACTCCTGAATGGCACGCACCATGTCGTCGCTCTGTTTGCCGACGCCAGCCGTGAGCATGTCATAAGCCACTTTGATGCGGTCCCAGTTGTTGTTGCGGTCCATAGCATAGTAGCGACCGATAACAGTGGCAACAGTACCGGCACTCTGCTGGCAGTGCTCGACAACTTGTGCAACAAAGCCCTTGCCGCTCTCGGGGTCGGTATCACGGCCGTCCATGAAGCAATGCACAAACACACGTTCCAGACCATACTCTTTAGCAATGTCACATAGTGCCATCAGATGGCCTAATGAGCTGTGAACGCCGCCAGTGCTGGTCAGTCCCATGATGTGCATGGCTTTTCCGTTCTCTTTGGCATAGGTGTAAGCATTCACGATTTCTGGATTCTTCATGATTGAGCCATCCTCGATGCTCTTGTTGATTTTTACCAGATCTTGATAAACAACGCGGCCGCCGCCGATGTTCAGGTGACCGACTTCGCTGTTGCCCATTTGTCCGTCAGGCAGACCAACGTCTTCGCCGCAGGCCTTTAGCGTGCTATGCGGATAAGCGGCACGCAGGAAATCAAGATATGGAGTAGGGGTGCTGTAAATAGCGTTGCTGTGACCTTTGGGACCTTCGCCCCAACCGTCTAAAATCATTAATAAAGCTTTCTTTGCCATGATATTTCTTATATTGTTTTATCGTTTTTAATTGTTCTTGAGGGCTTCTTCAAGGCGTGCAGCGAGGTCATCACCAGTCAGACCGCGCGACAGGATAGTACCGTCGGCACCAAAGATGATGATGTGGGGAATGCCCTTGATGCCATAGAGGTCAGTCGGCTCGGTCAGCTTTTGGGTGCCAACAATGACGGGCCAGGTGATTTTGAGTTCCTCGATGGCCTTGCGGGTATCGTCGGGATTGTCCCACACGGCAATACCCAATACGTTGAATTTGTCACCATATTTGCTCTTGAGCGCCTGCAGCTTAGGAATCTCGGCACGGCAGGGAGGACACCAGCTTGCCCAGAAGTCAACGAGGGTGACTTTGCCCTTGCCCACGTGGTCTGACAGCTTCTGCTTGGAACCGTCCTCGGCAATGACCTCAAAGTCAGTGAACTTCTGACCCTCGGCGGTAACGGCCAGTTGTCGGGCAGCGTTTTTGGCTTTCTCGACACGTTTTAACTGGGCATATTCGGCGGGTGCCTCTTTGAGGAGTGCATCAATGTCTTGCTCGCTCATGTCTTTATACATCAGGTAGTTGCAGAAAGCCCAAGGTCCGATGGCGTTGTCCTTGTTCTCCTGATAGAACTTCATTAAGCCTTCGGCATAACGTGCATCGTTCTCAGCCTCAGTCAACGTGGTGTCATCGGCAATTTTCTGCATCTCCTTGCTCCAGGATTCCATCTTTTGGTTGAGGGGACTGATGGCGGTTCCTTCTGCGATATTGAGCTGCACTTCACCCGGCTCTACGATAAAGCCATAAGGGTTACCGCCAGCATACAGGCGAGCAAAGAAACTCTTGTCGGCGGTGCCCTCAAAGGTGCACACATTGTTCTCGATAGTTGCAGTGGCGATGGTATCGCCAGTGTCATAGTTGGTCAGGAATGCGGTTTCGCCATTGGTGCTCTCGTCAGGGAAGGTAACGGTCACCTTGTAGCCCTTGCTGCACGAAGCGAGTAGCAACAAGGCGGTAAACAGGATTGATAACTTTTTCATTGTCTTCTATTGTTATTGAATGATTGGTTGAAATCGGTTGGAAACTAGATATTCTGGAAGCTCTAGATGGTGGCGATTAATCGCGCAGAGCGCGGTAGATAAGCGACTGAATGTGGCTGCGGGCGCTGATGCGACCGAAGTTCGGGTTGTTGCGCGTGGGGCACACACGGTTGCTCAGGAAGATGTAGAACATGTCATTCTTGGGATCTACCCAGAAGCACGTACCAGTAAAGCCCGTGTGGCCATAAGTCTCGGGAGTGGCCTCGGGGCAGGTATTGCTGGCGTCAGGGTCTCCCACAACGGGTTTGTCGAAGCCTAGACCGCGGTGGCTGTTGGGGCTCTTCTGGGTCGTGAATGTCTCTACAGTTGAGGCTTTCAACAGGCGAACGCCACCGTAGGTGCCACCGTTCAACCACATCTGGAACAGTTTAGCCAGGTCATTGGCGTTGCTGAAAAGGCCGGCATTGCCCTGCACGCCTCCCGAGAAGGCTGCTAACTCGTCATGGACGTAGCCATGGATGTGCTGGCGGCGCAGGTAGGTGTCCTTTTCGGTGTAGGCAATCTCGTCACGCGAGAACTTGCTCAACGGGCGATACATCGTGTGATAAGCACCCAGCGGGGCAAAGATGTAGTTGTTCACATAGTAGTTGAGCGGCGAGTGGGTCATGCGCTGCACGGCATCGGCGAGTAACGAGAAGTTGCAACAACTGTACAGGTATTTCTTCTTGCCCAGCTTGGCGTGGTACATACGGTTCATGATGGAATCATAGGTCACACGGCCGCCCCACAACCCGTCGGCAATGGCAATATTGAACTTATCGGTCTTGACCGTTGATAGGATGTCGGTACGCATCTTGGCGTCCTTGTGACCCCATGCTCCGTTCATGATTTTTATGGTGTGGGTCGCATCCTCGGCACCGGCAATCAGGTCACCCGAGTAACTGTTGGAATCCATCATCATATACCACATGTTGAGCGATGCGGGCATACCTGTCTCATGGTAGAGCAGGTCACGGAATGTGATATTCTCCTTGTCGCCATCGCGCAGGCCGGGAATATACTCACTTGCCTTGTCGTCGAGGCGGAATTTACCATCATCAAAGGCTTTCATCACGCCGCTGATGGTACCGGTGGCCTTGGATACTGATGCAAGACCGAACAGGGTGTTGTCGTCAACCTTGACGGGATTATTGTAATCGATGGCACCGAATGAGCCTTTATAGACCACCTTACCATGGCGTGCCACGATAACCTGGCAACCGGGGAAGGCATGCTGTTGTACACCCAGACGGCACACCGAGTCGATTTGGGCTGACAGCTTGTTGTCCAGACCTACTTCGGCGGGGATGGTGTACCCCAGGCGGGTTGCTTCGTAGTGGATGCCGTCGCCAGCCTCATAGCGTGTCTTCTTGCCCTTGAAGGCCAGAGAGATGGGCAGGTTACCACCAGCCGCATTGCCTCCGAAGATGGTCTGTGCAGCATAGTCCTCGGTCAAAGTCGTGTTGTCATAGGTGAGCACGACGGCCTTGACATGCTTGTGGGTGATGGCAGTGCCGTAGTTCTTGATGTCATAGGGCTTGCATGTCAGCACGACGATGACGTTTTTGCATTTCTTGACCACTGTATTCAGTGCTGCCAGACTTTCCTCGCTGTCGTCGCCCACTTCCACGATAATGGTGTTGAAGTGGCCTTCATGCAGTTGTTCGGCAAGATCTGAAGGCTTGCCAGCCTTGGCAAGGTCAAAGCGCTTAACCTGGGCATAGTCGGCACAACGGCGCGTAAACGTGGATGCCGTGCCTTTCTCGTTGCCGATGGTAGCAACAGCGATGTGGCGGCTCTGCAGGTTGTGGATGGGCAGGATGTTGTCGTTGTTCTTGATGACGGTGATGCTGCTGGCAATGAGCTGTCGCTTGAGCACGCCGGCATGTTGAGAGTTGACTTCATTCAACAGATTGGCGGTATTGACGTGCTGACGTGAGGTCAGGTCCAGAGCATACTTATAGCGCAGGATTTTCTTGCATCGCTCATCGATAACGCTCTGGCTCAGTTTCCCGTTGGCGACGGCAGCCTTGACGGCAGCGATTTCGTCATTGATGTTTTCGGGCATGAGCAGCACATCGTTACCTGCCAGCAAAGCGTTGACGCACGCCGAACCCTTAAGCATTTGGGTGGCACCCTTCATGTTGAGGGCATCGGTGAAGATGAGACCGTCAAAGTTCAGTTGGTTGCGCAGCACATCATTCACACAGCCCGACGACAAGCTTGTCGGTGCCGTGCCTCCGTCAATGGAGGGCACCAGCAGGTGGGCTGTGAGGATGCCGCTCAGTCCGGCATCGATAAAGCGTCGGAAGGGCACCAGTTCGCAAGTGTTGATTTCCTGAATGGTCTTGTTGATGACGGGCAATGTTTTGTGGGAGTCTTCACTCGAGTTGCCATGACCGGGAAAGTGCTTGCCCACTGCCATCACGCCTCCGTCCTCCAGACCGCGCGCAAAGGCGATGGCATGGCGTGCCACCAGTTCGGGACTCTCGCCGAAGGAACGGTTGCCAATGACGGGGTTCAACGGATTATCATTCACGTCAAGCACTGGAGCAAAGTTCACCTGGATGCCCATGCGGCGGCACTGGCGTGCCACCTCACGGCCGTATTCATAGAGCAGAATATCATCGTCGATGGCTCCCAGGATGAGGTTGCGCGGGAAGTTGGGCACCTCCTTGAGCCTCATTCCCAGTCCCCATTCACCGTCGATGGTAATCATCAACGGGACGGCGGCAAGTGACTGTGCCAGGTTGGTCACTTCGGCCTGGTCTGCCATGGTGCTGTTCTCATAGATGAGTCCACCCACCATGTTCTGTGTCACCAGGCGGCGTACCAGGTCACGGGTCGCCTCATTGCTTGACGGAGTAACGGCTGCAACGATGAGTTGGCCGATGCGGGCATCGGGCGACATGCTGTCAAACACGCTGTCCACCCACGCATTCATCGCCAGCTTATCCACCTGATTGAACAGGTTCGGCAACTTGGCATTACCACGTGCTGCAGCACCCAATGTCAGCATCAGGGCTGCTGTCAACAGAAATACACGTTTGAATTTGGTCATTGCTTTTAGTTTTATAAGGACCTTAGGTCTATGATCCTCAAGGTCCATAAAGTCCTAAATTCTTAATTTTAGTTCTTCTTGATTCTCACTTCGTCCTTGGCGTCGATCTTCTTGCCGGCAGCCTCAAGTTTCTTGACGTAGTCCAAGATGTGGTTGCCATACTTCTGGGTATCGACGAACAAGCGTTTGCAGCGGGTCATGGGCACCATGTAGTCACCGCCATTGGCCAGGTAGTCGATAGTGGCCACTATATAGGTCTTATTGGGATCAATCTTCTTGCCCTTGACGGTAGCCTTGACGAGTTCGCCCTTGTCATTGTAAGTAGCTTTCAGCTCCTTGCTCACGGCATCGCCGCCACGGCCGCACATCAGCTTGACGCTCTCGATCAACTCGGTACCGGGCATCTCAAGGACGACAAAGCGGTTATCGAAGGGGAACATCGAGCCGATGACGCCCTCGGTAACGGTGCCTTTAGGCATGTCGGTGCGGATACCGCCCTTGTTCATGATGGCGCAATCGATGTTCTTGATGCCTGACAAATCCTTGATGATGTCCATTGCAGCGTCGCTCACCCAGTTCTGCATCGCATCGCTGGAGTTTTTCAGGAAGCGGACGCTGGTGGCTACGGGGTTGTTCATGATCGAGTCCACACCGTGACGATAATTATCGAGCCACTGGTTCATGGCGGTGTAGCGGCTTGCAGCAGCATCCCAGCTGGCATCAACGGGGATGTGGTTATATACAATTTCTCCAGTTTCCAGGTCCAAGTCATAGGTGGCGACCAGTTTGCCGCTCTTACCGTTCTGGCCGATGGGAATCATCTTTCCGTTGGCATTTCTGATGCGGTCCATGCCGCTACCGGGCTTGATGGTGGTGTGGGAATGGCTGCTGATGGCCATGTCAATATAGTGGCTTTGAGCTATGATCAGTGAGTCATTGGGCTCGGTGGGCTCATAGCTGCTGTAGCCGATGTGTGACACCATGATGGCATAGTCCATGCCGAGCACCTCCTTGAGGTAACGTGCTGTGGCATCAGCTACGCTGGGGGCAAAACTGTAACGGAGGTTCACGCAGTTCATGTCGGCTATCAGGCCCGTCGGGTTGACATTGATGCCGAAGAAGGCCACCCGCTTGTCGCCCACAGCCTTGATCCAGAAGGGCTGGAACAGACCATTAAGAGGCGTGGCGCTGAAATCATAGTTGGCGCTGATTTTTACGGCATCGACATTGCGGTAGTGGGCTGCCAGTTCTTCCATGCCGTTGTCAAATTCATGGTTGCCCAGAATAATGATGTCATAGCCCAGAGTGTCCATGAGCGCATATTCCACATCGCCACGGTAGAGCGAGAAGAACAGCGTGCCCTGCACGGCATCACCGGCATGGATAAGCACCGTGTTGGGGTTCTCTGCACGCAGTTGGTCATAGATGGCGCGGCGTCGTGCCACACCGCCCTTGCCGTCACTAGCCGGGTCAATCTGGCTGTGTGTGTCATTAACAGCGATAATCATCAGGTGCTCAGCACGCAGGGCCGGCACCATCACCAGTGCGCACAGGCACAGGAGCATGAAATTGCGTAGTCTTGCCATAATCGTAGTATCTTTTTTAGGTTGAGTGTTCGTTTTACTATTAACCGACAAAGTTACCCTTTTTTTTCTTGTCCCGCAATAACCCCACCACTGTTTTTATCAACAATCACACATGTGCCGAAATTATTACGAGTTATTGTGGATCATAAAACAGTAGAGACGCAAAATCTTGCGTCTCTACCAATGCTAATGCAAAAAGTGCTAAAGTGTTAACAATTAATGGTTTAATTCCTAGTTAGGAGCAGGTTGATCAGTGCGGTCTCGTCGTCGATGTTCACCATGCCATCGGAATTGACATCGGCGTTACCCAGATTGAGGCCTGTGGCGTTGCCGCTAAGCAGGTACCCAATAAGTGCGGTCACGTCATCAATGCTGACCGTGCCGCTGTTGTCCACGTCACCCACCAAGGTTGCCGAGTAGTCCACCCATGAGCTGCCGTTGTACTGTTTGGGTTTCCAGTACTTGTTGGTGGCGGTGGTGATCTGTGCAGTGGTCATTGTGTTGTTCTCGCCGCTGTTGTAGATGACACGGAATGTGCCAGGGTTGCTGGCAGTGCGTGTGGGCAGGCTGTTGACAAGGGTCGACATGCCGGTGCCGCTGATCTTGTTCTTGTAGCAGTAGAGCGTCTTGAGCGCGCTGCAGCCCGTGACGTTCAGCGAGGTCAGCTGGTTACCGTAGCAGTAGAGCGTCTGCATTGCACTGTTGCCAGTAACGGTGAGTGTGGTCAGTGCGTTGTTGTAGCAGTTGGCCGTTGCCATCGACGTGTTGTTCTTGCAGTCGAGGGTCTTCAGCGCGGCATTGTTGGTCACCGTGAGCGAGGTGATGTTCGGGTTGTTGTGGCAGTAGAGTGCCGTCAGCTTGCTCTTGTTTGACACAGTGAGCGACGTCAGCTTGTTGCTGTAGCAGCTCAGGTAGTCGATGTTGGTCATGCCCGAAACTGCACTCAAGTCGGTCAACGCACAACTGTAGCAGTACAGCTTCTGGATGGCCTTGCAGTCCGCTATACCCTTGATAGTTGCAAGATTGGCGTTTCCGTAGCAGCGCAGGTCTTTCAGTCCTGTGTTTCCAGTTAAGTCTAACTCGGTCAGGGCGTTGTTGTAGCAATAGAATGTTGTTAACTGCGGATTTTCAGCACAATTAATGGTATTCAGATAGCTCTTTCCTGTGACAGTGAGCGAAGTCATCTTGTTGTCACCACAACCAATAACTTCAAGACGGGTGAAATTATTCAAAAAACTAAGATCGGTAAAGGCACAATTCCAGCAATTGAAAATTTTCATTGCTGTGCAACTGGTAATTCCAGTTATTGAAGAAAGATTACTATTGGTCAAACAATATAGTGTATGCAGTGCAGTATTGCCCGTGACATTAAGTGAAGTCAAATTATTGGTGTAGCAGTGAATAGTGGTCAGTGCTGTGCAGTTCTTGCAGTCCAGTGTAGTCATCTTCGGGTTACTATAGCAATAGAGCTCAGTCATCTGTGGGTTATTATAGCAATAGACAGCAGTCAGCTTGCTCTTATTTGTCAAAGAGAGTTTTGTCAGTTTGTTGCCATAACAGCTCAGGTAGTCCAGGTTGGTCATGCCCGAGACGGCGCTCAGGTCGGTCAACGCGCAATTGTAGCAGTACAGCTTCTGGATGGCCGTGCAGCCAGCCAGATCTGTGATAGAAGCTAAGTTGGAGTTTCCGTAGCAACGGAGGTCTTTCAATGCTGTGCAGCCAGTAATGGAGAGGGAGGTCAAGGCGTTGTTATAGCAGTAGAGGGAGGTAAGTAGCGTGTTGTTTTGTATGCCAATTTTTGTCAGTTTTGTCTTGCCCGTAATTTCAAGTGAGGTGAGATTGTTGCTGGCGCAATAAAGTGTAGTGATATTGGTCATATTATTCACACCATTGAGGCTGGTGATGGCACAACCATCACAGTCAAGATAGGTGATGGCAGTGCAGCTTGACAGACCTGAGATGGAGGTTAAGTCAGGGTTATAGTAACAGCGCAAATCTTTCAGGGCAGTGCAATCCGTCACATCGAGTTGATCCAAAGCGTTACTGTTACAATTGAGAGAGGTTAATGTTGTGTTGCCATTTATCCTGATTGTTGTGAGCTTGGTGTTGTCTGTCACTGTGAGCGAGGTCAGTTTGTTGTTGAAGCAATTCAGGTATTCCAGATTGTTCATGCCTGATACGGCACTGAGGTCAGTCAGTGCACATTTGTAGCAATGGATAGTTTCTAGTGCCTTGCAATCAGAAAGGCCGGTGATGGTTGTTAAATTGCCGTTTTTTTCGCAGCTAAGATAAGTCATTGCAGTGTTACCAGACACATTCAGCGTTGTTAAATCATTGTCATAACAATTGAGCATAGTCAATGACGAGCAATTGCTGATGTTAAGGGTCTTAAGAGCGGAGCGTGAATTAACTCCGAAACTGGTGAACTTGTTGCCGTTGCAGTAAATCGTCTCCAATGTTGCTGGCAAAAGGGCAATTGACGTTAAGTTGTTGGGACCACAGTCCAGATAGGTCAGTTTGGTGTTGTTTATCTTAAGTGACGTCATGCCGTTATTGTCGCAGTCCAAATAAGTTAAATTGGTATTGTTGCTTACATCGAGTGAACTGATGCTATTGGAGTAGCAAATCAGTTTTTCCAAGCCTGTAAACAGTTCGATACCCTTTAGGTTATAGATGCCTTTATTGTGGACATCTAGATAAGTAATCGATGCGATGTCGCTGATATAACCATCAGGGTAGAGCGAGAGCAGGGCACTGCGGAAGTTGGCGTCAGGGAAATTGGTGGAATTAATAGTGACAGCATTTCTAGAGCGGATGTGAGTGAAATTGTTCCAATAACGTGCATTCTTGTAAGCGCTAACTCTTCCTTCGGGAACAACGAGAATGGCATCATTATAGGTAGAACTTTTGAAGGCATCCTGGCTTTCGATCGTTGGCGGATTGTAAGCATAGACTTCAACCCTGGTCAACGGACTGTCAAAGCCGAATTGTGCAATATAGTTCACACCACTGCCAATATAGACTGTTTTCAAATTACTGCAGTCACCGAAGGCATTGTAGTAAATATGAGTTACGGAGTAAGGAATCGTCACTGTTGTCAAACTTGTGCAATACGAGAATGCAGATTGACCGATGGATTTTATGCCAACGGGCATATAGATGCTGGTCAAGTTGTAACAATTGCGAAAGGCGTATTTTCCGATATATCTGACAGGGACGTAGCAATCGGCAAAATAACCGATATTTACCTCTGTGGGAATGCTTACATTACCACTGTAATAATTGTTGTCTTCATCATCGTAGGTTATTTCAGCTACCTCACCTTCATCTTCGTCTATAGTGTTAACATAAAACCCTCCAGTATAGTGGTCATAGGCGTTAGCTGCAAGTGTACACGACAGGCATGCCAATAGCAAGCCAATGGTCTTTAGAGTAATTAACTTTTTCATACGCTTAGAATTTTGTGCCTCTTGGTCCCTCGAATTCGGCGTTAAAGTATCAGTAAATGAAAAGCGCAGGGACTTGGTTTGTCGGTTGGCAGTGTTGCCTGTCAAGGGTCAACGCGCTTTTTCTTGTTATTAGCAGTTATTCAGCAGAAATTTCAACTTTTCGCTACAAATATATACCGGTTTTTTTAAAAAAACAAATATTTTGTTACAAATTTTAGGGATTTTATTGAAATAAAGTGTGATAATAAAGCATTATGACCGTAAATACAAGCCCTATGTTTGACTTTGACAGTGCAAACATAGGGCTTTTCTTCCTTTTAGGAAATGTCGTTATTTTGTCTTTTTGGCAGCGGGCTTCTTAGCAGCAGGTTTCTTGGGCTCGGCCTTCTTGGCGGCGGGCTTTTTGGCCGTTGTTTTTTTGGCGGCCGTTTTGGGTGCCGGGGCCTTTTTAGCGGACGCTTTTTTCTTGGGAGCGGGCTTCTTCTCGGGTTTAGGCTCGGGAGCGGGTTCAGGAGCGGGCTTTTCTTCCACAACGGGCTCGGGCTCGTCGATGGGGAAGTCACCAGTGGTGTCCTGGACGATGTTGTTGCGCATCATCTCGACCTCGCGGTGCAGCTTCTCGATTTCCTGCTCCTGGTTGCGGATGGTCAGCAGCAGCGAGTTCAGCTCCTCGTTGTCGATGCTGGCAGGATACTGCTCCTCGACGCGCGTCATGAAGTCGCTCAGCACGTTCATGTAGTTGGTGAACGCGGTATAGGGCGAGTCATAGGGGCTGTAGTGCGAGTGTACCGAACCGTCGTCGTTGTGCTTGGTGGACATGTAGAAGAAGTGGTCGCTAGCCTGCAGGTAGTTCCAGTCCTGCTTGATGCGGCGGTCGCGGCACAGACGCACGCGCTCACCGATGGAGTACAACTTCTTTACAGCCTCGTTCTGCAGCGTGTTACCCAACCAGGCACTGGTGTCGCGGGCCTCGTCGGTCCAGGACATGGGGTAGGGCACTGCGAGTTCGGCGACTGGTTTGAACTTGGAAACCACCTCGCTTGGTGTCCAGAACTGGATATCGTTCTCGGCAGCAAAGCGTGGCAAGGCCTTGATGAACTCAAAGATGCCGCTCTCACGAGGTTGCAGCTCACCCAGGGCGTCGTAGTTCATGAACAGGTTCACCAACTGTTCCTCTTGGGGCAGTTCGTTGATCCAGTTGATGTACTTGTCGGCAGTGAGGGGATAGGAAGCCCACTCGGGGTTGCTAAAGCGGAATGAGATGTCGTCGCTCAGCTTGCCGTTCTTCAACAGCAGTTTGAGCTTGGGAGCCGAGGCACTGCTGTACAGGAAGTTGGGCGAACGCCAACCCAGCACGTGCTTGGCGTCGGCGGTGATGGCAGCCTTGAAGCCCATGGCATAGACCATCGAGGCGATGTCGTCGTCATAGATCAACTCGGTGTTGCGGAACACCTTGGGTTTCTGACCGAAAAGTTGGAAAATCTTCTCATCATGGGCCTTAACCTGAGCCACAAACTCATCGGGGTCAAAGAGTGACGACAGGCTGTGGGCATAGGTCTCGCTCAGGAACTCAACGCAACCAGTGGCTGCAAGCTCCTTCATGGAGTCGATGAACTCGGGCACATACTGCTCCAGCTGCTCCAGTGCTGTGCCGCTGATAGAGAATGCCACTTTAAACTTCTTGCCGTTTTCCTTGATCATATCGAGCAGCATCTCGTTGGCGGGCAGGTAGGACCGCTGGGCGATGCGCGTGATGATGTCATCGTCGGCAAAGTCATCATAATAGTAGTGGTCGTTGCCGATGTCAAAGAAACGGTAGTGTTTCAGGCGGAACGGCTGATGAATCTGGAAATAAAAACAAATCGCTTTCATATTCTTATTGTCGTTTTATGTTTTGTTTTCTTGAATCTTATTCATTCTAGATACTCTAGAATTTCTAGATGGTCTAGATTTTCTTGATGCTAACGGTTGATGAGGTTACGGTAGATGTTGATAACCTTGGCACCGGCTTTGTCCCAGGTGATCTGGTTGACCTCGGCTAGGCCCTGTTCACGCAACTCGTTATACATGGCGGGATACTTGATGATGCTGTAGATGGCATCGGCCATGGCATTGGTATCCCAGTAGTCAATCTTGATGACGTTGTCCAGAATCTCGGCACAGCCGCTCTGTTTGCTGATGATGGACGGCACGCCCATCTGCATCGCCTCGAGCGGTGAGATGCCGAACGGCTCACTCACACTAGGCATGATATACACGTCGCTGGCGGCCAGCATCTCATATACCTGCTTACCCTTGAGGAAACCGGTGAAGTGGAAGCGGTCGGCGATATCGCGCTTGGCGGCGAGGCGAATCATCTTGTCCATCATGTCACCGCTGCCGGCCATGACAAACTGGGCATTGTTCACCTTGTGCAGCACCTGTGCAGCAGCCTCAACGAAGTATTCGGGACCCTTCTGCATCGTGATGCGGCCCAGGAATGTGATGACTTTGCTCGTTTTGCCGGGAGGCGCCTCCAGGTTGAGCAGTTCCTCGTTCAGGGGTTCCACAGCATTGTGAACGGTGGTCACCTTGTCGGGGCTGATGCCGTATTTCTCGATGACGGTGCGGCGCGTGAGGTTGCTCACGGTGATGATGTGGTCGGCATGGTTCATGCCGTCCTTCTCGATGCTGAACACCGTGGGGTTGACGTTGCCGCGCGAGCGGTCAAAGTCGGTGGCGTGCACGTGGATGACCAGCGGCTTGCCCGTCACCTGCTTGGCGTGGATGCCGGCAGGGTAGGTGAGCCAGTCGTGGCTGTGGATGACGTCGCAGTCCACGGTACGGGCGATGACGCCCGCCACGATGCTGTAGTTGTTGATTTCTTCCAGCAGGTTCTCGGGATAGCGGCCCGAAAACTCGATGCACCCCAGGTCGTTGGTGCTCATGTAGTTGAAGTCGCCATAGATGTGGTTGCGCAGGTCAAAATACAGCTGCGGGTCCATCACATCGCCGATGCGGCTTTTCACATAATCCATATTCACATCGCGCCAAGCTATAGGTGTAGAGTTGGCACCGATGATGTTGGCAAATTCTTTAGGCTCGTCGCCCCAAGGCTTGGGGATGACAAAGGTGATATCCATGTCTCCGTTCTGCCACATGCCCTTGGTCAAGCCGTAACTTGCTGTTCCCAGTCCTCCCAGGATGTGAGGGGGGAACTCCCAGCCAAACATTAATGCTTTCATATCTCTTGTCGTTTTATTCGTCAATGATGTGCAGGTTCTTGAAGGTGCGCAGCACGCGCAGGATGCCACCCACGTTGGGGGCGAAGCTCACGGCACCGCGGCCGATAAAGGGCGGGTTGCCGTCATAGAGCTCGCTCAACGAGCCGATGCAGCCTTCCTTCATCTCGTCCTCGAAGCCGATCATCATACGCTCGATGAATGAGATGCTGTTCAGGCCGAAGACGCGGATGTAGGCCTTGCTGTAGAAGTCCATCAGCCAGGGACGGGCACTGCCGGCATAATAAGCGGTCTGGCGTTCCTCGGGGGTACCCAGATACCAGGGAATGTAGCCGTAGCTGTTGGGGCTGAGGGTGCGCAGGCCCTTGGGCGTCAGCAACTCGCGGGTCGTGATGTCGAGCACGCGTTTGCGCTGGCGGCGGTCCAGGGGACTGTAGTCGGTAGCGGCGGCAATGATCATGTTGGGCCGCACGCTCAGGTCGGTATAGCTGCCGTTCACGTAGTCGTAGAGGTAGCCGTAGTCGGTCATGAAGGTCTCGATGAACGCGGGTTTGCACTTGTCGGCAATCTCGTTGCAGCGCTCTACGAAGTCCTTCTCGTCATAACGGTCAACAAAGAGCTCCTCGGTGGCAAAGCGCAGTGCGTTATACCACAAGGCGTTGAACTCTACCAGATAGCCCGTGCGCGGGATCAGCGGCGTGCCGTCGGGGTGGGTGCTGTTCATCCACGAGACGGGGCGCTTGGTGCCGTCGGTGGCAATCAGGCCGTTAGGATCCAGCTTGAGGTTAGGATGATGGCCGTCGGCAATAAAGTTGATGATATCCATGACCAGTTTGCCGTAGCGCTCACGGGCGGCTTCGGCATTCAGGTCATGGGCATAGCGCTGTACTGCCCAGATGGCCCACAGGGGCACGTCGGGCAGGTCCAGCCCGACAAGGTGCTTGTCGAGTGTTCCGTCACGCATCCAATCGTTGAGCGCACGCTGGGCAGTGTCCATGATGAGCTCGAAGTCCTGACGGTGGTGTACTGACAGTGTACAACCGGGCAGGGCGATAAACTCGTCGCGGGCACGGATCTTGAACCAGGGGTAACCTGCCAGCAGGTAGTGACCTTCCTTATTGGTGATGTAGAACTGCTTGGCGCTGTTCTTCATGCAGTTGTAGAAGCTCGTGCGCGGTGTGCGCGGCTTGATCTCGTCCTCATACATCTTGGTCAGCGTCCTGGTGTTCACTTCCTCGACGCCAGCCGAGAAGATGAGGGGCTCGCCCTTCTTGATCTCGACCTCGAAATAGCCGGGCACATACAGATCCTCGCTATAGGGGATGCCGCGCTCCTGGTCCTTGGTGTACTCGATGTTTTTGTACCAATGGGGGTCAAACACGAACTTGGGCTTGTGGTTCATCTGCATGTACAGCGTGGGATAGCCATTATACATGCAGGTGGAAATACCGTTAGAAACCTCCTGGTATTCACGGCTGGCAACAGCATTCTCTACACACAGGTCGTTGGCGTTGCGGAAGGCCAGGAAGGGCCTGAACTGCAGCGTCGTCGCCGAGTGGGCATCCACCAGCGTGTAGCGGATGAGAATGCGGTTCTCGTGGGTGATGAAGATTTTCTCCTTCTTCAGGATCACACCGCCCACGCGGTAGGTCGTGGTGGGCACGCGCTCGCAGTTGTATTCACGGATGTACTTGTGTCCGTTGGGACTGTAGGTGTCACCCTTGTAGCGGTGCAGACCCAAGTTGAAGGGTGCACCATGCTGGATGACCGTCTCGTCGAGCGAGGACAGCAACACGTGGTTGTTGTCATCAAGCTCGGGCACCGGGATAACCAGCAGGCCATGCTGCTTGCGGGTGTTACAGCCCACAATGGTAGTGCAGTGATAGGCTCCCGACTGGTTGGTGCGCAACATCTCCTTGGGCAGTGACTGCTCCAAGTTGATCATCAGGTTTTTGTCAAATTTCAGATAACTCATAAGGTCTTATTTTGGTTTTATATCTTCTGGTTAATCTTTCAGTAGATTCTAGTTGTTGGTTTCTGTGTCGTCAAGAAGGGAAGGGGGCACCAAGATGTTGATGCCTTTGCTTACGATTTCGATGACGATATGGGCGGACATCTTCATGGGATCACCGTCGATGTGCATGATTTCGTCGTTTTGGCGGTCAATGACGATGCGCTTGCCGCGGTAGATGCTCACGTGGTGATCGCGGTCAAGCTGTTTCAGGAACAGGCGAGCGCCAAGGATGGGACTTGAGATGAAATTGAAGGGGTGCATCACCGTAATGTCAATCAAGCCATCCTGCATGGTCGCGCGCGGGGCAATAAAGGCGTTGTTGCCATATTGTGCCGCGTTGCAGCAAGCGATGACAAAGGCTTTCTCCTTCAGCTTGGCACCATCGATGTCGATCAGGTATTCCTTGGGCTTGTACTTGAAATACTCCTTAAGTGTTGACTTAATATAGGTGATGAAGCCGCGTGTGCCCTCGTTGGAGAACTTATAGCTCACCTCGGCATCAAAGCCCATGCCACAGGTGCAGAAGAATGGCCTGCCGTTAATGGTACAGTAGTCAAATTGCCCGACAGCGCCATTGTTGAGCACTTGCAGGGCTCGACTGGCATTCATCGGGATGCGCAGGTGGCGTGCCAGGCCGTTTCCTGAACCGACGGGGATGATGGCAAGGGCGGTATTGGTGTTGCACAGGGCGCTGCCCACCTCGTTGACGGTGCCGTCGCCTCCGATGGCGACTACCACATCGGCTCCGTCACTGACGGCTTGGGCGGCAATCTCACGAGCGTGACCGGGATATTCTGTTGCGATAATGCTCACGTCATTGGTGTCGTGGTTTACGACGGTGTCGATTAGGCGTGGTATCTTATCCTTGTTGCCTGTACCCGACACTGGATTAATGATAGCGACTATGTGTCTTCGTTTCTCTTCCATTCCCTGCAAAGATAATACTTTTTTATGTGATATTTTTTGATAATAGATGTTTTTAGGGTATTTTTGTGGAAAAATTATTAACAACTCATTAAATATTGCAAAAAACTAATGAAAAAGGTAAGTATTAACCTCCTTACAAATGTTGTTTTACTATTGGCTGGTATCATTCTTATCATTTTTCATGGTGTTCCCAACGTCATGTTGTGGGGGTGCCGTGTGATGGGTGCCATGTTCTTGTTACCAGCAATCATTTACCTGATCATGGTTGCCGTGCGCCATTCCGATGCCCGCACTAGTACTGACTACCTGGGCGTGCTGCCCGCTGTGGGAGGTTTGTGCTTCGGATTGGTGATGATCATCAAGGCACACTTGTTTGATGGTATCCTGCAGATGTTTATGGCACTGCTGCTCATTGTTCTCGGGTTGTTCCACATCATCTACCTGTTTTTGTCGCGCGATAGCCTGAAGACTAAGGGCTGGTATCACTTGTGTCCCATGATTGTCGCCTTGTGCGGCATCCTTTCGCTCGTGGTGCCGTCACTGCGTGAGAATGTGCCAGTCGTTGTGCTCATTACGGGCATCTGTCTGTTGCTGTTCAACTTCACCAGCCTGCAGGAGTATCTCGCTGAGCGTCGTGTGCGCCGTGCCATCACACAACCAACCGATAATCAGGTTGTTGAGAATCCTCCAATCGCTGTGGATGACAATATTATTGAACCAGAGCAATGAGTACGCTCAAGGAGAAATATCGTCAATTCCGCCAGTGGCAGCAACAGCCGTTTGAATACCATGACAGTCATGATCATCACGGGTGTTGTAATTGTGGCGCCGAGAGTGAGAATAACTACTGCCCGCGTTGCGGCCAGAAGGCCGTCTATGGCCCCATTACTTGGCATAGTGTGTGGCAGGGCGTGATGGACGTGTGGGGCGTGGGCACGCGGTCGTTGCCCTACACACTGTGGCAGCTGCTGTGGCGCCCCGGTTATCTGATCCGTGATTACATCAGCGGCAAACGCCAAGTGAGTTTCCCACCAGTCAAGATGCTGGTTGTCATGGCTGTGCTAGTGGTGCTGGTCTATGGCTTGCTGGGGATTGATTTTGAGGCTACAGTCGATGAAGATGCGGGCAAAAATGCGGTACAGGACTTTCTGCTGGGCGACTTTTATAACTGGATGGGAAACCACATCCACTGGGCTGTGCTCATGGGCTTCTCGTTGTTTATCGTGCCAGTGTGGTTCCTGTTCCGCTCGGCACCGCGCTTGCCTCGCCACACTTTGCCCCAGGGCTTCTTTATCCAGGTATTTATCGGGGTGCAGTTCTTGCTGTATATGTTGATTGTGACGCTGGTGTTCTACCTGATTCCTCCGTTGTCGGGCAGTGGAGATGAGGCGGCTGGTTTCATGGTCATGATAGTCCTGCCGCTCATGCTGTGGTGTGACTACAAGCAGCTGTTCGGCTACGGCTGGTGGGGGACGCTGTGGCGTATCGTGGCCTCGGTCTTCCTGGCCATAGCTGTGACCAAGGTGCTGGTTCATGTCGGCGGTTTGTGCTATTGTCTTTTTGTGGGAGATAGGTCCTTGGGGTTCAAATATCTGGTGGGGACTGTTGACCATTCGGCGTTGTTGTGGGTGTTGCTGGAGGTTGTCTTGCTGATTAACGCTAAGCCCTGGCGTGAAGGCATAGCCTGGTCCAAGATACTGCTGCGCCCGCTGTTGGCTGTGGCAGCCCTGTCGTTGACGACGGCCGCGTGTGGACATTTTGGTGCCGAAAATTCGTTGATCAATATGATCGACTCAATGCAGACGATGTTTCTGCCGGATTGATACCGGCTGATGCTTGCCCGGCAGGTCTATAACAAGAGGCGCGCCCTCCCGTTGGTCGGGAAGGGCGCGTCGTCTGTGTCTTGTGTAGTGTAACTGTCGTGTGCGCACACGGCAGTTTGTGCCATGACGATGTCTTCTTATTTCTTCTTGCGGTTGCCGTAGCGCTGCATGAACTTGTCCACGCGACCTGCGGTGTCGACGAGCTTCTGCTTACCGGTGAAGAACGGGTGTGAGGTGTTGGTAATCTCAAGCTTCACCAGGGGATAGGTGGTGCCGTCAATCTCAATGGTCTCCTTGGTGTTCACCGTACTGCGGGTGATGAAGACCTCCTCATTAGACATGTCCTTGAAAGCAACCTCGCGATAGTTGCTGGGATGGATATCCTTCTTCATTGTTTCGATATATCTTTAAATGTTAAACTTACAATATTTTGGCGGTGGTAAACGCCTATTTTTTGTAATGGCGTGCAAAGGTACAACCATTTTTTGAACTGGAAAAACTTTTTCGCTCTTTTTTTTGATTATCAGTGGTTTTTCCAGAACCAGGGAGTGAAGATGACCAGGACAGTGAAGATCTCAAGACGTCCCATCAGCATCAAGAGCGATAGAATCCACTTGACCATGGCTGGCAGGATGCTCCACGACATGGTGGGCCCGATTTCCAGGCCCAAAGTGGGGCCCACGTTGCTGCCGCAACTCAAGGCGATGGTAAAGGAGTTGGTGCTGTCCACGCCAACGAGAATCATGATGAAGTAGGCGGTGAAGCACAGGGTGATGTAGGCAAGGAAGAATGCCAGCAGCGTGATTTGCCCTGACGTGTGTACGGTCGAGTCATTGACCTTGAGGGGCAGCAGTGCCTTGGGATGCAGCATGTGGCGAATCTCGTTGCGCAGGATTTTCAATGCGATGACCCCGCGAGCGCACTTGAATCCACTCGCCGTGCTCCCTGCACATCCACCAAAGAACATGCACAAGCTCAGGATTACCCAAGTGATGTGGTGCCACTGGGCAGCGTCCTCGTTAAACATTCCGGTAGTGGTCAGGAACGACACGACCTGGAACAAGGCAACGCGGATGGCGTCGGCGACATCGTAGTTGTTGTAACGCAGCAGGAAAAAGACAATGAGGACGGTGGATGAAAGCGCCAGCGCTCCATAGAGACGGACCTCGGCATTCTTGAGCAACTGCTTGACCTTGCCCTTGAACAACGCTGCATAGAGCAAGGCGAAACTCATGCCCGAGAGGAACATGAACACGATGGCGGTGTAGTCGATGGCGGCATTGTTGAAGTAGCCCGTGCTGGCGTCGTGGGTGGCAAAGCCGCCGGTGGCAGTGATTGTCATGGCATAGTTGATGGCGTCGAACGGGCCCATGCCGAAGACGAAAAACAGTGCGGCACAAACAGCGGTCAACAGCAGATAGATGCCCCACAATGCCTTGGCGCTGGTCGTCAATCGAGGATGCATCTTGCTCTTGATGGGACCGGTCGCTTCGGCGGCAAAGACCTTGACCGAACCGCCGACAAAGGATGGAATGATGGCGATGGTGAAGAAAACAATTCCCAACCCGCCTATCCATTGTGTCAATGAACGCCAGAAGAGCAAGCCGTGAGGCAAGCCTTCCACCTTGTCGATGCATGTCGCTCCTGTCGTCGTCAGTCCTGACATGGTCTCAAAGAAGGCGTCGGTGGCATTGTCGATATATCCGCCGATGAGAAACGGCAGCATCCCGAACAAAGCAAAGGCTATCCAGACGACTGTGACGAGCAGATAGGCGTCACGGCGGCTCAATGCACTATCGGCATGGCGTCCAAGCAGGAGCCTCAGTCCTGTTCCCACTAGTGCGGTGAGGGCGATTGTCACGGCAAAAGGCATGATGTCGCTCTCCTGGTAGCACAGGGCCAAGATGAGGCTCAGCGTCATGAATGCTGCCTCGATCCAGAGCAGTGTGCCTAGAATTTTGAATATCAATCGGCTGTTGAACATGGTGGTGCTCAGATGAAATACTTTTCAATGCGGCTGATTTCTGTTCCGTGGCAGAAGACAACCACGATATCGCCTGGCTCAATCAGTGTGTTGCCGTTCACGAGTAAACCCTTGCCGCTGCGGACGATGCCACCCAACTCGGCTTCTACAGGGAAGTTAAGGTCACGCACACGCTTGCGGGTGATGCGTGAATCGGGATGGGCTGTGAATTCTGCCACGTCGGCATTGACGGTCAGTAGGTTGCGCATGTTGCGGACGTCTCCGTTGAGTAGCAGTTGGTAGATGTGGCTGGCAGTGAGGGCCTGCTTGTTGATGATGGTCCCGATATCGACATTGCCGGCGATGTCCATGTAGTCCATGTTTTCGATCATGGCAATGGTCTTGCTCACACCGAGCTGCTTGGCAGTGAGACATGCCAGGATGTTGGCCTCGGCGTTTCCGGTCAATGCGATAAAGGCCTGAGCGCTCTTGATGTTTTCTTCCATCAGGTTGGCCACCGAGCGTCCGTCGGCATTGATGATCATCACACGGTCGGTATCCACCAGTTCGATGAGTTCCTCGCAGCGATGGGTGTTGCTCTCAAAAATTTTGGCACGCATCCCGCTGGGAAGCATGTTGGCAACTCTTACGGCAGTCTTGCCGCCGCCCACGATGAAGACATTCTTCACATCGGGATAATGACTCTTACCCATGATGTGTTTCAAGTTGGGCACAAACTCCCTGGTGGTCATGAAATAGGCATAGTCACCATCGAGGAGCATGTCATTGCCCGTGGGTATGATGGTCGTCGTGCCGCGCTTGATGGCTACGACGTGGTAGGGCGAATCGGGCTTAAAGATGTCCTTGAAGGGCTGGTTGAGAATTTCGCAGCTGTTCCTCAACTTGATGCCCAACAGCGTGAGCAAGCCGCCGTGCACTTCCCACCGCTGGCGGGCCCAGGTCAGTTCCAGACCGTTGACGATGTCGATGGCTGCCAGTTGGTCGGGGTAGATAATCGACGAGATGCCGGCAGACTTGAACGAGTTGACGATCTGCGGGTCGGTGAACTCGACGTTTTCGACCTTGGCAACGGTTTGGCGGGCTCCCATGGACTTAGCCAGTACGCAGAGGCTCAGGTTCAGGTTCTCGTCACGGGTCACGGCGATGAAAAGGTCGGCGCTCTTCACGCCAGCTTCTTTAAGCGATTTGATAGGTGTGTTGGAAGAAGTGTGTATCGTCATCAGGTCACAATCGGCCTGGATGCGCTCAAGCTTTTCCTCGTCGTCATCAATGATGACAATGTCCTGCCTGATTTTGGAGAACAGGTCGGCAAGATGAGCACCGATGGCTCCTGCACCTACGATAATGACTTTCATATACTATCTGGATTAGGGTCGATAAACTGTAATGCGTGAATTAATACAATGTCACGCTGGCAAAGGTAAGTATATTTTCCATCCCGCAATACTCTGTTAGTTTTTTTCCACTCAGGTAACACATTTTTTAACTATTGTCTGAAGGATGCTGGTTGATTTTGGAGAGATGAGGATAATGAATTGTTGATAAATTAATTGGGCTTCGAGGTTGTATAATAAAAAAAATTATTATTTTTGCAGGTCAATTTGTTAGATAAAAATACTAGATAGTTAAAATATGGGCCTATTTGGCAATTTATTCAAGAGTAATAGAGAGCAGGTAAAGCTCTTCTACAATACCGACATCCATTGTCACATCCTGCCGGGTGTGGACCATGGTTCACGTTCTATTGAGGACTCGTTAGAGATGCTTCATGCCGAACAGGAAATGGGTATCAGCAATATCATCCTCACATCCCATGTGACGGCGGTGACCTTTGAGAACACGCGTGAGAGCCTGATGGATGCTTTCCTGAAGCTCCAGGACGCGGTGACCGATGCCGGTCTCAGCATCAAGTTGCACTTGAGTGCCGAGTACCGCATGGATGAATATTTTGATAAGGAATATGCTGCCGACCACCTGATACCGATGCCTGGCAACCACATCCTGCTCGAGAACTCTTTCCAACAGGAGTTGATGAACCTTGACGAACTGCTGTTTGACATGCAGGTCAAGGGTTACAAAACCATTCTGGCTCACCCCGAGCGTTACAACTACTACTCCCGTCGTCGCAAACGCTATGAGCAGTTGCACAATGCTGGTGCCAAGTTCCAGGTCAATATCCTGTCGTTTACCGGTTACTTCGGCGAGGAAGCCCGTGACAGTGCTTTGTGGTTTGCCCACAACGGAATGATCGACTACCTGGGCAGCGATATGCACAACATCAAGCATGCCCACATCATCATGGACTATATCAACTCCAAAGAGTGGCGCAAACTAAGCCGTGAGATCGAGCCCACGGTCAAGAACGACACAATCGTCTGGTAACGGCAGGTAAGTCCAAGGACAAAACAAGAAGTGCAATAAATACGCGATGATGGTTTTCATCATGAAGTATTTATTGCACTTCTTGTTTTCTGTTTGTGCTTATTGTGGCGTGTCGCGTTGGTCTTGGGGAAGGTCCTGCTGGATGACTTCACGGCAATGGGCACTCACCTGGGCGATATCGTTGCCACCGGTGTGCTCGATGGGCGCATGGAAGGTGAGGGTGATGGTGCCGGGCGTCACGTTGAAGGTGCTGCGTGGCATGACCTTGTAGCTGCCGTCGATGGTGATGGGTACCACGGGCAGACCAAACTCCAGGGCGAGCTTGAACGCGCCGTTCTTGAAGGGTCCCATCTTGCCGGTATCGGTGCGGCGTCCCTCGGGGAAGACGACAATCGACATGCCTCGGTGCAACTTCTTCATGGCAGCGGCCATCGTGTTGCGCAGGCCTTGGGTGGAGTGGGTATCAACCAGGATGTGACCCGCCATGCGGCAGGCGGTGCCGATGATGGGGATGTTGGTGATGCCCTTGCGCATCATCCACTTGAAGTTATGTCCCAGATAACCGTAGATTGAGAAGATGTCGTAGGCTCCCTGATGGTTGGCAACAAACACATAACTCGTCTCGTGGTCAATGAGCTCACGGCCCACGACGCGCACGCGGACAAGATGCAGCCAGCACCACACCCGCGCCCACCACTTGGCAGGGAAATAACCCCAATATTCCTGGTTGAACAGGCATCCCAGCATGGTGATTAATGCGGTAATGATGCTGTAAACAAGCATGATGGGTGCCACGATGCACCACTGGTATATCCGATAGAGGTATATCATTTCTTGATCAATCACGTTTTTAACCGCACAAAATTAGTGTTTTCGTTCCAATAGTGCAACCCTTATACCTCGGACGGTGGAAGATTATTCCAGATTTAACGCAATTTAGGATACAGACAGTATATCTGCCATATAATAAAAATCGCCCGGACGGGGCGACTTTTATTATAGGTATGGATGTCGATGGATTATTCCTCGGTCTCTACCTCGGGAGCAATGAGCTTGTAGCCCTTGCCGTGGATGTTGATGATCTCGATGTTGGGATCCTCTTTGAGTTTCTTACGCAGCTTGGTGATGTAAACGTCCATCGAGCGGGCATTGAAATAGTTGTCGTCGATCCAGATGGTCTTCAACGCGAAGTTGCGCTCCAGAATCTCGTTCAGGTGGGCACACAGCAGGCTCAGCAGCTCGCTCTCCTTGGTGGTAAGGTTCTCGCTGCGGTCGTCGGTAAAGAGAACCTGGCGCTGGGTGTCGAAGGTGAACTTACCGATCTTGTAAACGGTGACTTCCTTGCCCTTCTTGCCCTTGACGCGGCGCAGGATGGCCTCGATGCGCATCACGAGCTCCTCCATCGAGAAGGGCTTGGTGATGTAGTCGTCGGCACCGATCTTGAAGCCCTCGAGAATGTCCTCTTTCAGAGCCTTGGCGGTGAGGAAGATGATGGGCACGTCGCTGTTGACGGCGCGGATTTCCTGGGCGAGCTGGTAGCCGTCCTTCTTGGGCATCATCACGTCGAGCAGGCAGATGTCATACTTGCCCTTGAGGAATGCCTTGTAGCCAGCCTCTCCATCGGCATACAGTTCGGCCTTGAAGCCCTTGTCCTCGAGATACTCACGGGTGAGGGTTCCCAAATTCTCGTCATCTTCGCACAACAGAATTTTCAGCTTGTCTTCCATAATGTTTTTGTTTTAATTATTTGTATAGTGGTAATGTGATAATAAATTTCGATCCTTGATTCACCTCACTCTCGGCACGGATCGAGCCGCCGAAGAGGTCTATCATCTTGTGGACATAGGCCAGACCGAGGCCGAAGCCCTTCACATCGTGCAGGTTGCCGGTCGAGACGCGGTAGAACTTCTCGAAGATTTTCTTCAGGTCCTCGCGCTTCATGCCGATGCCGTTGTCGGCGACGGTGATCTGGATGTGGTCCTCGTCGGGGTTGACCGTAGTAACGGTGAGCTCGGGTGGCACGTCCTCGCGGCGGTACTTGACGGCGTTGTCCAGCAGGTTGAAGATCACGTTGGTGAAATGCATCCTGTCCACGTTGATGATGGGATCCTCGGCGTCAAGGTTGGCATTGATGTGGCCACCATATTTCTCAACCTTCAGCTTGAAGGTGTTGATGACATTGTAGATGTTGGCGTTGGCGTCCTCTTCCTCAAGGCGCATGGTAGCGTTCTTGCGGTCAAACAGCGATAGCTGCAGCACCTTCTCGACCTGGAAGCGCAGGCGCTTGGTCTCGTCGTTGATGACGCCCGACACGTGCTTGAGCATCTCGGGGCTCTTGCGCACACTGTCGTCGTTGAGCATCTGGGCAGCAATCGAGATGGACGAAATGGGCGTCTTGAACTCGTGCGTCATGTTGTTGATGAAGTCGTTCTTGATCTCGCTCAGTTTCTTCTGCTTGAAGGCCACCGAGATGGTGTACAGGAACACGCCCAGCAACAGGAAGGTAAAGGCCAGTGAGGGCACCAGGAACTTCACCGACGAGAAGATGTAGTCGCTCTTGTTGGGGAAGGTGACGTTCAGGGTGTTGCGTTTGTTCTTCGGGTCGTTGGGGAACAGCACCTGGCTGTAAACATCGGCTTGGCTCATCGGGGAATAGCCGCTGGTCTTATAGACAACGCCATTGGTGCGGTTCACGATGGCAAATTCAAACGGAAGCGACAGGCCGTTGAATTCAAGTTCCGACCTTAGGTAGCTGGCTACCGTGGCACTGTCGGCGCGCTCCTGGATGGGGCGGTCGCTGGAGTGGTTGAGGATCGTCAAGATGACCTCATAGAGCAGGCTCTTCTGGTACAGGAATTGTCCCCTGAGGATTTCCTGCTTATGCTGGTAGCTGTCGTTCAAGTCCTTTAATGTGTTGCGGTTGGCGGGACGCAGGTTGGCGGGGTCCTCGGTGTTGAGTGTCGTGTCGATGTTGGCTTCTTTGCTCTCGCCAAAGCTAAAACTGTTCTCGCTGATGCCTGAATACATCTGCTCGGCTTCGGCCAGGTCTTTGTCAAGGAAGTACTTGGTCTCGTTCTGCTCCAGCATCGTCGATACACTATAGAGGCTGCGCATCACAATCTCGCTGAACTGACTGTTGCGCATGTCAACCATCTTTTCCAAATAGACGATCTGCATGGCGAGCAATCCCAACAGGGCGATCGCCATCACTACCGTCAATATCCATATCGTAGATCTCTTCATGAGAGTTTCTTTGTCTATTTTAAAACCTTGATTTTAACAATCAACGGCAAAATTAACACTTTATTGTGAAAAAACAAAATTTTGTTTCACTTTTTGCTGAAAAATTTAACGTCAAATGTTAAAACGCCCACTTTTGCAGCCAAATGGGACAGAGAAGTCTGGTTAGTATTTCGAGCTTCAGAGTTAAAGAACAGTTGCATCCGCATGAATGCCCATAAAGTCGAGTAAACGCGGATGCAACTGTTGGTGATATTTCGGTAGCAGGCAGCAGACCTTATATGTCGTTATTCATAATGAGGTCGATCAGTGATGCTACGTCGCTGATGGACAACTTGCCGTCTTGGTTCATCCTAGTGTCAAACGTGAAAATCGCCGATTGTCCAATTATTTTACGTTTTTTCCCAAGTGTGTTTTCAATCTAGATAAAAAGATAATAATGGGTGTCCCGACTGGCGGGGCACCCATTATTATATAATGTGTAGAACTGGGGATTAATCCTCGTCCTGCTTGCTCTCCTCGTACTCCTTGAGCAGCTGAGCCTGCACGTCGGCGGGCACGAGCTCGTAGCTCGAGAACTTCATGCTGAATGAAGCGCGGCCACCTGAGATAGAGCTCAGAGAGGTGCTGTAGCTTGACATCTCCTTCAAGGGGATGCGGGCCTTAACGCGCTCCAGACCGTTGGCGCTCGACATATCCATCATGATGCCGCGGCGGCCCTGCAGGTCGCTCTGTACACCACCCATGCAGTCGGCGGGCAACAGGATCTCAACGTCATAGACGGGCTCCAGAACCTTGGGGTTAGCATCGCGGAAGGCTGCCGAGAAGGCGTTGCGTGCGGCCAGACGGAACGAGATTTCGTTACTGTCAACCGGGTGCATCTTACCATCGTAGATGCAGACGCGCACGTCACGAGCGTAGCTACCGGTCAACGGGCCCTGCTCCATGCGGTCCATGATACCCTTAACGATGGCGGGGATGAAGCGTGCATCGATGGCACCACCGACGATACAGTTATAGACAACCAGCATACCGCCCCATTCCATGGGGATTTCCTGCTTGTCCTTGATGTTCATCTTGTACTCCTGGTTACCGAACTTGTAGGTGTCGGGCTCAGGCATACCCTCGCGATAGGGTTCCACGATCAGGTGAACCTCACCGAACTGGCCGCTACCACCAGACTGCTTCTTGTGACGATAGTCGGCACGGGCAGCCTTGGTAATGGTCTCGCGGTAGGGGATGCGGGGCTCCTGGTACTCGATCTGGATCTTGTCGTTGTTCTCGATGTTCCACTTGAGGGTGCGCAGGTGGAATTCGCCCTGACCCGAAACGATGGTCTGGCGCAACTCCTTGCTCTGCTCGATCAACAGCGTGGGATCCTCCTCGTGCATGCGGTTGAGGACGGCACCCAGCTTCTCGGTCTCGCTCTCGTTGAGGGCGCGGATGGCGCGCTGATACTTGGGAGCGGGATAAGCGATGAAGTCAAAGATGTGCTCGCAGCCCTTCTCGTTGAGGGTATTGCCGCAGCGAACGTCTTTCAGCTTCACAGCAGCACCGATGTCACCAGCGTGGAGCTCGTCGATCGGGGTCTTGTTCTGGCCACAAACCACGTTGATCTGAGCAAGGCGCTCCTTGCTGCCGCGGTTCATGTTGGTCAGGTCGGCACCAGCCTTGAGGGTACCGCTCATTACCTTGAAGTAGGAAACCTCACCGATGTGGCTCTCTACCGAAGTCTTGAAGAAGAATACGCTCACGGGTGCGCTCTCGTCGAAGGGAACCTCGTCACCGTTGGCGTTCTTGGGAGCGGGCATCTCGGTCACGTCAGGAACGATGATGCTCATGATGTCGAGCATACGGTCGGTGCCGATGTTGTTCTCGGCGCTTACCAGTACGACGGGGAAGATGCTGCGGTCAACCATACCCAGACGGATACCCTTGATGGTCTCCTCCTCGGTCAGCGTCATCTCGTCGAGGAACTTCATCATCAGCTCCTCATCGTTCTCGGCAGCCATCTCGAGCAGTGCCATGCGGTACTCCTCGGCCTTGTCGGCGAATGCGCCGTCGATGTCGGCAGCAGTAGCCTTACCGCCGTCCTTGGGCCAGGTATATTGCTTCATAGCCAGCACGTCAACCACGCTGTTGAAGCCGGGGCCTGCGTTCACGGGGAACTGGAGGGCAACAACCTTGTTGCCGTAGGTCTCGCGCAGCTGGTTATAAACGTTGTCAAAGTCACACTTCTCGTCCTCGAGGCGGTTGATGACGAACATCAGCGGCTTGCCGATGCGGTCCACGGTGCGGAAGTTGTTCATGGTGCCTACCTCGACGCCATTGCGGCCGTCAACTACCAGCGCGGCGGTGTCGGTAACGCTAAGAGCGGTAACGGTGTTACCCACGAAGTCGTCACTGCCCGGGCAGTCAAAGAAGTTGAGCTTCTTGCCGTTCTTCTCGGCATAGAACACGGTAGAGGAAACAGAGTAACCATACTCTTTCTCAACCGGGGTGTTGTCACTGACGGTGTTACCGCCATCAACAGTACCCCTGCGGCTGATTGTGCCGCCCTCAAGGAGGATAGACTCGGTGAGAGTGGTCTTACCAGCGCCCTTGCCACCGACGAGAGAGATGTTCTTAATCTCGTTTGTTTTGTAAACCTTCATTAGTTTGATTTTGTTGTTAAATGGTTGTTATATAGTGAATTGTTGTTCAGTTCGCTAAACAGCCTGCAAAATTACTACTTTTTGTTGAGAAACTCAACATTATTAAAAAGAAATTTTTAACAATGCCCAAAATTATGCCAAAACGGCCCTTGTCCCCATGGATTGGCGGATGATTAAACTCTAAGTTTTTAGGTTTTTAGCTCTCTTGCGAAATTTGCGTTGTCCCAATTCTCCTGGTGTGGTTTTGCCGCTTTTGCCCTTCTTTGGTGGTGTCATGAGAAAATAGTATCTTTGCATCGCTATGGCAGGTGTTTATGTCCATATTCCGTTTTGTGCGAGTCGTTGCAGTTACTGCGACTTTTTCTCGACGTTGCAATTGGCCGATGCTGGTGCTTCTTACGTAGAGGCGGTGGTCGCAGAGGCGCGGCTGCGTCGTGGTGAGTTGTGTGGTGCCCAGGTCAAAACGCTCTACCTGGGTGGTGGCACGCCGTCGCAACTGCCTTTGCCCTTGTTGTCGCGATTGGTTGATGGCTTGCGTGATGCGCTTGACCTGTCTGTCGTTGATGAGTTTACGGTCGAGGCCAATCCCGACGACGTGACACCTGGTTGGTGCGCTGCGTTGGCTGCTCTCGGTGTGAATCGCGTGAGTATGGGTGTGCAGTCGTTCGAGGATCCAATTCTGCATCTGATAGGTCGCCGTCACACGGCGCATCAGGCGATGGATGCTGTTACCAATCTGCGCGAAGCAGGTATCAACAACATCAGCATTGACCTCATCTTCGGCTTGCCGGGACAGACGGTTACCTCATGGACGGCTTCGGTAGAGCAGGCAATAGCGTTGAAACCTCAGCATATTTCGGCCTATGGGCTGACTTATGAGGAGGGTACTCGCCTGTGGCATCAGCGAGAACGAGGTGAGGTCGTTGAAGTGCCTGAGGAACAGTGCTTGGAGATGTATTGCATCCTTGTGGATGAATTGCAAGCTGCTGGTTATGAGCATTATGAAATATCCAACTTTGCCTTGCCTGGTTATCGTTCCCGTCATAATTCCTCCTACTGGGATGACACGCCCTATTTGGGCCTCGGTGCAGCAGCCCATAGCTATGACGGCACGGTGCGCCGCTATAACCCCAGCGATTTGCAGGGTTATATCAACAAAATAAGGGCTGGTGAAACAGCTTATGAACAGGAAGCGTTGACGTGGCAGGAACGCTACAACGAGCGCGTAATGCTGGGCTTAAGAACGGCTCACGGCGTGGAAGCCGACCGCCTGCGCAGGGACTTCGGCGACGAGTCTTGGACGCATTTCACCCGCGAGGCTGCAAGGCACATATCGGCCAGCCATCTTAGAATGACAGATGACCACCGCTGCGTCTTGACAAGCGCCGGCATCATGCTAAGCGACAGCATCATCCGCGACCTTATGTGGGGATGAATGAGAGGTGAGTATTATCATTTCTAATGGTGAGATCATGAGAAAAATATAACTATACGGGTGATTCTTCCATTTTTTTGTTATCTTTGCCACGCAACGGCTAGTTTTTTCTTGTTTTTAGCAGTACTGGATAAAGAAATTATTTTGTCGGGGCAATATGATGCTACTAAGTGGCACTATGTTTTACATCGTTTTTTGAAGTGCTGCCATAATTTTTGTATTTGAGAATGAACAGATTTGTTTTATTGGCTATGAGCGTATTGATGGCAAGTTGGGCTTGGGGTCAAGGTGCTTCGGTGAGGTTTAAGATGCCACAAATTGAGAAATGGGTTAAAGTGAATGATGGTGTGAATCTGCGTCAAGGGCCTTCTGTGTCCACACCGCGACTGGTTTATCGAATTGTTGATGCTGAATGTCTTGACTGTCCGCTTGGTGTGGTCTATGCTGAAACTCCCAAAAAAGGAGACGAACCAGTCCATATCAAATACGCACCTGTATTAGAAGAGCAAGATGAATGGTTGAAAATCAATTTTTGTGAAAGAGATTATTTTTACTTCGAAACGCCATGGGTGTCCAAGAAGTTGACCACCCCTTTGCGGTTGGTATCAGATTACTATCTTTACGGATATGATGATATTTATGGAGACAAAGATAGTCATTCATTCAATGACTGGCAAATGGAACGGATATTCATGATGCCGTCAGGAAAATACCGTGGTATGATTTTGGCTACCAGTTTTGGTTATATGGATTCGCACTCTGCCTATTTAGGTTGTGTGGTGGATGGAATGATTGTATTATTTGCATCAATTCCTGTTCAATGGAATGACTATCAAGAAGAATGTGAGGAGTCGGAATTGGTGTCCGGTTGGATGGATGGGTCAGACAAATACTTGCAGTTGGCCGATGCCTTCGGTATGTTTTATCTGGACCAAAAGTTGGAGTTGGAGCAAACATTTGATCTTCTGTTTCACAACTTAAATGCTATGAGAGCGGTAATGCGGATTTTTGTGCCTTTTAAGGGAGAGAATAACTATGTGATGTTTGACTTTGATAGCCATTTTACCGGACAGCTTAATCAAGTGGAATTTTTTGCGGGTCAGGGTCGAGCCAGTACTGAGAGCAAAGAACACTGGTTGCAAAGGGAGTTATCAAGATTGGAGCTATTGTATGATGTGGTTGAGGAAGCTTATAGGACGAATAATGTCGGTAGTTTTTTACGTGACACCTATTGCGAAGGCATTGGAATAGCTGCGGCCTTGGAAAGCAGAGTCAATGAGATGTCAGTGACTCAAAAAAAACGTTTTGAAAAACTGAAGTCGAAGTTTACCGAATACATGGATAAGTCAGATTACGACCAAATGGTCAAGAATGAATCTCCTTCTTGATCAAATGGAGTAATCTTGTGTTTTGAAATCATGGAGTTCCTCGCGTTCAAGCACGAGGAACTTTTTGTCAAAAGTGTAACTCTAACTCCTCGAGGATGTCTTTCAGTAATAGGGATGTATGGGGCTGCGTGGTGGTTGCCTCGGCTTCGATGGCGGCCTTGAGTTGTGCAGTGGGTTGCACTTTGCCCAGCAGCAACAGGTTAAGCAGCAGGCGGTAGCCCGTGTATTTCACAAGTGGTCGCTCATCGGTAATGAGATGTCTGAACAGGGTGTTGGCGTCAGCGGTGTGGCGCAGCAGTTTGTGGCACAGGTTGTCGGCAATTTCCACGGTTTCGACGCTCTGGCACCACTGCATGGCTCGTTCCAGGCTCATCTGCTCGGCAGGGTAGAGCATGGGCGCTGCAAGACGGCACTCGCGTGAATTGGTGTCAGCCCACAGTTCGGCGGCGATGGCGGCAAGCTGTTCCTCGTCGGTAACGCCCTCGCGCGTCCTCTGGGCGATGCCTTGCACATCCACCAGCAAACACCCCATAATCATGGAATGCGGGTCCCCTGCTTTCCTCAGTTTGTCAGCCACAATCCCGTTACGGAAAGCAAAAAACTCCTTCCTTGTCTCTCTCAGTATTTCTTGAATCGTTGTATTCATAAAAAAACTTTGCGTCTTAGCGTCTTAGTGTGAGGTGAGTTTCTCGGCGAGGAAGCGGCCGGTGTGGCTCTCCTTGCACTGGGCGACCTGCTCGGGCGTGCCCTCGACAACGATGTTGCCGCCCTTGTCACCGCCCTCGGGACCGAGGTCGATGATGTGGTCGGCACACTTGATGACGTCGAGGTTGTGCTCGATGATGACCACCGTGTGGCCATTGCCGATGAGCTGGTCAAATGAGCGCATCAGCGTGTTGATGTCGTGGAAGTGCAGACCCGTCGTCGGCTCGTCGAAGATAAACAACGTGTTGCCCTGGCGCTCGCCACTCAAGTAGTAGGCCAGCTTCACACGCTGGTTCTCACCGCCAGACAGGGTCGATGACGACTGTCCCAACTTGATATAGCCCAAACCGACGTCCTGCAACGGTTTGAGGCGACGCACAATCTTGTGCTCGTTATAGGTGTTGGACTCGCTGAAGAACTCAATGGCCTGGTTTACTGTCATGTCAAGCACATCGCTGATGGTCTTGTCACGGAAGGTCACGTCAAGGGCGTTGCGGCTGAAACGCTTGCCGTGGCATGCCTCACAGGTCAGGGTGATGTCCGCCATGAACTGCATCTCGATGGTGATGGTGCCCTCGCCCTTGCACTCCTCGCAACGGCCACCAGGCGAGTTGAACGAGAAGAAGCCGGCATTATAGCCCATCTGCTTGGACAGTTGCTGCTGGGCGAACAACTGGCGTATCTCGTCAAAGGCCTTCAAGTAGGTCGCAGGGTTACTGCGCGTGCTCTTGCCGATGGGTCCCTGGTCGATAAATTCCACGGCCTGCAGGCGACTCAGGTCACCGCCGATGCCGCTGAAACTGCCTGGGGCGTCAGCGGTCTGGTCCAGCTGACGGGCTAGGGCAGGGTAGAGGATCTTGCCCACGAGGGTAGATTTACCCGAACCGCTCACACCGGTAACCACTGTCATCACGCCCAGCGGGAACTTGACGTTGATGTTCTTGAGGTTGTTGTGCGTTGCGCCCTTGACTTCGATATACTGGTTCCATGGACGGCGCCGCTTGGGGACGGGGATGGTCATCGTGCCGGTGAGGTAACGGGCGGTGTAGCTCTCGGTGGCGTCGGCAAGACGGTCCACGGGGCCTTGATAGGTGATTCTGCCGCCCTTGCGTCCGGCCTCGGGTCCCACGTCGATGAGATAGTCGGCGCTGCGGATGATGTCCTCGTCATGCTCGACGACGACCACCGTGTTGCCCAACTGCTGCAGCATGCGCAGCACATGGATCAGGCGGTGGGTGTCGCGCGGGTGCAGACCGATGGAGGGCTCGTCGAGGATATAGACCGAGCCGACGAGTGAGCTGCCCAGGGCAGTAGCCAGATTGATGCGCTGGCTCTCACCGCCCGACAAGGTCGCCGACAGGCGGTCGAGCGTGAGGTAGCCCACACCGACCTCGCACAGGTAGTCCAGACGGCTGTTGATCTCGGTAAGCAGTCGTTTGGCTATCAGCGCATCGGTCTCGTCAAGTGTCAGTTGGACAAACCATTGTGCCAGGTCCTTGACAGGCATGCGCACCAGGTCGCTGATGGTCATGCCGCCCACCTTGACATATTGGGCATGGGGCTTGAGGCGCGTGCCGTGGCAGTCGGGGCAAACGGTCTTGCCGCGGTAGCGGGCCAGCAGCACGCGGAATTGGATGGCATAGGATTTACTCTTTACCCACTCAAAGAAGCCGTCGATGCCGCTCCACTCACTATCGCCCGTGCCGTGCCACAGCAGGTCGCGTTGCTCCTGTGTCAGCTCGTGATAAGGCTTGTGAATGGGGAAATTGTGCCGTGTTGCAACATGGATGAACTCACGTTTCCACTCGCCCATCACCTGGCCACGCCAGCACATGACGGCATCGTCATACACAGAGCGGCTCCTGTCGGGAATCACCAGGTTCTCGTCAATGCCAATCACGCTGCCGAAGCCTTCACACGTGGGACACGCCCCGATGGGATTGTTGAAGTTGAACATCAGGTCGCTCGGCTCGTCAAAGGTCATTCCGTCCAGTTCGAAGCGCTTGGAGAAACGGTGCTCTGCCAGCGTGCCGTCCTGCTGCCATACCACGACGATGCACTCGTCCTTGCCCTCGTAGAAAGCCGTCTGTAAGGAGTCCAGCAGGCGCATCTCGTCGTCGCGGCTGTGAGTCACTGCCATACGGTCGATGAGCAGACGGTAGTCGGCAGCGTTGATGTCCCCCTCGGTTTCCATGACCTGTGAGATATCGACGAAACGTCCGTCGCGCGTCATCAGCCTGGAGTAGCCGCCCTTGACAAGGATGTCGAGTTGCGTGCGCAAGTCGCGGCCCTCAGGGACAATGACTTCGGTCAACAGTGCCAGGCGGGTGCCGTCGGGATAGGTGTTGATGGTGTCGATGACATCATTGGCGGTATGCTTCTTGACAATTTCTCCCGAAATGGGCGAATACGTCTTGCCCACGCGGGCAAACAGCAACCTGAGGTAGTCGTAGATCTCGGTGCTCGTGCCTACCGTGCTGCGCGAGTTGCGTGTCACGGTACGCTGCTCAACGGCGATGGCAGGTGGCAGGCCGCGGATGAAATCACAATCGGGCTTGCTCATGCGCCCCATGAACTGGCGGGCATAGGAAGATAGGCTCTCGACATAGCGGCGTTGCCCCTCGGCATAGAGGGTGTCGAAGGCGAGCGACGACTTGCCGCTGCCCGACAGACCCGTCACGACGACAAACTTGCCGCGCGGTATTGCCACGTCAACGTCCTTCAGGTTGTTGACGCGGGCCCCCTTGATGATGATGTCTCCTCTGGTAGCCATTGCTGGAAAAATTGAGCCCGCAAAGGTACGGCTTTTTTGTGAGAAAACCAAATTGTTTAGGCTTTAGGTTTTGGGTTGCGTTCTCCCTGTAGAGACGCAAAATCTTGCGTCTCCCGTGCCCGCCCAGTAGGGCCTAGCCTTGGCGTGGACGTCCTTCCAACTGAAAACTTCACGCAAAGGCACTAAGTTTTTTTAGAATGTTGGTGAAGGCATTTTATTGGTTTTCAATAACATAAGATTTATTCTTCTTTCTTGCCTTCCAAGCCATTGATGCGAACAAGATCGTATTGGGCTCAGCGGCTTGGCACTTTAGCGTGCGGTCCAATGTGCAGAAGCGGAATGAAGGTGGCGAGTGAGCGCTGCGGGCTTGTAAAAAGTAGTTTTTTTTGAAAAAGTTTGCATGAATGGAAAAGAAGGAGTAATTTTATAGCCTCAAATGTGCCAATTACCGCCTGACGTGGCATGGTATTTGCAGGTTGAGACCATACTAAGGCATTATTAATTCTAAAATTATCAGAGTGATATGAAACCGATTAACATTGTAATGGCTGTAGTTGGCGGCGCAATCGCCGGCGCAGCAGTGGGCCTGTTGTTTGCCCCCGAGAAAGGTGATGATACCCGCAAGCGCATTGCCGATGCACTGCGAGAACAGGGCGTGAAGCTCAAAGGCTCCAAGCTAGACAACCTGGTTGACGACATCGCCGAAGAGATCAAGGACAAGTTGGACTAATTAATTGATAAAAGATAGAAAAATGAAAGGATTAAGCTTATTGTATGCGTTCCTCGGTGGCGCTCTGGTAGGCGCTTCGGCTGCCATCCTGTTTGCTCCCGAGAAGGGTTCCGACCTGCGTTCACGCATCAAGGAGATGCTGAAGAAAAACGGCATCGACTTCAGCGACGACGAGGTGGAGCAGCTGGTAAAGCAGATCAGCGCCCAGATCGAGGACTGACAAAATTGCACACCCCCTGACAGGCGATGTCACTCGCACATGGCATCGCCTGTTGGTCGGTGTCGCTCCAGTTCATCATGTCTCTCTAACCTCTAATCACTAATCTCTAATCTTCAAGTCTGCCACGGCTGCCTTGAATATAAGCTATGAATGAGATAGACTATAAAAAACTGTTTACCGAGGCGCGCAAGTTCTTTGCCCTCGAGTGGGACTACACCAAGCTGACAGCCGTCGAGAAATTGGCGGTGCTGCTGTCGGCTATCGCGTTTGTCGCTGTGGTCATTATCATTGCCACCTTTGCGTTGAGCTATGTGTTCTCGGCTTTGATCACGGTGCTTGCCAATGCGCTGGGCTGCACCTGGGGTGCGCAGCTTATTGCCGCCGCGCTGCTGCTGTTGTTGTTGCTCGTGGTGTTCGCCTTCAAGAAGCAGATCATTGTGGATCCCATCGCCCGCTTTGTGAGCAAACTGTTCTTAAAACCCGAAGACAATGAGTGACCTCAACACCAACACTAACACCAATAGCGCTGCCATCACCGACCAGTCGGGCGAGTGGCAGGGCATGACGCTCGAGCAGCTCAGGCGTGCCCGTGCCAAGGCTCTCGTTCGCCGTGAGGTGGGACGCGCCTCCATGCAGTATAGTCTCGATAATGTGAAGGACAATGTCTCTAACAACGGCATCCGTGCTCTCATGTTCAGTTCCGATACCGTTTCCCACCTTAAGACGACCGACTATGTGTTGTTGGGTTTCAGACTCGCACGCTGGATCATGTCGTTTAGAGGTAACCGTCGCCGTCGTCGCTGACGGATTTTTCCCCCGAAATCTGTGGTGTAGGGCCCGTTTTCTACTGAAAAAAGTCAATTTTTTTATAAAAAAAGTTGTTGTTTTTTTGATTTTGCCTATATTTGCAGCCTGAAATCTACGGATTTCAACCGAGAGAGTTAATAATTTTAATGAAAATAAACTACTAAAAATAGACTGCCTATCGACAAACATTACCTATTATTGACCAATAACTAAGAGTAATGAAAGTATATAGAGACAAGAGCGATGAGCAACTCATTTCGCTGTATGTCGATGGCAAGAACGAGGCCTTTGATGCGCTGCTGGAGCGACACAAGGACCGCCTTTTCATGTATATATACCATGCGGTAAAAAACGAGGATGCAGCTAATGATATTTTCCAAGATACCTTTGTCAAAGCCATCATGACCATCAAGCAGGGCCGATATGTCGAGAACGGACACTTTCCGGCATGGATCACACGCATCGCCCACAATCACATCATTGACTACTACAGACAAATCAAGGCCGAGAACCTGCAGTCAACCGATGACGGTGAGGTGAACATCCTCAACCGCAAGGAACTTGCTGCAAGCACCATCGAGGATGACATCATCACCACCCAGATACATGACGATGTCAAGCGCCTGATCAAAGCGCTGCCCGAAAGCCAGCGTGAGGTCCTGGTGATGCGCTACTACAAGAACATGAGCTTTAAGGAAATCGCCGATACCACCGGCGTGAGTATCAATACGGCCCTGGGACGTATGCGTTACGCTATCCTCAACATGCGCCGCATTGCCGAGGAGCACGACATCACCCTCACGATGTGATAGCCCGCAGTTAATATAACTGGCACTCATTTTTATTATTTTAAGCAATCGTTGTTCAACCAAACGGACTTCGCGCTGAGCCGCGAAGATTTCAAGTGTGGTTCCACATTCCATCTGATGGAGTGCGGATGCCAAGTTGTTAAAGTCGTTTGAGTTGCTGTCGTTTTTCCCATTGAGAGCCGTGTGACAATTGTCATTATTGTCCTTATTATCTACATTTTAAAAAAAAGACGCGGCGAAATTTTGTGTATCGTGCTAAAAGTAGTACCTTTGCAGCCGTTTTTTGAGAACATTATACATTTAACATACAATACAAACCTAGTAATGAACGTAAGTTTTGAACAGATTGATGCGGTGAACGCTGTTGTTACCGTGGATATCAAGAGAGAAGATTTTGCAGCCGACGTGGCAAAGGAAGTGGCCAAGATGGGCGTTAAGCACCCCTTGAAGGGATTCCGTCCCGGTAAGGCCCCCAAGTCGCTGTTGATGAAGTTTTACGGACCCAGCGTGACCGCCGACGTGGTGGACCGCATGGTGGGTAAGGCACTGTATGACCACATTCGCGAGAATGAACTGCATGTGTTAGGCGAGCCCCTTCCCAACGAGGATACCAAGGTGGACATCATGAACGACGATGAGATGGCGTTCAAGTTTGACTTGGGTCTGGCTCCTGCCATCGAGTTGAAACTCAACAAGCGCATCAACGTGCCTTATTACAATATCGAAGTGACCGACCAGATGGTCGATGACGCTATTGCCCATGACCGCAAGCGCCTGGGCACCCTCGTTGACGGCGAGGTGAGCGACAAGGAGTCGATGCTGCGTGGCTCGATGATCGAGCTCGACGAGCAGGGCAACGACAAGCAGGACGGCATCAAGGTGGAGCGCACCGTGATTTCGCCGCGCTACATGGTCGATGACGATGAGGCTGCCAAGTTTGTTGGCGTCAAAGTGGGTGACACCTTCGTGTTCAACCCCCACAAGGCCAATGGCGGCAACATCGCCGAGCTGGCTGCTATGCTCAATGTGGATCGCAGCGAGGCCGACGTGAAGAGCGACTTCCGCGTGACCATCGAGGAGATCAAGGTCAACCAGGAGGCCGAGATGAACGAGGAGTTCTTCAAGGGCGTCCTTGGTACCGAGACCGAAGTGAAGGACGAGGCTGCCTTCCGCGAGGCCGTTCGTGAGATGATTGGCCGTGCCAACGTCCCCGAGAGCAACTACCGCTTCACGGTTGATGCTCAGCGCATCCTCACCGAGAAGGCTGGCGAACTGCCCTTGCCCGAGGAGTTCCTGAAACGCTTCCTCAAGCTCCGTCGTGAGCAGGACGAGAAGGAGAACACCGAGGTTACCGACGAAGAGGCTCAGCGCATGTTCCAGCAGCTGCGTTGGCAACTCGTCAAGGACCATCTGGCTCAGGAACTGGGTATCAAGGTGGAGAAGGAAGACATCGACACCGCTGCCTTCATCTTCGCTCAGGAGCAGCTGTCACAGTATGGCATCTACAATGCCCCCGAGGATCTCGTTCGTCAGCAGGCCGAGCGCTTCATGCAGGACGACCGTGCCCGTGAGGCCATCCATGAGCATGCCATTGACAACAAGTTCTATGCTGCCGTCAAGGAGGCCGTCAAGGTCAACGAGAAGAGCATCAGCGTAGAGGACTTCCGTAAGCTCTACGAGAAAGAGGAGAAGTAACGTTATCAACCATTGTTGAGACAATAGGGCAGGGCTGGACATCGTGTCAGCCCTGCTTTTCTTGTCATTGGCGGTCGGTTCTCGTGGCGCACGAGTGACAAGTTGTCGCTTGGCGCGATTTTTGTGTCATATCAGAAAAAAATGTTTCTCAAGATGCTATCGGATTAAGAAAAAAATTGTATCTTTGCCTAAAGCGAAAATAGACTGCATCTCAACAATGCTTCAAGACAAATGGATTTCTATTGGCATTGTGTTCGATTTGCACTATCTTTGCCTAACGACGTAGAGAAACTAACATTCACTCATTAATATATATTTCTTTTTATGGAAAACGATTTCAGAAAATTTGCTGTACATCATCTGGGCATGAACGGTCTGGCTTTGGACCAGTTCGCTGCCGGTGTGACTAACAACTACATTTCTCCGACCATCATGGAGGAGCGCAAGCTCAACGTGACGCAGCTTGACGTATTCTCGCGACTGATGATGGACCGCATCATCTTCCTGGGCACCCAGGTCGATGACTATAGTGCCAATGTTGTCCAGGCTCAGCTGCTGTATCTCGACAGTGCTGACCCTGGCAAGGATATCTCGCTGTATATCAACTCTCCTGGTGGCTCGGTATATGCCGGACTGGGCATTTATGATACAATGCAGTACATCCAGAGCGACGTTTCGACCATCTGTACCGGTATGGCCGCTTCGATGGCTGCCGTGCTGCTCGTGGCAGGTCAGAAGGACAAACGCTTTGCTCTGAAGCACAGCCGTGTGATGATTCACCAGCCGATGGGTGGCATCAGTGGCCAGGCATCGGATATCGAGATTACTTCCCGTGAAATCCTCAAGCTCAAGCAGGAACTCTATACCATCATCAGCGACCACTCGGGCCAGCCTTATGATAAGGTGTATGCCGACAGTGACCGCGACTATTGGATGACGGCAGACGAAGCCAAGGAGTATGGTATGATTGACAAGGTGCTCATCCGCCAAACCCCTGCTGAAACTACCGACAAGTAAATTGATTCATGGCCAAAAAGAAAGATTCATCAGCATTATACTGTAGTTTCTGCGGTCGCAGTGACCGCGAGGTGGAGTTGTTGCTGCCCGGTATGAACGGCTGCATCTGTAACGAGTGTGCCGAGCGGGCAGTTGAACTGTCGCATGAGTATCTCCAGAAGATGCACATGTCCCGCTTGACGGATCTCGACATGGATACCTTGCCCAAGCCCGAGGAAATCAAGGCTTATCTTGACCAGTATGTTATCGGTCAAGAGACTGCCAAGCGTTACCTCTCGGTAGCGGTCTATAACCACTACAAGCGCTTGAACCAGAGCCGTGAGGACGACATCGATATCGAGAAGAGCAACATCATCATCGTGGGACCGACGGGAACGGGCAAGACGTTGCTCGCCAAGACCATCGCCAGGATGCTGAAGGTGCCCTTTGCCATCGTTGACGCTACGGTGCTCACCGAGGCGGGCTACGTGGGCGAGGATATTGAGAGCCTGCTGACAAGGCTGCTGGCTGCCTGTGACTACAACGTCGCCGAGGCCGAACGCGGTATCGTATTCATTGATGAGATAGACAAGATTGCACGCAAGGGCGACAATCCCAGCATCACCCGTGACGTGAGCGGCGAGGGCGTCCAGCAGGGTCTGTTGAAGCTGCTGGAAGGCTCTATCGTCAATGTGCCGCCCCAGGGTGGCCGCAAGCATCCCGAGCAGAAGATGATTGCCGTCGATACCAAAAATATCCTCTTCATCTGCGGTGGAGCCTTTGAAGGCATCGAGCGCAAGATTGCCCAGCGCTTGAATACCCATGTGGTGGGCTTCGGCGCCGGCAACCATGTGAGCAAGGCCGATCGGGACAAACTGTTGCACTTTGTCGCTCCTCAGGACTTGCGTAGCTACGGTCTGATTCCCGAGATCATCGGCCGCCTGCCCATTCTCACCAACTTGGAACCGCTGGACCGTGACGCCCTGTTGCGCATCCTCACCGAGCCCAAGAACGCCATCGTGCGTCAGTACAAGAAACTGCTGGAGATGGACGGTGTGGAACTCGTTATCGAGGACGACGTGCTGGGCTTTATCGTGGACAAGGCCATCGAGTTCAAACTGGGCGCACGTGGCTTGCGCAGCCTGTTCGAGACGATCATGATCGACGTGATGTATCAGGCACCCTCGTTGAAAAAGAAACGCTTTGTGCTCACGCGTGATTTTGCTGAAAACCAATTGTCGAAGTCTAACTTTGAGCTCTTGGCCGATAGCCAATAGCTGTTGACTTGAAATTTTACGCTTAGTGGTTGATATAAAGGCTCTTGCATGATTTATGCCACCAAGGTGAAATTTATTTTTGAAAAAAATTGTGCAGTTCACAAAATCATAGTATATTTGTGAAATCATTGAAACCCTAAACCTGATAAATATGGCGAAGAACAGTAAGTTGACAGCGGCACTGAAGGAATACTTCGGTTTTGATTCGTTCAAGGGCAACCAGGAGGCGATCATTGAGAACCTGCTGGCTGAGCATGACACTTTTGTGCTTATGCCCACGGGTGGCGGCAAATCGCTCTGCTACCAGTTGCCGGCCCGTCTCATGGACGGTATAGCCATTGTCATATCACCGCTCATCGCGTTGATGAAGAACCAAGTGGATGCCATGCGCAGTTATAGCGAGGAAGATGGCATCGCCCATTTTATGAATTCATCTCTGACCAAACAGGCCATTGAGGTGGTGAAAAATGATGTCCGCAGCGGCCGCACCAAGTTGCTGTATGTCGCTCCGGAGTCATTGACCAAGGAGGAGAATGTGGCATTCCTGAAGGATGTGCCCATCTCTTTCTATGCCGTTGACGAGGCACACTGTATCTCGGAGTGGGGACACGATTTCCGCCCCGAGTACCGCAACATCCGTCCCATCATCAACCGCATCGGCGAGCGTCCCATCATCGCCTTGACGGCGACGGCGACACCCAAGGTGCAGCATGATATCCAGAAGAACCTGGGCATGACCAATGCTGCGGTATTCAAGTCATCGTTCAACCGTCCTAATCTATACTATGAAGTGCGCCCCAAGACCAAGGATGTGGACCGCGAGATCATCAAGTTCATCAAGGCCAACGAGGGCAAGTCGGGCATCATTTATTGCCTGAGCCGCAAGAAGGTAGAGGAACTAGCCGAGGTCCTGCGTCTCAACGACATCAAGGCGTTGCCCTATCATGCCGGCATGGAGAGTGCCGTGCGCAGTGCCAACCAGGATGCCTTCCTGAGCGAGGATGTTGACGTCATTGTGGCGACAATCGCCTTCGGTATGGGCATTGACAAGCCCGACGTGAGGTTTGTCATCCACTATGACATTCCCAAGAGCCTGGAGGGCTACTATCAGGAGACGGGACGCGCCGGTCGTGACGGAGGCGAGGGCAAGTGTATCACCTTCTATTCGCGCAAGGACTTGGACAAGCTCGAGAAATTCATGCAGGGCAAGCCCATTTCGGAGCAGGAAATCGGTAAGCAGCTGCTGCTGGAGACGCGCGACTATGCCGAGTCGTCGGTTTGCCGTCGTCGCTCGCTGTTGCATTACTTCGGCGAGACCTATGAGCAGGACAACTGCGGCAACTGTGACAACTGTCTCAAGCCCAAGAAGCGCGTCGAGGCCAGTGAGGAATTGCGTGCCGCTATCGATACGATTCTGACCCTGCGTGAACGCTTCAAGCCCGATTACATTGCCCATGTGATGATGGGTGACGCTACTGCCGAGATCAAGGGCTATAAACACAATGAGCTGGAGGTGTTCGGCTGTGCCGACGAGCGTGATGAGAAGTTCCTCATGGCTGTGATTCGTCAGGGCGTGTTTGCTGACTATCTGGCTAAGGATATCGAGAACTACGGTGTCATCAAGGTGACTAAGGAGGGTAAGGAGTTCCTCAATAGCCGTGAGAAATTCTGGATTGTCGAGGATAACGAGTATACCGAGATGCTTGATGAGGAGATGCGTGGCAGCGGCAGTGGTGCCGTTGACAGCCAGCTCTTCAGCATCCTTAAGGACATGCGGCGCAAGATTGCCAAGCAGCATGGCCTGCCCACCTACGTCATCTTCCAGGAACCGTCGCTTGACGCGATGGCGACCACCTATCCCATCACCATCGAGGAGTTGCAGAATATCCCCGGCGTGGGACCAGGCAAGGCCAAGCGCTATGGTCAGGAGTTCATCGACATCATCAAGAAGTATGTCGAGGAGAATGAGATAGAACGTCCCGAGGACATGCGTGTACGCACGGTCGCCAACAAGAGCAAGAACAAAATCGAACTCATCACCGCCATCGACCGCAAGGTGCCCCTCGATGCACTGGCCGAGAGCAAAGACCTGGATTTTGACGAATTGCTTGACGAGTTGGAAGCCATCGTCTATAGCGGTACCAAGATCAACGTCTCCTATTTCATTGAAGAAGCCATTGATAACGACATCGAGGAGGATATCTTTGAGTATTTCAAGGAGAGCGATACCGATGATATCGAGACCGCGATGAAGGAATTGGGCGATGATTACACCGAGGAGGAAATCCGCCTCGTGCGCATCAAGTTCCTCAGCGAAATGGGCAACTGATACATTGGAAAACCGTACCTCGGCATTTTATTTGTCGGGGTATTGTTTTTAATGGGAAACCTATTATAGAGTCATTGAATGTAAAGAATTGTTTAATATGAATAGATATGTCCAACACTAATCACAGAAATCATATTTTTAGCGTCATAATTATTGCAATAATGATGGCTGTGTTGGCACCTTGTTTGAGTAATGCTCAGAAGTTAAAAAATCTCATTAGACCTAAGAGCTTTGTATTTGATCATCTATACCTTATGCCCAAAAGCAATACTTTATTGTACCGTTCTAGTTTTAGAGAGTATTCTAGTTTAGTTCAATATAATTTGCGTACTATAGGAGAACGAGTTGTTAAAGCACCTCTAACATATCATGTCTTTAAGTCCAATGTCCAGATCCAGATGCAGATGCAGCAAATCCAAGAGATTCAAAGAAATAATTATCTCTATAGATACGTACCTGATTCATCAAGTCTTTCTAGGCATCATCAACGTTCTTTAAATAGATCTGTCGAGTCTTCATTTGATCATATGATTAAAATCTATAAAGATACTATCAAAGAATCTGGTAAAATACATGAAGAACATCACCGTTTTTCACATACAGGCAATCAAAAGTATGAACGACTGGAAAAAGTTCTTTTAATGAACGTGAAAACAGCTGTTGATTCAACGATTATTCATGAAAAATGCAGTATTAAGCATGTAAAGGTCTTAATGGAATTGTCATCTAGCATTGCAGATGCGCTTAATGATGGCCTAATGGAAAGAAAGAGTGTAGTTAAAAGTATTATTATCAAAATGCTTCATTCAATCCAGTCTTTGAGAGAAGATAATCCTGATGATGACTTAGCTGGTTTTTTAGAAGCTAAATTATTATTTATGATGCAAGTGGCTGATCATTCGGTTTTGCCTGAATCTAAAGTATTTGATAGGAAACGAAACATGGAACTTGAGTATAGGATAGATAGCTTGCCTTAAACTGATTTTTGTAGATGAGCAGAAAAATTTTTATTTCATATTCTAGGAAAGACAATATGATCGCAATGCGATTATATGCAGATTTAGTGCGTTCCCATCTGCAAGTGTGGAGAGACCAAGTCGATGGAGATAAAACGGCATCATTTGTCGATGAATTCAATGCTGCTATTGACGAATGTGATGACTTCTTGATACTTGATAGTCGCAATTATCGTCATGGGTCCAATTGGTGCCTGCCCGAAATCAAGCGGTTCAAAGATAATGTGAACGGAAAGAGTGGCCGAGAAATGATAGTTTGTCTGCTTGAGCCTGACGGACCATGGCGAAAGCGTTTTGATAATGCAGAGGAAGAAAAATATTACTCCTACATTAATGGGAAAAACTACTTCCCTTTTTACAGAGAAGGCATCTATGATAATGATGATGTTTACCAACAAGCGATTAACTCGATCTGTGCGATGTATTCCGAGCGTTTCATTGCTTGGAATATGCCACCCGAAGTTAAAGACCTTGAAGATGAGTTGGAAAAATCAAATGTAGCTTTAACCGATGTTGACCGTGACAACATAGTGCAAGGTTATAAATATATTTGCCGGTTGATTGCCTTGAATAGAGATGTGAACCATCATTTTAGAATCTGGAGTGGAGATTGCGAGAGCTATGGTCTCAAACTTTTCTTCCCGCGTTATTCTTGGTGCTCTTGGCAAGCCAACGATGCAAATAAAGGTCGCTATGATGAAGAATCCTTTGCACAATTCAAGCGATTAGCCAATGATTTCCCTGATGATCCACGGTGTCAATTTGGAATAGGTGCAATGGCATCAAGGCTAGACAGACGAAGAGAGGCAATAATTGCCTATAAAAAAGTATTGGAATTGCTTGAAAGGCCAGGTAATAAATATATGCGGGAAAATACTTTGCTTGAAGCTTTAGTTGACTTAGGTGTTGTACTTATTAACAACGATCAATATGCCGAGGCTTTCGGTTATTTGCTTATGGCATACGATGAAATGTTGGCATGCAAGCGCTTTGATATTCAACTCGTTAAACACCTGCGATTGTACTATAGCTCAATAAATAACTTAGTGCAGTGCCAAGAATTACTTTCTCCACTCTTTGAGAATTATCCTCTAGAGAATGAACTCCATGCCCAGTACGGATTGGTTTGTGTGCAACTACATAATTATGAGTCTGCACTTTTTCATCTTAACAAGGCATATGCTTTGTCTTCTTCAATTGAGAATGGATTATATGTTTTATTCTGCAAAAAACAGATGAACCATGGTGAGGTTACGCCTGAAAATCGCGAGTTTGCTTTATCATTGCTTAATCGTAATGATGAGACCAATGATGACAGTTTTTGGAAAGCTGAAGTTTGTTATATGATATTAGAAGATAATAAAAGAGCAAAGTCATTTCTGCCTCGCTGCAACTTCTCAAAATTTAAAAAATATAGTTCAATAATTGTTGCTTGAGTTTCATTTTAATACTCCTACATTATAAAAAAAATCGGGGTGGGATATAATTTTTCTCGCGTGCGTGCGTTATACTATAGTACTTAAGAATGAAAAAACGTAAAATATAGATTTCAAACCAACAAAATGAAAGCGAAACTTTTGATTTCTTCGTTGCTGTTGGGAACTGCGATCCTCGCTATAGCCAAGGGGGATCCTGTTCTTATGACCATCAACGGCAAAGACATCAAACTCTCTGAGTTTGAGTACCTTTATCACAAGAACAATCAGCAACAGGTCGAGAAAGAGACCCTCGAGCAGTATGTGGACCGTTTTGTCCTCTACAAGCAGAAGGTCGCTGACGCCGAGGCCGCAGGCATTGATACCACCGAGCTGTTCCGCAAGGAATTTGAAGGCTATCAGAAGGACCTGGCTGCCCCCTATATGGTGGAGGATACCACCTACCATTGGCAGATGGTCTGCGAGGCCTATGACCGTTTCCAGAAAGAAGTCGATATTGACCACTTCATGCTGCCGTTAGGCACATCGCCCGAGACTACTCAGGCAAGCATCAACCGCATGGATAGCATCCGCAACTGCGTCCTTGCTGGTGAGAACTGGGAAGACCTGGTAGCACAGTATTCCAGCGACCAGTCCAAGGTTCGCAACAAGGGCCATTATGGTTTCGTTAGTGCCGGAATGTTCCCTTACTCATTTGAGAATGAGGTGTATAACACGGCTATTGGGGCTGTTTCAAATCCGTTCAAGACTCCCTACGGCATCCACATGATCCGCGTCAACAACGTGCGTGACCGTAACGATGTCCATGCCAAGCACATTCTCAAGCTCTTCCCGCAGGGTGCTACCGAAGAGCAGAAGGCAGTGTGCAAGCAGCAGATTGACTCTATCTATGGCCTCTTGAAGGCTGGTGCCAACTTTGAGGAGTTGGCCAAGGCTGAGTCTCAGGACGGCAGTGCCCGTAATGGTGGCGAACTCGGCTGGTTTGGCCGTGGCCGCATGGTGCAGCCCTTTGAGGACATCGCTTTCAACCTTGCCGACGGTGAGATCAGCGAACCGTTTGCCACAAAGTTTGGCTATCATATCATCAAGAAGGTGGCTCACGGTGTTGCTCCCCTCAGCGAGGTGCGTCCCAGCATCGAGAACGCCATCAGCCGCGACGAGCGTGCTAACTTGATCAAAGAGCGCCGCTTGACCGACCTGAAGAAGAAGTACAATTATCGCCTGAATCCTACTTTTGACAAATATCTGGCTGCCAAGCTCGCAGAAAACGGCAACAAGTATGACTCAACTTTCATCGCCAACAGCATCAAGGGCTCAACGATGCAGCTGTTTAACTATGGCGGCAAGCAGTCGGTTGCAGTGGGCGAACTGGTGAAGCAGCTCAATCCCAAAACCCGCTTTGTCACCGCTGACGATGCCAAGTCCTATATCCTGTCATGTGTAGAGCCTATTGCCGATAAGGCACTCAGCGATTACCATGCCCGTGAGCTGGTGAAGAGCAACCCCGAGTATCGCAACCTGCTCAACGAGTACCGTGACGGTATGATGCTGTTTGAGATCAGCAACCGCCGCGTGTGGAAGGCTGCCAACAAAGACACCGTGGGTCTGGAGAACTACTTCGCCACGCATCGTGCTGACTACACCTGGGATGAGCCTCACTTCAAGGGCATTATTCTCAGTGCCAAGAATGACAGCATCCTGAATCTGGTCAAGGCTGATGCAATGGCAATGTCGAGCGATACGCTGACCGATGGTCTCCACCACAAGTATGGTAATGATATCCGCATGGAGCGCATGGTAGTCAAGAAAGGCGAGAACACTCTGGCTGATTATCTGGCATTCCATGAGGGCGACAAGCCCGAGCGCAAGGGATATGAAGAGTTTATCATCCTTGAGGGTGGCGTTATTGCCCAGCCCGAGGAGATGGCCGATGTGCGCGGTGCTGTCACCAGCGACTATCAAGACGTCCTGGAGCAGCGCTGGAAAGAGGAACTCGCCCGCAAGTATCCCGCCAAGATTAATAAGAAAGTACTGAAACAAGTGAAGTAAATCAATAATCTTGAAATCTTTGAATCCCGCATGTCCATGGTTGTGCACGCGGGATTCTTTTTAAGGAATAAACAATAACCAAAATGATGAAGAAAAGAATTACAATACTTACCCTGTTGTGCCTTGTGGCTTTAATGGCCCTGAAGGCACAAGTGAATCCTGCTGTGCAGGTGCGGGAACTGGAGTTGAGCAACGGCATGAAGGTGTGGATCAATGTGGACCACAGCCAGCCCAAGGTGTTCGGCGCAGTGGTTGTCGGTGCCGGAGCTGTCGATTGTCCCGACACGGGTATCGCCCATTACTTTGAGCATATCATGTTCAAGGGCACCGACGAGTTGGGCACTGTCGATTATACTGCCGAGCGGGTCTATCTGGACTCTATCTCCATGAAGTATGACGAACTGTCACGCACGACCGACGAGAAGGCGCGCAAGGCTATCCAGCATGACATCAACCAGTTGAACATTAAGGCTTCGCAATATGCCATTCCCAACGAGTTCAACCGCCTGATTACCAAGTATGGAGGTTCGGATCTGAATGCTGGCACATCCTATGATTTCACCTTCTATCACAATACTTTTTCCCCGCAGTTCATCGAGCAGTGGTGTGAGCTGAACAGCCATCGCCTTGTGCATCCCGTTTTCCGCCTTTTCCAGGGCGAGTTGGAGACGGTCTATGAGGAGAAGAATATGTACAGTGACGATCCCGCCTCGATGATGCTTGAGCAGATTTCAAACAAGTTCTTTGCCGGCACACCCTATGCCTATCCCGTCATCGGTAGCACCGAGAACCTGAAAAATCCGCGTCAGTCCGATATGGAGGCGTTCTACAAGAAATACTATGTGGCATCCAACATGGGTCTGATTCTCTCGGGCGATATCAATCCCGAGACGTTGATGCCCATTCTGGAGCGTACCTTTGGCCAACTTGACCGTGGCGTGAAGCCCGTGCGAGACAAGATTGTCGCTCCTGCCATCGTCGGACAGCCCGAGGAGAAATTCCTCTTCCCGATGCCCCTCATCGGCATGAGCGCGATGGTCTTCCGTGGTCCTAACGACTATGATGCCGATGCTCCCGCTATGAAGGTGGCACTGGCTCTGCTCAGCAACGATAACAAGACGGGTCTGCTCGACGAGTTGACCAACAAGAACCGCGTCTATTTGTCGATGGCAATGAACATGAGTATGAATCAGGCGTCGGCCCTTGCAGTGATGGTCGTTCCCAAACTGTTATGTAAGGTCAAGACCGCTGAGAACCTGTGCCTTGAGCAGATCGGGAAACTCAAGAACGGCGACTTTACCGATGAGCAGTTGGATGCTGTCAAGAAGATGATTGCCCGTGACAACGAGAAGGAACTGGAGAGCATTGCCAAGCGCAGCGAGCTGATGGTGGCTGCCATGTCGGCTGGCGTGTCGTGGGAGGAGTATCTGCGACTGAATAAGAGCATTGCCGGCATCACGCGTGACGATGTTACCCGAGTTGCCAATAAGTACTTTACCGACTATTTCTACCGTTTCCACAAGAAGAACGGCCGTGTACCCGCCGAGCAGATTGCCAAGCCCGAGTACACCCCTGTCAGGCCCCAGCATGCGGCCGACAAATCATCCTATGCCCAGCGCTTGGAGCAACTCCCTGTCAAGGATGTGGCACCACGCCTGCTTGACTTCGGCAGCGATGCAGTCAAGGTGAAGATGCAAGGCGGTAACACGCTCTATGCAGGCCCCAATCCGCTGAACGACTATTTCAGCCTTGTCATCAATCTTCATAAGGGCACCATGCAGGACAAATTGCTGGAAACTGCAGCCGATTATGTGAGTGAACTGGGTACCGATTCGCTTGAGGTAAAGGACTTTGGCGCCGCTATGCAACGCTTGGGCGCACAACTGGATATTTCAGCCGACGAGCAGATGACGATGCTCGTGCTCAAGGGTGAGGAGGCCAACCTGGAACCGACGCTGCGACTGTTGGCTCACTTCCTTGACCACATGAAGGCCGATGAGGAGAAACTGGAATCCCTCAAGGATGCGGCCGGTCCCAGTGAGAAATCCTTCTGGGATGAAAATACCGAAGTGTTTGCCGCTTTGGCACAGAAGGTCATGCTTGGTGAGCGTTCTTCCTATCTTACCCGATTGACAGCCAAGGAGTTTAAGAAGATAAAGGCTGACGCTCTTATCGCCTCGTTCAAGCAGGCGCTGGATTGCCGTTGCGACTTCATCTATAGCGGAAAACTCTCCGCTTCACAGGTAGCAGGACTGATTGCTGCACAGTTGCCGCAAATTACTGGCAACCAAGAGAATGTCCTTCAGGAGAAGGTGTTGAATACCCCGCAAGAGCGCACGGTATATGTCTTTGACCTGCCCAAGTCGCGCCAGACTGTCATCGGTCTTTACCGTCCGTTGACCGGTGTGTCAAGTGATCGTGATCAGGCTTGCCTGAATTTGTGGGGCGAGTACTTCGGTGGTGGCATGTCATCGGTATTGTTCCAGGAGGTGCGTGAGTTCCGCTCAATGGCCTATGCCGCGCAGGGTGTTGCTATGACGCCATCGCTGGCACATTCTACTTGCCCGTCAGCCTATTTGGCACTTGTCGCCACTCAGGGTGACAAATCGATGCAGGCGATTACGCTGCTCGACTCGCTCATCAACGATATGCCCGTCAATGTCGAGAACATGAGTGTGGCTCGTCAGAGTCTGCTCAACGACATCAACAACAGCTATCCGACTTTCCGTGGCAAACCTCTGATGATTGCGCTGTCGGAGCGCAATGGCTACACCAGCGATTCTCAAACGCCACTTGTCGAGCAACTGCCCGCTTTGACTCAAGCCGATGTTGAGGCTTTCTACCGCCAGCACGTCAAGGATCAGCCCTATCAGCTGATGATTGTCGGCAATCTCAAGAAGCTTGACATGAAGGCCCTTGCCCGCTACGGCAACATTGTCAAGGTCAAGAAAGAAGATATCTACCGCACCAAGCCCGTCAAGAAATAGTAATTTCTTGGTAGGGGCATGAATGTCCGTGAAAGCCCACGAATGGTCAAAAATGATGAATTCATGATCATTCGTGGGTTTCTTGTATCCATTCATGTTTTGTTGCCTGTATGACATGATTTCCATTTATGCCTTTGGTTTTAACAAACATTTTGCCAAATCGTTTTGTTCTGAGGCATACTTTCAGTAATTTTGCAAGTTGAAACTTACAAAAACTACAATAGAAGTGAAACTGAGATTTTTAACTGCTTTGGCGCTGGCTATGACCGCGCTGGCCATGATGGCGCAAAACAATGTGGCAGAAGAAGTTGCGTGGGTGATCGGTGACGAGCCCATTTTCAAGAGTGATATTGAAGAGCAATACCAGCAGGTGCTCTCTGAACGCATCCCTATCGACGGCAATCCCTATTGTGTTATTCCGGAACAGATGGCTATCAACAAGCTCTTCCTGGACCAGGCCCGTATCGACACGGTCGAGGTGCAGCAGTCGGCCATCTCCTCCGAGGTGGAGAGCCGCATCAATTTCTTTATTGCCAACCTTGGGTCTAAAGAGAAGGTAGAGGAATACTTCCGTATGCCCATGCCGCGATTGCGTGAAAAGCTCAATGAGATGTACAGTGAGCAGTATTGCATCCAGCAGGTGCAGAGCGAGTTGACCAAGAATGTCAAGGCCACTCCTGCTGATGTGCAAAAGTACTATAACAGCCTGCCCAAGGATTCACTGCCTTATATCCCCATGCAGGTCGAGGTTCAAATCATCACCATCAATCCCGTCATTCCCCAGCAGGAAATTGACGAGGTGAAGGCCCGATTGCGTGACTATGCCCAGCAGGTGAACAGTGGTGAACGTGAATTCTCGACGCTGGCGATTCTTTATAGCCAGGACCAGGCAACTGCAGTCTATGGCGGTGAGACGGGCTTCCAGAGCCGTTCGGTGCTCTTGCCCGAGTATGCCACTGCTGCCTTTAACCTCAACGACAACAAGCGCGTTTCCAATATCGTCGAGACCGACGACGGTTACCACATCATCCAGCTGATTGAGAAGCGTGGTGACCGCATCAACACACGCCACATCCTGTTGCGTCCCAAGGTGAGCGATAAGGACCTGACCGATGCGTTGTCGCGTCTGGATTCGGTGCGTAACGATATCACAGCCGGCAAGCAGACCTTTGACCAGATGGCATTCTATATCTCTCAGGACAAGGAGTCACGCAACAACAACGGTAACATGCTCAACGAGAAGACCCACAGCAGCCGCTTTGAGATGGCCGACCTGCCTGCCGAGGTGGGTAAGAAGGTCTATTCGATGAAGCCTGGTGACATCAGCGAGCCGTTTGTCATGGTGAACCCCAAGACGCGTCGTGAACAGGTTGCTATCGTCAAGCTCGTGAAGCGCATCGACGGCCACAAAGCCGACCTTGCCGAGGACTACATGATCATCAAGGAGATGTGCGAGGGCGAGGCTAAAGGGAAAATTATTGATGACTGGGTAGCACAGAAACAGAAGAGCGTCTATGTCTATATCGAGGAAGGCTGGCGCAACTGTGACTTCAAGTACGATTGGCTGAAGAAGGGGAAGTAAGGCTTTAGGCTCAAGCTTCTAGGCTTCAGGTTTTATTCGTTTATTTGTTATCCATTTATCTAGATTATTTATTTCACATGCTTGCTTCGCACAATAAGCGACATTCTACTGTCAACAACCGCTGGCGGCACGCTATCGTAGCGTGTTGCCTGATGGCATTGATGATGTCGCCTGTCGTGTGGGCGCAGAACCCTGTGCGGACTGTCAAACCGCGCACAGTGAAAACCGACAACAAGCATAAACCCTCCAATCCGCAACCCCCACAGGCTGCCCGCAAGGGTGCCAAGGGGCCTAAGGTGAGCCGTATCACCCCGCAGATTCCCAAGGCCAGCCGCAGCCAGACCAACAAGGTCTTCCTTGAGAATGCCGATATTCTCAAGGCCGACGAGAGCATCAGCCGTGACTATCAGGTGCTGAAGGGCAACGTACGTTTTCGCCGCGGTGATATGTTCATGTTCTGTGACAGTGCCTATTTCTATGCCGAGACCAGTTCGCTTGATGCCTTCGGTCATGTGCGCATGACGCAAGGTGACACGCTGTGGGTGTATAGCGACGTGCTGCATTACTATGGAGATCAGGGCGTTGCCGAGTTGCGTAGCAATGTGCGACTGGAGAACCGCAGCACCACGTTGCTGACCGATGCCCTCGACTATGAGATCAATTCCAATGTGGGCTATTACTTTGATGGCGGTACGATAGTCGATAACCGCAACAATACCGAGCTGAGTTCGCAGTATGGCCGCTATGAGCTGGATACCAAGCAGGCCGAGTTCTCGCGCGACGTTCATCTGGTGAACGACCGCTACGAGATGTTTACCGACTTGCTGGACTACAATACCCAGAACCATATCGCCCACATCACGAGCGAGACCCTCATCGTGAGCGACAGCAATACCATCAATACCACCAATGGCTGGTACAACACCAGTGCCGATGATGCCACGCTCTATGAGCGCGCCGTGATTACCGCCAAGGATGGCAAGACCCTGCTGGGCGACACGGTCTATTACAACCGCAAGCACAACTATGGTGAGGCCCGTGGCAATGTCGTGATTACCGACCCCAGCAACAAGGTCATCCTCGACGGCAACTACGGCTATCACGATGACAACGCCCATTACAGCTTTGTGACGGGACGTGCCCGTGCCCGCGAGTTCTCGCAGAAGGATACCATCTACCTGCATGCCGATACCCTGTGCACACTCATCAACAACGTTGTCACCGATTCGGTCACCGACTCGGTGCGGGTGTTGCGGGCGTTTAACCAGGTGCGTTTCTTCCGTAGCGATGTACAGGGCATCTGTGACTCGTTGCAGCTGAGCGAGGCCGATACCATCATCAATATGTACAACCATGCTGTGGTCTGGAACCTTGAGCGCCAGATCTTCGGTGACGAGATCAATGTCCACCTCAACGATAGCGCAGCCGACTGGGCAACCCTGCCGACGGGCGGTTTCATGGCCGAACACCTGGGCGAGACCTACTACGACCAGTTGAGCGGCAAGAAGATGAAGGCGTGGTTTGAAGATAAGGAACTGCGGCAGCTCGATGTTGACGGCAATGTGCAGGTCATCATGTTTCCGCAGGAGAAGGATTCGACCTATAACAAGATGGTCAATGCCGAGTCCAGCTTTATGCACCTCAACCTCAAGGCCAAGCAAGAGGTGGACCGCATCATCATGTGGCCCGAAGTGTCGGGCAAGGTGACACCTCTATATCTGGCCAAGAAATCCGACCTGTATCTACCTCAATTCCAGTGGTATGACGCGCTGCGTCCCAAGACACCCGACGATATTTATGACGTGAGCGATGAACTCAAGCAGCTCATGCAGTCCATTCAGGGAGGCACGCGCCGCCGTTCGGGAAGCAATGCCGGAACGGTAGCCAAGGCCACCGAGGCCACTGATGTATCAAAAGAATTGTCAACCCCTAAAACTGATGATAAGCCATGAGCGATGTGATTAAATTGCTGCCCGATTCTGTAGCCAATCAGATTGCCGCCGGTGAAGTCATCCAGCGACCTGCCAGCGTCATCAAGGAACTGGTAGAGAATGCCATTGACGCTCAGGCTACCCATGTCCAGATTATCCTCAAGGATGCGGGCCGCACCCTGATACAGATCATCGACGATGGGGTGGGCATGAGCGATACCGATGCCCGTTTGGCCTTTGAGCGCCACAGCACGAGCAAGATTCGTACAGCCGATGACTTGTTCACCCTTCACACGATGGGTTTCCGTGGTGAGGCACTGGCTTCGATTGCTGCTATCTCGCAGGTAGAGCTGCGCACACGCCGCCGGGATGCCCAATTGGGCACCCGCCTGGTCATCAATGCCTCGCAGTGCGAGAGTCAGGAACCTGACATGTGTCCCGTGGGTAGCAATTTCATGATCAAGAACATCTTCTTTAATGTGCCTGCACGGCGCAAGTTCCTCAAAACCAATCAGGTGGAGTTGAGCAATATTGTCAAGGAGTTTGAGAAGTTGGCTCTTGTCAACCACGAAGTGGAGTTCACGCTCATACACAATGGCAACGTGATGTACAAGCTGATGAAGGGCACCTTCCGCCAGCGCATCGCAGCCTTGATGGGCAACAGCATCGACCAGCAACTGCTGCCCGTCACCATCGATACCTCGCTGGTCAAGGTACAGGGCTATGTGGGCAAACCCGAGAATGCCCGCAAACGCAATGCCCTGCAGTTCATGTTCGTCAATGACCGCTACATGCGGCATCCCTATTTCCACAAGGCGGTGATGTCGGCCTATGAGCAACTCATTCCCGAGGGTGAGCAACCCAACTATTTCCTGCGATTTACCGTTGATCCACAGTCGATCGACGTCAATATCCATCCCACAAAGACCGAAATCAAATTTGAGGACGAGATGCCCATTTGGCAGATTCTCGCAGCCGGTGTAAAAGAGGCTCTGGGGCGTTTCAGTGAGGTCCCGGCTATCGACTTTGACACCGAGGATGCTCCTGCCATTCCTGCCTATACCAGCCACGTCGAGGTGCATCACCCCGAGATTGAAGTGGATTCATCCTATAATCCCTTCAAGACCTCTGCCGGCAGTGGCTCCGGGCAAGCTCGTCACCATGCGCCTGAACGCCAGACGATGAGCAACTGGGACGAACTGTTCGCTAATTTTGAGCGTAAGAAACGCGAGGGCATGGAGTCGGTGCAGCAGCCCGACGAGCACTTTGAGGAGACGTCTCAGGAGCCTGTCCTGCCGATGGGCGACCTGCAGTCGGTTTACCTGCAGCTCAAGGGCCGTTACATCCTCTCGCCTGCCAAATCGGGACTGATGGTGATTGACCAGCATCGTGCCCACGTGCGCATCCTGTTTGACCGTTATATCAGCCGCCTGCACACGGGCAGCATGTCCTCACAGGCAATCTTGTTCCCCGAGGTGCTCCACCTGAGCGCCGCCCAGAGTGTGGCTCTGCAGGAACTGTTGCCCGATATGGAGCAGATGGGCTTTGCCCTGTCGCCCTTGAGTGGCAACGACTGGTCGGTCAACGCCATTCCTGCCGGACTTGACGGTGTAGACCCTACGTCGATGATCCATCAGATTCTCGACTCGGTGGAAAATGGCGGTATGCCGCTCAAGAAGCGCATTCTCGAGCACCTGGCATTGACGGTGGCACGCTCGGCTGCCATTCCTGCCGGCCGCACGCTCATGCAAGAAGAAATGGACATTCTGGTGGCAGACCTCTTGCGGCTGCCTGAACCCAACTATACTCCCGACGGAAAGACCATCATCACGGTCATCCCGATGGAGCAGATCAATAAAATGTTTTAACCATGCTTGACTTCCAGAGAATAACACGAGAAACCGACTTATATAACCTGCATACCCACACCCAGTACTGCGACGGTCATGCCACGATCGAGGAGTTTGTGGCCGAGGCTGTGCAGCAGGGCTTTACTCACCTGGGCTTCACGCCCCATTCACCGATTTCGGTTGAGAGTCCCTGTAACATGAGCCGCGAGAATGTGCAGCACTATTTTGATGAGGTGGAACGTATGAGGAAGGTCTATGGCGACCGCATCAAGCTCTACACGTCGATGGAGATTGATTACGTGAGCGTGGGCGACGGTCCTGCCAGCGAGTATTTCCAGAATCTTCCGCTGGATTACCGCATCGGGTCGGTGCATTTCATCCCTGCGATCGACAATCCCAGCGAGATGGTGGACATCGACGGCAAGTTTCCGGCATTCAAGGCCCGCATGACAAAGTACTTCAACTGCGATATTGAGTATGTGGTAAGGACTTTCTTTTCCCAGATGATGGCGATGGTCGAGGAGGGCGGTTTTGATATCGTCGGACACATGGACAAGATCGGGTTCAACGCCAGCCAGTATCTTGAGGGCATTGACGAGGAACCGTGGTATGACAAGCTGGTGATTGACTTGTTTGAAAACATCATGGATCATCACCTGACCATCGAGATCAACACCAAGGCATGGCTGCAGCGCAACCGTTTCTATCCCAACCTCAAGTACTTCGGGATGCTCAAGCGTTTCAACGCACCCATTGTTGTCAATAGCGACGCCCACTATCCCACGTTGCTCAACAACGGCCGCCTGGAAGCCATCAAGCTTCTCAATGTCTTGTAACTCACCATTTTAAAGTTTATTAGCGATGAAACTCATTTTCAAGAAGATAGGGCTGGTATTCACGTTTGCCATTTTGCTGTCCACCGCCCTGCGTGCCCAGGATTTTACCAACAAGGACACGCTGCGCTATGTGGATGCGATGCATTACCGCATGATCAACTGGGCGTTTGACCGCACCTTGGCATCACGCATCCCGCTGAATTTCAAGGACTCGGTGCGCCCCACCTTGTGGGACCGTGCCTATTGCACCAGCGGCAAGGCCTTCCGTTTTGCCACCAATTCGCGAGCCGTCGCCGTGCGTTATAACCTGCTGACCAACATGCACATGATGCACATGGCAGACACGGGCATCAAGGGTACCGACCTCTACATCTGGGATGAGGACACGAGGAGTTGGCAGTTTGTGAACTGCAACCGCCCGGTGCGCATCGACAACGACATCCGTCCGCGCCAGGATTCTATCCAGAGCAAGGTCTATGTCGATCGCTTGGATGGTGAGATGCACGAGTATATGATTTATCTGCCGCTATATGACGGTGTGCGCTGGATCGAGATTGGCGTGGATAGCACTGCCATTCTCAAGCAGCCAGTGCTGGATTCTCCCCGTCATGGCAAGAAGTTTGTTTTCTATGGCACGAGCATCCTGCAGGGTGGCTGCGCCTGCCGTCCCGGTATGGTGGCCACGAGCATCATCCAGCGTGACCTGGACGTGGAGTGCGTGAACCTGGGATTCAGCGGTGAGGGCAAGATGGATTCTTGCATGGCACGGGCGATGGCGTCCATCCCCGATGTGGCAGCCTATATCCTTGACCCCATCCCCAACTGCACCAAGGACATGTGTGACACGGTGACCTATGGCTTCGTCAACATCCTGCGCACGCTGCGCCCCGAGGTGCCCATCTTCATGGTCGAGGGTCAGATGTACAGCTATGCCAAGTACAGCGCCTTCTACAGCGAGTACCTGCCAGCCAAGAACTACGAATACCATAAGAATTACCTGAAACTTAAGGCCGATAATCCAAATAACCTCTACTATATCACCTGCAAGGACCTCTATGGCCCCAACAACGAGGGAACGGTTGACGGCATCCACCTGACCGATATCGGCTTCTGGTGGTATGCCCAGAAGCTGGAGCCTTACCTGCGTGCGGTGCTCAACGGCACCACCATCCCGCAGGAGCCTGGCGTTGACGACCCCCGCTAACCATAATCATCTCACGCTAAGGTGCTAAGGCGCGAAGAATAAGAAAAAAAATACTTAGCGACTTAGCGTGGGTCAAAACGAGAGACATGAGAACCAAGAAGAGCCATTATATACAAGACCTCATTGAACAGGGCGAACACGAGCATCAGGATTTCAAGTACCAGATTACTGATGCCCGCAAGATTGCCCGCTCGATAGCCGCCTTTGCCAACAATAGCGGCGGCCACCTGCTCATCGGTGTGAAGGACAACGGCAACATTTCCGGCGTGCGCAGTGAGGAGGAAATCTACATGATCGAGACGGCTGCACAGATGTATTGCCGCCCCGAGCAGAAGGTGAGCTTCAAGGTCTTCAATATCAACGGCAAGTCGGTTGTTAAGGCCGACATCCCCGAGGCCATGGAAAAACCCGTTGAGGCTCCAGACGACAACGGCAACTGGCACGTCTATTACCGTGTCGCCGACGAGAATGTCCTCGCCAGCCGCCTGCATGAGCGCATCTTGAGCCAGGAGACTGAGAGTGCCGAGGAACACACGGCCGAGACCATCAGCTACAGTGAGCGCGAGCAGGTGTTGCTTGACTACCTGCGCAACCATGGCGGCATCACCCTGGATGGCTACATGCGCCTGGCACACATCAGCGAGGAGACGGCTACCAAGATTGTTGTCGCCCTCTACAGCATGGGTGTCGTCAATCTCGAGTACCACGACGGCAGCTGCCTCATCGTCGCCGATTAATTCCTTCCGCTTTTCTGCCCCTGGAACTCTCACGCAAAGCCGCAAAGTCGCTAAGAATTTGATCATTGCTCGCAAGAGGCTCGCAATTATTATTATCTTAGATTGTTTTGCGAGCTCTTGCGAGCAATCCTTTATATCTTAGCGACTTTGCGGCTTAGCGTGAGCAAAAACAAACCGCCCGAGGCATTATCACCTCGAGCGGTTGTGTTGATTGTGTAGTCGTTTCGACTGCGGTTAGAAGGGCAGGTCGTCGCCTGCGCCAGCCTGGTCGAACGTGTCGGCTCCGGGAGCGGGAGCAGGTGCGGGCTCACCGGGGGCAGGTGCTGGAGCGGGTTCACCAGGAGCAGGGTAGGGTGCTGCAGCGGGAGCGATGGCGTTGGGATCCTCCTTCACGGCCTTGAAGCCGCGGATGTCGGTGTACCAGCGGCCGTTGAACTCGCGGCTCTCGATGTCGTAGCTCAGCGTGATGATGTCACCCACCTCAAAGACGTACTGGTCGGCGCGGTCTCCAAAGAAGTCAAACTTCACCTTCTTGGGATAGCTGTCGAGTGTCTCGAGGACATATTCCTGCTTCTTCCACTGGTTGCCAGCCTTGGACACGCCGCCCTGAGGCTCCAGCTTCTGAATAATTTTACCTTTGATGTCCATTGTTTCTTTAGTTTAAAGTTTAGAGTTTAGGGTTTAGAGTTCGGTTCAAAAGAATGGCGGATGCCTCTTTAAACTTTAAACACTAAACTCTAAACTGCGAGCAACGCTCGCATTAATTACTTGCTCTCCTCGGCAATAACCTTGAGGATGTTCTGTACTTGCTTCCAAGCCTTGTCTACAGCGGGGATGTGGCAGCGCTCGGCGGGCGAGTGCACGTCACGCAGCGTGGGACCGAAGGAGATCATCTCCATGTCGGGACGGGCCTTCAGGAACAGACCGCACTCCAGACCGGCGTGGATGGCGCGAACCTCGGGACGTACGCCGAAGAGCTTCTCCCACGAGTCCTTGGCAACTGAGAGCAGGTGGCTGTCGCTGATGGGCTCCCAGCCCTGGTAACCACCCTCGCTGATGATTTCGTTGGCACCAGCCATGCGGAAGATGGTTTCGCACCTGTGGGTCAGGTCATATTTGCCACTCTCAACCGACGAACGGTGGAACATCTCGACAACGATCTGGTTGCCGGGACGCATCTTCACGCTGGCAAGGTTGGTCGAGGTCTCAACGAGGCCGGGAATCTCCATGCTCATGGCGTCGATGCCGTGAGGAGCTACATAAACGGCGTTGACAACGCGGCGGGCGGTGTCGGTGTCGATGATGGTCTCGGGAGCGTCAACGCTCTTGCAGGTGATTTCCATCTTGGGCTCGGTGCGCTTGTACTCGTTCTTCACGTCGGCGATGAAGGTATTGAGCACGACGCTCAGTTTCTCCTTGTCCTCGGGCTTGATACCGATAACGAGGGTAGCGGCGTGAGCGATGGCGTTGTGCAGGTTACCGGCATCAATCTTGGCCAGTACATAGTCCATATTATCACCGATGTTCCACAGCAGACGGCTGCTCAGCTTGGTCGTGGTGGCGAAGCCCAGGTGGATGTCGGCACCGCTGTGACCACCATGGAGGTGCTCAAACTTAATCTCGAAATAGGTGAGATCCTTGGGGGCAGCCTCGGGCTTGTAGTTGAACTTGAAGAGGCTTACCAGACCACCGGCGCAACCCATGGTGATGACGCCGTCTTCCTCCTCGTCGAGGTTGAGCAGGTAATCACCCACGAGCATGTCGGCCTCGATGTTGCTGGCACCGGTCAGACCGGTCTCCTCGTCAACGGTAGCGAGGGCCTCCAGGGGACCGCATTGCAGCGTCGGCTCGATAACGGCAGCCAGGGCAATAGCCAGGCCCATACCGTCGTCGGCACCCAGGGTGGTGTTGTTGGCGCGAACCCATTCGCCATCGATGATGGTCTCGATGGGATCAGTGTCAAAGTTGTGGTTTGAGCCGGGACCTTTCTCGGCAACCATATCCATGTGACCTTGCAGCACGATGCCCTTGCACTTCTCGTAGCCAGGAGCGGCGGGCCTGAAGATGGCCACGTTACCGGTCTTGTCGATTTTGTACTCCAGATTGTGTTTCTTGGCGAAGTCCACGAGCCATGCGCGGATCTTGTCTAACTTGCCTTCTTCATTGCCACTGGGACGGGGCACCTTGGTGATCTCATCAAAGATTGACCACACTGCCTGCGGATTCAGATCTTTTACTTGCATTGTAAAAATTACGGTTTAAATTGTTAGTGAATATTATGGTTTATAAATTACTGTTAAAGCAAATTCATTTCCACCGCTAAGTTACTACTTTTTCTTGAAACAGCACCTAATTGTCAATAAAAAATCCATAGAATAAAAAATTTGGCTATCTTTGCAACAAGCAAATCTTCATAATCAATATTCACAAGTAAACTGACTTTATGAAACTATACAAGGCTAACATCATCTTTACTCGCGAGAAGGATCACTTTGAGGTCATCGAGCATGGCTATGTGGGCGTGGAGAATGGTCGCGTCGTGGACGTGGCCAGCAGCGCCGACGCTTTTGGCCAACAGGTCGAAGAGGTGATAGATTACGGCGACTGCCTGCTCATACCTGCCATGAACGATATGCATGTGCATGCGGGGCAGTACCGCAACCAGGGCATCTCCATGGACATGGAACTGCTGGAGTGGCTCAACAACTACACCTTCCCCGAGGAGGCAAAATACAGTGACACGCGCTACGCAAGGCGCATGTATAGTCGCTTTGTGCACGACCTGTGGCGCTATGGCACGATGCGCACCGCAACCTTCGCCACCACCCATCTGGAGAGCACGCGTCTGCTCATGGAATTGTTCCGCGAGGCTGGCATGGGTGCTCTAGTCGGCAAGGTAAATATGGACCGCAACGCCATCGATGCCCTGCATGAGAGCGTCGAGGAGGCCGTGGCCAGGAATGAGGCACTCATCGCCGAGTGGAACGACCCTGATGCTCTCGTCAGACCCATCATCACGCCACGTTTCATCCCCTCATGCTCGCCAGCCATGCTGCGGGCCTGCGGCGAACAGGCACAAAAGTACCAGGTGCCCGTGCAGTCCCACCTGTCGGAGAATCCGAGTGAAGTCGCCTTGGTGCGTGAGTTAGAACCCGAGAGCCGTTTCTATGGCGATGCCTACGACCGCTACGGCCTCTTCGGGCAGACTCCCACCATTATGGCACACTGTGTCTTCAGTGAAGGCGAAGAGCTGGAACTGATGGCCCGTCGCAACGTGATGGTGGCACATTGCCCCACATCGAATATCAATCTGAAGACTGGTATTGCGCCCATCCGCTCCTTCCTCGAAAAGGGCGTGAAGGTGGGATTTGGCAGCGACATCAGCGGAGGCCATGACATGAGCATCATGCGTGTGATGGTCTATGCCATCCAGGTAAGCAAACTTTATGACCAGAAGTACAAGGGCAAGCACTTCCTCACGCTCTCCGAGGCTTTCTGGATCGCTACCAAGTCGGCAGGCAGCTTCTTTGGCCGCGTTGGCAGCTTTGAGCCTGGCTACGAATTCGATGCCCTCGTCATCGACGACAACGACCTCAACCACAGCAACTACACCTTGCCCCAACGCCTCGAACGCTTCATCTACGTCGGCGACGACCGCCACATTGCCGTCCGCTTCTGCCGCGGCCAGGAAATCCCTGAACCCCGCATCCTGGACTAACACTCCAATTGCCGATAAGCCATTATCCCATGATATCCTGATTGTTGTCCAAGTTCTCTTCAAGAGACTGTGTCATAATTCGCCTAGCGGTTTTAATCGGCCTAACGGCCGAGAAATTAAACAAAATTATTAATAAAATTAATATAAAAAATTTGTTTTGCTTAATTTTTATACAAATTTTGTTTAATTTCTCGCGCGAAGCGCGACTCTATTTGCAACGAAGGGATGACACACCCTCATCGTGGTGACGGCCACGCCAAGGCGAGGCCCTACATGCGGATGCCTATTTAAACTCTAATCAGTGCTATTAGCGAGCTTTATCTACAAGGTAGCGCATCCAGACGATACCGTCTTGCTCGGTGACCGATTTGAAGGTCAGGCGCACGGGCTTGCGGTTCTTGGGGCGGCCGTCAAAGGCGGCTGCCATGCCTTCACGTCCGTCGATGCCATAGCCGTACATCATGCTCACCTCGTCAATCAGCCCCAGATCGAGCATCGAGCCGTTGATGTGGCCACCACCGACCACAGCCAGTCGCTCCACGCCGAACTCGCGGTGCAGAATCTCCATCGCCGCTTTCAGGTCGATGGCAGGAATACGGGCACCACTGAATCCTTCGGGCATCTCCACATCCTCAATCTCGCTTTCGCGCCCGATGGTGATGAAGGAAATGTGTTTGCTCTTGAGATAATCAAGATACTCCTGACTGGCCCACTCCGAGAGAATCATCACCAGCGGTTTGCCGAAGTGCTCAGTCGTATCGTCGCCCCACAGCAGAGTACCGCTAGTGTCAACGCCAATGGCGTATCCCTCAGCCTCGACAGCTTTATAGACTTGCTGCCCGGCATCCTTGTAGTGTTGCGTTCCCTGGAAGAAACCCGGTAGTGCTGAGTGCTTCTCCAGCGTGATTTTGCCCTCCATGACCGAGGGGCATTCCAACTGATCCAGCGCCTCGTAGTAGTGGTTAGTGTCGTCGATTTGCTCGGTCATATCGCAGCCAATCCTGCCGTCGAGCGATGCCATCATGTGGCAGATAATGTAAGGTCTTGTCTCCATTTTGTCCGTAATAGTTGTATTGATTGTTTCTCGCTGCACAAAGTAACAAAGAAACCCCCATTCATCACCTATCAAAATAGCAGTTTCTTTTACCCAAATTGCCGATTCATTATAACCAATTAGCCGCTAGCTAAATGCAGCTAACGGCTAATCTATTATCTAAAGTCTAAAGTCTAATATCTAAAGTCTAATGTCTAACATCTAACATCTTACCAGATGATGACGCGGTCGGCGGGGTCGCGCCACATGGGCATCTCGGGCTGGATGTTGAAGGCGTTGAAGAACTCCTCGAGGTTGCGGATGGCAACATTGACGCGGTTCACGCCCAGGCTGTGGGGATCCACCTTGGTGCGGCGCAGCACCTCCTCCTTGGTGATGTTGGCAGCCCATACGTTGGCATAGCTCAGGAAGAAGCGCTGATCGGGGGTGAAGCCGTCAATCTTCTTGTCGCCCTTGCCCTGGTCGGTGTTCTTGAAGGCGCTGTAGGCCACGCGCAGTCCACCGTGGTCGGCGATATTCTCACCCATGGTGAAGTTGCCGTTGGCATGCACGTCGTCGGCAACAATCTCGGCACTGTACTGAGCGCCCAGCTTGTCGGCCAGCTGCTGGAACTTGGCAGCGTCCTCGGGAGTCCACCAGTCCACCATGTTACCGTTAGCGTCAAAGTTGCGGCCCTGGTCGTCAAAGCCGTGAGTCATCTCGTGGCCGATAACCACGCCGATAGCGCCATAGTTGCAGGCATCGTCGGCATTGGGGTCGAAGTAGGGCGCCTGCAGGATGCCGGCGGGGAAGCAGATCTCGTTGGTCGAGGGCTCATAGTAGGCGTTAACCGTTTGGGGAGTCATGTACCAGCGCTCCTTGTCCACGGGCTTGCCCAGTTGACCATATTCATACTCGGCCTGGAAGCGGCGTGCAGCCATGATGTTCTCCCAGTAGCTCTTGGCGGGATCAATATCCAGGGCGCTATAGTCGCGCCACTTGTCGGGATAACCGATCTTGACGGTGAAGCTGTTGAGTTTCACGAGCGCATTGACTTTGGTCTTGGGGCTCATCCACGACAGGGTGGCGATGTGCTCGCCCAGGGCGCGTTTCAGGTTATCTACGAGCTGCTGCATCTTCTTCTTGCTGTCGGCAGGGAAGTACTTCTCCACATAGAGCTGGCCAACAGCCTCGCCCAGCATCGTGTTGGGCACGTCGAGGGCGTGTTTCCAGCGCGGCATCTTCACCTGCTTGCCGCTCATGGCGCGGCTGTACATGTCGAAGTTGGCGTCGGCAAAGGCGTCGCTCAGATAGGGCGATGCGGCATCGATATACTTGAAGATGAGGTATTCCTTCAGGCTCTCGTCCTTGAGCGTCTTGACCATCTCGTTAACCTTGGCAAGCGACTTGGGCTGGAAAACGCACACCTTGTCGAGTTCGCTGATGTCCAAGCCGGCAAAGTACTGGCTCCAGTTGATGTTGGGATAGTCGGCGCGCAACTGGTTCAGGGTCACCACGTTGTAGAGCTTGCTGTAGTCACGAGTCTCCTCGCGGGTCATGGCCACGCGAGCAAGAGCGGTCTCGATGGACATCACGTGCTGCGAAGCCTTCATGGCGGCAGCCTTCTTGTAGCCGATGAGTTGGAACAACTGCTGAATGTATTTGGCGTAGGCGTCACGCACCTTGACGGTGTTGGCGTCTTTCTCGAGGTAGTAGTCGCGGTCACCCATTCCCAGGCCGCCCTGCATGAGGTACAGCATGTTGGTGTTAGAGTCCTTCAGGTCGGCCATGACTGCCGAATTGAAGAAGGGGGCTGCGATGCCGCGATGCTGGTCGGCGATGGCTGCCATGAGCTGGTCGCGCGTGAGCGTCTTGAGCTCGTTGATGTAGTTCTGGAGCGGTGCCATGCCCTCGTTGTTGAGGCGCACGCTGTCCATGCCCTGGGCATAAAGGTCGCCCACCTTCTGCTTGATGCTGCCGCGCGGGTTGCCCTTGCCCAGCGTGGTGATGATGTCCTTGACCTGGTTGCGGCTGTTCTCGGCCAGCTGGTCAAAGGTGCCGAAACGGGCATACTGCGGGTCGAGCGGGTGGTTGAGTTTCCAACCGCCGCAAGCATACTGGTAGAAGTTAGTACCTGGAGCTGTACTCGGGTCCAGATTCTCGCGGTCAACGGCCTTGACGGGATTGCCGGCTACCGCTGTCATTGCAACAAGTGCCATGAAGATAACTGTGATTTTTCTCATTTGTTATTGATATGATAAAATTAATGTTTGGTGATCTTTTTCACTTGATCCAGCAGCAGCGGTTCCATGACGCTGTAGCCCAGTGAATTGGGGTGAACGCCGTCTTCGCTGTAGGCGGGATTGATGGCTCCGCCCTCGTTATAGACCATCGCGTTGTAGTAGTCGATATAGGGTAGTGACAACTGCTCGGCGAGTTCCATGATGCGGGCGTTGAGCGAGCGGATTTTCTGGGGGACATTGCGCACCGACCTGTTCCAGATGAAGTGGTCGCAGGGTAATACCGACGAGAGAATCACCGTGATGCCGTTGTGCAGGGCAAGCTCGGTCATGGACTTGATGTTGTCCATCGTGATGTCCTCGTCATAGGGGCAGAAATTTTCAGCAATGTCGTTGGTCCCGCAATTGATGACTACGGCTCGGGGCGACAGGGCGAGGACGTCCTGCCTGAAACGGGCCAGCATCTCGTAGGACTCCTGGCCACCGATGCCGCGACCCACCAGGTGGTTGTCGGCAAAAAACTGCGGGTGAGTCTCCATCCAGAATTCGGTGATGGAGTTGCCCATGAGTACCACACGCTGCGGGTCGGCTTCACGCGACATCAGCTCAAGGTTAGACTGGTGATAGCGGTTCTTGCCGGCCCAGTCCTGAGCCATTGCGTCTTGCCCGCCAAGGATGTTCCATAACAACATAACGATAAGTAGTGTACGCTTCATGCTGTCAAAAAATGTGATTTGTTTTGAGCCCTCAAAGGTACAAATTATCTCAATATAACCAGTAAAAAAATGTCAAAGAATTAGAGCAGCTTTCGCTCAGGAAAACAGGTACAGCAACCGGCTGAGCCATTGCCTCAGTCGCGATTGCGGGACGTTGCGCTCAATGGTGGAGCGGTACTCGATATGCATCTCCTCGTCCATGGCTTCAATGGACTGGTTGATGAACTGTTGGGCACGCTGGTACTCAACACTGGGTACGGGGTCGTTTTGTTCTTTTGGTGTAAGCATAGTTTTGTGGGATGTTATTTGTTTGGGTATATGATAGTTTCGTTATTCAGCTATTAGGGAGGACTGATACTGTCAGGGTTCTTGCGGAACTGCGTGGGACTGACTCCAAACTGCTGTTTGAAGGCCTTGGAGAAGTGCGACAGGTTCTGGAAACCGCACTTGGCGGCGATCAGGGTGAGCGAGGTGTCCTCATTGGAGATGAGGCGCCTGGCGTAGTTCAGCCTTACCTGCAGGATATAGGCCACGGGTGTGAGACCGGTTATCGCCATCACGCGGGTTCTCAACTGCTTGGCGCTCATCGACATGGCTGCAGCAACGTGGTCCATGTCGATATCGTTCAGGGCTAGCTGGGCGTGAATCACATCGACCAGACGGTTGATGAATTCCTTGTCTTCCTTGCTGGTGGTCGCCACCTTTGACTCATTGACGGTCTTGGAAATGCGCTCACGCAGTTTGGCACTCTGGTTGATGAGATGGTCGGTGGTCAGCACCAGTTCCCTGGAATTGAAGGGCTTGACGAGCACAGCATCGGCACCGGCCTCGATGCACGACAGCCGCTCTTGCTCGCTCGTGTCCGAGGTCATCGCGATCATGGGAATGTGGCTCAAGGTGCTATTGGCTCGCACTTTCTGAATCAGGTCCTTGCCACCCATGACGGGCATCCTCAGGCTCGTGATGATCAACGAGGGCGCAAGCTCCAGCGCGTTGTTCAGCGCTTCCTGTCCGTCGTGGGCAAAGCGCAACTCGTAGTTCTCTTTCAGGTGATTGGCGATAAAGAATGCCACATCTTCGTCATCATCAACAATGAACACCAGTGGACGCTGCCGCTTTCTGCCTGTGGCTTTGACCCTCTCCTCGGCAATGCTAACGGGTGAAGCTGGATGGAAATCGCTCTGCTCGTTAATCATCTGTACAGGAATCTCGATTGTGAATGTGGTGCCCACGCCTTCCTTGCTGACCACGTTGATCGTGCCATTCATGGCAAGAACAAGCTGGTTGACAAGGGAGAGGTCAACGGCTACTACGGGACCGTTGTCATCGTAATCACGAGACTGGGTCAGCGGCTTGAACAGGCGTTTCTGCTCCTCGGCGGGGATGCCGATGCCGGTATCGCTCACGATGAGCTGGACCTTGCCGTTCTCGGGCATAGACAGTTTCACTGTTATGCTGCCGTTGCGGGGCGTGAACTCCAGGGCGAGAGAGATGAGCGTGTGGACAATTTTGCGGATATAGTTGGGGGCAAATATGACTGACATCGTGCTGACAGGTGACGAGAATGACAGGTTGATGAGCTTCTGCTGGGCAGAGTTGGCAAAGTTCTCGATCAGCAACCTGACAAACATGACGATATCACCCTGTTTCAGGTCGGGCTGTGCGATGCTTCTCACCTTGTCCATCTCGAGCAGCTGGTTGACAAGTCCCAGCATGTTCTTGCCATGCTTGACAATCATTTCTCCCAACTTTTTATTGTCCTCGGCATTGGCCTTGCCGCTCTGGAGCAGTTCCTGCCCAGCGCCTAGCACTACGGTCAACGGGGTTTGCAGCTCATGAGTGATATTGTTGAAAAAGTGCGACCTCATCGCTTGTGTCTGGCGCTGCATTTGTAGAATTCGTCGTCCTCTCAGCCACGAGAAGAACAATCCGCCTATCATGACCACAATCATCAGCAACATTGCAAGCCCTCCCCATTTCAGCAGTTTGGAAAAGAGTTTGCTCTTCTTGTTGACCTCGCTTTGTTCGTTGTTGATGATGGTCGTCTCCATCACCTGCATACGCATGGACGACATCTCGCGTTGCATCGAGTCGGTAAGGGCGGTATAGCGTTCCAGATGGATCAGTGCAACATTGGGGTTGCTCTTGCGTAGGGTTTCCCACAGGCCGCGCTCGGCTGTGCGTTCCACCTTGGGGGATCCACACATCACGCTTTGGCTCAGCGCCTTGTCATACCATGCGGCGGCAGCGTCGATATTGCCCAGTTTCTGCTCGATGGATCCCAGCTGGTTGTATCCCACCGCCAGGGAATAGGCGTTGCCGTCCTTCTCCAGTTCGGGCAGGACCTGCATTATGGTGGCGCGTGCCTCCTTGAGTTTGGACTCATATTCCAGGATGGCTGCCTTCTGTACCATTCTGACTGCTGCTTTCCTATTGCGCCCGTCGTTCAGGTCGATCTCATAGGCTTCCTCGATGGCCTTCATGGCGTTTTCGGGGTCATTATTGAGCAGGTACAGCTCACTGGCAACCCCCAGCCTGGTGGCGAGTCGGTCCTTGCGGCCCATCTCGCGTTCCATCGCAACGGCTTTCTCGATAAACTGGATGCCTGGTTTGGGCTGCCCCACAGCGAGATAGATGGCAGCCAACGAGTTGAGGTCGCTGCTGATCAGACGCTTGTTGTTGAGCTCCTTATCCACCTGATAGGCCCGCAGCAGGGTCTTTAACGCTTCGTCATAGTCCCCTATGCGGTATTGGGCGTTACTGAGCAGGCCCAGCACATCGCTCAGGAACTTGTCGGCCTTGCGGTCCAGGGTCAGCTCCTGGGCCCGCTGTCCTTCCTGTAGGGCTTCTTCATATTTTTCCCTGTCATAGTAGTGCTCTGACATGAGGTAATGCATCATGGCGTCAATCTCGTCGGGCTTGGTTGAGGACGAGCAGACGTAAAGGGTGTCGGTAACCTCGCGTTCAAACATCAAGTGCGACAACTGGTTGACAAGCGCTACCTTCTGGTCTTTGTCGGCATTGGGAAATATTTGGTACAAAGAGTCGGCAACTTCACCCGCCATCGCAAGATGACAAGTGAAAATCAAAACGGCTGCTACCAGAGGATAGCGGATAGCACGTTTCAATGACCTGGCTATATTGTACACGCTCATGAATATATTTCTGCAAATTTACGGATTTTTTGTCAATTATTCCTCAATCAATACCAATAATTTGCAGAATAATCAGAATAAACACATCTAATCATCAAGCACGGCTGTCTCGCTAAACTCATAACTGCGAGCAAAGCGAGCATCACCCTCATGTGTGCACGGAAAAACGAATAAAACGTAAAAACTATTGTAGTAAGAAGAAGTACATTGAACTTATGTTGATTTTTTGATATCGTTGAGCATGCGATGAGCTATATTCACATAATGATTAAATCTTTGTGGAGTCTTTTTCGCCAACTCTGTAAAGATGTCTAGAGCTTCTTGACAATTCTGTTTGGCTTCCTCTTTGCGCTTTGTTTTTAGCAACAAAAAATAAGCAAAATCTAATAGTGCATCTGCCTTTTTCCACAGGTAAACTTCTGGGTTGTCTTTGGCCAGTTTCTTGTAGATTTCCAACTCTTCTTTAAGTTCAGATTCAGCTGTGATAAATTGTTCACGGAAATAATGAAGTGTTGCAGAGTGGTTAAGCGTTTCTGCAATCTTGGCCAAGTAAACTTCTTGATTATCTTCAGCTAGTTTCCTGAAGTTTTTCAAAGCTTCCTTAAATTCCGACTCAGCTTCGGTATAACAGTTTAATTCTAAGTGCGTTAACGCAAGGTTGTTCTGCGTCATGGAGACCTCTGGCAAGTAAGTTTCTGAATTTTTACCAGCCAGTTTTTTATAGATCTCTAACGCCTTCTTGAAATCCTTTTCAGCAACGGTGTATTGATTGACGATTATGTGTAGAGTTCCTAGGTTATAAAGTATCAAGGCGGTATCCGCCAAGTGAGAACAGGAATTGTTTTTGTTTAATTCCTTATATATTTCCAAAGCTTGTTTGAAATTAGTTTCTGAGGCCGCATATTGGCCGCATTTAGAGTTCATTATTCCAAGGTTGGTCAGTGTCATAGCTACATTGGATAAATGGGTATCAGAATTATCTTCAGATAGTTCCATATAGATTCCCAATGCCTCTTTGAATTCATCCTTTGCCGCGTCAAACTGAATGGTTTCACTGTGCAGGCACCCAAGGCTATTTAGCACCTTTGCTACATCAGCTTTATATGTTGAGTCGGTCTTTGCGCGTTCACGATATTCCTTTAATGCTTGCAAATAGTAATCCTCTATCAGGTGATAGAGCCTCTGATGATGTAGATATCTTGCCAGTTCAAATTGAAGATTAAGGGTATCATATGCTTTAACATAGAGGATGGTCAAGTCAAGTACTTTTCTTGCCAGGTAAACAAATGTATCACGCCAGCCTACGGTTCCCTCATTCTCAAGACTCGTAATGGTGCTCAGAAATGATTTGAGTTCAATCTTTACGCCATTGTCCACAAACTCAACCTTGTCTTTATCTAGAAATTGTTTTAGGTCCTTAAAATGATTGACTAGATCCGTTATTTCCTCAGGGGCAGGATTTTCAATAGGCTTAGCTCTTCTTTCTTTGGCGAACCTAATCAATTCCTTTTCAAAATCAGGAGGATTAGCAGGAACTTCCGTCAAGTCAATCTTGATGGTTTTGGTGCTTTGTTGAAGCAGGGCATTAATCTTTTTTAATGTCAAGATGGCATAAAGAAGTTTGCTAGAGCCTTCCCGTTGCTGATGTACGAGTAACACAGTTCCCATTTCTGCCTTGTAGGCTTCTACATAGACACGGTCAATTCTAAAAGAGCTGCTTTCAGCTGTTGTTGTTCCCTTAATCTGCAAGCGAACTAGGGCAGAAAAGTCTTCTACTTTATGACGTTCTGTATTATCATAGATATAGATGTCCCCATCCCAAATTGGAGTCTTGTCATTGGACTGAATGGCAGGCTCCAATCGGGAACAACTATCAATATACTCTTCTACTGCACGCACAGCAGCACGCTCAATTTTATTTTTGTTAATACTCATGAATCACCAATACTCAGTTATCATCCGCAAAGTTAACCATTTATCTCCTTTCTCGCAAATGTCCCATAGAAAACTCAAAAAGTAGCGCGGATGCCCATTTGACATATTTGTACAATCCGCTAACTGAAAAAAACGCGGCTGTACTCAGATTTTTCAGATGAATCAGTTGTTCTAAACTCCAGTTGTTTCAGTGATTGTTTTCCTTTCAGCCCGAGTGCAGTTTATGTGAGGTGTTTCGGCCCGCGGCTGGCATGGAATTTGCGTAAATGGGATTTATTGAGTAATTTTGTCATGGAAAAACAAGACATCAACTTTTATGGCAGGTAATAATCAGCAAGGGACGGGCACCGGTGCGGCGACCCGCGAAAAAATACGCATCGAGGAGCCGAGGCGCTATAAGGTGATATTCCACAATGATGACTTCACGACGATGGAATTTGTGACCCACGTGCTGCAGGTCGTGTTCAACAAACCCACCGACGAGGCGGTCGTGCTCATGATGAAGGTGCATCGCGAGGGGAGTGCCATCGTGGGCGTCTATTCCTATGACGTGGCGATGACCAAGGCCAACCAGGCCCGAGCCATGGCACGTAACGAGGGCTTCCCACTGCAGATTACCTGTGAACCCGAATAAAAGAATCATTTACAACAAGCAAAAGAAATACACGATAATACTATGCCTGAAGAAATCCAAGTATCACAAGAATTACAGCGATTGCTGACCGATGCTTCGGTTCTTGCCAGCATAAACAGGAACAAGCTGGTTACCCCTGAGCATATCCTGCTGACAGCCCTCAACGACGGTAAGGTGAGGTCTGCCCTTACCTATGTGACGACCGATCTCCTTATTAATGATGTCATTGAGAAGCTGCGCGAACGGATTGACGGTATGGAGAGCATCCCTGAAGATGACCCCGAGCCTGTCATCACTTTTTCCTACCAGTATGAGCAGCTGATGGCTGCCCTGGTGCAGCTTTGCCGCAATGCACAAATCGGGACGGCCGATGTCTATCACCTGATTCATGAGATGATGGACCTGAAGGACTCCTATGCCGCAAATTGCCTGCATCTGCTCGTCAGCGATGAAGACAAGGGTGATTTCTTTGAGGCGTTGGGCGAGTTTTATCTTGATGCGCCGAACGATCAGCACGAGCCACGGGCCGATGATGTGGAAGCAGAGCAGCAACCGGTTGAACAGAAGGCAGTTTCTGGAGGCTGGCGCGATTATGTGCTGTGCATCAATGACCATCTGGCGGACCACAATCCCCTCATCGGACGGGAAAATGAACTCGACCGCACCATTCAGGTGCTGTGCCGCAAGGATAAGAACAACCCGTTGCACATCGGTGAGCCGGGCGTGGGCAAGACCAGCATCGTCTATGGCTTGGCGCAGCGCATCGAGGACGGCAATGTGCCTGAAACCCTGCGCGGAGTCAAGATCTACCAGCTGGATCTGGGCGCCTTGATTGCCGGCACACAATACCGTGGCGACTTTGAGAAACGCCTCAAGACGGTGATGAACGGTATCGCCGCCGAGCAAGGAGCTATCCTCTACATCGACGAAATCCACAACATCGTGGGAGCCGGACAGACGGGTGAGGGCTCGATGGATGCCAGCAACCTGCTGAAACCTTATCTGGAGGGTGGGCGAGTGCGGTTTATCGGAGCGACCACCTATGAGGAATACAACCGCTACATCATGCGCAACCGGGGCCTGATGCGCCGCTTCCAGCAAGTGGCTATAGAGGAACCGAGCATTGACGAGGCGCTGAGGATTGTGCAGATGCTCAAGGAGGGTTATGAGACGTTCCACGGGGTGACCTATGACGATGATGCGCTGGAACTCGCTGTCACAGGCAGCGCTCGCCACATCACCGACCGTTACTTGCCCGACAAAGCCATCGACCTGATAGACGAGGCAGGTGCGTGGGTACAGATGAACCGCAAGGATGGCGAGGATCGACGTGTGGACAAGTCGCTCATTGCCAGCGTTCTTGCCCGCATCGCCAAGGTGGATTCCCTCACGATGGACGAGGAAGACAACGACCGCCTCGAGACGCTGGAACAACGCATTAAGGACAAGATTTACGGGCAGGACGATGCCGTCAAGCAGGTCGTGGATGCGGTGCAGATGTCCAAAGCCGGACTCATCGACGAGAACAAGCCGTTGGCGTCACTGCTGTTTGTCGGCCCCACAGGCGTGGGAAAGACCGAGGTGGCACGTGTCCTGGCCAAGGAAATGGGTGTGGAACTGGTGCGCTTCGACATGAGTGAATATGTTGAGAAACACACTGTTGCCAAGCTCATCGGTTCTCCAGCGGGTTATGTCGGCTATGATGACGGTGGCCTGCTGACCGACGCCGTGCGCAAGCACCCCGACTGTGTGCTGCTGCTCGACGAGATCGAGAAGGCTCACGATGACGTCTTCAACCTGCTCTTGCAGGTGATGGACTATGGCACGCTGAGCGACAACAAGGGCCGCAAGGCGGTATTCCGCAACGTGGTACTCATCATGACCAGCAATGCGGGAGCACAGTTTGCTCATCAGGCTTCGGTGGGCTTTGCTTCGTCAATGACCGCAGGACGTGCAATGCTGGCGCAGGTGAAGAAGACTTTCAAGCCTGAGTTCATCAACCGCTTGTCGTCAATCGTCGTGTTCAATGATATGGATCGCAAGATGGCGGGCATGATTCTGGACAAGAAGCTGCGTGAACTGCAGGAGATGCTCGACGCCAAGCAGGTGACTCTCAAATTGGGTGCTCACGCGCGCGAACAGTTATTGAAGGAAGGCTATAGCCAGGAATATGGTGCACGCGAGATGGACCGCGTAATCCACAACCGACTCAAAACCAGGCTTGTGCGTGAAATATTGTTCGGCTCTCTCAAGCAGGGCGGCGAATATGCCCTCGATGAGCTGACACCTGACGAATGATACAGACAAAAGTAGGAGGGTAGAGTAGTCTATGGTTTTTGAACTGAGTGACGATATTGTTTTTCCCGATCCCAGGCTGGGAGAAAAGGACGGACTGTTGGCCATCGGTGGTGACCTGAGCGAGGAACGCCTCATGCTGGCTTACAGCTATGGCATCTTCCCCTGGTTCTCGTTCCGTGATTGGCCTTATCCGGCATGGTACTGTCCCATGCAGCGTTTCGTAATTTTCCCCGACGAGATTCACATCTCACACTCGATGCGTACGCTCATGAACAAAAAACTCTATCATTTGACGTTTGATGATGATTTTGAGGGAGTAATCAAGGGCTGTAGCGAGGTTGACGGCCGTTATGACCACGAGGGAGCCTGGTTGGGCGAGGACATGATAGAGGCCTATACCAATATGTATCTGAGGGGAATGGCCCACAGCGTCGAGGTGTGGGACAAGGACCACAATCTGGTGGGTGGACTCTATGGGATGGCCATGGATCGCTGTTTCATCGGCGAGAGCATGTTTTCACGTGAACCCAACACGTCCAAGCTGGCCCTCATTCATCTCGCCAAAATCATGCAGCGTGTCGGCGGCAAACTCATCGACTGCCAGTTGGAGACTGCTCACCTCAAGTCGATGGGAGGACGTTTCATCCCCTATGAAGAGTATCTTGAAATCCTCAATCCCGAAGCCTTGAAATACCTCAAGGATGTCTCCTCTCTTACTAAAATCAATAGTCCAGAGAACCCTCCCGACGAGAACGAGTGAAGAATCAAGCAAAACAGGTGAGTCTGTTTGTGGCGGTTTCGCAGCTAGCGTGATTAATTTAACTGAATCTGCAATACAGTATGGGTTTACAAGGCGAGTAGCAGGCCAGAGGCCTGCTCAAGGCCAACGGCCTTGACTTGCGGTAACCCCATGGCGCACAGGCCGAAGGTCTGTGTGGCATGGGGACATGGACACGTAGCGGTATGGGCCCTGAATGGGGCCACTAACATCGGTCGTTGCACCATTTGGCACAATGCCTGATTTATTGTAACTTTGTCTTCGTAAAACTAATAGATCATGAGTGCAGTAACAGCCATTTATCATATCGTCATTAACACCTATAGGCGTGAGATGACCTTGCCGCTCACATCGTGCGACCAGTTATACCGGTACATTGCGCGTGTTGTGCAGAATTCTCAGTCGACATTGTATGCCATTAATGGAATTGAGAATCATATCCACCTATTGGTCAATCTCCATCCCACAGTGCGTTTATCTGATCTTGTGCGTGATATCAAGTTGTCAACAAGTCAGTGGATAAAACAGAACCGGGACTCTTTTCCGCAATTTGCAGGCTGGGGAAAGGAGTATGGAGCGTTCACCTACGCATTGCGTGACAAAGAGATGGTGGTTAATTACATAAAGAATCAGCGCATTCATCATCAACGAGAGAGCTTTGAAAGTGAATACCGCAAACACCTTCAGAATGCCGGTATTGAATGGAATGACTATCGCCTGACCTAAGTGGCCCCATTCTGGGCCCGTTCGGTTTCGTGTCTGCATCCCCAGGCCACACGAGGTCTTCGACCTGTGCGCCCTGGGGTTAATTCAAGTCAAGGCCGCTGGCCTTGCTGTGGTCAAAGACCACTAAATTCCCTACATTTATTGAACTTCTTGAATTTATTTAAAATTACAATAAAAATAGCACTGCAAGCTATTTTATTACAATAGGTTGTAGTGCTTTTATTTAAGTGATTGTTTAAAGAATAGCCAAATATTGGTATTTTGCTGTGAAAATCCGCCTGAAGAACGCATTTTTAGCTTGATAATTTAATTATTTTCTCTTTTAATAAATAGTTGGAAAATAATTTATTATCATAGTTGATTTTAATTGACACTTTAATTATTCCTTGTCGCTTGGTTGTGTGCCGTTTTCCTCGTTTTTCATGAAGGGTCCCAGTAGCAAGTTGGAGAGCATGACGAGTAGGGGAGAGATGACTGCACAAAGCAGCAAAGCCAGGGCTCTATCGTAGGCCGAATTGATCAGATCCTGGTTCGTGCTGAAGTAGCCTGCGGCAGCTGTGACAATGATCGACAGGGTGACTGAGATGGCATAAACACCTGTGGCGCGCCCATTGAAATGCAAGGCATCGGGACGCTTCTTGGTAAGCAGGTAGATGCCCAGAATGGCAAGTACTACAGCGAGGATGATGACGACCATCCAGGACTCTTTGGCCATGGTGGTGATGCTGCCTGCCAGCACCGCCATCGCAGCAAGGCGAGGTACGGAAGATAATTCGCCTTTTTCCTGCAGGTGGGAATAGAAACGGCTGTTGCTGAAGTGGTTGAGTTGCATCAGGATGGTGTCCTTGCGTAGCATGCCTATTAAGGCGATAAGGGCAGCGGAGCCAAGGGAGAGATGGGCTAAGAGTGTCGTGTCCATTGTCGTGATGATGATTTGTTGTTCTGTGTTGATGTGGCAAATATAGTCATAATATCCCGAATGTCGGCCCGGATGGGTGTTTATTTACTGTTTGGGGACCATGCCGGTCGACGGTCAATGCCCCTGGCGGAGCCCCTATATATTATATATAATGTGTAAATGGCTTTTTGCGGCTTTTTCATCCTGTTTTGCTGCTAATTGGTGGTTGCGGGTCGCTTTTTATCCTTAATTGGGTGTCCGGTAGAACACTACCCAAATCGGGCATACCATTCGGCTAAATGATGTTAAATAATGTTAAGTTTTAAAAACTTTCACAACTTGTGAGGGTACTGATTATCAGGTAGTTAGCTATATTGGGGTGTCAAAAACGGGGCTTACTGGAGGTGGTGGTGGGACATTATATATAAATAAAATCGGTTAAATGTTTGGCTGTTAAGAAAATTGTTTGTAATTTTGCATCGCTTTTTTGCGCCGATAGAGCCAAAAATCGCGCTAAACGCTTGAAAACGTGGGCGATTAAGTGGTCTTCGGGACAGGGAAGCAAACTGAAAAATTTTTGTCAAATTAATTAAAAACTAACAAAAGTAAGATGCCTACTATTCAGCAATTAGTAAGAAAAGGCCGCACTGCGCTGGAATCCGCCAGCAAATCGCCCGCTCTGGACTCATGTCCTCAGCGTCGCGGTGTGTGTGTTCGTGTTTACACGACCACGCCTAAGAAGCCGAATTCGGCTATGCGCAAGGTTGCTCGTGTCCGCCTGACCAACGGCAAGGAGGTGAACTCCTACATCCCTGGTGAGGGCCACAACCTGCAGGAGCACTCAATCGTGATGGTACGTGGCGGTCGTGTGAAGGACCTCCCCGGTGTGCGCTATCACATCATTCGCGGAACTCTCGACACCGCTGGTGTTGAAGGCCGCACCCAGCGCCGCAGCAAGTACGGTGCCAAGCGTCCTAAGAAGAAAAAGTAAATCGGTGACGCAACCGGCCCAAACTTACTAAAACAATTCAAAAGTAAAATTAATTTCAAACTTAGTTTTCAGTTTTATTGGATTGGAT
>CAMHMV010000003.1:0-219266 GCA_946186345.1 uncultured Prevotellaceae bacterium | reverse complement strand
TTGACTGCTGGCGGCACATACTTCTACAGGGTGAAGGCCCATTACACCGATGACAGTTGGAGCGAGTGGAGTAAGGCTAAGACCGTTACACTCTTCGGTGAGGAACATGGTTATGAACTGGGTGATGTCAATCATGATCACTCGGTGAATATCTCTGACGTCACTGCACTCATCAATCACCTGCTCAGTGGCAATGAGGTGTGTGAGATTTGTTCAGATGTAGAACCTGACAACAAGTTGAGCATCTCTGATGTAACGGCGTTGATTAATTTATTGCTCTCAAAGTAGTAATCAGTAATTTTTTCTAAATCGGAGACCCAAGCATACACAAATAATGCTTGGGCCTTTTTACTGGCGTTAGTAACTTGCTGAGTAAAGACTCAGGCGACACCATGTGAGGTGGTGCCGCCTGATTATTGATGTGGTAATGTGTTACTTCATCTCGCAGCCCATAAGGAAGGTCCTCGCGATGATGGGCGTGGTGTAGGAGTAGGGGATGAAGTCAATCGAGGGGATGGGCTCGGTGATGAAAAAGTTGGCGACCTTGCCCTTGGCGATGCTGCCGTAGTCCTGACTCAGGTCCATAGCGGCAGCCGTGTTGATGGTGGCTGCGTTGATGGCCTCGGCAGGTAGCAGGCGCATCTTGATGCATGCCAGTGAGACGACAAACTTCATGTCGCCGCTGGGCGTCGAACCGGGGTTATAATCACTGGCGGTTGCCACGGGCAGTCCAGCCTCTATCATCTTGCGTGCGGGAGCAAACGGCATGTTCAGGAAGAACGAGGTGCCGGGCAGCCCCGTGGGGATAGTGTTGGTGCCCTTGAGCATCTCGATGTCTTCATCAATCATGCTCTCGAGGTGGTCAACCGAAACAGCGTTGTGCTTCACACCTACCTCTACACCGCCTGACGGTGCCAGCTCCTGCACATGGATCTTGGGTCGCATACCCCACTTGGCGCCAGCCTCAAGGATGCGTGAGGTCTCGTCGGGGGTGAAGAAACCCTCGTCGCAGAAGACGTCGATAAAGTCGGCCAAGCCTTGCTTGCCCACCTCTGGTATCATCTCGCTGATGAGCATATCCACATACTCACCCTGTCGGCCAGTATATTCACGGCCTACAGCATGAGCACCCAGGAAGGTGCTGACCACCTTGATGGGTGAGGTCTCGCTGATGCGGCGAATGACGCGTAACATCTTCAGCTCATCAGCGGTATTGAGGCCGTAGCCACTCTTGATCTCGACGGCACCGGTACCCTTAGCGATGATTTCATGCACACGGCGCATAGCCTGCTCGTAGAGCTCGTCTTCGCTCAAGAGGTGCAGACGGTCGGCAGAATTGAGGATGCCGCCACCACGGCGTGCAATCTCAGCGTAGGAAAGACCGCGGATCTTGTCCACGAACTCTCCTTCACGGCTGCCGGCATACACGATGTGGGTGTGGCTGTCGCACCACGAGGGCAATACTGTGCCACCCTGTGCGTCAATGACCTCCCAATCCTCTTCGGGGGTAGGCATCGTTGCCATCTCACCCCATGAATCAAAGCGGTCAGCGTCAACGAGCAGCCAAGCGTCGTTGATGCAGTTGAGCGTTGCCATCTCGCTGCCCCTCAGGCAATGTTTCCTGTCGGTATCAATGCCTGCCAGACAAGCGATATTCTTTACCAATTTTTTCATTCTAATAGCAAATTTAAATCTACGCAAAGTCGCAAAGTCGCTAAGATTAGTATGACAATAGCTTAGCGTCTTTGCGACTTAGGGTAGGGAGAGTGATTAGTCAATCTTGTTGTTCTGCAGGAACTCTACCGACTTGGCGATGTGCGGATACATGGGCTGGTCCTCGTTGACGAACGGAACCACCTTGCGGTAGTCGGCAAAGACGTGCTCAAGCACGGGCGACGACTTCAACGGACGACGGAACTCCAGTGCCTGGGCAGCGTTGAACAGCTCAATGGCCAGTACGCGCTCGGTGTTCTCAACAACCTTGCACAGTTTAACACCGGCGTTGGCACCCATGCTCACGTGGTCTTCCTGACCCTGTGAGGTGGGGATGGTGTCGGCCGACGAGGGCATACACAGCGTCTTGCTCTGGCTGGCAATGGCTGCAGCGGTGTACTGCGGAATCATGAAACCGCTGTTCACACCGGGCTGCGCCACGAGGAAGCTGGGCAGGTCACGGGTACCAGAAACCAGCTTGTAGGTGCGACGCTCCGAGATGTTGCTCAGCTCAGCCATGGCGATGCACAGGAAGTCCATAGGCATGGCGATGGGCTCGCCGTGGAAGTTGCCTGCCGAGATAATCAGGTCCTCATCGGGGCATACGGTGGGATTGTCGGTTGCGGAGTTGATTTCAGTATCAATAACCGAGCCGACATAGCGGATGGTATCCTTTACCGAACCGTGAACCTGCGGGATGCAGCGGAACGAGTAAGGATCCTGCACGTTGACCTTGGGCTGCTTGATGAGCTCACTGCCGTCAAGCAGTTCGCGCATGCGGGCAGCGGTCTCGATCTGACCCTGATGGGGACGCACGGCGTGTACGGCATGGGTGAACGGCTCGATGCGGCCATCGTATGCCTCCAGCGAGATGGCTGCAATGACGTCGGCCCACTTGCTCAGGCGTTCGGCCTTGATGAGAGCCCACACGGCGTGAGCGCTCATGTTCTGGGTACCGTTAAGCAGTGCGAGGCCTTCCTTGGAACCGAGCTTGACGGGCTCCCAGCCCATCTTCTTGCACAGGTCGGCACCACTCATGCGCTCGCCCTTGTATTCAACCTCTCCCAGACCCACGATGGGCAGGCACAGGTGAGCCAGCGGCACGAGGTCGCCCGAAGCGCCCACTGAACCCTGCTTATACACTACAGGATAAACGTCGTTGTTGAACAGGTCGATGAGCCTTTCAACGGTGTCGAGCTTCACGCCCGAGTAACCGTAGCTCAGGGACTGCACCTTCAACAGGATCATGATCTTGACGATGTCGTTGGGGACGCGTTCGCCCACGCCGCAGGCGTGTGACATCATCAGGTTGATCTGCAACTGTGACAACTGGTCGTTGCTGATGGAAATCTTGCACAATGAACCGAAACCGGTGGTTACACCATAGATGGGCTTCTCGCTCTCGGCAATCTTCTTGTCGAGGTATTCACGGCAATGGGTGATGCGCTTCACGGCATCGGTGCTGAGTTTCAGCGTATGATGGCCTTCGATGATCTCGGCGATCTTCTGGACCGTGAGATGCTCGGCACTGATTTGATGTGTCATATATGATTTTGATAATGTTTGGTTGTTCAACTATTTTAGAAAATGGTCACAGCATTGTCGATGACGTCGTCGTCAACCAGGTTAGGCATGGTGACGGTCAACTCGGGCGTACGCTCCATTTCGCGACGGATGGCGTCCATCGAGCCCTTGTTGCGTGCCCAGCTGCGGCGTGCGATACCGTTGTTCACATCCCAGAAGAGCATCTCGCGGATGTGACGGGCTGAATCCTCACTGCCGTCGATGGCCATACCGAAGCCGCCATTGATGACCTCGCCCCAGCCAACACCGCCGCCGTTGTGGATACTTACCCACGTAGCACCGCGGAAGGAGTCGCCGATGACATTCTGAACAGCCATGTCGGCGCAGAACTGCGAACCGTCATAGATGTTGCTGGTCTCACGGAAGGGTGAGTCGGTACCTGACACGTCATGGTGGTCACGACCCAGCACTACGGGAGCACTCAACTCACCGCTGCGGATGGCATCGTTGAAGGCCAAGGCAATCTTGGCGCGACCTTCGGCATCGGCATACAGGATGCGGGCCTGAGAACCAACGACGAGGTGGTTGGGGCCGGCTTCCTTGATCCAGTGGATGTTGTCGTCCATCTGACCCTGGATGTCCTCGGGAGCGTCCTTGCGGATTTCCTCGAGTACCTGTGCGGCCAGGCGGTCGGTAGTCTCCAGATCCTTGGGATCACCTGAGGTGCAAACCCAGCGGAAGGGACCGAAGCCGTAGTCAAAGAACATCGGGCCCATGATATCCTGAACGTAGGACGGATAGCGGAACTTGCCGTCGGCAGTCATGATGTCGGCACCAGCGCGGCTCGACTCCAGCAGGAAGGCATTGCCATAGTCAAAGAAGTACATGCCCTTGTCTGCCAACTTGTTGATGGCGGCGCACTGGCGGCGCAGCGACTCGCGTACGCACTCCTTGAACTTGTCGGGATCCTCGGCCATCATCTGCTTGCTCTCTTCAAGTGTCAAGCCAACGGGATAGTAACCACCTGCCCAAGGGTTGTGCAGCGAGGTCTGGTCGCTACCCAGGTCAACGTGCATATCCTCGGCAGCAAGGCGCTCCCACAGGTCAACGACGTTGCCCACATAGGCCATCGAAACCGTCCTCTTGTCGGCCACAGCCTTGCGGATGGCGGGAATCAACTCGTCCAGGTTGTGGTGCAACTCATCGACCCAACCCTGCTCGTAGCGCTTCTCGGCAGCGAGGGGGTTAATCTCGGCGGTGACACTTACCACACCGGCGATGTTACCGGCCTTGGGCTGAGCGCCCGACATGCCACCCAGACCAGCGGTCACGAACAGCATACCATGGATGTCGCCACCCTTCTGACCGCGCTTCACGAGCTGCTTGCGGGCAGCATTGAGCACCGTGATGGTTGTGCCGTGAACGATACCCTGCGGGCCGATGTACATATAGGAACCGGCGGTCATCTGGCCATACTGGCTAACGCCCAGGGCGTTGTCACGCTCCCAGTCGTCAGGCTTGCTGTAGTTGGGGATAACCATACCGTTGGTCACTACCACGCGAGGCGCATTCTTGTGCGAGGGGAACAGACCCAGGGGGTGTCCCGAGTACATGACTAGCGTCTGCTCGTCGGTCATCTCGCTCAGGTATTTCATCACCAGGCGGTACTGTGCCCAGTTCTGGAAGATGGCACCGTTGCCGCCGTAGATGATGAGCTCGTGGGGGTGCTGGGCCACACGGGGATCCAGGTTGTTCTGGATCATCAGCATGATGGCAGCAGCCTGGCGCGAACGAGCGGGATACTCGTCGATGGGACGGGCGTACATCTCATATTTGGGACGGTAGCGGTACATATAGATGCGACCGTATTTCTTCAACTCCTCGGCAAACTCGGGTGCCAGGGCGGCATGGAGGTGCTTGGGGAAGTAGCGCAGGGCGTTCCTCAGGGCGAGCTTCTTCTGCTCAGGGGTGAGGATGTCCTTGCGTTTGGGCGCATGGTTAATCTCGGTGTCGTAGGCCTGCATTTCGGGCAATTCCTCGGGAATACCACCACGAATGTCGGCAATGAATTCTTCTTTGGTCATGTTGTTATATAGTTTTTAGTTGTTCTCTAATCTCTAAACTAAGCCGCAGGCTTATTTAATCTTCTCTTCAACCATTGCGGTGATCTCAGCCTCTTCGGCATTGGCTTTAGCAACCAGTTCGTTGGCCTCGCCAATCAGTTGCTCGGCTACGGCGCGGTCGGTCAGGCTCGAAGCATTGATCTTCACGTTCATGCCGGCACCGATGACGGCTGCACGGGCTGCGAGGGCGCCCACGCCAGCGTCGGTCACGCTGTTGGGGTTACCGGTCTCAACCATAGCACGGCAGATCTCGAATGTCTTGAACGAAGCCTTCATCGTGCGCAGGGGCACCTGGGTGGCATAGAGCGTAGCGTCCTGAATAGCGGCGGTACGGGCAGCCTTGTCTTCCTCGGTCTTCTTGGGCATGCCGAAGGCGGCCATGATCCTGTTGAAGGCGTCGGTGTCCTCGTCAACGAGGTGCAGCAGCTCGACCTTGAGAGCCTGACCCTTGTCGGCCCATACGCTGAACTCGTTCCAGCGGTCGTCCCAACCGGGCTTGTGGCTCGACAGGTTGGCAACCATCGTTCCCAGCGATGCTGCCAGGGCACCCATGTAGGCGCTGATGGAACCACCACCAGGGGCAGGAGACTCGCGTGAAGTCTCATCAGCAAAACCGGTCACGGTCAGGTCAACCAGGCGGTTGCCGGTCTTATTGTCGGCCTCGAGCATGAACTCGATCACCTTCTCGTTGGGGTCGAAGGGCTTCAAGTCGTCCAGACCCATCGAGTGGATGGCGATGTTGATGATATCCTCCTCGGGGATACCGGTTGAGCGCTGCTGCTTCTCCAGGAAGTACTTGCCGGCCTCGATAAGGCAGCGCTTGGGCATCAGACCCACAATCTCGGTACCAGTGACGCGGATGCCACGGTTCTGGGCGCAGCGGCATACCTCGTCAAAGGCGACGTGCAGCGGAGTCACGTTGATATTGGTGATGTTCATCGAGACCTGAGCAATCTTGTACTCGTCGATGTACCAGCCGATGGCCTTGGTGCCCTTCAGCGTACCGGGCTTCATCACGTTGTTGCCGTTCTCGTCCTTGACAATCTTGCCGGTGATGGGGTTGCCCTCACGAACGGGGCGGCCCTTCTCTCGAACGTCAAAGGCGATGGCGTTGGCACGGCGGGTCGAAGTGGTGTTCAAGTTGTAGTTCACTGCGATGAGGAAGTCGCGGGCACCAACGGCGGTGCAGCCCGTGCGGGCTACGCCCTCGTCGAAGGGACGGTCGCCAAAGTCGGGACCCTTCTCGGTGTTCATCTTCTCGGGCAGTGCCTCATATTCGCCGGCGCGGCAAACGGCCAGATTCTGGCGGCCAGGCTTCATGGCAGCAGCCTCATAGCAGTAGCAGGGGATATTGTGTTCGCGGGCAATGCGCTCGGCCAGTTTGTGGGCAAGTTCGGCGCACTCCTCCAGGGTAATGCCAGCCACAGGGATGAGCGGGCATACGTCGGTAGCACCCATGCGGGGGTGAGCACCGTGGTGGTTGCGCATGTCGATGAGTTGACCGGCCTTGCCGACAGCCTGGAAGGCAGCCTCCAGCACTGCATCGGGTTCACCCACGAAGGTCACCACCGTACGGTTGGTAGCCTCACCCGGGTCCACGTCGAGCAGCTTCACGCCCTTGACACGTTCAATCTCATCAGTGATTTGCTTGATAATGGCCATATTGCGTCCCTCACTGAAGTTAGGCACGCATTCCACGATTTTCTTCTCCATACTCATTTGATAATCAGTAGTTTAAGTTGTTATTTTATGTTAGTAGGTTAATTTTGCAACAAAAGTACTACATTATATAATATTGAACAAATTTTTCCCCGCTGAACTTTCCAGTTTTAATGTTTTATAAACATTAAGCCACTCTTCGGTGAGTCATTTTGGGGAATAAAAAGCTGACTTCGGGCCTTCTGATTGTCAGATGACTCGGAGTCAGCTTTTAGTTCTGTGGCGTCAATGGCTCCTGGTATTCAGTTCTGGGGCTTTACCGGGATTAGTCATCTTAATAAAACAAATGCGGTCCTCAATATCAAAACCGACGACCGCATTTATTCCTTCATTGGATTTTGTTTACTTCTCGTGGAGCCAGAGGGAGGCGATTTTCTGGCGGATGGCGTGGATGTTGCCAGCGGTGATGGCGCCCATGATGAGCAGGCCGACGAAGATGGCAACACCGATGCCCGAGCCGCCGACACCGAAGGCGCGTATCATGTCCATATAAGCCATGCGGCTGATGAGCATCAGCACGATGGCAAGGACGAGGACGGCAGCGTTCAGGACTACGACGAGCATGATGTAATGCTTGGAAACTTGGGCAGGGGAGTAACCCAGCAGCAGGAGGTCCTGGATCTTCTGGGTATTCTTCTGCAGCAGCAGGTAGATGCTGAGCATGAGCACAAAGAACGACAACAGGCTGATGATGACGCCCACGGCGATGACGATGCCGCTGACGACGGTCAGGAAGTAATTGGCCTTGCTTGACGACATCTTGTCACCTGCCACCTCATAGTGGTGCTCGTCCATGTATTGCTCGATCTTGACATCACCAGGGCTGTTCACCTCGACGATGAGTCGCTGGGGCTGTTGCGGGATGCCTGTGCCATAGTGCTGGTTGGCCCATTCCATGAATTCCTCAGGAACGATGACGGTGTTCAGACGGTTAGAGAAGCCCACGATGCGCCCTGGCATGTTGTCGCGATGGCCATTGCCGCTCAGCGTGAACTCCAGCGGAATCATTTCGGCCTGGCCTTCGCTGATCTTAGGCATCCCCTGTGTGGCGGCGAAGCCGAAGTTGTAGAGTGAGAGGTAGTCGCGCGAGATGATGACGGGCACCTCGGGTTTGTTGGGTGAGAAGCCCCACTCGTCGGGGTCAATATCGATAAACTCGTCGGGGATGGCCTCAAAGAAGAACTGGCTGCGCATGGCATGGCCGCTGCCCACGCCCAGGCGTGCGTCGATGGCAAAGTCGCTGTTCAGGAACTTGCCTACCTGGCGGCACCACGGCTGGCCTTCCAGGTCGCTGATGTCGGCATCGCTGAATTCGCCGTTGCTGCCCATCATCGCTCCGGCACCCGTCACGGCGCGGGTGATGATAAGGTAGTCCTTACGGATAAAGCTCTCCTCGTCATTGAACACAGGTCGCACGTCGCGGTAGAACTGCACCGCGAGCAACACGATGGTCAATCCGATAAGGTTGGCGATGGCAAAGCCGATGAGCTGCCCCTTGCTGATGTGCTGCTTGAGCAGCTTCCAGATGATATCGTTCATTGTTTGGTTTTCTGTTTTTAGTTGTCGGTTGTCAGAGGTTGAAGATTTTGTCAACGTCCATCCTCAGGTGGTTGCCCACCGAGGTGGCGATAACGCCTGCTCCTTGACGGGCGGCTTCCTGGATGATGAGGTCGGCAACGATGCGGTTGTTCTCATCATCGAGGTGGCTCACGGGCTCATCGAGCAGGATGAAGTCGCATGGCTGGCACAGGGTGCGGATGATGGCGACGCGTTGCTGCTGGCCGATGGACAGTTTGCTGGCCAGGCTGTCCACCTTGTCGGCAATGCCCATGACTTCAAACAGCCTGTTGATTTCCTCGCGGCTCTTGAACCCCGTGAGGCGGTTTTTCAGTTCCACATTTTCCATCGCCGTCAATTCGCCAAACAGACGCATGTCCTGCGGCAGATAGGCAATGTGGCGCGTGCGGATGTCACACCACTGGGCAACCGTCAGCGAACGGATGTCGGTGCCGTCAAAGGCGATAACGCCGCTATAGTCCTGGCGGTAGCCGTAGATGTAACTGCACATCGACGACTTGCCCGTGCCGCTCTCGGCGCTGATGAGGTAACGCTTGCCGCGTTCCAGCGTGATGTCCTGCTGCCACACCTCGCTATGGATGCCGTCGTGGCCCGCAAACACGCGGGGCAGGGTATGATTAAGAGTTATCTTTTCCAATTTCAATTTATTTTTTTGTCTAGATTATCTAGAGAAATTCAATATTCATGCGATTTCTCGCACTGGTTGTTGCCGCGGTAGGGCTCGACATGGATGTTGGTTATCACCTCGCCCAATTCATCGCTCAGTCGCTTTTCAATCTCACGAGTGATGTCATGGGAACGGGCGACGGTGAGTTCACCATCCACCTTGATGTGGATATCGACCACGCGCAGGTTGCCGTTGCGGCGGGTGCGCAGGTTGTGAAAGGCTTTCACGCCGGGCGTCTCGGTGACGATAGTGATGATCCTGTCTTTTTCGTCATCGGGCAATGAAACCTCGAGCAGCTCCTCGACAGCGGGACGTCCCAGACGATAGGCCAGTACCAGGATGAGCACGCTCACGGCAATGGCGGCTATCGGGTCAAGCACGCGCCAACGCTCGCCCAAGAACATCGCTCCAGCCACACCCAGCAGCGTCGCTGCAGTCGAAAGCGCATCGGCACGGTGATGCCAGGCATAGGCCTTCAACGCCGAGCTGCCTGTCTTGCGGCCCTTGAGCCGTGTGTATTGGTACAGACCTTCCTTGACCACGATGGCAATGATGCCCACGATGAGGGCTATGTTATGGGGGCGTTCAAGGGTCTCGCCTTGAATGGCGGCCCACACGTCCTTTAAGCCTTCGGTCATCAGGCCCAGAGCGACTACTACCAGAATGATACTGATGAGGAAAGCCGCCAACGTCTCAAACTTCCCCCTGCCGTAGCGGTAGCGCTCATCAACACCCTTTCCCGAGAGGCGCACCATAGCATAGACCAGTGCGTCGGTCACCGTGTCGCTGATGCTGTGGATGCCGTCGGCGAGGATGGCACTCGAGTGTCCGATGATGCCCGTTCCGATTTTTAATGCCGACAGGCACACGTCACTCGTCATGCCCACCAGCGTACAGCGTTTCTCCTCTTGGTTGCGTTGTGCTGACTCCTGAGAGATACCTTGTACATCGGTCTTCATATACATCATTATTCTTTATGATATTGGCTGCAAAATTACTTAATTCCTTGCATTGTGATGTTGAAATTAACGATTTTTATATGCATAACATCTAGCCGATGAAACCGATTTGACGATTTGACGGAAAATAGGGCCGTTTTACTATTAAATCCGGTATGATGGTGCGTTTTTGTAATAATTTTCAAGAAAAAGTTGCGGTGCAACTAATAATTTCATTATCTTTGCGTGTCAATCTTAAAACTACTTTTTATTTTAAATATTTAATCAACTTAAGCTTATGAAGAAATTGTTATTTCTATTGACTGCCGCTATGGTGGCAATGTCAGTGACGGCCGCACCTGTGGATCAGGCCACGGCCATGCGTAAAGCAAAAAGTTATCTGGTTAATGAACTTTTTGCAGGTAAGTTGATGGCTCCTGCAGCTGTAAATCCTGTCCTGCTGAAGGCAGAGATTGGCAATGTCAAGCTGAATCAGCCCGTGTATTACATCTTCAACACCTCCGAGACATTCCTCGTTGTTGCCGGTGATGACCGTGCCGAGGAAATCCTCATGGTCGGTGATCGTCCCTTGAAGGACATCAACAATCTGGCTCCTGGTTTGCAGGATGTCCTTGGCCAGTACAAGGAGCAGCTAACCTTCCTGCAGGAACATCCTAATCTGCAGGTTGATCCTATTGAAAGGCCCAAGAACAACACGTCGCTGCGTGCCACATCTTACTTGATGACGGCACTTTGGGATCAGGAGGCGCCTTATTGGAACCTGTGCAAGTTTACTCGTGGCAATACTACCTACCAGTGCTTGACTGGTTGCCCTGCAACGTCGGCTTCGATGGTTATGTATTACTGGAAGTACCCGACGACCCAGGTAGCTGCGATGCCCTCTTACACTGGAACTCTTGAAATTTCTTACTATACAAGTTATAGCTTTACCTATCCTGCTTTGTCGGCAACCACCTTTGACTGGGCCAATATGAAGGATAGCTACAGCAGCTACACCACCGCTCAGGGTAATGCTGTCGCCACGCTGATGCGCTATGTCGGCCAGGGTGAGCAGATGATGTATGGCACTGAGGCTGCTGGTGGTAGCGGTATCTATACTTCCGATACCCAGAATATTGTAGATATGTTCACCGGCTTCGGATATGATGCCACCACCTGTCGCGTGGTTCAAAAATCAAGTTACAACGAGAGTAGCTGGGCCAGCCTGATTCAGGGCGAGATGGCTGCGGGCCGTCCCATCGTGTTCATGGCCGTGAGCACCTCTGGCGGTGGCCACGCCTTTAACGTCGATGGTTATGACAGCAGCTCTAATAAGTATCACGTGAACTTCGGTTGGAGTGGTGACGGTAACAGCTGGTACTCGATGAACTCGTTCTCCTATGGCGGTTACACCTTCAACTCCGGTCAACAGGCCGTTATCGGTATCCAGCCGCCCAGTGGCTCCTCGACCACTCCCGTGCTGAACGTTAATCCCACCTCGCTGAGCTTTACCGGTTGCTCCACGGGTGAGACCTATACCAAGACCTTCACGGTAAGCGCTTCAGACCTGCGTGGCGATGTGACCATTTCGTCCAACAATGGTACCTTCACTGTTTCGCCCACGACCCTGACTGCTGCTCAGGCACAGGCTGGCGCTACCGTGACCGTGACCTACAAGCCCACTTCATCAGGCACCCAGAATGGTACCATTACCATATCGAGCAGCGCTGCCGAGAGCAAGACCGTGACCGTATCGGGTACCGCTACCACGACGCCCAAGATCACAGTCAATCCCACCTCACTGAGCTTGAGCACTACCGTGGGCACTCCTGTGACGCAGACCTTCACCGTTACCGGTACCAACTTGACCGGCACTGTTTACCTGACGTGCAACGGCACCGGATTCTCCATCGATAAGAACAATATCACCAAGTCGGCTGCCAGCCAGGGTGCAACTGTTACGGTAACCTATAATCCCACCGCTGTCGGCACCCACACGGGTACTGTTACCCTTACCAGCAGCGGTGCTCAAACCGTAACCCTTGATTTGAACGGTACTGCTGTCGGCACGCCGATTATTACCGTTGATCCCACCTCGTTGTCATTTAATGCTACGGTAGGCCAGTCAGTAACCAAGACCTTCAACGTTACTGGTGCTGACCTCACTGGAACAGTCTATCTGGCAGTTGCCGGTTCAGGATTCTCAATTGACAAGACCAGCATCACCAGGACTCAAGCTACCAATGGCACTACCGTGACGGTGACTTACACACCGACGACCGGTGGCACCCAAACGGGTACCGTTACCTTGACCAGTGCTGGTGCCGAGCGTGTTAACGTTGCCTTGACGGGTATTGCTACTACCGTTCCGACCATTGCCGCTAATCCTACAACGCTGAACTTCCAGACCACTGTAGGCACACCTGTGACCCAGGCATTCACGTTGAGCGCCGCCTATCTTGAAGGCAATGTGACCCTGGCAGTCCAGGGCGATGAGTTCACCATCGACAAGACCGATATCATCCCCGGTGCAGCCAACAATGCCGCTATCAATGTCACTTACACGCCGACGGCTTACGGCACCCACACCGGTACTGTGACCATCACTACTCCCAATGCCCAGCCCGTTACCGTGAACTTGAACGGCCAGGCTGATCTCGTGAAGTTCGCTCCCGTGATGTTGCCTGCCAATGAGAATTACATCAACCTCACCAAGTTCCGTGCCGATTGGACCGACCAGACGCCCGCCGAGAATGTGGCCAGCTACACCCTCGAGGTGAGCGCCAAACCCGTCGCTCCTGTTTATGAACTCCTCAGCTCTGTAGCAGGTACCGACTTCACTGGCAGCGCAACCGGCTATTATGCTATCACCTTGCCTGCTCCTTGGGGCGGTACCAACGTGCGTGGTGGTCTGAATTCGATTATCTACTTCAGGAGCAATTACAACAATGATGGCTCCTATGGTAACATCACCTACACTATCCCCGCAGGCTATGAGAATGCAACCTTCACGTTGAGGATTACCACGGCAACGACCAATGACGCCGCCGGTAACCTGACTGTTTCCACGCCGCAGACGGCCGCTGTAGGTCATAATTTCGCTATTGGTGAAACTTACGCTTGGGTAGTAACTGCAAGCTCGGGCCAGAAGATCACCATCACCACGACCGATGCTAACTATTCGCCTGATATCGCTCTGATGGAGGTTTACGCCGGCGATGCAACCAACTTGACGTTCAATGCTGCTGAGCAGGGCGGTACCGACTATCGTCTGATTACTGGTATCACCGACAGGTTCTACACCGTGAATGACCTGATGGCTGAGGGTACCTTCCTCTATAAGGTGAAGGCCCTCTACCTGGATGGTACCGAGAGTGACTGGAGCAACATCGAGGAGGTAACCCTGTTCGAGAACGGCCATGCCTATATGCTGGGTGATGTCAACCACGATGACAAGTTGAGCATCAAGGATGTGAGCGACCTGATCAGCAGCCTCTTGAGTGATGGCAGCAGCGTTTGCGAGATCTGCGCCGACATTAACCAGGATGGCGTAGTCACCATCAAGGATGTGACCGAACTGATCAGTCTGGTACTGTCTTCAGGTGAATAACAGTAAGCTGACAAGTGAAATGACATTCCAATCTCTTTTGAGATAGTAAGTTATGATGTATTGCGTGGTGGCTCTCCTGAGGGCCACCCCGCAATCATTTACATGGCAATGCCAGAAAGCTGAATAACCAAATTGTACAACGATAGATTGCGTCATCGTCATGGATGCTGATAGAGAGTACCCTCCGATTGGTGCAATACAATATAAATCTGTATAATATTTGTTCTTTTTTTTATTATATAACCAAATGATACTGTTTTTGTTACATTAATATTTTTACCATTTTTAATATGAAAAAGCTTCTATTACTTTTGGCAGTCGTTCTTACGACGCTACAAATGTCGGCGGCCGATGTGTCCGCCTCGCAAGCGCAAGCCGCAGCCAATGCGTTTCTTAGAAAACAAGTGACCGCAGGTCATCTTAAAGCCTCGGCAGCTGCCAACCTCAGGCTTGTCAAGGCCGAAGCCTCGGTAGCCAAGCCAGCAGCAGTGGACTACTACATCTTCAACTCAGAAAAATCCTATGTAGTAGTTTCTGGTGATGACCTGGCACCCCAGATCCTGATGTACGGTGAGGAGGGTGCTCTCGACCTGAACAACGTTCCTCCCGCAATGCAGTGGTTGCTCAACAAGTACAAATACCAGATTGACGGTCTCAAGGCTGGTACCATGTCGCCGGTGAAACTTCCCAAGTTTGCTACAACTCCCGTTGCGCCGCTGGTAACCGCCAATTGGGACCAGAGCGCACCTTATAATAACCAGTGCCCCTCCAGTGGCGGCAGTCACGCTGTCACTGGTTGCCCTGCCACTTCGTTGGCCATGTGCTATTACAAGTGGAAATGGCCCGAGACCTATCCCGCAGTGGCAGCCCTCTCGGGTACTGGCGGCCTCAGCGCTGCAGCGCTGCCCGAACGTGCAGCTGACTGGGCCAACATCATCGACGAGTACACCGGCCCGACCAACTATAGCTCCACCAGCGCTCAGAAGGACGCTGTGGCATGGCTGATGCGCTATGCGGGCCAGGCCATTCCCGATTATCAGTACAGCACCAGTGCCAGTGGTGCCAATGACCCCGAAATCTACCAGGGTTGCCTCAATATGGGCTATACCGATGCACAGTACCTCCTGCTCACCGAACTTGTTAGTTCGGGTTGGACCTACACCAACGGTCCTCAGCAATATACCGACGCCGAGTGGAACGAATATATGTTGAATGAGCTCCATAACGGTCGCCCCATCGAGTATCTGGCCTATGACGTTAGTTACGGCTACAGCGTTTCGGGCCACGCCTTCAACGTGTTTGGTGTCAATGCCAGTGGTCAGTACTACGTGAACTGGGGTTGGAGTGGCGACAGCAACGGCTATTGCACGTTGCACAACTTCACCACCGCAACTGGTGCAACCGGTCAGGCTGGCTCCTACGTCTTCAACTATGGCGAGGCCATGATTATCGGCATCGAGCCTCCTGCTGGTGCCCTTAATAATCCTAGGATTAAGGTTAATGTCACCTCGCTCACGATGAATACGATTCTAGGCAATCCTGTTACCGAGACCTTCACCGTTACTGGTTACAACCTCACCGGTAACGTGAATCTGTCACTCAACGGCAGCAACGCCTACTCGCTGAGCACCAATAGCATCAGTGCCGCCCAGGCCGAAGCTGGAGTGACTGTAACGGTGACCTTTAATCCTGCTACTATCGGCGACCATGAAGCAACCGTCACGTTGACCAGCGCCGAAGCTGAGACCGTAACGATCAAGATCAACGGTACTGCCGACCTGGAGACCTACAAGCCCGTGATGCTCGATGCCCGCAATATCACTTCCACTTCGTTCACCGCTGCTTGGACCGACGAGACTCCTGCTGCCAACGTGGAGAGCTATACGCTCTATGTGAGCGACAAGCCCTTCAGGCCTCCCTATGCTCTGCTCGACAGTGTCGACTGGAGTTCTACCAACAGTGTGCCTTCGGGCTGGACGCAAAGCGGTCTGAGTTATTGGAGTTCCAATAGTGCAAGCTACTTGAGCGACGGTGGCTATGTGCGGACTAGGACCTACGACCTCACAGGTTATGAGAAGGTGACCGTGATGGTTTACTCTGAGCCCTATCAATCCAACAACACGATGACTGTATCCACCAGTGCCCAGACCAAGACTGTTAACATGTCTGGCAGCACGTTCAACTGGTACACCTTCGTTTTGAATTGCGCAAGCAGCGACTATGTTGAGATTACTACCAGCGGTATGCCCGACATGAGGTATGTGAAGGTTTATGCCGGCGACCTCACCACTACCATGCAGCTCAAGGCCAACGAAACCGGCGATGATACTTATCGCGTCATTACCGGTATCACCGACAAGAGCTATACCGTAACTGGTCTCACCGCAGGTGGCACCTTCAACTACTATGTCGTTGCCAACTACATCAATGGCGGTATCGGAGACAGCAATATTAATCATGTAACCCTCTTGGAGAATACCAATCCCACGATTGCCGTTTCTCCCGCATCGCTGAACATGGCAGCCACCGTTGGCGAGACCGCTACTGCTACCTTCAATGTATCAGGTGCTTACCTCAGCGGTGATGTGACCCTGCAATTGACCGATGCCGATGGTGTTTACAGCATCACACCGACGACCATTACTGCCGCCGAAGCCATGAGTGGCAAGGAGGTTACTGTTACCTATGCACCCACGGTCTATGGCGCTAACAATGCGACGATTACCTTGAGCAGTGCCGATGCCGAGAATGTGACGGTTACCTTGATTGGTATGGCAACCCTGTTCAAGGCTGCTCCCGTGATGTTGCCCGCCAATGAGAATTACATCAACCTCACCAAGTTCCGCGCCGACTGGACCGACCAGACGCCCGCCGAGAATGTGGCAAGCTACACCCTCGAGGTGAGTGCCAAGCCCCTAGCTCCTGTTTATGAACTCCTCAGCTCTGTAGCAGGTACCGACTTCACTGGCAGCGCAACCGGCTATTATGCTATCACCTTGCCTGCTCCTTGGGGCGGTACCAACGTGCGTGGTGGTCTGAATTCGATTATCTACTTCAGGAGCAATTACAACAATGATGGCTCCTATGGTAACATCACCTACACTATCCCCGCAGGCTATGAGAATGCAACCTTCACGTTGAGGATTACCACGGCAACGACCAATGATGCCGCCGGTAACTTGACTGTTTCCACTCCGCAGACGCCCGAAGTCGGTCATAATTTCGCCATTGGTGAGACCTATGCTTGGGTAGTAACTGCAAGCTCGGGCCAGAAGATTGTCATCACCACAACCGACGAGAACTATTCACCCGATATTGCACTGATGGAGGTTTACGCCGGTGATGCAACTAACTTGTCACGCAGTGTTACCGAGCAGGGCGGTACCGACTATCGTCTGATTACTGGTATCACCGACAAGTTCTACACCGTGAACGACCTGATGGCCGAAGGTACCTTCCTTTATAAGGTGAAGGCCCTCTACCTGGATGGTACCGAGAGTGACTGGAGCAACATCGAGGAGGTAACCCTGTTCGAGAACGGCCATGCCTATATGCTGGGTGATGTCAACCACGATGACAAGTTGAGCATCAAGGATGTGAGCGACCTGATCAGCAGCCTCTTGAGTGATGGCAGCAGCGTTTGCGAGATTTGCGCCGACGTTAACCAGGATGGCGTAGTCTCCATCAAGGACGTGACCGATCTGATTGGTTTGGTGCTGTCTTCAGGTGACGCTCAGTAGTACTGAGGTTATATGGTCTCCCGGACCGCATTCGGGATGACGACATGATGTATTGCGGGGTGGCTCGTTACAGGGCTGCCCCGCAATCTTCTTATTGGGGAATATCAGATTACTAAAAAATCCGTTTGTGTTGAAATGCTACTGATTGGTGCATCAGAATCACCCTTTTGCTGAAAAAAGTTTTTCACTCATTGATAGTATTTGCTATAAATATGTAAAATATTTGCCATATATGATATTGTTTATTATTTTTGCGGTGCAGTTTTTGTTACATTAATAATTATACCGTATCAACATGAAAAAGCTTCTATTACTTTTAACAGTCGTCCTTGCGACGCTACAAGTGTCGGCCGCCGATGTGTCTCTCTCGCAGGCACAGGCAGCAGCTAATTCGTTTCTTAGAAAGCAAGTCGCCGCTGGCCGTCTTAAAGCTTCGGCAGTTTCCAATCTCCGGCTCGTCAAGGCTGAGGCCTCGATAGCCAAGCCCGCAGCTGTGGACTACTACATTTTCAATTCAGCAAAATCCTATGTGGTAGTATCTGGTGATGACTTGGCACCTCAGATTCTGATGTACGGTGAGGAGGGTTCTCTCGACATAAACGACATTCCTCCCGCAATGCAGTGGTTGCTCAACAAGTACAAATACCAGATTGACGGTCTCAAGGCTGGTACCTTGGCACCAGTGAAACTTCCCAAGTTTGCCACCACCCCTGTTGCTCCACTGGTGAACGCCAACTGGGACCAAAGCGCACCTTATAATAACCAGTGCCCCACCAGTGGCGGCAGTCGTGTCTATACGGGTTGCCCTGCCACCTCGTTGAGCATGTGTTACTACAAGTGGAAATGGCCCGAGACCTACCCTGCAGTAGCAGCCATCTCGGGAACAGGCGGTGCCTCTGCCTCGGCTCTGAATGCACGCGAAGCCGACTGGGCTAACATCATCGATGAGTACACCGGTCCCACCAACTATTCCTACACAACAGACCAGGCCAATGCTGTGGCATGGCTGATGCGTTATGCTGGCCAGGCTATCCCTGATTATTATTACAGCACCAGTGGTAGTGGCGCCAATGACCCCGAAATCCTGCAGGGTTGCATCAACATGGGCTATACCGATGCCAAACTGTACACCCTCACCACCGTTCAGCAATCAGGATGGAGTGGCTACACCAACAGCACACAGAATTATACCGATGCTCAGTGGAACGAATGGATATTGAATGAATTGCATAACGGACGTCCTGTTGAGTATTTGGCTTATGACTACAGTAACTCCCAACTTTCAGGCCATGCCTTCAATGTGTTTGGCGTAAACACCAACGGCCAGTACTATGTGAACTGGGGCTGGAGCGGTGATAGCAACGGCTATTGCACGCTGCACAACTTCACCACCGCTACTGGCGCTACCGGCCAGAGTGGTTCCTATGTCTTCAACTATGGCGAAGCCATGATTATCGGCATCGAGCCTCCCGCCGGTGCTCTTACCAATCCCAAGATTACGGTTAATCCCACCACGCTCACCATGAACACTACCGTGGGCACTCCTGTTACCGCTACCTTCACCGTTACCGGTGCCAACCTTACCAGCAACGTGAACTTGAGCCTCAGCGGTAACAATGCCTTCTCGCTGAGCACTACCAGCATCAGTGCAACTCAGGCCGAAGGTGGAGTGACTGTTACAGTAACCTATAATCCTACTGCTGTCGGCTCCAGTGAGGCTACTGTCACGCTGACCAGCACCGATGCCGAGAACGTGACCGTCAAGCTCAACGGTACCGCCGATGCCGCTCCTCTGGAGACCTATGCTCCTGTAATGCAAGAGGCTAGCAATATTACCTCCACATCGTTCACCGCTAGCTGGACCGATGCAACTCCTGCCGAGAACGTGGAGAGCTATACCCTCTATGTGCAGGATGCTTCTGTTCCTGTACAGCCCGAAATTGCTCTGCTTGACACTACCGACTGGTCGGCAGACAACACCTTGCCCACTGGCTGGACTCAATACAATCTGAAATACTTCGAGAGTACCAGCGCTTGCTACCTGAGCTCAAATGGTTATGTGCAGAGCAAAACCTACGACCTCACGGGTTATGACAAGGTGACCGTGATGGTTTACTCTCAGCCCTACGACCAGAGTTCTACCAACAGCGTCACTGTCGCTACTAGCGTTGACACTAAAACCATTACTGAAACCAACGGCTCAGGCTTCAACTGGTACACGTTCGTTCTGGACTGCGCCAGCAGCGACTATGTGAAACTCACCTCTGTGGGTATGCCTGACTTGAGGTACATGAAGGTTTATGCCGGCGACCTCACCTCTACTCAGCTCAAGGCCTCCGAGACTGGTGATGCCACTTATCGTGTCATTACAGGTATCACAGGCAAGAACTACACCGTTACCGGCCTCACCGAGGGCGGCACGTTCAACTTCTATGTGGTTGCCAACTATACCAATAGCGCTATCGGCACCAGCAACGTTGAGCAGGTAACCCTCCTGGAGAATACCGATCCTGCCATCGCCGTGAATCCCGCTGCGCTGGATATGGCTGCTACCGTTGGTGAGAGCGCAACGGCTACCTTCCGTGTTTCGGGTGCTTATCTCACTGGTGATGTGACCCTGACGTTGACCGATGACAATGGTGTTTACAGCATCACACCGACGACCATCAGTGCTGCCGATGCCATGAATGGCAAGGACGTTACCGTGACCTATACTCCTGCCAACTATGGCGCTCACAATGCGACGATTACCTTGAGCAGTGCTGATGCCGAGGATGTGACCGTCACCCTGAATGGTACGGCAACCCTGTTCAAGGCAGCTCCCGTGATGTTGCCCGCCAATGAGAATTACATCAACCTCACCAAGTTCCGCGCCGACTGGACCGACGCTACCCCCGATGCAAATGTAGCCAGCTACACACTCGAGGTAACGCCCAAGCCCACCACTCCCGCCTATACTGAACTTGAGAACGCCGACTTCACAGGTCTGACAGCACAGACCAACACTTCTGGACAGTACTCCAACCAGGTGAACAATGCCAGCAACTTCCTGCCTGCAGGCTGGGGCGCAACCACTGGCTTGTTCATTGATGACGGATGCATCATTACCGGTCAGTTGACACAGAGCTACTCGTCCTATGTCTTCACCGTTACCAGCAAGACCTATGACTTGACTGGCTATGACAAGTTGACCGTTGTATTCAATTCCAGCATTTTCAGCGAGAATTATGGCACTAGCATCACCTTGAACGTTGCCACTAGCGCTGGTTCACAAGACGTGACCATCAACAGCACCGACTTTACCACCTTCACGGTAGTCCTCGATTGTGCCGAGAGCGACAATGTGACCTTTACTGGTGTGAGCGGCCTGTGCTGCATTTCGGGCATCAAGATCTATGCTGGCGAGTACAATGCAGCCAATATGTTGCGCATGGCCACCGAGACTGGTGACGAGAACAGCCGCCTGATTACTGGTATCACCGACAAGTTCTATACCGTGAACAACCTGACTGCCGAGGGCACCTTCCTCTATAGGGTTAAGTCGGTTTATATTGATGGCACCGAGAGCGACTGGAGTAACATCGAGGAGGTTACCCTGTTTGAGAACGGCCATGCCTATGTACTGGGTGATGTCAACCACGACGACAAGGTGAACATCAAGGATGTGAGCGACCTGATCAACGGCCTCTTGGGTGATGGTAGCAGCATTTGCGAGATCTGTGCCGACGTTAATCAGGATGGCGTAGTCACCATCAAGGATGTGACCGATCTGATCAGCAATTTGTTGTCGAGCGCTGATGATCAGCCTTCGGCTAACAACATGTTAAAATACATTGCCTTCTGAATGTGATTCGGAATGATAATTGTTAATTATTGCGGGGTGGCTCTTCTTTGGGCCATCCCGCAATTCCGTTTAAGTATAGTTGCGAATTGTATAAGTTTTTAACTGCTAATGATGTATGTTGTAAAACAGTTTTAATAAACTTTAAAATATTTGGATAATACTTTATTGTTGTTGTATCTTTGCTGCGCTTTAACAAAAATATTTACAATTTTAATAACACTACATGAAAAGATTTTTAATTCTCTTGATCGTTGCTGTTGCAACGATGCAGGCTTTTGCCGCCAATGTGGATCGCATCACGGCTCAAGCCAAAGCCGAGACATTCCTTAAAGCTCAAGCCGCTAACGGCAAGTTCATGTCCTCAGGCCCTATCAAGTTTGTGTCTGAGCGAACCATTACCAATTCATCTAACGTGACGGTTCCTGTGTATTACATCTTTAATACTGCCGACCGCTTTATTGTCGTTTCGGGTGAGACCCGTGGTGAGGAAATCCTTGCCGTGGGCGATGCTCCCCTCGATCTGAACAATATCCCTGCCAACATGCAGTATTGGTTGGATAACTACAAACAGCAGATTGAGTATCTCCAGGCTCACCCTGGAATGGTGGTACAGACCATGTCCCAGAGCATGAAGGCTCCCAGCCGTGCTCAGAACGTGTCACCGCTGCTCTCCGCTCGCTGGGACCAGACGGCTCCTTTCTATAACCAGTGTATCTTCAACAACGTTCAGTGTCTGACAGGTTGCCCTGCCACCTCACTGGCTCAGGTATTCTACTACTGGAAATACCCGACAGCCGCTACTCCCTCTCTGTCAGGTTATACTTCCAGCGGTTATACGATTCCTTCATTGCCCTCCACCACCTTTGACTGGGCAAACATGAAGGACTTCTATGGCTACTGGGGTACTTCAGGCACTGCTGCCCAGAAGGCTGCCGTTGCCACGCTGATGCGTTACATCGGTCAGGCCGAGCACATGGATTATGGCCCCAATGGCAGTGGTATCAGCTCTTCTCGTACCGACCTGATTGCCACCGCTTGCAAGACCTTCGGTTATGATAACAATGTTCGTGCAATCTATAAGCAGAACTATTATGGTGGCAATATCTATAGCGACTCGCAGTGGGCTTCTATGATACAGGCTGAACTTGAGGCAGGTCATCCCATTGTTTATTGCGGTTTGTCCAACAACGGCGGTCACGCCTTCAATGTTGATGGTTATACCGTATCGACCAACAAGTACCACGTCAACTGGGGTTGGAGTGGCTCTGGTAATGGTGACTTTGCCCTCAATGCTTTCACCGACTCTGAAGGTGACACCTACAACCAGTATCAGTCAATGGTTATCGGTATCCAGCCTCCTGGTGGCGTGGTTACCTTCCCGGTTCTGAATGTTGAACCCACGTCTCTTGACTTCGGTACAATCAACAGTGGCCAGAGCGTGTCCAAGACTTTCACCGTCACTGGAATTAACATCTTGGGTGACATCACGATTAGCTGCAACAGTGCAGCCTATCAGGTTTCTCCCACCACGCTCACTGCAGCTCAGGTTGAGGCTGGCGCTACCGTCACAGTAACCTATGCACCCACGACTTCAGGTGCTCACACGAGCAAGGTTGTCATTGCTGGTGGTGCTGCCGAAACTAAGGAAGTTACTGTTACCGGTGCTTCTTCTTCTACTCCTTTAATCACGGTAGATCCCGAAGAGCTGAGCTTTACCACCGAGGTTAACCAACCGACAACTGGTACCTTCTTGTTGAAGGGATATAACCTGCAGGGTGCTGTCAAGCTCTCTGTAGTCAATTCCACAGGTGGTTTCACCATCAACAAGTCTAATGTGACCAAGGCTGCTGCCAACAAGGGTGTGGAAGTGACAGTGACTTATAACCCCACCACGATCGGTAATCACTCCGCAGATGTCCAGCTGGTTGTTACTGGCGGTGAAACTGTTTTTGTGCATCTCGATGGTACGGCATTCTGCATCAAGGCCAATCCTGTGATGCAGCCTGCTGATAGCGCTTATCTCACCAACACCTCTTTCCGTGCTGACTGGACCGATGGCACTTCAGCCCCTGGCGTGGTCAGCTATACGCTGGAGTATTCAACAAATGGTTCTTCCCGCACCATTCCTGGTATCAAGAACAAGTACTACATGCTGGAGAACCTCACTGCAGGTGCTACCTATTCCTATAAGGTGAAAACCACCTATTATGATGGTACTACAAGTGATTGGAGTAATACCCAGACCATCACCTTGACCTCGGCTCAGACCGTCGTCGTTGGTGATGTGAACAATGATGGACGTCTCACCATCTCAGATGTGACCGACTTGATCAGCCTCCTGCTCTCTGAAGGCGAGGTGACTCCTCAGGCCGACGTGAATGGTGATGGCCGTCTCGCTATTGCCGACGTGACCGAATTGATCAGCCTCCTGCTGAATAGCACCGAGGGTGAATAATCAATGATTTTTCTGGCAGTTCCCGAATAACTGCCATCAACCCACAATTGCGGGGTGGCTCATCAACCGAGTCACCCCGCAATGTTTTTATCGTCATTTCAACGAAAACACATGATGTGATTCCATGCGTTAGCAACCGAGGCAAAGGGCTAAAAAAACTAGCAATTATGCCCCTACTTTGTCCCGAAAAACCGATTTTTTTGTTAAAAGAGTCCTGTTTTCACCGAAAAATTTCGGTAAACTCTAAAAAAATGCTAATTTAGCAGGCTGATTTTAATGGCTATAAGCCATTGTGGCTACAAATCGCACAACATGACATCATCACATTATTTATAATTAACCATTTTTATTCACCAAAAAACTAAAAGGCATGAAAGAGAAAGAAAACCTTTTCAACTTCATCAAGAGAACCGGCTTGACGGTTGCCTTCGCGTTTATGGCAATGATTGCACTGGCCCAAGTGAATGGTGTGGTCGTTGACCCGAACGGGGAGCCTGTCATCGGTGCCTCAGTCAAAGTTTTAGGCAGTTCCATGGGTACTGTTACCGACATAGGCGGTAACTTCACCTTGAACTGCCCGACGACCAGTACGCTGGAGGTCAGCTACATTGGTTATCAGACCCAGGCTGTCGACCTGAAGGGCCGCAGCACCGTCAGCATCGAGATGCACGAGGCCGCCAACGCGCTGAGTGAAGTCGTTGTTACCGGTATGGGTATCAAGAAAGACCAGAAGAAGCTGGGTTACGCTGTGAGCTCGGTAACTGCCGAGGAGCTCGTGAAGACGGGTGCTCCCAACTTTGCTACCGCCCTCTATGGTAAGGCAGCTGGTGTGCGCATCGCCGCCGCTCCTGGTGGTAACGTTTCGGCTGTTTCCATCAACGTTCGTGGCTTCTCGTCAATCACTGGTACCACCCAGCCGCTGATCGTTCTGGACGGTGTGCCCATCCACAATGGCGACACCAACAACGACGGCTATTGGGACAACCAGCGCATCAACTCCAATGGTCTGGTGGACATCAACCCCGATGACATTGAGAACATCTCGATTCTGAAGGGTGCCGCCGCATCGGCCCTCTACGGTTCAGAGGCTGCCAACGGCGTTGTCATGATCACCACCAAGAAGGGTGCTGCCGGCACTGGCACCAATGTCGAGTTCGGTGTAAACCTGAGCTGGGACAAGGTGGCCTATATGCCCGACATCCAGCGCGAGTTCGGTCCCGGTTATGACAACTGGGTACTGGGTGACGACAACCCCGACGCTCTGTCTGGTTTCCGTCAGACCCGCTTCGACCGCGATGGCAACAAGATTTGGACTCCCAACCGTGAGACCTACTACAGCTATGGTGCCCGCTACGATGGCCGTGAGGTGACCTACTTCGACGGTACCAAGCGTCCCTACGAGCCCATCAAGGGTAACCAGTGGAACGAGGTGTTCCGCACCGGTTTCAACCAGGCTTACAATGTGGCCATCACCAACGCCACCGAGAAGAACAATGTTCGTTTCTCTTACACCTACAATGACGTACAGGCTACTCAGTTCAACTCGAACAACAACAAGCACAACTTCAACCTGAGCGGTACCTTCGGTATCACCAAGAACATCAAGTTGAACTATGCTGCTACCTACATGAGCCAGTACATCAAGAACCGTCCCTACCGTATCAGCCGTATCGTCTGCAACTACTCGGGTATGTTCGGCGGCTTCACCGATGTGAAGTACATCCGTGAGCACACCATGACCAGTCTGGGTTACATGAACAGCGTTGCTGCTATCAACGGTGGTTCGTCCAACACCCTGACTCCCGACGAGCAGTTCCTCTACTCGCCCATGGGCTCGACCTCACTGATCAGCGAGTACTTCTGGAACATCATGGGTAAGGTACAGGAGGAGCGCCACAACCGCTTCATCGGTTCGGTGAACCCCACCTGGGAAATCATCCCCGGCCTGACCCTGGGCGCCCGCATCGCTACCGACTTGACCACCGACAAGATCGAGAACAAGAACTACAGTGAGAACTCTCACATGTTCTCGAGCAACGGTGAATACAGCGACAGCTATGCTCTGGCTAACAGCAAGTATGAGATCATCTACGGCGACGTGATGTTGAGCTGGGACAAGACCTTTAACGATGTCCACAACATTACCGCTAACATCGGTTACAACGCCCGTCAAGAGAACTACTTCCGTTCTAACGTGAGCACCAGCAAGGGTCTGAGCCAGGAGAACTGGTTCAACCTGAATGCTTCGGTGGGCACCAAGAACGCCGGCATGACCAAGCAGGAATTGCTCCGCACCGGTATGTTCCTGACCGCAAGCTACGGTTATGACTATTGGGCATACATCGAGGGTACCATCCGTAATGAGAAGACCTCGACCTTGAAGAAGGGTAACAACTCCTTCTGGTATCCTTCGGTGAGCGGTAGCATTCTGTTCTCCGAGATGTTGAAGGACAAGCGTCCCGACTGGTTTGACTATGGTAAACTCCGCGCTTCGTTCGGTATCGTGGGTAACGCCCCCGGCATCTACAGCGCCGTTAACGCCTACAGCCAGGGTACCATCAACCGTGGTGACACCTACATCTACAACTACATCGACACCAGGGTTGGTAACGAGAGTATCCGTCCCGAGAAGAAGTATGAGTTTGAGGTTGGTCTCGAGGGCAAGTTCTTGCACAATCGTCTGGGCTTCGAGTTCTCGTTCTACAGCAACGATATCAAGGATCAGATCCTCCAAACCACCGCTGCTTACTCTATGGGTGCTGCCAGCATGCTGATGAACGTCGGTGAGCTGACTAACAAGGGTGTTGAGTTCAGCCTCTACGGCACTCCCGTTCAGACCCCCGACTTCCGTTGGGATCTGCGCGCCAACATTGCCTTCAACAGGAACAAGGTTAAAAAGCTTGCCGATGGTCTTGACATTCTGGCCCATCAGAACTTTGATAACGGTGCCGCTCAGCTCGAGTCTCACGTTGGTGAGCCTATGGGTGACTGGTACACCTACACCTGGAAGACCGATGACAAGGGCAACTACCTGACCAGCAACGGTCTCTATATCACCGATACCGAGACCCGTCACAAGGTGGGTAACGCTATGCCTGACGCCGTGGGTGGTTTCGGTACCAGCTTCACTTGGAAGAACTGGACCCTGGATGCCGCCTTCGACTTCCGCATCGGTGGTGATGTTCTGAACCTGCCGTGGCAGTACTACATGGACACCGGTATCATCGGCGAGGCCGTTGGTGCTCGTGATGCCCAGAGCGGCGGTCTGTTCTACTACAGCACTGTTGATGATGTAAACGACAAGTCCAGCATCGTTCAAGTTAGCGCTCCCGCTGACTACAAGCGCGGCGAGACCATGATCGACGGTCACTACGTTTGGGACAATGGTGTGATCCAGCCCGGTGTTAACGAGGATGGCACCCCCAACACGACCATCGTTACCCAGTTCGAGATCAACGACATGCAGTATGGTTGGGGTACCAGCTCCACCCAGAGCTATGCCAAGGCTATCCAGGACAACAGCTACGTTAAGTGCCGTGAGCTCAGCCTCACCTACATGTTGCCCAAGTCGCTGACCAGCAAGTTCGCTTGCAGCCGCCTGTCGATTTCGGCATTTGCCCGCAACCCGTTCTATGTATATCGTGCTCTCAAGATCTTTGATGCTGAGACCACCGATGGTACCAACTGGATCTACCAAGCACAGGTTGGTGGTTCTACCGCCAGCACCCGCACCTTTGGTGTATCCCTGCGTGCAAACTTCTAATGCGTGAACCAGTAAAAATTGCAAACAATTAAGAAGACAATGTATATGAAAAAGATATTTTTATTGCTCTTTGCCGCAGTTGGTTTGATGACCGCTCTCTCATCGTGCTCTGATGATGACTTCAACGAGAAGTATCCCGATCCGTCAAAGACCACTACTGTGGGTGTGCCCCAGGTATTCACCGGCATCATGCACAATGGTAACCGCTGGATGAATCCCACCTACTGGCGCTACTACACCCAGTCCACCACGTCCGGCTGCTTCTCGGGCGTAATCGGCAATTCCAATGGCCGCGGTCGTTTCCGTGGTGCCAGCGAGGGTTACTTCAACATTCGTTGGCAGGACTACTACAAGATGCTCACCCAGTACCGTCTGCTTGAGTATAACTACGACAACATGAACGAGACCGAGAAACCCGCCAACGAGATTTTCTATCTGCTGGGTCGCACCCTGGTAGAGGCTCAGTTGCACGAGGTGCTCTCCATCTGGGGAGACGTGCCCTACAAGGGTGCCGGTACCCTGTGGATGACGGGTGACTATGACGCCGCCAAGCAGGCTGTTGCCTACGACGATGACGTTGATCTCTACAGGATGATTCTCGACGACCTCAAGGCAGTGGGTGACTACTTCGCTAGTGGCAACGTGAACGCTGCAGGTCTCAGCTCGCTGGCCCGTCAGGACATTTCCTGCGCCAAGGGTTCGGCCGAGATGTGGCAGAGGTATGTCAACTCGCTGCGTCTGCGCATCGCCCTGCACCTGGCCACCAATGGTGACCTCACTGGTGAAGCTCGCAATGCCATCGCCGAGATCCTGAACAACCCCAGCAAGTATCCCTTGATCGAGAACAATAATCATAACATGGGTGTTGATGGCGAGACCTCGACCGACGACTACAACTATGGTAAGGGTATCGCCCAGGCTCTCGCTGGTCGCAGCGAAGGCTCTGGTTCACAGGCTATGCTCGATGCTATGAATGTTCCCGCCAACGGTATTCCCGATGAGAACACCGACCCCAGGATTGCTGCCATCTATGACTGCAACCCCGATGGTGAGTATGTTGCCTATGACAACTCCCTGACCGACGCCCAGATCAGTGATATCGCCTCTGCCAAGGACGCCGAGTACAAGGAGCGTGGCATCCCCTACTGCAACTACTACTGCTACATCGACACCATCGCTATGGCTGGTTGGGCAACCTATCAGGGTAATGCCAACCTGAACGGTATCTGGATCAGCGCAGCCGAGGTTGCTCTGAGCAAGGCCGAGGCCTATCTGATGGGCTATGGTGTAGGCGCCGATGCTGCAAAGGCTAAGCAGTTCTTCATCGACGGTGTCGCCCTCTCTAACGAGTACTACTGGGATATGAAGATTGGTTCATCCCTGGCTAAGGACGGCAACGACAGCTACAACGGCTATCGTCGTCTGGAAGTTCCCGTCTTCGATGATTTCGTCGCCTATGCCAACAAGATTTGGCAGCCTACCCAGGAGTGTATTGCTACCCAGCTGTGGCTCAACTTCGGTTTCATGAATGAGCTCGAGGCTTGGAACGTTACCCGCCGCACCGGTTATCCCAACGTGAAGTTCATGAGGGACAACCAGCAGAGTGACTATCCCACTCCTCCCCATCGTCTGCCTTATCCCAGCGATGAGCTGAACTTTAACTCGACCAACGTCCAGAACGCTATTAAGACCAACTATAGCGAGTCCACTGGTTACTACACCAAGCTCTTCTGGGCCAAGGAGAATTACTATTCACTCTTTAATTAAAGAATGATGGTCAGTCCTGGTGACTGATTGAGATAAAATCCCCGGCAGGCAACAGCTTGCCGGGGATTTTTCTTGTTCCCGTGATGATGGCAACAGCCATCATCACATATCAAAGAAATCATTAGAGTGTCCAGGGAAACATCGAAGATGTTAGCGGTTCGAAGAACCCCTGTTTTCCGCACTAGCATTTTGCAAAAATAAATTTTGTCTGATATTCAGCGATTTAACGTTATGATTTTTGCAAGATGGCCTGTCTTGTGCTATTTTCACCCGGCAAAAAAGGTCGGAGACCTTGACAAGGCCAGCGGCCTTGAATTGAGGTAGCCCCATGGCGTACAGGCCGATAGGTCTGTGCGGCATGGGGAAGGAGCGTCCAAAGGGAAAGGGCCTCGAAGGGGGCCACACACTCCAGGCTAAGGAAATGTCGCGGTTAGTGGCCCCTTTCAGGGCCCGTTATTACTGTCCTGACGGTCCCCAGGCTACACAGACCTCCGGCCTGTGCACCCTGGGGTTTGAGCAATTCAAGGCCGCTGGCCTTGTGCAGGCCTTCGACCTGCTTGGACACAACAATCGCCATTAATGACTTCACTGTGTGTCGCAAAGCGGAAATCAGGAAAGAAATCATTAGAGTGTCCAGGGAAACATCGAAGATGTTAGCGGTTCGAAGAACCGATTTCAATGAAAAAGACCATGCCAGAACCTCGGAGAGGTTCGCAGCTTGGTCCATGAGCTGAATATAGCAAGTGCCTCGAAGAGGAACTTTGTGATGACAGGTTGTTTACTGGCAGTGTGCGGTGGGGTGAAGGACGTAGCCGCGCAGGAAGGCGTCGGTGTCCATGCGTTTCTTGCCCGACTGTTGCAGGGAGAGGATTTCCAGCCAGCCGTCACCACATGCTACATGCATTCTCTTGCGGTCGGCACGGATCGTGCCAGGCGCAGGTTTTGCATCAGCAGCAAACGGCTCAGGCTCACCCGTAGCATATACTTTCAGCGTGGTGGGTTCCTGACCCTCCTCGTTGAGCAGCGTAGTCCAGGCGGCAGGGTAGGGCGACAAGCCGCGGATGTGGTTGTACAGCACTTCGGCGGGACGGCTCCAGTCGATGCGGCAGGTGTCCTTGAAGATTTTGGGGGCGGGTGTTGCCTGTTGCCCCGTCGTGAGCAGCTGGTCTTGCGGAATGGGACGAACAGTGCCCGCGATGATGGCGTCAACGGTCTCAAGCACCATGTCGGCACCCATCACCATCAGGCGGTCGTGGATAACTTCCACGTTGTCCTGGCGGCCGATGGGGCACGAGCGCTGCTGTATGACGTCGCCCGTGTCAATCTCGTGCTTGAGGAAGAAGGTGGTCACGCCAGTTTCGGTGTCACCGTTCATCACAGCCCAGTTGATGGGCGCGGCACCACGGTAGCGCGGCAGCAGCGACGCATGCAGGTTGAAGGTGCCCAGCGGCGGCATCTGCCACACCGCTTCGGGCAGCATTCTGAAGGCGATGACGATAAACAGTTGTGCTTGATAGGACTGCAACTCCTCGATAAAGGCCTCATCCTTGAGGCTTACGGGCTGCAGCACGGGCAGACCTTGTTCCACAGCATAGCGCTTCACGTCACTCTGCTGCAGCTGGCGCCCGCGTCCGGCAGGCTTATCGGGCATGGTCACTACGGCGACGACGTTATAGCCGCCGTCCACCAGTCGTTTCAGGCTCTCGACAGCAAAGTCAGGCGTCCCGAAAAAAACGATCTTCAAATCCTCTTTACTCATAATTGCAATTCAGTTAACTCCTAACTTCTAACTCCTAACTCCTAACTAGAAAGAGATGCAAAGGGATCCGCCCAGTACCCATTGGTTCAGCTTCTTGCTTGCGCTGCTTTTGAATTCCTGCGCAGGATCCCAGTTGAAAACCTCAATGAGTTCTTGACGTACTCTTGGACAGAATTCTTCAATGTACATAAACGGGGCATAGGTGGCTGTATAGGTCTTGTGGGAATAATCATAGTCACAGAATACCCTCCATGAGAAGGAGTTCTTGTAAGCGTAGGTGAGTGAGAGGCCTGTGCCAAATTTTATTGAGTTGGAGGCATGGACATTAATGTAGTCCCATTCTCTGTAGGCAACCACATCACCGTCTTTAAAGAAATGACCATCTTCATCATAGTCAACCTTGTTTCCAAGGAATTTGCCTTGCACGTCAATATCGTCCATGATGCTTTCGCCAATCAGTAACTTGGTGCCGATGGCAAAACGGGAGGATAGAGGCAAGCTGAAGTATAGACCGGCATCGGCAGCAAATTCGGTAATGTGGTCACTTTCAATTTCAAGGTCAAAGTAAGTGATGGCCTCTTGGAAATCGGGATCTTCGGCAATTTCTTTCAGACTCTTTCTCTCAATATCAGTAAATTGTGACCAACCATTGATGGGCGTACTCTTGACGCGAAGGCGTCCGCCAATACCGATATAGGGGTTGAAGAAGTAGGCACCCTCAACGCCCACAGCGGTCGCAGAGCGGAATTTGAGCTCGAGAGGTTCAGTGTCGGGAGAGTCATTAGGATCACCAGGATCATCCATGCCGAAGCTGAAACCGGGCAATGTCAAATGCTTGTTGCCAAGACCAATACCCATCGAGATGGAGAAGAATGACGGATTCACGCTCAGGTCAGGATGATATGCCAGGTCGTTCATCAGCAGGCCTTTGTCCTTGAAAAGCAGGTCGCAGATGCCGTAGGCCAACTCGGTCGAGAGAATACCGATGCCGGCACCTGAGAGCACATCACTGATCCAATGCCTATTGTTCAGCACGCGCATCACACCGGTGGCGGTAGCTACCGTGTAGCCGCCGATGGAGTACCACGGTGAGCGCGTCAGGCCGTACTCTTTATGAAGGATAGTAGCACCGACAAAGGCAGTCGCCGTGTGCCCCGAGGGCCATGAGTTGCGCGTCGAGCCGTCGGGACGTAACTCGCTGGCGGTGTATTTGATACCGTTGACAAAGGCCGCCATGACGCCGTAGGAAGCCAGTGACGAGGCAAACAGTCGCGGCCAGGATGAACGACCCTCGACCCCTGCCATTTTAAGACCTGCAGTCAGTGCGATGCCTGAGAACTGGGTGTAGTTGTCAATCTCGCTATGGAAGTTGTATTTGACGAGGCGGATCTTGGTGTTCGGGTTATTGTAGTTTTGGCGGAAAGCCTCTTTCTCGCCCTTGGCTATCATGCCGGCTACAAACAGCGGGATGCCCACCCACGTCTGGTCCTGCAGGAAGGTATAGGGCTTGACAGCAGGGTTGGTGGTGTTCTTCAAGAATTTGAAATCCGCACCGCGATATTTGCGGAAGGTGTCGAGATCAAAATCATCCAAACCTAAGGATGCAAGTTTATCGGCTTTGACTGTTGATGATACTGTGTCAATGTCATTGACAGGCTCACTATCGGTAGCAATGGCGTCTTGAACGGTCTCGTCGACAATGGTTGCAACCGAGTCATTGATAATCGGTTCATTGATACTAGTTTCATCCGTTGCTCCTGCCTTGAATGACAGCAGCGCGACGGCCATTAGGAATAAGATGTAAACTTTCTTCATAATGCTAGAATGATTTAATCGTATGTGTAGTGTTTCAGTACTTGACGGTAGCTGTTGAATATCTTGCTCTTGGAAACGAAGCCCACATAGTTGCCCTCCTCGTCAACGACGGGCAGGTTCCAGGCCCCCGTGTCATCAAAGGTCTTCATCACCTTCTCCATCGGTGTGCCCACGACAACTTTGGCGGGCGTAATGGCCATGAAGCGGTTGACGTACATGCGGCGATACAGGTCGGGGCGGAACATGATGTTGCGGATGTCGTCGAGCTGTACCACGCCCACCAGTTTGCCGTTATCGTCGGTTACAGGGAACAGGTTGCGACGGCTCTGGGCGATGATGTCGACCATGTCCTTGAGGCTCATGTCGGGGTGGACAACCGAAAAGTCCTTCTCAATCACGCTGTCCATCTTCAACAGGGTGAGCACCGAACGGTCCTTCTGGTGGGTGAGCAGTTCGCCGCGCTTGGCGAGACGGCGGGCATAGATGCCGTAGGGCGTGAAGATGTGGCTGATGGCGTAGCTGCTGGCCGACACGATCAATAGCGGCAGGAACAAGTCATAACCGCCGGTCATCTCGGCAGTAAGGAAGATAGCCATCAGCGGGGCATGCATGACACCTGCCATCACGCCCGCCATGCCCATGAGGGCAAAGTTCTTGATGCTCAACGGTGTGTCGGGGTCGATAAAGCCGAGGTTGTTGAACAGGTAGGCAAAAAAGACACCTGCCATGCAACCCACAAACAGCGAGGGGGCAAAGGTTCCTCCTACACCGCCTCCTCCGTTGGTGGCCGCCGTAGCAAACACCTTGAAGGCGCCCAGGGCGAACAGGAACAGCAGCACGGCAACGGTGTTGTTGCGGAAGCTGTAGAAGGGGCTGTTGTTAAAGATGGCGGTGACGTCACCGTTGATGAGGCGGGTGATGCTCTCGAAGCCTTCACCGTACAGCGGGGGCATCAGGAAGATGAGCACGCTCAGGGTGAGACCACCCACGGCGAAGCGCACCCAGCGGTTGCGCAATCGCTTGAAACGGCCCTCGATGCGGTCGATGAGGTTGATAAAATAGAGTGAAACGAAGCCGCAGAAGATGCCCAGCAGCACGACAAACGGGATGCGTGAGGCAAAGAACGGCTCACTCTGTGAGAAGAAGAATTCCACATTGTAGCCCGTAAAGACGTAGGCCACTGTAGCGCCAGCCACCGATGCCACAATCAGCGGGATGGCAGCACCGGCAGTGAGGTCCATCATCAACACCTCGATGGTGAATAGCAGGCCGGCGATGGGCGCCTTAAAGATGCCGGCGATACCGGCTGCCGCGCCACATGCCACAAGCATGGCGAGCTTTTGGGGCGTTAACCTGAAGGCTTGGCCCAGGTTGCTGCCGATGGCGGCTCCTGTGAACACGATAGGACCCTCGGCACCGACCGAACCACCGAAGCCGATGGTTACCGACGATGCGATGAGCGACGAGTACATATTGTGAATCTTCAGACGACTCTTCTTCAGTGCCAGGGCATAAAGCACGCGCGTGACACCATGCGAGATGGGCTCACGGGCAATGTAATAGACATAGAGCGTCGCCAGCAGGATACCGACGGCGGGAAATATCAGATAGGGTAGGTTGCCCTGCTCAATGATGAAACGACGGGTGAGAAAATCGGCAATCAGTGAGATGAGCGTCTTGAGCAACACGGCTGCCAGACCTGCTGCAATGCCCACGATGAGCGCCAACATCACAACAAAAGTCTTGTCGGGGATATGCTTCTCTCGCCAGATGAGTATCCTCAGCCAGCCGTTTGTCTTTTCGCTGGCAGGAGCCGTGTCTCGTTTTGTCGCTGATTGCTGTGCCATCACATTCCGCGGCCGGTAAAGACGATTTTGATGGTGTAGATGAGAATTCTCAAGTCGTTGAGCAACGACATGTTGTCAAGGTACATCAGGTCGTGACCGACGCGTTCTACCATTTCGTCAACATTCTTGGCATAGCCGAACTTGACCATGCCCATCGAGGTGATGCCCGGACGCACCTGGTGCAGCAGGGCATAGGAGGGGACGCGTTGCAGAATCTGATCCACATAATACTTGCGCTCGGGGCGCGGACCCACTATCGACATCTCGCCCTTGAGCACGTTCCAGAACTGGGGCAACTCGTCGATGCGGTACTTGCGCATAAAACGGCCGAAGGGGGTGATGCGGGGGTCGTCATCCGACGACAACTGGGGTTTGCCGGCAACCTCGGCATCCTGAACCATCGAGCGGAACTTGATGATGTTGAAGGGCTTATTGTGCAAGCCTACGCGCTCCTGCAGGTAGAAAATAGGCCCCGGACTGGTGGACTTGATGATTGCCGCCACAATGATGTAGAGCGGTGTGAGAGCCACCAGTGCCACCATCGACACGATGACGTCAATGGCTCGTTTGATATTTTTACCGCTGTCACTCATGCTGCTGCGTGAGATGTTGACAAGCGGTTCTCCGTAGATGTCCGAGATGCGCACTTGGCTTTGCATCATGTTGAACCGTTCGGGAGAAATCATGATGGGCAAGTCAAGGCTGAAGAGCTTGTTGATGGCGTTCATGTTCTGGTGATTGTCATCACGACTGGGGACGACAATGAGTTCCCAGATCTTTTCTTTCTCACACACCTCCTTGAGCTCGTCAAGTTCGTAGCAGGGAAGCGGATTTCCCTTCACGGGGTTCTCGCCGGGTATGTTGACAAAGCCCCGGATATCATAGCCCGAGAACTTGCGGTGGCTGTTGAGCTTGTTGAAAAACAGTAGGGCTGCCGACCCGCTGCCGATGATCAGTGTGGGGAAGGTCCACTTGCGTGAAGCAATCTGCTTGTTGGCGATATTGGTGATGATGGCTCGCACCAGATAGACAAAGCCGAACAGCATGGCCCACAGGATGAGAATCATTTCATAGTCGTTGCCGCGAACGCCCACAACGTCGTTGATCAGGGCGATGAAGAAGATGAGCAGCGTGTTGATGACGGCACTGGCGGCGGTCGTCAGCAGTTCCTGTACACGCGACTTGCGGCAGACATTATTATAATATCCACTGAAGATGTAGGTCACCATCATCAGCAAGGGGAACACGATTTGTCCGAGCACCACCATGTTGCTGGTGAGGTAACTCGAGAGTGTCGCGTGACCTACAACGGCCCCCATCTTCCAGCGCACGCAGTTATAGGCAAGCCAAGCCAGGTTAGACATCACGAAGTCACCCAGAACGTACTTGATGCGTTGCAGGTGGGCCTTGTTTGTGATGTCGAGCCTGATTTTCATGTGCGGTAGTCTTGATTAACGGATGATTTTAAACGTGCCGTCGCGGCTCAGCAGGATGATGTTGGACGGCTGGTGGGACTGCTTGTCGTCACGACGATACTGCACGGCGTAGTCAACGCCCTTCACGATGGACGGGTCAATGTCGGCAAAGGTCTTGGCCGTCGGCTTGCCGCTCACATTGGCTGATGTGGACACGATGGGCTTGCCGTAGCGTTCACACAGCCGATGGCAGAATTCGTCATTGGGAATCCTGATGCCTACGCTCTCTTCCTCGCCCAACACGTTGGGGGCAAGGTTATAGGCACCCTCATAGATGATGGTCAGCGGCTTTACTGCCACATCAATCAGCTCACGGGCAATCATGGGCACATCCACCACATAGTGGTCTAGGTGCTCGGCACTGTCAATAAGGACGATGAGCGCCTTGCTGTCATCGCGCTGTTTCAGCTGATAGATTTTCTTCACAGCCTCGGCATTGGTCGCGTCACAACCGATGCCCCACACCGTGTCGGTAGGGTAGAGTATCAGCCCCCCGGCACTTAACACTTTGAGACATTGTGTAATATCAGCATCTTGCTGCGCTCTGGCTTTCTGTATTTGTTCTTTGTTTAAACTCATTTCCGATGGTTTACAATCTGCAAAGATACTGTAAAATTCCAATAAAACGAACACTTTGATGCTTTATTATGGCGGTTGTTGGATAAAGATAAGTAAAAAACATGCCATTAGCCGTTGGAAACAAGAAAAATGACTAATTTTGTGGAGTGAATTATAATCTGGAATAGAGATGCCTTATTTTTCAGTAATAGTGCCGGTGTATAACCGGCGAGACGAGGTGGAGGACCTGTTGAGGAGCCTCACCCAACAGACCGACAAGAATTTTGAGATTATTTTGGTTGAGGACGGCTCGACTGAGCGTTGTGAGGACATCGCGCTGCGCTACAGCAGTGAGTTGGACCTGCGCTATTTCTATAAAGCCAACGAGGGCCGCTCCATCGCCCGCAACTACGGCCTGGAACATGCCACGGGCCAATACTTCGTGTTCTTTGACAGCGACTGCGTCATTCCGCCCGACTACTTCAAGACGCTGGGCGACGAGTTGGCACGTGAATATGTGCCGTGTTTTGGCGGCCCTGACGCGGCAAGCCCCGACTTCACCGATGTGCAGAAGGCCATTTCCTTCTCGATGACGTCGTTCTTGACCACGGGTGGCATCCGTGGCGGCAAGGTGCAGATGGAGAAGTTTGTGCCCCGCTCGTTCAATATGGGCTATTCGCGCGAGGTGTATGAGAAAGTGGGTGGTTTCCGCGAGATGTTCAGCGAGGACATTGACATGAGTACCCGCGTGCGCCAGGCAGGTTTCAACATCCGCTTGATACGTCCCGCCTTTGTCTATCACAAGCGCCGCACCAGCATCGGCAAGTTCGCGCGCCAGACCTATGTCTTCGGTATGTCGCGCATTACCCTCAAACTGTTGTATCCTGACAGCCTCAAGGCAGTGCACTGCCTGCCCGCTGTGTTCCTCATCGGCTGTGTGCTGTTGTTGTTGCTCTCGTTGTGGAAATCGTGGTTCATCCTTCCCATTCTGCTCTATGCCGCTATGCTATGGGTGGCTGCCCTCATCGAGACGCGCAGCTTCAAGATTGCCACCCTTGCCGTGGCGACGAGCTTCACCCAGCTGTGCAGCTACGGTTGGGGTTTCATCAAAGCCTACGTCTGGAAAATCCTCTTGAAACACGGCCGTGACATCAACGAGGAAATTAATATGAGAAAAGGAAAGTAGTTCTCCGTTTCATCCATAGTAACCATGCAGGAGGAAAAAGACAGCACTAAAGTGGCGAGTCGCAACATCAAGGAGACCGTCCCCGAGGAGGACCGCCCGCGTGAAAAGGCCAAGAAGCATGGCTTCGGTAGTCTATCGACTGCTGAGCTGCTCGCCATCCTGTTGAGGGTGGGCACGCCGGGCGAGTCGGTCGTTGACTTGTGCCAGCGCATCCTGCGCGACAATAACGACAAACTCTACGAGATAGCCCGTAAAGGCATCAAAAACCTGGTCAAGAATTACCACGGCATCGGTGAGGTCAAAGCCATCGAGATCCTCGCCGCTCTGGAACTGGCGCGCCGTTACCAGCAGGAGGAATTTGACGAGCGGTATAAAATCACCAGCAGTGATGCCGCCTACAATTATTTGAAATCTCGTATGAGCGACCTCGACCACGAGGAAATCATGGTCGTGCTGCTCAACCATGCCAAGCAGGTTGAGGAATGCGTGCGCATCAGCAGTGGAGGCACCGCAATGACTGTTGCCGATATCAAGATGATCCTTCGACCTGCCATTGAGCGCCTCTCCTCGGGCATCATCCTGGCCCACAACCATCCCAGCGACAACCCCAACCCCAGCACTCAGGACGACCGCCTGACCGAGCGCGTCCATCAGGCCTGCAAGGTCATGGACATCCAGTTCGTCGACCACATCATCGTGTGCCGCGGCGGCCGCTACTACAGCTACAACGACCATGCCCGCCTGCTGTAACGATGCATCTGAAACAAATATCACAAGAATAGTATTTTCAATTTAGAATGGACGAGCAGAAGAACATCAATAAAAATCAAGATAATCAAGTCCTGCCCCAGCAATTAGTTGACGATGTCAAACTGATTGTGGAGAAAGGCTTGCGTGAGGCCTACCGTTCAGTCAATACTGTTTCGATTTTGACATATTGGAATGTGGGCAAACGCATCGTTGAAGAGGAGCAGCATGGTGAAAGCAGAGCTACTTACGGTAAGCATCTAATTGATTTATTATCTCATGAGTTGTCGATACTTTATCCCAAAGGCTATTCTCCAAGAAACTTGCGTGATTATCGTCAGTTTTATCTGTGTTTCAAAGATTTAGAGATTTGGCACTCGCGAGTGCCAAATCTCACCTGGACACATTATCGCACATTGCTGTCTGTCACGAGCGATGATGCGAGGTACTGGTATGTCAGAGAAGCTTCTTCCCAATCGTGGAGTGTACGCACACTGGCGCGCAATGTGGGTTCCCAATACTATCATCGCTTGTTGCAGTCCCCCCAAAAAGAAGCTGTAATTAACGAAATGTTACAACTCACTAAACAGTTGAAAGATGAGCCTCAAGATTTCCTGAAAGACCCTGTTGTAGCAGAGTTCCTTCAGCTCCCCACGAATGCCGCTTTTACCGAAACAGAGCTTGAAAAGGCCATTATCCGCCATTTGAAAGAATTCCTGCTTGAGATGGGACGAGGATTCGCATTTATGGCCGAACAATACCATATTAGTACCGATGCTGGTGATTTCTTTGTTGACCTGGTATTCTACAATGTGGTGCTGAAGTGTTATGTTCTAATTGACCTCAAGACGAAGAAACTGACCCACCAGGATGTGGGACAAATGGATATGTACGTGAGAATGTTTGATGACCTGAAACGTACTGAGGGTGATAATCCCACCATTGGTCTACTTCTCTGCTCGGATACAAGCAAAGATATAGCAAAATACTCAGTATTGCACGACAACAAGCAGCTGTTTGCTGCCAAATATCTGACCTATCTGCCGACCGAAGATGTACTAAGGCGGGAGATTGAGCAGCAAAAAGAATTATTCTATCTGCAGCATAACAAGAACAATAACCAATAAGTAATAAACATATGAAAAAGTTCTTGAAATATCTTCTCTACATCTTGGTTGGCCTCTTTGCGCTTATCGGCATATTTGCGATTGGCGGCTTATGGTACCTTTATTCACATGGTTATGACATTCAGATAGTCAGCAGAGAAGACCAACTCGCTGAACGTGCCGAACTGCTCAAGCAGTCATCGTTCAGTCCCGATACAGTCCAGTATCATTTCACCGTTGTGCAGGATTCGGCCCGTGCTCAGGAAATACGGGAGTACTTTAAATTAGATACCCTCTATAGCCCTGATGCCACAACGTGGGAAAAAGCGGTTGCCATCTCCAAGTTCGTGGCTACCAACATCCCGCATGGTGAGCCAGACAGTGTGCCTGATCATTCCAATGCTGTTGACCTGTGGAAGTACACTAGGGAAGTTAATCCCAGTTTCAACTGCCGCATGCATGCCATCCTCAATTATGAGTTGCTGCAGGCAGTCGGCCTGACTGCCCGTTATGTGACTTGTTTCCCAAAGGACGAGAACGATCAGGATTGTCATGTGGTGAACGAGGTGTGGCTTCCTGAACTGGGCAAGTGGGCCTTTATTGACTCGGATATGGATGGACATTACTGTACCGACCAGAACGGCACACCGCTCAACCTCTTGGAAATGCGGGAAAAGTATGCTGCGGGAGAGCAAATGTTGATGTATCCTGAGTTCAAGGAAGCGACCGCCAATAATAACTATTATTATCGCTACATGGCAAAGAACACTTATTGGTTCGCATGTTGGGAAACGCTCCATTTCTTCCAGGAAGATGATCTTGCGGCAAAAGTCCAGAATCTCGAGCCACAACGTTTAATCTTGATAGTTCCAGAGGGTTTTGAACAATTCGCTTATTCCGACCGAGAGGATGTCACCACAACCGATGCATCCCGTTTCTGGGCTTCACCCCAATGATTTACATATTAACCATTATAATTCTTTAACCGTATGAAAATTTTGAAATTGATGATGTGTGCTGCACTTGCTATGATGGTTGTCACCTCATGTAGCCAGAAAAGCCAGAATAGTGAAAAGGAAAAAGCTTCCAAGGTGTTGGTATTGTATTACTCCCAGACGTCGAACACCAAGACCGTGGCACAGGAGATAGCCACGCGCCTCAATGCCGACATCGAGGAGATTGCTCTTGTGGAACCCTATGACACCGCGTTCCAAGCCACGATCGACCGCTGCAAGGCCGACCGCGAGAAAGGCATCCTGCCCGAGATTAAACCCTTGAAGTTGAATGTCGCCGATTACGACACGATTTTCCTCGGTTATCCCATCTGGTTCGGCACTTACGCTCCCCCCATTGCCTCCTTGCTGGACAAAGTGGACTTGAGTGGCAAGTTTGTAATGCCGTTCTGCACCTTCGGCAGCGGTGGACTGGAGTCGAGTGTGAAGGATTTGGCCGAGAAGCAGCCCAATGCCAAGATTATGCCCGGTTACGGTGTGCGTGCCGCTCGCATGGATGCCGTGCCCAAGGAGGTTGAACAGTACCTGAAGTCCATCGGTTTCATTAAGGGTGAACTCTTCATGCCCGCCGACTTCCCCGAGCAGCATCCCGTCAGCGCTGACGAGGCTGCCATCTTTGATGCCGCCGTAAACGGCTATCCTATGCTTAATGCCAAGGCTAAGACCGTCGCATCACGCACCATCCTCGATGGTACCGAATACTTGTTCACCGCAATGGATATGCCACGCGAGAACAAGCCCGGCATGCCTCCTGCTAGCGAAATCAAAGTCTATGTGCTTGTCGAGAAGGACAAGGCACCTGTTTTCACTAAAGTGGTAAGATAAAAAAGTGTGTGCCAAAATTCAAGTAGATTAAGTTTTGGCACGCAACTTCTAACTCCTAATTCCTAACTCCTAACTAGTTTTGGGGTGCTCGGCGAGGTAGCGCCACATCGGTGCTGCCATGAGTGCCTGTAGCTGGCGGTTCTCTCGTAGCATCGCCTCTACCTCATCGCGCGACAAGAGCAGCACAGCGATGTCCTCGCTGGCATCGAGGTGCTTGTCACTGACGCGTTCCACTCCTTCGGCCAGGAAGCAATGGGTGATGTTGTCACAGATGCTGGGATTCTGGCCCACTGTCATGATTTCGCGCCACGTGCCGCCGCCGTAGCCTGTTTCCTCCAGCAGTTCGCGCCGTGCGGCCTGCAGCGGTGTCTCACCTTCCTCTACAACGCCGGCACACAGCTCGTCGAGCACCACATCCATGGCGTGACGGTACTGCCGCACCATGACGAAGTCACCCTCGCTGGTGATAGCGATGATGTTGACCCACTCGGGGTATTCCAGCACATAGTGCTCAGGGTTGATACGCCCATCGGGCAGCTGCACTTTGTCCACGCGTGCCGTGAGCCAGGGCCGCTGGATGATGTAGCGGCTCTCGAGCGTGGTCCATTTCTTGATTTCCTTTGCCATAATAAAGTTTAGGTTCTCGTTACATATATTATAACGTGGAATTGCGCTGAATGGTACTTGATATCGAAAAAATGAGTAACTTTGCGCTTGTGGAAGTGAGAATCATCAAAAAGAAAGGTCGCGAGAAAAAGCTGTGGTATGCTATCCGCGTGACCTATAACCGCGAACTCAAGGTGAAGGAAGAACTTGACGCTCGCGGCATAAAAAGTTTCGTCCCCATGCAGTACCGCCGCGAGGAGCGCAACGGCGTGATGGTGAAACGCCTTGTCCCCAGTGTCCATAACCTCATCTTCATCAATCTCACTCCCTCCGAGATGAAGGAATACCGTGAGACCACGGCCATGCCCATCCGCTACATCATGGACCGTGAGACCAGCAAACCCATCACGGTGCCCGACCATCAGATGGAGAACTTCATTACAGTGGCTGGCACCTACGAAGAGAAACTCATCTACCTCAATCCTGAGCCGGGTGACTTCAGCCAGGGTGAACGCGTGCGCATCATCGGCGGACCGTTTGAGGGGGCCGAGGGCGTCTTTGTGCGCATCAAGCGCGACCGCCGCGTGCTTATCAACATCCCGGGTGTGGTCGCGGTCGCCACAACTCACGTTCACCTGTCGATGCTCGAAAAGATCACCGACCCCGATCCGAATCAATTAGACAACGCATTATAATACCGATATGAACGAGAACAATCAGAGAGTCGCCCTCATCACGGGCATTACCGGACAGGATGGATCCTATCTTGCCGAATTCCTGTTGGACAAGGGCTATGAGGTGCATGGCATCATCCGTCGCAGCAGCAGTTTCAATACGGGCCGCATCGAGCACTTGTACCTTGACGAGTGGGTGCGCGACATGAAGCAGCGCCGCCTCATCAACCTGCACTATGGTGACATGACCGACAGCAGTTCGCTCATCCGCATCATCGAGAAGACCCGACCCGATGAGATTTACAACTTGGCGGCACAGAGCCATGTCAAGGTGTCGTTCGATGTGCCTGAATACACTGCCGAGACCGATGCAGTGGGTACGCTGCGACTCATCGAGGCTGTGCGCATCGCAGGTCGCGAGAAGCAGACCCGCATCTATCAGGCAAGCACCAGCGAACTCTACGGCAAGGTGCAGGAAGTGCCCCAGAGCGAGACCACGCCATTCTATCCCCGCAGTCCCTACGGTTGCGCCAAGCTCTACTCGTTCTGGATCATGAAGAATTACCGTGAGAGTTACGGTATGTTCTGCGCCAACGGCATCCTGTTCAACCATGAGAGTGAGCGTCGTGGCGAGACCTTTGTGACGCGTAAGATTACGGTGGCTGCTGCTCGCATCGTCAACGGCCTCCAGGATAAACTCTATCTGGGTAACCTCAACGCCCTGCGTGACTGGGGCTATGCCCGTGACTACGTGGAATGCATGTGGCTTATCCTGCAACAGCCCGAGCCCGATGACTTTGTCATCGCTACGGGCGAGTACCACACGGTGAGGGAATTCTGCACCCTGGCGTTCCATCATGCCGGCATCGAACTGCAGTGGCAAGGCGAGGGTCTCAATGAAAAGGGTATTGACAAGGCAACTGGCAAGGTGCTGGTAGAAGTGGATCCCAAGTACTTCCGTCCTGCCGAGGTCGATCAGCTCCTGGGAGACCCCACCAAGGCCAAGAACGTACTGGGTTGGAACCCGCGCAAGACCTCCTTTGAGGATCTCGTGCGCATCATGGTAGAATACGACTTGCAGCACATCAAGAAGATCTACCACCTCAATTGATCCCCTACCACCTCATCAAACCCTATAACACCCTATCAAACCCTATCAAACCCTATCAAGGATAGCATGGAAAAAAACTCAAAAATCTATGTGGCAGGTCACCGGGGACTCGTGGGCAGTGCCATCAGGAACAACTTGCAACGCAAGGGTTACACCAACCTTATCGGCCGCACCCATCAGGAGCTTGATCTGATGGATTCCGTTGCCGTGAAGCGCTTCTTTGACGAGGAACAGCCCGAATATGTCGTGCTTGCCGCAGCCCATGTGGGCGGCATCATGGCAAATTTAAAATACCGCGCCGACTTCATCTTCCAGAACCTCGCTATTCAGCAGAACGTCATCGGTGAGAGTTGGCGTCACGGCGTGAAGAAACTGCTTTTCCTGGGCAGCACTTGTATCTATCCGCGTGAGGCGCCGCAGCCCATCGGCGAGAATGCCCTGCTCACATCACCGCTGGAATATACCAACGAACCCTATGCCATCGCCAAGATTGCCGGCATGAAGATGTGCGAGAGTTTCAACCTGCAGTACGGCACCAATTTCATCGCCGTAATGCCCACCAACCTCTATGGCCCTCGTGACAATTTCAACCTTGAGACCAGCCACGTCATGCCAGCCATGATCAGGAAAATGCACCTCGCCAAACTGTTGAATGAGGGTGATATGGCAGGCATCCGCACCGACCTGGACCGACGCCCCGTTGAGGGTGTTGACGGTAGTGCTACCGACGGGCAGATAGTGGCTCTGTTGGAAAAATACGGCATCCTCAAGGACAGCCTGCGCCTGTGGGGAACTGGTGCACCGATTCGGGAATTCCTATGGAGCGAGGACATGGCCGACGCCAGCGTGTATTGCCTGGAGCACATTGACTTCAAGGACGTACGTGGCGAGGGTGAGGAAGTGCGCAACTGCCACATCAATATCGGCAGTGGCAAGGAAGTCACTATCCGCCAGCTTGCCGAACTGGTCAAAGCCACTATCGGATATCGTGGCACTATAGAGTGGGACAGCACCAAGCCCGACGGCACCCTGCGCAAACTCACCGACGTGAGCAAGCTGCACGCCCTCGGCTGGCACCACACCATGGAACTTGAGGACGGCGTTCCCGCCCTCTACCGCTGGTATTTGGAGAATTAAGCCGCGCTTATAGGCGGTTTTGAGAGAGTAGTGTAATAAACAATCAACCGATATAACCATTATGAAAGTTTTATTGATCAACGGCAGTGCCCGCCGTGAGGGCAACACATTCGTCGCCTTGTCCGAGGTGGCACGCCAGCTCGAGAAGCATGGTGTGGAAACTGAAATCGTGCAGCTGGGCAATAAACCCGTGCGCGGCTGTATCGCTTGCGGCCAGTGTATGATTCGTGGCTTGGGACGTTGTGCGTTTGATGACGACGTCTGCAACCGCATCGTGGAGAAGCTTGATGATATTGATGCGCTGGTAGTCGGGTCGCCCGTCTATTATGGACAGCCCAATGGCGCACTGTTGGCAGTGATGCAGCGCCTGCTTTTCTCGGCCAGTGGCAAGTTGGAGAACAAGCCCGCAGCCAATATCGCCATTTGCCGTCGCGGCGGCGCCACGGCTGCATTCCAGACGATGAACATGATGTTCCAGATGGTCAATATGCCGCTGGTCACCTCGCAATATTGGAATATCGCCTATGGCCGTGACGCGGGAGAGGCAGCCCAGGATGCCGAGGGTATGCAGACCATGCGCACCCTGGCGGACAATATGGCTTGGCTGCTGAAGAAAATCCATGCCGGTAACAACCTCGACTATCCCGAGCGCGAGGAGTGGCAGCCCACGCACTTTATCAGATAATAATTGTTGATAATTATTTAATATTTAATCTATTATGAAAAAGATAATAATCATTGACGGTGGACCTCGCAAGGCGATGAACACCGCACAGATGTTGCTACGGTTTGCCGAGGGCGCCATGTCAGTCAGCGAGCAGATTGAAGTGAAGACGGTGCGCTTGTATGAGTTGGATTACAAGGGCTGCATGTCGTGCATGGCATGTAAGATCAAGGGTAGGGCATCCAATGTCTGCAAGTTCAAGGACGCGCTGACTCCCGTCCTGGAAGACATTGCTCAGGCCGACGGCTTGGTGATGGGCTCACCCATCTATTTCGGTGATGTCACTGGACAGATGCGTACTTTTCTTGAGCGCCTGGCATTCCCGTGGCTGTCCTATAACGACTACAGCATGACTGCCCCCAAGAAGATGCCCGTGGTGCTGATCGAAACCATGAATGGCACCCCTGACCGCAACAACAGCCAGGGTTATGGCTCAATGGAGTACTGCATCGCGACAGCCCTGGGCCAGCCCGAGCGCCTCATCGCTTACAACACCTATCAAGTCAAGGACTACAACCGCTTTGAACTGGCAGGTTTCTCCGAGGAAGCCAAGCGCCAATACCGCGACGAGCACTGGGAAAAAGATCTGCAGCAGGCCTTCGATGCCGGCCGACACATGGCCATGGGCATCCTGGAATCAGAATAGAAGGCGCAAATTGAGCAAATTTCTGTACTAACAAAACAATTGATCGAGTTATGAAGAGGGAACTTTCGGGCGGTTGTGGCATCATGGCATTGGCTTTTTCGCTGCTTTGTATCATCGTCGGCATTGTAGCCGTGTTTGACATGCGCGCCGAGGGTGATGGGGGCGACGGGGCTTTAGGGCTGCTGGTGTTTGTCGGCATCCTGTCGCCGCTCATCTATTGGGGATATGTGATGCTCTACAAGTTCCTGCGCCCTAATGAACCGGTAAGATTCAGTAAGAAAATGGTACTATGTGGCGGTGCCGCTTTGGTGGCGTTAGTCATTTTTGCGTTGTGGGCAGCGCTGACGAGCAAGAATCCCACCAAGGCTCCCGGTCCCATCACCGAGATTGCCCAGGAACCCAATGAGCCCAAAGACAGCGTGGTCATCACCGAGGTGATGGAAGGTGACCCCTACAAGGAACTGGACGAACTCATCGGTCTGGAATCGGTCAAGGAAGAGGTGCACACCATCGCCAATTTCGCCAAAATCCAACAGCAGCGCAAAGCGCAGGGCCTGAAGGTGCCCAAGATGTCGTTCCACCTCGTGTTCACCGGCAGCCCTGGTACGGGAAAGACTACCGTGGCTCGCATCGTGGCACGCATCTACAAGGACCTGGGAATCCTCAAGAGCGGACACACCGTGGAGACCGATCGCTCGGGTCTCGTGGCAGAGTATGTGGGACAGACTGCTACCAAGACCAACGCCGTGATTGACTCGGCGCTCAACGGTGTGCTGTTCATCGACGAGGCCTATGCCCTGGTGCCCGAGAACGCCAGTAACGACTATGGCCAGGAGGCCATCTCCACTCTGCTCAAGCGCATGGAGGACGACCGCGACAAGCTGGTGGTCATTATCGCAGGCTATCCTAACGAGATGAAACGCTTCATCGACTCCAACCCGGGTCTGCAGTCGCGCTTCACTCGCTACATCAATTTCCCCGATTACAGCGAGCAGGAACTGTTTGACATCTTCAAGCTGTACCTCAACAAGAACCAGTACACCATCACCGACGATGCGGCACAGCTGCTCAAGGAAAACCTGGACTATGTCGTAGCCCACAAGACCAAGAACTTCGGCAACGCCCGCTTTGTGCGCAACATCTTTGAACGCGCTGTCGAGCAACAGGCTAACCGCCTGTCGGCCCAACGCAGCATCAGCGACGACGAACTGTCCGTGCTGACCAAGGAAGACATCGAGAACGCCTTCAAGGCAAGGAAATAAAAAACAGCGAACCGTTATGACCAGATACTTCATCATCACGTTCATCGTGCTGCTGATGGTGCCGACGGCCATGCCATTACGTGCCCAGGAGATGACCAAAGCCGAGATGGCAGGCATCCGCGCCGCCTATAGCGCCGCCAAAGAGCGAGTAGAACTTAACAGCCATGCCCTGGAGCAGAACGTCCCCCGCAGCGATATGGAGATTGTCAGCCATTACGTTATCCCGGGATGCGGTCCCACCGAGGAAGTCATCCACTACTATTTCACGCTCGACGAGGACCCCGTTTTGGGAACACCCTATTACAAACTCTATTTTATCTCCACCACCTACAACGTGGCGGCCCGCAAGTTCTATCAAGAGTTCCTTTTTAGTGAAGATGGGTCCAACCTGCTGTTCTTCTTCCAAAGCAATGATGCCCTGGACGGCGGCACCGACGAGACGCGTTATTACTACGGCAAGAGCGGCGTCCACAAGTCCATCAAAGGAACCGCCGAATTGGACGAAGTCTTCGCCGCCCGCAAAGCCGACGAACTAAAAACCGCCTTCACCCTCCTCCTAAACAAAGACTATTAATAACCCGACTCTCTTTTAATCTTCTTGAGAACCCCAAGCAATTCACAAATTAATTTTGGCACGGTAATTGCAGATATAGGTTCGAACTCATAATTTTTGGAGAATTATGAAAACCCTTTATTCATCGGGGTTTCAAGAGATCTGTACATAAAAAGTGTACAAAGATTTTTCCACCTCAAATTTAGCCATTTTCAACTTGCAAATTTAGCTATTATTTGCCACTCCACCAAGGAAATGGCCTATTATTATTTTTGACCCTGTCGACAGTGTTAATTAGTTTACCCCAGCATCCAAAATCTCAATGAGTTTATAGATTGTGCTTGACGGATTTTCGAAATCATTGAGCGTTTTCGCCCTTTTAACCGCAATCTCCTTATTATTCCACAACAGTTCTCGTTGCTTGGAAGACAGAAGAGGCTTACGATAATCATTCCACACTTGGTCAGATGATTGTAACCGTTTAACGCATTCTGTGGCCGACAACTCTGCTCTTAGTTCCTTACTATGTAGCAAGAACCACAGTTCAATACATGGATTGCTCAGTAACAAAGTAGCATCAAGACTATTTAATTTCTCGTAGATGCCTTGTATGTCCAGATCATACATTAAGAATGTTTTAATCTCATCGCTGCTGGACAATTTCAGAGCTTTCCTGAATTCATCGAGTTTTCTTTTATTCACATCGTGCCCTGAGACCCGATGTGCAATCTTGATAGGTGAACGATAGTTTTGCCGAAGCAAATCAACGTATGTCGCTTCAGTTTCTCCTTCGCATACCACAAGAATTACTTTTTTCATTCTTCGTGGCTGGCCCTTTTCTCTCTTTCTTGCCATCTTCAGCCCTCCAATAAATTCTTTATAATCGAAACAGAAGATTCAACATATGGAACTGCATCAAAGCGGCCTTGAATATAGGCTTTTTCTGCATCCATGTTCTCGCGGAAATCCTTGAAATCATATAAAGAATAGACTTCAGTTGCACCATGTCCGGACTTGTTGACGAATACAATTTGGTCACGTCTAAGCCTCTTTACATCAATAAGGTTTGTATTGTGTGATGTGAACAAGAGCTGGCTTCTGTCTGAAGCATGAATTAAATCCAGAATAAAATCAGCCAAACGAGTATGTAGCCCCATATCGAACTCGTCCATCAGGATACTCTTCTTATTCCTAACTACATCCAATAAACGGATAAGGATTTGGAATAATTTACGTGTACCATTGGACTCTTCCATATCCATATCAAACATCACGTCTTTTTGATCCCTATGGAAAGTTTTGAAACGTAGAACATCAACTAACTTATATGATATCTCAGATTGTCCAGGTATTGCAACAGGTGCCGGTGTTTGCTCAGTCCTTGCCTCAATGTCAGTTATATCTGTATCACATATTTCAAGGGCTTTAAGAATTACCCGTTTATATGAATTGAAACTATCCAATACCAGCACATCATTGACATTCACTAGTCCAAGCAGAAATTGGTTCATGAAATAACGATAAAGCCTTTGGGCAATCTCTCGATTCATTGAACTGGCTCGGCTGAGGAAGAGATTCTTATTGCTAGTATTAATGGCCACATCTGACGGTTTAGCCATTACACCCGTTCCAAAACTATATTTACCATCTGTATCTCGAACAAATACTTTTGCCCGTCTACCAGTAGGATAGTAATATAGACTTTCGCTGAGGATGCGCTCCTGTGTAAGTTCAAAAGAATACTCATATTCTATATCCTCACACACAAAGTCAATCAAAAACTTACTCGGTTTGTTCTGCCAGCCATCAAATTTGAAAGGTTCGTAATTGAATCTCACACCCTCATTATATTGGTGGGAGTCCAATATCATCCTGCAACAGAAAGTAATGGCCTTAAGTATGCTTGACTTTCCTGAAGCGTTGGGGCCAAATAGTCCAATAGACTTCAGAACTTTAATTCCATTCCAGTCGATTACATTATCACCTAACTCTTTCGCACGTTGAGTATGGATATTGGCGGCCCGAAAGTCAATACTCACCTTCTCTTTGACCGAAAAGAAGTTTGTTATTTCGATGTTGAGTAGCATTTTAACGTGAATTTTGTAGATTTCCTGCAAAAATAGGACATAAAATCCAAATCACCAAATTTTCAGGGTATTTTTTTGTATATTATAAATTATTGAAGAGAAGGTCCACAAATAACAGTTAGCCACAGTATTTGATGTGGAAATAGTCAAGAAGGGCTTTGAAGCTATTTTGGACGATGAGACAGGTGTCAAGCAGGAAGACTTTAACGCACGGCCATTATCTGTGATCTCGATAGTAAAACATCTTTAAGTCACCAGTAAACTCTATCGTTCTATCGGCAAGAAAAATCCATAGATCCGCTCCAAATACACCCATTTTTGCCGACATCGGCAAAAAACGTGAAAAATCACCCAATTTGACCACTTGAGGCAGCAGCAGACAAGTTCATTTCTCCCTAAAGCCGCCATGAACTCATTTCTTATGCTTCTATTTGATGACAAGCACTTAATTTGTTAAAAAACATTAATCTTTTTTTCGTGTTCTGAGACACTTTTTACCCACTTCAAATCTGAAATAATATTCACATAATATAGACATAAGTTTCAAATAAGACTCAAATAAGTAAGACCTAAAAATTGGCATTTTTTCTAATCATAAAGCACTATGTAAAAGATAGTTAATGTCATTTTGCTGGCTCGAAAAATAGCTATAATTTTGCAGCGCGTTCCGATGAACGGAGTGCATAAAACGAATTTCAATATGTATATTTTAAATATTATTCAAAAATGAATACTTCGATTTATGAAATGACTGAAATGTATGAAAAGGCTTTGGCCTTGAACGAGGAAGTAACTGCCAACGCAGCTACAAGTGTAAACAATGTATCCGCATGCGAGAGCGAGGTAGACGACCTGCATGAAGCTGGCGGCGTTCCTGCGGATGAGGAACTGGATTCCAGCTCCAATCATGGGGAGCAAGAGCAGAAGCCCTTGATGAAGGAGCGTGTGGTTCACACCTTGAAGAAGAAAACCTTGGGTAAGGTTCTCGTCATCAAGTCGAATCGCAAGGATCCCAAGCAGATTAAGGCCAAGCAAAAGTCTTGCCGCAAGCACGGTATGCTTGTAAGTGCTCTCTTATGCGACGCGACCGCAGCCTACGATGCCGGTTACGTACTAATCAACCCCATCACGGGTGAAGAAGTCAAGAACCGTGAAGAAACCTTTGGCATGCTAGTGATCATGGAGGGCAATACTAGGTTCTGGGCTTGGCTGGAAGAGGTTAAGCGAATCAAGGAAGAGAAGCGCAAGTCCAAGGGCAAGGGCGATGCCAAAAAAGAGAAGCCCTTTGAGTATACGTTCACTTATCGCCACATCACCGATCCCCAGGTGTTCAAGGACCAGTATCGCCACATCAACATGGACAACGTACCTACCAAGGTCCCTGATTTTGCACGTGACGTACTGGATACTGAGAGAGAGAATGCTATCGTTGTGTCCTACGCCAGCAAGATTGATCGTGGGCTTGTCCCCAAGGCTGCAGGTTTTGCTACCAAGGGTAAGGAGGTAAAGAAGGCTGATATTCAGGCTCTCATGGCTGGGAAGATGCCCTGTATCTTCAACGACGGTCATAGCGACGAATTGGAGATCTATCAGATGATTTTTGAGGGAGTATGCGAAGGCTTCGGCATTGCAAAAGAAGCTCCCATCAAGAACAAGACCTTGAAGAGCACCTTCATCTGGCGATGGATTGCCAACAAGATGAACGCAACCGATGCGGGCAACCAATTCGATCTCGCCGTTAAGGTCATCAGCATTTTCACCAGCATGTCGGCACAGGATAGTGAACGTATCAATAACGCCGAGAAGACCGAGACCCAAACCCGCGAGCAGGTCATCCACGGCATCCTCGACGAAATGTACAATCGCAACAAGTAATAACAAACAATATTAAGCACGCCCCTCGTTGCTGGGCAGCCGTCTAACGGCGAGGGGCTATAAAATGAGGAAACTATGACTAGAAAGAAAAAAATTGAATCAAATTTGACTATGAGCATCATCGACATGATGCATAGTTTACGAGTCGTGTGCTCTGCCACAACAGGCAGTGTGGGCTCGCCGTCCTACCGTAAAGTGAGATTATCGTGTAATTTAACATTAATCAACTGTAATTAGGCACAATATGAAACAGTTGTACATAAAGGTAGGTGATGTTGTGTTGAAAGGCAATTCCATTGAAGAAATGAAGAATCTAGCCAAAATCATTGAAACCTTGCCAAAGAGCTTTTTTATAAGATTAGGCAAGCTTTATGCTAGAGGACATGGCAAAGAGATTACCATCGTCTTACTCAGTGCGGGCATACTTGCAGCAGGGATGTGCATTTTTCTCAATCGTAAGAGAATTGAGCGCTTAGTCAAAAAGCATATTATGCCGCTGATTAATGCGGCTGAAGAAGCATTGGATTTACCAACTTTAACGAACCAGCCAGATAATGAGAACGTAGAGGACGCGGTATATGAAGAAATCAAACCTCAGCCGGAAGAGAGTCAAGAGGCCCCCAAGCACAAGACGTGGAGTGAGAAGTTTCTCGATGAGTTTGGTCCGATGCCCGAGCTCCCCCCAATTCTCCAGTTCGTCGTTGGGCGCAGCCCTGCTGGCTATGAGGTGGCGATGGTGGGCACATTGCTCTGTGCGTTTGCCGCACTGTGCTTCTCTAAGGTGCGATCCAAGTACCTAGACGGTAAAGTCCACGCCCCCAACCTACAAGTGCTCGTAGAGGGCAATTGGGGAACTGGCAAGGAGAAGTTCATGACCGCACTGAACGCCCTGTTCAAGCGATTGTTTGACCGCGATAAGGAGAAGTACTCGTCGGATGACGAGGGGAAAATCATCCAATGGGCCGGCATAAGTGCGACGGAATCGAAGTTCATTGACATTCTGGCCGACAATGGCGAGGTTCATGTTCTCATGGTCAGTAGCGAGGTGCTCGCGGCAGTAAACAACATGAGAAAACAGAACGGCCTGACCGCAGAGTATTTTCGCAAAGCGTTTGATAACGGTGAGGTTTACCGTGCAAACAAAAGCAAGGCCATCCAAGGGTTGTTTCGCGTGTTTATGAACTGCATTCTCACAGGAACACGTGGTGACACAGAGAAGTTCTTTTCAAAGGAGCTGGAAGGAGGCACCGCGTCACGTTTTTGCTTGCTTGCTATCCCTGATAGCGGCCGATACCTCGAAGCGTTGATCATTGAAGATGGCGAACAACTCGAAAGTTACAGAGATCAAATTGATGAATGGAATAGGCTCTACTGCTATAACCATGATGAGTTGAGTGGTTGCGATATCCCCGCCGAAGAGCACTTAATTGAGCTGGACTATGTGAACGCTGCCATCGAGACCTGGATTAATGACGACCAGTGGAACAAAGCCAATGGTGACCCAAGTGATCCTCGTGTCGGTGCTCGCGGCAGAATGGGGGCAATCGCATTCCATTGCGCTATGGTCATCCACATGTTGTTCGGCTGTCCTGGTCCTGACATGCTCCAAACGCGCCGCAAAGTAGTTAATCTCACTATCTATATCGCCAACTACTGCATGGAGAGATTCCTGCTCAAGTTCGGTGTCATCCAGAAGGTGCAGCGTGAACTCAACAACCAAGCTGAGCGGGTCGAGAACACCACTACAATAGACAAGGAGGTCCAACAATCATCCCCTCAACCTGATGAGAAAAATTACTGCGGTGGGCTTTCAAAGTCAACGGTGAAGAAGATGTTCGAAATGTACATACCAGGCAAAGTGGGATCTGGGACCATTGCAAAGTGTTTTGGATTGTCCGGTGAAAACGGCCAACAGAAAGTAAAAAGGGCGATTAAAAAATACAAGCAAGAACTAGGGCAGAAGTAACAACATTGGCCATTATAAGGGGGACAGTCACGGGGGACAAGATCGGCTGTCCCCCTTTTTTGTATCTCGCCAAAAACAAGTTAACAGCTTGATTTTCATAGGGGGACATAGGGGGACAACGGGTGGGACAAGGGGGACTGTCGTTGTCACACCAACGGACCCCACGGCGCAAGGATAAAAAGGCCGCCTGAGAAGTATAAATAACCCTTATATGTAAGAGAAATACATGCCCCCGAGAGGACCGCTGGCTTAAGAATGAGCACTCTGGCGGCATGAGGGGCAAAGACAATATATATCACGATGGTATGGACTGGGCGGCGAAGAGTCGTCCAGCACCGCCATCACCAGGCGTTATCACCTGTCGGGGAGACCGTGCCCTCAAGACGGCATAATCAAACCGACAGCGAGTCTGGAAGAGAAGTAACGAGGCTGACACCGAAGAGGTGCTGGTCTCGACTTCTTTTTTTTTTGCTTTTCAAAATTGTAATTACCATAAAATCAGAGAAAAGCAAAGAAAATAGCTTCGGAAAAGTCAGCCGTTTTCAAAAAAAATCTCGAAAATGGCTGATTTTTATGGCAAGATATGTGCTTTTATTTTTCTGGGATGAGGGTAAAATGGGTTATTCCAGAAAAATAAAACGATGTTTTTGGCCAATATTCTCTTTAAAAGTCAGCGAAAATGAAGATTTTTTGTTAAAAATGGCTGAGTTTTCAGGTTCAAAATGTGCTTTTGTTTTTCTGGAAGTGGGGCAAAATGGGTGATTCCAGAAAAATAAAACGATGTTTCGTGAGCTGTAAACCCATTCAGTGATAAAACCGCCATACTGTAAACCCGGCTTAGGCGAAAGATAAAAATAGTGTAAACCAACTTAGTTAATCGCTCTCAATTCTGTCAAGTGTTCTTAGGGAAAGTCAAGGATAAAGACAAGTGATTAAATTATTTTATTTTGGTGTGCCTAAATGTGGCATTGGAGCGCGTTATTTTTGCGGCAAAAATGTCATTTGGTCATGAAAGAGAATATCTATTTGAGACAAATCAGGAAACGAGAAGGGGACTGGGATACCAGCAAATACCCATTCTCCATTCCAGTGATTAGAGACTTTACTGAGTTTAGATTTGAGAAGTCGGTGACCTATATCGTTGGAGGCAACGGATCGGGGAAGTCGACGTTACTCGAAGCGATTGCTGTTTTGCTTCGTATCAATCCCGAAGGCGGCTCCCGTCATTTCAACTTCCATACAGAAGAGACCCATTCGTCGCTGTATGACGCACTGATTGCATCCCAAGCCAGCCTTAGTTATCGTGATACGTATTTCTTCAGGGCTGAGAGTTACTACAACGTCATCACCGAAATCAATCGCCGTGGTTTAAACAAGTACTATGACTATCTCAATCTTCACGAATTCTCACACGGTGAAGGATTCATGGCACTGCTTGAACACAGGCTGACCGGTAAGGGCATCTACATTTTTGACGAACCCGAAGCAGCGCTGTCCTTCCAAAACCAATTGCAGTTCCTGTTATGGATCAAAGATGTTGTCAAGAAAGGAGCTCAAATTATCATTACCACCCACTCACCCGTCATTCTTTCTTATCCAAACGCATCCATCCACGAGATTAAGGATGGCCAACTGGTGCCCACACAATATCGCGACTGTAGTGTCTATCGAGACCTCTATGGTTTCCTTCTCAACCGCGAAGGCTGCCTCCATGAACTCGGCCTCATCGGGGATGAATAACAATCATTGAATGACTCTTTTCCAAAAGTATCTACTAGTTAGTGAATAATAACGTTTTTCTCATAAAGTGGAAGATACACAATGATATGAATTATAATGACTGTGAAAATGACGGAACATATCATTTGTTCCCTTTTGTGACAAAAAGTATCGTTATAATATATGGTACCTAAATCACTCTCAGTAAGCAATTATCTAGGAACTAATCTTGTTTGTACTTATCTACAAATGTATGTGGAATAAAATAGATATCACCTCTAGCTCTTGTACAAGCCACATAGAGTTTATTAAGGGTTGATGGCTTAAGTTGATGAAGTAAGTTGTAGTGATATGCATTGAGGGTTGTTTCGTTCAACACGATACAAACGTCTTGGAAACTGTCCAAACCTTTAGATTTACCCCAATTCTCTGCATAGCACTGATACTTTAAGGCCTCTTTAAAAAACAATTTCACTTTTGAGGGGTCGTTAAAAAGTCTATCAGCATCATTTTGATTATCAATTAAGGTTATTGAAGAATCATCTTGCCGATGACTAGCAATATTGATCTGCAGATTCTGAGACACAAAAGCGCAAATCGTTGGCGAGCATCTATGGCTATTTGATAGTGTCGTCTCATCAACGGTAATCCCCGATTTAGACCAAAGTTTTTTATATCTTCTGAAATCTTTATACAATCCTGAGTTCACCCTACCATCTGTGCTTGTATCAAAGGTGTGTTGGAAGAAATCACCCACAAATAGACAGTCGATAGCCGTTGGCACAATGGATAGCATCAAATTAAAATCATGACCGCCAAGGTCTTGCACTTCATCAACCATAAAGTAGTCATAAAACTTTTCAATACGAGATTTTATTAAACAAGAACAACCTTCCTCCATACATAACTTTGATATTCGATTATAATAGAGGAAACGCTGCGGTGTCATATAATGCTCCCAGCTCTTTTTAAATCGAGTCCAATCTTCAGGTATTCTCCATGTAATGCTTCTTGCATTAACCTTGTCCTTCAGAAAAGGACGATAGCATATCTGTATCAAGAACTGAAAAAAGGACAAAAGCGTAATATTCAAGGGCATATACCCAAACTTATTTATTATACATCGACGAATATGGGCTACATTATTATCGGTATAGGTGACAATTAAGAAACGCTTTTCCACATCAAGAGTGTCGATAAGAAAGGTGGTCTTTCCTGATCCAGCAACCGCAAGTATTAATCGTCTATCCATGTTATCGCATCTTGAATATATTGAGGAACTACTAATGTCTCAGCTCTGTTTTTGAGTAATGCGAATGCAGCGTCAGCCTTATTCTTAAGCATATATTCCAAGGTATGTAGTCTGCGACCTGGAGTTTGGAATTCAGCGTCGCAAGTAGGTTGATTATCATTGAATAGACAAACTTCAAAAGTATATCGAGTGTTATCTTTATCTGAGAATATCGAAATATTAGAAAACTGATTCCGTGTATAGTCAGAATAGTTATTCGTAATGTTTTCGGTATAATCGCCATCATTATCTGTTATCACCGCCACTTTATTGCGCAAAACTTTAGCAATTTCCAAATACCTTTTGAAGCATTTTCCATCTACGGCAATTACTCCAACCCCACTTATTGATAATTCTTTATCTAATGTCCTTTTGAACAAAGCTTCCATTAGGATAAACTCGGCATCGCCCTCAACCAAAATTGTTTTCTTTGACAATACAAACTGAAGCATATTATTGTCTGGAGCTTTCATAAAGAATTTTGCCGTATCATCTTGCAATGCAGACAAACTGACCACATTAATTGATGCACTATTAAAAAGCAAGCAGTTCTTCAAGTTTAATCTTGTGGCTATAAGATCACTATGAGTTGAGATGAAGATTTGACGATTATCCGCATTTCTGATCAAGTCTATCAGCTCTAACATCTTTATATGACTCAAATGGTTCTCTGGTTCCTCTATTAAAACAGTATCTATCTCACTTATGGCTCTATTCAAAGATAGCTTTGTCTTAATGAAGCACTGAGTACCAGTGCCTTTATTCTCTAAAGGTATTCCGTTCTCCTGTAATGTGATATCCGTTTCAATATTATCATCAGCTGACTCTCTTATAGCAAAACTATAGGGAGCAATAGATGCACTATATTGATCTAATGCTAGAGCTTGGAACTGAAGTTTGCTATCCTTGTAAGCATGTCTTGTATTCAATCGTTGTATATCTGACAACTGGGAATGATAGATGTCGTTTACATATTCACGCATTGCACGAGGACTGCCTATCATTGAATTATCAATAAATAGACTCTTCAATTTCTTTGTAAAAGCATTGAAAGGCACTCCTGCAAAAGTATCAAAAACGATACTGTAAAACTCTAAGGGAAAGGATGCGTCCTGATTTTGTAGTAATTGTGCTATCTGCGGACTATATTCATCGTTAGGGAAACATCGAAGTCTGATGCCTGAATGTACGATGTGAAGGCTGTTATTAGCACCTTCCAAAGACGGATCACTCTGATTGGTGAGATATAATTCTACATACATAACAGGTAGGTCATTCAGATTTCGGCTCGTTGACAAATATTCATTCATAGCATCAACATTGAACAGTCTATCAAGACCGATATTCTCGATACGAGTCCTACTACCGCGAGCTACAAGATCAATCGCTTGCAAAATAGTACTTTTACCCGATTCATTATCTCCTACTAAGATATTGATGTCGGGATTTACTTCAATAGTAAGATCTTGAAATCTTTTGAAATTGTGGAGTTTGATTTTAGATATAGTAAGCATGTGATATTCGTAATTATTTTCAACAATTAATTGTTATGAATCTCTATCGAGTGGGACAGTACATTCACCTTGTGTCATGGTGTTTTTATCCGTGTTATTTTCTATTGGAATGTCCTTTTTCCCATCCAATGTTGTAATCGATTCCATACCTATTATAGAGAATGTGGTCGAAATTGGGTCATCGAACAAATCGCTAAAGAAATTCACATAATACCGTCTTTCAAGAGAGTCCTTTATCCGTTTGCATGGTTTACTAAGTGTCCCAGACATCATCAATGAGGGTGCAATATGACACGCATCATCAGGTTCGCCATTATTGGAAAGGCACTCTGGTTTCAACTCGTTAACAGTACCTATGAAAGTAATCATCAACTCCGGAAATGGAATCAAGTGTTTTGACTCACAGAATGTGATAATATTTGGCTGGTCAATATACGACAGCCGCCTCTTGGTTGTGTAGTAGTCACAAGTGATTTTGGGTTCTTCGATTCGACTTACAACAATATCTGGGGTCGTAAAGACCTTAACGTCATGCGAAGACTGAACAGTAGCATTATGGAATACATAGATAACATCTTTTCTTGTATCAATATTTTTTGTCCCTTTAAAATAGGAAAAATTTTGAAGTAGCCCTGAAGGACTGCACTTATACTTGAAGTCACCATTTGTAAGATTCTTCGCCTCCATCTTATAACCGAGGTTCTCATAATAGTGAACTATCATGTTATAACAAGACATCTCGAAATAGTCACTCACTCTCTTTGCATGTTCTTTGAAGTGAACGTGATGAATATTCGCGAAAGCTTTAATTTCTTCCTCAAATTCTTTTAAGGCTTTAAAAGGGGTAGTCTTCTTCATTTTTCGTTGAATTATTATTAGATGAGGTTTCTGACAAATTAAATAACTCCTTACAGTTTCTCAGAAAACCTAATGTGTCCGGAAATGAAAAGAACCAATCCCCAAGTTGGTACTTGTCCTTGATTTTTTTAAACCCAATACTCACTGAAAGTATTTTATTATATTGTTCGCGATTAAGCCTGAATTTGCCACATCTGATATTGCAATCCTTCTTTCTATTGTTTTTCTTTTGCAGATAGCAAAAGAAATCGGAAGCACCATTCATACTGCCTATCACATAACGATAAAAAACACAAACAGCTAATAACGAATCGATAGTATTCTCATAATTACGGAGTACTTTGTATTCTTCATACCCACCCTCCCATATCTTGAGAATTTGCGACTTTCTGCCATCAAACTCATTGCACATTGGTTGTGTTAGGTTCCAAGGCAATTCATAGCAGAGAATATTAATTAATGAATTTTTAACAGGCATATCTTCTATAATATTATTCTTCTATTTTTCCTATAATTCCTCCATCCTATGAATCGAAGCTTCACGTGCCAATTCATTAAGATGGTTGGGTTCGTTCGCTTCATTTTTTATGATTTACGAGCCTCAACTTGAAATCGTATGCAGTGCATTCTGCTATCAGGGTTTCTAAATTCATTTATTGATGACTATTAAATATTTGTCAACCAAGAATTCATATTTTATAATTTACAAAAGTACGCATTTTTTCGTAGTGCGAGTGTATGATTTGCTGTTTTTTTACTCAACAAATCAAAAACGCTTTATAACCAGTGACGAGAATGTAGGCGAGTCGTCAGTGAAACGATATGGCAGCAATTGGTAATAATACTTTACATTGTGACTAAACAGTTTGCCCCCTGTATGATTTCGGACCACATACTGCATTCATTAGTATTATTGCTTTGGTCTATTTATACTTTGTTTAATAGGATTTGAACTTGAATAAGTAGAATTTGAACCCTCTGAAGATTCGATGCTCAAGAAAAGTTTGATGAATCAAGATAAATACATTATCTTTGCTTTTTGAAGTAAAAGGAGGAACAATATGCCCAACAATAGAAAAGCCTTATTGCGATACAAGGTGCTGGACAAGTGCCTAGGTGACAGGCATAACATTTACTACATCGACGACCTTGTGGATGAAGTGAATCATGCGCTGGAGGTTGCGGCTATTCAACCGGTCACTAAGCGACAAATATATGCCGATCTTGATTTCATGAAGAGCACCGATGGTTGGGAAGCGCCCATAGTCTCTATCCAAGACGGTAAACGCAAGTATTTGAAGTATTCACGAGACTTCTCTATTATGGAGACGCCTATCACCGAGATGGAGATGGAGCAGCTGGAAACGCTCATCACATCGCTGTCAAGGTTCCAAGGCATACCTATGTATGACTGGGTGGATGATCTGTTGGCTCAGTTGCGTCCCCGCTTCGGCGGTGGTGGCAATGAGGCCAGTCTCATCGGTTTTGAGCAGAACCGCGACTTGGCGGGGTTGCGTTACCTGTCTGACTTGATTAATTACACCATTAGGCACCAAGTTGTGGTGATTGATTATCATCCCTTCGGAAAAGACAAAGTACAGTGGATGATACACCCCTATTACCTCAAGCAGTACAACAACCGCTGGTTCCTGCTGGGCTATAATCCATTGTATGATGACTTATCAATTGTGGCATTGGACAGGATTGAAGGTCTCGAGCCCATCGAGAAGCCCTTCAAGGAGAACCGGTATATCAACTTTGACAATTACTTTCGCAACATCATCGGTATATCAATTTATGATAACAAATCTGTGGAACAAGTAATGTTGAAATTTACACCTCAGCGGTTGCCCTATGTCCTGTCTAAGCCGATCCATCACTCCCAGATGATTGAGAACCTACGTGAAGGGGTCGTCTCTATCCGAGTGGTTCCCAACAAGGAACTGGTTTCTGAATTAATTCGGTTTGGTAGTGATGTTGAAGTACTCGCTCCAGACTCCTTGCGAGAACAAATCAAGCAGAAAATTGCACAAATGCATGAAATATATTTTGGTGTGAAGAATGACTTCACAACTGTCTCATAGCTTTGCAGCCGAAAACCAATAATACAAAAGACTATGCGTACAGCAAACACCAACAACTACACCGTAGAGGCCCTCGTAGCCAAGTATCGTAACTTCGTAAAGGAGAATACTCCTATGGAGATAGCATCTTGTGAGGGTGAGGATTTTGATGTGCCCAGCTCAGATATTGATGCTAGCTCCGATCAGCAATTGATTGTATCACTTTACAGGTCAGTGGCTGAAAAGAATGCAAATAAAGAGGTTTTAGCTGTTTTGTCGGATTATTCCGAACATTTCTATAAAGATGTTCTTAATGACGACGAATTTGCATTCTTATGCGAGCATTTTCCAGAAGTAATTGAATATGAGTTCACACATAGAACTGACTGGCATTGCCCTTATATTCATATGCATCTTGGAGATTGGTACGAAAAATTAGAAGATATAATCATAGAAAGGATTCCTTTTAAAGACGGCCAAACTGTTTTCATTCCAGACGCTGGTTATTGCGACCTTGCAGTGCGCTTTAAGGGCTGTGTTGTTAAAGGCTATACAAGCATCATCGCGCGCAGATTCAAGGAGGATATGAACATCGTTTGGGCATTGGGGCAAATCCGACTCTATGCTGCCGGAATTCAATCAGAAATCGTTCCTTACATCAATTTAAATGAGGAGATTAATGATTCTCTTGTGCAAGACACTAATCTTGTAGACTTAGTCGTTTGTCTCTCTTTTTCAAATGAATACGACAAACTATATAATCTACTCAATAAGGGTGGTCAGATGTTCCTTTTTGCTAAGCGAGACGACTTGGTCTACTACGCTAGGTATAAAGCATTCCGATATAAAAAGATGGGCAAAGAGTTTGATGAGAGGGAGAAGAAATCGGCTTTGACACGAAAGGAATTCCTCAATAAGCTCATTAAGTCCCGTGCCATACAATCTTTAGTATCTTATAACGACAAAGATACGGCTCTTGATGTTTCCGTTGACAGTATCCTTCTTCATATTGAAAAGAAGAATCATTCAACAGTTGTTGTAGAAAGCATCAATAGGGGCATTATTGCTAAAGTCAATCCTTCTGTTTTAGATGCCAATTTACTTTGGCCTGGCTATTATCTTGCTAATCGTCCTAAAGAAGGAAAGCCTTTGTCTAGTTTGGTTAAATTATTCAACACAGAGCATGAGGTTGTTGAGCAGTACTGGGCTCGTGAAGATAAGGGCATTAAGTTGTCTGGTGATTTACTCGTGCTAGCTCCAAAACAATTTGGAGACAGGTATGCTGATGCCTGTATGGATGATAAGGATTTGACGGCACTTTCAGATCCAATGTTTGAAGGCTGGGAGCCACACATGTTAAGCATTCATCAACCAGGGGTAGGCTTGCTTGGCAACACAGAGAAATTGGTTTTGGGTTATGTAAAAGATGATCCAACAAACAAGTTCGTTTGTATTGATATTGTGCCATACCTTTTACCGAAACGCAATATTGATGTACGATACATCGCAGCATTACTGTTGTCTCCAGAGGTGAAAGAGCAGATTCTCACGATTTGTGATGGCTCCATAACTGCAGAAACCATGTCATTGATTCTTGACAGAATCATCGTGCCCAAGCATACGCCGAAAGAGCGTATTCAGTTCCTTGCTGAAGCAAACTACGATGCGTTGCTTTCTACACAGCAAGAGCTAAAAAAGAATCATGAGGACTATAAAAAAGCCGTTAGAATGCGCAAGCATGCCCTGACTCAAAAATTGTCTTCGTTCAAAGAAAAGTTTTCTAAATTGAATGCTTTTCGCATGCGTAATGGGGGAAAACTGAATGATGAAGATACACTATCACGGATCACAGGATCAAAAGTAAAAGATGCATTCGAATTTCTATCGTCAATTATTGACGAAATGATGCCTGTTATAGAACACATAGCAGATGTTGATTATTCCTTCAAGAACCCAGAACGGATTATTATTAAATCATTTATCGAAGATTATATTGCTCAGAAAAATAGTGGATGGCTGAACTTTAAACCTGTTATTGCTTGGAAAGATTATTATTTCGTTATGTCTCCAAATAATATTTCTAACGAAATTAAGTCATTAACTGAAAAGTACAAATCTTTGTATGATGACACAATATCTAGTGATATCCTCTTTTTTAGTAACAATACATACAAAAATGAATCATTCGATCAGGTTTTTCAAAGATACTCTGATACTTACTCAATTTGGTTTCCACCAGACGCTTTAACTTTAGTATTAGATAATATTGTATCGAATGCATTGGCGCATGCATTCACTGATGAATCACGCACAGATTATATGCTTCGTTTTTCATTGAAAAACGATAGTACTGAGTTATCATTAATTATCGAGAATAACGGAACGCCTATTCCAGAGGACCGTGATGTTATATCTTTGTTTGAATATGGCGTTTCTAGTGCATTGCACCAAAATGGTCATAATGGCATTGGATGCAATGAGATTGATGATATAATGCGGCGTTATGGTGGCAAAGTGGAGTTGGTTTCTACTCCCAATGATGAGTTTACTGTAAAATACATCCTTTCGTTTAGTTATATATACGAAAGTAAAAGTGGGAATAAATATTATACTAAATATTTAGATTCAATCATACAATACCTTCAAGAGAAGAACAAGAAATGATTGCTTAAGAGTGGATGTTTTTTAACAATAACAATAAAAAAAGAATTTATTATGAAACACTATGATTTAATTCAAGTACTTTGGGTTGAAGACGACACATCGATTATCAACGCATATATAGAACGTGCAGAAGACTTTGATCTTGAGTTAGTCCCATATCCCTGCTGGGACGATGCCAAGGAAGCACTAGAGACTAATTATGATAGATGGTCTGCTATCATACTGGATGCTAAATGTAAACACCACAGAGATAGTGCCGACAACGCAGTTAGATTTCTAAGCGAGGCATTGTCAGATATATCTGAATTGTGTGCAAATAAGGTCCGCACTATCCCCTGGTATGTATTGACCGGTGGCGACACTAGCGAGGTGTCAGATAGTATTAATGATAAGCGCCTTATGTGGGACAAGGATTGGACGGATTCAACCAAAAAAAAGTTCTACTCCAAGAACACAGATACTGAAACGCTCTATAGACGCATTAAATATCATGCTCAGGTGTCACCACGTCTTCAAGTCCAGAAGATATATCGCAATGTTTTTGAAGCAATAGAAGATTGCAATATTGATAACGAAGCAAACAATGCTCTTGAGGATTTATTGGTCCCAATTCATTTCCCTGGTGTGATTGATGCCAATGACTATAATGATAAGTTTAAGAAAGCAAGGGTTGTTCTGGAATACGTTTTTAGGTCAATGGTTGAGAACGGCATCTTACCCGAATGGGGCAGAAACATGAATACCCGTTGGTCCAGTTGCATCTTGGCTGGAAAACCTGCAATCAAATATGTGAAAGATGGTGACGGTATAGTAGTAGTTGACTCAAAAGAAGCTGTTTTACCTGCTACAATGAATGATGTACTTCGCACAATGGTCAATATCTTACCTGCAGATGTTCATTCAAAGAGCGGTGATGCTAATGCTGTAAATATTCCAGAACACATCAAGTGCGTTGATGGCTCGACCTATCTGCTCAACAGTTTCGCCCTCCAATTATGTGACTTGATTCTATGGTATCGCAACTATCTCAGAGATCACAATGATAAAGAACAGAACAAATCAAAATGGGAAATTAAAGAACCGAAACATTTGAGCCTAAGAAAATAATCTGCTGCAGAAAGGGCATTTCCACTATGGACGATGCCCTTTCTGATAATTATGTACCTCCAATTATATTTATATCATTTTTTCATCGTCATGTTTAATCATGACACTCACTCTAAGCAATCCCCATTATAGTTCAAAAGTAACCCTTATTTTGAGTCTAGAAATTCCTTTCTTTCAAAAAAAAATCCGATTCTTGATACTTTTTTTTGTTGTGAAGAATCGCTTCACAGCTGTGGTGTACTTTTGCTGGCGTAAACAAATAGAATGAATCTAATCGTAAGATTGTTAAGCTAGATGAAAAGCGAAAAGAAATGGAATTTTTTCAAACTACTAAAACTAGAAAACAGTGAGCAACAACACACTTATTCTCCTTGCCTCAAAGGCTCTTCCCGCCCTCTCGGGCAGTTCTCTCACCTACAATCCTGAGAAGAACGTGTTCCTCACCTTAGGTTATACCAGCGCTGCCGGTAACACCTACTATGGCGCTCTTCGCCTCTCCAAGCGATTGGCCGTGTTTTACAACATTGGCCAAGGCTATGCCCACACCTTCCTCAATGGCATCACTCTGCTTTGTTGGGACGGTACCAAGGCAAGGATCATTTGCCAGAAGTTTTGGGGCGGCAGCAATTGGCGCTGCTTTAGCGAGCATTTCGCCAAAGAACAGAGCATTCTCATGCTCAAGGATTTCCTGGCGGGACAAGCCAAGGCGTTAGGTCAGTACGTTTCGGATTCACAACTGCTCACTTTCGCACGTGAGATGGTTGATGAGACAAGACAAAAATTGTTGGCCTAAGGCCATTGCCCCCAAAGCAACACACAACAAACAACTAAATCTGATAACTATGGCAAAATTATCCAAAGCAATCAGCAAGAACCTGTTCGACAGCATCCTGCCTACTTACGGCAACCCTAGAGTGCGCATTCCAGTTTGGGACAATGGCCAGAAAATGTTCATCATCGGTGAATACGTGAGTGCCCGCGGAAACCGCTACTATCGTGGCGTTCGCTTTTGCGAAAATGTGGTTATAGTGGAGAAAGTCGGTCTTTTCCACACCTGGACTTACATCGATGGCATTGAACTGTATGCCTTCAATGGCAAGCAAATCGAACTCATCCAGAAGCGCGACTATGAAAAGGAGTTCCGCAACGAAAAGTTCGTCCGTCAAGAGTCTGTGGAGATGGTCAAGGACTATATCAACGCAGTTCTCAAGGTTCAGAAGATGTCACTCCCGGCCGAAGAAATTGAAACCAAGGCTAAAACCCTCATCGAAGGATGCTATAAAAGCTTCCTGGATAGCGATTTCAACACCCGTCTCACCCAAATCATCCCTGCAATCGAACAATGAAGAACATGGAACAACCCAAAATTGACGAAAGTAATACCCAGCAGATGCTCGCTTATGAGCTGATAGCAAACACCAATAGCAGTTTCTTCCTCACAGGAAGAGCTGGTACTGGTAAGACGACGTTTCTGAAGAACGTCCAAGAACTTGTCGCTCACAAGCAGTTCATCACGCTTGCCTCAACTGGTGTTGCGGCTAACCTCGCAGGCGGAGACACAGTTCACTCATTCTTCGGGCTGCCATTAGAGGTGTGTACGCCAGGAACCTTTGGTAACGTGAAACAGGCAAGAATCCTTACCTTACTCCATGTTGACACAATCATCATTGATGAGGTCTCTATGATGAGATGTGACGTTGTAGATGCCGTTGACTACACGTTACGCAAAATTCTTCGTACCACACAGCCTTTTGGTGGCAAGCAAATCATCTTTGTCGGTGATATGTTTCAATTGCCGCCTGTCGTCAGTCAAGATGCAGAAAGAGAACTTTTACATGACATCTACCAGACCAATGAGTTTTTCTTTTATAAGGCTGATGCTATCAAACGCATCCGTCTCCCCAAGATAGAGTTCCAAAAGGTGTATCGTCAAGATGGCGATGCTCAGTTCTTGCACATCTTGGAGAACATCCGACTGAATAAGGTGACACCTGAGAACATCATGTGCTTGAACAAGCGAGTATGCCAACCCCAAAAGGAAGATGGGTTGGTCATCACTCTTGCTTCTCTCAATAAGACAGCGAACAGAATTAATCAGCAAAGGCTGACAGAGATCGATTCGGAAGAGTTTATCTACGAGGGTACAGTGATTGGGCAGTTTGATGACAAAAAGATGCCCGTTGACTTGAACCTTCGTCTAAAGGTTGGAGCGCAAGTGATGTTCACTCGCAACGATGTTCAACGGCGATGGGCGAATGGTACGCTTGGTAAGGTCGTTAAGCTCACGAAGGAAGAGATACAAGTCGAGCTCAATGATGGGAACACATATGTGGTGCCTTGCTGTTCTTGGGATTCAATCAACTACGAGTACGACCGCGATAGCCGTAAGTTGAAAAAGGAAGTGACAGGAACATTCACGCAGTATCCGTTGAAGCTTGCTTGGGCAATCACAGTACACAAGAGCCAAGGTATGACCTTTGACAAGATGTCTTTGGATCTGAGCCATGGTCTCTTTGCTGCAGGCCAACTTTATGTTGCGCTCAGCCGTGTTCGTTCCCTTGAAGGATTGTTCCTCTCAAAAGATGTGATTCCGCAATATGCATATACAAGCTGCGAGATACTGAATTACGCCAGCGAATACAATGACGAGCAACTTATCAACAACGAGATTGAGAGTGGTAAGGCTGTCTATGGGTCGCTTCAGAGGAATGACTATGATGATGCAGCCAAGCGCTATCTTTTGCTCGTTGAGAAAAAAGTTGTGGAAGGTGACATCAATGAAGCTATGTGTCAAGCAAACAGGTTCCTTGAAACACTCATCTGTGACGACGACCTATATGGTTGTATATGCGAAGTGCCCGAATCGCTCTTGGGCGATGGCCATTGGACTTCCATATTCTTAGCAGCCCTATTGAGCCTTTATGCGAACAAGCCGGAGCAGGCCTTAGAGTACGCTGAGGACGCTCTCGCTATGCATCCTAGCCAAGAGGCGCTTTACATCAAATCTCGGGCTTTGGCAAGACTTGAACGTTATGCTGAAGCTGACAAGGTCAATGGGGTGATGGGAGACGTGTTCGATATGGCAACACCCGATGCTAAGGTCCTTTATATGATAGCCATGCTTAACGAGTTGCATGTGGGCGACCCGGGATTGGATCTTATGCGCAAGCTTGTGGAAGCAAAGCCAAAGTATAACCGAGGCATTCTTTCGATGCGCATGTTGATGAAGCGCCACAACATTTTACTCGAGTCTCCTAATGAGAGCGAGTTGGTTGAGGCATTCAATTCTGATATGGAGGATTCAGAGTTCAACTCCAGACTCAAAGAGTGCCGTGAAAAGGCACCCAAGTCCGTCTCATACCTCATTCAGCGAATCAAGAAACAAGAGTTTAACGAAGAGTGAGAGTTGCGACTAAAAATGTCGCAACTCTTGCTTGTGGGGGAGGAAAAACTCGGTAAAATTCGTACCTTTGTTGTGGCATAGGTTGTTGTGTAAATAATACCATTAAAATATACCAAAAAATAATATATAAGTATACTAGTTGTAAACACTGAAAAGATGCGAAAAGTTTTTTGACCATGTCAATCATTTTTACTTTTCATACATTTTACAGCACTCATTCGAACTGCTATAATAACGCAAGCACACGGATCCGCATAGTATACTCTTCAATTATTACTTATACCTTCTTACAAATGATCCCCAATTTTTTTATTTGAAGTCTGGCGCATCGCCAAGTGGCGGTTTAGGGTGTGTGGGTTTGTCGAATAATTCTCGAAGAATTACTTCAAGTCCTTTTTTATAGTCTCTTTTTTTTCTCATGTCAATAGTGACTCTACCCGATAAGGCTATAGGAATAGATTCTTCGAACGAACCTTTTCTTAGTACAGGAATGAATCTGTTGGTTGGAATATTCGCAAATATCTCAGCTGTCATATCGCGAAATTCATAACCGACACCACCCTTCAAATTGTTTGCCTTATTCTTATATTTTGGAGTAAGGATGCAGAGAACTCTATCTGATTCTCTCACTGATGCATCCATGAAGTGCGGAATATCATCACCAGGTCTGTTTTCCCATTGGTCAAGAATGACATCTACTCCATTCTTTCTCAAATCAGAAGCTAACCCCATGACCCAATCTACATGGATTTGATTGTCCCAAGAGTAAGAGATAAAGACTTTTGGTTTTTTTGTTTTTTGTTCCATAGTTTTGAATGTATTTACAGACTATCAACCTTATAGATTTCACGAAGGAGAAGACCTAGGCTGTTATTATAGGATTCATCATTTGTAAAATCTAAATATAACCTATTTTCGAACCCTCTAGGGCAGGCGATTTCCTTTGATCCAGTTCTTAAAATAGGGATAAATTTATCACTTGCAAAATTAGTAAAGAGATCATTTTTGATGATAGAATACTCATATCGAACACCTCCTCCTTTTTTCTCAGACTTTAATTTATAGTCGGGAGTCATGATTATAATAATCCTTTCAGCCTCGGTTATGGATTTATCTATAAAATCTGGGATGGGTTTACCTGCTCTTAGTTCCCATTGGTCTAGAATAACATACACACCATTTTTAAATAAATCTTCAGAGAGTTTCCTCACCCAAGCCTTGTGGTCATCATCTTCCCAAGAATAAGAGATAAAGACCTTTGCCTTAATGACCTTAGTCACTTCGTCAAAGGAGTCTAGGCAGTATTCGGTTGTTGGAGGAAGACGAACTTCTTTAATTGGACAGCCCCAAAAGGATCTTTCACCAATTTCTTTAACAGAATTAGGAATTGATATTTTGCGGAGGTTAAAGCACCCAAAAAATGTACCAGATCCAATACTTTTAACAGAATTAGGTATACTTAATTTTTCAAGACTAAGACAACCCGCAAAGGCTCCATCTCTTAAATTAGTTATAGAGTTAGGAATTTCTATTTTTTGAAGCCTATAGCAACCCGAGAAAGTTTTAGGCTCAATGCTTGATAGCGTTTTGGAGATGTCAATATTCATAAGCTGAGAACAGCCAGAAAAAGCTTCTTCTCCAACAAACTCTACTGAATCTGGAATCTTAATTGATACAAGGCTTGAACACTCATAGAAAGCACTTTTCCCAATACTCGTCAAAGAGTTAGGAATATCAATTTTCTCAAGACTTGTACATTTTGAGAATGTATTATTTCCAATACTTTCTATAGTGTCGGGGATCTTTATTGCCATCAGTTCTGCACAACCCCAGAAAGCTTCTTCACCAATACTGCCTACAGTGTTGGGAATAGTAAAACTTTTAATTCTTAAACAACCACTGAAAGCACCTTTTCCAATACTTTTTAAATAAATGGAAATTTTAATATCCTCAAGACCAAAACAACTACAGAAAGCATAATCTCCAATACTTGTGACTGAATTGGGAATGCTGATTTTCTCAATGTCTGAACACTCATAGAAAGCTCTTACTCCAATCCACGTGACAGAATTGGGAATCTTTATTTCTTTTAGTCTAGAACAATCTGCGAAAGTACAATCTCCGATGCTTGTTACAGAATTGGAAATGTTTATTTTTTTTAACCCAAAACAACTTTTGAAAGCATATTTGCCGATGCTTGTCACGGAATTGGGAATGTCTATTTCTTCTAAAGAGGAACATCCTTTAAAAGCCCATTCCCCAATAGTCGTTACGGAATTGGGGATGTCTATTTCTTCTAAACAGGAACATCCTTTAAAAGCCCATTCCCCAATAGTCGTTACGGAATTGGGGATGTCTATTTCTTCTAAACAGGAACAATTAAAAAAGGCACAATCCCCAATCGTAGTGACGTAATCGGGTATGGTTAAACGCCCCTTATAATCTGAGGGACAACGTAATATTGTCTTTTTGTCTTCAGAGTAACAAACACCGAGTTCATCCACCCAATCATTTTCCTTTTCATTAAAAACCCAGTTTCTATCTTCCATAGTACTTCAAGCATTGAATATTTTTAGATACCACAATATTTCAACTAGTCTACAAAACTGATAATCGTGATTTAACGCATGTAAGTAGCTGATAATCAGTTTTGGGTATGCGCGTCTGCCCCAAATGAGGCCATTTGATGCAATAAATACAAAATCATGCGACATAGGCAATCTATCCCTCTATATTTGGGAGTTAAACGATAAAAACGTCTTTAAAAGACCATTTATGATGGTTCTTGACCCGATATTGGGGAACCTATGTTTCTGACTCATTAGATAATATTTATATCGGACACCAATATTTTTAGAACAAGAAGATGCACCTGACGGAGCCACCCTCTCTTGCTCTGGCCTTGGCAAGCAAGGCATTCTTTTGGAGTCACTGCAAAATTAGACATATTTGCTGACAATTCTAAACTTTTAATACATTTTTTTCAACGATACCATTTTTTTATGACCGGCAACAACTCGTCGAGGCTTTGGTCTGGTCGTAGGAATGAATGCCCCCTGGACTCCGCACACAGCTTGGAGTTTGTAATCGAAGTAATACATCGAATTAAAGGCATAAAAACCATAGTTTGGCGCTTTTTCTGGCTCTTTCTTGCTCAAGCGGTAGCATTTGCCTCTCTAGAATTGGCAAACCCCGACAGGTTTGGAGCCTATGACAAAAATGCCTTCGCCGCCATCAAGGCGTTCTGTAATCCTCTTTCTCGCATAAGATTTGCGCCTGTCATTATACTGACACCGCGAGATTCAGCCGGGCACCTAATATCGGTTGTTTTCCAGCAGTGCGAACACTAAGTTTCGTTATCGATGCTCGTGTTTTTTAGGCGTTAGATGTCCAAATCGCTGAACTTAGGGATTACATAAGGTCGAAACAAATTGCCGAGTTCATTTATGAGATTTGTTGAAAAACTCTTGTAAACATCAAGAATTTTGACGAAATTTACGTACAAGAAGTGCATACGGAAATTTGGATTTAATGTTTTAACGACTCTAAAATATTAAAAACAGCGATATGCAAATTTTTTAGAACATCTTTTTTTAATTGATTTTTTAATCCCGTCAACGGGTTGTGTATAATAAATATCTATAATGGTATTATTTATAGGTGATTTTTTCAAAGTAAAAGTTGTTGAAATAACGATTTGAATATATCTTTGCAAAAATTTTTAATTAATGTACTAATCAACTTCTTAAGGAATGACTAACAAAAATGATAAGGAAACAAAGCCTTTTTACTACGATATAGAGAATAGGTTTTGGAGAGCACTAATATCTCCTTTTTGTGTTTGTTTTGAACATAAACTAAAGTTTTTTATTTGGGTTTCGTTTGTAATTGTTGCGAGTCTGTTTGGCACATTAATCAATCTTATCCCAAGAGTTGCAGTAGGTGATTGGAAAGTATATCAATCTCTATGTGCCGATAGCGCATCAGGCAGTTTTTATACAATCTCACTAGTTTTAATAGCATCATTGTTGCCTCCTATTTTCAATAAATTCATTAACGAAGAAAAAGAAGAATATACGCACAAAAAGATTGGGGTGGCTTTTCTTGTATTGCTTATTATTTCAATGATGTTATATGCTGTGTTTTTCGCAGTAGCGCCAAAGAATGATATTTTTAGTGTTTTTAGTACGGTAACATGGTCAGATGTCAGATTAGATTTTTGGCAACTACTTTTTATTATTCTAGCAATCCTTTTTGCTTGGTACTCATTTGGATACGTTCAACTCTCTTCTCACGAACCAGATTTAGGCCTTGATGATAGTCAGTTCTATAATAAAAAAGAAGATAAGCAAGTTAGTGCTATTTCAAATACGGCATCAACACTAACTGATGATGGACATGGCAATAATTTATAATATATACTGTATTCTATTATGTTGAAGTATAACTATATCGAAGTTACGCAACCCATTGGAACATTTTACTTATGTTCTATTCCAGCCGTAACACTTCTTAACGTTCTCGATGTGGTCCCCAGAAGTTCTTCAAACGCAGGTGTTCAGAGAGATCCTTCGTTGAAAAGAATAAAAGAAATTGGAGAGTACTGTACTGATCCTGACGCTGTATTTCCAACCCCCATTGTGATAAGCATTAATGAGGATGCGCATGTTTACATTGATGAGCAGAGTCAGACGATAGATATTCCTGATGATGAGATAATTGGAGAAATTATTGACGGTCAACATAGATTGTGGGGAATTAAAACTGCTCCGAACAAAGAAAAATTTCATCTGCCCGTTGTGATGATGTTTGATTTATCTGTTGAAGAAAAAGCTTATATTTTTTCAACAATCAATAGTAATCAACAAAAGGTTGATCCTAGTTTAATCTATGATTTATTTGACGTCTCTAAAGAGAGAAGCCCTCAAAAAACTGTTCATGAGATAGCAAGGGTAATGAACTATAACGAAGGTTCGCCATTCTATAATCGTCTCAAAATGCTTGGCAAAAAAGAATTGAATCAGAATAATGCAACGTTGTCTCAAGGAACTTTTGCTAAAAGTATAGTTGAATTGATTACAAAGGATGCAAAAAAAGACAGACTGTACATTAAACAGGGAAAAGAATTAATGCCAGATAAAAAACTGCCATTTAGGCAATATTTCATTGATGGAAAAGATGAGATAATTACAAAAATTATTTTTAACTGTTTCAACGCTTTGAGAATTGTATTTCCTTATGAATGGGATAACCCGAAAGATAATATTCTTTGGAAAACCACGGGCTTTTGTGGAATAATTAAAGCAATGCCACGATTGTATGAAATGGGAGCAACGAATCATGACTTAACACAATCTTTCTTTGAAGGTTGTTTTTATAAGTTTAAAGATTACCTTTCTGTTAATGGTATAAGATTAACAAGTGATTCCTTCCCCGGGGGAAGTGCACAGAATCAAGCTTTATTCAGAGATCATTTATTAGCAAGTTTAATTTTATTAGATCAGTCTTATTGACAGCCATTCAATGAATAAAAGAAGATTTGAATAGTTTTATTGTATCAATGGTAAGTTATAGCCTGAAAATTGTTGTTTTGAATTCAATGTTTTTCAGGCTATAGCATCATTCCCGCCTTCTTGCGTTATTATTACACACAAAAACGGTGGCGTAAGGCCCATTTTGCAGGATGAATTTTCATCGACTATTGGACATCGGAAAATAGATGTTATCTTTGATGTGCAGCCTGAAGCGTAGTGAGACTCATCTTTGAACCAATTATCAGAAATGTTATCATATTCCCTTCTAATCATATTCATAAACATTTCAGCATTGATGTGCATACCAATATCATGCAGGGCAACAGCCCTGACAAGTACTCCGTTATCAGTGGGAGACAATAATTCTAACGTATCATCCGTAATAAGATCCTCTATGATTAATAATATATCCTCGACATGACGAATGCTGTGATTAGTATAATCAGGGAAAAAGTATAATTCACTCTTTTCCAAGATATGTTGGAAGGAATAAAGTCGTTTTCAACGATTGTAGCAAGACTATTATTCTTATAGTCTTTTCTTTCATTATTCAGAAGCCCATTTAACTTGGGTGATAAATATATTATTGGCATAGCTATTCTATTTTCTGTAAATATAGAAAAAACAAGTTGGGTGATAAGTGAAATGAAAAAAAGAAAAACGACATTTGCCGTCTTTCTTCTAATCATTGTCCTCGCTCCACGTGGACTTCTTAGAATGCCCTATCGTCTAAGTCTTCAGTGGTTATTGCCTTCTCTTTTTTCATTTTAACTGATAACGATTTATGAGGATAGAGACCTGCTTTGCGGTAAACTTGCCCCCCCTGCTGGTCGTGAATCCTTCGTTGTTTAATATTCTGGCCATCTCACTCAGGTTATTGGTTTCTCGTACTAGGATCTTAAGCATTGCTACAGCTCTCTTGTTGTTAGCGTTATTAGCTGCTTTCTCCTTGTTCGTTTGCCGGCTGTTTGAAATAGCTTTTTCCATGTTGCCCGTCAAGTTTTCAGGTTTACCAAGCTTACACCCTTGTTCCTTTTTCACTTGTAGGGCAGCTCTGGTACGTTGACGGATCAATCCTGCCTCATATTCACTAATGGCTGCGATGATTGTCAATACCAGTCTGTTTGCTCTTGGAAAGTCACAGAATACGATTTCTATGCCTGAATCCAAAAGTTGGCTCGTAAAGGTCACATTTCTTGAAAGTCGATCCATTTTGGCGACAATCAGTGTGGCCTTCTCCTTTTTGCAGAGCTCCAATGCCTCATGTAGCTTGGGGCGTTGTGTTTTTCGTCCGCTCTCAACTTCTACAAATTCAGCTATCGGTTCTTCTCCGCTAAGATAGTTTCTGATAATTTCTTGTTGTGCTTGTAATCCCAATCCTGACACACCTTGCCGTTGTGTCGAGACTCTGAGATAAGCCACATATGCATTATTATCCATTGTTTGAAATATATTAAACGAACGTTTAGTATTGTTCAAGAATAGTGGGACCCTCCAAAATCGCCTGGAAAATCCCACTTTCTCTCATTTCTCTGTTTCTGTGATAATGCCGTATTCTTGAGAAATGCGTTCTTCGTAATTTTCACATTTCTCTATTTCACTATCCAGAATAGAAATCAGATTGTCAACGAAGATGTGTTCTATCGTTTTCAAAGTTTCACCCTCTTCAGAAATGAGCGTTACTTCAAATAGATCTTCTCCTTCGTTCAACACCACTTGGACATAGCCGGTATGAAGAAAACCTTGAACATGCAGTTTCAACCCTACTTCAACGATTGTAATGCTTGCCGGATCGATTCCCCAGCTCATTACGACAAAGGGATTGGTTCTGAAGATGCTGAGGATATAACCAGCAATCTCTCTGCTATATTCTTCGTCCATATCATTTCCTCCTTTTGTTTTTGTTGATTTCACTGATGAGCCTTCGGTTGAGAGCATTGAGTGATTTGTAGATTTTCTCATAACTCTTTTCGAAATTCGTACCTTGTAATCTAAGGCCTGCGCTCACAAAATGGTTGGCTGCATCGAACACGTCTTTCTGTGCCCAACGAAGCTCTTGCAGTTGTTGTTGATCGGTCAGTCTCATAATGCGTCAATTTAAGTAAGTGTTGTTAACTACGGTTTTGTAATAGCTTCCGGGGCCAGGTATTCTCACTTTTTTGAACACCATCTGCCACCATCCGCTCTTCAGGTCGGGTTTCTCATTCATCAGCATCTCAACGATAGCCTTGTGAATGGGAAAGCAGTACTGGAGCGCCCTTTTCTTGCTTGAGTCGCTAAGGGAATTCCAATACTTCAATGTCATTTTCTTTGTTTTCTGTGCCATTATTGTTTTTGATTTATGAAGAAGGCCCCCACATGTCGAGTTGTGTGAGAGCCTTCATTCGGTTAATAATGTTTAGCGTAATACTCCTCTTCTTTACTCCAAAAATCCAGGTCTGCTTTTACCATTTCGTAGGTTGATCTCAGTTCTGTCCTGTCAAGTCTGGGATTGTGTTGTTGATATGCTGCTTCTACTTCCCCAAACGTCAAGTCGGGATAGGTTTGCAGCAGTTCATAAATCTCATCATAATATTCATAGAAATAATCGTCGTAGAACCCCATCGAATAATCGCACTGATGATTATATACTCCAGTGCAGTTCTCGATGATATGCTCGACGAATGACAAGCAGTTCAGAAGGTCTCGTTTCACCGTAAATTCATGGTCAGAGTGTGGGTCATAATATCCACAGCTCATATTCACGGCACTAACAGCAAGACCATTCTCTTTAAGGGTCAGCACATCAGTCATCATCCCTTCCTCAAGATGATAACCGAATTGCTCATGTCCGGTAGCCTCGATAAATTCTTTAGAGCTTATTTCAGTTGAGCAGATGGAAGTGATAAGGTCTGAACTTCCTCGTCTATCACACTGAATCACAAATCTCACGTCCTTGAAGAAATCCATATTGGCTTTGCTACTTCCAATACAACCGACTTCCTCTCCAACGAACAAAGCGCATTTTAAAACATCATATTTCAAAAGACACTTCAAGCAGACCCATACACCGTTCTTATCATCAGCGCCAAGTCCTTCAAGTCTTTTATTCTTGGGACTATAGCCGAAAATGATGTCCTTGGTCTCTATTGCCTGAAAATCTCTTGAATGAATCGTCTGCACCTGATCAATATGGCTCACGATGCAGGGGTAGGTATCAGAAACACCCTTCGTTACATAGATGTTTCCAATTTCTCGGTCAATATCAACTCTTGCTCCTGGGATATTGGTCTTAATCCACCAGAGCAGAAATTTGATCATCTTCTGTTCCTTTCCACTCTTGCTGTGAATGGAATAAAGCTTTTTCAATAGTTTCATATCTCACTAAGCTTCAATAAGAGCCTCATCCTCGACTTCTACATCAAGGGGCAGCTCGGTTTGTTCATTAATCTCATCGTAAAGTTCATCGCCAATACGGAACAGGATCTGGCAGTTGATATATACTTCAACCATTTCGATGTTCACGGTCTTGGTCTCATACATGCCCAGATCCTCATTCCAGGCATTGAAGGTTGTAAGGATGTCGTCTTCCTCGTAGTACTTCTGGTCGAAATCGCAATAATGCCAGTTGTCCTTCTTGTATTGGAGCTCAGCCTTCTCCTTGCAACCTTGACAGCAATAGTATTCCTCTGTAAGTTCGCTATAGAAAAGTTCATCACGGTAATATTCAGGCTCCAGCATACGTGAACCACATTCAGGACAGTTGGTAAGATCGTCCTCGCTGTGATAGTAGTTCTCCTGGAAGTATTCAAAGTCCTCCATACAATCACTGTCGCAAGTTATCTCAGATCCATGAAAGTATACATCACAGATTGCAAACGCGTCTCTATCTTGATATTCTGCATAGTACATCTCCTCGTCATCGTCCTCAAGCTGACCATTAGTGGTATCGAGGTTATACGAGTAATCCACATCGGTATAGTTGTAAGCGATGTTTGAGTTGAGATTGTAATACTTGAAAGAATCCTGGTAACTGAGTTTGTCACCCCAATCCAAGTCACATTCGATATAGAACTTCTTGTGTGAAAGTGAATTTCCTTCTACATCCACAAATCCACGAGAATTTCCACAGTCGGCCCCTACGATTTTATAACCATCGATTTCTCCGGCTTTAATGAGGGCATCAACAAGTGCTCTCTTAAGGATATCGCTCTGGTCTTTTGCATATTGTCGTTCTGCTAAACGCCATACTTTATCCTCTTCGTCGAGTACCTCAGTGAAGATGATACAACGGGCAAGAATCATCCCGTCATCTCCCACAAGTCGAGCAGCCTTAGCCTTCACGCTGTCCCGATAGAAATTGTGAAAACCCCGGTCAATCATACACGAGTTCATGCCTGGAGAACAAGCCTCACCGGAATAGATCTCAGCGAAGTCATGATCTACAAGCAAGGTATAGTTGGGTAAGGTTCCAGCAATGTAAACCTGCCAGTCCTGAGAAAACTCCTCACAAAGCCAAGTCTTAACCTGCTGTGGTAATGCTTGGCCAATGTTGGTTTCGTCAATGAGCTTGCTGTAAAAACGTCCAGCTCTCATCTTGAAAACACCGTCATTATTGTCGTGATTGATATATCTCACAAAACCGATACTTCCGTCTTCAGGAATCCCTCGGTAGGAATCCGTTTCATACACGGCAGACTTATAGGTGGTTGTGTTCAAAACTACAGTATAGTCGAGGCCCTGATGAACCCCACTATCTGCAATCATCTTCGTCAGTTTTGTTTTTAACTCGGCCATACTCTTGATAGCGAGTAGTGACCAATCATCATGTTCTTTGCAATAAGCCCATACGGTTTTTGATTTGAGTAGGGCCAGCAAAATCTTATTTCTTCTAGATTTGACGCCATTTCCATGTTCAACATAGCCAAAAAGCTCTTGATACTCTTTGGCATTTGCAAATGATTGAATCTTGTTCATTTTTCTTGTTCTTTAAAATGTTGTTTGATAGGTTGTTAAATGAAAAAAGGAGGACTCACGTGTTATTGTGAATCCTCCTCGGAATCAAGGCTAATACGGCTGATTAACTGATGAACCAGCTATACCCGGAATCTTCGTCTCGCAGCCCTTCAGCTATGCCGAGACTCGTTGTAAGTGCATTGGCTTGTCTTGAAAGGAATGTGTCGATATAACTTCCTTTGCAGGCCCCAGTCAAGAGGTTGTAGAAATTCCACATACTGAGTTCGCCCCCGCTGACCTTGAAGTTGGGATCGCGGTAATATTGGCGGGCTACACTGTTCACCATAGAATCGGTAATCAGCATTTCAGGTATTCCCCTCTGAATCCTTTGGGGCAGGTAGTTATACAGACGCATTTTACCCAAGATAAGGGCAAATTGAGTCTCTGACAGGTAAAGGTCTCCCAGCGATTGAAGCAGGTAGATATGTTTAGCCATGTCGTAGGTATCGAGCAGCCGGAGGGTATGTTGGTAGATTTCCCCCGGTGATAATGCCCGAATGTCGTCTTTATAGCCGTCTGTCCAAATGCATTGGTTGCAGCAGACGGTATTCTGGAATCCAACGGCGATAGAAAATTTCTGTGCCGTGAGTTTTCCATTCAGGTTGTCACGTCCGTAGGATTTGACTCCCACGATGGACAGTTGCAGCCTATTGCCGTTAACGTCCTGGTAGATGGTGGGAACGTTGATGCAAAAGGCCATTCTCTCGTAGTACTGAGTAATTTCATGACGCAGCAGTTCCGAGCTCTTCTTATTGATAGCTTCGGGAATTCTGCCTCTAATGATATGACTTACTCTGATTTGGGGCTCGTCGATCTGCTCTGACCGGTAAAAGTCTCTGAGCGCTTGATAGGTTGCCCCGATGAATTGTGAGTGTGAAATTACCGCCTCGTTATCCTTGGCGAAATTAGGTATCACACAGTCGTTCTGAAGGCTCTCCAACGTGATAGGTGTGGAGTTAGCCTCAATGAATGGGGAGCGGGTATCTTCGGTAATGATTTCAGCGTCGATAATGGTCTCCCCGATGTTTGTTGTTTGCTCCGCTTCTACTACCATAGGGAGGTAGGATGGCGGAATGATTGTTGTTTGTTCCATTTGTTCTGTTGTTAGTTAAATGGTTAATTACTTTGGTGGACCACGGAGCTTTTCCATGATCTTCACCAGTTTCTTTGAATTCTTAAGTAGCGTAGCGATTGTCTCGCATACGATTACAATACCGTCAATGGCATCGCTGGTCTTCGATTTCTTCTTTACAGCTACACACCTGACGGTTCATCTTGTTTCTTCTCTTCTTCTTTCTTGTCTTTGTTATCACCCCAGTTCTTGATCTTCTCTGCAATGTCCAGTAATGCAGATACACCGAATAGGGCCATGACGATTTTTGGTAAATTGTTCATTTCTCTCTCTCTGTTTTGTTTGTAAATGTTAGTTTAAATTGTTAATAAAAATGTTGTCTAAATCTCTCATATATAAGGGTTTTATATGTTTGCCAAAAGGCGGGGAATTTTGCAGTTAGTGAGCTATAAGCCCCCAAAAATCGAGTTATAGCTCACTTTCATCTCAATTATCAAGTTCTTTTTCATCAAAATCTGATACTTTTTTATACGTCGGTCACAAAATGGCCGATGCTTTTTTGTATCTTTGTGGCGATTACTTATAAATCGCGTTTTTTATGGCGAATAAACAAAAAGATAGAGGACCCGACTTGATGAGCAAGTACGTTTGGTTGATAGACACAATCTATCGGGCCAAAATGATCTCGTACAACGACCTCAACGAGCGGTGGAAAGATGAAACTGATTTTAGCAGAGGTGAAGAACTCCCTAAAAGGACATTGAAACGATGGCTTGACACCATTGAGGTCCTGTTTGGAATCATCATTGAGAATGAAGGCCGTGGTGAATATCGGTACTACATCGATGACGATGAGAATCTCTCCACGAAAGGACTCCGTTCGTGGCTCTATAGCACCTTTTCTGTAAGCAATGCGTTGGCGAGCAGCAAAGGTATCAGGGACCGCATTTTGCTGGAGTATGTGCCCACAGGGCAAGAGTATCTGCAGACCATCATCGATGCGATGAAGGAGAATCGGGAGATACATATCACCTATTACAATCCTTGGAAGGATGATGAATTTGACCTGAAACTGCAGCCGTTGTGTGTGAGGCTTTTCAGACAACGATGGTACGTGATCGCCCTCAACCATTATCCGAAGCTCAACGAAGGCGGGCCAAGGATTTACTCACTTGAACGTATCAGGGATTTGCAGGTCAGAGATGAGACCTTCAAGATGCCCAAGGACTGGAGTGCCGAGGAGTATTTCGAGGGATGCTATGGCGTGATTCGTGATCATGATTACGACAAGGAACTCGTGAAACTGAAGGTGACCGCTGGCCAGGCCAACTACATCCGTGGACTCAGGTTGCATGTGTCACAGAAGGAGGTTGAGCGCAATGACATATACAGCATTTTCACCATGTTCATTCGCCCTACCTTCGACTTTATTCAGGAATTATTCTGGCAAGGCGAGGACGTGGAAGTGCTCGAGCCGCAGTGGCTCCGTGAGGAGATGGCGGCGAAAATCGAGCGTATGTTTAACCGTTATAAGAAAGATTAAGCCATGAGAGATTTTGCAGCTATAGATTTTGAGACCGCCAACTATGATCGTTCTTCGGTATGTTCAGTTGGTGTGGTCATAGTCCGGGACGGAGAGATTGTGGACAAGTTCTACTCGCTCATCCAGCCCGAGCCCAACTATTATAACTACTGGTGCACTCAGGTGCATGGCCTGTGCCGTGCCGACACCGACGATGCGCCAGTATTCCCCGAGGTATGGGCGCAGATTGAACCCCTAATTGAAGGCCTGCCGCTGGTGGCCCACAACCGTCCCTTTGACGAGGGCTGCCTTCGTGCAGTCTTCCGCACCTATCAGATGGATTATCCCGAGTACGAATTTCTCGACACGCTAGCTGCTTCACGCCGCTTACAGCCTGACTTGGAGAACCATCAGCTTCAAACCGTGGCCGCAGCCTGCGGCTATTGCATGGAGAATCACCACCACGCCCTCGCCGACGCCGAAGCCTGCGCCTGGATAGCCAGAGAACTATTATAAAAAGATAAAAATTAAAATAATAAACAATGAAAGCTTCAACAACAATCAGAGAAATGGTCAATAACAAATGTATTATTGTGCCAGATTATCAACGCGCTTATTCTTGGGACACTAGTTCGAATGATGCAGCAACAAAAAACCAGGTTAACACTTTCTTGGCGGATCTTGAAGATTACTTAAAGAGTGGCGTTCAAACACCGTATTACTTTGGTCATTTTCTTTATGAAAGAATTGGTGATCACGAGTATGCTATTATCGATGGCCAACAGCGTCTCACAACAATCACAATTTTTGTTTGTGCATTGTTTGAACGCCTAAAGCATGAACGGAATCTTACAGAGGACGAGGAAATGATTTATGAAGACATGATTAAACGTAAAAGCATTTATCGTTTCTCTACAGTTCACTACGACAACCAACTTTTCCGTGATTATGTGATAGACCGAATGAAAGTTGGTCACTATGGAGTAGAAACTACCTCAGCACGTCGCATCGTTGAAGCGTATGACTACTTTGAAAGCAAGTTGTCTAAATGCAATGTTAATCAGGTCGAAGAACTTTTAGGTGCAACCATTAATGCCTCTTGCACAACCCACATAGTTAATGCTGAAGCTGAAGCTATCCAGATGTTTATCTTTCAGAACAATCGTGGTAAGCGTCCGTCAAGACTTGAAGTACTGAAGGCTCAGTTCATGTATAACATTCATGTTTATGCCGGAGATGAGGCCTCTGCAATGATCGAGGAAGTCAAAAACCGCTTTGAACACATCTATCACTCCATTGCCAAAATTGAAGAGTTTGTCAATGAAGATGAGGTTTTGACGAACACGTTAAGAGTTTATTTCAATTCATTGTGGGAAGGCGATTCCTACGACAGGATTAACAACGAAATCAATAAAGACACTCGATTGGTCTTCATTCGCCAATTTGCTTTGGAGCTAGATCGTAGTTTCAATGATCTTGTTCAGCTTAAAGAAGATTATAAAGAGGATGTCAATATCGAGGGAGCTCTCATATGTGGCTCATATGATATTGTCCTTCCATTCTTTATCAAAGCATATAATAATGGTGTCTCAAAAGAGGATATAAGTAAATTAGCAAAATCTATTGGAGATATTGTATTAAGAGATTCGATTATTGGAACTCGGGCGAACCTACGATCACGCCTTAATGATGTGTTTAAAGAGTTCAGCTCATCTATCGATGGTATAGTAGAACATATAGAAACGATGAAGACAACATCTGACTGGTGGTTGGGTTATTGGAATAACGAGGCACTGCGTAGTTCTGTTGAAGATAATTGGTGGCCGAACTCTCATAGAGTAGCTAAGATTCTATTGTGGAAATATGAGAACTATCTAATTAAGCAAGAGGGAAAAGACGGTTATGAGCCAATTAGCTTCAAGAGTGTGATCAAACCACATTTGGAACACATCGCTCCACAAACAGAAAATGAAGAGCCAGCTGCTGGATATGATGACTATGATGAGGATTTCTGTGAACATTATTTACTGAGCATTGGTAACTTCCTTTTATTATCTGCTCCTCATAATGAATCAATAGGAAATCGCCCATTTGAAATTAAACGAGCATCATATAACCAGTTGCGTCAGCAACGTGAAATACAAGATCTGACAGCAAACGATTCAACATGGGACAGAAACAAAATCAAGCTGCGTAAGGAGAAAATCGTTGATTTCATTATGGAGAATCTATAATTCGAGATTTATTAATGCTGACATTCATCTCTGACAGTAGCCATTTTAGTGAGGTGCTTGGTCGTGTGCAATCCGTAAGAAAAAGCTTATGGATCGGAACAGCTGATATCAAGGACTTATATGTGGAAGTGGGCAAAGATAAAAAACCGTTCTTGGCACTAATCGCATTGCTGATTAGAAAAGGCGTGGAAGTGAGACTCATTCATGCGAAAGAGCCAGGACAGAATTTCCGAGAGGACTTTGACAGATATCCTGTCCTGTATGACCGACTAGAGCGGGTGCTCTGCCCAAGGGTACACTTCAAGATGCTGTTTTTTGACTGCAAAGAAGTATACATCGGCAGCGCCAACCTCACGGGGGCTGGCATCGGCATGAAGAGCAGCGACAAGCGCAACTTTGAGGTGGGCATCCTGACCGATGAGCCACAGATCGTCGAACAAGCCATGCAACAGTTTGACGACGTATGGATCGGCAAACACTGCAAAACCTGTAAGCGTAAAGACTACTGCCCAGACCCCATAATATCTTAACAGAATTATTCCTTTTGAAGGGTTGACGTATTCATTGGTATGCAAGCGATTGCACTATTCAAATACTGAATCCATGGAAGTCTTGTTCATGGATGTTTTCCTGATAATTTGCGTATCTAACTTATAGTTATTATATTTGCAATTCAACAAACGAATATGTTTAAGTAATTCTAACTTTCCAATAGCTATGAATCTCAAAAGTAAAGACAGTTTTTTTTGGTGGTTATTTATCTTTTTTGTTCTATTAGGTTTAACTGTTATCGTTTTTATTGTTAATGGTAACACTTGGGCAACTCAAGTCCTTGCCGCATGTTTAGGTGCTATTATTACAATTATTGCAACGCGATTGCTTCTATCAAGTCAAAGTAAAATCGAAGAAAAGCAAAGAGAAGCAGATGATGTTTATAAAAGAAATCTTGAGCTGTATAACGCTAAGTTAAAAGTTTATTCGGATTTTGTTTCGAAGATGTATGAAATATTGAGAGACGATGAGATAGAAGAAAAAGAGATTAAGGATCTTCGAACAAGATTATTCGGTCAGGTAGGCTTTTACGCAAGTGGAGAAATGTTAGATAACATAGACACTGTTCTCCAAAACGCAAATCATGATGAAATCCAGAATATGCAACTAAGATTTGCTCGTATCGCAGGCATTTTACAGAAAGATTTACGTGAAGATAGCCCCATTGATTATACAAGTTTTAATAGGCTTTGGAGTACTTTTGAAGGGATTTTAGATACATTTAACAATGATAAAAAGACCAATAACGAAGAGTTGGCAGATGAAAGAAAGATTCCATCAAATTATGATACTCCCACAGATGATAATACTAATTTCTTGAATAACGGTTTCTGGCATTTTGCTATGTGGGGTGTGGAGCAAATCGATGCATTGAAAGAAGGAAAACGTGAATTAAATCTCATAGAATATGATGAGGATTGGAGAACAAATCAAATTAAGAAAATAAAGAATAATGATCTGATTTTTTTATTCCGCTCTGGTGGTTTAGGATATATGGGGGTATTCCGCGCTATAGGTTGGCGAGTCTTCGAGTTTGGAGAGAATGACTATTGCAGAGAAACTTTGAATATGTTTGGTGAGCCTCAAGAGGTATTTGATACAAACACTGATAAGGATAGAATTGAAAAGGATCTGGCACAAAGTGATATTTATGAATCAAGAGAAGACGGAGCTACTCTCTGTTCCAGTGTTATTGTTGAACCGTTGGTGTTCTCAGCAAATGGTATAGAAAACCCAGGAGGAGTGTATCGACGCACGATCTCCAGTTATGATCATGGATATGGCATAAAACAACTTGAACGTTTTATGGCAGTTCTGAATGACGAAAACGGCTATAAATCTATGGTTGAAATGGGCTGTAACATTGATTTATTCAAGCGTATTCTTTCAAGTGGCGAGATTCAACCTGCATCTCGTGACGATAATGGGAATTGGTTAAATTGATTTTTATAAGATAGTAATATTATGAGCAAAGTTTTTAGAATAACACCAAAGCGCATCAGACGTGTTAATGGTCAAGTTATTACTCCTGAAATGGAGATTACTGTCACCACTTGTCAGCACTGCCTCAACCCGTTCTATAACGGAGCAGTCGAAGTAAAGGAACAGTACATGAGGATGTATCAGTTCGATTACAAGAAGGCCTGCATGAGTGCAAATGACTTCACCTACCAGGCTCTGGATTAACATTATTTTCAAATAACAAAAAATTATTCGACCTCTGCTTCAATATGGCGGAGGCCGTCTTTTTCTTTGTGGCGACATTTTTCTTTGTTTCACTTTTAAAACGTTTTATTATGAGTAAAGTTTTTAGAATTACGCCTAAGCGCGTCAAGCGAGTCAACGGGCAAGTTATCACGCCCGAAATGGTGATCACAGTCACCACACGTCAGCACTGCAGCAACCCGTTCTATAACGGTGCGGTCGAAATCAAGGAGCAGTACATGCGTATGTATCAGTTTGACTACAAGAAGGCCTGCATGAGTGTCGGCGACTTCACCTACGAGGCACTCGACTAAACTTTTTCTTCAAAAAAACAACTGTTGGGCGCACCTCTGCCACATTTTGGCGGAGGTGTGTTTTTACTTTGCATCAGATTAAACGGAGACAGAATTATGGAAACATCTAAACAAAAGGAAACGAGCAATTTGGATTTGCTCACTGCTATTGAGTATATCGCAGATAAGGCTAAGGGATCGGGGTTGAGCACTGGGTTTTATCGCAAAGTGAATCAATACATTAAATATGTAGCTGAGAAAATGGAACTCACCAAGGAGCAGAGCGTTATGCTAGCCTTGTTTGTTGACAATTGTGATAGTTCGAACATTTCAATCGGTGATTTGGGACAATTTCTTGAATGTCGAACGACTAGGCTTCTTAGATATATGGTTGACATCGATGTTCTTGAGAATAGAGAACTTGTAAGGTGTTGCCGAGGAAGCCATAGGAAATCATACAGAGTGCCCGCTGAGGTCATTGAGGCCCTTAAACAAAATGAGAAATTCGTACCAAAGAACTATTCAGGTCTTTCTTGTGCTGAATTGTTCTGTGAAATAGAGAACATACTTGATTTACGACAAGATGATGAGTTAACCTTCGAAACGACAGTAGAAAAGATGAATAACTTATTGGACAGCAATAAGCATATTCTCTTTGTTCAAAAAGTTTTGAGCTACAACTTTAATGATGATGATAAAATGCTGCTGATTCTATTTTCTCATTTGTTCGTGAACGACAATGATAACTATATCAGGTTCCATGATCTCAGTTTTCTGTATGATGATAAAAGGGAGTGGAGCAATGTGAAGTCTAAGTTGAATCGTGGTGATCATGTTTTATTAAATGGTAAGATTATAGAATACAATAATTGTGACGGCATTGCTGATAGGGAATCGTTTCGCATGACTAACGACGCGAAGCGTGAATTGTTTGTGGAACTACATCTGCCCTCCATGGATGACAAGAGTGGAGACGTCATCAAGTCAAAAGATATCACACCCAAAAAGATGTTCTATGGGGACAAAGTCAAATGCCAGATCGATGAGTTGGGAAACCTCTTGAACGATGAGCAATATAACCAAATTCGAACACGCATGACAGACACGGGATTCCGTTGCGGATTCACTTGCCTCTTCTATGGCGCCCCAGGAACCGGAAAGACTGAAACCGTACTGCAACTGGCACGACAAACAGGCCGTGACATCCTTCAAGTGAACATCTCTCAAATCAAGAGTTGCTGGGTTGGAGAGAGCGAGAAGAATATCAAGCAAGTGTTTGACAACTACAGGGCCAAAGTTAAAAATAGCCAGATAACACCCATCCTACTCTTCAATGAGGCTGATGCCATCATTGGGGAACGCATGGAGGGCGCCAAAAGCGCTGTCAACAAGATGGAGAACAGCATCCAGAACATCATCCTGCAAGAGATGGAAACACTCGACGGCATCCTCATCGCCACAACCAATCTAGCCCAGAACATGGACAAGGCATTTGAGCGCAGGTTCCTCTACAAGGTCAAGTTTGAAAAACCGACGATAGAAGCTCGGATGAACATGTGGCATGAGATGATCCCGAAACTGAACGAGGATGAATGCCGGATCTTAGCCACAAAATACGATTTCAGTGGAGGACAGATTGAGAATATTGCCCGTCACTACACCATCGGAAACATCCTGCATGGCGATGCTGAGAATAAGATTGAGCAACTCTCAGCATACTGCGATGCCGAGAGACTGGAATCTTCTATTGGCAATCGCAGAGTGGGATTCTGTTAATTGAAAAATTTCGGAAAAAATTTGCACCTCTGCCGCAATTTGGCCGAGGTGTGCTTTTCCTTTGCACCAAATTTAACGTAAACAAGATTATGGAAACACCAAAACAAGATCAAAAGAAAGAAGTGGTTATTAACAATCAGGCGGAGATGCGACGAGTGGAAATGGCAGCAAGGCTGGAAAAGCACCTCGAATGGCAAGCATGGATGACCATCTCACGAAAACGCCCCCTGACGGCGACCCACCTGGAAAGGTACGAGCAGCAGCTCATCTGGGACGAAGTCTCCCAAAACAACCAAATCGAATGGTCCACCGAGATGGCCCAAAGATGGAAAGAAAAATTGAACTGGAACCTATTCTCAAGATTCGCCCACGGCCAGGCGTTCACGGCCGAAGGAATCGAAACCCTCGCCCCCCTGTGGGACTGGAAAGCCCTCACGACGAACCCCAACGTGAGAATGACCAACGAACTTGTCTGCAAGTTCATCACCAAATGGGACTGGAGCGCAATGGCGTGGCGCTCATGGGAAGACTACGACGCCCGCGAGTTCTACTCCCAATTCTTCGAGCGAGTCCCCCTCAACGGATTCAGCGGATCAAAACTGGAATTCGCCCTGCACCATCAAGAAGTGGAACGCCTATGGAAAGAGATGAACGAGCAATGAAACAGCACCAACAGGAACGGGAGGGAATTCCTCTCCCGGCCCATCCTGGTTTAGTGAATGCAAGAGTCGAGAACTTCGACGCTCTTGATTCCGACAGCTTCAATCTCGACCTTGACGACGTTTATGATATCCTAGGCAGATTTTGGGATGAATTCACGATTGGAGTCTGCCGCTTGTCCTCTGATGAGATTGACATGATACCCACTCTTCTTGAAGTGAAGGCTGATGCCAGAGACGAGAACATAAAAGCCCACTTCGAGTTTTCCCGATTCGAGACCATCGTGGCAGAAAGACTGATAGTTTACTACAATTACAAATACACATAATAAAGTGCTTGCATTTCCAATAAGAGTTATTATATTTGCAAAGTAAAACATTTAAGAAAATGACGTACAAAGAAAGACAGAAAGATGTTCAAGAGGCCCTTTTTGATCACTCTCAATTAGGGGGCAAATTTAAAGGTAATTATCATCCATCCTATGATCGTTTTATCTTGAAAAACTATAAGGATAATTTCATTGAGCAAGTATGTTATGACGATGTGATCAAGTATTTTGACGAGAATGGAATCGGCTGGTGGAGCGGCGATGTGCCCACCACACATACTCTATCCTCGCAAATTGCCTGCATTAACCATCTGTTCCCACTCAGAAAAAACCGAGCAGCAGTTTTGGCACTGGCGCAGGCTGTTGATCCTGAATTTGAAAGTGTCGAGGTTCTTGAAAATGACAAGGAAAAGGACGGCTATATTTCCTTTGAGGTTGTCAGTGCCACTGACCACCTCAATGAAAAGAGAGGGCAGGATATTCTCAAGAGAGGCGCTCTTTGTACCTCCATCGATGCCGTGATTCTTGCAAAGAAAAAGGGCAAACGTGTGCTTTTGACCATTGAGTGGAAATATGTTGAGAGTTATGGCAATGAGGATAAATCTCAGAATGTAGGCGACAAAACAAGTGGAAACACTAGGTTGAGAAGGTACTCAGACCTTATTGAACAATCAAAGCAACTGAAGAGCCTTGACAATTACCGTGGTTCGGTCTATTTCTTCGAGCCATTCTATCAGTTGATGAGGCAGACGCTTTGGGCAGAGCAAATGGTAAAGCATAAGGATAATGAAGTAATTAAGGCTGATGACTACATCCATGTCCATGTCGTTCCAACGGGAAATAACGAGCTACTTCACAAGAAATATCCGTGTAGTGGAGGAAAAGATATGCTCACCACATGGAAAGGTCAACTAAAGAATCCAAACAAGTATGTGTTGATTTCGCCAGCAGAACTGTTTTCCAAGTTACGATGTGACGACTGGAAGGAGTTAATCTGCACGCTCAAAAGAAGGTATTGGAATAAGTAATATAGAAAGAGCGAATAAAAGCAATGTTGAGATAGATACATTAATTTGAGAGAAACAACTAATAACTAACAAAAACTAGAACGAATTATGAGCAACACTTCAAACGGCAAAGCGAACAAAGGCAGTAAAATGCAAATGCAGAGAATTACTGCGAAAAAGAATCAGCACATATTAAATGAAATCCTTTCGGACAAACTCATATGGCTGGCGCCCATAGAAGAAGACAATTATCGTGAATATCAACTAAACAATGCTAAGATTATTAAGATACTTGGTCTTCCCAAAGGGATATTCAAGGGCTTCTGGCCATCAAGACAACCTCAATGGGATGGAATTACAATTAGCGAAAAAAAGGTTTTGTATCTCTTTGAAGCAAAATCTCACCTATCAGAAATACAATCTTCAAAGTCAAAAAAACAGGAACTTATTAGAATGAGGATAGATGAAGTTGCTAATGAAATCGCAGGAATAAAACCTGGAGATGATTGTAAACGAAATCTATGGTATCACAATTATTATCAGATAGCCAACAGAATCGTTTTTAAAGAGAAAATGCAGGGTTTAGCTGAAATATCGACTGTATATAAAAAAGTGGTTTTAGTATTCTTGAATTTTGTCAACGATACATCTTGGAAAGACAGCAAAAAGATGGTTAAATCGTCGACGGAATGGGAAGAACATTATATAAGAATATTTAAAGAAATGGGTATCGACAAGGATTCATTACAAAGTAGAAATATCTATATTAATTATTTTGATGTGGAAAACTTAGTTTGATTTAGTTTATAATGAACGTATTTGAAGAGTCGTTAACATTCGATGAATCCAGTGACTCGTTTCGATTTTCCAGAGGCTAAAGGTGTTGTCATCAGTGGTGATATTCACGGCGAGTTCAACCAGCTTGTCCATAAGTGCTGCGTTCAATACGGAATGACGGACACGGTGATTATCGTTGCTGGTGACTGTGGCTTTGGGTTTGAACAACCGGGCTATTATGAGAACGTCTATAACCACAATCGTGCCCGTCTGTCCAAGTCGAACAACTGGATTCTGTTCGTCAGAGGCAACCACGACAACCCTGCTTACTTTAATGATTTCCCCATCAAGCATCGCCGATGGATGACCGTACCCGACTATTCTGTGGTTAGAGCGTGTGGCCATAATATCCTATGCGTTGGTGGTGCCATATCCGTCGACAGGTCGTATCGCATGAACCATTCTTCCTACCATCTGCCGAAAAAAGACGAGCCTCTGGCCCGTAATATTTATTGGGCTAATGAGTATCCTGTGTTTGATGCTGATAAACTCGATGCCATCAGTGAGGACTTTGATATAGACACTATTGTAACTCACACCGCTCCTTCGTTTTGTGAGCTGACATCAAAGGGCGGCCTGTTTGCCGAGATGGCTATTCGCGACGAGGATTTGACCGAAGATGTGAAGAATGAGCGCCAGGTAATGGACAGGATCCTTGACTATTTGACTTCTAATCACCATCCTTTGCGCCACTGGTTCTATGGGCATTTTCACCAAAGCTGGCAAGCCATAGACAACGAGGGCATCCAATACAACATGCTCGACATCATGAAAGTAAAGGAATTAAGAGCCAAAGATTAAATCGAGTTATAGCTCCCTTTCTCACTTGAAATCTCATTCAAACCTGCCGAATCACATCAAAAATACCCCATTTCGGCAGAATATGGTATATTATATTTTGCCGAATCGAAATGTTTTACTACCTTTGCGGCAGAATATAACCACAAAATCATTTAGAATATGAGCGTAATCATCGGAAGAAAACAGGAAATGGAAGAGCTCGAAAGGCTCTACAGGAGTGACCGGCCTGAATTTGTGGCCGTGTATGGCAGACGGCGTGTCGGGAAAACATTCTTGATCAAGCAAGCATTTAAAGACCGTATCACTTTCCAGCATACGGGTGTATCTCCCGTTGACCAGGATGACGAGAAAAGCCGAATGAAGACCCAGTTGGAGAGCTTCTATTATTCCATGCTGAATCATGGACTTGAGGGGTTCAAGATGCCCAAGTCCTGGATGGAAGCATTCTACCAGTTGGAGCAGCTGCTTGCAGGCTTGGATGACGGCAAACGCCAGGTAGTGTTCATCGACGAAATGCCATGGATGGATACTCCGCGTTCCGGCTTCCTTCCCGCTTTTGAGAACTTCTGGAACGGATGGTGCTCTGGTCGTGATAACATGATGCTCATTGTCTGCGGCAGTGCTACCTCCTGGATTCTTGGGAACCTGTCCCGGAGCCGTGGGGGGCTTTACGGGCGTTTGACAGATGAAATCAAACTGTTGCCCTTCACGCTGAAAGAATGTGAGGAGTATTTTGAGGGTGAGGGTGTAGAACTGTCCCGTTACGATATCGTGCAGAGCCACATGGTGTTTGGTGGCATACCGTACTATCTCAGTTTCTTCAGGAAAGGAGAGAGTTTTGAGAAGAACACCGACCGGATTCTTTTCGGGCGCAATCCAAGGCTGAAAGACGAGTTCAACCGCTTGTTTAATGCCATCTTTGGTAATCCCGAGGATTGCAAAAAGATTATCCGCCTGCTTGCGACACGTCATAACGGTTTCACACGGGAAGAGATTGCTAAATCCACCGGGGTACCACTCGGTGGAGGGCTTTCAGATACACTTGCGGCCTTGGCTGAAAGCGACTTCATTTTACGTTATATGCCCTACCGCCAATCCAAAGTCGAGCACTATAAACTCATTGATAACTTCTGTCTTTTCTGGCTGAAATATGTAGAACCCAACCTGACTGATGTGGATTTCATGACCGACAATATCACTTCTGATGTGATGAGGTCCTGGAAGGGTGTGGCTTTTGAGGAGGTCTGCTGGCAACATAGCACTCAGATCAAACGCGCTCTTGAAATTGGCGGCGTCAAATCATCCCTGTCTGCTTGGAGCGTTAAAGGTGATGAAGAAAATGAGGGAGCCCAGATAGACCTTCTTATCAACAGGGCCGACAACGTGGTAAACCTTTGTGAAATGAAGTTCTCCGGTGGTGAATACGTGATCAGCAAGGACGAAGAGAGCAAACTCCGAAACAGAATTGAAATGCTTAAAAAGACTTTGTCCCCCAAACAGACTGTTCATCTCACCATGATCACGACTTACGGTGTTGCATACGGTAAATATAGTGGCATCGTCCAAAAGCAAGTGGTTATGGACGATCTTTTCGAGTGAGTAAACAATATCTTACTTTTTTCAATTATCACGAGTAACTCTATCACCCTCATTTACGGCAGAATATAATATATTATATTTTGCCGAATCGATGCTTTTTGTGCTCTTGCGGCAGATTATAAGACTATAATATGTCCAACATACACGTATTTTTGTATTCGTTGGACTGTTTTCATTCGTTTTTATCAGATGATCTTAGGTTAATAATCTGATTAATTTTCCCATCATATCCCGTTGGAAGGAAACCTGACTCGAGACGGTTTGTGGCTGCTTCAATATCTGTATTCAAGACACATTTATAAAAACCAGAGCCGGGAATATGGAAAGAAGAAAACCGAGTCAGATTTCTTTTTGTGATTTTGCTCACTATATCAAAGAAATGCATTAACTTTGCAATTATGAAACATATCAAGATACGAAATTTGGGCCCAATCAAAGAGGCTGATATTGAATTGAAGCGAATCAATGTAATCATTGGTCCGCAGAGTTCAGGTAAAAGTTGTGTCCTGAAAACCGCTTGTTATTGTACCTGGGTAGAGAAGCGTATTGAACTGACTCAGTCAGCAGATTTCTTTGCGAAAGACGGTAACTTCACAAAGGAATTTGAGCGTTTTCACAAGTTGAAAGGATATATCAAACCTGATACCTTTATCAGCTATGAGTCTGAATTCATGTCTTTTTCATTTGATAATGCTTCAAACAAATTCAATTTTAAGTGGAAAGAAGGCAGATGGGACTACCATCGCTCCAAAGTGACATATATCCCCGCCGAGCGCAATCTTGTTGCAGCTATTCCAAACTGGTTCCAAGTCAAATTTGCTGATGACAATATTCGTGACTTTATGGCAGATTGGGAATCTGCCCGTCAAGCGACGAAAGAAGATTTAGAGGTTTTAAATCTTGGAGTGTCATACAGATATGATGCTGCTACAAAGTCTGATAAAGTTCAGGTATCCGAAGGCGTTACACTTGACTTTACCAATACATCAAGTGGTTTACAGTCAGTCATTCCGTTGTTTATACACCTTAGTCATATCACTAACATTAGGCACTCAAGGATAGAGAGTTTTGCAAATTTACAAGAACAAGGAGTTTTGTTAGCGAAATTGGATGAGGAGGATAAGAAAGATGTCTTTACGAACTATGTTCATACTCATCATTGTGATATCTTTTTGGAAGAGCCTGAAGCTAATCTTTTTCCTCCGACCCAAGCAAACCTTGTGGAATGGCTGTTGACTAAGACTGAGGGCAAACATCCCAATAGTCTTTTTATTGCTACTCATAGTCCATATATTTTAAATGCCTTTATTGAGAAGCAAGAGATTGATATGACTCTGTTGTACACCAAAACTACTGATAATGGTTTTATGACAGTAAAGAGCGCCATAGAAGAAGATATTCAGGCTATATATGACTTTGGTGTAGATGCATTCTTTAACATAGAGACCTTAGGCTGATATGAAAATGAAAGACTGGCATGTAGTCCCAGAATGCTACATTGACACAAGCCTTACTGAATTTCTGCTAAATTCATCTGGTGTAAACCATAAAAAAGGCTGTAATGAAGTTGCTAGAAGCATGAAGGAGACAAATCTAAAGGATCAGTTCTCTATTGGCATTATTGATAATGACAAGCGCAAGCCCTCGTATGTGAATGAGTTTATCGAAATTGCTAATACAAAGCATCTCTCACTACTTAAACACAGGGAGCGTCCTCACTACTTGGTCATGGTAAGCCCTGCAATGGACCGTTTCATATTGGATTGCTCAGCTGAATTAGGTGTTCATCTTGAAGAGTATGGTCTTCCTACTAGATTGGAAGAGTTTATAAAAGTCACAAAAGATGTAAAAGCCAAGAAAGATCCTCGTTTTAAATCTCTTTTTGGAGCATTGATTAAAGCGGAAGAGATGAATAAACTTTGCTCTGCATTAAATTATCTGAACGACAATCAATATAAAAGTGACATGTCGGAACTTCAAAAGATATTTGCAGATAAATGATACATACAGAATATTCTATTGGTGAAAACAAGCATGTTTCAACGTGATTGTTTTTTATTAGTCATCTAAATACTTGAATGATAATTACATAAAACGAGGAAATAAGAATAGGCACAAAAAAAGCCCCAAAATAATATAATAATGTCTTTTAAACACATCAATTAGGCACACTTAAAATGAATCAGTTGGTGAGCTATAAGTCCAAAAATAATCAAATTACAGCTCACTTCCTCATTCCAAATCTGCCGAATCGATACTTTTTACTGCATTGTTGGCAGAATATAAGACTATAACAAGTCCAACCCGCACATATTTTTGTGTTAGTTGGACTGCTTTTATCTGTTTTTAACTGGATGATTTGAGGTTAATAATCTGATTAACTTTCTCATTTCCATTCTGATATCACATTTCTCGAGAACCCATTCAGTTTCTCGGTAGCCCTCAAAATCATAACCGGAGCGAAAAAATAACCGCCAGCACCTGTGTTTGAGGTGCTGACGGCGTCTATATAGCGTCATCTATGCGGCTTGACTTCACCGCCGAAGGATTACTCCTAGCCCAGCGAAGGAGTCACGGGAGGATATACTTGACTTGGTTCATCGTCATGATATGTGAATACAGTTGCATCGTCAATTAGCTCAGCAAAATCCATTAACATCTCAAGGGCTTCGCTGGGTCTTAGGATAAAGAAGTCATAGCCTTCCTCGTAACGCTTGCACGAGAGCCGATCAATCTGTCGTTGGATGATTTCCTCTACCTTTTCATATTTCTCGGTGTGCATGGTTGCAAAGAGATCATAATATGTCGGTAGATCCTCGATGTCCATATATTCAATTAGGTTATCGATTGGCTCAGTACTTGAGCCGATTAAAATCATGTTTTTACGAAAAGATTCGTTCGTGAGAATGAAAACGTAGCCTTTCTCTGTATTACTACACATATTACTTTAAATATTAAATACTTATATGAGGTGTCGGTGGCGCGTGATAAGTGTTTTTGCGTGTTGGAATACCCATTTAACTATCAAGCACGCCATAATCCTGGATCCGCAAAAATTGTAAGTATTTGCCATCAGTATCCACAATTATTGTAAGTTTTTGCCATTTCGTTATAATAGTAGTAGTTATAACCAATAACTACTCACGCTGAGATATAAACGACACGGCAGGATATCTTTGAGGGCTATCCTGCCGGTCTGTCATCATTAGCGTGCCATCGTTATCACTGACCACTTGCCCACTTATTATTCCAAGCCATATAGTCGTTTGGATCATACTCTGTGTTACTCCAACCATAATGAGTTAGCGATGATGGCAGTCCAATTACTGGCACTCCATCGTTCCAGTTTGTCAATACCGGGTCACTGGCTTCTTGCGGATATGATGGAGCACCTGGGATGTAACCATTGCTCCAGTTCCAATTGTTGAATGTCTGGTCGCTGTACTCGGTTGGTGTTTTATAATCCTTGCCCCAGTTGCGTACGGTGCCTTCAGAAATGTCAATGCCATTCTGCCTCATGATTTCCAGGTTTTTCGGCGCAGACAAGTTGGGGTCGTACAGTAGCATGAACCGAGCCTTCATATCAATTTTGGTCCCTCTCTTGGCTTCTCGTCGCTGTGCCTCGGTCATCGTTTTTCCAGGATTAGTATCGATGCCCCTATCACTACAATATCGATATAGCGTTCTCAGCGATATGTTAAGCGCCGTCGAGTTTTCCTTCACCGACTTTGATCTGTCATACCAGCTATCAATCCTAATGTAATTGACTTCCTTGTCTATGCTGCGGATAAAACTCTGTGTGTGAGGAGCGTCAGGGTGAAGGATGAACTTACGCCTGTGATCCTTCCAATAGCCAATCTCATAATCACAGTACTCAATTAGGTCCTCCCAATCCATCTGCATTGCCCGCTCCGTCCTTCGCTTTAGTGTTTCAACCGAGATGACATTATCGCTATTGTCGATGAAGCGGTAACGGTCAACATACATATTAAAGAGCAAGGTGTCTGGGTCAACGTCAGGCTTTATCAGTCTTCTCAGACAGGCACGCTTAAACAGTTTGCGTCGTCTGTTGTTGCCGTCGGTGATTCTCTCCGTTGGCCACCACAGCTGAAGATAATTATCATCGGTCAGCTGGTATGTGTTGTTAATCCAATAGTCAGACTCGGTGCGGTAATAGTACTTATATCGCCATGAGTTGTGATGCATAAAAGTATTGTAATCCATCGTCGCCATGTCCCGTAAAAGCTGTTGATCAAAAACCACTGTCGGCTTGGTGGGATCTTGTGCCTGTGTTTGATATTGGTTTTCATCGACCGGCGGTAAGCTCTCCGGGAATTCAAACCGATAATAGATGCGGTATGAGGTATAGCACTCTTTGTTCCCGTACACGCCGTTAAAATATTGGCTTGGTCTTTCGCCACAGTCATCTTCCATTGGTTCGCCTGTGTCCCGAACTATGCTCTCGGTGATGGTTCTCGATACTACATTCAGATCCTCTTTGCCAAGCACGTGGTCGAACACATACACCATCCTGAACCGCCGTGATGTGACCCCGCGTTTCTCTAACCTGTCTGAGTATGACATATAGACGCAGGTAGGTGGGTAAGTCAGGCATGCAAGGTATTCAGGAATCGACTCAAAACGTGTTAAGTCAATATCGACAAATACAGTCTGGGCACCGCGAAAGAACCGATCACACTTGAACTCCAGCCTCATGCAGCCTTGATTATTTCCTTTAGGATATAGGGGCTTTGACTTATACCTCCGCCCGTTGCACGTCTCGAACCAGTATTCTTTGTTCGGGTCAAATGCGAACAGGTTGCAGAAGGTATAACCTTTTGTTGCGCCCTCGAGGAACTGGTCAACTGTAACGTCATATTCCCTGAAAGCCATTTTCTCTTTCCCGATAGCCTTGGCCCCCTTTAGACTTAGGCAGGCTGTGGCATCGGTTTTCTTTTCATACCAGTCATTGCTGATATTTACTCTGAATTTAAAATCTTGATCTATCATAGTAAGCAATATGATTAGTTTATTATTATTTCTGTGTCTCAAAAAGGTCGCTGTCATCGATGAACAGCATGAGTCTATTCCTCAACGCACGGTTATAATTCGCGTGGCCCATCATCAGCTTGGCCTCTTTCCTGTTTTCGTACACTTCACCACTAGGGAGATACATCATCTTTTTATTCATATTATAGGGTATATATTTAATAAAAATTGCATATTTTTCATGGGACTTTGACGGCAACGATTAGGGCACATCAAAGTCAATAATCTGTGTAGCGACATTTAATTATATTTTTATAGGGGTGGGAGTTTTATGCTCTACCCCCCACACCCCTATATTTTTCACAGCAAATGTCACACAGGTGCTATTTCCTTGGTAATCAATAGTTATGAAGACGACATTTGGAATTATGACATCACTTACCAGGCGCGACATTTAGCTTGATAAATGTCACGGCAAAAATAGCGTTTAACAGTGGCCAAAAACAGCTTGAACTAGACGAACTGCTCACTCTTGATATGAGAATTTATGCAGCATTTTTCTTTTTTTGCTTCCAGTGTTTCTTCATGCTTTTCGAGATTTTTGCCCTTGTAGCGGCATCCACTTTATGGCCCATTTTCGCCTGTGACATCTTGCGCTTGGATTCCTCTGTGTGATGCAAGCCCTTCATGCCACGGCCATAGGAAGTGTTCAAACCATTTTCCACTGAGTCATGCTTGATGATTTCCAAGGTTTCAAGCTCGTCACCCCTACGTCTGCACAGGTCTTCCGACTTGTATTGCCTTATGTGCAGTTCTTTATACAACCATTTGTCCTTCTCCACACCGTATTTTTGTCTGGCTTTATCAATTTTTGAATCTGGCGACGAATAAATGATGTTAGGGTTGAGAAAATCCAACTTGCGACTATGCGGGTCATTAGTCTGTCCAACATACTGCATTCTAAATTCGCCTGTGGTTTTGGCTTTCTCTGCCACTAGCGTCCATAAATAAACTACTACCGTAAAAATAGCATCTTCGTCATTGCCGTTATTATTATTACCGTTCTTGCTCATAAGATAGCCCTTTCATTAATTTGTTTACAATAGAGCTGCCGTTCTCAATAAACAGCAGTTCTCCTCTCTTCATCGATGCGTTAAAGGCCAAATGCCCGCCCAAACGCATCTTGGCTTCCTTGCGGTTGCCGTAGATGTCTCCAGTAACACGATTTTTGATCATGATAACTTTGTTTTATTAGATTTAATTCGCAGAGTAACACCTTGTCTTTCGCTGAGTGCCCTCTGAAGCCCACGGAACGCATCTACGCGCCTTCGTCTTTTTTGGATTATCTGTAGAATGTCCTGCAAGCTAATATCGATGCAGGAACCCTTCTCAAATGGACGTCCGCCATTAAGGGTCTCCATGAGCTTGTCTATCTCGCCGGCATAGGGATCGCTCCCATCGTTCGCTAGCGGCGTGCTGCTGATACTTTTTTTCCTATCTTGAGCCTCGGATATGACGGCACGCACATCCATCTCCGGCCCATGCCATGCCCCCGCTATCGTGCTGAACATGGCCTGAAGTAAATTCATCATAATATTTAATATTTCAGTTATATGGCGACCAGGGGGGCTGACCGCCATTTTCCCAATTTCATTCACCTATAAGCGCGCCAGGCGATGTCAGCGCCATTTTTTTGATTTCAGTAATTCGGATGCATTGTTAGTTTCGCCAGCTATGGGAAAAACAAAACCGGACCAGAAAGCTATATATAGCCCCTAGTCCAGTACGGCAATGAAAGAATATCCTAATAGCTGACTTTTTCTATCATTTCATACATCTCATACGGTAGGTTCGTGACATACAGAATATCGTATACTTCTTCTCCTTCTTTATTTTCCCATATGTAGTCCTCAGTCTTGATGACCTTGTACTCATCCCCGAAGCACTTTAATATGGATCTCAATAGAATCTCTTCGATGTTAGATGTGTCCCCGTCGCACATTATCGCCAGGAATCCATCTTCATTATACCACGCATTGCCGATTTTCCTAATGTCCATTTTCTCAACCTGGATATTCATATTAACTTCTGGCGTTTTTATTTTATAATACATTGATTTATCGACTTCAACGCCTTTATCATGTAGCCAAGTCTTAACCTTCTCAAGTGTTCCAGGCTTACCATCGTGCCCGATATGCCACTCAACAAGCTTGCCGCCAGTAAGATGTTGGTAATTGTTGGATTCCTTCCAATCGTAAATTGAGAAATGTGTCAGATCATCTAACTCAAAATGCCATTGACAATAAGTATCAATATCCCACTCGTCAACAAAATGTGGTTCCCCGATACACTTCACAAGGTCTTGATAAGTCATGTTAATTACATCTTGGTAGTAAGCTTCTGTCCAATCATCGTTCAAATTATCCATTGCTAATCAATTAATTATAATCATTTATTCCAATAATAAGAAGACAATACCGTTATTATCGCCTTTTTCATCATTACATAAGGCTATACCCCGCCATTTTCCGCGTTTTTCGCGTTTCAGGGCGGATTGGATATGATTTATATTGATTTTGGCTGGAATTATTGATATTTTTAGTATATTTGCGGTCACGAATAAGAAGATATAATCTTCTTATAACCTGAAAGCGACCAATAACATGAACGATATAGCAAACTCCTTTGCGGTTATATAGGCTTTGGTCGGCCTGCAGGGACTGCATTGGAGTTTGAATTTTAGTTAATTGTGAACAAAGATTATATTTGTACATGCAAATGTATTTGGTGTGGAAAAACCATCCCCGAAGTAAGTTTTAATACAAAACCACACATTATTCCGAAAAGTTTAGGCGGTAGTGAAATTGGTGTCGATGTATGTGATGATTGTAATCATTATTTTGGGACGGCTGCTAATGGTTCGCCATCTATTGACTTAGCATTCAAAGAAGTTTTTAATGCATACAAGACATTTAGAAATGATCTCACTCCTGATACGTGGAAAAAATATAAATCAGCTTTCTTCTCGTATCATCATCGCAAAGGAACCATTAAAACCAAGCATAATTTTAATGTTAAACAGTTTACTTCTCAATTTAAGCGTGGGTTATTCGAAATCTTTTTACAAGCCTATCACAAAAAAACACTCAATGGTAATGACTCTATATTTGATTTTGTTAGAGATTATGCCAGATATGGAACAGGAGAACTAAAGGTATATTATGCATTTAATAATATTTTAATGTCCGCACAGGATGACTACTATTTCCCCGTTAACGATAAATCAGTAAAAGATATCTATGATTATGGTGTCTTCAGGTTTTGGTTCATGGGGCATTTCTTCTTTCTTGAAATAAACCCTATCGTTTTTAACCTCTATGGCGAACTCTATTTAACTATGCAAGCTGCCAAAATACTCGTTCCAGTATTGGGGAATGAGAGGATTTTTAAACTTGAAAATGTCATGGATCTTGACTTCTTTTTACAACGATTCAATCCTGAGAATTATTAGATTTTAATGCAGAATCGCTATACTAAAAGATTCGAAAAGATTTTATTTTGATGGATGCAGTCTCTGTAACCAATTTTGATTATATTTGCAGATTTAATATATGACACAGATTGCAATCAAGATAAAATGTATAAGATAACATGGGATAAGGAGACTGGAGGTGTGCTGCTGCATTCACGCATTGTGGATGGGACATTGGGCACGTCACCTAGACCCGTGTTTTGGGAAGAACTTGACTTACTGAAGCTTAATGAGTTGGGGTGGAAGTACCCTCATTGCGAAGAGCCACTGCTATGGGCTATCAATAAGCAGTATTGGTATCGAGGCGAGATGATGTTCGAGGCCAAGGGGGCCAACATCTATGACCCTGCTACAATCGTGTTCCAGCCTGGTCGTGAGAAAGCCAATTTGAAGCCGGTTAATGTCAAGAAGATGTTGAAACTCAATCATGATTTCATGTTTCTTCTTGAGAGCGAAGCCATTGAATTCATACGTGAAACATTCATCCAGTATGCCGGCGCCAGAAAGAGTGTTGAACAGGTTGCAGCCAACCAACTGGATTATGAAGCACTGGCCAAGAGTGTTGAGAGGAAAACCAAACAGAAAATGGCGATTGTTCGCGAAGACTGTGACAGCTTTGACATAATTCCGCTTGAAAAGGCTGAAGAGCAGGGTAAGAAAGTCTTTCAAACGACCAAGATTGATAAGTTCCTGGCTTCGTTCTCGGGTGGCAAGGACTCACAGGTGGTACTAGATCTCTGCACTCGTGCCATACCCAGCACAGAATTCGAGGTGATTTATAGCGATACGGGATATGAATTGCCGCCTTCATTGGAACTATACAAACAAGTTCAAGAGCACTATAATCAGCTCTTCCCGGATCTTAAATTCTCCACGGCCCGTAACCATGAATCTGTGTTAAACTATTGGGACAGAATCGGCACACCAAGCGATACTCATCGTTGGTGTTGCTCAATTATGAAAACGGCTCCACTATACCGAATGCTAAAAGCTGATGGTACTAACCGGCAAGCAAAAGTACTTACTTTTGATGGTGTCCGCTCTGAAGAAAGCGTACGAAGAGGAGCCTATGCACGTGTTGGAAAAGGCAAGCATACCACAGTAATCAATGCTCACCCAATCATCAATTGGAATACAGTTGAGATTTTCTTATACTTGTTTGAGTTTAACTTGCCGATTAATAAATCATATCGATTTGGAAAAGCTCGTGTTGGATGTATCATATGCCCATTTTCGACGTCTTGGGATGATATGATTGCATCTAATTGTTATCCTGATGAGTTGAAACCATTCACCGATAGACTTATTGCTTGGTCAAAAGAAGCTAAAATATCACAACCAGAACAATTCCTTCGAGATCGCAACTGGAAGATTAAAGCTATTGGCAATACCGATTTGCTGAGAACCCAGGTGTCTTTTAGTGAGGCAAATGGAAAGTTTACGGCTGTCGTAAAGAATTCTCATCATTCAATTTACGATTGGCTCCCAGCCTTATGCGAGTTTACGGTCTTGAAAGATGAGAATCTTGACAAGGGAACGCTTCGGTATAAAGAGAAACTTTATAATTTTACCGTAACATACTCGAATAATCGAAATGACTATAAGTTATGTGTCGAGGATGTGAATGACATGAAACTGATTTACTCTATTAGGCGTGTCGTTTACAAGAGCGCATATTGTGTTCATTGCGAGGTATGTGAAGTTGATTGCCCAACTGGAGCTCTCTCAATTTTGCCTAATACAAAAATAGATACTTCTAAGTGTATACATTGCCATCGGTGCCTGGATTCCCACGATCAAGGGTGTATTGCCGCCGATTGTGTAAGAATGATTAAAAACATGAACAATAATATGGATACAAAAATTCAAGGTTACAAAACATTCGGCATGAGGCAAGAATGGTTAGATGAGTTCTTGGTCGATCCCGAGTATTTTTGGACTGATAATTCGTTGGGAACGGCTCAAGTTGACGGGTTTAAAGCATGGTTAAAAGATGCAGAAATAACTGATGCCAAAAACAGATTGACCGAGTTGGGCGAGTTTATCCAACAGGTTAAAGACGATGAGCCTGATTTGGTCTGGGAAATCATTGTAACGAATCTTTCATACAATTCATTTATTTTTAGGTGGTTTGTTCAGAATGTAAAACTAGATCAAGTGTATGATAAAAAGATTCTTGAATCTATGATTGTTGAACAAGGATATGGGAATTCAGGCAAAACAGTCGCAAATGCTGTCGCCGCGTTTTCTCAAACTTGTGAATATTCACCTATTGGTGACGTCTTTGCTTATGCACTTCATGAAGACCAGAAGAAAAGCAAACGTGGTTGCTATTCTGAGATATCAAATGTGGGGTTGGCATATAATCTATACAAATATGCCGAGAAGAGAGGTGTTCGCTCACTTCGTGTGTCTGACTTTTATAATGAAGAATGTGAGAATGGACCAGTAAAGGTCTTTGGCATAAGTAAGAATACATTTATTAATACTTTAAAGTCTCTTAATTCACTGGATAACAGAGTTCTTATTGCGGAACTTAATATGGGATTAGACAGCATCACATTGCGCGAAGATTTGAGCTCAATCGCTTGCCTTAAATCATTAATAAAGTAATGAGCCTTCAAACATCATATTACGCTAATCAGATTCTTTCTATTGCAAGGGGAACTAAAAATGGCGTTCACTCGAATGCTAAACCATTGTATCTTCTTGCGATAATTAAAGGTGTAGATGATGGCGTATTGATGGGAAATAAGCTAGAGTTTAATGAAGCGCTTAATCGGTTATACCTTGGCATGTGCTCTCTGTATGAACCTAAAGTTTCGGTTACTCCATTTTTTAAACCATTTTTTCACATGAAAAGTGAATCGTTTTATGTTATAAAATGGAAATCTGGAACTGGCCCTGTTCATGCAACTCATACACCCTCGGCCAAGTTTCTTCGTGAAAATGTAGAGTATGCCGCTCTTGATGATGATCTCTGGACTCTCTTACAAGATGTCCAAATCAGAAATGAGTTCAAGGAAGCTATTATCAAGCATTATATCAAACAGAACAACTAAACAAAATAAGATATGCCATACAGTAACATTGTGACGCTACGACAAATGCGTCCTGCCTATAATATCAAGGAAGAAAGCGATGGAGAATGGATAAACTTCATAGCCAATGATCAGTTTAATGACATACTGGCAAAAGCTATCAGTTCCGTCCGTAACAATGATGCAGACCACCATAAGTCTCTCTGGATTGCGGGCACTTATGGAACGGGTAAATCCCATGCAGGTGCGGTCATCAAACATTTGCTATGTGACCCAGTGGAGGAGATTCGAGACTATGTTGAAGACGAATACAAGAAGCCAAAATATGACGTCTTGAGAGAATCCCTCATGAAATTGAGGGAAACCAAACGGCTTTTCCCTATAAACCTCTATGGCCAGCAGAGCATAGCACACGAAGAAGACCTCTCATTGCAGATGCAGCGTGAGATTAAGAGGGCACTTATGGACGCAGGCATAGATATTACCGTCCAGACGGATTTTGATACCTATGTTGAGCACATCGAGTCTCAACAGTTGTTCTGGGAGAATCTGATTAATCAAAATGCTCAGCTCAAAAGTGTTGCTCCTGACGTTAACAAGCTGAAACAGCGCCTAGTTGCAGCTGATACCGATGTCCTCGATTCAGTTCGTCAAGCGTTACGTATTGGAGGCTATGACATACGCTTGAAGAGCAATAATCTCAAACAGTGGATCTTTGAAGTCCAAAATGAGTTACGCAAGTGCTCAGACTATAATGGTATGCTTATCATCTGGGACGAGTTCACTGAAGTTATGACTTCCAGTATAGGAGTTCGCCTACTCGTCCAACTACAGGAGATAGCAGAAGCAATGATGAACAAGGAGAATGATTCATATTTCCTGTTCATTTCGCATCCCTCTGCTCTCAACTCACTAAAGGAAGATGAACGAGAAAAAACAAAGGGCCGTTATCACTATGTGGCTTATAATATGGAGCCCGTTTCGGCATACAAGATCATGTCTAAGAAGTTTGTGATTCTTGATGATATGCTATATCATGATCGCCAGAATCGATTCTTCAACATGCACCCTGAACTTCTTGACATGTTCATTACGGCCAGTAACAGTACCGATACCGAAGGAACCACTGAGAACATTAAGAACTTGTTCCCGCTTCACCCTGGAACCGCCAACCTTGCTACCTACTATGCACGTGAGGCCGGTTCGAGCAGCCGTAGCGTGTTTGAATTTTTGGCTAGTGATGCTATTCGAGATTTCTTGGATGATGAAGATGCCTTTAACAAAGAACGAACCATCACGGCAGATTTCTTATGGGACTATGTAAGAGAATACTTTGAGAGTGATGCCACCCGATTTGGAGCCGTCACCGAGCGATATAATACTCACCGTGTATCAATCGAGCAACAACCAGAGAACTATATGAAAGTGTTTAAGGGCATTCTCTTGCTCAACGCCCTTAACAATATTGCCAATAGCGTAACTGTTACTCCCAGCACTGAGAATATTGAGAACTTATTCATTGGTACAGAGGTTGAGGCTGAATTAATGGAGATTTTGGAGTTCTTCAATGACAAGAGCATCATCCAGCGCCAGCCTAACGGAAACTACTCTATTCTTTTCACGGCGTTACCAGGTGATGAGATACAAAGTATCAAGCAGAAATTGTTATCTTCGAGTTTCTTATATACAGATCAAGTCATTAAATCCAGCGATACTGCCAAGAGTTTCTTTGTGAGGAACTTCTCGCAAGTTGCCCGTCCCTTGAACTTCCAATTCTTTAGTATTCAAGGCAATGAATATACCTTGATCAATAGGATTGAGACGGCCAAGAAAAATGCTCAGCCCTATGAAACCTTTCTTGCTATCATGGTCGCAAGAACCAGTGAAGAGCTTATGCAATTGAAAGACATTGCGGAACGCAACTGTAAAGACGATCGTTTCAAGACTATCGCATTTGCAGTCATGGATGCAGTGATGGGTGAAAAGGAATATGAACGCTTCATCGATTACCAGGCTAATGCCGAATGCGCCCAAAAGCATGGTTTGCAGCAACAAGTCCAAACCTATGCTAAGCAGGCTTCAGATATGATCCAGCAATGGATGACCAAGATGAGGGGTAATAACGTTACGTTCTATCTTGCCGGAGATAGTATGACCATAGCCGGCAGCAAGATGACCAGCACGATTAACGGTAGTATTGCTCCTCATATATTTACAAATGGCCCAGAGTCTCTAGACATTATCCGGACCAAGAGTAATACAACATATTGGAAAAAGGCTTCAGTGAAAGCCACGGTTGATGCTGTATTGAGCTATAATACAAAGCAAGACATCATCAGCAAATGTGGTGGTCCAGCCCGTCATGTGGAATTCCTATTGCAAGATAGTGTGGACGACAATCTGGAGTGGAAAGATACAGTCTCTCCAGATCACCCACTCAAAAAAGTATGTGATTACGTTGATGAGTGGCTCAGTAGCCGTCATACCAACAAAAATCAAAGCTTCAACCTTGGTGACAAACTGATTGGTCTAACAGAGGCTCCCTTCGGTTTGTTCCAGAGTTATGCTCCCATGGCTATGGTTGCTTTTGCTATGAGGAAATATGTCAATGTAATTTTTGATACTAATGGTAAGCAACGAACGGCCCAGCACCTCGTTGAAGATGTTGTTGAGATATTTAAGGCGTGGGAAAGTGGAAAGTCCAGTCCCAAATTGAACTTCATGTTCGAAAGCAAAGAAGCTGGTCGAATGTGTAAGAGCCTCATTAATTTGTTTGCATTAAAAAAGCTGCCCGGATACTCGGATATCAGCAGTCTTAAAGATGCACGCTGGGCAGTATTACATGTTTTCTCGAAGCAGAAAGGCTATCCTCTGTGGTCACTCAAATACATTGATGACTGTACTCCCATCCTTAAGGAGTTTATCGATAACCTGATGAAGGTCGTTGTTGATCCTGAGAGCATGAAAGACCCTGTTCTGCTTGATGCTACCTTGACAGGATATGATACACTGAAAACTGACTTTGGTAACCTGCTCCTGCCATCAGAGGACAACTTCCGCAAAGGTTTTAATACCTATATGAAGAGCGTTGATTTTGTCAATCTCAAAGACGAGGAGCTAGACGAAGCATTGAAATACCTTCAGGGGCATCTTGAAAGCGAAGTGGGCATGTGGACCGAGGGCGAAGTTAAGGACAACCTGAAAAACTGGCGAATGTCAAAGCAGTCCCAGCCGCAACCACTGAAGCCTGTGGTTTATCCTCCAACTACAACTAATCCTCCTGCTGTAAACGATGATCCTGATGGGTTGAAAAAGAAGCGCACCAAAGCCATCAATCGTATCAATAATAGCGAGGACTTGCGACAAGCAATTGAGAATCTAATCAATTCTGAGAACAGCTACGTTATCGATATCTTGTTGAAGTATGTATAGAGAGCCCTTCATAGACATGGAGTCCCTCAAGGCTTATGTCATCAAGGACAAAGAAGCTGAGGGAATTGGTGCTGCCACTCGAGACAGATACCCAATTAGGTTTGTGCTATTTGACAACTTCAGGGACTGCTACAATTTTGTGGACTATCTGCAGATGGAAAGAGGAGTCCATGTGGAGAGTGTTGACCACTGGATAGACAGCAATTATCCCGACTTGATGATTACGCATGTGGAATTGGCTGAACGCATAGCTGACCACATCAAGAAGAAGAGTCCCAACGATTGCGTCATTGCACCATTCTCTGAGCTTGCCCGTTTCTACGATAACAACAAAAAGAAGGCATTTGACGCACTGATAAAGACTATCAAGGCCATTCAGGCGACTCCTGAAGCCGTTGCAAAACACCAACGAGTGTATATACCCTTGGTCGGTCTTGAAGGAAAGATGGATGCGTTCAAAGAAGATAGTCAAATTATCATCTGGCGACTGCTCACGGAAAGTAAAGATCTTTCATATCGACTGATTCTCACCGATAATAATGACTTTGGAGTTTCAGGGCTTGATGCTAAATACACAGTGGTGAACAACATTAGGGAGTGGCTTAACATCTGGAAAGACTCCAAGCAACAAGTATCGCCTCACATCATTTGTAAGTCCAAATCCATTTTTGCTAACGCTGACTATGCACAGCCCGATAACGCCTTCAGTTATGAAATGTGCCACAACTCCTATGAGTTCCTGGCTCATGGTCTGGGCTTAGCTTTTGGTGGTATTGTTCCTCAGCATAGTGATGGCGATAATTGGGACTTACTCGCTCAAACAATCAACATCAGCGATGGTTTCAATTTTACCGAGTTTGTCAAGTCGTATTTTGGCATACATGATATTGATGACTACAAGGATTTTATCCGTTTATGGTTTATGCGTCCTTCTATCTTTGACCGCTGGCTTCTCGCAAGGTTTTATTCCAACAAGAAGGGCAACAAGGGGTTTATCTGCCGAGCACTTAAGACAACGACAAACTACGGCACCCATGAGCTGATCGAGAACATGGCCGAAGACTTGACAACTGTTGCTGCTGAAATCAAAATTCGCAAATATTGCCTTAAATATGCCGCATCCAAGGGCGTTCAGATGTCAGACACAGCAGAAAGTTTGGTGTCCAAAGCGCTCCAAGATCTGTCAGGTAAAATTGGATATCATCAGGTTTTGCAATACTTCACGGGTATAGCTAAGAAAGAAAAAGAGATAGCGATCAGTTGGTTGGGGCAAAAGCATATCGATATAAAAGAGCTTGCCAATTTCTATCCTGACCTTTATTACTATGCTAATGAGGCTATAGGGTTATCTGCTGGCGTCCCAGATTGGATGAACGAGTACTTTGGGCTCTATAAGGAAGCTAAATTATCAAACAAATACACTCTAAAGGTAAAAGAGAGTATTGCTGCTATAAATGAATCTGAATCAGCATTTGACCTCTGGTATAATCAGTTCAGCACCACTTACACTTTGTTGAAGGACAGGAAGGACATTGAAGTGTTCTACTGGATTGATGGCCTAGGTGTCGACTGGATTCCGTTAATCAAACAGATTATCGCCGAAAAGAAGGAGCAACAGATTTTTTTGAATGAGGTGAAAATAGCAAGAGCAAAACTCCCAACCAAGACCGACTTCAACAAGAAGGATTTGCAACGCCTTCTTCCGGAAGGTGTACCCCTTGAGAAGTCTGGGGATTTAGATGCACTTGCCCATCGGACTGACAATATCAGCCCATTCACGGTAATTAAAGAAATTGAGCAGGTCAGAACATGTGTTGAGAGCATCCTGAAGAAGTTTATTGGTAAGAAGATTGCTATCATTTCGGATCACGGATTGACATATCTATCACAACTTGTAAATGGATTAAATCTGTCTGGGGTTGAGAGCGATCATCACGGTAGGATTGCTATAAGAAATAAACCTGGCGATTCAGTAGACAGCAGCTATTTGCGATTGGATGACAAAGTAACACTTTGTGCATTGAAACATGAATCACTTTGTGCTAAGCTTCCGTCGGGCCAAGGTGGTCATGGCGGCTGCACACCCGAAGAGGTTTTGGTGCCTATTTTTATCATTTCCAATTCACCTGCAGCTACTAATTGGTCTGCTCAATTATTGACTCCAGAGGTGAATGGATCACTCCCAAGAGCAAGGTTTGAAATCAAGAACCTTCCATCGATTGATATTCCATGCGCCATCTACAATGGTACAACCTATAGTATACATCAGGTTACAGATGAAATCTTTGAAACAGAAGATCTTGTTTTAGACGCCCAAGAACAAGAAATCACTCTAAAAGTCGGAAGTGTTGAGAGAATAATGAAGATTAAAGTCTCAACCGGTATCCAAGAAAACGATCTTTTTTAATACTGAATTATCATGAAAGAAGAAATCAGCAATAAAATCAGGCAGCATTTTTCTGCCATGTCAATATATAAAGATCCCGCTTCGACAGGTAGTCTATTTGCTGGCCGTAATCTGCCCGCATTTGTCAAGGACTTTTTACTGAAAAGGTTCTTGAACATCCAAACTGGCGATGTGGATAAGATGGGACTCACACAGTTCCTCGACAAGGTTATACCTGCACAACAAGGCAGTGTTAAGGATAGACTTCAGAGTGGTGAAGAGGTTACTCTGTTAGCTCGCTTTGTCGTTTATATCGACATTGTGAAAAACGAGCGTCAATTCGCTATCCCTGATTATGGAATTAAGCAACGTGAAGGCCTAATTCCGGAGTATGTGTACTCAAAGAATCCTGGAGAGTTTGTAGAAGGCGAAAAGTGGGGTGTGATAAAACTTTGTCTGCTGCCTGATGATGACGGCAAGAAGAATCACATTCAGATGGTAGATTACAAGCCATTCAAGCCCTATAGCTCAGTTGACATCAATTACTTGGCTCAGGCTCGAAAATTCTTTACTACGCAAGAATGGATTGATGTCTTGTTATCGGCGATGGAGTATGATCCTGATGGTTTTATTTCATTGACTCAAAAACTTGAGTTCCTAACTCGTTTACTCATCTTTATTGAGCCAAGACTCAATGTGATTGAGCTTGCACCCAAGGGAACCGGTAAGAGTTATGTATTTGGAAATCTTTCTAAATATGGATGGCTCGTGAGTGGTGGAAAAGTGACGAGAGCCAAGCTGTTCTTTGACAAGACTAAGCAGCAGAATGGCATTATCAAGAATCATGATTTTACGGTCTTCGATGAAATCCAAACCATTGTGTTCCAGGAACCCGCTGAGATTCAGGCTGCACTGAAGTCTTATTTGGAGAGTGGCAAGACCACCATCGACAACAATGAATTCTCTTCAGAGTGTGGCTTGATGCTCATGGGTAATATACCTCTCACTTCTCAGCACATGCCTGTTTCTCACTTATACTTTGAGAATCTACCGGTAAATTTCAGAGAGTCGGCACTTCTCGACCGTTTCCACTGCTTCATTGAGGGTTGGCTGTTACCACGTGTTGATAAGAGCATGATTTTCAAAGGCTGGACGATTAATGTAGAGTATTTCTCTGAGATACTACATTCAATGCGAACCCAGAACGTCTATAGCTTGCTTTTTGATCAACTCGTCAAGTTTGAGAAGAAGGCCGATGTTCGTGATAGCAATGCAATCAAGAGAATTGCTACTGCTTATATGAAACTGATTTTCCCTCAATGGCAGAAGATTGAAGACGTGGATGTTGAAGAGTTCCGTATTTACTGCCTTGAACCAGCCATTCATCGTCGTGGTATCATAAAGGAGCAATGCCACAACATCGATCCCGAGTTCAAAGTAAGAATGCCAGATATTCAGGTTATTGACAAGGGTTTCACATCTAACGAATTATTCTGATTTAAATAATGATTGTCTATTATTTATATAAAGCTGGGGAAAGACTTGCAGATTGTCCGTTTCCGATAAAGGAAGGGGATATTTGTATGCTCTTTGACGGCGAGTTTGTTAAAACAATTTATATAGATAATGCCGTTGACAGTGACTCTATCTGGAGGGACTATAAATATATTGATTCCAAGTCATTACGAAGTTATCACTTCCCTCAAAATGACATTGTGCTATGTGCCCCCTATGAAGATGGATATAGCGATGGTGATCAAAGGTTGCTCTTGCAGTTAATCAAGGAATGTACAGGAGAGTGGCTCTTGGATTTTTTGAATGACACGAATGCTGTTCTATCTGGAATGCATAGCTATTGGGATCTCAATATTTTGAAGAGACTCACTGGTGATGAGGATATTAAAGAGCATCTAGAACCTCGCTTATATTCAGAAAACCAAGAAGAAGAGGAGAGCATAGAGACGAATCCACTTAACCAGACACTTGCAGACTTTATCCTTGGTGTTGTTGCCAGTTTGGAGAATCGTATTGATGACCAGAAATACACTATTATATCCAGTGTGCTCAAAGGAGAATCTATTGAGTCTCTAGCAAAGGTTTATGGATTCTCAAAACAACAGATCTCTGATTTATTCGAAAACGGTTTAATCGATTGCCAGTCAAAGATATGCGAAAACGAGGTTAGATTAAATGACTTGTTGGAGCAGAACTCAGAATTAATGCTGTCGCTTGAAAGCACAAAAGAAGAAGTAGAACATTTGAGGGCGAATTTACGACACGCCCTTGCGATGGGTTATGGGGCTTCAACTAAAGCCAATGCAAATGAAGAATCATCGCAACCGCAAGAATCTTCTTTGGCACAAAATGGGCTTCCATGGTCACAAACAGAGAAAGATGACGCTATAAGATATTATGAAGCTGGGGTCTCAATAAAGTCTATTGCGACTGCATTAAAACGTTCTGAGGCAGCTGTTCAAGGAATGTTAAGTCGTCTTGGGGTTCTCAAGAATGTTAATCATGACGTTCAAAAGGAGAAGCAGAAGAGTGATTCTGAGACTTCTGGCTCCTCAAAGAATACTTTTTCTAATTCCCATGTAGATGGAATTTGGGCGGCCTTCTCGAACACTCACCTACATAACATTTTTGTGGACCAATTAATTAAGGCCGGGACTAGAAGCTCCGTTGTCGCGTCTCAAATGCAGCACTTCAGGTATAAGATTAAAGCTGCTGACGAACATGCATTCTATGGCAAACGTTTGAGGAAATGCCAATCTTTTAATGAATGTTGGAGCATTCTTATCAAGTTGATCAAAACATGGGGATACGCAGGTCGATACTCATGGCGAAGGCAATTTTTCATGGATTATCTAACTTTTTTGCAGAACCGATATAACGAATATGGCACACTCGATTATAGGTCACAAAATTCAAGTCCAACCGAAGTACAAAAAACAGCTCAACAAGATCAACTAAAGAAAAATATAGAACGCTCTGGCGGAAACGAAGAAACAACTCCTGTTAACCAAATAGAAGGTATTTGGGCCGCCTTCTTGAATACTCGCCTTCAAAAAGAGTATAAAGATCAGCTAATTAAGACAGGAGAAAGCAAATCAGCCGTAACTTCCCAATTAGCTGTGTTCAAATCTATTGTTGAGGCTGCAAATACAGATGCGACATTCGGAACACAACTAAATGGATGCAAGTCTTTTGAAGAGTGTAAGGTAATATTGGTTAAATTAATTGAAGCTTGGGGCGGAGCCTCACAGTGGTTCACAAAACGGAGACAATTCTTCTTGGGTTATGTGGACTTTCTAAAAGAACGATATGAACGACTAGGCTACATTGATGACGAGAAAACCCATGTATTGAAAAAGATTACAGAAGAGCCTCCGTTAAATTCATATAATACTTTTTTTGCAAAGAAAACTTCCCAAAAGAAAACGACTTCCACAAAGTCAACTCCTCCACAAGAATCAACAACAGGCTGGAAAGTTGAACTGACTTATAGAAACGGTGAGAAGAAAGTGATGATGCCTAACGATGCCTTCATTACGGTCGTAAATGCTGTTGGCCCTGAGGCTGTAAGTGGTATGAGACTCATGAGTGGCGGCACCTTTCTGATTCATTTCGGCAAACCTGATGATAGCTATTTCTATACACCTGTAAATAATGGCTACTGGTTGAGATTGTATGGTCCAGTCAAGGCCCGATTTGAACTTATTGAAAAAATTGTGAGCAAATACTCATTCCCAATTACAAGTGCCAAATTAGTGTAACCTTAAGCATGAAGGCCAACTTTGGAGGTAATCGGTCAGAGATACCTCTCCAGACCCGTTCACACTGTAACACCATAGTCCGTTTTCATGACCACCCCTCCCACCAAACAAGAACTTATATCCCTGGTCGAATCAATGTGTGATGTCCAGGATAGAATGCTCGGCGCTAGAGGAATGCCTGAACATATCCAAAGACCTCACGTGGATAATATGGAGGCATTAAAAGCGCCGGTGTTTTTCCTGTGGGAGATACTTGGATATGGAACGGTGAGAGAATTGTCCGAAAAAGGCATAAAGAGGGTCTGGATGGCGAGTTTTAGATCTTCGCCGGGGGAGTATTTGAGAGAGTGCCTATCGTTGCTTAGAGAGTACAAAATACCGATATCCGAGTATGATGGAGGAACAAGGCTAAGACAAACCCTGATCGATTTCTACTTGGATATGGTTGAGTTATACGAAAGAGTGCAGGAGAATGAAAGTATTATTTCTTACAGGCGAAGTATATCTTTGCAATTATCCGAAGCTGCTCTAGATTCTCGCTTCTAGCTGTTTCTGAATCTCCCAACCTTGCAGTCATGATAGAATCTGCATTGTCATAGTTAAAGACTTTGCAGACGGATGGCCAAATTTTTCCTTGTCCTTGTCCAGTTGATACATATTTTTTGGAAATGCCATCTTTTCTTGTCTCGTCAATCACGTTCTTTTCTCTTGCTTCAATATTTCTGTTAACCAAAAGCCGTATGAGGAACTTTAAACTAACTGCGCTTTTACCATTCCATTTTAACTTAAATGTCATAACTGTCATTGCTGCACTAAAAAAATGCTTAAGGCACTTACCAACATCTGCATTATTTGAATTGGACTCTAACAATGAAACAAAACTAAAATAGTTATTTAGTTCATCTTCATTTGTGAGTAAATAAACTAATCTATCGATATCAATATTCTTCGAACTAAAAGAAATATAATTTGGTATTAGTGTTTCAATATCTTCGTCATTATTGCTCTTTGTTTCTTTGTTTCCTGTTAAAGAAGTATTAGCTTCTGATGATTTATAATCGGGGTCGGAATCAGATAATGTATTCTGACTCAATTTATAATTGTCTAATTGGGCTTTTAACTCAGGATATTCATTTATTAAATTTAAGATGCGAATGAGTATTTTTTTTTCTGAAATATTAGCACTATTTTTGAGTTTCTCAATTTCTTCTAGAATAAAGATAAGTATGGACATAATTCTATCCCAAATATCACAACCATTATTCAGAGCGCCTGAAATAAAACTCTCTTCCTCATCAAAAAAAGGCCATTGTTTCGATATATAATCGATTATTCTATCAAAAAAATCTGAATCTGAAAAGCTCCAAATTGTGCTCTCTCTTCTTAACGACATGAGATAGGATATAAACTTTGCAATTTTACTGAAAAAATGCAACTCATAAGCAATCACAATCATTCCGTAAGCCTCACGCTCATGCGACTTCATTGTATTAGCAAATGAAGTTTTATCTCTTAAGACAATTGATTTATATAGTATAGTTTTTATATCATAACTACAATCCGTCTTTTGAATAATTGCTTGTAGCCGTAGATTAGAGAATTTCTTCAATTCTTTATAAACAAGAGTCCAATCGGGTATACGATTAACAATAAATTGCATATCAGTTGGTAATGAAAAGTCTACATAAGGTCGCCTATATATAACATAACGCAATGCTGAAGTTGCGATTATAAATATCCTAGCAATAGGTAATAGTATATTTAAGTGGGTTACACTTATTATATACAGGTGTGCTGTCAGATTCTCTTCACATATTTTATTTGAGATATTTTGAAAAAACGTTGTTGAATCATTTCCAAAACCTTTAGCTTTACAGTAGTTAATTAAGACGTGTAGCACGAATAATCTATCATGATCTAGATTCTTATCTGGCATTTCATTTTCCTGTTTATCGAACTTTTGCGCGACTAGATTCCAAAATTGTATTATTTCCTCTTTGTTTTTAATTTTAAAAGAATCAATTGCGGAATACTTTTTATTATAGGGTATTATATAATACTTTTCATATTCCTTATTTACCTCATCATCACTCACCTTAAGCAATGAGTTAAATCTTTTATCAGCTAATCCGATAGCTATGTTAAGGCCATCAATATAATCATTATTGGCAATTTGTTCAAATGGATTATAATCTAATTCATTGTTAAGAGCTGATGATCTATCGATGTCTTTGGACTGTTCTTTGGCTGCAGCAACAGGTTTATTTGACCTATCAGAAGATGTAGTAACAACTATATCCGAACCATCGTCTTCAATATCACTAAACAAATCAGATTCGATAAGGTTAATTTCATCATCTTCTGTGAGCTGAGCATAGACTCTCTTGATCATTTCATCACTGGCATGGCCGGTCATCTTGCTCAGCCGTTCAGTACTAACGCCCTTTTTGAGCATATTTGTTATGAATGTGCAACGAGCTGCATGGTTGGTAATCTCTTCATACAATGGTCCTCTCACTTCCAATAGTAATGAATTAATTCGAACAATCTCTCTATCTAGTCCCGCTTTCTTTACTATTCTTCTAATTGCTTGATTGTATATGCCATTACCTTTACCGTTAACTATCTTCTCAAATTTAACTGGGGTTATGAGCTTATGAGAATTAACTTTTTCCATCCACATTCTCATTTTAGGTCTCAAAGGAATACGGGCTTTAATATTCTCTTTAATGGTTGAAATTATAATGTACTTAAATTTCTTTCCTTGTTTAACTCGATATTTGCCTGTAAGTATTTTTGCCAAGTCGGAGACCCTTTGCCCACACTCGATTTGAAGTAAGAATATGTCGCGATACTCTTCTTCAGCAGGGGTTAGTCCCGAACAATTCTCTATTGCAGTTACTTCATTTTCGAGCAGGGGAAAATGCCCCTTTTGGTCCTCTCTACGGGGATCGTCCACCTTATTCCAAATCACTCTAACAATACCATCTTCTTTATCTACCAATACACGGTTAATTAATAAAGCGATGATAGCTCCGCAGCGATTTAGCTGGCCGACGCCAAAGTTCCTCTTTTTGCCATCAGTTTTGCTGTGTTCCATCTTATCAATTAGATACTCCTTGTATCTATTCAATCCTTTTTGGCTAAAGATCTTCATCGTCTTATCTCTAGCCGGTAAAGTATCAACAAAACGATAAAACTCACTCAAGAGAGATTCATTCTGCCGCTTTGTACTTTCTTTTATCGTTTTTTTCACGTAATTGTGGTAATAATCCAAAGCTTCAGCAACGATCAGTTTAAGATCTATTTTCTTTTTCTTAGCCATATCTTGATCGGTTTATTGTTTGAAGGAATCAGCGATGTTGTTGATTTATTACCGCAAATATAATCAATAAAAAACAAACTGCTACTTATTGGCATAATTAATTAATTTTTAAATGACAATACCAGCACTTGCTTGTGACTTTGAATCATCTATTCTTCATCGTCTTCGACATCGCTATACAGGTCGGATTCGATTCGGTTGATTTCATCATCGACTGTGAGTTGGGCATAGACCCTCTTGATCATCTCATCATTGGCATGACCTGTCATCCGGCACAATCTTTCTGGACTGACGCCCTTCCTGATCATGTTAGTAATGAACGTGCATCGAGCGTCGTGGCTGGATACCGTCTTATATAGCGGTTTCCTTACTTCTTTTTGAGTTGAATCAATCTTGACGATTTCCCTTTCTAATCCTGCTTTCTTGGCTATCCGACGAATAGCTTCATTATAGGTGTTATTGCCTTTACCTCGTGTCTTTTCTTCAAACTCTACTGGATCAACAAGTTTTTGGCTCTTGATTCTTTCCATCAACATTGTCATCCTGGGCGTTAATGGTATAATCGCTTTGATGTTCTCCTTCATTGTTGAAACGACGATATATTTGTATTTTTTGCCTTGCTTGACCTTGTAGTTCCCGGTAAGCAGCTTGGCTAAGTCTGAAACACGCTGACCACACTCCAGATGAAGCAAGAACACGTCGCGGTATTCTTCTTCAACAGGGGTTAGACCTGTGCAGTTCTCAATAGCAGTGACTTCATCGTCCAATAGCGGAATGTGCCCCACCTGGTCTTCTCGACGTGGATCCTCCACCTTAATCCAGACAACAGGGTTTGAGACCTCTTCTTTCGGGACAAGCACTTTGTTTATTAGCAAGGCGATGATGGCCCCACAACGATTTAACTGACCAACGCCAAAGTTTCTCTTGGTAGCACCAGTTTTACTTTTGTTCATTTTGTTAATCAGGTATTCCTTGTACATGTTCAATCCGCTCTGACTGAAGATCTCCATCGTCTTATCTTTTTCAGGTAGAGTGCCAACGAAACGAGCGAACTCACTCAAGAGGGATTCACTCTGCCGTTTTGTGCTGTCCTTAATTGATGGCTTGACGTAATTGTGGTAATGATCCAACGCGCCCATAATCGTCGCATACGGGTCGAAGTTCGTTTTTGCCACATCCTGATAGATGAATTGTTTGAGCGTTGCCGCTATATCCGCTACATCATTGTCACATAGATACTCAATAAATTCAGCAAAATAGCGTCTGACCTTGGCTAATCTTTCATTGGCAATCATGTTATTCTGATTGTCCTGCTTGCTCAAGGTGTTTGAAACCACTGCAAGTTCCTTCTTGGAATTCCACTGATTTGGATACACTTTCACCCCGGTGGAGCACCTATATTGCTTGTGTTCTATAAAGACTACTAAGTAAATTTTGCTGGGTCTTGAGGCCTTCGGTTTACGCAGATAAAATCTAGCCTTGATTTCGCCATAGTACCTCTGCCGTTTGTCATTGATAATCATGCTCATAATTCTCGAAAGTGTACATAAAAAGTGTTCATAAAAAGTGTATAAAAACGCCCAAAAATTGGGCAAAAATTGACTGTTTTCAGTAGCATTTGAACACTTCTTATCACGTCACTCTTGAGCCGATTTTGTTTATTTTTTCATCACAACCGCTTGTGATATAGATAATTACATCAACCAAAAAGTTGGCACGGTAATTGCAGATATAGGTTCGAACTCATAATTTTTGGAGGTTTTTTAGGGTTAAACATGATTGTCAGCATCCCTCGTGAGAGTCGTGCTGATTTTTTTTTGTCTTGTATGGCTCGGCCTTTCCTGTTTTCTGAGTACATTTGCAGAAAAAGTAAGAGACACGATTATGACTGAGAAGGAGAAAATGCTGGCTGGCGAGCTGTATAGTGCCGTCGATAGCCAGTTGATCAAGGAACTGAACGAGACGAAGGATATCATTCACGAATATAACCTCCTGATGCCCACCGATATGGAGAAGCGTAAGCGTATGCTGATGGACCTGCTGGGGCATGTGGGTGACGACAAGGTGTTTATCAACCAGCCGTTCTATTGTGACTATGGCAAACACATCAGCGTGGGCAAGCGGTTCTTTGCCAATTTCAATTTCACGGTGCTTGACGAGGCGCTGGTGACCATCGGTGACGATTGCTTTGTCGGGCCCAACGTGAGCATCTACACGGCTTGTCATAGTACCGACCCTGTGGAGCGCAACACGCGCCGTGAGTGGGCGCGGCCAGTGACCATCGGTGACAATGTGTGGATTGGTGGCTCGGTGACGATTCTGCCCGGCGTAACCATCGGCGATAACGTGACCATCGGTGCAGGGTCGGTCGTGACGCATGACATCCCGTCCAACACTATCGCTGTGGGCAACCCCTGCCGCGTCATCAAGAACCTATAGGATGCAACAAATGCCGTTACGGTCCCGGGGGACCATAACGGCTTGATGCGTTGTAGAGTAGCGGGCTCAGGGCCCGCAACGTCACTTTACAAGATGGGATTACTTGTAAACGGTGTCGCTAACGGTGAGGCTGTAGCGACCCTTAGCGCGACGACGGGCAAGAACCTTGCGACCGTCGGCGGTGCGCATGCGATGACGGAAGCCATGCTTGTTGGCTTTCTTACGGTTCGAGGGTTGGAATGTTCTTTTCATTTCTTATCTCTGTTTTTTAGTTGTTCCGAAAAATTTTCGCAAAATGCGGTGCAAAATTAGTCCTTTTTTTCAAATTACACAAATCAAAACGCATTTTTGCAGAAAAGTTTTTGTTTTTTTTCTCAAAATCACTACTTTTGCACCCACAATTGACTGAGAACAAACTAATTTTACATAAAACAATAGCATAACAACAGTACAATTATGATTAATGCTCAAGACATCAAGAACGGAACGTGCATCCGCATGGATGGCGATCTGTATTTCTGCATCGAATTCCTTCATGTAAAGCCCGGTAAGGGTAACACCTTCATGCGCACCAAGTTGAAAAACGTCGTTGACGGCCGCGTGCTGGAGCGTCGCTTCAACATCGGTGAGAAGCTCGAGGACGTGCGCGTTGAGCGTCGCCCCTACCAGTATCTCTACATGGATGGTCAGGACGCTATGTTCATGAACAACGAGACCTTTGAGCAGATCCCCATCAGCAAGGACTTGATCACCGGCGCCGACTATATGAAGGAAGGCGACATCGTTGAGGTTGTCAGCGACGCTTCGACCGAGACCGTCCTCTTCGCCGAGATGCCCATCAAGACCCAGCTGAAGATTACTTATACCGAGCCTGGTGTGAAGGGCGATACCGCCACCAACACCCTCAAGCCCGCCACCGTCGAGACCGGCGCCACCGTACGCGTGCCCCTGTTCATCGACACCGACGAGATCATTGAGGTTGATACCCGTGACGGCAGCTATCAGGGCCGCGTGAGGTAATCACTTGACTTGATAAAACAATACCAGGGACGCTTCCTTATCGGGGGCGTCCCTGGCTGTTTATTGTTTGGATGTGTAGTTCTATGAAATAGGCCTTTATCAAAGTTTCTTCAGGATCCAGGGTAGGGGCTCGAGGATCTTGAGGCAGACTTTCTTGTCGAGGTTGCGGAGCATGGCTGCTGCGTCACCGCTGTTGTCAAAGCCTTGGGCGACGACGAAGTACTGCCTGTCCTTACCGCCGAAGAGGACGTAACTGCCCTTCAGACCGCACTCCTCGCGCAGGCGGTCACGGTAGCTCTTGGCGTTGATTTTCTGAGTGAATGTAGCGACCACGACATTGTAGTCATGGGCCACGTCGGTCGAGTCGATAGCGACGTTGGCATTGACATAGAGCATCCTGACGCTATCCCCGTTGATGACGTGGGTGTAACGCTGGCGTTCCGCCTCAATCTTGGCATATTCTTCAGCGCCGACGCCTGTCTGCCGCCTTTCCATTGCCTTCTCGTAGGCCTCACGGTAATTCTTCTCGCTGCTGTGGCAGGCTGTCAAGAAAAGACCTGCCATCAACACCGCCAATATATATAATGTCTTCTTCATTGCTGTTTTTATCTTGTTGTTGCCGCGCCATGGCGAGGCCTTATTTTGCTAATTCAATGACTTGGGCATGGGTGATGTTGCCGTTGTCGAGGGTGAGGGTTACCAGTGTGCGCACAACCTGCCAGCCCTGCACTCCAGCAGCACCGGGATTGACTACTAGGCAACCGAGTGCTCGGTCGGGCATCACCTTGAGGATGTGGCTGTGGCCGCACACGAACAGTTTGGGCCTCGATAGCTCCAGTCGCTGGCGGATGCCAGGGGCGTATTTGCCTGGATAGCCGCCGATGTGCGTCATAACGACCTTAACGCCTTCAACCTCAAAGATTTCCATCTCTTTGAAACGTCGCCTGAGGCTTGCCCCGTCCACATTACCGCTGACGGCACGGAATACGGGTGCGATAGCCTCCAGTTTGTCAGCCAGCTCGTCACTGCCGATATCGCCGGCATGCCACACCTCGTCGCAGTCGGCGAAGTGCTGTGCATAGCGGTCGTCCCACCACGCATGCGTGTCACTGATGATGCCTATCTTTTTCATTAGATTATAGACGTTAGACGCCAGACATTAGGCTCTAGACTTTAGACTTTAGACTTTAGATGTTAGACTTTAGACCTTAGACTTTAGACCTTAGTGAGCCTGAGGAATCTTGGCTGTGTCACAGTTACAGGGCAAACTCCATCAAGCGGGCCAGGTACTTGCCGATGATGTCGAACTCTAGGTTGACCACGGTACCCACTTCAATGCAGTGGAAGTTGGTAATCTCGCGGGTGTAGGGGATGATGGCGACCTGGAAACTGTCGCGCTCGCTGTTGCACACCGTGAGTGACACGCCATTGACCGTCACGCTGCCTTTCTCGACCGTGACATATCCCTTACGGGCCATCTCGGGAGCCACTTCATACTTGAAGGTGAAGTAGTGGCTGCCGTCCACCTCCTTGACGTCGGTGCAGACGGCCGTCTGGTCCACATGGCCTTGCACGATGTGACCGTCAAGGCGTCCCTCAATGAGCATCGAGCGTTCCACGTTCACCTCGTCACCCACCTTGAGCAGTCCCAGGTTGCTGCGGTCCAGCGTTTCCTGGATGGCAGTCACCGTATAGGTGCCGTCGCCAGGCAGTTCTACCACGGTGAGGCACACGCCGTTGTGCGACACGCTCTGGTCGATTTTCAACTCGTCGGTGAAGCTGCACTTCAAGGTGATGTGCAGGTTACCGCCGTCCTTACGCAATGCGACGACGCGCGCCGCTTCTTCTACGATTCCCGAAAACATATCGTTGTTTTTTCTTCTTTAGCTTATTAATAATGTGTCAATACTAATCATTAAACGTGAACAAGGGCGGTTTATTGCACTCTTGCAATAATAAGGCGTACCGCCGTGCCTTTCGCTCAAAAAGCAAATCCCCGCCTCCTGAACACCAGGGGCGGGGAGCAAGCTGTTTAGAAGTTAAACTATATACTTAAAGTCTAACGGGGCGGGTGCCCTTGGGACGATAAGCCAAAGTTGTGTTACTTTTTGCCGAACTGCTCAAAGAAGAGCGTGTAGGTCGTCTTGTCGACCAACTCCTCGGGACCGAAGAACTGGATGGGACCCGGATAGATGTAGCAGGTCTCGAGGGCCCACTGGTCGCGGTTCTCGACAAAGTGCCTGAAGGGTGCGCCCTCAAGGTCAACCAGCGCCTTGCGGATAACGGGTTTGTCCTTGCCGGCACGACGTTCCATGTTCATCATCATGGTGATGGGTACACCACAGGCTACCCAATCCTGAGCCTTGCGTCCCAGGTGGGTGATGGCCGACATGTAGCCGGTAGCGCCCACAAAGATGAGGTGCGAAGCGTTGTAACCCAGTGAGTAGCAGTAGTCTGCATCAAAGTTCGAGGGGAATGAGCAACGACCCTCGTAACCGAAGAAGTGGTGCTGCGTCTTGAACTTGATCGGTTCGATTTCGCCGGCCTCGATGCGCGTGTTGAGCTCGTGGGCCACCATGCGGCTGAGCAGACGTTCGCTCTCGATCTGTGATACCATCACGTTGCCGTGCTCGTCACGGTCAAGCGTGAGCTGGCGTGCAACATCGTCGGGCAGCGAGTCGTAAACGATGCGGTTCTCCTCGCTCAGGTGTTCACGCACGAAGTCGCTCTGTGCCGTATCGCGCAGGCTGGAAATCTCGGGATGGGCGCTCATCATCTCGTTGAGCTCAGCGATGAGTTTCTTCATCGTGGGGACAAACTCGACAATGCCCTCGGGAACGAGGACCGTGCCATAGTCCATGCCCATATTGTGACGCTTGATGACGATATTGGCAATTTCCTCGGCAATGTCATGCAGGGTCATTTCACGGGCCTCAACCTCCTCGCTGATGATGCAGTAGTTGGGGCGGGTCTGCAAGGCGCACTCCAGGGCTATGTGTGACGCTGAGCGTCCCATCAGCTTCATGAAGTGCCAGTATTTCTTGGCTGAGTTGCAGTCGCGGGCTACGTTACCGATGAGCTCGCTGTAGACCTTGGTGGCAGTGTCGAAACCGAAGGAGATCTCGACCTGTTCGTTCTTGAGGTCGCCGTCGATGGTCTTGGGAACACCGATGACCTGGATGCCGGCATCATGAGCCTTGTAGTACTCGGCCAGGATGGCAGCGTTGGTGTTGCTGTCGTCACCACCGATGATGACCACTGCTGTGATCTTGAGCTCGCGCAGGATCTGAAGACCAGCCTCAAACTGCTCGGGCTTTTCGAGCTTGGTGCGGCCTGAACCGATGAGGTCAAAGCCACCCGTGTTGCGGTATTGCTCGATCATGTCGCCGGTAATCTCAATGTAGTGATGCTTTACCAGGCCGTTGGGACCGCCCAGGAAACCATACAGGCGGCAATACTTGTTCAGCGCCTTGATACCGTCATAGAGACCACAGATCACGTTGTGGCCGCCAGGAGCCTGGCCACCACTGAGGATGACGCCCACATTAAAGGGCTTCTCGGGCGGCATGGCCGAATCGTCGCGCTCAAAGGTCAATTGGGGCATGCCATAGGTGCAGGGGAATAATTCCTTGATGGCTTCTTGGTCAGCCACCGACTGTGTGGGTTCACCCTCGACCGCACGCACGGGGCATCTAAGCGTAACGGGTAATTTGGGCCTATAGGTAAGCCTCATCTGCTCCAGTAAACTTTTATTGTCAGTCATTGTACTTATAATTTTTGGTTTGTATAAACGGATAAACAATCTTTTTACCGCCACAAAAGTACTGCAAATTTGTCGCGCCCACACTATAAAAACCTAACAATTTTTTGATTTCTACAGCCCAATTTAGAATTTTTGACACTTTTAGATGCTAAAATGACGATTTTTCGGCTATGCGCCTGATTTGCTAACAATTCGCAAGCCCTTAAAGAGGTGATAAAAAGCGTTTTTTGGCGTTTGTGCAATTTTTCCTGAGAGATTTGTTGAGATGAATGGGGCTGTGTCTCTGAAAAATTGATTATATTTGCAGTTTAGTATTGAAACAATGACCTGACAGGAGATGTTAGAGGCTGGATTATATTTGATTCCCAGCCAGTTGAGCGATGTGCCGCTGGACAGGGCGCTGCCCGCACACAACATTGAGGTTGTGCGCGGCATTCGGCATTTTGTCGTGGAGAGTCTGCGCTCGGCTCGCCGCTTCCTCAAGAAGTGTGACCGCGCAATCGACATCGACGCCCTGACGTTCCATGAACTGAATGAGCACAGCGACCTCAAGGACACCGTTGCCCTTGAAGCGATGCTGGAGCCCATCGGCCGCGGCGAAGCGGTAGGCGTCATCAGCGATGCCGGCTGCCCGGCTGTCGCCGACCCGGGTGCCGACTTGGTTGCCATCGCCCAGCGTAAAGGATATAAGGTGTTTCCGCTTGTGGGACCCTCAAGCATCCTGATGAGCCTGATGGCTTCGGGGTTCAATGGTCAGCGGTTTGCCTTCGAGGGCTATCTGCCCGTTGACGCTTCGGCACGCCAGGCGCGTCTCAAGGAGATGACACGTCGCATCGAGCGCGAGCATCAGACCCAGATCTTTATCGAGGCGCCTTATCGCAACAACCAGCTGATTGCCGACCTGATTCGTCACTTGCCTGCCTCCATGCGGTTGTGTGTGGCGAGTGACATCACTGGCGAGAACCAGACCATCGTCACCCGAACGCTGTCACAGTGGCGCCAGGCACAGTATGACTACCACAAGGTACCCACCATCTTCCTGTTGTACCAATAAGAAAAATCATCCCGCAATATGGCAGGACATAAATATAAAGGATATACCAATGATGGCAAGCCGTTGAAGATCGCCTTTGACGTCGATGGCGATGACACGCCCCATGGTGAGGTGCTCGACGAGACGCCGGTCGCCACACCGCAGTATTATGGGGTGGGGAAGGGATTGTGTTTCATGAGCCTGTGCAGTGGCAGCAGCGGCAACTGTGCCTATCTGGGTACGCCGCTTGGTGGCATCCTTATTGATGCGGGCATCAAACCGCCCCCCAAGACCAAGCGTAAACGCAAGAAGAGCGAGGAGGATGTCCTCAATCTGGATGAAGCGTTTGCCGCTCTGGAACGTAACGGTGTGCCTCGTGAAATGGTCAAGGGTGTATTGCTCACCCATGCCCATCAGGACCACATGCGTTGCCTGTATCCGGCGGTGAGCCGATGCCGTTGCAGCGTCTATTGTACGATGGGCGTGATGAGCCAGCTTTTGCAGCGCTGCCGCATCCCTGGCCGCATCCAGGATCATCATGTCCCCATCTTCAAGGAGATTCCCTTCAGGGTGGCGGATATGGAAATTACGGCTTTTGAGACAAGCCATGACGTGAAGAGTGTGGGCTTTGACATCGAATATGAGGGGGAACACTTTGTTGTCGCGACCGACATGGGCATTGTTACCGAGCGCGCAGCCCACTACATGAGCCGTGCCAACTACCTGATGATCGAATGTAACTATGACCTGCAGATGCTGGAGAATGGCAAGTATCCTGCAATGCTCAAGGACCGTGTGAAGGGTGAAAAAGGCCACCTTGACAATGCGGTTGCGGCACAGTTTGTCGCCGAGCATTATCATGATGGCCTGCGCTATGTCTTCCTGTGCCACCTGAGCAAGGACAACAACACCGAGGAGATAGCCCTTACTACAATGCGTCACGCGTTAGAAGCCAAGGGGCTTACCGTCGGCGATGGCTCCAACTCCGCCGACCAGATCGGCCGTAACGTCCAGATTTACGCTTTGCCCCGCTATAACTCTTCTGACTGGTTTGTGCTGGCTTAGAGTATCTTTTTTTCTTGTGACGGTACTTGTATTGGCGCTTGTATTGATACTTGTTGCCGTCTTTTGAATTGTATTTCTTTTTTTCGTACCCGCTCTTGGGCTGATAGGTGCTTTTCTTCTTGACGGGAGTTTCGGCAGGTTTTGTTGCGGCTTTGGTCGGGTTGATGGGCTCGGGCTTGATCTTGTCGTCAAACAGTTTGTAGTTGTCGTTGCCATTCATCAGCTGCTTGAAATCCTCGGTGAGGTAAGGCTCAAGGTCGTCATAGTCGATCATGATCTCAACGGCATTGTCGCTGATGCTTCCCTGCTTGTACTGGAACAGGATGCCCTTCTTGCTGCAGCACACCTCGGCAGGCACGTTCAGCGCATGCTGCAACTGGTTGGACTCGCCGCGGCTCTTGTTCAGCTCGTCAATCTTCTTGTTGATGAGTTTCAACACCTTGTTTTCCTTGTCCACGTCGGCAATGAGGATGTCGATGCGTGACAGCACGCGTTGGCGTTGGCGGTCGTAGTGAACGAAGTAGTCATTCTCGCTCGTCGTGCGGCCGTTATATTCCACTTTGTCAATCTCCATCACCAGTAAGCGCTGTGAGGTCATGTAAGGATAGACAAGGACCTGACTCACGTTGCCATAGACGGGAACGATGGTGGGAGCACTGGACAGTGACTTGTAATCATCACCCAGGGGCTTGTTGAACGACGGCTTGTTCAGGTACAGGTAGCGAGCATCCTTCATCCTTGACTGAGCGTTGTCAAATGCCTTGCTGATCAGTTCCTTGTTCAGCGCCTCAAACTCGCTGTCACCGTTCACCTTGCGGGGCCAGCGCACTTTCACATGCTTGATGCTGGTGTAGCGTGTGCTGTTGTCTCCGCTGACGCTCGGCGTATTGGCGATGTAGTAGTAGGTGTTGTGCTGCAACTCGTCAAACAGGTCTTCCTGGAATGTGGTAATCACCGTATCGGCTTCGGCAATGGTTTCTGTCGTGTCGCGTTGGTCAAAAAAGTTTTGACTATTGCCACTGGCCTCGATGCGGCGTGACATATACCAGCCTGCCGCCACCAGGTCAATGAACGACAGCAGGATAATGGTGATGATGAGGTTTCTTTTGGTCATATTTGTTGGTGAAATATCTTCTTCTAAAACTCCTAACTTCTAACTCCTAACTCCTAACTTCTAACTCTTTGCTGACCGCATCGCTCACGCGCTGCATCAGCCAGCGTGGCGTGCTGGTGGCACCGCAGATGCCGATGCGCTCCTTGCCGATGAGCCACGACGGGTCAATGTCCGCCTCGCTGCTGACAAGGTGTGAGTCGGGATTGGCGTCCAGGCACTCGGCAAACAGGATGCGCCCGTTGCTGCTCTTGGCTCCGCTGACGAACAGGATCAGTTCGTGCTGGCGGGCAAACTCGCGGATCTGAGGGATGCGGTTGGCGACCGAGCGGCAGATGGTGTCAAAGCTACGGAAAGTTACCCCCGGCTGCACGCGGCGCTTGATCTCCTCGACGATGTGCCTGAATTCCTGCACACTCTTTGTCGTCTGGGAGTAGAGGTAGATGTCGCGGCTATAGTCGATCTTGTCAATCTCCTCGATGTTCTCGATAACGGTGGCGCGGCCCTGGGTCTGCCCGACGAGACCTAATACCTCGGCATGGCCCCGCTTGCCGTAGATGACTATCTGCGGTGCGGGCTTACCGTCCTCGGCAGTGTTATAAGTGGCGTTGATGCGCTGTTGCAGCTTGAGGACCACAGGACAGGTGGCGTCGATAATCTCGATGCGGTTGCGGCTGGCGATTTCATAGGTCTCGGGCGGCTCGCCGTGGGCACGCAGCAACACCTTCACGTCGTGCAGCTGTTCCAGCTGTTCGTGGGTGATGGTCTCCAGCCCTCGGCTGGCAAGGCGGTCCACTTCGGCTGTGTTGTGCACGATGTCGCCCAGGCAGTAGAGGTGCCCCGTCTTGTTGAGTTCCTCTTCGGCCTTGCTGATGGCGGTCGTTACCCCAAAGCAGAACCCCGATCCCTTATCAATCTCGATAATCGCCATTTTTCCCTTTTAGCAGTCAGCTGTTAGAATGCGGATGCCACTCCTAACTCCTAACTCCTAACTTCTAACTCCTAACTCCTAACTCCTAACTCTAGAAAGGTAAAGCTGATACAGCCACTCGTTCTGGTCCTCGATGCTCAAGTGCGAGTTGTCGAGTACCACGGCATCCTCGGCCTGGCGCAACGGACTCTCCTTGCGTGTGCTGTCGATGCGGTCACGCTCGGTGACGTTCTCCAGCACCTCCTCAAAGGTCGTTGTCGTGTCGCCCTTGGCTCTCAGCTCGTCAAAGCGGCGCTGGGCGCGCACCTCGGCGCTTGCCGTGGCAAACACCTTCATCTCGGCATCAGGGAATACCACTGTGCCGATGTCGCGGCCGTCCATCACCACGCCCTTGTCCTTGCCCATGGCCTGTTGTTGCTTGACCATCGCCTTGCGGACAAATCCGATGGCTGCGATAATGCTTACCACGTTGCTCACGCGCATCGAGCGGATGTAGCGCTCCACGTTCTTGCCGTTAAGCACAGTCACACTCTTGCCGTCCTTGGTGGGGCGGAAGGTGATCATGATGTCGCCGCGTTTCAAGTGATCCTTGAGGGCCTTCTCGTCAACTTTTTCACCCTTGATGAGTTTGTTGCGCAGAGCAAACAGAGTCACTGCCCTGTACATCGCACCCGTGTCCACATAGGCATAGCCGATGCGCCTTGCCAGCGCCTTGGCCATTGTGCTCTTACCGGTCGACGAGTGTCCGTCAATCGCTATCGTAATCTTCTTCAATGCCATGATTCTCAATTAATGTTGATTTTCAGGGGACAAAGATACTGCAACTCCAACGAAATGCCAAAATTATTTCAGTATTTCTCAAACTCAGCCTATCTTGCCCTCTCAAAGCAGGGATACGTACTCAATATAACCTCCGCACAAACGTGGTGATTAAAGTTAGTTCAATGGGATAGTCATTGACATCCAATGCGTTAGCAACTCCCAGCTCCTCCCCCGCCTGGGGGGGAGGTGCCCGAAGGGCGGAGGAGGGGGAGCGATTAGAGGGGGCCAGGGGGCGTTGATATACCAATTCGCCTCTGATTTTTCGGCCTACCGGCCAAGAACCTTTAACTCGTCGAAGCCAAAATGTTCAAAATTATAAATAAAATTATAATAAAAATTTAATTTGTTTAATTTTCATACAAATTTTGTTTAATTTCTCGGCCGTTAGGCCGATTAAAATTGTGTCAAGTGAAGTTTTGCAACACCTTCTCCAAAAAAATACTATCTTTGTAGGCGTGAAACAACTGCTGGTTGTCATATTGGTGATGCTGGTGCTGGGGGCGGTGGTCCCGGGCTGCAGTAATGCGACACGTTACGACAGCCGGCTCACGACCGCCGACAGCTTGATGCATGACAATCCCGACAGCGCCTTGGCAATAATCGAGGCCGTGAATCGCGATAGCCTCACCACCGAGCATGACCGAGCCTACCGCGACCTGCTCCTCACCCAAGCCCGCTATAAAGCCTACATCCCCGCCACCAGCGACAGCGACATCAACCGCGCCCTTTCATACTATAAGCAACACCCAAAAGAACGCGAAAAACTCACTCGTGCCTATATCTACAAAGGTGCCGTCATGGAAGAACTCGGCCACCCCGATAGCGCCATGTTCTATTACAAAACCGCTGAAACCTCTGCCGATCCCGATAACTATTTTAACTTGGGTTATAGCAACCTGCGTATCGCTCAACTTTATCAGGGTTTTTATTCCAATGACAGTGCCGTTGTAGCAAGGATGAAGCAGGCAACACATTTCTTTGAGATATGTAAAGACACCGCTTATTTGGTAACCACCATAGGAACTCAGGGGGGCTATCCCAAAATCCTCGGAGAAGATTCAGCCCGCTTTTATCTGGAGAAAGCAATCCTTCTGGCTAAGATAATTCATTCACCTAAAGGCTGGCAGTATCAGTCAAAACTGGTTGGAAGATACTTTTATTGCGGCGACTTTAAGAAGGCTAAGGAATTGGCCATGGATATCGTGAGAAACGGCAAGGACGATTGTAATGAGGATCAGTTCTATTATTTTGCCGTGAGATCTTATATCCGCCTCGGTCTCATGGATTCGGCGCTATGGATCATGTCTTTGATACCACTTCCCACCATCGCAGTTGATAGCATGAACCGTTATCAGGCATTAGCCGACTTGTCACAGGCGACACAGCAATATGACGATTATATGCGCTATAGCGAGTTGGCCAAAGGTATCGACACGCGTCTTCTCGAGGAATCACGTGGGTCAAGACTGATTGAGACGGAATTGAAGTGGGACGCCGACCAGCAAGGAGAAAAGGTTAGAGGCGACGCCGACCACCGCTGGGGCAAAATCATTGGCATAACACTGCTAGCCATCGCTATTATGACCGTCATCGCTTACTTTATCGTCAAGAGACATATCGCCAATTACCGCAGCCAACTGGATAGTGCCAGGAGTGATGTGGAGAAGATGCTGGCCGATATAGATGAGAAGGAAAAGCAGTTGGTTGCAGTGAACAAGAGGAAACTTGAGCTTGAAATGAAGGAACAGTCCGACATTAACAGCCAAGTCTCAAGCATAGTCAGGTATAGACATGCTGCCCTAAATGAGTTATACGAGTGTGCCAGAATTATATCAGTCACCGATGACGGCAAGAAAAGTGTCTTACCCCTGATGCGTATCGTTAAGGATCTGTTTGAGCAAAAGGGGATTTTACGCAAGCCTCTTTCCAAAAATTTCTGGAAAAACCTTAGGATTTCGGTTGACGGGGAATTCCACGGTATCGCATCGTTCGTCGAACAAAACTATCCAGACATGTCAGACAAAGACATGCAACTGTTCATGTTGATGTGTGCCCACTTTCCGAATCAAATCATCAAAATAATCATGAACTACACCAATGATGTGACAGCCAGCAGAAACAAGAAGAGAATCATGAAGGATAATTTCGGTCTTGACACAACTAAAGTTGATGACTTTATCCAGATCTATCTGCATGAGAAACATGACGCCATAAAATAAACCCAGCTTTAAGTGCGAAATTAGTGGTTGAAATTTTTATTTTTTCTAAACACTTGATTAATTGTTGATTAGCTAGCAAAAAAGCTAATCATTTTTTTGCTTTTATCCCGTTTTTTCGTTATAATTTTGCAGTGAAAAGATTCAACCATCTTACTATGAAGCTATCTTTTCTTCACCACAAACAATAAATCACAATATTATTAACACATAAAACCAATTAGCATGAGAACATTGAAAAGATTTAAAACTGTATTGATCTTGTCAGCATTTTTAGGAATAAATCTATGTAATGGAGAGGAAGTGATCAATATGCAGCATATCGGCCACCATAATGATCATCTCGAGCATTTCAGCCCATTTGATCAGCCTGATGTGTATTATGACAATGTCAATCAGACCATCATCATTGATGGCGACGGCGCGGTGGACTACTATGACGTGGAGATTGCCTCGGTGACCAACTTTGTGACAGTCATCTCGACCCAAGTCAGCGGTTACTACGACACCATCGACATTTCTACTCTTCCGCAAGGCGTTTACGTCATCACCATCTACTCACCCGAGGACAACACCTACGAGGGTTTCTTCGAGATCGAGTAGATAAAATGCCCGATTTCTCCGATGAAATGGGCATTTTTAACTGAAACAACCTTTTTTTATTAACTCTTAAAGTCATTTTTACTATGAAAAGAATCATCTCTTGAAGATGGTTTCAAAGTTGAGAAAGGGGCAACTTTTGCCGTATATCCATCGAGTTTTTGAAAAATTATTTGTTATTATAGGGGATAATGTGTTGCTTTGCAGGTATGTTGAATCAAATAAACAATCCAAAGATATGAAAACAAGATTATTATTAATGCTGCTCACCCTGCTGGGCATAACCCAGGCAGTGGCGCAGGAGTCGGATTACCTTCCCATCGCTCGCGAAGGGGTGAAGTGGGTCAACGAGAAGGTCATCGTCAACCATGGTGACACCACCCGTTACTACTACAACTATGAGATCAGTGGCAACGACAGTACATGGCCAAACATGATTAACAAGGTTTTTAAGGCCTGTTATTACTACACGGGCAATGAACTTGAAGTTAGCACCGACAGCCTTATTGCGGGATTGGACGGGACGAGGATGACGACCTGTGGAAGGAATTATGCCTATTTTGAAAATATTAATCAGGATAAGAATTTAATCAGTTTTGGTCAATTCGTTGGTGCTGGTGAAGACATAATATTGTATTATTTCACCGAGGACGAATATCCTGATTGGGATAACACAATTGAATATTACCTTACTTGTCAGCAGCTTAGCCCTCCAACGCCTGAAGACCAGACTTTGACCCATGATAACTTCATCCAAGTGGATCCTGTAGAGATAGAGGATGTGACTTGCCGCCGTTGGTGTTACTTCGGCGAGGATGGCGAGCCGCGAGCTTATATTGTGGAGGGCATCGGCTTCGACAGCCGTGACATGGGCGACCTGCTGACGCCGTTCACCAAGCGTCCCGACCCCGATGCCGACTATCAGGAATGGTGCGGATTGAGCCACGTGGTGAAGGACGGCCAGATCATCTACAAGGGCATGCGCTACCGTCACGGGGCCTTCACAGGCATCGACGAAGTGGTGACCGATAAGACAGGCGGCTTGACGGACGGGATCTACTACAACCTGATGGGCCAGCCCATGGGCAAAGACGTCCCGACTACGCCCGGCATCTACATCCACAACGGCAAAAAGATCGTCGTCCGCTAAGGTGCTCGCCACTAAAGCAGATTAGAGCAACCCACCATCCTCCAATCACACGAATGCCCACGAATGGACCATAAATAAAACATTTATGACCCATTCATGGCCATTCGTGTGATTAAATAACCTAAACCATCTGAAATATCTTCACATCATTGTCAACCTGCCGTTGAATCAATGAAATGTTAATAAAGTGTTAAAATGGGGGGGTAATGGATATACCGCATATATTATGTAAATTTGCAAAATTATCGAAAATCTAAAATAATAACATTATGAAAAAAACATTACTATTCACATTATTGACCCTGTTGGGGGTGACCTCGGCTGTGGCACAGGAGTACGAGTACGTTCCGTTCGTCCGCGAGGGGGCGAAGTGGGTGTATGCTATTAGCGATTATCAATGGTATGATTATAACAATAATCCTGCAAATGGCGACTTTATTGCACACCGCACGCTTGAACTTAGAGGAGACACTGTCATCAACGGCAAACTATACAAGGCGATGCATAAGTGTGTTGATGATGAGATAAGCGAGCCCAGTGATGTGGTACCAATTTACTTGCGTGAGGAGGACAAGAAAGTGTATGGCATTGTGCCTGACTGCGTGTCCTTCTACGATGCTCCCATTGGTGATTTCTGTTTTGGAACCGAAGAATACTTTAATGCAATTCGTTCCGGTGAAGAATTTCTGCTCTATGATTTTCAGGATCCAGTTGCCTATTGGGATAGTGTCTATCATCATAGTGCCTATGGTCAAGATGATAATGATTTTTTTGAGCATCTTTACACCGACACTATTGAAATAGGACATCATAAGGCCAAACGCTATGGATTTGGATCTTATGGTGATTTCCATATTATCGAGGGAATAGGTTTGATTGGTTCTAATAGTTATCCGCTCGGTTTTTTCCTGCCAGTATCAACAGGTGTTCATGGCGAATATTTTTGGCTTGAAACAGTTATTGAGGATGGTGAAGTTATCTATGGATCTGAAAGTGACAAGTATATGCCTCTCATCCGTGAGGGTGTCAAGTGGGTCAACGAGCGGGTTGTAGTAAACAATGGGGACACGACATGCTATTACTATACTTATGAGTTTAAGGGTAACCATCCCAGGAAAGGCGACAACAACTGTACTTATAAGGCTTTATATCGTTATGATGGCAGGCACCATGAACTTGATGTAGAGTGCGACAGTTTAGTTGCTGGCTTGAGAGAGGACTGGAGGGATGTCACATATTTTTGTAATGAGCCCTTGAACTTAGTCATCACCCAAGGGCGAAATCTGATTGAATTCGATCAAGGGTTCTTATATGAACTCATCACAAGTGGCGATGGCTGGGGAACATGCAAAGGCAATTATATTGAGCATCAAAAGGAACAGTTTCTGAATAATGATAATTTCTTTGAAGTCGATCCCATTATGATAGAGGATTATCCTTGCAGCCGACTTGCTTATCTGAATGAACAAGGAGACACGGCAGCCTATATCATTGAGGGCATCGGCTTTGACAGCCGCGACATGGGCGACCTGCTGACACCGTTCACCCGTCAGCCCGACCCCAATGCCGATTACCAGGAGTGGTGCGGCCTGAGCCATGTCATCAAGGATGGCAAGATCATCTACAAGGGTATGCGCTATCGTCACGGAGCCTTCACGGGTATCGATGAGGTGGTGACCAACCAGCCGACTGGTTTGATGGACGGCTACTACAACCTGATGGGCCAGCCCATGGGCAAAGACGTCCCGACTACGCCCGGCATCTACATCCACAACGGCAAAAAGATCGTCGTCCGCTAAGGTGCTCGCCACTAAAGCAGATTAGAGCAACCCACCATCCTCCAATCACACGAATGCCCACGAATGGACCATAAATAAAACCATTGATGACCTATTCATGGACATTCGTGTTCTATTCAAGGGAGCGGATGCCTTTAGACTCTTCAGTTGTTTGATGATGATGGGCCCGCCCGTGGGCAAAGACATCCCGACGATGCCCGGCATCTACATCCACCAAGGGAAGAAAATTTGCGTAAGCCGAATGCCATGATGCCTGCACCAATGGCTGAGGCGCAACCAGATTTATATAAACTCTTCGTCAGAGAATCATCAACAACTGACCATTCTGAAATCCCTGAACAAAAACTACGAATTCCGCAAATCAGACAAATTGGCATCCGCAATCGTTTTTTACATTAATCCCCATGAATTAATTCATGAAAAATTCGTGATAATTAATGTAAAAAGATGTGCGCGGATGCCTTCGATAAATTCGCGTAATTCGTAGTTTGATTGTATGTGTCAGCCCCTCATGAAGTGACTGTCAAATGATGCCGATGTAGCTTTTTGATATGGACAACGATGATCATGTGTAGTAACTTTGTATCGGAGAGCTAGAAATAGCTTTTAGATTTCGTTAACATTTCCGCCCCACCACTATGTAATAGTTGGACGACGCTATAATACTGGAAATCAGCAAATTTTAAAAACAGGGCTCAAAATGCCTGTTTTGCTTTTTGACGACATGAGGCAGAGTGGACTTTCGCCTGCAGATTAGTGAATGCGTTAACCCGTCTAAAAATCTTAGCGCCTTAGTGCCTTAGCGAGGGGAATGCAATATAGATTTACTCCTTGAGCCACTCGTCGCGGGTGTATTGGGAGCGGCGCCAGGTAATGCGTTGAGCGTCCTTGATGCCGCAGTGGGCACAGAAGGGCTTGGTGCGCAGCAGCCACAGGCGCAGGTCGGTGGCTGTGATGCCGTCAAGGGGCAGGCTGTCGCCAGCGGCGGTCTTGAAGTTGGTGCCGAACTTGTTGTTCAGGTTGAAGGCATAGGCGACATAGGCGCAGGGCCATAGCGTGGCGTTACGCACCTGGGTACAATGCAGCTGGCAGCGCAGGTAGTTGCTGGTGGCGTCATACTCGGCCTTCTCGCTCAGCAGCTGGTGGCGGAAGCCGAAGCGCCAGCCCGTGGACTCCATCCTGACGCGGTTTTTGCGAATGAGCCAGACGTACTTGAAGTAGTTCAATGTGCCGTTTTTGGCCTTGGGGTAGGGGGTAATGCGCAGTACCACCTTGTTATCGCGGCAGCATTGCCAGAAATCTTTACTCATGCGCGGCAGCAGCAGGCCGTTGGTCGAAACGATGAGTTTGATATTGGGCAAGATGCTGCGTGTCAGCTTGATGGCATCACACACCTGGGGGTGCAGCAGGGGCTCACCGCCCATGAGGTTCACCTCGTCAACGCCCACATGGGCCAGGCGGTGGCACTCGGCCTCTAGGGTCTCAAGTGAAATCGTCACTGGCTTGGAAACGGGTGACAGATGGGAACAGTAGGCACAGTCAAGGTTGCAGCGGTCACACAGCTGGATCTCGACATACAGCGTCGTCATGCGGTAGAGCAGCTCCTTGTGGGCTGGTGCCAGCAGACTTCTCATCTGGCTCAAGTCGATCTTAGTCAGGATGCTCTCACCCAAGCCGGCAACGTTTTGGGCTTTCATCATGATGCGTTGCAGCGTGATGTAGCCGTCGGCACGCACGTCGTCCTCGCTCACGTCGATGCCTTTGAGCACCTCGGTGGCAAACAGCTTGTCCTGCAAGGTGAAGATGCCCTCGTTGGGCCTGTCAAGTCCAGCGATAACGGCATTGGCACTCTTTTCGTCGGCTTTGGAGACAAGACGTTGCAGCGCATCGCTAGCCAAGCGTGTGGAGCAGTCGCAGAACATCATCCAGCGGCTTTTGCTTTGGGCAATAGCGTCGCCGATTGTGTTCACTTGGGAAGCCTGCTGATAAAGTTGATCAATCGCGCCGTCATCTATCTTGCCGACTACAGTGAACACGGTGTCGTTGTAACCTTGTGACACGTTGTTGATAAGGTCGATAATGTCTTTGGTCTGGTTATGGCCTATCCTGGTGAGGATGACCACGTTGACTTGCTTGCCGCTTATCGCTTGCTGCGGTGTGAGTTCGTTTGCCTGTTGTTCCATTTCAGTCGCTACTCGTAATTATGATAGTTAGCTCAAATCTTCGGCAAATATATAACATTATTCTGACAATCGCGGACGGTCGTGTGTTTTTCTTGAGGTTTGTTGCTGTTATGAGACGTTTTTTTGATAAATTTGCGGCAAAATACATAGCGTGAAATGAAACATTTATTACCGATAGCCTTTTTGGTCTTGATGCTGGCTGCAAGCTGCGGCGAGAAGAAATCGCCCCTTGACGCCGAAGCACGCGACAGTGGCATGAGAGCTGCTGCGGCACTTGTGGCAGTGGACCATACCGACACGATGTCGATGGAGCGTGCCGTGATGGACGCTAAGGCCAAGCAGAGCGTTTATGCCTTGAAGCGGGACTCTGCGGCGGTGAGGGCCTTTGACGAGGCATTCCGATCCTATCTGAAAGAGAAGGATCGTCCTTTGTATCAATCCATTTTCCCCGAAGACAACGACAAGAAATGAAGCGCTTACCACTCATATTGATGGGCCTGATGCTGCTGTTGACAGCCTGTGACGGAGCCTCGCGCCGCGGTGAAGCGCTTGGTCGTGAGTTTGTGGATGCATGGGGCGATACAGCCGCGATGCATCAGACGGTGCAACGTTTTGATGCCCTGCGTAACGATAGCCTGACTTGGCCATGGCAGGTCAAGGCGGCTAACCGTGCCTTTGCCGCTGTACTGATGGCCGATGGGCGAGACTCGCTTTTCCAGGCTTCGCATGTCATCTCGCTTTCACCGCGTGAATTGGCGCAGCTCAAGTGCCCGCCCATGGTGGAACTGTTGCGCAGGCGCGAGTTTGACACCGATTCTGCTGCCGATTACCTCTCGTTGATCCATTGGCTGTGCTACACGGTGGGCTATGACCGTCATGTTGAGGTCTTTGACAGCACGCTGCAGGGCATAGTTGACGGATTTGCAATTGGTGAGCAAATGACCGTCTATGTCCAGTGTTCGCGTCCTGCTGCCCTGGGTGCCGCGCTTGCCGCCGATGCCAATCAGCCCGATGCCGACATGGAGGATATCAATACCCGCATCGACGAGTTGCGCAACCTGTACACTCCAGCCGACTTCAACACCTTTGAGACTGCCTACAAGGCCGCCCTCAAAAAGAAGTAGTATTTTCTAGAATCTGTCATCTAACGTCTAAAGTCTAACGTCTAAAAATATGAAACCTTTCCAAGAATATCTCGATACCGTTAATCAAGCAATTGCTGCAATTCCCTATCCCGAGCAGCCCGGACAGCTCTACGAACCGATTTCTTATCACATGGCGCTGGGAGGTAAGCGTGTGCGCCCAGTGCTGACCCTGATGGCCTGTGATGCCATGGGCGGCGACCCATCGGTGGCCATCAACGCAGCTGTGGGAATAGAAATGTTCCACAACTTCACGTTGCTGCATGACGATGTGATGGATAATGCCGACGTGCGCCGTGGCAAGCCCACTGTGCACCGTCGCTGGAACGACAATACGGCTATCCTGAGCGGTGACACCATGTTGACCATTGCAACGCAGTATATTTCCTGCGTGCGTAATTGGCAGGTGATGGACCTCTTCAACAAGACCGCCATTGAGATTTATGAGGGCCAGCAGTGGGATATGGACTATGAGTGCCGCAACGATGTCACGGTCGATGAGTATATCAACATGATTCGACTCAAAACGTCGGTACTGCTGGGTTGTGCCCTCAAGATGGGCGCACTTGTTGCCGATGCGGCACCTGAACAGGCCGATTTGCTCTATGAAGCAGGAGTGAACATGGGATTGGCATTCCAACTTAGGGATGATGTGCTGGATGTGTGGGGTGACCCAAAGACATTCGGTAAGGAAATCGGTGGTGACATCATGAACAACAAGAAGACCTTCCTGCTCATCAGCACGATGCAACAGGCAAAGGGCGATGATGCCGACGAGTTGCGCCATTGGCTCAATGATCCCTATACCACACGTGATGAAAAAGTGCAGGGCGTGACCGCCCTCTACGAGCGTCTGGGAGTGCGTCAGCTCGCCGAAGATGCGATTGCTCATTACAACGACCTTGCAGTTGCTGCCTTCAACCAGGTGAAAATGAGCGACGAGGACAAACAACGCTTTATAGATCTTGCCAACCGTTTGGCAGGACGCAATTTCTAATTCCTGATTCGTTTTGATTGACTCCCATTCACATATCTATTGCGATGCGTTTGACGAGGACCGTGACGACGTAGTGCAGCGTGCGCGAGAGACTGGTGTGCGCCACATCATCCTGCCTAATGAGAATTTGGAGAGTGTCCCGCGTCTGGCTGCCCTGCACGAGAAGTATCCTGACTATATCTCGATGACGTTGGGTTTGCACCCTGAAGATGTGCACGACGACTATCTTGACGTACTTGGCAAAATGCGTCCCATGCTTGGCCGGTATCCTATCGTGGCCATCGGCGAGATAGGCATCGACCTGTATTGGGACAAAACTTGGAGAGAACAGCAGCACCATGCCCTTGATATCCAGCTACACTGGTGTCATGAAATGGGTGTGCCGTTTATCATTCATTGTCGCGAGGCACTTGACGACATCCTCGATGTCATTGACCATCTGGATTGCCCCGTGCCGCCAGGCGTATTCCACTGTTTTGCCGAAACGCCCGCCGACGTTGAACGTGTCCGTCGCCGGGGTGATTTCTACTTTGGTGTGAATGGCGTTGTCACTTTCAAGAAAAGCACGGTACCGCAGCTGTTGCCCGCCATCGGCCTCGACCGCCTGCTGCTAGAGACTGATGCCCCCTATCTGACACCCGTTCCACACCGCGGCAAGCGCAACGAGAGCGCCTACATCCCTCACATCAATGACTTCATCGCCAAACAACTCGGTGTAACACCCGAAGAGGTCAGCACCGCCACCGACCGCAACGCCGCCACCCTCTTCAACCTCGAATTATAATCAATTAAGCGTTATTTTTTCTTGATTCCAATGCCGATGCGCAGCACATTTCTGATAAATGGCAGCGCAGTTTTGGATTCTGGCAGTATGCGGAAAAATGGAATCATTACAAGCGGCGCAACAATGATGCAAACAAGTGCATTACAAATGAGTTGAGCCACCCCTTCAAACGGCAACAAATGACAGATAACCCACACTACACCTGATGTGACAATGAAAATAAGCAAATAGAACAACAGCCGTTTTAAATAAGAGATTTGCTTGTAACTCTTGAAATAGTATCGATAAAGAACCCAAGACGCCCAGACGGTATTGATGAAAAACATGGAACAGAAGGATGATAGTGTAACACCCAAAACGCCTAAAGGCTTTATCAGCAGAATACATAATAGCAGGCTTGTAACGGCTTCAACAACTGGACGGAATCTGTCTTGCCACCACAGACCTGCCGCTTGCCTGTATGTCATGCACATGTCACCGTTGTTGCCCCAGAAAAACAAAATACAGAAGCTGGCCATGGTTAGATTGTCAAGCAGGTACTCCTTGCCAATCCAGACAGTAATAAATGGTTGGTATAGGGCAAACATGCAGACTGAGCACCATGTCGCAAGGAACATGTAGATACATTGAAAGCGATGAAAGTCATTATGGTTTTTGCTTTCACTTTCTATCGCAATGGAATTTCCGACACTAGCCAACATGCTGCTGCGTAGCAAGTTCAGGATTCCTGCTACCGTAGTATATACAAACTGATAATTGTTATATTTACCTAAGACAACAAGACCTATAAATGCAGAAATGATAACAGAACCGAACATGTCCCTGAAGACAAAACATATCTTATAGAGAAAGAGTCCAGCTACTCGTTTCTTGATGTCAGTAAGGATCGCTTTGTCAAGAGTTCCATGACATTTGTATTGTGGATACCTCTTGTTGACGACATAGTTTGTGATTAGATTTCCAGTTATGACAAAAGGAATGCTGACCATGCAGTAGATATAGAAGTCTTTAAGGATTAATATGACGGCTAATTTTACGAGTTCCTGTGTAATAGCTAAAGCAATGCCCACACCGGCCATGATGTATCCCTTCTGTGCCGCTGATAAGATAGAAGACTTATAAGCGAACAGGAAGTAGCTCAATACTGTATTCACAAGGAATATCACATATAGAATGTGGATGTTTATTCCTTCTGGAGGCGTGCCTTTGATTAGACGGTCAAGAAAAGGAAGCAGCGACAATCCTAAGGTCAGAATGACAGTTCCGATAATCCTATATGTTTTCCTGTAGAGATTTAATAAAGCGGATACTTCGGCAACATTGTTTTCTGCAATAGGCTTGTACATGCTGAAGACCATGGCACTACCAACACCCAATTCGGCAAGTGCTAGCATGTTCAATATCGCCGCAAACAAGCTGTTCAGACCAAGATACTCTGCACCGAATACATAGATAACCGAGGTCCTCACCAAAAATGGCAAGAGCAACATCACAATACGGTTAAGCATATTGCTCATGAGGTTCCTATTGGTGTTCAGTATCCTTGATTCGGCCATAAGTCTATGGACTTTTTTATCTAGATTTGTATCTTAATGTGAAGAAACTTTTTTAAAACGCGGCAAAAGTACTAATAAAACTGGAAATATTGGTCATTGCTGGGCAATTTTCAATGCAAAGCTCGTTCCATAAAACGAGGTTCTCATGGTCTAAATGATTGAAAAGGCCTGCACTGTGACTGAATTACTTAATGTGTAAAAGATGTAATAGTTTATAGCCCAAGGCTTTTGTGATGCCCTTTATCTCTGTTCTCAGATGGAACCAAAATGGTGCAGTATCTTGTTTAAAATAGGCTGCAAATTGAGTCGTTCTAAAGTTGTTCTTGAGCCATTCTCCAAAGGTTACTTCACCTTGAATCATGTTGAACAAATAATGAATAAACGGTGTCAAGACAACAGGTCGAAAAGTTGATCGTGCTAATTCTGTTTCAAGTTGACTCTTGTCATAATGACTCAAATACCATAAGTATGGAAGATTTGTTCCTGATGCTGTAACGCAAATGGCATTGCCGTCATTGCGGAAGTTCATTTCAAGAAAGTAATCAACACCTTTTTTGTCACGAATGAATTCTATACTGAAGAGACCGGAATAGTGGGTTTGGCTTATGAATGACTTCGCTTGTGAAAGAATTGTATCAAATGAACTGTCCAAATCCACATATTCCTGATGGAATGTATTGTCGTAACCCTTGGGTCTCACAATATGCGTCCTCCCAGGAATGATGATTTTTTTACCTGCATCGATTGAACATCCGATGAATTGGAATTCAAAATCTTTGTCAATGAATTGCTGTACTTGAATTTCAGAATATTTGGATTGACGGGATAAAACAGCATTCAATTCTTTGATATCTGAACAGATATGAATGTTTGTTTTGGCCCCCTTAAGTGTTGATATGGATTTTGTGATACAGGGAAAAACGAAGTCGCTAAGTGTTTCTCCTTTCTTGACCGTCACCGTCTTGGGAACGTTCATGCCCACTTTTTCGGCAAGATGGATCATATTGAGTTTGTTCATCCAATACTCCAATTCACCTTGTTTGCCTGTTCCTGGAAGCGTCAGGAAGGTTGACAGCTCATCATAGTGATTGTCAATTAGAGAGGCTGCTTGATCATTTGTTGCAATGACAATTTGTTTTTCGGTTCCACTCTTATCAAATCTCTCGTGTAGCAGGCCGATGAGTTTGTCATAGGTTGTTGATATCCCAGAGTTCTTACAGTATTTGCTCTTTAACACAAAACTATTGGGCACAATATTCTGGGACACGATGATCACGAAAGGATTGACGCCGGCCATTCCTAGGCTTTCGACAACACCTAGCGTGTTATGGTGATCTGAACCGATGACGATGACATTATTCATTGATGCAAGGTACATTATGTGGCATTTTAGCCACTTGTTGACTGCAAAAGTAATGAAAAAAAATGAATTCCATTATTACCCATAGAAAAAACGATTTAAAAGGCTAAGGGATTGAATGGAAAAAAGAAGAGCCCGCAGCAGTGTCGCTGCAGGCTCTGTAAGATTGTGCTGGTAGTTGATTACCAGATGATGGCGCGGTCGGCGGGGTCGAGCCACATCTTGTCGCCGGGCTTGATGCCGAAGGCGTCAAAGAAGGTGTCGATGTTCCTCAACGTGGCGTTCACGCGGTAGCGGCCGATGGAGTGGGGGTCACTCTTGGTCTGCTGGAAGATGGCTTCCTCGGTCATGTTGTCGGCCCAGATGCGGCCATAGCTCAGGTAGAAGCGCTGCGTGGGCGTGAAACCGTCAATCTTCTTGTCCTCGCGGAACTGCTGTGTGGTGCGGAAGGCATCGTAGGCGATGCGCAGACCACCCTGGTCGGCGATGTTCTCACCCAGGGTCAGGTGGCCATTGGCGTGCTGATCCTTTACCACAACGATCTGGTCAAACTGTGCAGCGAGCTTTTCGGCAGCCTCTTGGAATCGCTTGCTGTCCTCCTCGGTCCACCAGTCGGTCATGTTGCCGTACTGGTCAAACATACGGCCCTGGTCGTCAAATCCGTGGGTCATCTCGTGGCCAATAACCACGCCGATAGCACCGAAATTGGTGGCATCGTCGGCCTCTACATCAAAGAAGGGAGGTTGCAGGATGGCGGCGGGGAAGCAGATCTCGTTGGTGGTGGGGTTGTAGTAGGCATTCACGGTCTGCGGTGTCATGCCCCACTCGTCACGGTCAACGGGCTTGCCCATCTTGTCAAGGTTGCGGCGGGTCTCATATAGGCTAGCGGCCTTGATGTTGTCATACAGGCTCTTGCTCGGGTCAACGGTCAGACCGCTGTAGTCGCGCCACTTATCGGGATAACCGATCTTGACGGTGAAGGCGTTGAGCTTCACGAGGGCGTTGATCTTGGTCTGCTCGCTCATCCATGTCAGGCCGGCGATATGGGCGGCCAGCGACTTGCGCAGTTCACCGATGAGCTTCAGCATCTTCTCCTTGCTGCCATGGGCAAAGTACTTGTTCACGTAGATTTCGCCGACAGCCTCGCCCAGCAGTCCGTTGGGGGCGCTTAGGGCGCGTTTCCAGCGCGGCTTGCGCTCCTTCTGGCCGCTCAGCATGCGTCCGTAGAAGTCAAACGAGGTCTCACCGAAGGCGTCACTCAGGTAGCCAGCCGAACCGCTGATCAACAGACCAGCCATGTAGTCACGCATCTGCTGCTCCTTGAGGTTGGTCATCAGGTCGTTGGCGACAGCCATCACCTTGGGCTCGGTCAGGATGACCCACTCCACTTGGGGCGTGCCCATCAGGTTGAAGTATTCCTTCCAGTTGATGGCGGGGTAGTCATTCTGCAGCTGTTCCAGTGTGCGGATGTTGTACAGCTTGTTGTAGTCGCGGGCCTCGGCACGGTCCATCTTGGCCTGCGCAAACTTGTACTCGATGTCATAGATGGTCTTGCTGGCGCGGTTGGCTTCCTTCTTGCTGTAACCTGCGAGCATGAACATTTTCACCAGGTAATCGCGATAAGCCTGCTGGATCTTCTTGCTGTCGGCATCGGTGTTCAGGTAGTAGTCCCTGTCGGGCAGACCACTGGTACCGGCGCTGAGCCACATCACGTTCATGTCACTGTTCTTGAGGTCGGTCTCCACGCCGATACCGAAGAACGGGTTACCGATCTTCAGGTGCTGGTCGGCGATGAACTTGGTGAGGTCTTTTTTCTTGAAGGCCTTGATGTTGGCAAGGTCGGCCATCAGGGGCTGTGCACCCTCTAGGTTCAGGCGGTCGCTGTCCATTGCCATCTTGTAGAGGTCGGCAACTTTCTGGTCAACGGTGCCGAATTTGTGCTCGGTCTTGCCCAACTCCAGGAACATGTCGCGCAGACGGTTCTGGTTCTGTTCGGCCAGCACGTCAAACACGCCATAGCTGGCATACTCGGGACGCTCGCTCAGGGGGTTGGCCTTCATCCAGCCACCACCGGCGTACTCATAGAAATCATCACCCGGCTTCACGCTCAGGTCCATGTCGGCACGGTTCACGCCGTGCGTCACCTGTGCCTGCACACCAGGCACGGCAGCCATCAGTATGGCCATAGCTAATAACATTTTTTTCATTGTTACTAATAAATAATATCTAGGTTAATTGGTTTAGCCATTTCCTTTCCAACCCGCAAAAATAGTAAAAACTATTGATTTGTGTATCTTTACGGGCTAGTGATTCATTTTTTTAGAAGGGGGTGCCTTTGTCTTCGGCGTCGGGCATCCAGGCCTCGTTGGGTGACATGGGTCCGCCAGGGTAGTCACCGAGGTCAGCTGGTGGGGCAGGAGCGGGGCCGTCAGCTCCACCGGCGTTCATCTTGGACTCATAGGTGTTCACGCTGCTGGTGAGGTCCTGCTCGCCCTCGTTCTCGAAGCGGGCGTATTTGCTCACGAAGTGCAACTTGATGGTGTCGGTGGCACCGCTACGGTGCTTGGCAACGATGAACTCTGCCACACCCTTGATGTTATGGCCCTCGGCGTCCTCGCTGGAGCGGGTGTAATACTCGGGACGGTGGATGAAGCAGACGATGTCGGCATCCTGCTCGATGGCGCCAGACTCACGCAAGTCGCTCAGTTGCGGGCGTTTGCCCAGTTTGTCGTCGGCTGAACGGGTTTCGACGCTTCGGTTGAGCTGTGACAGTGCGATGATGGGGATGTCCAGTTCCTTAGCTAGCTGTTTGAGGTTACGCGAAATAGTGCTCACCTCCTGCTCGCGGCTGCCGAACTTCATGCCGGTGGCGTTCATCAGCTGCAGGTAGTCGATGATGATGATTTTCACGCCATGCTCACGCACCAGACGGCGAGCCTTGGTCCTGAGCTCAAAGATGGACAGCGACGGCGTGTCGTCGATAAACAGCGGTGCCGTGCTCAGGCTGCGTGTGCGTGTCATCAGGTTCTCCCACTCGGGCTGTGTCAACTGTCCGCTCTTGATTTTTTCACCCTCGAGAGAGCAGACGTTGCTGATAAGACGGTTCACCAGCTGCAGGCTCGACATCTCAAGCGAGAATACTGCCACCGGGTGATTGTAATCGACCGCCATGTTCTTGGCCATCGAAAGCACGAACGCCGTTTTACCCATAGCGGGGCGTGCTGCGATGATGATCAGGTCACTGTTTTGCCATCCACTGGTCAGGCGATCCAGCTTGTGGTAGCCCGATTCCAGGCCGCTCAGGCCGCTCTCGCGATTGGCGGCTTCCTCAATCTTCTTGATGGCATCCTGCACGGCGTTCTCAATGGGGATGACGTCGCGCTTGAGGGTATTCTTTGAGATCTCAAACAGTTTGCCCTCGGCTTCCTGCATCAGGTCATACACGTCGATAGACTCGTCAAATGCCAACGTCTGCACCTGGCTGCTGTAGCTGATGAGCTCGCGGGCAAGGTACTTTTGGGCGACGATGCGGGCGTGGAACTCGGCATTGGCGGCACTCGATACCATACCCGTCAGCTCGCTGATGCGGATGGCACCGCCCACTTCCTCCAGCACCTTGTTGGAGCGCAACTGGTCGGTGACCGTGAGCATGTCAATGGGCTTGCCGCTGGCTGCCAGCGACTGGATGGCCTCATAGATCTTTTGGTTAGCGGGATTGTAGAAAGCCTCGGGCTTGAGGATTTCGCACACGTTGTTATAGGCGTCCTTCTCAAGCATCAGCGCTCCTAGCACGGCATCCTCAAGGGACGTGTCCTGGGGCGGCAGTTTGCCGAACTCGCTCACTATTTCGGGCTCATGCGTGGGGCGCGTGCGGCGGCGCGCCTGTTTGCCGGTTTCAAATTCTTCCATTATGGTTTTGTCGTTTTTGGTCGGTTGGTTTTTCTTTTGGATGGCAAAGGTAATGAAAATCCTCGAATTGAGCCTTGTGGTTGTTCACAATCTATTGACACGTTGTTGACATGGGCATGAGAAGTCGTGCACCGTAAGGTGCCAAATGAGTGCATCAAGGGGGAAGAATGTTGAAAATATTTCTACAATGCGTAAAAAATACACAGAAAAATTTGGCGGATAAAAATATTGGCATTATCTTTGCAGTGTAAAAAATACACAAAGGGACGATAGTAATGAAGTTTAACAAGGAAACCAAGCAATGGGAATCACCCTACTGGCACCCGGCGGTAACTACCGACGCTGTTGTCTTTGGCTTTGACGGTGAGGGGCTTAACGTCCTGCTCATCCAGCGTGGCTTGGAGCCTTACAAGAACATGTGGGCACTGCCTGGTGGCTTCATGCGTCCTGATGATGTGACCGCCCAGGATTGCGTTTACCGCGAGCTGCATGAGGAGGCCAATGTGGAGGACATCTACATGGAGGAACTCAAGACGTTCTCGCGCCGTGACCGCGACCCTCGTGAACGAGTGATCACCATCGCCTACTTTGCTCTGGTCGTGAAGGACAAGTACCAAATCTTGGGAGGTGATGATGCCTGCAATGCCAAGTGGTTCCCTGTAAAGGAACTGCCCGAATTGGCCTTTGACCACAAGGAAATCGTAACGCTAGCCCTTGAACGGCTGCGTCAACGCATACATTTTGAACCCATTGGATTTCACTTGCTTGACAAGGAATTCACAATGCCCCAGTTACACAATATTTATAAAGCTATTTTAGATCCAACCGAGGATGACACAAAATTAAGAGACAGAAGAAATTTTCAAAAGAAGATGTTGAAGCTCGGGTACATCTCGGAGACCGGAAAAAAGGTGACAGGAAACCCTCACCGTTCTCCCAAGTTGTACACTTTTGACGAAGATGCCTACCAGCAAGCCAAGAAGATAGGTATGCGCCTGGAATTCTGACGCGGCTGCAGGTAACGGAATCGAACTTGATCCAACCTCTGTTGTTCAAGAGGCTGGAGGTTTGACAGGAATGGTTAATGTGTCAATTTTACACATTGAACTATGTCGAGATTTTACACCCCTAAGATTGTCAATGCGTAAAAAATACAATTTGGAAAGGTTGCAGGATTATACGGTCCATTGAAACCAGATATACCTTTGCAGCGATAACGATAGCAAAACAGAGTATAACAACAGATACAGTGTGTTTATAAGTAGTAATTAACGGTTTGATAAAAGTTTGAAAAGATGAAGAATCCATTCAAGAAAAACAAATGTGCGGCCCAGCAGGCCAACGAAGGATGCCCTACGGGGAATGGTATGAATAATGAGACTCAGGCTGTCAACGGCCAGGAAAGTCCGGGTCTGGACCCCAACAAGGCCCACGTCTATAACCTCATCATCGTCGATGAGAGCGGCTCGATGAGCGGCCTTGAGCAGGTGACCATCAGTGGCATTAACGAGACAATCGCTACCATCAAAAAGGCACAGGAGGATTATGCCGATAAGCAGCAGCATTTCCTCACACTGGTTTGCTTTGATGAACGTAGAGAAGGTGTGCCTCCCGTCCGTACCCACATTGATGCCATGCCCATCGCCAGCGTGCACGACTTCCATGATTACCGTCCCACTGGCTGTACGCCCCTGTTTGACGCCATGGGCCAGTCATTGACCAAGTTGCACGGGCGCATCAAGGATGATGAGAACGCCTCGGCCGTGGTGACTGTCATCACCGACGGCTTGGAGAACGCTTCCCGCGAGTGGTCTGGAGAGGCCCTGCGCAAACTCATTGAGCAACTCAAGGAAGAGGGTTGGGCCTTCTCCTACATGGGCTCGTGCCACGATGTGGTGGAGGTGACCATGAATCTGTCCATCGACCATGTCATGCAGTTTGACCACGATGATCTGGGTGCATCCAACACGTGGCACCGCGATAATTCGTCCAAGCTTGCCTACTACGAGCGGTTGAATTGCGATTTTAATGTCCATGATTCGCTTCCAGACAAAATGTCTAAGCGTCGTGCCCATGCCCGTGCTTACTATGCCGATCGCATCACTCCCGAGTGGATTGACCAGTTGGCTGAAAACGAGGTCTTTGTCTTCGGCAGCAACCCTGATGGGAACCATGACGGCGGTGCAGCCGCCTTTGCAGTGAAGAAATTCGGTGCCATCATCGGCCAGGGCGAGGGCATGCAGGGCCAGAGCTACGCCATCCCCACCACGGGCGGTTACACACTCTTTGCCCAGGCAGTGCGGCGCTTCGTGGAGTTTGCCGCCGAACATCCCGACAAGCGTTTCCTGGTTACCCGAGTGGGTTGCGGCAACGCGGGTTACGACTTGCGTATGGTGGCACGACTGTTTGTCGATGCCATCAGAATCGAGAACATCTGCCTGCCTGAGAAGTTCTGGGAAGTCCTCGGACTCAAGCTGTTCCGCAAGTGAGCCGGGAAGGACGCCCTCAAGGTTACCAATAGTATTGAATAACTGTTTTACCCCATTAGATTAAGAACACACACAACACTAGTTTACCCCGACTGGAGGGCTTGCCAGAATGACCTTGGCAGGCCCTTCATTTTTCATTTCTGTCGCTTGCAGGACAGTCCGCTTTCTTTTTTAAACAAATGTCATCGTTTTATTGGATATTTCTTTTATCTTTGCAGTCAATGTTTGACAATTAATAAAAAGGACAATGAAACTTTACAGGATGATAGCATTGGCCACAGTGGCGATGCTGGCGATGGCTGCCATAGGGCAGACGATGACGTTTAAAGATGCTTCACGCCAACAGACCATTACGGTCACTGCCGTGGGCGAGGACATCGTGCGTGTGGATGTAGTGCCCGACGGGTGGAGTGGCACACGCCTGCCATCACTGACTATGGACAAAACCGCCAGAGCCGAGGTCAAGGTCGAAGAGTTGGAGGATATGAGCGTGATGCGCACCGGTAGTGGCATGAAGGTGATACTGGACAAGACGATGGGTAACATCACCGTGGGCAGCCGCAATGGCTATTACATCACCGACCCGTGTAACCGCGGCTCATCGACGTTGAGCCTGTTGCACCACGGCGGCGAGTCGTTCTACGGCGCTGGCGAGCGCGGCTATTCATTTAACCTGGCTGGTGATACACTCGTCAACTACAACAGTCAGAACTACGGCTACCAGATGGGCGAGACGCGCACCAAGCTGATGGGCATCACCATGCCGATGGTGATTTCGTCCAAGGGCTATGGCATCCTGTTTGACGACTTCTGCAAGTCCTCGCTCTACTTGGGCGAGCAGGGCATTGAATATACCTCTACTTCCCCACAACCCATTTCCTATTACGTCATTAACGGCAACGGCAGGGTTGAGGGCGTGGTCAGGAACTTCACCTGGCTCGTAGGTCGTCAGGAACTTCCCCCGCTGTGGACACTGGGCTATATCACCTCTAAGTATGGCTACCATGACCAGCGCGAGAGCGAGGGCGTGGTCGATACCCTCAAGCGCGAGGGCTATCCGCTCGACGGTATCGTGTTTGACCTGTACTGGTACGGCAAGGAGGAAGACATGGGACGCCTGGAGTGGGACAAGCAACAGTGGCCCGACCATCGCGGCATGTTGCGTGATTTCAAGCAGAAAGGCGTCAACGTGGTAACTATTTCTCAGCCCTACGTGCTCACCAATGGCCGCGCCGTCGACAATTACCGCTTGCTGGACCCCCAAGGTCTGTTCTGCAAGACCGACGGCACCGACACCACCCACACCGTCACCATCTGGGTAGGGCAGGGTGGCATGTTTGACGTGTCCAACCCCGCCACACGCTTGTGGCTGCGCAACCGTTACAAATCACTCACCGACGAGGGCGTGACTGGCTGGTGGGGCGACCTGGGCGAGCCCGAAAAACATCCGCTTGAAATCCGCCACTACAATGGCCTGACTGCCGAGCAATACCACAACTATTACGGCAACGAGTGGAGCAAGATTATTTATGACATGTTCAAGGAGGAGTACCCCGACCGTCGTCCGATGGTCATGATGCGTGCCGGCACGGCTGGCCTGCAGCGCTATTCAGTCTTCCCCTGGTCCACCGACGTGTCCCGCTCGTGGGGTGGCTTGCAACCTCAGGTGACCATCATGCTCAACGCTGGCCTGAGTGGTCTGGGCTATATGTCACATGACGTGGGCGGCTTTGCCGTTGATCCCGCCAACAAGCGCGATGGCGAACTCTACATCCGCTGGCTGCAGTTGGGCCTCTTCTCGCCCATGCTGCGCACCCACTCGACCTATCATGCCGAGCCTTATCACTACACCGAGTTTGGCGACCTCACGCTGCACATCATCAAGCAGCGTTACACCTGGCTGCCCTATAACTACACGTTGGCCTATGACAACGCCCGTAACGGCCTGCCGATGGTGCGCCCCTTGGGCTTCTATGAGGATGATATGAACATCAGCCGTTACGACGGCATCTGGGACCAGTACCTGTGGGGTCACGACGTGATGGTCGCACCCGTGATGAAGCAGGGCGCTGTCAGCCGTGACATCACGTTCCCCGAGGGTACTTGGGTTGATATCAATCACCCCGAGAAACGCTATGAGGGCCACACGACGGTCAATTATGCCGCACCGCTGGAGGTGCTGCCCCTGTTTGCCCGTGCCGGTGCGTTCATCCCTCAGGCCAACTACGAGATGGACAACGTGGGCGACTACAACCCTGACAAACTGGATATCGTGTATTACACCAGCGAAACCCCGTCAACCTTTACCCTCTTTGACGACGACCTGCATTCCACTGGCACGCTGGCTCGCGACAAGCACCGCCTGATCCAGTTCACCGCGACGCCACAGGGTAAGCGCAACTGTATCACCATTCAGGCCATCGGCAACATCGATGGCGATGCTCCCAGCAAGGACTACCGCCTCATCGTCCCCGCCACCGCCAAGCCTGGCAAGGTGACCGTCAACGGCAAGAAGCCCCAGGGCATGACCTATGACAAGCGCAATCGCACCTTGACCATCCCCGTCGCCATTGCCGACGTTACCGCCACGACCATCATCGAAATCACCAAATAAAAAAGAAAACAACAAGTACTATTTCCATCCAGTAAATTAATAGTATCTTTGAGGCGATGTTTGAGCAAGAAATTGAGCAATATGACCGATTGGTGGCGCAGTATCTGGAACAGATAGCTAAGCCGATGGGGGATCTGGAATTCCGCAGACATTCTGAGATTCTCTTCTCGTGCCACAGTTGCGGTATTGAAGGTTCATCGTTTTCGGTTGATGACACCCGTGCACTGTTTGAACAGGGTTTGGGTTATTATCCCGTGGGCAAGACGCTGCTTGAATGCCAGGAAATGGCCGACCATTTTAAGGCTTATGAATGGATGCATGACCATTTGGACCACCCCTTTGATGTGGAACTGATGAAGACCGTCAACCGTCTTGTCACGCTCAACACCTTGTCCTATCGGGTGCCTGGTGCCATGCCTGGTGAGTTCACTACGGTAGACATGGCGGCAGGCGACACGCTATTTGGTGACCATGAGAAACTGATAGCCCAGGTGCCGCGATTGATGGAATCTACAGCAAGGGCAATGGCTGATGGCAATGTTCACCCAATGGTTTTGGCAGCACGATTCCACGGATTCTATGAGTATCTGCATCCCTTCCGTGACGGCAATGGTCGCACGGGACGTTTGTTGTCCAACTTCATCCTGTTGCAATACCACTTACCTGAACTCATTATTCTCAAGGAGGATCGTCAACAATACATCTCAGCACTAAAGGCAAAGCGGACTGAGGGAACCGATGAGCATCTGATTGCCTTCTTCTTCCATGCAGCCGTCAAGCAGCTGCAAGGCGACCTCCTGCAGAAGAGAAACAATAGCCGCCCAATGCTCTTCTTCTAAGCATAATTAGACAAGTACAATAATACGGCAACAAGGGACAAATCAACTGTTTGTCCCTTGTTGTCAATATGGTTGTCCTTGTTGTCTGAGAAATAGGTGTCAGATGACCACGGCGGTGCCGCTGGTGGCAACCATGAGCATGGAGTTTCCTTGACCGATGGTCTCGTAGTCGATGTCAATGCCCACGACAGCATTAGCTCCCATCTCCATGGCGCGCTGCATCATTTCATTCATCGCCGTGTCCTTGGCCTGGCGCAGCACCTTTTCATAGCTGGCAGAACGTCCGCCAAAGAAATCTCTTAGGCTTGCGCCGATGTCCTTCAGGAAGTTGGCGCCGATAATCGTTTCGCCAGTCACTACGCCCTTGTACTCACGGATAGGGCAACCCTCAATTTGCGGTGTTGTTGAAAGTATCATATTGTTATAATCCATTTAAATTGTTTAACCTTTTTAAAGTCTATCCTGCAAATTATGTGCCAACCTGAAAAAGAACTGTTGGGATTGTAGTCAATGTGTCACCAAATGAGGGGTTGGCGCTGTTTTTGGTAAAGGAAAGTGTAAAAAAATTTGACACTTTTTGACTAAAATGCCGAAAACCATGGAAAAATGTCTCTTTTTGTTGCGCGTTTTTTTGTGATTGACTATATTTGTAGGCGTGTTACCTAATTATTTATTTAACCTAATTATTTATTTATTTGTTTAACCTAATTTATTTTTGTTATGAAAAGATTTCTGTACGTTTTATTAACCGTGCTGATGGCATTGCCTATGGTGGCCCAAGCACAGGAAGTGACTTCAAATCCTGTTATCCAGATTGAAGAGAATCAAAGTGAATTAACGATTATTGTCACGGGAGACGGAATGCTGTCCGTCAAAGTAATGCGTGATCAGGATAATGATTTTGAATTCGTTATCCCTGTTGATGAAGCGCAGGTCGAGGGAACCTATGTGTTCACAATTCAGCGGTCATATGATGAAAATGAACATTTTCATGGCCAGGTGACTGCAACGGCTCAAGAGGACGGTAAACTGCCCAGCGAGACCGTTGAAAAGAGGTTTACCATGCGCCCCTATTATGTGATGCCTCGGCCTGAGATCACTTTCACCGAAGATGATGGAGGTGTGACCATTACTGTGGATAAGATTGTGGCGCAATTAGACATAACGATATTAGTTAATGGTGAATGCGTTATCGCTGAGCAGCAGATTGGGTATGGCGCGTATACCTATTATATTGAAAAGTCCTCTAGCGAAAAATTAATTGAGGTCCATGCAATTAACCAGGGTACGACTCATGGCGATATTTGGCAAGAATCTACCGCCACTTACTTATTGGCGGCCCTCGAACAGTCAGTTGCCAAGACGCCTTGGATCGAGGTTAACCAAACTGATGATTATGCGATTGTTACTGCTCAGAGTGATGAAGAAGGTAGTACAGTGCACCTATTGTTGTATGGTGAAGAAGTAGATAATCCTTACGTGGTACTACGCATGGATTTTGAACAAGAATTAGAATTCATGGCCTATTCAGTAGTAGATGGCAAGTTACAGAGTGATTATTATTTTCAACTTGTTTATCTCCCCGCTTATCCGCCTATTGAGGATACATCCGCTCCAACAATCAGCATCGAGGATATCGATCTGCCTGATGGCGTTATATCTAAACGAATCATGATTACTCCGACAGAGCCTTCAGTCATTTATTATACCTGTCATGCTATTGATGAAACAGGTGATTACATGGTTATATGTGATGGGTACCAAGAAGGAGAGGTGCAATTTGTCATTCAAGATCCTGGACATTACAGTGTCACAGCCTATGCCATCGCCGATGGTAAAGACCCAAGCGCAGTAGAACAGATTGAATTTATGATCTATGCCCCAGGGCCCAAATGGTACGACTTTGAGGAGGATGGTATTTTCTACAAGAAAAACGGTGAGACGGTGAGCGTATGCTTTGAGACGACTGACCACCACACCTATTCTGGTGAGGTGAACATTCCCGCCACAGTGACGCATGATGGCGTGACTTATATGGTGACTGCCATCGACGAGGATGCCTTCAGGGACTGCTCTGAACTGACGAGCGTGACCATTGGTGCCTATGTAACCGATATTGCTGTCCATGCATTCTATAACTGTACGTCGCTGACCAGTGTCACGCTGGGCGATTATGTCATCTCGCTGGGCTATGAGGCATTTGCTGGTTGCAATTCGTTGACTACCGTGAACCTGGGCAGTGGTCTGGCACAAATCGGCGATAACGCGTTCTTGGGCTGCAACGAGTTGACCGTTGTCAGATGCAAAGCTGCCACCCCGCCGGTGATGGCCTCAAGTAACTGCTTCAACAGCAATGTCTATGCCACCGCAACCCTTCACGTTTATCCTGCCGTGCGCGACAAGTATCAGTCTGCTAACGGTTGGAGTCAGTTTGCCAACATCGTGCCCGAGGACAATGTTGCTCCCGCAACTGGTGACGCCAATGGTGACGGCAAACTGAGCATCGACGATATCTCAACGCTGATCAACATGCTGCTCCAATGACGGTGATATCAAACATGTGAATCCAATCTCAAGGAGTTCTTTCCTTTAGGTTAGTTCTCTGACTAAACAACAGCGAATCGACAATCCATACGATTCGCTGTTGTTTTTTATTGTAAAACTCATGATTTCATGTAGTTTTTGGGGGCGTTGCTGCGTCTAACGGGTGAAAACAATTTAAAATCTAAACATTATGGAACAAGAGAATTATTATGAGAATGGACTTGGCAACCTTGACAAGAAAGAATTGATGGCGAGTATTCAAGGCCGATTGGCTAAGCAGATTAAGTGTAACGGGTTTTATGCTGTCTTTTGGCTGGCTGTTTTTTTGTTAGTCGCTGCCATGGCATTTTATGGCAATGTGAAGTATAAGGATTGGATTTGTATCTTCTTGCCGTTGGCGTTGGGGTTCGAGTGCCTTTTCAATGTGTTGTGGTATGGTAAGATGACCAGGTGCGGTGATGCCAAGCAGTTATTGAAGCTGTTCAAGAAGGGAGTCATGTGGTACTACTTGATTGGGGGTTTAGCCGCTGCTTTTCTGGGTTATACATTGGGCTTTTATATCTATAGCCTTAGTGAATGGTTTAGTGGCGTCCTGTATGGAGTGGCTATCGTACTATTTGTTTTTGCTGCTTTCATTGTGACCACTTCCGAAATCCGAATAAGATCGTTAAAGAATAATGAGATCAAGGATCTGCGTGAACTTGAGGCCATTTAGTTGATCTGCTTTTTCCTGAAAAAACTGTCAAATCAGTGTAGTTTTCTGCCACCCTGTTGCGTCTAATGAGTAAAAAACAATGAAATCAGAAAGTTATGGAACAAGATAATTTTCATAGGACAGATAACGATTCTGTTGAGAATCAGGTGACAACAAGCAGCAAGCAGGAGTTGTGCGCACAGGTTAACGAGCAGTTCGACAAGATTGCAAAGCGTGCAAAGTGGGGACTCGTGTTATGCATGGCAGTGATTACTGTAAACCTATGGTTATCCATCATTGGCACTTTTGAGCCCTATCAAGGCTACAAATTAATCCTCCTTTCGGTCTTGGGCCTCTTGATGATGATAAAGTCGGTTGTCGACCTCTACAAGGTAGAAAAGTTGAAGAAATCCTCCCGTAAAGAACAGCTGGAGGGCGTTTTACGCTCCAGGAAATACCAGTTGATGTCCAGATGGCTACTGGTTATGTTCATTTTCCTGTACATCTTAATTGATGTCATCCATGATTGGTCCTTGGGCACGCTGATTATCGGAATTCTATTCCTCCTGATATTCTCGTTTGTATTCTTCTCGATTTATGAAAAAACGCCGTCCTACGAGCGTTCCGAGAAACTGGAAGGGGACCTGCGCCAACTGATTGAGATGGAAAAATAATTTGATGACGTTGCAACTTTTTATATAGTATCTACGTCTATTCTATAGGAACAAGAACTAACTAAACTCAGATAAGGTTTTATGAAACGTACATTTTTAAAAAGATTGTTTTGCACCGCACTGGTTGCCCTGATGAGTCTTATCACGGTAGCCCAGGACTTCAGCGGTGACTGGAAAGGTAACATCGAGGTAGCCGCCTACAACCTCAAAATCGGTGTGGTACTCCACATCGAGCAGAATGATAATGGCATCACCGCAACGATTGACGTGCCCGAGCAGAAAGCCTTCGGCTTGAAGTCCCAAGCCAAGATCAAGGGAGAAAAGTTGGAACTGACTTTCCCTGATATGGGTGCTTCCTATGAGGCCAAACTGAACGGCAACACACTTGATGGCACTTACAGCCAGATGGGCTACTCGATGCCCCTGAAGCTGACGCGCGAGGTCCCTGTCGTTGCCGACAATGGTGACGAAGACTGGATCAACGACTCGCTGCTGAGCGTGTTTGACAACATCCAGCTGGAGGGCGTAGAAGTGACCGCCCAGCGCCAACTCATCAAGCAGGAGGTGGACCGCATCGGTTACAGTGTCGCTGACGATGCCGACAGCAAGACCAACAACGTGTTGACCATGCTGCGCAAGGTGCCCATGGTCAGCGTTGATGCCAGCGACGAGATCCGTGTCAACGGTCAGACGAACTTCAAGATATTCCGCAACGGCCGTCCCGATCCCTCGCTCTCACGTAATGCCAAGGACATCCTCAAGGCGATGCCCGCCAGCAGTGTCAAGCGCATCGAGGTCATCACCGAGCCGGGTGCCAAGTATGATGCCGAGGGCACAACGATAATCCTCAATATCGTCATGGCCGACAATACGACAATCAAGGGCGCTTCGGGCATGGCATCGGTTAGAGCCGACCACAGGGGATCCTTGGGTGGTTCGTTGAATTTGACCACGCAGCTCGACAAGGTGGTGATGTCGGTTGACTATGGCATCCACTATGATGGCAATAACGGCCAGGGCTACCGTTCATCCTCGCTCAGCACCTATAATGAGAGTGGTGCACAACTGAGTAGCAACACAACCTTTGATGTTGACAAGATGACGGTCCACTTCGGTGACGTGAGCGCCAGCTGGGAGCCTGATACCCTGAATCTCCTGTCCCTGTCATTGGGCGGCTTTGCCTACGATTACGGCGGCAAGGGTGTCACCAACAGCATCATGCGCGATGCTGCCTCACTGCCGCTCTACAGCTACGACCTCGCCAACAAAACCAAGGCCGACAGCTACAGCTTTGACAGCCGCCTGGACTATCAGCGCCGCACGCGCCTCAAGGGCGAGACCATCACGCTGAGCTATATGCTCTCGGCATGGCATAACAAGAATAAGGACAATTCAAAATACACCAACATTGTCAATCTGCCCGTGCCCTACTACGGCATTGACCAGGACGGCAAGGAGAACTTCAACGAGCACACCGTCCAGCTCGACTGGACGCGTCCCCTCGCACCGAAGCACACTCTCGAGACCGGTGCCAAGTACATCTACCGCCTGAACCGCAGCCACAACATGCTGGACTACCTGGGCACCGACGACGATACCAACATGCGCTACAAGCATGTGACCCAGGTGGGTGCCGCCTACTTGAGCTATACCTTCAACAGCGGTCCCTGGAGTGCACGCGCCGGTCTGCGCTACGAGCACAGCTACCTGCGTGCCACCTATCCCGACGGACAGCAGGTCCCCTATGAGGCCCACCTCAATGACTTTGTGCCCAGTGCCAGTCTGCACTACAAGTTCAACTTTGCCAACAGCCTCAAGCTCTCCTATGCTGCCAGCATCAACCGTCCGGGCATCAGCTTCCTGAATCCCGCCTTGATCGAGACCCCCACGAGCCGCTCCTTCGGTAACACCGACTTGGGTAGCGTCCACTACCACTCGGTGAGCCTGACCTACATGCGCGTGGGTCCCAAGTTGACCTTCAACATCACGCCGCAGTTCCAGTTCAGCAACAACGGCATCGGCGCCGTGAAGTGGGCTGATGGCTTGGTACAGGTATCGACCTATGCCAACACGCTCAAGACCTACTCGACGACGGTGTCAGCCTTCTTGCAGTGGATGCTGAGCAAGAAGACCAATGTCATGCTCAACGGCTCCGTCGGCTACAATTACTACAAGAGCAAAGAGCTTGGACTGAAGAATGATCGCATGAGCGGCAACTTCTTTGCCAACGTCACCCAGTTCCTCCCCTGGAAACTGCAGCTGTCTGGCTTCGCCGGCATGTGGGGTGGCGGTATCAGTGACCTGTATGGCCGCATGGGCACCGTATTCTTCCACGGCTTCAGCCTGCAACGCTCCTTCCTCAAGGAGGATCGCCTGACTGTCCAGCTGCAGGCAGTGGTTCCCTTCAGCGGCAAGTACATGAGCATGAAGAATTATGTGACCCAGGGCGACGTGACGGGTTGGACCCGCTACGAGCAGCAGGCTCGCCGCTTCGGCATCAACATCAGTTATCGCTTCGGCTCACTCTCTACCCATGTCAAGAAGGCCGACAAGACCATCGAGAACGACGACCTCATCGGCAGCGGCAAGCAGTCGAGCAACACCGGCGGTGGCGTCACCGGTGGCATGGGCGGCGGCAATTGATCGGTTTGAGATTGAATGAATGTGGTGGCTCGGGTGCATCAAAAGGTACCCAAGCCACCTTTTGTCTTGCCGGGGCAATAATTACCGGTATATTTACGTTGATAAATATAAAGAAAATCAGATTCTAATGAAAAGGATTTACTCATTATTGGTAGCACTTGCCGTGCTTGTCGCCCTGGTTGCCTGTGAGGGTGACCATGAAGTTATTGAGACTGATTGGACAACACTTGAGACTGTTGAGCTGAATAAGCAGTATCGCAAGTATATGGATGGCGAATGGGTGTATCAGTATGATGACAGCATCCATTTCATTGAACTGTATTACACCTTCAACATCAAGGACAGCACCATAACCGGCTATTATAACGAGCTGGTTCGCACTAATATATCATCCGATGGCTCCCCTGAGCACGACGAGTGGCAACTGTTGTGGCAGGGTTCCTTCTCAGGAAAGTGGGAACTGCTGCACAGTGTGGAACTGGACCATGCCTATATCTACATGGACAAAATGGTGTACAAGGACGTACACGGTGTTCTCGCCAAGTATGACGTGCTGGCTGGTAGGGTGCTTTTCTATGGCGCTAACAAACACACCCTGCGCGTGACAACGCCACTCACCTTCCGCCGCATTGACATGCACCACCCAGAGGAATTATAAGTTAGGAGTTAGAAGTTAGAAGTGAGGAGTTAATATGGATAGCGCAGTAAAGAGCCAAAGTAAGAAATTTGCAATTCGCATAGTGCGGTTGTATCGTTATCTGTGCGATGAAAAGAATGAATGGGTGCTATCGAAGCAACTCTTGCGTAGTGGAACAAGCATAGGCGCCAATGTTGTCGAAGCACAAGCTGCTGTTAGCAAAAAGGAATTTCTAACAAAAATGTATATTTCCTTCAAGGAATGTAATGAGACTGAGTATTGGTTAGAACTGCTTCACGATACAGAATACCTTACCGACGAAGAATTTGAATCAATCAACCAAGACAACACAGCCCTAAAGAAAATGCTCAGCAGCATCACCTTTACAACCTCACAAAATCTAAAGAAAGATAACTCCTAACTCCTCACTTCTAACTCCTCACTTATTAATGTGGCATGAAGCGGGAAGGGTCTTCCTTGTCCAACTCGGGCTCAGGTGACTCTTGTGTTGTGGGTGGCGGTGGAGTAGGGGGCGAGGCTGGTGCCTTCTTGGACTTGTGGGGCTTGTGGGCGTTCTCGAATCGTTTGAACTCTTGGCGCACATGACGGCGGCCGTCTTCAAAGGTATCGTCAACCGCTTTTTCAATGGTTTCGTTGAACTTAAACGGCAGCATCGAGATGACGGCCGAGATGAGTGATAACCAAGCCAGTATGCGGGACAGTTTGTAGCCGATGCCCATACCGATAACCGAGAATCCCTCGCCCAGGTCGTTATCGGGTGTCACTTCGGGAGCATGTTCAAGGCTGATGTCGTGGGAATTGCCCGTAATGCTGTAGAACCAGATCCACAGCAGGATGCAGGCGATGGTGCCCAATACCCACCAGCGGCGTTTCATGCAGTTGAGTGCTACGGCGCCAAAGCAGGCAATGAATGGCAACAACGCGAGCGCGATGTTGCTGATTGACAGGGATTGAGATATGGTGCCGGCAGTGAAGCCCAATCCAGTGACCTTGCCCATCAAGGAGATATCCTGAAAAGGCAGGAACAAGTAGCAGATGAGTGCCAGCACGAGTAATATGTTGGTAATCGGTCTCATGAAATTCAGTAGTTAATGGTAGCTTATTAAGCCACAATAACTCGCGAAGTTACTAAAGATTGCCGAAACAGCCCCGAAATGAAACCAAATTTTTCACTTTTTCACGTTTGTTAGCGACCCTTCGGGAGATTTGTCCTATAAGACTTATAGGGTCCTATGAGTCCTATCAGTTGATGGCTGTCGCAAGGACTTGTTCGCAGAATTGCTGGTCGTGCTTGAGGCGGTCAAGGGCCTTCTTGGAGGCTGCTTGGTGGGCTTCCTTCTTGCTATAGCCCACGGCGTCGCTGGCAAAGATGCCCCCCAGAATGACCGCTGTGCGGAACACCGGATTCTTGTCGGCGTCACTGTAAGTGTCCACGAGTTCGTACTCGATGGTGACGCGATATTTCTGGGTCCACTCGATGAGGCGGGATTTGAAGTTCTGTTCGTTCTTGACCAGTTCATTGAGGTCAAAGTGCCTCTTGATCAATCGGTTGATGATGAAGTTGCGGCAGTGCTTGTAGCCCTGGTCCAGATAGACGGCGCCGACGAGCGCCTCCAGCGCGTTGCCGCAGATGTAGCTGTTGTGGGAAGAGGTGTGCATCATGGCGCGCACGTGGCGGTCAAGGTTCAGCGAGTTGCCGATGCGGTTCAGGCTCTCGCGCTGGACAATCTTGGCGCGCGTCGAGGTCAGAAACCCTTCGTGCTTGTTGGGGAAGGTGGTGTACAGGAAGTCACCCACTACGGTGTCGAGCACGGCATCCCCCAGGTATTCCAGGCGCTCGTTGTTGGCCCAGCGCCCGTCGGGCTGCTTCACCGGTTTGGAGCGGTGCACCATCGCCAGCTGGTAGAGCTTGATGTTGCGCGGGTAGTAACCGGTGATGCGGTGTATAAAAACATAAAGCTCCTTATCCTTGACGAAAAGGAGCTTTATGAGTGATATGGCGTTGCTTAACAGCATCGTTGCTGGCCCAGTAGATTATTTCTGGAACTTCTTGACGATGATGCTTGCGTTGTGTCCGCCGAAGCCAAACGTGTTGGAAAGTGCGATGTTTACTGTACGCTTCTGAGCCTTGTTGAAGGTGAAGTTCATACCGTAGTCAATGTTCTCATCCTCATCGCCGTCGGCATGGTTGATCGTTGGAGGAATGATGTCGTCGCGGCAAGCCAGCAGACAGAAGACGGCCTCCATGGCGCCGGTGGCACCCAGCATGTGGCCAGTCATTGACTTGGTGCTGCTCACGTTGAGCTTGTAGGCGTGCTCGCCGAATACATCCTTCACAGCCTGGGCTTCGCTCAGGTCACCAACGGGAGTCGACGTGCCGTGTGCGTTGACGTAGTCAACATCCTCGGGCTTGATGCCTGCGTCCTCAATGGCACGCTGCATCACGAGCTTGGCGCCCAGACCCTCGGGGTGGCTGGCGGTGATGTGATAGGCGTCGGCACTCATGCCGCCACCGATGACCTCACCGTAAATCTTGGCACCGCGTGCCAGGGCGTGCTCGAGCTCTTCAAACACGAGGCACACGCCGCCCTCACCCATGACGAAACCGTCGCGCGATGCGCTGAAGGGGCGGGATGCTCCTTGGGGATCGTCGTTGCGCAGCGAGATGGCCTTCATGGCGTTGAAGCCGCCCACACCGGCAGGGAACAGGGGAGCCTCGCTACCGCCGGTAACGATAGCTGTGGCCTTGCCCAGACGGATGTAGTTGAAAGCGTCGATGAGCGCGTTGGTGGAAGTGGCACAGGCTGATACAACACCGAAGTTGGGGCCACGGAAACCGTACTTGATCGAGATCTGACCGGCTGCGATGTCGGCAATCATCGTCGGGATGAAGAACGGGCTGTACATCGGGCCACGGTCCTCATGACGGGCGTAGTCGCCAGCCTGATCCTCAAACGTGTGGAGGCCACCGATACCTGATGCGAAGATCACGCCCACCTCGTCGCGGTCGATACCCTCGTCCAGCAGGTTGGCGTCCTCAACGGCCTGCTTGGCACATGCAAGCGCATACTGTGTGTACAGGTCATTGCGCTTGAAGTCCTTCACCTCGCGGCGGTCGTTGGGGTCATTCACATAGTTCAGTGGATCAAAACCTTTGAGCTCACAGGCAAACTTGGTCTTGAACAGTGTCGTGTCAAAATGGGTAATGGGTCCGGCTCCGCTCACACCCTTCAGGGCGTTGTTCCATGTGGTCTCAACGTCCATGCCGATGGGAGTGATGGCACCCAGACCGGTTACCACAACTCGCTTTAATTCCATGTGGTAGTAGGAAATTTACAAAAAGATGGATGCCATGATGAGCGTCTCGACAACGAGCCTCTGTCATGGTATCCACCTGTGTTGGTTTTCTTATTCGGCTGCCTTTGCGTCCTCAATGAACTTGATGGCGTCGCCTACGTTTTGGATGGTCTCAGACTTGTCATCGGGGATCTTGATGTCGAACTGCTTCTCAAATTCCATGATCAGCTCGACGGTATCAAGACTATCAGCACCCAGGTCCTGGCTAAAAGTAGCCTCGGGAGTTACCTCAGACTCGCTAACACCTAACTTGTCAACGATAATTTGTTTTACTCTTTCTTCAATTTCTGACATAGTCGTAAAATTTTAAGTAATAATGTTATGTAAAAAATGTATGTTCACAATTTTGAGACTGCAAAGGAAATACTTTTTCTTCAAACAATAAAGAAATATTTACTTAATTTGCGCTCAATTGGGGATTTTTAGCCTTTTTCGAAATATTTGCCAATGCTTTTAAACAAATTTTTAAAGTTTTTACTTCATTGTGCTGTTAAAAAATGTAATAACTTTACACTTTGAGCCTTCGTGCTTTTCCTCCAAAAACCTTCCCGGCACAAAAATCACCCATTGGACTAAGGTCACCCCCCTGGGTTTAATCACCAGAATAAAAAATCCACCCCAATCAACTCCTAACTTCTAACTTCTCACTTCTCACTCCTAACTCATTCAAGTCCACCACCAGCCCTTCGTTGGCCAGTCGTGTGGCGGGGAAGACGCTGCGTGCCTCCTCAAGCAACGGCGTCTCGTCAAGATAACGCTTGGAGAAGTGCCCGATGATGAGTTGTTTCACCCCTGCTTCGCGGGCGACGGTCGCAGCCTCCAGGGCTGTGCTATGGTGGCGGTTGTGAGCCTTGACGCGCAGGCTCTCGTCGTAGGTGGCCTCGTGGTACAGCCAGTCGGCGCCCTCGACGCTCTTGATTACGCGGCGCGAGAACTTGGTGTCGCTGCAGTAGGCATAGCTGATGGCAGGGTCGGCAGGTGTCGTCATCTGGTCGTTGGGCACGACAATCCCCTCGGGCGAAACCCAATCCTCGCCCTGGCGCAGGGCGTTCATGGCATAATGCGGCACACCCAGGCGTTTCACTTCCTCGCCGATGATGTGGCGCAGCTTGGGCTTCTCCTGGAAGCGGAAACCCACGGCAGGCACGCGGTGCACCAGCGGGAAACCGGTCACTTTGATGGCGTCGTCCTCCCAGATGACGCGCTTGTGGGTGTCGATGATGTTGAAGCGCACCTCAAACGGGCGCTCACGGCAGAAGTAGTCCAGCATTTGCCCGAACAGTTCGGCTCCGTCCTTGAAGGTGTGGATTGTCAGCGAATTGGTGCGGTTGAGCAGTGCCATCGTCGAGATCAGCCCCGGCAGCCCGAAGCAGTGGTCACCGTGCAGATGGCTGATAAAGATGTGGTTCAGCCGCATCAGTTTCAGCTTCATGCGCCTCACCGCCAGCTGTGCACCCTCGCCGCAATCGATCATCATCAGGTTGTCGCGCACATTCAGCACCTGGCACGACGGCTGGTGCCGCGGCGTCATCGTCGCGCTCCCACACCCCAGTATGTTCAATTCCAACCGTGTCATAAAAAATCTCCTGCAAAGTTACTGCTTTTTTCTGCCATTGGCAAAACAAAAATGTACGCCTGTTTCCCAACACGCGTACACTTTAAACCTTAAAAATCTAATCCTATGAAAAAACTTGGTGCAAAGTTACTGGTTTTGACTATGTTGGACAAATTTTTCGCCATAATATTTCTAAAAAACCTACGAAAAATTGTTAAAAACATCCCCTACGGCTTCCAATAGTCCAAAATTTGTCGTTTTTCATAGGTTGGGATGCCTGCGGTGTCGGCGTCCTCATGAGGGGGCGGATCGGGCAAAAAACAGGAGGCGGACAGCCTGTTGCCGTCCGCCTCTTGAAGTCAGCATTATGAAAAAATTATTACACTTTTAGTATCCGATTGACAGTATGGTATAGTAGCGTCCCAGGTTGTTTTGCATCGACAGGGTAACCCATCCGGTGCTGTTACCTCCATACCAGCTGATGCCTTCACTGGTGCTTGCCACGGGCTGACCATATACCCTGCACAGGTTGCGGTAAACCCTGTCGTAGCGGTGGCGGCTGTAGTGGCCGGTCTGGAAGATAAACTGAGCGTTAACCAGTCTGTCGTAGCTATCGTAACTCAGCATGACATCGTCCCAGATGTAGTTGAGCAGAGGCACATCTCTCAGGTAGATGATGTGGTCGGCATATCCGTCGATCTCATAGCCGTTGTAGTACAGATAGTCAAGCGAACTGTCAAAGAGCGTTCCGAAGGTGATGCCCAGGATCCTGTCGATGATGGGGGCTCCAGCGTAGGGGTGCCATCCAACGGGGATTACAGGGCGATACCATACGAGGGGAGCAGGACGATAGGGACGTGCGGGAGGGGGCAGGGGACGACTCCAACTCCAGCTGTGGTTGGTGTAGTTGTGGTGGAAGTCGTTGCGGTAGTGGTGGCTGCCATAGTCGAAGTGGTTGTTGTGATCATAGCCATGGCGATCGTTGCCGGGCCTGCCACCGCGATCGTGGCGATTGTTGTCCTTGCCACCGTTACCCTTGTTGTCCTTGCCACCGCGGTTGCCGTTGCCGATGTTGCCATTGTGGCCGCCATCGGGCTTACCGCCGTTGTTGTCGTGGCCTACGTTACCGTTGCCCTTGTTGCCGCCGTCGGGCTTGCCGCCGTTGTTGCCGTTGCCGGTTCTGCCGCCGTCGGGCTTGCCGCCGCGCTTGCCATTGTCACCCTTGGTGATGCTGGTGGTCGTGGTGGTGCTGCGGTCGCTGGGAGCCAGACCAGTGCTCTTGTTAACAGTGGTGCCCTTGTCGGGACGGCTGCTCAGTGAGCTCACGCCGCCGCTACTGCTGCCACTGCTGCTACTGCTACCGGTGCTGCTGCCACGGGTCACGGCGCCATTGCCGGTGCGTGAACCGCTACTGGAGCGGCTGGTGGTAGTCGTGGTCGTGGTCGGACGGTTCACCTGGCTGTTGCTGCTGGGGATGGCCGTCATGCTGCGGCTCGTGCTTGAGCTGCTGCGGTTCACCTGACTGGTGCTGCTGGGAGCGGCAACCGTTCCTCGGCTACTGGAAGCGCTGCTGCGACTCACTTGGCTATTGCTGCTGGGAGCGGTCGTCATGCTGCGGCTTGTGCTCGAGCTGCTGCGGTTCACCTGGCTGTTGCTGCTAGGTGTAGCCGTCATGCTGCGGCTGCTGCTTGAAGTGCTGCGGTTCACCTGCGGGGTGGCTGAACTGCGGCTCATGCTAGAACTTGAGCTGGAGTTGCGGCTCACCGTTGGTGCCGTTGACTGGTTACTTGAACGTGAGACAGCTGCCGACTGGCTTCTGCTGCTGGTGCTGCCCCCTTGTGAACGACTACGGCCCTGGGCCATTGCGTCCGATGCGCTGAAGATCAGGCATCCCATGAGAGCGAAGCTCATCATGATTTTTGTAACAGAAGTTTTCATAATCGTGTTGTATTAAATTGTTCAACAAAGTTTTTTTTCTTTGTCTCTTAGACTGCAAACGACATACCGCGTTTAACCATTTTATGCGCGATAACCCCCTGTAATCGCCTTATCGGGCATAAAATTGCGACCAATCACCTAATTTCATAGATGAATAAGTCGCAATATTCTTGGCATATCCGCCACTAGGGTGGCTCGGATATTGGACAATTCAGTAAAAACGCCCTTTACCTGAGCAGCAGTTGGGCGTCGCCGTAGCTGAGGAAACGGAAGCCGTGCTCCATGGCGTAGTCGTAGATGCCGCGCCACTGGTCGTTGCCCACAAAGGCTGCCACCAACAGCAGCAGCGTGGATTGCGGCTGGTGGAAGTTGGTGATCATACCCTTGACGATGCGGTATTCAAATCCCGGGGCAATCATCAGCTGGGTGCTGCCCATATAGGTGTCGGCATGGTGTCGGTCCAGGTAATCGATGATATTCTGCAGCGCCTTGGCGGTCGAGATTTCGCATGGCGTGGTATAGGGCATCCATTGGGTGACGGTCAGCGCCTCCTCGTCGGCATCGGGATTGGTTTCCAGGATTTGGCCGATGTAATACAGGCTCTCGAGGGTGCGCACGCTGGTCGTGCCCACGGCGATGACGGGTCCTGTGGCATTGAGGATGTCCTCGATGACCTGACGCTCCACGCTGATGAACTCATAGTGCATCGGGTGGTCGCCGATGTGCTCGCTCTTGACGGGCTGGAAGGTGCCTGCTCCCACGTGCAGGGTGATTTCGCGCCGCGTGATGCCGCGACGGTCACACTCAGCCAGCACCTCATCGGTGAAATGCAGACCTGCCGTCGGAGCGGCGACACTGCCGTCGATGTGGCTATAGACGGTCTGATAGTCGGTCGAGTCGCTGGCCTCGGTGCCACGGTTCAGGTAGGGCGGGATGGGAATCTCGCCGATGGCGTCAAGCACGTCGGCAAAGGTGATGCGGTCTGCACTTTCTCCACCGTCCCAGTCAAAGGCGATTTCCCAGGCATTGCCGCGCTGCTCGCCGCGTGTGGCAGCCAGGGTCACCTCACGGTCGCCGATGGTGACGGTCTGGGTGAGCGCTCCCTGTTTCCAGCGTTTGCTGTTGCCTACGAGACACTGCCACACGCAGTGGCCGGTGGTCTGGAAAATCTGCTCATAGTCGCGCGGCAGCACCGGCTCGAGGCAGAAGATCTCAATCGTCGAGCCCGTTTCCTTGCGGAAGCGCAGGCGGGCGTTGATCACGCGCGTATTATTATAGATGAGTGTTGCCCCCTGGGGCAGCAGCGACGGCACTTCCCAGAAACGTCGTTCCTCAATCACTCCACCTTTATAATATATGAGTTTGCACTGCTCGCGTTCGGCGAGAGGATGCTTGGCGATGCGCTCGTCGGGCAAAGGGTAATCATAGTCGGCGATGCGCACTGCGCGTATGTCGTCAATCGTGGTAGCCATGATAATCAGCTATAGATGATAAATACAATCGTGAATAATAACGTGAAAATAAGCATATTGCGTGCCGTGGCACCCAGCAGGGGGTTCAGTGCGGCTCCGTCGCGGTGGCGGAGCTTGTACCAGGTCGCGGTGTGCATCACCAGGTAGAGCACCGGGATAGCAAGCGTCCATGTGGGCAACAGATGCATGTAGCCGATCATGAACCAGAACACCGCAAGGATTGCCATGCCCAAGTAGCCGTTGAGCAGGTAGGCAAAGGCGGTGATGGGACGTCCGCGCATCACTGTCTGGGTCTTCTTGCCCGCCTCGCGGTCATCTTCCACATCGCGGTAGTTGTTGACCAGCAGCACGTTGACTCCCAGCAGACCGATGGCGATGGAGAACAGCAGCACCAGCGGGTCAAACCTCAATGCCATTACATAATAGGTGAGGTTGACAGGCACCAGGCCAAAGAAGATAAATACCGTCAGTTCGCCCAGGCCGTGATAGGATAGGGGATAGGGCCCCGTGCTGTAGGCAAGTGCCGCCAGAGCGATGACGATGCCCACGGGCAGCAGCCACCATCCGCCGTAGGGGATGAGGCAGCAGCCCACCACGCCGGCGAGCGCCAACAGGCCGAAGGTGACATTTCTCAACGTCTCGGGGCGGATGTCGCCCTCGGTGACGCCGCGGCGCGGTCCCACGCGACCCGGCTTGTCGGTGCCTTTCTTGAAGTCAAAGTACTCGTTGGCAGTGTTGGAAGCTATCTGTGCCAGCAGGGCAAACGCCAGGCACAGCAGTGCCGGCAGCCATTTGAACTGGTGGTGCCACTTGGCGATCCCGATGGCGATGATCACACCGCTCATCGACACGGGCAGGGTCCGCAGCCTGAAGCACTCCAGCCATATCTTCAATTGTCGTTTCATTTAGAATAATATCTTTCAGTCAGAGTGTGAAACTCACTTATCACTAATCTCTAATTACTAATCATTTGATGAGTGCATCAGTGCACTCATCAAATTTTTCAGGCTGCAAAATTACAAAAAGATTGCCGAGGGGAGGTGAAAAACGATTCATTTTGGCATTTTCGCATCAACTCATCTTGCCAAAAGTGTAAAAATTTTAGACACTTTTCGGCTTTTTTCCCCGATAACCGTCATTTTCGGTCAAAAATCCTTTGAGATTATGTTTCCCAATTCTTAACTTTGCAACACACGACAACCTACCCCCAAAGGTTGAGGTGCGCTATTATCGGAAAAAAGTTCAGAAAACGATGAAGACAATCCAGATAGATAATATGACCTACATCCAGGACCCGGTAGATCATCAGTTTTACCGTTTGTCGCCCGAGGATGCACGTCGCCCCATGTCTTTCAAGCGCGCCGTCAAGCAGTGTTGGGAAAAGTATGCCATTTTTGACGGGCGCTCTCGCCGCAGCGAGTACTGGTGGTTCTGCCTGTTCACCTTTCTGGTCATCCTGTTGCCGCTGGCCTTCTCGTTATTGATGCTGGAGGCCTTTGACGGGGTATCTCAGGGGATGGAAATGGTGGGATATGTTGTCGCTATCCTGATGTTGATTCTTATCGTCGGAGTCGCGATTATCTTGATGTTTCCCTGTTTGTCGGTGCTCACGCGGCGGCTGCACGATGTGGGCCGTAGCGGCTGGTGGGTTTTCTGGGACGTCGTTTTGAGCGGTGCCTCTTCGTTGGCCCTCTCGGTCGCTTTCAGTTTCACCGGTATTGGAGAATCCTCGATATACTTCAGCAACATTGAGGTTCTCAGGGCAATATATGATTTCTCCTTGCCTGTGTTTGTTCCGGTGTTGTTGATTTATCTGGCGCATCTAGGGGTGTCGTTGACCGTACTGGTCTTCACCCTGCTCGACAGCCACAAGGGAGAGAACCGATACGGTACCTCACCTAAATATCCCCAGCCGATAGCACCTTGACGGTTTGATGGCAGATGCCTGCTGTTTACGAGTTTGAGTTGACTGGGTGTCTCGCGTTGCACTCTTTTTTCGGTAAAAAGTAAAAAAACTTATTTTTTGTGTAGTTTTTTGAATGGGGCGTGCGTCTAACTGGCAAAAACAACAATTATTCATCATTAAATTTTAAGTATTATGGAAACTAACAATGGAAATCAGCCTGTGGCACAGTTCGCTTATGCCCGTCCCATCTTAGGCTTTGGTGAGGCTATTAAAATCTGTTTTCAGAAGTTTTTTGACTTCACGGGTCGCGCCCGTCGTAGCGAGTACTGGTGGTTTACACTTTTCCAGATTCTGGTAAGTATTCCTTGCGCATTCATGGATGGACTGCTCGATGTTGCTGTTGGCTTCTCCTTTCTCAACACGGTAGCAAGTATTGTCTTATTCTTCCCCAGTTTGACGGTAAGTTTCAGGCGTCTGCATGACATCGGACGAAGTGGCTGGTGGCTTGGCGCGGCCATAATCCTTTTTATTATCGGCTTAATCGCTTTGGCTGCCAGTGTTTCATTTGGACCGGACTGGACCGATGACGAAGCTCTGTTTAGGGCTTTATTTAGTGCGAAATCTCTTCTCGTATGGTTGCCGATAATCGCAGCGATCTTACTCAGCATCATCATTTTCGTCTTCTCCCTGTTAGACAGCGAGAAGGGAGAGAACAAATATGGTCCCAGTCCCAAATATGAAATGAAATCGGTTAATTGATGGATTTGCCTTTCGTGAATTGGTAAATAGTTGAGAGAAAACATCCTGATAATGGCTCATGGGGAAGGACCTCATGGGCCTTTTTGCGCAACCATCCAGCCGTTTTTCTCACGCTAAGCCGCTAAGTCGCTAAGATTTTTGCGAGCACTTGCGAGCAATCATATAAAAACTTCGTGTCTTTGCGACTTAGCGTGAGATTCGGCGGCCACGCCAAGGCGAGGCCCTACAGCGCGGATACCTCATTTGGGAAGACAAGAAAGACAATAAGGACAATTATTTTATTGAAGATCAATAAATAGTATTTCTTGTTTTCAAAAACTTAGCGTCTTAGCGACTTAGCGTGAGGTTTGGTGGCTGGTGTTTTGGCTGAGTGGTTGCCTTTTTTGCTGGCTGATGATAAAAAATCTGAAAAAAACATGGTTTTTTTGTAGTTTTTGGGAGGTGCCTTGCGTCTAACGGGCAAAAGACAAAATAAAAACATAAAAACTGAACGATATGGAACCTAACAACCAAAACAATCCTGTATTGAATCAGGAGCCGATGATGCAATATCACTCCGGTGGGCCTCAGGCCCTGCCCATGATGGGCTTCTGGGAATCGGTGAGGACCTGTTTCAGGAAGTACTTCGACTTCAAGGGCCGTGCCCGTCGCAGCGAGTACTGGTGGTATGGCCTGTTCTGTGTGGTAGCATGTTTGATTTGGGCGCTGTTTGGTACCTTGCTGCTCGCGTTGCCCATTGGCATGGCGGTGCAGCATGTTTCCGGCAATGAAACGGCTGGCATGACGACGATGGTCATCATCCTGTGCATTCCGTTACTGTTCTTGGTGTTGCCGAGTTTTTCGGTACAGGTGCGCCGCCTGCACGACACGGGCCGTAGCGGCTGGTGGGTGGTGGCATCGGTCATTCTCGAGATTGCTGCTTCGGCCCTGCCGTTCATTTTATTTGGATGGGATGCCAGCGACTTTGATTTCACTGAGGAATTCTCTCGCTCGTTTGAGCTCTCTACAGTCGCTGGAGTGGCCGATGTGGTCCTTTCCATCGCTACCAATGCCTTGAGCATCACCTTGGTTGTCTTCTCCGTCTTCGACAGTCACAAGACCGAGAACAAGTACGGTCCCTCACCTAAGTATCAACAAGAAACGAATGTTTGTTTAGAATCATAAATTTAGTCGGGGCTCACTCTGAAAATGACCAGTGAGCCCTTTTTTCAAAGAGAAATGTAATTATTCACCCAATTATGGCTATATTTGTAGCCGTGATATAAAAAAGCAAGTATTATGGAACAGACTCAAAATCCCCAACCTCCCGTGTTTGATCAGCAGCCTCAGGGGCCGCAGTATGAAACCTATATCCCTATGATGAGCTTCGGGAAAGCCGTGAAGACGTGCTTCAAGAAGTTCTTTGATTTCAAGGGACGTGCTCGTCGCAGCGAGTTCTGGTGGTTTGTACTCTTTGTATTTATTGTTACCCTTGTATGGAGCATTCTCGGTTCTTTCATCTCTGTAGCTGTCATCTTTGGCTCAGGAGGTGAGGACTTCAATGTAACGAACTATGTCATTACCTTGTCGGTTATTATATTTTTACCGATATTGTTCCTGATGATTCCCCATTATGCCGTCACCACGCGCCGCCTACACGACACAGGACGCAGTGGCTGGTGGGTTGTCTTGTCGTTGATCATTAGCATCGCTTATACAGCAACCTATATCAAGGCCTTGATACCCATGTGGGAACGGATAGATGAAGGCGCTAGTTCGGCTTCTCAGTTTAACGTGATTGCCGACACGTTCCAGAACTCCCCTGCCTTGGGAACTATCCTTTGCCTTTTGATGCTGGCTTCCTTGGCTGTCGGAATCACGATACTGGTATTCGAGATTATGGACAGCCATCGCGGCGAGAACAAGTACGGTCCCTCACCCAAGTATCAGTGAGGAGTTATAAGTTGAATGATAGTTTTTCGTGAGATTGGCCGCATTAGCGTCATTCGCATTAAAAATCGAATAATAACATTAAATATATGAGATATGGAAGAGAATCAGAATCCGCAACCTCCCGTGTTTAATCAGCCGCAGGGTCAGCAGCCCGCGCAACCCTATCAACCCCGTGTGATGGCTCGTCCCATGATGGAGCCCGTCGAGGCGGTAAAGACGTGCTTCATGAAGTTCTTTGACTTCAATGGCCGTGCGCGCCGCAGCGAGTTCTGGTGGTTTATGCTCTTCACCCTCATTGTGTCGTGGGTGTTCAGTTTCCTGGGTAATATGATGACCCCTGTCTTTACCTATATCGGCCTATTCGTAGGCTTGCTGTTATGGATCCCCCAATTCGCAGTGTTGACTCGTCGCCTGCACGACAGGAATCACAGCGGCTGGTGGGTTTTCGCCATGTTTGTTTGCACGTTAGTGGCTTACGGCTCATTTGCCGTCATGCTCGCTCCTCACATGTCGGCTTTGATGGGCGAGGGTGATAACATGGCCATGATGCTGATCTTTGCCGATGCGGTTCAGGAAAACCCCCAGGCAATGTCAGTGGCAGCTGTGGCTGGTGTGTGCTACTTTATTCTGTTTATCATCACCCTGGTGTTCGCTGTCAAGGACAGCCATTGGACCGAGAACAAGTATGGCCCCTCTCCCAAATACCAGTAATAGTCAGGATTTAGAAATAAGAAGTGAGGAGTGAGATGGCCACGACCATTTCACTCCTCACTTTTTCACTCTCACTTCTCCCTAAACAATATGAGCTTGATGAAAATAAGTTGCTGATGCTGAATTCATCCGCTATGTAGAGACGCAAAATCTTGCGTCTCTGAGGGCAGCATTTGGTAATGTCAAACGACTGGAGACGCAAAATGTTGCGTCTCTACTGGTCACGGAAATCTATAATAGAATCTCGTCGAAGTCACTTTAAATAGAGAGTTGTTGGAGCAGTTCAACCAGTCTGGGGTCTATTTGTTTGTCACCGCGGCGGATGGCCTTGCTGAACGGTACATAGACAATTTTCTCGTCATCGTCACCAATCATGATGTTGCGTTGGCCCTCCATCAGCGCCTCGATGGCAGCAGCACCCATGCGCGAGGCGAGGATACGGTCTTGGGCTGTGGGACTGCCACCGCGTTGCAAGTGTCCCAGAATGGTCACCCTCACATTCATCTGGGGATAATTCTTGCGTGTCCTTTCGGCGATGGCCATGGCACCGCCGGTCACCGGACTCTCGGCAACCAGGACAATTGATGACCGCTTGCTCTTGCGGAAACCTCTCTTGATGAGTTCGACAAGTTGGTCCTTCTCGGTCGATATTTCAGGAATAATGGCAGCCTCGGCACCAGTAGCGATGGCTCCGTTCAGCGCCAGGAAGCCCGACTCACGGCCCATCACCTCGATAAAGAACAGGCGCTCGTGGCTGCTCGCCGTGTCGCGGATGCGGTCCACACACCACATGATGGTGTTCAGAGCCGTATCATAGCCGATGGTGTGGTCTGTTCCCGACAGGTCATTGTCGATGGTGCCGGGCAGGCCCACGATGGGAAAATCATACTCCTTGGCAAACTGCAAAGCTCCACTCAACGAACCGTCGCCACCGATGACTACCAGAGCATCAATGCCATGCTTCTGGATATTCTCCCAGGCTTGCTTGCGTCCCTCCACCGTCTTGAATTCCTGGCAGCGGGCGGTCTTGAGGATCGTGCCACCGTGGTGCATGATGTTGGATACACTTTGAGCCTCTAAGTCTGCAATCTCATCTTCGACAAGGCCCCTATAGCCGTGATAGATGCCTTTTACCTTAAACCCGTTGTAAATTGCTGAGCGCGTCACCGCACGAATGGCGGCGTTCATTCCAGGGGCATCGCCGCCTGACGTCAGCAGACCGATTGTCTTGATTCTTGTCGTCATAATACTTACATATTTGGTCTTGAACTGACTGCAAAGATAATACTTTTTTTCTTTCAATGGCAATAACCGTAAAAATTGACGGCATCTGCTCTCGCAGACACCGTCATTCTCATGTTTTATTATTGCTTGCGTTTAATTATGGGATATAGATTTCAAGGTCACGTTTTTGTTAACATTTAATAATCATTTAATCAACATTAACTACCATCAAAAGATTTTATTTCTCATTTCCGGGTACTTGAGGCGCCACAAGGACGCGACAAGTAAAAATATATTTGACAAATATGGATCATTTATATTTGCGACACAAAATTACTGCCTTATGCCATTTGCTATTATGAAAAACGGCGCTTTTACTTGTAGAAATTGTTGTTTTTTTTACCTCAAATTTGTCAAAAAATGACCAAAATTTTTTATAATTCACACATAACCAACGATTTAAAAATTCAAACAGCGTTTTTGACCCCTACCCGCAAAAATCCAATTATTTTATTTGCATCTTGTGCTTTGCCGAGTTGCGGGGTCCTATCTCTTTCTGCCAGTGGCAATGATTAAGAATGATAGCCTCTGTTCTGTCGTCACACTTTTCTAGTCTTCACATGGTCTTTTTGTCCTATTGGGTGTCTTGCCAGTGTGAGAAAATGTTTGTAAATTTGCCGCAAGAAATGACTTGAAGGATTTAAGTTTTGGTTATATCATTTTATCTGATCAATGACTTGACACTTCTCTCAAGGAATTAAAGTATCATAGGAATTCTTAATACATTAACTCTAAACATTTTTGCAAAATGAAAAATCTGTTTTTGACATTTCTTTGTCTGTGTGTGGCCATGAACACCATCGCTGCTCATGCCTCGTCTCGTAACGGTAATCAAGCGCCCTCCCAGCTGCCGGGATTTGAAATAAAGGGTACCCGAATAGCTGTCGCCGATGCCTATTGTTGCTATATGCTTCATGGTAATGAGCCGACGCTGACCGCCAATGATGATTATTGGTCGTTTATCATTGAAGACGAGCCTCATAGTGTGGGATGGAAATCAGGCTTTTCTCAGAGTTCCTCCCTTAGGGACCCTATCATCAATCTCTACGGGGATTTTGATGTTACGGTCAACGGCATCGTGGAGCAATATGTGCAGGATAATGGATTCAGTGTCAGCTTTTTGACAGGAGTATGGTTTACAACTGGTACTGTCTTGGCAACTAAAGTAAGAAGCAACGTGTATCATCCTATTCTCAGACCAAATCAAAATTGCGTGCTGAACGAGGTCAGGAGCCTCTATGCCATTCCCGAACAATGGCTGCTGAATCTAAACGACACAGCAACCTATGTCATTGAGGGTTATTATGATCATGACAACACCTTGTTCTTTGAGGGCGGTATCGCCTTTTATGTTGCCGACGAATTCATCCAGGTTGACACGATAACAGGTGTTGAGACGATTGAAGAAGAAGCCTCAGCCTATTATCTCTCCCCCGTGTATCGCAACATTCGCTTTTTAAAACCTAATGGAATCCATCAGTATAATACCGATATACAACCCGGAGTCTCTCAAAGTGTTCTGAATAGGATGATAGAAATTGTCCGTTATACAGAACCGTCAACTACAGGCGATGAGGGATCTGGTGGCCGTGTAACACGTCCTATTGACCCGCGTCCCATTAAAACCAGGTTACATGCTAATATGGTGCCTCACAATATTACCATGAATTATATTCCAGTCCCTGCAGGTGAAAAGGGTTTGGCAGATGATAATAATGACAGAGCTTTTGGTTCTTATTGTGATACAGTTTATATCGCTCAAGTCAATGATTCGACAGTTCATGTCTATAATCTGTATGGGGCGATCTCTGAGGTTAATGTGTTTACCCTTCACAATGATTACACGATGACCTTGCCGGTACAACCGGTCGATCAGTCGACCGAGCATTCGGTTTTTGCATTCTCGGCGGATTCTAAGAATTTTGACGTATTCGGAACCAGCATGCCGTTCTCCATCTCATGGGATAAGACACTTCTTGTGAATTATGAGGACCTGTTGCACTGTTATAAAGACAATAGCCTTAGTTTTATTGATGGTAGTACGTTCTATGTTCCGGGCAGTGCGGTGCGTGGCGATGTGAACCGGGATGGCAACATCAGCATTGCCGATGTGACCGCGCTCATCAGTACCTTACTGAGCGGAGAGAGTGAAGCACCCAATATCCTCGGTAAAGAAGCCTACGACTGCAACCAGGATGACAAAATCACTATCGCCGACGTGACGGTCCTGATCAGTTACCTCTTCTCAGGAACCTGGTGATGCTGGTAGCACTCGCAGTTTGAAGTCTAAAGAAAGCATGGGGATGTGTCATAAATCGCCTTAGTTTTTTAATCGGCCTAACGGCCGAGAAATTAAGCAAAATTAAAATAAAAATTTAATTAGTTTAATTTTTATACAAATTTTTGTTTAATTTCTCCGTGCGGAGCACGGACATTATTATAGGCTTGAATTATGACACACCTCCATGCAATGCCGACAGGTTGTCGGTGACGGTTAGTCCTTGGGCAGGGCGGTGATGGTCTTGCCGGCGCTGTGGGCGCTCAGCTGCGGCGCATACTGGCTCTGGATGGTGGCGATGCCCGAGGTGAACTCGCCGGGATTGGTCACCCACACGTCGTAGCCGATGATATGCGTGCCCTTTCTCAGGCCGTTGATGAACACGTTGGTCTGGGTGTCCTTGGTCTCCTGGTAGAACCAGGTATTGTCCTCGCTGCGGTAACCCGAGAGCTGGTCAACAGGCTCGAAGCAGGCGGCGCGCTCGTCGGTCATGGTCACGAAGTCCATGTCCTTGTTGGTCTTGATGACGACGCGCACCTTGACCTTGTCGCCCACCTTGAAGGCATCAGTCTTGTGCAGAGAGCCGTCCTGGGCGTACACATAGTATTCCTTACTGATGGATACCTCCTCGATGGCCTTCTCCTTGATTTCGGTCATCGGGGCCTTGAACTGGCTATAGACGGCGCCCCAGGCAGGTCCGCTGGCGGTGCGGTCGATGACGACGTTACCGGCAGTGGTGGCGGATAGGGTAGTGCGGAAGTAGCCCACATATTGTGCCATCTTGTCAAGATTGACGGGCTGGCCGGCAATGGTAATCGATGGCGTGTTGCCGCGTTCAAGCCACTGGCTGCCTGTGCTCAGGATGCTATAGACGGCATCGGCGGCGAGGCTGCTTGTGCCCCAGTCGTTGCTCTGCTTCATCAGCAGCATCCATTTGCGTATCTGGTCAATCTCCTGCTGGCGAGGATCCACCTCGTTCATCGCCTGCAGGATGGTGCTGGTATAGGCCACTTTGTCAAACTCCCACCAGCTGTAGTCGGTCTGCAGGTTGTCCCAGTACATGCCCAGGTTGGGCTTCACGATGGCAAACTGACGTATGCTCTCGACGATGCTGCGTGCCGTCTCCTTGTAGCCGTTGCGGTTGAGCGTCATGGCGTAATAGGCCTTCTGCTTGAGGGTGATGCCCTTGCTCCAGTTCTTATCCATGTAAATGAGCACCTTCTTCAACAGGTCGGCGCTCGATGTGGTCTGCTTGACCTCGGGGAAGAGGGAGCGGATGTAGGCATAATCTGTGAACTTGCCTTCAGGCTCATTGTTGTACGTCTTGGCCTCGTTGTTCTTCTTGGCCTCGTTGTACAGGCGCACGTTCTCGGTGTCATAGTAGGAAAGGGCGCGGTTGACCATATCGGTCAGGCGTTTGTCCTCGGGCAGATAACCCAATCGCTTGGTCTCGCCGATAAGTTCCAGCACGGCACCAGTGGTCCAAACATCGCTGCGACAGAATGGGTGGAGGAACCAGGTGAAACCGCCGTCACCCATCTGCAAATTCTTCAAGGCGGTGATGATTTTCTCGTATTCCTTCTTGACGATGGCCTCGTCAATAAGTTCGTTGAGTTTGGACATCCTCAGCGTCTGGCGGTCGGCGTCACGCACCCATGGTGATGCCAGCAGGGTGCCGATCTTGAGGTCTTGGTTCTTCTGGAGCATTGACACGAGGGTGCTGTCCTCATTGTGCTGCTTCCAGTAGGTAATCGCCTCCTTGATCTGTGGCTGCGACTTGGCGACGCCTTGTGCCACTTGCAGGGCAAACAGGTTGTGGGCAGCACAGGTGGCAACTTTGTACTCGTCGCTGAAGATGGTGGGTAGGGCGAGCACGCAGTACCACACGGGGTTGTCGCAGTATTCCAGTGTCACGCGGGCATCCTTGGGGAACTTGGGCAACGGCTGCTCAAAGTGTCCTTGTCCAGCCTCGACGTAGAAGGGCTGAGTCTCGATGACGGGGGAGATGGTCGTCAGCACGGGCACCATCACCTGCTCGCCGTCGCCGAAGGTGCTGTTGGCGGCCTTGATGCGGAAGCCCACCATGGCGATGGTATCGGGCACCTGCCAGTCGATGGTCACAGCCTCACTGCCCATCGGGTCGAGCGTCAGGTTGAACTTGCGGGTGGCATAGACCTCATTGGTGCGCGGGTCGAAGAGTTCGATAACGGCATCACACGCTGCTGCCTCGTCAGTAGCGTTCTGCACGGTGGCGGCGAGTGTCGCCTTGTCGCCCTGGCGCAGGAAGCGTGGCATGTTGGCCTTTACCATCAGCGGCTTCTGAGTCAACACCTCTGCCATCCAGGTGGAGCCGATCATCTGCTTGTCCCATGCCACGGCCTGGGTATTCCAGGTAGTGTTGAAGTTGGGTACCTCAAACTCCAACGAGATGACACCGTTTTGGTCGCTGGTGAGCATCGGCATCCACAGCGCCGTCTTCACGTCGCTCTCGCGTAGGGTTACTTTGTCGAGGTTTTGCTGATTCACTTGAGCATCTTCACTGTCAGCGAGTTCCACGCTCTCAACACTGCCGGTGAAGAGTCTCTTGTCAACCTTTTGATAGCCGGTGACTACCACTTCTTCCAGCATGGCGCCGCTAGGCACAAGCTCGATTACCATACCGTCATGGGCCTGGACCTCAACGGTCTCGTAGCCCACATAACTGATTCTGAGGGTAGCGCCGTCAGCGCAATTGAGTGAGAAGATTCCGTCAAAGTTAGTGGCACATCCTCCGTTCACTCCTATTACCTGGACACTAGCCCCGATGATCGGCTCGCCGTTCTCGTCAACCACCGTACCGCTCACCGCGTTATCGCCTAAAGCCACAGTAGCATTTGTTGGGCGGCGGGCAGCCCCCATCGGTTGTGTTTTCATCATCATGCGTCCATGCCCCATAGTATAGCTGAACGGTCTTTGGTGGTAAGTGTACAATCTGGGCAGTTGGGCTTGAGCTTCTTTGGGTATACCCAGGTGATCCTGAGACCAGCTCGTATAACCACTGTTGAAGCCGTCTAGACTCATGAAATTGATGTGGAATGAAGAGCGGGATCCGTAGGGTGAAAACACTGAATAGTTCCAGCCGTTCTTGGCAATGCTGGCGATGGCCTTGTCATACATGTCGAGTAGCATGGCACCGGGACGGGGATTGCCGTTCTGGTCAGTCAGTGTGAATGACCAACGCTCGATGTTACCCGGCACGAGTTTGTCGCGGAATGAGGTGGCAGTAATCTTCATCGCCTCGGCTTTATATGGATTTGCCAGTTTCACATCCTTTTCCCATTTCTTGGTGCCGTAGTAAGTAATGAACGATACGGTCACGTCCGCTCCTGCCTTCTTGGGCAAGGGAACGGTGAAATCGTTCATGCCGGCTTGGTAATTCAACCAGCCCTCGCCGATGATATCCTTGTTGGTGCTGGCGACATAATAGATATATGCCTCTGGGGTGGATACACCGACGGTGATGTGGCCCTTATTGTTCTTGTCCACACTCTTGCCGAACGGAGAAATCCACATCGGGCAGTCCTTGACGGGCGAGGTCTTGTCACTCTTGCGATAGAGGATGATATCACGGCTCACGTCAACGTCCTGCTCGTCCTCCTCGGCATCGATAATGTGGATTTTGAGGGTGTATTCGCCCGAGGGCAGGCTGCTCAGGTTGATGGTCGGGTCGGCAGTGTTCAGGTTTCCTGTCAGCGCAGGCTTCTTGCTGCCCTTCTTCATTACTTCCCACGTGCACCAGGTGTCGGGGTGTTCCTCGTCGGTGGTGTTGTATTTCAATGGCAGTTTGATGGGCTGGTCGTTGAGATAGACGTCTTCGCTCTCGCTGCCCAACTCGATGCCTCGGCGCGTGCCCACAATGAACGAGGTGCTCTCCTCATGAGTCTCACCGGCATCGTTGGTCACGGTGGCGAGAACCCTGTAGTTATAACGCGCCCAACAGCGCTTGCCGGGTTTCAAGTCCTTGTTCTCATTGAACAGGTCAGGGGCAAATTCAAAGGTGAAATTGCCCTGGGCGTCGGTCACAACGGTGGTATCCAACAGGTGTTTGCCATTATTGTTGCGCATGCTCCACCACCACCATGACCACTGGTTCTGGATGAGTGACAGGCGTACCTCGCTATTGGCAATAGGCAAGCCGCTGTAGGTCATCGCTTTTCCGGTTACCTTGACAGGCTGGCCGGCAACATAGCTGCGACGCGCATCGGGGAAAGTGACCTCAAACGTCGGCGTCTTGTACTCGCTCACGATGACAGGCCATGAAAGGCTACTTATATATGAGAAATCAAGATAGATGGAGAACCTGCCGTTCATGCGATCCTTGGGTATGACGAACGAGCCCTCGATGCGTCCGTACTCGTCGCTTGTAACAGTTACCGTGTCGATATTCTTGTAGTTAGGATCTTTAAAGATCACCTGGAATTCTTCGTCTCCCCAGGGGGTGTTGCCTTTGTCGGTGGCGCGATAGACAACAATAGCCCATTGTATGGTCTCGCCAGGACGGTACACGCCTAAGTCGCTGTAGAATTGTGCTGTTATTGCGTCATAGCTGTGTTCGGTGATTTGGAAAAAAGAGATCTCGGGGCCAAATCGGTCATTACCCTTGATGGTGCGCAATGATCCCTCATGCTTGCTGGAGAGATTGAGCGTCCCGTCGCTGCCGGTATTGCCTATTTCTCTGTTTTTCTTATTGACAACGGTTACGTTGGGCAAGGGTTTGCCGGTGGTAATGTCCACAGCTGCAATGATACCTTCCTTGCCCTTACGGCATACTGAGAAGCTGCCGATGTCGGTGATGCGCAACAGTTGATGAGTAGAGACGTCCTGATGCGGCCTCTCGTCCTTATCCAGCATGGGGAGGATGACGTAGTAGCCGTAAGGCAGCGGTGGCAGTTCAGTCTTGATGTCAGTTGCTCTGAACGGCACGTTCCCTTGTACAGCGACTGGCGTCTGCGAGACGAACTTCAACTTGTCGGGCTCAATGCTGTATGTGTTCCGCAAGTCGTCAGGGGCGCGATACACATTCAGCCAATAGGTGCCCACGTTGCTGACATCGGCAGTTACGGTGATCATTTCACGCGAGGAGAGGACGTCAGGATAGGAAATATTAACACGCTTCGCTTCCAGATCCATGATCATGTTCTTGACCTGAGCGGTGTAAATCGAGGAGGGGAAATGCTGCAGGTATTGCTTCAACTCGGCATATTTCTGTTTGTTGTCATCAAAACTGAGTTTGGGAAGTAGCATGACGCTATGCTCGCTGTTGCGGTAACGGTCGTAGGCGGCGCGAAAGTCCCCTTTGCCGGTGTGGAGCATGGCAAACATGTTGGGGGCGCCATGACCATCGGTAGCGTCAAGCCAGTCGGTCTTGATGCGGTCACTGAGTTCATCGTTGTTCGTCAGCAGTTCCAGACTCTTCATCGACAGGAACTCAAATAGGGTTGGGACATAGGTTGCGCCCAACTCGTTGCACTCGATGATGCCGGGCAGTGATGTCACCGCCACGGTCTTGAGGGCCTCAGGCTCGGCGAGGGATTGCTCTACCAGTTCTGCTATCTTTTTATTGAACTGGTTGCGGTCCCACTCGCTCACATCGGCAGGCGTCTCCTCAACTGGATTGTTGCGGTTGTTCCAGCGGGCATAGCGGTTGCTGTAACCTTGATAGACTATCGCCTCAAAGTAGTAGAGCAACGCCTTGATGTGGGGTTGCTTCTCCTTAGCGATAGTGGACTCCAGCCGTTGGACGATTACCGGCATGTTGTCTTTAGAAATACCGCTCTGGGCGATGCTGTAACGCACCAGCGCGTCAACAGTGAGTTCGCCGTTGCCTGCCTTGAGCGCCATGTCAAGGTCGGCAAGCGCCTCCGTGCTGACGTCCTGCGGATAATTGAAGTCAATTATTCTATTGTCATCACCCAATGCGTTGAATGGGTATGCCATAGATAATATGACAATCAATAAAAATTGAAGAATCTGCTGTTTCATAGTCGTAAAATGTTTAGATTTGAAATAATATAAACTACAAAAGTAATAAATGAGTGTGAAAATTCCTTGCAAATCCCCAAAAATTTGCAATAATTAACGTTAATCGCGTGTGTTTTATGCAAAATGGACGTTATCAACATCATCAGTGGCAAAAAAATGCGGAACGGGATAACGGTTGGCATTTCCTGTTCTCCCATTCTGCAGGATCAAGCTGCGACTGTTTTCCTCGTGTGATAGACGACCAATAAAAAATTCCGCAATACCACTGGGATATTGCGGAATACTGTATCTTGTCTCTCCAGGAAATGAGAGTGTTATTTCTTGCGTTTCCTGAGCATCTCGCGGGTGAATTTCGTTTCGGCCTGCTTGAGCAGGAAGAGCTGTTTCTTGCTGAGGATCTTGGCGAACTTGTCGAAGTACTTGGCCTCAATCTCTCCCTCTCTCATTCGGGTGTTGGAGAGTGCCGATGCGGCGACCTCATAGTCCTTGTCGCTGGGGTTCTTCTTTTTCTCCACCTCGTTGGCGAGTGCCCTGGCATTGCGGTTCACCTCATAAATCTCACGCTCCATCTGTTCGTAGAGCGGCATAAACTGCTTCTGCTGCGTCATGGTCAGTCCCAGCGCCTGGAGAATCATTTCGTGCTTGGCCTGATACATATCGGTCGCAAACTTGGTGCGGTTGTTCTGGGCCATTACAGCACTTGACAGTGCAATGGTGAGAATCAATATTGATACTATTCTTTTCATAGGCCAGTTCCTCCTTTCATTTTTCGTCTGTAGAAGTTACTTCCTCGTTGCTCATCGCTACCGAGTCCTCATAGCTGAGGATGTCGTAATCACTAACGCCACTCATGATGAAGTCATCGACGTTCTCCTTGTCATCCTGCAGCTTCTCGGCTACGGCACGCACGCTGTCGAGGTTGCCGCTGTTGGTGAAGTTGCTGAACACCTGTATCATGCACCACACGCCAGCGAACATTGCTGCCATATAGACCAGCGGCTTGATGCGCTGCCACATCGTGGGCTTCACGTCAACGGGTGTGATCTCAACATCGGGTAGCATCTCTACCATGCGTTTGTTGAAATCCTCAAAGTAATTCTCCGGCACCTTAAAACCCGGATCCTTACCGTATTTGTTCAATATTGTGGGGTCTTCCTGTTTCATAACGCTTGTTTGACTTGTGAATGTCAAAAAAGTTTAATCGTGAAATCAAAAAATTATTCTATTTCACTTAAAAACTGTTCAATTTTTTTCACCGCATGATGATATGACGCCTTCAGGGCCCCTTCGCTGGTGCCCAAAATCTCGCTCATGTCCTCATACTTCATCTCGTCATAGTAGCGCAGGTTGAACACCAGGCGCTGCTTCTCGGGCAGGGTGGCAATCGCCTTCTGGAGGTTCATCTGGGCCTGATCGCCGTCAAACCACTCGTCGCTCTCCAGCTGGTTGACGAGGAAACTCTCGTCATCGTCGATGGAAAGCTGGTTCATCACCTTCTTTTTATTGACAAACGTGATGCTCTCGTTGATGGCAATCTTGTAGAGCCACGTCGAGAGCTTGGCATCGCCACGGAAGTTGTCGATGCTTGTCCATGCCTTCAGGAAAGTGTTCTGCAGCACGTCGTTAGCGTCGTCATGGTCGATAACCATGCGACGTATCTGCCAGTAAAGCTGTGAGCTGTAATGCTCAATCACCTTACCGAACGCAGTCTTGCACAGCTTGGGATCGTGCAGTTGCTCGACCACCATTGCCTCGTCATATTTCTCTCGTGCTGCCATCAATTAAATACATTTGAGCGTGTAAAGGTAGCAAAAATTTTGCCAACAGGCCCCATCGCCCCTCACTTTTTATGCTTTTTTTAGCATTTCACCGCCCTGCTCGTGTCAATTCCGCCAATCAATCCCCCACGCCCAGCCGCTCGTAATTATTCTTTATTCGGTGGTGAGGCGGCGGATGAGGGGAATCAGCACGTCGTTGATGACGGTTGCGTTCAGGCGGTGCCCGCCGTCGAAGTAGGCAATGTTGTGGTAATGCTCCAGAAAGGAGTCTTGGCAGTTGACTTGGTCATCGTCGCGGCCGAACAGGCCCCACACGTTGTCGCGGTCCCAGTCGGTAATGCCGTCAAACTGGTGCTCTTCCATCTCGGCGAAGTGGCTGATGATTTCGGGCGTTATGGTAAACTGGGTGGCGCCGTCCTGACGGGCATTGAGGAAATCAAAGGTGCCCGTCTGCAGCACTTTGGAATACTTGGACATGAAGAATGCCGGATTCACGCAGATGCGCTTGAAACCGAACATCTGCTGGCAATACATGCCGCCCATGCTGGACCCGGCAATGATGTCGGGATGGGTATAGATGCACAGGTCATGCAACAGGGGCAACGCTTCGGCGGGATCCACTGGTATGTCGGGTGCAATGATTTCAAAATCGGGTAAAGACTCGCGGAGCGTCTTGATCGTGCTGCTGTTGGCCGACGACGCAAATCCATGAAAATATATCAATCTCTTCATCGTTGTGTTGCTATTAAGGAAAGATGTACAGTTTATCTGATTAATAATGTTGAATGATTCCTGACCATGTCATTGGCTGCTCATGGCCAAGAGCGCCAGCACGGCAGGCACATTGTTGGCGACGTGGAGTAGCACACCCCACCAGAAACCCAAATTGACGCGCGCATAGGTGATAGCTGCGCCGAGGAATGCGGGTCGCAGACAGACTGCCAAGCAATAAGGCAACAGCATCCACGTGATGACCGAAAACGCCCTCAGGTGTATCAGACCGAAACCGATGGCCGAGAGCCACATCACAGGTCGCAGGTAGCGTGCCCGCCATTGGTCCCATTGCTCATCGGTAGTGAAGCGTATCACCATCCAGTACATGATGGCTCCTGCAATGATAGTTGCAGCCATGACCATCCAGTTGTCGTATGCGTCATAAAAATAAGCGGCTATGGTAACAGGTAGCAGTCCTACCCATAGCGCTACTGCATGCCGCTTGAGTGACACGCCCAGCCGGAAGATGATTTCCTCGGCGATGGGAGCGATAACCATCAACAGGAGAATGGTTTCTCCCAAGGGATTGTCCAATCGTGTGGTGACGTCTCCTCCAAACTTGGTAAGTTCGGTGGGGTCTATGCCCTGGGCTGTGTAGGCTATTTGGCAAATAAATATGGGAATAATGCTCGCGACAGTCAAGAGGATAAACCAGATGACAGCCTTCAGAATGATTTTCTTCTTGGGCAACGTCGCCCAATCATTGGTACAGTTAAGAATAAATTTCATGTTCATGCTAATTGATGAACAAAAATAACTAAAAATTCTGATTACGCAAAATTTGTACCACAAAATGTGTAATGATTATTACGCAAAATGTGTAATGGGCCTCCTCGGGGGCCTTTGGTGTTAGTGGCGGAAATGGCTGGGCGTCACGCCTGTCATGCGCTTGAAGAATTTGACGAAGAACGAGGGATTGGGGAAGTTCATCTCGTCGGCGATGTGGGCGATGGGTTTGTCGGTGTGCTTGAGGTCGATCTTGATGCGGGTCACCAGTGCCTCGTCAATCCATTGCTTGGCGGTCTTGCCGCTCACCTGCTTGACCACGGTACTCAGGTAGCGCGGCGTGATGCACAGCCGTGATGCGTAGGGCTCAATCGTGTGCCACGCGTGGGCCTGCTGGTTGACCAGTTGCACAAACTCGGTGAACAGTTGCTGGTCGCGTGACTGCATGGCGAGTCGTGATGATTCATTCTCGCTCCACAGGTAATCGACTTGCCACAGGAAGGTGCTGATGAGGTGCAGCATCACCTGGGGGCTGTATTCCTGTTGCTGCATCTGCAGGTACAGCAGCTCATGGATGTGGTCAAGGAACGTGAGTTGCTGCGGTTGGAGGTGTAACTGGAAATCTCGCAGGTGGCCGTCAAGCGCCTGGGGAATCTTGTTGCCGATGGCGAGCGAGAACAGTTCGGCGCTCATCGAGATACCGATACCCTTCACATCGGTTGCAGCGTCACGATACTCGACGACGCCATTGGCGGCAAGAAATACCAGGTCGCCAGGGGCAAGGTGGTGTTCAATCAGGTTGATGGTAGGTTTGACCCAGCCCTGCTTGACGATGAGGATGCGCATCTCGGGCATCATGATGGGGCCACTTGAGAATTGCTTCTTGACCATTTCCAACCGGATGTTGCGTGCAACGGCCAGGTTTTGGGAGATGTAGTTGCCCATCAAGGACTCGTTTTGGTTCTCGATGAGTTCCTTGAGTTGGGTCAGGGTGAATTGTTGCAGGTTCGCCATGAGTCAAATGTTGTTGGTTTGTGGATGTAAAGGTAATATATTTTGGTGAATTTTGCCTTAAAAAGTTGATGTATTGTACAAAAAGAACATTTTTCTCTTGTTTTAGATAGCCTTTCTCTTGAAATGTCATCGTAATTTTGCATCAGTCAAACCAATCATTGTTCAAGAAGATTATGAAACGGCTTCTATTCATCATTGTCACATTCATGGCGCTTACTGGCATGGCACAGACCCTTGAAGAGTGTCAGCAGGCTGCCGAGCGCAACTATCCGCTCATCAAGCAATATGACCTCATCGCCCGGACGACCGACTATACCGTAGCCAACATACGCAAGGCATGGTTGCCGCAAGTCACTGCCGGCGCCCAGGCGACATTGCAGAGCGACGTGGCGGCATGGCCCGAGCAGATGCAGACGATGCTCAATCAGATGGGCGTCGACCTCAAGGGCTTGAAGAAGGACCAGTATCGTGTGGGCATCGACCTGAACCAGACGCTCTATGACGGAGGCGCGATCGGCAGCCAGGCAGCTGTCGCACGGGCTCAGGGTGACGTGGAGACTGCCCAGACCGCAGTCAACCTCTATGCTATCCGCCAGCGTGTCAATGAGATGTATTTCTCCCTGCTGCTGCTTGACGAGAATATCTCGTTGACCCAGGTCATGCAGGAACAGTTGGTTGCCACTGAGAAGAAACTGCAGTCGATGTTCAAGCACGGGACAGCGGCCCAGAGCGATTATGACGCCATCCGCGCCGAGCGTCTGGGCCTCGACCAGCAACTGACTTCACTCAAGTCGCGTCGTCAGGCGATGGCGAGAATGTTGAGCGCCTTCTGTGGCATCGAGGTGACCAATCCTGTCAAGCCTGCTGTCACCGATGTGTCGCTTGCTGCCAACCATCGCCCCGAGTTGGCGCTGTTTGACTCCCAGTTGCGCCTTGCCGATGCCCGCGACCGCCAACTCAATGCCCAACTGATGCCGCACATCAACCTGTTTGCCACAGGATTTTACGGCTACCCCGGTTATAATATGTTTGAGGACATGATGCGTCACCGCTGGTCGCTCAACGGCTTGGTGGGTGTGAAACTCAACTGGAACATCGGTGCCCTCTATACCCGCAAGGGCGACAAAGCGAAGGTGGGCTTGCAGCGCCAGATGGTTGAAGCCAACCGCGAGACTTTCCTGTATAACAACCGTTTGGACCAGATACGCCTTGACGAGGAATTGTCGCTCTACCGCGAGTTGGCCCAGCAGGACGCCGAAATCATTGATTTGCGGTCATCGGTGCGCAAAGCTGCTGAGTCACGCCTGAATCACGGTATCATCGATGTCAATGACCTGATCAAGGAAATCAACAATGAGCACGCCGCCCGTGTCACCCGTTCCACTCACGAGATTGAGGCGCTCAAACGCATCTATGACATCAAGTTCACGATGAATGATTAGGTAATAGGAAATTAAACAGAAAAAGGATATGAAAAAGTTAACCGTTATTGCAACCATGCTGCTGGTGCTCGCATCATGCGGCAAGAAGGAGAAGGAATTTGACGCCACGGGAACCTTTGAGGCCACCGAGGTCACCGTCTCGGCCAAATCGACAGGCGAACTCGAGATGTTCAATATTGCCGAGGGGCAGACCCTTGAGGCTGGCATCCAGGTGGGCAACATCGACATCACCCAGCTCACCTTAAAGAAGAACGAACTGGCGACAGCCTCTTCGCAACTCGCTGCCAACAAGGAGCAGATGCGTTCCAACCGTCGCGCCACCGACAGCAAGCAGCTCGACCTGCAGAAACAGGTGGCATCCCTCAAGCAGCAGATCGCCAATGCCAAGCGTGAGCGTCAGCGTTTTGCCGAACTGGTCAAGGACGGTGCAGTGCCGCGCAAGCAACTGGATGACATCAACTACCAGATCAGCGTGCTAGAGAAGCAACTGTCGGCCACTTCCGAGCAGTTAGCCGCCACCAACCGCAGCCTGGCGGAGCAGAGCGCTGGCATCGATGCCCAGATTTCGGGCATTGAGGCACAGCAGCAGGGCATCAACGTGCAGCAGGCACAGCTTGACGACCAGATCGCCAATGCCACGGTGAGGACCCCCATCCGCGGCACGGTGCTCGAGAAGTATGTCGAGCAGGGCGAATTTGTCTCGGTGGGCAAACCGTTGTTCAAGATGGCTGATGTGGACAATATGTTCATCCGTGCCTATGTCACCTCGGTCCAGTTGCAGAATATCAAGGTGGGGCAGGCATGCAAGGTGTTTGCCGACTATGGCGACGGGAAGAAAAAGACCTATGACGGCACGGTATCCTGGATTTCCAGCCGCTCGGAGTTCACCCCCAAGACGATCCTCACCGACGATGAGCGTGCCGACCTGGTCTATGCCGTCAAGATTGCCATCAAGAACGACGGCTTTGTGAAAATCGGCATGTATGGGGAGGTGAAGTTTTAATCTCTAGAAATTCTAGATGGTCTAGATCATCTAGAATTTCTAGAGCCTCTAGATCACAGAACGCTCATGAACGCGATTGAGGTAAATAACGTGTCCAAGTCCTATGGGACGGTCAAGGCGCTTGACCAGGTGTCATTCACCGTGGGCAAGGGCGAGATTTTCGGCCTGATAGGACCTGACGGTGCCGGCAAGACGTCGCTGTACCGCATCCTGTGCACCCTGTTGCTGCCCGATGCCGGCACGGCAACGGTCGATGGCTTTGATGTGGTGAAGCAGATGAAGGAAATCCGCCGCAGGGTAGGGTATATGCCCGGAAAATTCTCGCTCTACCAGGACTTGACCGTCGAGGAGAACCTGCAGTTCTTCGCCAATCTGTTCGGCACGACCGTTGAGCAGGGCTATGACAGCATCCGCGCCATCTACAGCCAGATTGAACGCTTCAAGGATCGCAAGGCAGGTGCCCTCTCGGGTGGCATGAAGCAGAAGTTGGCGCTCTCTTGCGCCCTCGTTCACCAGCCCAGTGTGCTGTTCCTTGACGAGCCCACTACGGGCGTGGACCCTGTCTCGCGCAAGGAATTGTGGGAGATGTTGGCAGCCCTCAAGGAACGTGACATCACCATCGTAGCCTCAACCCCCTATCTTGACGAGGTGCGCCGCTGTGAGCGTGTAGCCTATTTGTCCCAGGGTGTGATTCAAGGCATCGGTACCCCCGACGAGGTCTTGACCCGCTTTGCCGACGTGTTCAATCCCCCCGGCATTGAGCATGACCAGGCCGCTGGCACCGCTAGCGACAACGTCATCGAGGTGGAACATCTGGTGAAGGCCTTCGGTTCTTTCCATGCCGTGGATGACATCAGTTTTACTGTCAAGCGCGGCGAGATCTTCGGTTTCCTGGGTGCCAACGGTGCGGGAAAGACCACAGCGATGCACATGCTCACTGGACTGAACCAGCCCACGAGCGGCACGGGCCGTGTGGTGGGCTATGACATCCGCACCGAGCATGAGCAGATCAAGAAGCACATCGGCTACATGAGCCAGCGCTTCTCGCTCTACGAGGACCTGACTGTGGCCGAGAACATCCGCCTCTTTGCCGGCATCTACGGCATGAAGGATGAGGAGATAGCCCGTAAAACCGACGAATTGCTGGCACGCCTGCAGTTCGCTGAGCACAAGAACGACCTGGTAGGGTCGTTGCCCCTGGGGTGGAAGCAGAAATTGGCCTTCTCGGTGAGCATTTTCCACGAGCCCGGTATCGTCTTCCTCGACGAGCCGACGGGAGGTGTTGACCCCGCCACGAGGCGCCAGTTCTGGGAACTCATCTTTGATGCAGCACATCGCGGCATCACCGTCTTTGTCACGACGCACTATATGGACGAGGCCGAGTACTGTGACCGCATCTCCATCATGGTTGACGGCAAGATCAAGGCGATGGGCACCCCTGCCGAGTTGAAGCGCCGGTACAACCAGCCCGACATGGACCACGTGTTCACCCATTTGGCTCGCCAAGCGACCCGTTCCAGCGATTAACCCTCTAGAAAATTTAGACTATCTAGATCATCTAGAACCAGAAATAAAAACTGAGAAAAGTGAAACAGTTCATCTCATTTGTCAACAAGGAAGCCAAGCACATCCTGCGCGACAAGCGCACGATGCTCATCCTCTTCGGCATGCCGCTGGCGCTGATGCTCCTCTTCGGCTTCGCCATCACGACCGATGTGCGCAACGTGCGCACCGTGGTGGTCACGTCGTCGCAGGACCACCTTACGCGTCAGGCCGTTGACCGTCTCGTCGCCTCGGAATATTTCACCCTCACAGCCCTTGTTTCCACCCCTCAGGAGGCCGAACGGCTCATTCGCAATCAAAAGGCCGACTTTGCCATCGTCTTCGGTCCCGACTTCGCTTCCAAGCGCAGCGGTGTGCAGTTCATCGTTGACGGAGCCGACCCCAACATGGCGCAGATGTGGACCAACTATGCCACTGGTGTGCTGCTCAATGCTGACGGCGGCTTGGTCAACAGCAAGATGCTCTATAACCCGCAGATGAAGTCGGCCTATAACTTCGTGCCTGCCATCATGGGTATGCTGCTGATGCTGGTATGCGCCATGATGACGTCCGTCTCGATTGTCCGTGAGAAGGAGAAGGGCACTATGGAGGTACTGCTCGTCTCTCCCGTCAGACCCTTGATGATTATCGTTGCCAAGGCCATCCCTTATCTGGCACTTGCCGTCGCCATTCTGGCCATCATCCTGTTGATGGCGCGCTATGTACTGGGTGTTCCCTTGGCGGGCTCACTGTTCTGGATCATTGCCATTTCGGTCATTTACATCTTGCTGGCACTCTCGTTGGGCCTGCTCATCTCCAATGTCGCCAAGACCCAGCTCGTGGCGCTATTGCTCTCGGCCATGGTGTTGCTGATGCCCATCGTGATGCTTAGCGGTATGCTGTTTCCTGTGGAATCGATGCCGCGTGTGCTGCAGTGGGTATCGGCCATCATTCCGCCGCGCTACTATATCGAGGCGATGCGCAAACTGATGATTATGGGTGTGGGCATTGAAGCCGTCTTCAAGGAGGTGGTGATTCTTATCGGTATGACGGCCCTGCTGCTTGCCGTCGCTCTCAAGAAGTTTAATACAAGATTGGAGTAGGATATGACGCTCAAATATCTCATACAGAAGGAATTTACGCAGATTCGCCGCAATGCGTTCCTGCCGCGCCTCATCGTGGCATTCCCCATCATCATCATGTGTGTCATGCCATGGGTGATGAACATGGAGGTCAAGAACGTCAAGGTCGCCGTGGTCGATAATGACCGTTCCACCTTGTCACAGCAGCTTGTCCATAGCATCGAGGCGAGCAACTACTTCATCTTCAAGGGTCAGAAACCTACCTATCAGGCCGCCTTGAAGGAGATTGAGAAGACGCAGACCGATGTCGTCGTGGTCATCCCTCAGGACTATAGCCGTGACTTGACCAATGGGCAGCAGCCGCAGGTGCTCATCGCTGCCAATGCCGTCAACGGCACCAAGGGTTCGATAGGCAGTGCCTACCTGAGCCAAATCGTCACGGCGCAGGTCAATCCCGATGTGGCAGCGATGCAGTCACGGGTTTCCACCTTGTTCCTGTATAATAAGCATTTGAATTTCAAGCTGTTCATGATTCCCGCCCTGTTTGCTATCGTGATGATGTTGATGACGGGCTTCCTGCCTGCCTTGAACATCGTGGGCGAGAAGGAGGCTGGCACCATCGAGCAGATCAATGTCACGCCCGTGAGCAAGTGGTCATTTATCCTTGCCAAACTCATCCCTTACTGGATCATTGCCCTGTTTGTCATCACCGTGTGCCTGCTGCTGGCTTGGGGCGTGTATGGCATCACGAGCAAGGGATCAGTGGCGCTTATCTACCTGTTGGCGTTGCTGCTGGCCCTGTTCTTCTCATCGTTAGGGCTGATTGTTTCCAATTACAGCGACACGATGCAGCAGGCCATCTTTGTGATGTGGTTCTTTGTGGTGATGATGCTGTTGCTGTCGGGCCTGTTCACACCCACGCGCTCCATGCCGTCATGGGCCTATGCTACCACCTATGTCAATCCCATGAGTTACTTTGTCGATGCGATTCGCACGGTGTTTGTCCGCGGAGGCGGGCTCTCCAGCATCTGGCATCAGGTGCTCACCCTGCTGGGCATCAGTTCGGTCATGGCCGTCTGGGCTGTAGTGAGCTACAAGAAAAACTCCTGATATACTAAAGCGTGGCAAAAGGGTCGTCCCCCTTGCCACGCTTTTAAATTCCTTATCTTGTTTAAATCGCCTCTTCAATCAATAGCCGGAGCCGGGGAAGAGGTCGCCAGTTACTTCATAATTGATGCCATTGCACTTGAATGAGCCGTTGATGAGTTGGCACTGGTCATTGAGAGCGAAGTTAACGTCGGTGAGGGTGTAAAAGCCCTTGTAGGACGATTCGAGGTTGTCGGCGGTGACGGTATAGCCCGTGGTGGTGGGAGTCATCGTCAAACCGGTGTACCTGACCTCAGGTGCATCAACCACGCCGTTGAGAGTGGACATGAAGTTGCTGATTCTCAACTCGCAGGTCTCGCCATTGGCACCGGGAATAAACATATAGGCCGACTGCTGATTGCTGCCGTGATTGTTGTTTTCGGGGTTGGTCATCTTGGTGTTGGTGTAGGCATACAACAGGTTAGACGTGCAGTACACCTTGGTCTCCGGGTCGTGGTTGAAGGAGAACCACAACATGCCGGTTGTGAAGTCGAGATATCCCTGGAGCCCGTTTTCGCCAGGACCAAAGCGGTAGATGGCGTTATACTTGATAGACATCGGCATCTTGGAAGTGGCAATATTTTGGCCCATACCATCCATGTCCTTGTAGCCGGTCTGAATCATGATGGTTGAGTTGATGTAATCGACCTCAATTTGAGTTGTAGCCTGAGAGAACAGCACGTCATCACCACTGATGGTGCGTATGTTGACGTGTGAGGAAAAAGTCTGCCTGCTGTTTGGGTTATCGTCTTTGTTACATGCTGTGAACAGGGTCACGGCGAGCAGTGATAAAAGTAAAAAAGATAATTTTTTCATTGTGATTCTTATTGTGTTTATTATTTGATTTTCAACAATCTGTATAGTTGCAGCAATCGATTAATAACTGGTGTAGTCAGGATAGGTGCGGCCAGTAGCGGCTACAGTGGCGCTGCCGCCAATCATGTAGTTGGCATTGAGGTTGTCATTAGCCAAGTCGATGGTGGCATTGAACGTCTTGAACGGGTATTCGTCGGTAGTCTTGACACCCGGGGTGACTCCGGGAACAACGGCTGAGCTGTCATAGCGGGCGATATAGGTCGCTGTGGTGCTGATGTTAGTGCCGTTGATGGTGAAGCCGTTGGGCGTGACGTTGTAGGGCACGTTCTTGGCGATGATGTTGTTGAAGAACTTGTTGTGCTTGGCATGCACGATGCTCATGACCGTGATGGTGGCAGTCTTGCTCGACGGCACAATGCCAAATTGGTACATGACGCTTTCTAACACGGTCGCCTTGGTTGTGTCGTCATAGGTGACGGTGTTGTGTGTCTTGAGGAAGAACACGTCGGGCGTGGTCGAGATCACGCGTATGCCTTCGGCTGTCACATAGCGGTAGCGAATCGACGACTCGTTGATATCGACGTAGCCGCTGAAGCTGTTATCGCTGGGTGATGACAGTACATAAAATCCCAGACGCTTGGGGGTGGCGCTCAGGTCGTCGAACTTGAGCGTCTTGTCGCTCTGACCGTCGTTGTAGTTGAGTTCCAGCGATGCCTTGTGCTTCACGGTGTCGAGAACGAGCTTGTTGTGGGTAGCAGCCATGCCCAGTGCCTGGTCGGCGTGGATGTTATAGAGGTGGTTGACCATCGGTGTGTTGACGGTGAACACGCCGTCGCCGCGCTTGGGCTCATCGTCGTTGCTGCACGAAATGATACCCATGAGCACTCCCGTCATTGCTATCAATAATAAAATCTTTTTCATGACAAATGATCAATATATACGGTTGATACTGGCCGCAAAGATACACCTAAAAAACAAATGGCACATTGCATCTTGCACCATTTGTATGGTTTTTTATATTAAATCTCGTTAAAACGGTTTAGAAATCAATGATGCCGACGACATATTGCCCACCTGCTGTGCGATAGATAAGTGGGTAATTCTTGGAAATCGAGCCATTGTAGTCGAAATACTTGCCGTGGCAGTCAAATGAGATGGAATAGGTCAAATCCTTGACGCAGACATCGCAGAACAGATTGTTCACGGTATAGCCTTCGTAGGTGACTTCTTTACCGCTGGATTTGAAGATGGGTGTGATGTTGGTGCCTCTACAGCTATAGATGCCTGTAGCTGGGTCAAAGGTGACTTGAACGTCAAGCCTGAAGTTCCTCTCGTAGGTGTCATCACCGCTGCCAAATACCGCCTTGCCCACGCCTATTGAACCTGTCCCTTTATAGAGGTTGAAATGAAAATCAAAGAAGGTGGAATCCTCCTCCCTTTCGATGACGCTATAGGCATCCACTATTTTAGGCGTATCAGTTTTCGGAACGAGGATCTTTTTGACGATGGTCTTACTGATGGTCTTTCCCGGCTCTTTAGCCGTAGCGGCCATCGTCTCGTAATAGTCCACGAAATCACGTCCGAAACTGGTGGGATTGGCGGTCTCTTCCATGTCATCTTCAAAGTAAAGCTTTACTTCGCCATCACCTACGGCCTTTACGGTCACTACATCATCAAGAACTTGGTCGATGATTTCGGGCGCCTTGGTTGCGCTGGGCTCGTCATCACTACTACACGAGGCCAGGAGTGCGCCAGCGCAAAGCATGGCAATAATTATTGGAATATTAAACAGGTATTTCATAATCAGTTGGATTTTAAATAATGGAGGGTTAAACTTTTTACATTCCTTTTACTGCCGATTGTTAAAATAGTTTAACGCCATTGGCGTATTTTGTTCATTTTGTGGGCCTTATGTGAAGAATGGCGCACCCTTTGGCACGCCATTCTTCATGATTCTTTCAATTAAATATAGCAGAAACGCTTATTTCAGTTTGCCGCTCTCCTCAAAATGGCCACCATGGCAGTCAAACTTGATGGAGTAGGTCTTGTCGGTGGGATTGACCGTGCTGGTCAGGTTGTTCACCAGGTAGGAATCACCAGGCATGGGCATCCAGGTGGTGCCACGCAGCATTTCGGCTACGATGCCGTTACCAGCATAGGTATAAGTCTTGCCGTCGACGGTCACAGGGGCTTTAAAGCGGAGGGTCATAGCGGGAGAAGTGGCCTCACCGATGCGGAACACGATGTTGTATATGTTGATCATGCTTGAGTCCTGATTCAGATCGATGTCAAACTTGAAGTGGGTATCGTTCTCGTTCTCATAGGCACTCTCGGCTGAGAATTGAACAAGTTTTTCATTCTTTGGTATGGTGATCTGAAGAGTTCTAATCTCGCTAATCCTTTGGTTGGCTTCTTGAGCGGTAGCTGTAAAGGTGGCTGTGTAATCCTGGTGGGTTCGTTGCAGAATTGTGGGGTTAGTGGTGCTTTTTCCGTCAAGATAGAGTAAAACCTCGCCCTGTCCCTTGGCAGTGACAACCACTTGACTTTCCTGTATTTCAAAGGTTATTTCAGGAGTAGCGGTTTGTACGGGCTCATCTTTGCCGCAAGCAGTAAGTACCAGTCCTAACAGACTGGCAATAAATAACATAGAAAATATTTTCTTCATTGTTTTAATTATTGATTGATGTTAGTTTGTCGTTTTTTTGATGGCACAAAGTTACTACTTTTGTCAATAACCGACAAATTTTCCCCGTTGATGACTTGCAAAAATAGATAAACGCCCCATTTCTCACGATTAACATGAGGTAATAAACTATGATGGCAATTTCTTTCAGGGCAAAGTCTAAAACTCGGCGTCTTGGGCGTGTTAATCGAGGTTGATGCGCAGGGTGGCACCCAGGCTGCATCCGTGGCCACGCTGCAAGAAGTAGTGCTGGATGGACACGAAGTTGAAGGTCTTGTATTTGGTATCAGTCAGGTTGCGGCCCCACAGCTGCAGGCTGTAGTGCTTCTGCTGCCAAGTGATGGAGGCTCCCAGCAGGGCATAGAACGGCTGGCGCATCGTGTTGCTCTCGTCCCAATAGATGTCGCCCACGGCTCGCAAGTTGGCGGCTGCAGTCAGCAACTTGTTGGCATCGCCACCGATTTTGAAGGACTGGCTGGCCTCGGCAAACAGGGTGTGCATCGGGGCATAGGGAACGCGCTTGCCGCTGTGGTCGGCCTTGCCGTCGTTATAGTCCCTGAAGGTGGCGTGGGTGAAACCATAGCTCACGTTGAAACGGGTGAGCTCGGTGGGCGTCACTGCCATGGCAAATTCGGCACCCCAGCTGTGGGTCTTGCCGGCATTGGTCATCATGCGACCTGTGGTGGTACCTGGCGGGAAGATGGTCAACTGGCGGTCGCGGCAGTCCATAAAGAAGACGCCTAAATCGCTCTGCACGCGTGCACCCCAACACTCGAAGTGCCCGCCCAGCTCGTAGTTCCATGCCTTCTCGGGCTTGTAGCCCACCATCTTGTCCACGTCATACTGCATGCCGATGCCCATCATCTTCATCAGTCGTTGCTGCAACACGTCGCTGAACATCTGTGTGTTGAAGCCGCCCGCCTTGCTGCCGCGTGAGACTGCAAGAAAGACGGTGTGGTTCTTGCCTACCCATGGATGCCAGGTGAGGCTCACGTGGGGCAGCACATCAAAGAACTCCTTGTTGAGGGTCCCCTTGTCGTCAATGTCGATATTCTCGTGGGCAAACACTTTGCCCGTCGCCCCGATGAGGATGCTATAGCCCGTGTGGGTCTCGCTGTGGTAGTTGAGGCGTGCGTGCTCATAGTCCAGCCTGACGCCTGCCAGCAGGGTCCACTGCCCCCAGGTGTAGCTTGACTCGTGATACAGGGCTGCACCCCAGTTGGGGCTAGTGAAATTGCTTCCCAGCAAGAAGGAACGGGTGTCCCAAGCGATGGGATATTCGGGCAGAGCATCGTTGGCATGTTTCTCGATGAGTTGGCTGATGCCGTAGTCGTAGAACGTGACGGGCGCGTTCATCCGATAGCGGCGATAGAAACCGCTGGCTCCGGTGAGCCAGTTATAGCCCTCGGGCTTCTCGTGGCTGCGGGCGATGAAATCCTGGGTCACGGCGTGCTCGCTGCGTGCCTGGGTCAGCGTGAAGTAGTCGTGAGGGGTGAAGTCCTGGTCCAGGGTCATGTTGTCGTCCAGATACTGGTAACTGGTGATGCTCGACAGGATGAAACGGTCCAGCGCCTTGCGGATGGTCAGACCGTCGGTCACCGATGTGCGGCGGTAGAAACAGGTGTCGTTATAAGCGATCTTGCCGGTCTCGACCCACTCATAGGGGTAACCGCCCTGGCGGCTGACCGATGCCGATGCTACGTTAGAGACATACCAGCCGTCCTGATTGCGCCACTCGACCTTCATGCGGGCACTGAACTGGCGCTCCCAGTCGCAGCGACGGCCGTTATACTGGTTGGTGAACTCGCCCTTGGTGCTGTTGTATTGTGCCGACAGCGAGAGTCCCAGGTTTTCCTTGAGCAAGCGGTAATGGCTCGCCCCGACGCGCCACGTGCCGTGGTTGGCACCCTCGACGAGGGCGCGTGTGCCCTGGTAGTTGAGTGGCGATAGGGTATAGACGTTCATCACGCCGCCCAAGGTATTGCGTCCGTACAGCGTGTTTTGTGGTCCTCGCAGAGTTTCAAAGCGGGTGATGTCCATCAGGTCAAAGTCATAGTTCTCCTTGGTCATCACCGGCACGTTGTCGATGGTCAGGCCCACTGCAGGCTGGTCGATGCGTGTACCGATGCCGCGCACATAGATTGTCGAGGTCATGCGGCTGCCATAGTCGGGAATGAACAGGTTGGGCACCAGGTCAGAAGCCGTCTTGACCGACAGCACCTGGTTGCGCTCGGCCTCCTGGCGGCCGATGACGGTCAGCGCCGTCGCCTGTGTGCGCAGGTCGCTGCTCTGCTTGATGGCAGTCACCGTCACCTCTTCCAAGGACAGGGTGTCGCCGTGCGATATGTTTACTTCTGCTGTCTCACTGTTGGCCATCGCGGCCACAGCCCACAGGCAGGCAGTGATAATCCATAACAATTTTTTCATGGCTGCAAAGGTACTGCAAGTTGAGCGAAATGCCAAATCTGTCCCTTCATTTACGGAATATCAGGGGGCGGTTAATCCCGTTATTGCACGCAAAATGCTCTCGCCTTGAATGATATAACAGAAAAAAAGTATTTTTAGGATTTTTTCAAGATATTTTCTATTATCTTTGCACGGATTTTTAATTTCTAAATTTATTTGCTTCTGCAGCTTAAAAACTTATACTTTGTACCGCGATGAATAAAAAGAACCTTTTAGTGAGTGTGTTTAGTCTGTGCCTGATGGCCATGTGCTGGTTCCCGATGGCCGCTCAAAATTCCGCTGAGCGCGGCGATGTGAACAATGATGGCGCAGTAAGCATCCAGGATGTTTCAGTATTGATCAGCTATCTGTTGAACGGCGATGATGCGACTGTCAATCGCAGTGCCGCCGACGTCAATATGGATGGTGCGGTAACCATCAAAGATGTGACCGAATTGATCAGTTACCTGTTGAATGGCGAGTTGACTCCTCCCTATGAGCCCGAGTACAAGACGGTTACCGTGGGCTCCGGCACCAGCGCAGTGACTTTCAGGATGCTGCTCGTGCAGGGTGGCACCTTCATGATGGGTGCCCGTGAAGGGGATCCCTATGTGAGACCGTGGGAAAGCCCGGTTCATCAGGTGACGCTCTCAGACTACTATATTGCTGAGTTTGAGGTAACGCAGGCCTTGTGGAGGGCTGTAATGGGTACCAGTTCCTCCAACAACCCGAGCTGGTTCTGCTCCACCAATGGTTATCCCAATGACTATCAGCGTCCTGCCGAGAATATGATCTATAGCCAGGTCACTTCGTTCATCACCAAGCTTAACCAGAAGACGGGTATGACATTCCGCCTGCCCACCGAGGCTGAGTGGGAATTTGCCGCCCGTGGCGGTAATTGGAGCAAGGGCTACCTGTATATCGGTGGTGATGATGTCTATGAGGTGGCATGGCAGTCGGACAATTCCGATGATACCACCTATCCTGTAGGGACCAAGGCTCCCAATGAGTTGGGCCTTTATGACATGGGTGGTAATGTCGAGGAATGGTGCTCTGACTGGTATGGCCTCTATAATGAGGGCGCTCAGGTCAATCCTACTGGTGTGTCGTCCAGTAGCACCAGCTCCCGCGTCATGCGTGGTGGCAGTTGGGATCAGTCCTACAGGATGTGCCGTCCCACTTCGCGCCATGATGCTAATGTAGCTTTCAAGAGTGCTCATTCGGGCATGCGCCTCGCCATGTCGATGTAAGGCTTTAGGCGTTAGACTTTAGACATTAGACGATAGATATTAGGCTTTAGATATATGATGTTGGCCTCTGCACGATGTGGTGCGGAGGCCAACATTGGTGTTTTTAGCGACTTGGCGTGCTTGAGCGTTTAGGCGGTCTGGTCGCTGTGGTAGGCGACGAGGCCTGGCATGGAGCTGAGGACAATCTTGCGCACCGTGGCACCGAAGTCGTTGGCTACCTCGAGAAGAATCTCGCTGTAGGTCGTTGCGATGGAGCCGACGAAGTTGACGGGATAGCTCTTGTAGTCATACTGGCTCACGTTGCGCTCAAAGAAACGCCTGAATTCCCGTGCGATCAGCTCGTGGACGTAGGGACTGTCCAGGTGTTCGCTCAGGAAGAAGGAGTAGGCGCGCAGGTTGCGTGTCGCAGCGGGGTTGTTGAGCACGGCGTCGAGCACCTCGGCACGCGTCACCTTGTATTTGTCAAAGAAGGCATCGGTCAACTCTTGGGGTGCAAGACCCTTGAGCGCATCACCCAGGAACACGCGGCCCAGCGCGGCACCGCTGCCCTCGTCACCCAGGATGAAGCCCAGCGCGGGCACATTCTTGACGATATCGTTGCCGTCATACAGGCACGAGTTGCTGCCCGTGCCCAGGATGCATGCCAGTCCCGGTTCTCGCACCAGCAGGCCGCGGGCGGCACCCAGCAGGTCGCTGTTCACCGTCACAGGCGTCTTGAACTGTGCCACCAGTGAGCCATCGATGATCTTGTTCTTCTCAGGACCCGAACATCCCGCTCCGTAGAAATAGATCTGTTTCCAACGGCGCTTGAAGAACTCGGGAGGCAGCTCCAGGCGGATGCTGTGGCTGATTTCGCGGCGCGTCATGAAAAACGGGTTCAGACCCGACGTGTAGGCGTGCTCCAGCACTTGACCGTCGGCAACTAACGACCATTCCGTGCGCGTGGTGCTGCTCTCAGCGATGAGTGTGACGTCTTGACCTTTAATCATTCTTTATTCAGTTAATGGGTGTATTATTCTGTTAAATTTGCGTTAAATCTGCCTCGCGGCGATTTCTGAGGCTACAAAATTATGCGAAATTTTACTTATTCTTGGTAGATTTTTCAAAAAATTATCATATTTGAAACAATAATTAACCTATAATTGCTTTTGTTAACTAAAATACGAGCACGGCTCGCATTTTAGTGCATAATGTTTAATGGTTAAAGGTTAATGAGGCATCCGCATTGATGCTCGCGTTGCTCGCAGTTTAAAGTTTAATGTTTAATGAAGCATCAGCACTCTATTGCCTCGCGCTAAGTCGTTTTTGATGCTCGCAAAGGGGCTCGCATTAACGCGGATGCCTCACTAATCTCTAATCACTAATCACTAATCTGCGAGCGCAGCGAGCATAGAGAAAGAAAACACCCGCGGCTGGGGGAGCTGCGGGTGTTGACATTTACTCTTGCGTATGAAAAATCTACTAACTCTTACTTTTTGTTGTGCCTATGTTCTGTTAGGCGATCTCGATAGTGCGGTCTATCTTCTTCTCGGGCTCGGGAGCGAGCTTGGGCAGGTTGATGGTCAGGATGCCGTCCTCGACCTTGGCGCTGATGGCCTCCTTGTCGACTTCGTCGGGCAGTGTGTAGGCCTGCTCATAGCTGGCGTAGGAGAATTCGCGGCGCAGGTAGTGGTGCTTCTTCTCACCCTCGGCGTTGCACTGGTCCTCTTGCTGACTCTTGTTCTCGATCTTGACAACCAGGTTGCCCTCGTTGTTGATGTTAACCGAGCAGAATTCCTTCTTGAGGCCCGGAGCGGCGATCTCCATCGTGAATGCCTCATCACTCTCCTTGACGTTGACGGCTGGAGCGGTGGTCATATGGCGCGGTGCCCAGTCCATGTCAAACAAGTCATTGAATGCAGTGTCTAACCAATTGTTGCGGTTGTTGCGAATTACAGGAAAATACATAGTCATTACCTCCTAATTTTTTGTTTTTATTTTATCTTTAAATGTTTGTTTTTATCACTTTTGCTCCCGGGGTTTGCGCCCCGTTTGCACTCCCAGATAAAGCAAAACCGATGCCAACCCCAAATCCAAGCCACCCGTGTCAGGTCCTCGCCTTTTTGTCCACAAAAAACTGACATTTTGTCAGTTTTTCTCCAAAAACAATAGGATGTATGCTCGCGTTGCTCGCAGTTTAGAGTTTAATGTTTAATGTTTAATGAAGCATCCGCGCTCAGGATAGCACGCAAAGCCGCTAAGTCGCTAAGCTATTAAAGATTGCTCGCAAGAGCTCGCAAGAAATAAAAAACTTTTGCGAGCCTCTTGCGAGCAATCAACTTAGTGGCTTAGCGGCTTAGCGTGAGGTCCGGAATGCGGATGCCCCCTAAAGCCTAATTTTGTAACTGGCGGTGCGGCCGTTGATGTGGACGCGGACGAGATAGACGCCCGGGGTCATGCCCGAAACGTTCAGGCAGTTGCTGCCGGCGGTCTTGACGGTGCGGCCCTGAATGTCGAGCAGTTCCAGCCCCTGGATCCAGGTGTCGGCGCTGGCGACGATGTAGTCACCCTCACAGCGCACCTTCAGCCCAGCGATGGGCACCTCGTCGATGCCGCTGGATGCCTTCTTGAGCAGGTTGTCGAAGCGGATAGTGCCGGTATTACCCATCAGTTCGTTTTCGCGATATAACTGGAAACCTACAAACTTGTAGCCGCCGTCCTCCAGATCGTTAAGCGGCATCGTCAGATATCGCCAACCGTGGAAATCAATGGTTGCTAAGGGCATATTGATGAAAGAACCGCTGCCATTGTCGAAGCTTGCATAGAGTTTGTGGAAACTCATGTCGCCCCACACGTGGATGCCTACCGTGTCGCCCTTGTAGTAGGTGATGTCTGGTTGGTGGTCGCATTGCATTAGTACCGTCCTCTTGTCATGAAAATCGTAATCCAGTTGCAAGGATTTGCTGCCGAACAGCCTTTCGGTTGAGGCCGTCACGGGGAGATACTGGGTATTTGTACTGTAAACGTAAATCCAGGCCTTGTAGCCATCGGCGCTCTCAAATCCTTCAACCACCTCCATGCCGGGCTTGTCGGCGCCGGCGTCAACGCCCTGGAAGACGATGTCGCGGGCGGCGGGCAGGTGGATGCCGGCGGTGTCGGCGATGTCCGCGTCAAGGATGAGGTGGTATTCCTTGCCAGGCTCGATGTCCTTGACGAGCGGGATGCGCACGTAGCCGTAGTCATCGCCTTTCTTGTTGTACTTGATGCTGCGCTTGTTCCATGCCAACTCGTTGCCCTCGCTGTCGAGCACGCGCAGGCGCATGAACAGGTTGTAGGTGTCAAGCATCGAGTCGACACGCAGCTCGACGGTGGGCTTGGTATAGTGGACGGGAGCTCCCTCGTAGGGGAACACGGCCAGCTCGCTCAAGTGGTTGCGCGGCTGGGTATAGAACTGCATCGTGAAGTCCTCTTCCATGGGCGTGCCGCCGCCGTGCTCAGCGGTCTTCTTGAGTGTGAGCGTGTAGAGGGTGTTCACGTCAAAAGCGTCCTTGGGTGTAAATACCAGCCTGTAGTAGGAATCCTCCCACTTGAAGTTGCCCTCCACGGGCGGGTCGAGGGTGAAGGCGCTGCAGGTCGTCACGCTGTCCATGTCCCAGTTGAAGGCGAGCGTGATGGGGTGGCTGCACTTCACGGCAGCATCGCCCTCGTGCCACACGGGGCTGTAATCGACCACCACGGGAGGCGTGTCGCGCACGCGCTTGAGGTAGAAGTTCTGGTAGGTCGAGCCGTTGGCATTGACGGTCACCGTAGCGGTTTGGGTGAAGTGGGACGGCTCGCTCACCTCGACGGTGTAGGTGCCGGGATTGACATACTTGAAGGTGTAGATGCCGTTCCTCAGGGTGTCGGTCATGGTGCGCTGCACCTCGGTGCCGTTGTCATCCAGCAGACGCACGGTGGCGTTGTGGATGGGCATCAGGTTGTCGTCGCCATAGACGATGAACGGCTGCGGGTTCTCCTGCAGGCGCTTGATGCGGTCGTCGCGCACGTTGCCGCTCACCACGCCCTGACTGAAGTTGCCCAGGCGGTCAAAGTACTTGTCGGCGCCCAACGAGATGTTCCAGCCCTCCATCCAGCAGTACTGCAGACCCAGCAGGCGGTAGGCCTCGGGGATGTAGTCATGGAATGAGCCCTCACTCAGGTTAGCCACCGCACGGTTGCCGCGCAGCACGCCATAGCCCTGGGTGCCCCACTCGGGACGGAAGGACCAGTCACCCCAGATCTGGTAGTTGTGGGTCCACACGGTACTCTGGCTGGCATACAGGTACGGCTCCAGGTCGGCAGCCAGCACGTCGGCATTGGCAACCTGTGGGCTGCCCGTGTAGCCACGATAGAACACCATCGGGAAGTTGTTCACCGCGCTGGTGCCCGTGGCGTTGCTGTGGATGGAGTAGAAGACGTCGGCACCGCTCTGGTTGCACAGGGCGACGATGGTCGAGAGTGCCAGGTCGTCGGCAGTGGTGTTGGTCACACGCGAGATGCTGGTCTTGTAACCTTTCTTCTGCAGGATTTCCTGCAGGGCGAGGCCCTTGCGCAGGTTGGACTTTGACTCCCACGAGCCGGCGCTGTCGCCCTGGTGGAAGGGGTAGATGACCATGTTGCGGTCGTCGCTGTCATAGCCGCCGTGCCCCGGGTTGATATAGACGTGGGGCTGCTGGGCGGTGGCGGTGTTCACGGCAAAAACCGCTGCCAGCGCCATGATGACTGATTTGAAGCTATTCTTTTTCATGATGCAGGCGGTTTTATTCGTGAATATTGATGGTCATTTCATACAGCAGGCCGTCGATGGAGGTATAGACGATCTTGCCGCCACCACAGGTGGGCTGCATCGTCATCGACGCGGGCTTGGTCAGTTCGGTCTGCCAGGTGCCGTCGGCCTTGAGCAGCAGGAGCTGCGAGGAGGTGAACTGGTGTCCGTCGTCCTTGGCGTTCTGTGCCACCAGGTAGTCGTTGTTGTACCAACACGGCATCTCGTAGTTGCCCAGCATGGCAAGCACTTGGCCGCGCAGGTCGATCACCACGATGCCCTTGCCGGCTGCAAAGAATGCCACACGTCGGCCGTCGGGCGAGAGCGAAGCCCACAAGTAGCCAGCCCAGGAGTTCACGGGCGAGAACACGCGTTCCTCGCCGCCAACGGTGACGTGGACGCGGCTACCCTCAGTCCAAGTGGCATTGCCGATGTCGCTCGATGAGTTGTAGCCTTTGCCGCCGGGAACCTTCAGCGCTCCGCCTCGGGTGGCGGGCACGGCACGCACTGCGCCATGCTGCGGCTCGGTGAGCAGGGTGGACTTGCCGGTCAAGGCGTCAAAGCATTGTCCCGTGCGGTAAACCAGGCGGTCTTCTCCCACCTCCTGGGTGACGTAATAGACCTTGCCGTCGCCGCCCCAGCAGGCGTCGTTGCCAGCGACATAGTCGCGCGTCACAACGGTGGTGACGCCGTCGATGAAGTCGTGGTATTTCAACGCGCCGTCCTCGGTGACGAACAGCAGGCGGTTGCCTGCCTCGTTCAGGACAGGATAGTAGGCAGGACCCTCAACGCCCTCGAGCAGGCGCCGCTGCGAGGTCACCTCCACCTCTTGTCCCATTGCCGGTAGCAACATGACCGTTGCCAGCAGCATCATGATGAATTTCTTGTCCATAGCATTTTTGAGTTTTTCCCTAATCAATTTTCAGTTTTTTTCTAGATTCTCTAGATTTTCTAGATCTTCTAGATAGTCTAGATTTTCTAGAGAGTCTAGAGAAGCCAATTCCTAAAGCCTAAAACCTAACGCCTAACGCCTCATCACGGCCTTTTTTTCTTCTTAGGCTTCTGGTCGGTCTTTATTTTGATGTTTTTATAGACGGTCTGGTTCTTTTTGGCCTTGACTTTTACGGTCTCAAAGAGCTCCTCATAGCCGTAGTAGAGTTCCAGTTTGTACTTGTCCTTGGGCAGGTTGGTGAAGACAAACACGCCATTGTCCAGGTTGTCGAGGGTGAAGCTGCGGGTAATCATGCCACGACCGTTATAGAGGCGCAGCAGAGCCCCGTTCACCGGCCTGAGGATGTCATCCCCGAACAGGCGCTGGTCGTCGTCGGTGCGTTCCATGTCGCTCCAGCGGATGGTACCGGCAATAACGCCATTGTTGAACTGTCCCTTGCGTCCGAAGTATTCATCGATGCCGATGGACTGGTTCCATGCTTCCAGCCAGCAGTAACTCTCATTGAGCAGGCGCTCACGTTCGGGCAGGTAGTCGTGGAACGACCCCTCGCTCAGCATGCCGGGCAGCTTGTTGAAACGCAGCACGCCCAGTCCCACGCGATAGCCCCAGTCGGTATAGAACGACCAGTCACCACGGCTGCGCTGGTCATTGGTCCAGACGGCAAGCTGGTTGTTGGCAAGCTGTTTCATCACCGCCTGGCTCAGCTTGAGGCTCCCGTCCACGACGGGTTTGCCGTCCCAGCCGCGGTACAGTCCCAGCGGGAAGTTGACGCGCTTTTCGATGCCCGTGGCGTTGCTGTGTATCGAGAAGAAGATGTCGGCACCGCTATTGGCTGCCAGAGCAACGATTTCAAACAGGTCCAGGTCGTCCTCGGTATAGTTGGTGTGGCGAGACATGGCCGTCTCGTAGCCCTTGTCCTTGAGGATTTCCTCCAGGGCGAGACCCTTGACCAGATTGGAGTTGGACTCATAATAGTGCAGCGTGTCGCTGGCTCCGAAGACCCACGTCGGCACGTGGCGGTCGTCGCTGTCATGTCCGCCGTGTCCCGGATTGATGAATACGCGGGGCACGTTCTTGTCGCTCACGGGTTCCTTCACCTTCTCGCTTTTGCCCTTGCTGGCCGACAGGGCAGGAGTGCCGGCAAACGGGATATCCAGTTCCAGTTTCCTCACCTCACCGCTGTAGAGGAGGCTATAGACCACCATACCGCCAGCCGTCATGGGCTGTACGGCGCGCTCCTCCTGGGGAGTGATGGCCTTGATGTCCTCGCCATTGACCGACAGCAGCCAGATGCGCGATCCGTTGATGCGCGTGTTGCCGGCGTTGCTCATGGCGATGATGTAGTCGTTGTTGTACCAGCTGGGCATCAGGAACTGACCCAGTTCAGATATGACTTTTCCCTTGAGGTCACAGATGACCAGTCCGCGCGATGCTGCCTCAAACATCACCTTGGTGCCGTCGGGCGATAGCGAAGCCCACAGGTAGCCGTTGCTGTCCATGACGGGCTGCAGGGCGCGCTTGTTGCCGGCATCATCCACCAGATAGAGCCTGTCGCCGCGCGTATAGACCCATGCACCGACGTTGCCGTTGCTGCGATAGATCTGCTGCTCACCGTTGATAACGGTGCCCGAGGCGGCATTCAAGGGCTGCACGCGGCCATGCTGCGGCTTGAGCACTACCGTGCTCTTGCTCGTGGCGGGGTCATAGCAGTGTCCAGTGCGATAGATCAGGCCGTTGCCCTTGCGCTGCTGGGTGACGTAATAGACCTTGCCGTCGTGCCCGAAGATGGCGTCAAAGCCCGGATACCCCGTGGTGGCGATTGTCGTTATCTCGCCCGTGTTGAGGTTCTTCATCATCAGGCTTGAGGCGTCGGTGGGGGAATACAGCAGCCACTGTCCGTTAGGGCTGATCTGTGGGAAGAAGCCGCAGCTGTCCACCAGTGTCTCCATGCTGCCACGTTTCACAACTGCCGCCGTGGCGCTCATCGCCAGCAGGCACAGCATCGTCATAGCCAAGAAAAGTCTTTTCATATCCTATTGTGATTGGTGTTACGTTTTAAAAGGCAAAGATAGTGATAAGTTTTCAGTTTTTAGTGATGTGACTTCAGTTTTTTACCCCTCGTGCGCAAAAAAAACTGGGATAACGGGAAATCCTCCGTCATCCCAGTCATGATAAGTGATTAATGCTCACGAGACTACTCGCCGCAGGCCACTCGCAGGCCCGAGTCATAGGCTGTGGAGCCAGGTGAGTCATAGGTGCGGCCGCCGCACTTGAACCAGCTGTTATTGGGACGGTTAAAGGCTCCGCTGCGGCACACCCTATACTCGCCCGTGTTGGGGCCTTGAGGATTAACCTGCGCCTCGCTGGTATAGTCATCAAAGTAGTCCTGGCACCACTCAAACACGTTGCCGCTCATGTCATACAGACCTAACTCATTGGGAGCCTTGGTGGCAACGACATGGGTCTTGCTGCTTGAATTACCGGAATACCATGCCACTTCGGTAAGGTTGTTGCTGCCGGCGTAGGTGTAGCCCTGGCTCTTGTTGCCGCCACGGGCTGCAAATTCCCATTCGGCCTCGGTGGGCAGGCGGAAGTTCTTGCCGGTCAGTTTGCTCAACTTGAAGGTGAAGTCCTGGCACTGGTTCCAGTCCATGTTCTCGGCGGGCAGATTTGCGTCACCAGTGAAATGGCTCGTGTTGCTGCCCATCACGGTTGTCCACAGGGCCTGGGTCACCTCGGTTTGTCCGATGAAGTAGTCCGAAAGGGTCACTTCGTGGACCGGTACTGCATTGCTCTGTTCCTCGAGTCCCATCATGAAGGTGCCGCCATCGACCTTGACCATCGTGAACGGGACGGTGTTGATGAGATAATTGACAACGGTCTGTTCGGCAGTACTGCTGCCAGTTTCGCCACTGAGCAGCATGTTGATCAATGCTGTCACGTCGGCAATCGAGACCTTGTTGTCGCCATTCACATCAGCTGCGGCGCTGCTGCCAGATTCGCCACTGAGCAGCAGATTGATCAGTGCGGTCACATCGGCAATGCTCACCTTGTTGTCGCCATTCACGTCGCCCGTGGCGGTGGGGGCGATGACCTCTTCGCTGACGATGTTGGCAAACCTTCCCCAGTTGGTGTCGTAGCGGTAGGCGGCATGCGAGTCGTATGGAACACGTAGCACGGCATTCTGGTAAACGGCAGACACGAAGGTGGTATTGGTACCTGAATCATAGAGCGTGGGAGGCGTTGCCGCCAGGCAGGTCACCTCGGTGATGTTAGGATTGTACATGAAGCAGGTTGTGCCGATGGAAGTGACATTCTCGCCGATGACCACGCGTCTCATCGCTGTGCAGTTGCGGAAGGCATCAAACCCGATTGTCGTTACCGAATTGGGAATGATGGCTTCCTCGAGGCTTTGGCAGATCCAGAAGGCTTCGCCGGCGATAGTGGTCACTGAATTGGGGATGTCAACATGTGTCAGGCTGTCACAGTAGTAGAAAGCCTTATTATCGATAGTTCTTATCGTATTGGGTAGTGTTATCTCTTTCAACGACTTGCACTTGCGGAATGCATTGTTGCCGATGGCGACAACGGTGTAGGCCGTGCCATTGTGAGTTACCGTCGCGGGGATGTTCACCTTGCCGCTGTAGCTGTTATAGTCGCTCGTCATATAGGTCACTCTGACCTCGGCAGGATTGTTGCTGGCGATGTTATAGAAGATTCCGCCTTCCTCAAAGTCGTAGGCCACCTCGCTGATGTTGGCGAAATTGCTCCAATTGTTGGCAGATTGATAGGTCGACCGTTTGCCCTTGGGCACCAGGAGGCTCGCATTGGCGTAGTGAGTGTCCAGGAAAGTGCCGTTATTGATGTAGGGCGGTGTGGTGGCGTTACAGATAATCGTGGTCAGCGACGGGCAATTATAGAAAGCATAGTCTCCAATGCCGCCTACTCCACTGCCAATGCTGATTTTCTCCAGACGGGTACAACTATAGAATGCACCATAGTTGATAGTTTGGACGCTGTTAGGAATGTGGACTTCGGTCAAGGCCGAGCAGTTGGCGAAGGCATAGGTCCCCAACCAAGTGACTTTGTCAGGAATCTCCACATTCCCCAAACTGTAACATCCATAGAAAGCATAGGTCTCGATGGTCGTCAGATTCTCGGGCAGGTTGATAGAGTACAAGCTGCGGCAGTTATAGAATGCCCCCCAATCGATTGTCGTGATTGTGGACGGCAGTTCCATCTCCTGCAGGTAGTGGCAATTACTGAACGCATAGGAGCCGATGCTCGTGACGGTATAATTCTTGCCTTCATGCATGACCGTTGGGGGAACGTACAATGAAGTGTAGGCATTATAGTGGCCGCCAGTGTCAGGATCGTCGCAGGTCACCTCGACAGTGTTCTCGCTCGTGATGCGGTAGAACAAGAAGGCGTCCTTGAAATCATGATACCTCTCCTTAATGGTGGGGAAGTCCTGCCAGACCTCGGCTGCCTCGTAGGTCTCCTTGCAGCCTCTGGGAACGGAGAGAATGAGGTCGCTGTTCTCGATGGTGCTCGAAAATGATTGCGGCGAAGCAGATGGTGGTGTCTCGGCAAGACAGGTGAGGTCGGTCAATGAAGGCATGTCGCAGAAAGCGACAGCTCCGATATTGGTCATGCTCTTAGGCAAGGTCACACTCCGCAGGTACTGATTATACCCGAATGTACCTGCAGCAATCGAGGTTACACCCTCTGGAACGGTGAACTCTGTCCGGGTGTGGCCTATGGGATAGGAAACCAGATAGGTCATGTCTTTGCTATACAAGGCGCCATTACTTGATCGGTAGTTGGGATTGTCGTCATGCACATAGATGGCTTTCAGATTGGGGCAGTTGAAGAATACCCTCTCTTCAATACTTTGGACCGAGGAAGGAATGGTGATGGCAGTGAATGTGCAGCCAGTGAAGGCAACTGCGCCGATGCTGGTCACCGTATTGGGAATTGTGACTTCGGTCAAGCCAGTGCAGTCACCTAAGGCTGCGGCACCAATCCTTATGACATTCTTTAGGTCAATAGACTCCATCCCGGTACACAGATAGAACGCATAGGCCCCGATCTCCTCAACGTAGCATCCGAGTGTTATAGATGTGATTTCTCTACAGTTAAAGAATGCATTATTACTGATGGCGGTAACTCTATAGTTCGTGCCTTCAAAGGGCGCCTCGTCGGGGATGATCCATGGACCCTGAGGAGCAATCGATGGTCCGAGGCATGTGACCGTATTGGGACCGGTGATGGCAAAGTTGAGAGTTTGGTACACAAAATCAGACTCAGCCTTGGCAGTGTTGGTCATAGATTTGTAACCCTGGTTATAGCCAGCCTCAATGTCAAGGGCGCTGGCACTCAGGGCTGCCATGAGAAGCACCGTGAGAGTCAATAGTTTGAAAAGTAATTGTTTCTTCATAATTCTATCAGTTTTATTGAAGTTAATGTGTAATTATGTTGCAAATTTAACTAATATAATTCAGAATCCAAACTTTTTCCTCATTTTTTATGCTCGCTGTGCTCGCAGTTTAAGTTTAATATTTAGAGTTTAATGAGGCATCCGCGTTCACTCATTTGACAGGAACGCGGATGCAATTTTTTAACGCGAATTACACTAATTTTACGGATTACACGAATTATTATATGAGATTTCGCGTAATTAGTCAAATTAGCGAAATTCGCGTTTAAAATAAAGAATGCGGATGTCCTCTCTAATCACTAATCTGCGAGCGCAGCGAGCCTAACGCCTAAAGCCTCTTAAGAACCGGCTTCTCGAGGGCCGGCTCCGGTAGCTCAAATGGGCTGTGGGCGCTGGGTGTCTCGTGAGTGGTCATTGTCGGGGCCTTGGCGCTACCGTCGGGCCAGGTGCCTCTCAGCAGGTAGTTGATCAGTGCCGTCACGTCGGCAATCTTTACCTGGCCGTCAGCATTGCAGTCGGCTGCATCCAGGAAGATGTCCGATGCGTCACCGCTGAGCAGGTAGTTGATCAGGGCGGTCACGTCGCTGATTCTCACCTCACCGTCGCAGTTCACGTCACCGCGCTCGAAGATTGTGCCGGCATAGGGACTCCAGCCAGAGTTGTCACCCAGCCATGCGTACACGTCCCAGCGCTTGCTTTCTGCCACCTCGACTTGGGCGGTAGAGATCACGTTAAAGTCGGGGTCGCTTGGATCATAGATCCATACATAAAACAATCCCCGGTCGCTTGCTGGGCGAGTGTTCATGCCATTCACAACCTGTCCCATGTAGAAGCTATTGATCTGGTTACAAAAGATCGCCAATAAACTCAGTGCAGGACAATCGCTCACATTCAGGCTGGTAAGCTGGTTAGTTTGAGCTTGCAGACTTTTAAGCGCTGAGCAGCCGCTCGCGTCAAGGCTGGTAAGGTGATTGTTTGCACAGTATAGCAGTGTCAGTTCAGTGTGATTAGCAACATTTTGCAAACTTGAGTACTCATTGTTGCTGATGGCGAGTTCATGTAAATTGGTAAACCTGCCGACATCGAGCGTGCCCGTGATCTGATTGTAGCGGCAGTCCAATGAAAGTAAGCCATCTTCGCAATTGGTCAGGTCCAGACTGGTCAATTGATTGCTGTTACACCAGATGTATAGGAGCTTCGGATTGTTGCTGATGTTCAGTGAGGTCAGCTTGTTTTGATTACACAGGAGGTACAAGAGCTCAGGACAAGTGTCAATGTTCAATTCCTCCAGTAGGTTACCAATGCAATCGAGATAATAGAGTTTGGGGCAGTTATAAACATACAGTTGGGTCAAGGCACAGCCTTCAAATTCGAGTTCTGCAAGCAACGGGTTATCATTGGCTACCAGCGTCTTTAAATTGGACAAATTGCTCCCCATCAGTGATGAGAACTGGTTACCACTGCACCACAGCTCGGTCAAGTCGCTGAAGTTGCTCAGTTCCAGGGTGGAGAGGGCACAGCGCGAGCACTCGAGATAGTTGAGGGCTGTGCAGTCAGTCAGTCCAGTAATATCTTCGAGGTTAGGGTTATCCTTGCAGTTTAAGATTATCAACTCAGTGAGTCCCGTCACATTGAGCGAGGTCAGCTGGTTGTTGTAGCAATACAGACTGCTGATGCCGGGACAGAAGGTCATGTCAAGTGAAGTGATTGCGCAATAATCGCAGCCAAACCACTCCAACGCTGTGCAGTCGCTCAGTCCAGTAATTGTGGTAAGATTGCTATTGCTTTCACACCCCAAATATTCCAATCCCGTGCAGCCCGTGACATCGAGCGAGGTCAACGCATTGTGGGTACAGGAGAGGTATGTTAGACCCGGGTTGCCCTTGACCCTCAGCCTTTGCAGGTTGGGCTTGTCACTCACGGTGAGGTCGCCCGTCAGCTGGTTGTTGCGGACCCACAACGTTTGCAGGTTGGACATATTGTTCACGCCTGGCAGGCTGGTGATGGCGCAGTCCTCACAGTCCAGATAGGTCAATGCGGTGCAGTCCGCCAGACCCGTAATCTCAGTCAGTTCATAGTTGTAGTAACACCTCAGGTCGGTCAGCGCCGTGCAGCCTTTCACATTGAGCGAGTTCAAATTACAACTGGAGCAGGAGAGTGTAGTCAGCTGTTTGTTGCCCAGGACGCGCAGCTTGGTCAATTTGCTCTTGCCGTTGACGGTGAGCGTGGTCAGTTGGTTGTTCTGTGCAAGCAGGGTCTCCAGGTTGGGCATGTTGCTGACGGCGCTGATGTCGGTGATGGCGCAGTCCTCACAGTCCAGATAGGTCAAATTGGTACAGTCCTCCAGACCCGTAATTTGGGTCAGGTTATAGTTGTTGTAACACTTGAGATATATCAATGCCGTGCAGTCATCGACTCTAAGATTCGTCAAGTTGTTGCGCCAGCAGTAGAGACCTGTCAGGTTCGGATTGTCCATGATCCAGAGTAGAAAAAGTTTACTGTGACTTGACACATTGACTGAGGTGAGCTGGTTGTACTGGAGATACAATTGCTCCAATTCTGTGTTGGCAGTCACATTAATTGAGGTCAGTTTGTTGCTGCCCAAGTTGAGATATGTCAACTTGGTGTTGCTGCCCAAGTCAACGGTGGTCAGGTTGTTGTTGAAGCAATGGAGCCTTGTCAATTGAGTGAAATACTCGATGCCCTTTAGGTTAGAGATGTTCATGCTTCCCAGCTCCAGCTCGGTGCGGGCATTGAGCTGCGCCGTGGTGATGGTGCCGCTGGGATACTCACTCAGCAGGTAGGAGCGGAAGTTCGCGTCAGGGAAGTTGGTGCTGTTGATCGTCACGTCGGCACGGGCTGCCAGCGTCGTCAAGACCAACGCAAGCGTCAAGAGCTTGAAAAATAGTTGTTTAGCCATAATATTTTCTGATTTTTAGGTTAATGTGAGTTCGACGAAAATAAGTTGCTGATACTTGGGCACCTCCCCTAAGATAGGGGAGGTGCCCGTTAGGGCGGAGGAGTATGATATACCCTCGAATCACTTCTTCTTGGGACATCAACGCCCCCTGGCCCCCTCTAATCTTAGAGGGGGAGTTGCTAACGTGCTGATTGACAATCAATAATTTCATCGAACTCGCGTTAATTAAATTAATACTGTTTAATTCTTATACTAATTTTTGCTTAATTTCTCCGTGCGAAGCACGGACATTGATACATGCTTGAAGCTGTAGTTTGGCGTAGGCAATGATGACACAGCCTTGTGGAACATGAGGTTATTGTATATCACCTCTCATAACAGGGACCTTGAGCTCTGACGTCTTCAGGTCAAGCAAGTCACTCGGGTGACTGTCTTTTTTCTTGATGGTGAGTTGCTTGGCCTTCATGACGGTAACCTTGTTGGGCCACGTGCCGCTGAGCAGGTAGTTGATCAGGGCGGTCACGTCGGCGATCTTCACCTGGCCGTTCTGGTCGCAGTCGGCTGCTTGCAGGTTGATGCCCGATGCGTCGCCGCTGAGCAGGTAGTTGATCAGGGTGGTCACGTCACCGATCTTCACCTGGCCGTCGCCGTTCACGTCGCCGCGCTGGAACGAGCTGCCGGCCATGGACTCCCAGGCGTTATTATACCAATTATAATGGTAGATAGCCCAATTCTTTGCGTTGGCTTGGCTGACCTGGGCGGGAGTAATGACATTCCCCTCGTTGGATGAACCAGTATCGGGATCAGGATCAACGATAGCATACACATTCCCCGTATCCCCGCTGCGTGTGGGCAGACTGGCAATCAGATTTCCCATCGCAGTACCCGTGAGGTAGTTGTAATAAATAGTCATAGATTTAAGATTCGGGCAATTGCTCACATTCATGCTTGCAATCTGGTTGTTTAGAGCTTCTACTGTTTCAAGGCTGGTACAACCACTCAGGTCGAGGCTTGTGAGATGGTTCGTTTCACACCACAGGTTTTTAAGCTGCGTGTGGTTAGCAAGCTGCAAGCTTGAAATCTGGTTGCTGGTACAAGCCAGTTGGTAAAGATTAGCAAACCTGCCGACATCAAGACTCGAGATCTGGTTATACCTGCAGTCAATTGATGCCAAAGTATTACTATTACAGGGGCTCAAATCCAGCGAGGTCAACTGGTTACTTCTACACCAAACGTATGCAAGGCTTGTGCAGCCACTGAGGTCCAAGTCGGTTAATTCGTTATGGTTGCAGTTGAGAAAAGAGAGTGCTGGACAGTCGGTCACATCAAGGAGGGTCAAGTAGCATACACTGCAGTCGAGTTCTGTCAGGCTTGTGTTGCCCGAGACATTGAGTTTCTTCAACTGTCTCAGGTTACTGACGTTGAGGCTGGTCAACTGGTTGTTGCAGGCCCACAGCGTTTGCAGGTTGGTCATGTTGGCCACACCGGGCAACTCGGTGATGGCACAGTCCTCACAGTCCAGGTGGGTCAACGCGGTGCAACTCTCCAGGTTGTAGATGGTGTTCAGGTTGGGGTTGTTGAAACAGCTGAGGTTCTGTAACGCGGTACAATTATAGATATCAAGATTGTCGAGATCGTTGCAGGCGCATTCGAGGTTTGTCAGGTTGGGGTTGTTGAAAACCCACAACGTTCTCAGGTCACTGAAGAATTCTACTGTTACGCTGGTCAGCTGGTTGTTCTGGAGATACAATTGCTCCAGAGCCGTATTGTTGTCCACATTGATTGACGTCAGCTTGTTATATCCAAGATTCAGATATTTCAACTTGGTGAGGGCCCTCACATTGATCGTGGTCAGGTTGTTATTATATAAGTCAAGCTTCGTCAATTGGGTGAAATACTGCACACCCGTCATGTCGGAGATGCCCTTTCTTTCCAAAATCAGCTCGGTGCGGGCATTGAGCTGCGCCGTGGTGATGGTGCCGCTGGGATACTCGCTCATCAAGTAGGAACGGAAGTTCGCGTCAGGGAAGTTGGTGGCGTTAATCGTCACGTCGGCACGGGCTGCCAGCGTCGTCAAGACCAACGCAAGCGTCAAGAGCTTGAAAAATAGTTGTTTAGCCATAATATTTTCTGATTTTTAGGTTAATGTGAGTTCGACGAAAATAAGTTGCTGATACTTGGGCTCCTCCCCCTTGGTTAAGAGGGGGAGTTGCTAACGTGCTGATTGACAATCAATAATTTCATTGAACTCGCGTTAATTAAATTAATACTGTTTAATTCTTATACTAATTTTTGCTTAATTTCTCCGTGCGAAGCACGGACATTGATACATGCTTGAAGCTGTAGTTTGGCGTAGGCAATGATGACACAGCCTTGTGGAACATGAGGTTATTGTATATCACCTCTCATAACAGGGACCTTGAGCTCTGACGTCTTCAGGTCAAGCAAGTCACTCGGGTGACTGTCTTTTTTCTTGATGGTGAGTTGCTTGGCCTTCATGACGGTAACCTTGTTGGGCCACGTGCCGCTGAGCAGGTAGTTGATCAGGGCGGTCACGTCGGCGATCTTCACCTGGCCGTTCTGGTCGCAGTCGGCTGCTTGCAGGTTGATGCCCGATGCGTCGCCGCTGAGCAGGTAGTTGATCAGGGTGGTCACGTCACCGATCTTCACCTGGCCGTCGCCGTTCACGTCGCCGCGCTGGAACGAGCTGCCGGCCATGGACTCCCAGGCGTTATTATACCAATTATAATGGTAGATAGCCCAATTCTTTGCGTTGGCTTGGCTGACCTGGGCGG
>CAMHMV010000002.1:0-324664 GCA_946186345.1 uncultured Prevotellaceae bacterium | reverse complement strand
GTTACCGTTGATTAAGTAAACTCCTTGTTTGATTAATTCTACCATGATAAAATTTTGAAAATGTTAATTGATATAGGGTTATTAATTCAATATCGAATGAATAAAAACTGTGAGCGCAACCATGTCGGCACTGCCGCCGGGAGAGACATTGCGGGCGATGTAGTCGCGGTTCAGCGATTCCATGCCCTCAATGCTGTAGCTGTCGAGCAAAGCCTTGGCCTCTTGCTTGACCTGTTGAGCCTGGTCATAACCCACACGGTGGATGACGTTGGTGTCGTCCAGCTGGCTCATGATGAGCAGCAGCAAGCGGTGGCAGGCATGACCGGCATCCTCGGCAAGGTAGCCGCGATAAGCGGGCAGCCAGTTGTTGAACAGCTGCTGGTAACCTGCCTTGGCAAGGTCCAGGGCACCCATCACACGGTGCGCATTCACGGCATCATTGCCGTGGGTGCCCGCCGTGGGAGCAAATCCTCCTGCGACCTGCATGATAAGGTCACGCAGCTGTTGTTCCTCAATTCTGCCCTCCTGCTCCATGCACCATGATGCAGCCAGCGTCGTCAGTCCCATCGAGAACAGTGCGCCGCGATGCGTGTTCACGCCGCCTGTGGCGTTGAGCATGGCACGTTCGGCATCAATGCCGATTTGGCGTATCTCGTCGGTTTCGGGCACCATGTCTTTTTCAGCACAGTTGTGACCGACCATCGCCAGCTTGACGAAGAACGGCTGCAACGCGTCAATGCTCTTGCTCATCAGTGCCAGGTCCATGTCCTTGTGTGCCCCGTTGTCATGGCGGTCCACCAGCCCGGGCTTGGGTGTGGTGTTCAGCTCAGCCCTCAAGGCATCTGTTGCCAGATGGGCGATGAGGTAGGGGACAGTAGTCATGGGCACTAGAGCCTTGGCTTGGCTGAGCGAGCCGTCGGCCAGCGCTTGACGCACGCGTGAGGCGCTGACGGGCTGTTCGCCCTCCTTCAGGCGCTCAACCTTCTTGACTGTGATGCCGTGTTGCGGCAACTGCTCCTGCATCAGCTCGTTGTAGCGTGCTGTCAAAGCATCGATGGGCTCGCTGCCCACAAAGCGTGTCGTCACGCCCAGTGCAGGAGCGATGTGCCTTGCAAACAGGTCAAGGTCCAGCGTGATGTGGGTGTCGGTGGCATCGGTCACCTGCTTGAGGAAGTAGGTGGGGAAGGTCAGCTCACTGATGGCATAGTCACTGCCCTCGACCACGACGACATTGTCCAATCCTCTGCAGCCCGCCTGAATCATCGCGAGGCGCTCTTGATAGCTGAACGCCGAGCGGTTCTCGCGCACGGCGATGACATACAGCGTCGATGCTTCGGCTGCAGCCTGCTCCACGAGATAGCGGTGTCCGCGGGTGAACGGGTTGGCGTTCATCACGATGGCGGCAGCGCCGTCGGGACGGTCACCGCGCGTGTGCCGCAGGTAGTCAATGTAGGTCGTGATGCCCCTCAAGCCGTTCTCCATGAGGATGGCGCGGGGTGAGGATGCAAGGACCTTGAACCCCATGCTCTGGAACACCGTGCGGTTGTCGGGCTTGGTATAAACCTTTACCGATTGGGCTCCCTGCTGGGTGGCCATGCTGATGAGGTGGGAAATCAGCTTGTTGCTCAAGCCGGTCTCGCGGGCAGCCTCACCGACGGCGATGCACTTGATAACGTTGCCCTGCAAGCCCCCGCCGGCAATTATGTTGCTGTCGTCATCGGTGACGGCAGCATAGTAGTCCACGTCTTCAAGACGCAGGCCACTGTCGGCAAGGAAACGCTCTACCCGAGTCCTGTTGGACTTGAGCGAGAGCGGCATGTCGCAGATTTCAAAGTTATCGTACATAGTCGTCTATCAGCTGTCGGATGTGGGCCATCAGCTCCTCCTGCGAGTGGCTGTGGTTGCGCATGCACCAGCGGGCCTCGTGGTCACACAGCAGGCAACGCCTGGGTTCTCCACCCACCGTCTGGCGGCTGATGGGAGTACCGTCGGCACCCATGACATCAATGTCGAACAGCCGCCCTAACGGGTGGCTGTCTTCGATGTCACAAGTCACACGTTTGGCCTCGAGTGCCGGCAAGTCGGTAATGAGGTATGCCTCATAGCCGGTTGCCAGGTCGCGGGCACGGGTTGCCTGCACATGCTCGCCCAGTCGGTCGAGCAATGCGGTCAAGGCCGCTTGTGCGGTCACCACCGAGTAAAGATTACGCTTGACGCTTCCAGGCATCACCACCGTCAGGCACACCAGGGTGCTCTCGGGGTGTTGCTGGCGTAACTGCTGTTGCAGCGCGTGACGGTCGTCACGGCTTTTCAGTAGAGCGTCGAGCGTAATCTCCATCGCTGATGTTATAGGGTTAGACTAAATGTGGAAATTTAGCCAACGATGTTCTTGATAACGTCTTGTACCGAGCCGTCGCGGTTCAATACGACGCCCACAACCTTGTCACCGAAGGGCAGGGGAGCGGGATCGCCGATGATCGAGCGGGCCTTGGCAGCCAGGTCGTGAATGTCCACGATCTTTAAGCCGGCAGCCACCAGACGCTCCTTGATCTCGGGACGGTTGGGGTTAACGGCGATACCGTACTCGGTAACGACAACGTCAACGTTGCTGCCCGGGGTGATCAGGGTGGTTACCTCGTCAACGACGCAGGGGATGCGGCCGCGCAGCAGCGGGCAAACGATGACTGACAGGGCGCTGTCCTGAGCAGTGTCGGGGTGGCCACCGATAGCGCCACGGATGATACCGTCGCTACCGACGAGCACGTTCACGTTGAAGTTCACGTCAACCTCCAGGGCAGACAGGATAACAACATCCAGGAAGTGGGTTGCGGAACCCGGCTCCAGCATAGCGGCATACTCATTGGCCGATACGCTCTTGTGCATCGGGTCGTTCATCAGTGACTCGGCAGCTACCTTGTCAAACGACTGAACGTCGATCAGACGGCCGATCAGACCTTCCTGATGCAGTTTCACCATGTGGCTGGTGATGCCACCCAGGGCGAAGCTGGCCTTGATGCCCTTGTCGATCATTCCCTGACGCAGGTACTTGGTCACGGCGAGTGAAGCACCGCCAGAACCGGTCTGCAGTGAGAATCCGTTCTCAAAGTAGCCACTGTTCATGACCACCTTGGCAGCCTGCTTGGCGAGGAGGATGTCACGCGGATTCTTGGTGTCGCGGATGGCACCCGAAGAAATCTTGCTGGAGTCACCCACCGAGTCAACAACGACAACATACTCTACATCAGCCTCGCTGATGGCGCTGTGCTGGTTGGGATAGTCTACCAGGTCATCGGTCAGGATGACGGTGTGGTCAGCATACTTGGCATCGGGCAGGGCATAACCCAGAGAGCCGCAGATGCTCTTGGCGTTCTCGCTGGTCGAGTAGCCGGCAGCGTTACCCAGGGGGTCGCAGGATGAGGCGCCCAGGAAGGCGACGTCGATGTGCAACTCACCGCTCTTGATGGCATAGCCGCGCGAACCGTGTGAACGGAAGATGACGGGCTTCTCCATCAGACCGTGGGATACCTCGGTAGCGAGGTTACCACGCAGACCGCTGGTGTGCAGCTGAGTGATCACGCCGTTCTTGATGTGCTCGATCAGGGGCTCATGCACGTCGATGAGGCTCGATGAGGCCAGGGTCAGGTTCTTGAAACCCATCTCGGCGAGCTTGGCAACTACCATGTTGATGACCTTGTCGCCACCGCGGAAGTGGTGATGGAACGAGATGGTCATGCCGTCCTTGAGACCGGTCTTGCGGATGGCTTCCTCGAGTGTGACAACCTTGCCGCAGTTGCGCTGCAACTCGTGACGCGGCGTGATGTTCTTCTTCACCTTGGAGTCGTTATAGACTTCCTTGTTCATCTGCTTTGCAGCCTCAGCAATCAGGGCTGCTCTATCTTTGATACTGTTCATGCTAAGTCCTCCTTTGTCAAGATGCCCGACGCGATGGCCAGGTCGATGGTACGTTGTGCTCTGATAACCACGGGGCGGTCAACCATTTTACCGTTGACGGCAATCACGCCACTGCCGCGCTTCTCGGCTTCCTTGATGGCGGCGATGATGGTCTTGGCCTTCTCGATTTCTTTCTCCTTGGGAGCGAAAATCTCATTGACAACCTCGATTTGACGAGGATTGATGATCGACTTGCCGTCAAAGCCCATGGCCTTGATCATCTCAACCTCGCGACGGAAGGTGTCCATGTCATTGAGGTTGCTGAACACGGTGTCCAGAGCGTCGATGCCGGCAGCACGGGCAGCCGTAACGATGCACTGACGAGCCATTTGCAGCTCCATGCCGAAGAAGGGCGAGTCGCCCGTCGTGCGCTGTGCCTTCAGGTTAGCGCAGTAGTCCTCGGCGCCCAGGGCGATACCCATCATGCGCTTGCTGGCGGTTGCGATAGCATAAGCGTTGAGCGCGCCCAGCGTGCTCTCGATGGCAGCCATGATCTGAGTGCGGCCTACGCAGCCCAGCTCAGTCTCCACCTTGATGATTTCCTCTTCGAGTTCCTTAACCTCCTCGGCGGTCTCGGTCTTCGGCATACGGATGACGTGAACGCCAGCCTTTACCACTGCCTCGACGTCCTTCTTGCCGTAAGGGGTGTTCAGCGGGTTGATACGTACCACCATCTCGGTGTTACCGTAGTCGATGGTCTTCAGTGCATTGTGTACCAGCAGACGCGCAGCGTCCTTCTCGGTCATCGTGACAGAGTCCTCGAGATCGAGCATGATTGAATCGGGGCTGTAGATGTGAGCGTCGGCCATCATTCCCGGGTTGTTACCGGGGACAAACATCATCGTTCTTCTGAGTCGTTGCATAACAATTTTCTCGTTTTTGATGGTTTTTTAGTGTTAATTAGTCGGCCCACACGTCTTTGCCTGTAGCGCGGACAGCAGCTGCCGTCACGCGGGCGCGGATGGTGCAGTCCAGGGCTCCCTTGTCCGTGGCTTTCACCTCGGCTTGGTCGATGCCCAGGCCCTGCAGGGTCTCGGTGATAACTTTCTTGATTTGGTCGCCAAACTGGTAGGCTACCGTGCTGTCAAGATCAATGTGCAGTCCAGCGTTGTCGTTGGGCGCAATCTGGATGAAAATGTCGCCGGATTCAAGCGTTCCGGCCATTGCCGTTTTGATCTCCATTTTTTAGATTAAAAACGTTTTTAAAATATTAATAAAAGTTCGTTAATGTAGTCAATTAGATGGTTATTTAAAAACTTGCGCAAGCCTAACACGATTTTAAGGGTTCAGCCATGGCAAAGCTTTATTTAAAAACGCCCAAAATTAGGCATTATTTTATTACTGACAAAATATTTTCACCACCTTTTTTTGACACCCTTTTTTGAACTCAAAACAGCTAATTTATAGGCTCTTTGAAAACCTTAGTTTTCATCTTTTAAAAGTGAAAAAAGCGGCTTTTTCAACCGCTTTACCTTTCACTTTGTCATTTTTGTCTCTTTGATAGTGGTTTTCTACAAGAGTACCCTTATTGGCCGTACTCTGACGGGGGCTCAGCCGCTTGTGGCCATCCGCTTTCCTCCTCGGGAAAAGCATAGCCTTTGCGCCGGCCTGTCTGCTCCAGCACGATGCGGCTCAACGTCAGGTCAAGCTCCCGCAGCGTGTCGATGCGGCACTTTGGCGACAGCTGGCACTCCCACACGACAATCACGTGCCAACCCGCCGCCCGTAGCAGCTCCTGGTTGCGCGCATCCCGCTCACGGTTGCGCGTAATCTTGTCCTGCCAGAACTGAGCATTGGTCACCGGGCGATGCTTTTGGCACTCATGGCCGTGCCAGAAACACCCGTTCACAAAGATCACCGTCCGCCACTTGCGCATCACGATGTCAGGCCGTCCCGGCAACGCCTTCACGCACAGCCGGTACCTGTACCCCTGCCGCCATAGCCAGCGCCGCACCACCATCTCAGGCTTGGTGTCGCGTCCCCTGATGCGGCTCATGCACCGATGCCGCTGCTCCCGTGTCATCCTATCCCCCATAATCCCTGATAGTATATATAGCAACTATAGTATCTATAGCTTCTATAGCTTCTATAGCATCTATAGCCTCTATTTTGATTCCAGCAGTTTTTTCAGTCGCTCAATTTCAGCTTGCTGCTCGTGGTAGGCTTTCAATGCCCGCTGCTTCAAGTCCTGGTAGGCGGCTTGAGCCTCGGCAAGCTGTTCTTGTAACTGTGGCACGAGTTTTTCCAGCTCGGCGAGGCGTTCGTCCTGTTGTTGGCGGTAGCCTGTGCGTGCTTGGCGCATGCGTTCCTTGATGCCTCCCTGGGTGACAAAAGTGCGCTCCAAGCCCTCCATATACTTGTTCATCATCGTGTCCACCTGATAGCACAACGTGAGCCCTACGTTTGCCATCTCCTCGGCACTCCATTTCTGGAAAAACGGCTCATAGTCAGCAAGCGTGTTATGGGCCTTAGTGAATTCCTGCATCGGTTGGAAACGAGTATCTTCACGGTTCCAGATGTGCAGGTTCCTGGACTTGAGGAAATCCTCATAATCTTGCCGCAACTCTCCGATACTTGATCTAGCGACATTCAGCAGTTTGAGCTCCATTTCAGTTGAGGTCTTGCCATCCTCACTGCCCTCTACTATGTTTTGCTTGCCCGAGCGGGCTGCCTGCAGCATCTGGTCAACAGTACGGTCCCCAAACTTAGGCAAGAACCGCTCGCAGAAGACAAACGTCATCTGATAGAGCACCTCAGACTTCTGGTAAAACCACAAGTCCTGCCACTTGGGCACCCGCCGGAAGATACTCTGAAACTCCTCCTTCCTGCCAGTGTGATTCCTGTTGTAGTCGCGTCCCATTATCAGTTTATTGTCAATTAATATTATCTTTTTCTATAGCCCCTATAGCCCCTATAGCTTCTATAGCATCTATAGCTTCTATAGTATCTATAGCATCTATCCAGTTAAGCCACCCCACCATACCGCTGCTGCACATACTCAAACACTGCGTCCTTGTAGCTGTCGATGCTCTCGTCGCTGTAGCTCTCGGGCAGCATCTCCCACAGGGTGTCGCGGATGGTGATGATGATGGCGGCCTTGGTCTCGCGCTTCTCGAACGGGTGGTCCATCGTCGCCAGCTGAGCCTTGATTTTCTCGAGCAGCTCGACGGCGACTTCCTTGATTTTCTTGATCTCAGCCTTGGTGAGGTCGTCCTTCATCAGCAGGTCATACATCGACAGCTGTTCGTCATTCTCAAACCCCTCACGCACGTAGCGCCGCTCCTCTTCGCTCAACTTCTTGGTGAGGTCCATCAGTTCCTCAAAGAGTTTTTCGATGGACGCGCGGTCCTGCTCCTGGTTGTAGCACTCGATGATTTCCTGATAACGCTCATAGAAGTTGATGCGTGACGGATTCATTGCCAGCATCTCGGCCAGCCGCTCCTGCAGCAGTTCCTTGATATCCTTGAGCAGCAGGTTCTTCTGCTTGGCCTTGGCGAACTCCCGCTGCAGCAGGTCAAAGTCAATCTTGCTGATGTCAAATTGAGTGCGCGATTCGCCCACTATTCCTTGACCAGCCTCTATCTCCAGGTGTTCATCAATGATGTTGTTGATGGCGACGCTCAGGTCGGTGATATCGGCACTCTTGCGCTTCTTCTGCAATTCCTTGTAGATGGCCTCGATGGCATCTTTGGCCTGCTTGCGCTCGGGCGTGATGTCGTCGCGGTCGAGGTATTTCCAGCGGTTGAGCAGCGTGGTGGCCAGCGTGCAATAGGATTTCCTGATTTCCACCGTGGCGCACATGGCATCGGCGGCCGTCTTGAGTTTGGACAGTTTCATGAAGCTCTCCGCCTCAATGAGTTCTTGCAGGTCGATGCCGTGCTCTTTCAGGAACTCACGGGTGGCAGCGATGGTCTCGTCCACGTTCTTGATGAGTTTCTCCTTGTCGATGGTCGGGTCGTTGCCCTCCAGCCCCTTGGCATTGGCAGTGTAGTCGGCAAGGGCCTGTTTCAAGGCTTTCACGATGCCGATATAGTCCACCACCAGTCCGTTAACTTTGCCCTCGGCGACGCGGTTGGCGCGGGCGATGGTCTGCATCAGGGTGTGGGCCTTCATGGGCTTGTCGATATACAGGCACGACAGCGTCTTCACGTCAAAGCCCGTGAGCCACATGGCGCAGACGAACACGATTCTCAGCCGTGACTCGGGATCCTTGAATTCCTTGTCCAACTCGTGTTTTATCATCTTCTCGCGGTGCGGCACGATATCGAGGCCCCACTTCTGGAAGGTCTGCATCTCGTTCTGCTCCTGCGAGACGACCACGGCCATCTCGGTCTCCCGCATCCACTCCAGTTTGCGCTTCAGCTCCTGGTACTCCTGCTGCGACGTGCATTTGTTGAGCTTTTGCTCCACCGCCTTGATTTCCTCCTGCCAGTACTCTTGCACATAGTCGTACATGCGCACGCAGGTCACCTTGTTGTAGCACACCATCATCGCCTTGCCGCTGGTCCACAGGTCGCTGTAGTGCTTTACGAAGTCCTGGGCGACGACACGCAGGCGCTTCTTGGCGGTGAGCAGGTGCACTTCCTTTGCAAACTCTTGCTCCAGCTTGGCCAGCTGCGACGAGTCCATATCGCCCGCCTCCTCGAGGGCGGCAGCGATTTCCTCGTTGATTTCGGGGTTCTTGAGTTCTTGAAGGCGTTCGCCGCGGTTCTCGTAGTACAGGGGCACGGTGGCCTTGTCCTCGACGGCACGCTTGAAGTCATAGATGCTCACATAGCCGCCGAAGGTCCTTGCCGTGATGTTGTCGTTCTTGAGCAGCGGGGTGCCCGTGAAGCCGATGCGGCTCGCTGTGGGCAGCAGGTGCATCAGGTTCTCGGCAAAGATGCCGTTCTGGGTCCTGTGGGCCTCGTCGCTCATCACGATGATGTCGTGGTCGGGGTAGATGGGCTCGGCCTTGGCGGCGGTGTCGTTGAACTTCTGGATCAGCGAGAAGACGAACGAGGGGTTGCCCTTCAGCTTGTTGATGAGGTCCTCGGCACTCTGCGCCATGAACTCCTTGGATTTGGACTTGCCCAGCAGGCCGCAGTTCTCAAAGGTCTCGCTGATCTGCTTGTTCAGCTCGTCACGGTCGGTGAGCACGACGATGGTGGGCGAACCTTCAAATTTGCGCCTGATCTTCTGCGCCAGGAACAGCATTGAGTAGCTCTTGCCGCTGCCCTGCGTGTGCCAGAACACACCCAGCTTGCCCTGTGTGATTTCGCGGTTGCGGTATTTCTCCACGGCCTGGTTCACGCCCAGGTACTGGTGGTTGCGGGCGAGGATTTTGACGGTCGAGCCGCCACTGTGGTCATAGAGGATGAAATTCTCGAACAGGTCGAGGAAATTCTCTTTCTTGCAGATGCCGCGCAGCATGGTGGGCAGCTCGATGTTGCCTGCATCCTCCTCTTTAAGGCGTTTCCACTCGTGGAAGAATTCCCACTTGGAGCCGATGGTGCCCACGCGGGCCTCATCCCCGTTGCTAAACATCACCATGGCGTTGTGGTAGAACAGTTGCGGGATGGTGTCGAGGTAGTCGCGGTAGTTCTTGGTATAGGCGTCCTCGACGGCCACGTCGTGGTTCTTCAGCTCCACGAACAGCAGCGGCAGACCGTTGACAAAGCCCACGATGTCGGCACGGCGCTTATACACTGCGCCCTGCACCCACAATTCTCGCACGCACAGGAAGTCGTTCTTCCCAGGCGAGGCAAAGTCGATGACCTTGGCACGCACTTCCTCGGTCTCGCCGCCGGGCTTGACGCGCGTCACGGGCACGCCGTCACGGATGTACTGGTACTTCTGCTCGTTGATCTGCATCAGCGTCTGGCTGCTCATGTACTCCGTCATGCGCTCGATGGCCTCGGTGACCTGCTGGCTGGTCATCCAGGGATTCAGCGACTTTAGGGCGTGGGCAAAGCGCCCCGGCAACAGCACCTGCTTGTAACTCGTGCGCCCCAAGGTGCCGTCCAGCCCCAGCACCTCATCCATGGCATACACAGCCGTCCACCCCAACTCCTTCTCCAGCAATTCGGCGGCACTTTCCTGTATCAACTTATCTTCACTGAATTCCTTCGACATGACAACTAATATATTTTAAATTGGTCTTCCTTTTTTGGCTGCTATCGGGTCTGGAACATGATTGATTCTTGTATAAGTACTGTATTCTTGTTTGGCAGCGTAATGCTCATTAATCAATCTGTCCACTTCTTGAGATGTCAACTCGCCCTTAATATTTTTAATAGCAAGTTCTATCAAATAGTCTGAAACAGTCAGTCCGTCAACCGCTTGCAGGCCGATGGCGGTCTGCCAAGCGATAGCCTTCTCTCGACGCTCAGGCTCCCCTTGGCGAATGTACTCGTCCAAGTCCTGAATGCTATATTTGTTCTCGTTATCCATGCTCAATAATCCTTTCTATCTATTTCTGATAAATCTATCTCGTCAATAAAGTCTATCAATTCTATAGCATCTATCAAACGTCTATTTCCCCGCTCATCAGTTTGGGCAGGAGACGGTCTCGGGCCTCGCTGAGGTTGCGGATTTGGTTATTTCTTGATGCTATCACATCAAATAGTTTAGATGCCTCGCGTTCAAAAGAATCGAGCACATTACATGAAGGAACAAGGATATCCATTGCATTTATCTCCTTGGCATACACATGTTGTTGTGCTGCCCCCTTTTGCATATTGTATAGTGCTGTTTGTTTATGTTTGAGATAGCAATATGCAAAATGTAGATAGTTTGTACTTAGAATATCAACAAAAGAACAATCCGATGCCCAGACTTTTTCAAAATACATTTTTACAAACCCGGCATTTCCAGAAGCACTTATTGTTATTACCCGATCTGCCGTGTTTGATTTATTACAATAGTAAGCAGGTCTAAGTCCTCCTGCAACAACAGGAATTGGACCCTCAACAGCTTCTTTCTTAGTGATAGTCTTCCCTCTCTTAAACTCCGCCAATTGCCCTAACTTAGTTTGGACCCACCCCTCTGGCACACCCTCTACAATTTCGGTGGATTGGTGTCCGGGGAAGCGTAGGTCAACGAACCATTCTTTGTAGAGTCGTTGTGCGGCTTCTTCGAGCAACTTGATTTGGCGCTGGTAGTTTTCTATTAGGGTGTCGTAGCGGGAGAGCACCTCCGCGATTTTGTTCTGAATATCAATCGGAGGGCACGGGAAATGTAAATCTTTAATATCAGAAGGACTAATGTTTGCTTGATTTGCTGCACCTCCAGCTTTTTGGGCAAGTTCTACTTTTACATCAAACTGAGAAAGATAATAATAAATGAAATCAAGATTTGAAACCCGATCATCTTTATTAATGATTTTACCGACTCGTTGATTAAGCACTGATGTCTCATCGTAACGGACTCTGCCCACTCTTCCAACAACTGAAGCGATTTGATTAATGTGAGAACCAGTTAGGGCTATCAAAACATCTCCCTTTTTCAAAATATATCTGGCATTCTGAAACGCGATAGATTCGGGGACATAGGATACATCCTCTAATGTAACCACAGGAGGACTGATATTTTTGATTTTTATTACTGGCACGCCAGAATCTGAGAAATCCTTTGATTTAAATGCGAAACCAGAAAGGACCTCAATGTAATCACCTAGTTTATTTCTTGGGTAACTCATGCGTTGTCCTCCTTTCTGTTGGGCTTTGGGGCAGGCAATGTTAACTGGTTAGTGATACTAACCATTTGAATAGACACCTTTCTCATTTCAGTTCCTCCCATGCTTTAAGGATGTCGGTCATCAGGGCATTGGCTTCGGTGTTGAGGCGGGCGAGTTCGTCGTGGATCTCGGTCATGCGCTCGTGGAAGTCCACGCCGTCGTCTTCCTGTTCGGCAACGCCGACGTAGGCACCAGGGGTGAGCGAGTAGTTCTTCTCCTCGATTTCCTGGATGGTGGCGACCTTGCAGAGGCCCAGCACGTCCTGGTACTCGCCCTCGCCGAATTTCTCGACGAGCCACTCATGCTGGCGGGCGGTCTCGAGGGTGTCCTCGAGTGCGGCTAACTGTGCATTCATTTCGGCCTCGATGCGCTTTTTGTCCTTGCGGGGCGCATCGGCGATGAGTTGCTTGGCCTCGGCCTTTTGGCGGTCGATGGCTTCTTGGGCAGTGGCGACGGTCGTGTCGCCCAACGCTGCCTTGTAGTCCTGCAGCAGCTGGCGGTATTTTTCGGTCTCGCCACGGTAGAGGTGGACGATGGCCTGGAGGTTGCGCAGTTGCCACTCGCTCCACTCGTTGAGGGTGCGGTCCACGACGGTGTAGTAGTTGCGGGCGTCGATAAAGAGCACCTTGTCACGGTTCTCGGGACGCTTGGCGCGGTCAAAGAACCACAGCGAGCACGGCAGCGATAGCGTATAGAAGAAGTTGTTGCCCACACTCATCATCACGTCCACATCGCCCGTGCGCACGAGCTGCTCGCGGATATCGCGGTCCTTGTTGGCGCTATCGGTCGCCGAACTGGCCATCACAAAGCCGGCACGGCCGTGGTCGTTTAGGTAGGCATAGAAATAGCTTATCCACAGGTAATTGGCATTGCTCACATCTTTCTTCTTGGCGTTGACGCCGGGCAGGCCGAAGGGCAGACGCCCGGCAGCGAAGGTGGATTCGGCCTTCACCTTATCGACATTGAAGGGCGGATTGGCCATCACATAGTCGCACTTGCCCGCCAGGTTGTGGGCGTCGTGGTAGAAGGTGTTGGCCTCGTCGCCCGAGATGATGCGGCCGTTCAGGCCATGCACCGCCATGTTCATGAGGCACAGTTGGGCATTGTACTCCACTTTCTCCTGGCCATAGAAGGTCATCTGGCTGTTGGCGTTCATGCCGGCAGCGTTGACAAAGTCGCCCGTCTGGACAAACATACCACCGCTGCCGCAAGCGGGGTCAAGCATGACGCCCTGCTTGGGCTCCAGCACATTGACGAGCATCTTGACCAGTGACTTGGGCGTGAAGAAGACGCCGTCGTCGCTGGCAACCGCCTTGGCAAACTTGGAGAGGAAGTACTCGTAGATGCGCCCGATGATGTCGCCGCCCACCTCGTCGATGGTCTTGTTGTTGAAGATGCGCAGCAGCTCCCGCAACAGATCGTCGGCAAACATGGTGTAGGTCTTGGGCAGCACACCCGTCAACTGCTCGCTCTGGTCCTCGACAAGCTGCATGGCGTTGTTGACCGCCTCGCCCAGCGAGTTGATATCGTGACCGTCCTTGCCCTTGAGGTGGGCATCCAGGATGTTATCGGGCAGGTTGACCAGATAGTCGAACTGGGCCTCACGGGGCAGGTAGAGCGCGCTCTTGGCGGCAAAGTCACTCGGCTCGACAGGCATCACGCGCCCGCCGCGCATGGGGCGGCCCTGCAGTATCTCAGCCTCGACCATCTTATAGCGGCTATAGGCATAGCGCAGGAACAGCAGCGCCAACACCGGCATGCAATACTGGCTGCTGGTCAACTTGCTGCCCTGACGTAGCAAGTCGGCCGATTCCCACAATTCCGCTTCAAGTTTCCTGATATTGATCATGATGTAATAGTCTCAGTTTTTAAATGTACATTTGAGTCAAATGTTGGTTTTCCAAATGGCAAAGTTACGGTTTTTTACTGAGATTACAATAGGTTGTGGGGACAAAATCGGCGTGCTTTGCTTTTTGTCGTGGATGAGTGTCACTGGCTTGTTCTATATTTGTGTTATTGTTTTACGAAGGTGAGAGTTTTTTGTGATTTTAACATTTCCCCCCAGATTTTTTTATGAACCAATTGGGGCGGTTTGCTGAAAAAGTTGTATCTTTACACTCCGAAAAAAAACGAGGAACACAAGAAGACGATGAAATTCAGCGAAGTTTTAGGCAATGAACAGGCGATAGGGCAGATACGGCGGATGATTGACAATGACCGTATGCCCCATGCGCTGCTGCTTTATGGTGAGCCGGGAGTTCCCAAACTGGGTCTGGCGATGGCTGCGGCGCAGTATCTGCACTGCAGGAACCATGTTGACGGTGACTCGTGCGGTGTGTGCCCGATGTGCCGTCAGCACCAGTCGTTCAACCAAGTGGATACCCATTTTAGCTACCCGTTTACCAACCGTAAGAGTGACAGCAACAACCAGTGTGACGCCGACGATTACATCGACGAGTGGCGTGAGTTTGTCACCAAGTATCCTGTCGAGGATTACCAGGCCTGGCTGACATTGTTGAAGAATGATAATGCCCAGCCGCAAATCTTTGTGCGTGAGGCCGATAGCATCATGCGCAAGATGACCCTCAGTGCCTACACTGCCAAGTATAAGGTCCTGATTCTGTGGCTCCCCGAGAAGCTCAAGGATGAGGCCGCCAACAAGTTGTTGAAACTCATCGAGGAACCCTACGATGACTGCAAGTTCATCCTCGTGAGCGACAACGAGAAGGCCATCTTGGGTACCATCCTGTCGCGTTGCCAGCGCATCGAGTTGCGCAAGCCTTCCACGCCGATGGTCGCCCAGTATCTTGTCGACCGTTATGGCATGGACATGCAGAATGCGCTTGCCCTCGCCGCTCCCGCCGATGGCAATGTCATCATGGCTGAGCACATGGTGGAAACCGGCAGCGAGTTCCATGAGTTCCGCGAGCGTTTTATCGAGTTGATGCGACTGTCCTATCAGCACGACCTCGCCAAACTTAAGGCTTGGGGTGAGGTCATTGCCGACATGAAGCGTGAGAAGGCCCGCCGATTCCTCGACTATGCGGTGCGCCAGGTGCGTGAGAATTTTATCTATAACCTGCACAACCCCGAGCTCAATTACCTCACGCGCGAGGAGGAGGCGTTCTCAACACGTTTCTCGCCGTTTATTAACGAGCGTAATGTCGAGGGCATCGTCGGTGAGCTGGAACGTGCCAGCACCGATATCGCCGGCAACGCCAACGCCAAGTTGGTGCTGTTCGATCTCACCATCCGCCTCTCAATTCTCATCAGGCGCTAATAAGCTATAGATACTATAGAAACTATTGATACTATAGAACTTTAACTGAAAACTGAAAAACATGAAAGCATTCCTGCAACAAGTGGCAAGCCATTACCTCATGGCGCAAGGTCTTGAGGATTATTGTTTTGTGTTCCCCAACCGCCGCAGTGGGCAGTTCTTTACCCACTATCTGCAACAGGACCTGGTCGAGGCCGATCGTCAAAGCGGCGTGTCGAAGCCTCATCTGATGCCTCGAGTGACCTCGATTAACGACTTGGTCGCTCAGTTGACGGGGACTGTTGCCGCTACCGACATCGAGATGATGTTCGCCTTGTATGAAGCCTATTGCCAGGCGATGGGCGACAAGGCGCAGGAGTTTGACAAGTTCATCTATTGGGCTCAACTCATTATCAGCGACTTCAACGATATCGACCGTTCACTGGCCGATGTCCACGAGATATACCAGAACCTCGGCGACCTGCATGACTTGAGCAGCAATTACCTCTCTCCCGAAGTGGAGGAGAAGGTGAGGAAGATATTCGGCGACAGCCTGTTCACAGCCTTTTTTGACACCAGCGCCGACGCCAACCTGTGGCGCCTTTTTGGCATCGATAAAGGCGAGGCAGCAGCCGATGACGAGGCTGTGGTAAAGCGCGAGTTCCTGAACTTGTGGAACGCGCTGGAAAGCATCTTCAACTTTTACCATAAAGCCCTATCCGACAAGGGCGTGACCTCTCCAGGAAGACAGTTGCGCCTGGCAGCTGAGGCTGCTGGCACCGATCTGCCTTACACGAGGATGGTGTTCGTGGGCTTCGGTGTGCTGTCAGCAGCCGAGGTCAAGCTGTTTGACCGCTTCAAGCGCGAGAAAAAGGCTGACTTCTGGTGGGACAATGCCGGTATAGCTGCAATGCTCGAAGTGGCACCTCACGACCCCGGCGCACTGCTCATCGACGCTTACTGCAAGCGCTTCGATGCCATGCCGCTCGAGGCACTTGAGGACAACGGCCAGACAATCCGCGTCGTTGCCGTTCCCTCTAACGTGGGACAGGCCAAGCAGACCTTCAACGAGGTGGCACTCATGAGAGCAGCAGGACGCGACAGTTCGGCATTGGGCATTGAGACTGCTGTCGTGCTGCCCGATGAGGGACTGCTGGTACCCTTGTTACATTCGGTTCACGGCGTGACAAAGCTCAATGTGACGCTGGGCTACCCCTTGCGCAGCTCGGGCATTGTCTCGCTCATGCACATTGTGGCACGGATGCACCATCAGGCGAGCAAGGAACATGACGTGTGGACCTACTACCGCGATGATATCAACGATATCTTGTCTCATCCGCTCATCAAGACATACTTCACTTCCGAGGCGCTGACGATGGTCTCGAACTTGGCCCGTACCAACCGCTTCCGCGTGCCAGCCGATGAGTTCAAGGACTTGACTTTCCATGACCTGTTCACCCCTGCCATGGACAGTAGTGCTTCGGGCGATGATAAGGCGCTTCAGGCGGGCTATATCAATCACCTGTTAGACTTCTGCAACCTGCTGATGGACAGGATGGAACCCGTCGTTGATGTGGAAACCGGGGAAATCATGGAAGAAGGCTCTGAGGATGGGGTGGAGGTGACCTTGCAGCAGGCTTTCCTGCTCATGTACACCGATGTGCTCCACCAGCTCAAACGGTCGCTGGACGAGTGCGGCCAAACGATCCAGCGCAGCACCGTTTTCTACCTCATCGACCGACTCACAGCGGCGGCTGTCGTGCCTTTCACGGGAGAACCGTTGCAGGGCGTGCAGGTGATGGGCTTGTTAGAGACGCGCAGCCTTGACTTTGATCATTTGGTCATCCTGTCGATGAACGAGCGCGTATTCCCGCGCCGTCGCAGCATTAACTCGTTCATCCCCAACTACATCCGTCGCGCTCATGGTATGTCAACCATCGAACAGCAGGAGGCGATTGTCGCCTATAATTTCTACCGTCTGCTCAACCGTTCGCGTCATGTCACGCTGCTCTATGATTCCAGCGCGCAGAAGATGGGCTCCAGTGAGCCGTCGCGCTACATCGCGCAGCTCGAGAAAGTGTATGGAAAGCACTTGCAGCATGTCGAGATGACGCCCGAGATCGAAACCACGTCGGCGATCTCCATCAATGTGCCGCCGCTGGCAGGAAACACCTTGCGCGACCGCTATACCCGAGACCCCAAGACGCAGGATGGCAAGTACTTGTCGGCCAGCGCCATCAACAAGTACATCAATTGTCCGTTGCAGTTCTATCTGCATTACGTTCAGGGACTTAACGATGATAATGAGACCAGCGATTTCATGGACAACGGCACCTTTGGCACCATTATCCATGATACCTTGAACGATTGCTACTATAGTCAACAAACCAGGGAAAAAGGCGGCTTGATTGACAAGCCTTACCTCGAGTTTTTCAAGAAAAACAAGCTACGCAACACTGTGGTGCGCAACATCAAGAAGACTTACCTGCATGTGCCCGAGGAACAACTGGAGATTGACGACAAGCCGCTGCGAGGCGAGCCTTACATGTTGATTGACACCATCGAAAGCTATGTGAAGTTTGTCCTTGACTATGACATGGAACTTATTGACAATCAAGGACCTTTTACCATCATTGAGTGTGAAGAGACACACCCCATGCCCTTGATGCAGATGGGTGGAGAATGTTTCAATTTCACCTACAAGCCCGACCGTATCGACCGTCTGAATGACGGCACCATCCGCATCGTGGACTACAAGACTGGAAAGGACGAAACCACGTTCACCTATCATCAGCCCGGCTTGGAGGACTTGTTCGATGGCATTATGGACAAGCGGCGCAAAGCCGTCCTGCAACTGTTCCTCTACAGCTATGCCTATATGCAGGAGAACCCTCAGGTGACCAGTGTGATGCCGGTCATCTACAAACTTGCCTCGATGAAGGATAGTGGTGTGTTCTGGAAAGAAAATAAGAGGGGATCTACCCCCTCTCAATATGTTTTCAAGTTGGATGACGCTATCGCTCAGGAGTTTATCGCCGAGATGGCGAGGGTCATCAAGTCGCTGTATGAAGAAGGATTTGAACAGGCGCCCGAGGATACCAAGTCCCGCTGTTGCAACTATTGCCGGTTCATCGACTTCTGCCGCCGTACGCCCTCGCAAGCCTTCTGAGCGTGATATTCGCCCGAGGGCTTATTCTTCCCTGTTTTTCTGACGGCGTGCGATATCCTCGTTCAGGCGGTCTTCGTCTTCCTGGGTCCACAAGGGATTGTCCTCCTCTTCCCAGTCAAACGCATCATCAAACTGAGCAGTCGGCTCATCAAAGCCGAAGAAGGCTTCGTCGGTAAAGTCTTGCAGTTCACGTCCTTCCTTCTTGGTGGGACGGCCCATGCCGCGCTGGCGGTTGACAAATCCATCGATTTTCACCATCTCCAACAAGCGCAGCTGGTCGGGGTTGGTGACGTTATTCAGGTACTGAGGCACCAACTTGGCGCCCACACGGTTGTTGAGCAGGCCGATGACCTCAAAGGTATAGGTCACGGGCGGCTTGCGCACGTCGATGCGGTCGCCCACCTTCACGCCGTGTGACGGCTTGACGGGCATACCACCGATGGTGACACGTCCCAACTTGCATGCCGTGGTGGCAATAGTGCGGGTCTTGTACACGCGAGTGGCCCACAGCCACTTGTCGATTCTCACTTCCTTCATGCCAGTAAATAGAATAAACCTTTAACCTCTAAACAGCGAGCGTTAGCGAGCCCCACAGCGGATGCCCCTTTAAACTCTAAACTTTAAACTTTAAACTATAAATCAAGTGGTCAACCACTTGATTTATTTATTATTATAGTTGTTCATGGCGAACGTAACGCCTGACAGGCAGAAGGCCTTGATGGCGTCGATGGCGACCTTGGCGCGCTCGGGCAGAACCGCCAATTCCTCGGGGGTGGGGTAGCCCAGCACGTAATCCACCTGGGCGCCCGGCGGGAAATCGTTGCCGATGCCAAAACGCAGCCTTGCCCACTGCTGGCTCTGCAGCATGTCATTGATGCTCTTCAAGCCGTTGTGGCCGCCGTCGGCCCCCTTGGGGCGTATGCGGATTTGTCCGAAGGGCAGCGCGATGTCATCGACGATGACCAGCAGGTGGTCAAGATCGATGTGCTCCTTGATCATCCAGTAGCGCACAGCCTCGCCGCTCAGGTTCATGTAGGTCGATGGCTTGAGCAGTACCAGTTGCTGGTTCTTGAGGCGCATCTCGGCAATAGCGCCGTAACGTTGCGTCGTGAAAACAATATTGGATGCCTCGGCGAGAGCATCCAATACTGTAAATCCTATGTTGTGGCGGGTTCCCTGGTACTCGGCACCAATGTTGCCCAAGCCGACAATGAGATACTTCATAGGTTGGTGTTGATGAAAAGGATGTGGCGCACCAGGCGCCACAATCTCTATCAAAATTACTCGGCAGCGGCTTCGCCTTCAGCAGCTTCGCCCTCTTCGCCCTCAACAACGGCGTTGGCAGCAGCACGGGTAGTGCGTACACCAGCGATAACGAGATCCTTGGCGTTAACCAGCTCGATGTTGTCGAATTGGCAGTCGCGAACCTTGATGGTCTTACCGATCTCCAGGCTGTCGACATTGAGGATGATGGTCTCGGGAATGTCCTTGTACAGACCTTTAACCTTCACCTTCTTCATGCTCAGATAGAGCTTACCACCGGCCTTTACACCGACAGCGTGACCCTCGAGATGAACGGGAATCTCAACAACGACGGGCTTGTCCTCACTTACCTCGAGCAGGTCGATGTGAAGAACAGCGTCGCTAACGGGATGGAACTGGAGGTCCTTCAGGACAGCCTTGCGGGTCTGGCCATCATAGGTCAGGTCAATGACACAAACGTCGGTGCTGTAAATCAGCTTGCGAACGTCTGCAAAGTTCACTACCAGGTCGGTGGTGATGATGCCCTTGCCGTCACGGCCCACGGGAACCACCTTCTCACCAGCCAAAAGCTTGCCATTGTACTTGCCGTCCTTGTCGAGGTCAACGAGCTTGCCACCATTCAGGACAACGGGGATCTTGTTCTCCTTGCGGAGGGCCTTAGCGGCCTTCTTGCCGAGGTCGGTACGAGCCTCTGCGTTTAATTGATAAGTCTTCATTTTAATTGGTTGTGTTACTCAAAATTAAAGTAAAATGTTTATAAAAACGCTTCCTTTAATTTCCCATCACACTGGAAAAGTTTAAAAAAGCGGGGCAAAGATACTGCTTTTTTTTGACATGGCAATACATTTTGCCCGTAAAAATTTTTTGCCTATAAAAAAGTGAGTGCCAGCGGCTTGGGCTGCTGGCACTCGCTCGGTCGTATCTCGAAATGAGAAATTAGTCCACGTTCAGGTTGACACGCTTCAGGTCGATAGCCTTGAGCTCCTTGTCGGCGGCAGCCAGGAACTGAGCAACAGTCTCCTTGTTCTCGCCAGCCTCGTAAACCTGCTCCATCAGGACGTTCTCCTGATAGAACTTGTTCAGGCGACCCTGGGCGATGTTCTGGATCATCTGCTCGGGCATGTTGGCCTCCTTCTGCTTGGCGGTCTCGTCCATGAGCTTCAGGGCCTCAGCAACCTGCTCCTCGGTCATGTATCCCTTGCGGATAGCCTCGTCGCGGTGCTCCTCGGTAGCGCAGTAGTAGGGGTTGAAACCGGCCTTCTTTAGGGCGTTCTCAACAGCCTTGCTTACCTGCTCGGCCTTGGTCTTGTCGATAGCCATGCGCAGCTCCTCGTCGATGGTCTCCTGAGAGATCTGGTCGCGGGTGGCCTTGATGGGATTCATTGAAGCAACCTGCATAGCGATAGCCTTGGCAACGTCCTCAGCCACGTTCTCCTGGTTGAAGGCAACAGCTGCCGACAGCATACCGTTGAAGTGGTTGTAAACAACAGTCGAGGGGGCATTCAGGCACTCATAGGCACCCAATTCCATCTTCTCACCGGTGATACCGCTCAGAGCGGTGATCTGCTCGGCAACGCTCTTGTCGTCCATCTGCAGGGCGTTGAGTGCGTCGAGGTTAGCGGGCTTCTGGGCCATTGCGAGGTCCAGGATAGCCTTGGCGAGGTTGACAAACTTCTCGTTCTTGGCAACGAAGTCGGTCTCACACTTGAGGGCGATGATAGCAGCGAACTTGCCGTCGGTCTTGCCGATAGCGATACCCTGTGCTGCCTGACGGTCTTCACGCTTGGCGGCGATAGCCTGACCACGCTTGCGGATCAGTTCCATAGCCTTGGTGATGTCGTTGTCGCTCTCGATGAGCGCCTTCTTGCAGTCGCTCAAGCCTGCGCCGGTCATGTCGCGCAGTTTCTTGATGTCATTGATGGTTACAGCCATAATTCGGTTTTAATTAACTAATTGGTTAGTTGTTATAGTTTTGGAATTATTCCTCTGACTTGGGGGCCTCCTCGGCGGGAGCTTCCTCGGCCTTGGGGGCAGAGCGGCGAACGCGCTGACGACGGGGCTTGGGAGCATCCTTTGCCTCTTCGGCATCGGCCTCTTCGTCCTTGTTGTCAATCTGCTCAACCTTGCGCTCTTCCAGACCTTCCTTGATAGCCTCGCATACGGTGGCCAGGATGATGTCGATAGACTTGCTGGCGTCGTCGTTGGCGGGGATCACAAAGTCAACATTGCTGGGGTCACTGTTGGTGTCCACGATACCGAACACGGGGATACCCAGGCGGTTAGCCTCGGCAACAGCGATGTGCTCCTTCAGCACGTCAACCACGAACAGGGCGCTGGGAAGACGGTTCAGGTTCTTGATGGAACCCAGGTTCTTCTCCAACTTGGCGCGCTGACGGCTCAGCTGCAGCTTCTCGCGCTTGGACATGTTGTCCATGGTGCCGTCGGTTTCCATCTTGTCGATGGTGTCCATCTTCTTCACAGCCTTGCGGATGGTGGCGAAGTTGGTCAGCATACCGCCGGGCCAACGCTCGATAACGTAGGGCATATCAACGCTCATGGCACGCTCCTTAGTGACGTCCTTGGCCTGCTTCTTGGTGGCAACAAAGAGCACGCGCTTACCGCTCTTGGCGATGTTCTTCAGTGCATTTGCTGCCTCTTCCAGCTTGGCGCTGGTCTTGTATAAGTCGATGATGTGGATACCGTTACGCTCCATGAAGATGTAGGGCGCCATAGCGGGGTTCCATTTGCGTTTCAGGTGACCAAAGTGGCAAGTAGCCTCCAGCAGTTGGTCAAAATTAGGTGTCTGCATTGTTTTTTGTTTTTTAATAAATTGTTTACGTTCGACTAAATCAATCGCATAGTAGCCACCGCAGTTCCCAGTGTGAGTCTATGCGATTTGGATACTAAACTCTTCAATAAGCCTGCCCCAACTCGTGGAGCCATACTTATTATATAAAGTAGAGCAAGCATCGGTCCGCGAGGGACCAATATCGTCATGCGGCGATTAGCGCTTGCTGAACTGGAATCTCTTGCGGGCCTTGGGCTGACCGGGCTTCTTGCGCTCTACGGCACGCGGGTCGCGGGTCATGAAACCCTCCTTGCGCAGGGCACTCTTGTCCTCGGGGTTGATCTTCACCAGGGCGCGGGCGATAGCCAGGCGCAGAGCCTCGGCCTGTCCCTTGTAACCGCCACCGACGAGGTTAACCTTGATGTCATACTTCTCGGCAACATCCAGCGTGCTAAGCGGCTGCTTAACGATGTATTGCAGGATGGGGTTGGGGAAGTAGTCTGCCAACGTGCGTTTGTTGATCGTGATTTCGCCATTGCCTTCCTTCACATATACGCGTGCGATAGCGGCTTTGCGGCGACCTACTGCATTAATCTGTTCCATGCTTCTTATTTCAGTTTGTTGATGTCAATAACTTTGGGATTCTGAGCCTCGTGGGGATGCTCGGGGCCATTGTAAACGTGAACGTTCTTCAACAGCTTGGCACCCAGGCGATTCTTGGGCAGCATGCCCTTGATCACCTGCATGTACAGCGGGTGCATACCCTTGCGGAGGTCTTTCTTCTTCTCACTCTTGGCTTGCAACAGGGCAGGGGTCGTGAAGCGCTGACCACCAGGATAGCCAGTGTAGCGTACGTACTGGTGCTCGGTCCACTTCTTACCGGTCATCTTGCACTTGTCGGCATTGATGATGATTACATTGTCGCCACAATCAACGTGGGGAGTGTAGTTGGGTTTGTACTTGCCACGCAGCAACTTAGCCACCTTGGAGCACAAACGGCCAAGGATCTGGTCGGTAGCATCAACTACCACCCATTCCTTCTGAACGGTTTCGGCATTGGCCGAAATGGTTTTGTAACTTAAAGTATCCACTTTTAAAAATCCTAATTAATAGTTAGTTAATTGCCCGAACAACACCGTGCGGAACGGCCAAATTCCACACAGCATTGCCTAAAAGGCTATTACTTTGATAATAATCGGCCCGCAAAGGTACTGCTTTACATTTACCTGACCAAAACTTTTTTCCCTTCCAAGCAGACTTTAGCCCATAAAAAACCTGAATTTCACATTTTTTAAGAATAATTAACTCAACGATACTGCCGTCTTTGCCAAAAAACACGAGGATGTGCCAGATTTTTGACACATCCTCATGCCGTTAAGAGGTATTTTCAACAGAGGCTCCATTATGCAAACGAGGTAGGCGAAAGTTTAGTCATAGTCAGGCCTCAAGTCATGGAAGTCGTTAATGTCGTATAAAAATTTGACATGCTTGTTATAAAAGGCCAAACCTCTTGCCCATTCGATATAGTAATTGAGAATAGTCATTTCAGTATCATCGGTGATGTTGCCATATTTGAACAACGGTGCACCATTAATCTTCGGGTTGTTCATGTAGATCTGGTTTGAAGTACTGAGGATGGCACCAGGAAGGGATGGAATGCATTGTGCCTCCTTGTTTCCAATTGTACGACCAGAAATGTTGACCTTGAATACCCATTCTCCATTTTCATCGGGTTCCAATCTGTCATAAGGGATGCATGGCAGCATCACATTGAAGTCATGACTATCAGGTCCTGAAGTAACGTCAATCTTAACGTCGATACATAACGCTTTGGGACTGCAGTAACACTCGTAATCAACTCCCTTCTTGTCAACTTGCGTTTTGACGTATTTATACTGATTGCCGGCCATTTGGTAATTCAGCATATATACGGCGCATTTCATGCTGGCGCCCTTATTGTTTTCGGTGACCTTGAACTTAATTCGAGGGAGATAGGTCTTGTAGTAAGGTAAAACTTTCCACTCGACATTGGTGGTCAAGTTTCTCAAGAACCTCACCGAGTACTCGATAGCCATAGCAGTTTCCATGGCCGTCTTGTTGACCTCCTTAAACTGCTTGAGGACATTCTGTACATTCTCAAGAGAGTCGGTTTCAGTGCTTTGGGTTCCGGCAATACCACCAAACACGTGCAGGTGGTATTTTGTGGACTTGTTGGTGTTATTTACTGTCACGTTGAAGTAATCGTCCACATTCAATGAGGCAGGTTCATTGCCCTCTTGAACAACCCAAAGAGAAATGATGCGGCCATACTTTACTGCATCAATAATCGCGGGGGTAGCTACATCGTTGGAATTGATCATGATGTTCCTTCTGAATTTCTCGGTATCGACCTTGTCGGTAAAGAGATCTGAAGCATAGCTATATTCATTGTTCACCGAGATGGTGTACATTTCTTGTTTCAAGTAGGCAACGGCAACTGTTTTGTTGCTCTGGAATGCAGAGCCAGAGAATTTGATACCCTCAATTGTCCCACCGAGGGTGATGCCCTCTGTTCTTTTTGAACTTTCATATTGCCAATTGGTATTGCTGGCAAGGTCGTGACCGCTGTTCTTGAAAGTAGTGAGACATTGACTTACGAAATTATTGACGTCTGCTCTCGTGAAAGAATTGAGTGTTGTTGAGCCGTTCTGTATTTCACTAGAATACCTCGCATCGAGTCTCAGTGGTTTTCTTTCAGATGCCTCGAACGGAATCTGCACCATATTCTGGGTGAACTTCTTATCTTTGTCCACCAGAATTATATTTCCTGGATAAATGTATTGGTTGTTCACATTATCATCTATTATGAACCAGGTGCCTTTTTTAGACTCTCGGAAGCCTCTAACCCATACCCCGGCATCATTGGCATTTTGATGAATCTTAGGAGGAGATGCAAAACCGTCTTCAACACTAAAGACTGGACAACGATTGACAAAATCATTGATCTCGTTCTTTTTGCGCTCCTGCTCTTCTCTCTCTCTGCGTTCCTGTTCTTCTTTCTCTTTGCGCTTCTGCTCTTCTCTCTCTCTGCGTTCCTGTTCTTCTTTCTCTCTGCGTTCCTGTTCTTCTTTCTCTCTGCGTTCCTGCTCTTGTTTTTCCTTGCGCTCTTTTTGTAGTTTAAGCGCCTCTTCTTGTTGTTTTTTTACTTCGTCGATTATGGAATCTGGTAGCTTGCCAATGATTTGTGTCGGAGATTTTTTAGCTATGAAGGCTCTTTTCTTTTCATCAAAGATGATGCCATCAAAAATGAGATCGATTTTTCCTGATGAAGCATCAAGAAGACCATAGCAATTAGGGCATAATAGCCATGGAGAACCCAATCCAAGTCTATAATAAGCCACCATAGCGATTGAAGCATCTTCGAGATACTCGCCTTCTTCCAGTGGCAGGTCACGAATATCATGTCGCAATCTTGGACCAGCGTACGTCTTTTCTGATATAACATGAATCCTTCCTGGCACCTTGACAAAGTTGCTGTTGGCTTCTTTTTTAAGTAAGAAGGTGTTGTAGATGAAAACAACCTTTAAGTCATCTATCGTATGAATGCCTTTTGTTTCTATTGCTATGTCTAGTTTGACCTTGGAGACAAGAGGTTTACCCTCAAATGTTGTGATAGGCCCATCTGGTGCTTTGTCACCACCGTTGCCTTCTTGAGGTGGCGGTGTGGTTTCGCCACCGTTGTCTTGAGGAGGTGTGGGCGGAGGTGTGGTTTGGCTGTTGTTCTCTTGCGGTGGCGTCACATTGTCAGCTTTAGCGTTGTTGACGGTCAGTTTCATGCTGTAATTGCAGGTGACGGTGTTGCCATTAGCAGCAGGAGTGCCGATTTCGCTTGTCATCACAAACTTCGTGACGTTGTTGTCCAATTCAAATGTGGCATACTTGTCTTTCCAGTCACTGGAGGCTATCAAGACAAATTCAGCCACAGGAACAGGAGGAATGTACATGTCTCGCGGGTACCAGAACTGGCCGTTGGGATTCTTGCCCATGCAGCGCCAAACGCCATTGCTTACTCTTGCCGAATTCAAATCGTTGCCACTCATGCCGCCAACCGAGTCATTGGTGGTCGATAGGCACAAGGGATTAAGCCACTTTTTGCCATCCGAGTCCATCACACAGCTGATGCCGTTGGTGAGCTGATGGTTGGAATCATACACACTCCATTGGGCCAGAAAGTTCTGGGTGATGGCTTCGGGATGATCCGACAACACCACTGTAATCTTTTTTTGCTCACCAGGAGCTAAAGAGATTTCGTTAATCTGGTTGCCAGCATCATCGCTAAAGACCAAAATGGGGGCATTTTGCTGCTGAGGCGTGGCATTTGCATCGTTCATTTCGTCGCTCATGAAGTTTTTAGTATTAAGGCTCTTTAATATTGGGTAAAAAAGTAATGGGGCCTGTTCCAATACTTTCGAGGAGATTTAATGGTTGGAATAACTAGTGCTTTTAATCGAAGAAGGCACGGATTCCTAATAATGTTACAAAGTAACGCATTTTTTGTGACATATGCAAGCAAAAAGCCCTTTTTCCACTTTTTCCTTTTCTACTACCCAAACAGAGCCCCGGCCCACGGGACAGGTCGTGCGCGAGGTGCCTTGCGGGACACGCCAGCTTGCGGTGGTGTCGTGTGTTGAGACTGTTGCAAAACTAATGCCACAAAAAAATCGCGCTATGCGCGAGAAATTAAGCAAAATTATAAATAAATTATAATAAAAATTTATTTTGTTTAATCTTAGATACAAATTTTATTGATTTCTCGGCCGATAAGCCGATTAAAACTGCGTCAAATGAAGTTTTGCAACGCCCTCTGATAGCGGTTACATGGAGCAGATTAGGGCGGCGAGGGCGTTGAGGAATCTAGCTGTGTCGTCGCCGACGGCAACCCCTTATACGATGAATGAACGGGTATTGGGGTCGCCTTCAGCGACATTCTTTTGTAGTGCTTTTTCCCGTGGTGATGCTGCCAATCTCGCTTCGCTCGCCAAAGAGCATTACCACGGGCATTCATAGGCTCGCCCTTTGGGCGAGAGTAGGCCTGCGTCCTGCATAGGCTACGTCGTTATGGCTGTCGATCGGACTGTTACGATTGTTACGGCACTCGCACGGCGCGGACGGAAAATCCTTCCCAACGATAAGAGTCGTAGCAACTCGCGCTAGAGAAGCTGAAATTCAGGTGGTAAGCATTGATTGAACTGTGCGGACCGACCGTTCGCGACCAATATTCACCCGCTTCTAACTCGTTGTCTACAGGGTCATTATCATAATAACGACTGCCTGCCGATGGCAAGAAGATGGAGTTGCCATTAGGGCCGGTAACCAGACGACCTTTCACGCCGTTCAGTGTGTGGCTGGTCCATGTGCAATTCTCGATTAACTCTTTCTGTTGCTCCATGGTTGGCATGCGCCACTGTGGGCCACAATTCACATAGGCCGCATCGTCCTCGGGATCCAACTCGGTCTTGTTGTCAACCGTGGTGCTGTACTTCGTTATGTTATATTCGCCGTTGCTCCACTTGTAGGTGATCCAGGAATAATAATCCTTGGGTTCGGTTTCTCCCCATGCGAAGTAGTCACCGTATTCCTCAGGGCTGTCAGCGCCGACGTTGCACGTTGCCCACAGTGTGCCGCTAGGAAGGCCCAGGTCAACGTACTCGGGAATGGGAACTGGCGGGGGTGGGGTGGAACCGCCCAGGATGATGTCGATGACGGTGTTGATGTCGGCGATTGTCACCTCACCGTCGGAATTCACGTCGGCACGTCCCTCATAGGTGTCGGAGTCTCCCTGGATGACGTCGGTCAGGCAATTCACATCGGCGATATTCACCTCGCCGTCGGCGTTCACGTCACCGGGCTGTGTGACAATCTTTCCAGTGAGGTAGCCAGGATTGCTTGTGCCACCGTCAATGTGGGCACGGGCGGCATCCACATGGTGCTCATCGTAGGCTGTACCCTGGCCGCCGACAAGATTGGTGCAGCCAGCGAACATACCGTTGGATTCGGTCACGGCATTTGTATGCCAGCTATGGCTGGCATAGATTGTTTCCAGATAGGTACAGCCATTGAACATGGATTCCATGTTCTGCACTCTCCGGGTATTGAAGTGGCTCAGGTCAAGTTCGCTCAAATACTCACAGCCGGGGAACATATATTCCATTTCTGTCACCTTCGAGGTGTTGAAACTGCTCAGTTCAAGGGCGGTCAACGATTCGCAGCCCGAGAACATCCATCCCATATATCTTACATTATCGGTATTAAAGCTACTCAGGTCAAGGGCTGTTAAGGATGTGCACCCATTGAACATGCCAGCCATGTCAGTCACCTTCGAGGTGTTGAAGTCGCTCAAGTCAAGGTCGGTCAAGGAATAGCAGTTCGAGAACATGCGTGCCATGTTGGTCACCTTCGACGTGTTGAAGCCACTCAGGTCGAGGTCGGTCAAGGAATAGCAGTCGGCAAACATCGCCCACATGTTGGTCACATTCTCGGTGTTGAAACCGCTCAGGTCAAGGGATTTTAATGATTCGCAGCCCGAGAACATACGTCTCATATCTGTCACGAAGCTGGTGTTTAGATACTCGATTCCAGTGATGGAGTCAAGGTTGGTCATCCTGCTGAACCAATTGCGGGTCGAAATGGGACGTGCATTGACAAATGTTGAGTCAAACTGCACGTGGGTGATGCTCGCTGTAACATCCGACCAAGCGGGATAAGTGTCTGTCGATTTCAGCAGATAGGAAGTGCCCGGGCGGGAACTGAGCTGGTTGTCATAGTAGAACGTCAGCATTGTGTCATCGTTGGAAAGCGATGCATAGGTGACACTGGGAGCAGGTCCACCCTTGATGGAGAAGTAACCGGGATTGATGGGACCTTCGTCAAGGTGGGCACGGGTGACATCAATATATTTCTCATCGTAGGTCGTACCTTGACCGCCGACAAGAGAGGTGCAACCCGAGAACATTTCACTGGATTGAGTCACAGAATCTGTTGACCACTCGTCGCCGGCATAAATTGATACCAGATGAGTGCAACCCATGAACATGTAAGGCATAAACATCACATTCTCGGTATTGAAACTGCTCAGGTCAAGGGATGTCAACGATGTGCAGTCCCTGAACATACTGGTCATGTTGTACACGCTGGAGGTATTGAAGCCGCTCATGTCCAAGTTGTTCAACAATGAACATCCATAGAACGCGCCATTCATGCTTGTCACATTCTCGGTGTTGAAACTGCTCAGGTCAAGGGATGTCAAAGATGAACAGTCGCCGAACATGCCCGTCATGACAGTCAGACTGTCGGTGTTGAGACCGTTCAAGTTCAGGGAAGCCAACGATGTGCAACCATAGAACATTTGTTCCATGCCTTTCACCTTCGAGGTGTTGATGACGCTCAGGTCAAGGGATTTCAAGGATGTGCAGCCCTTGAACATGCCAGACATGTTTATCACGTTCGATGTGTTGAGTCCACTCAGGTTCAGGGACGGTAAAGATGCACAACCTTGAAACATGAAAGGCATGTTTTCCACCTTCTCGGTGTTGAGCCCACTTAGGTTGATGGATGTCAAGGATGTGCAGCCCGAGAACATGCTTCCCATTTCTTTCACGTTGGCGGTGTTGAGAACACTCAGGTCTATGGACTTCAACGACGTGCAACCCGAGAACATGGCTGCCATGCTTTCCACCTTCGCGGTATTGAGAGGACTCAAGTTAATGGAATCCAACGATGTGCAGCCACCGAACATGCCTATCATGGTCGTTACATTGGAGGTGTTGAGAGGACTCAGGTCAATGGAATCCAGAGACTGGCAATCGAAGAACATGCCAGACATATTTGCCACACTAGAGGTGTTGATGCCGCTCAGGTTCAGGGTATCCAACGATGTGCAGCCATAGAACATCTGTTTCATAGTTGCCACCTTCGATGTGTTGAGACCGCTCAGGTTCAGGGATTTCAACGATGTGCACCGTAAGAACATCTCTTCCATGGTCGTCACACTAGATGCGTTGAGACCACTCAGGTCAAGGGTCTTCAACGAAGCGCAGTCATAGAACATGCCTCGCATGGTTGTTACATTTGCTGTGTTAAAACTGCTCAGGTCAAGGGCTGTCAACGATGTGCAGCCATTGAACATGCCTAGCATGGTCGTCACATTCGATGTGTTGAGACCGCTCAGGTTCAGGGAGGACAGATATGTGCAGCCATTGAACATGAATGACATGTCTGTCACTTTCCCGGTGTTGAGGCCGCTCAAGTCCAGGGAAGTAAAATATTGGCAACCTGCAAACATGGATGTCATGTTCGTCACATTAGCGGTGTTGAAGCCACTCAGGTCAACGGATCTCAAAGATCGGCAACGTAGGAACATATTTCCCATGTCTGTCACCGCACTGGTATTTAAATTCTTGATGCCGGTAATGGAGGAAAGTTTCTCCATCCCGCGAAACCAGCTGTGAGTGGATGTGGGACGGGCTGCGGCAAATGAGGGGTCAAACACCAGATGGTAAACGATGACTCGGTCGGTATAGTAGTTAGTAATCCAATCGGGATCACTGTCCCCTGTATTCATCGAGTAGGTCGTGCCCGGGCGGGAACTGCGCTGGCTATCGTAGTAGAACGTCAGCGTCGAGTCAGCCGGTGTGTAGTTCGCATAGGCCTCTTGGGCCATAGCACCGATGGAACACAGCAGGCACGCCATGAGGGCAATCGCTTTAACAAGAAATCCTTTTTTCATATCATTATAGTATATTGTTCTTTGTCCATTGGACACAGCACTCGTTTATAATAACTCGCAAAGATAACCATTTTTTCGCTAAAACCACATTTCTCTTCTCTTTCGGTAATGAATAGTGCCTCTTTTTACCGAGGCAGAGCCTCGGCCCACGGGACAAGCTGCGCACAAGATGACTTGAGAGGCTGGTTGCGGTCGTGGCGTCCTGTGGGCCAGGGCTCTGCCCCGGTGATTGCGGTCACATCGTGCAGATGAGGGCCGCCAGGTCATTGAGGCGATTGCACTGGTCACGCGTGATGGTGTTTCGGTCGCTATGGTAAGGCCAGGGGGCGACAAGCAGCACCTGCCCGTTGGCACAGGCATTGAACATTTCCCCGCCCGGTTTCCACATGGGTGAGAATCCATTCTCGAGCAATTGGATGAAAGGGAAGCCAGCCTCTTGAATCATGTCCATCACGGCCTTCTCACCAGGGCTGATTCGGGGAGACACCAGCACGGCCCCGCGCTGTGCCATCATCAGGAAACGCTTTGTCGCGTGTCCTATCTCATCATCGGTCATTTTTCGGGAGCATTTCACGACGACCTTGTTAGGACTGTCAAGCAGGAAACGGTTACCCATGACGGTGACGCTCTGATCGCCGATGATGATGTCCTGTTGCGTTTTGAAGAATTCTGGGTGATTGCGTTTGGTCCACAGGCGGCGCGGGTTGTCTTGCAGATAACGGAACATGGCATTGAGTTGCCCCCGGCCTTGCAGGATGCGGTCGTTGTAGCCCTCTTCCCAGAGAGGAGACAATGACATTCCCTTGGCCACTCGATTGCACCCGACCTTGAACCCGTTGATGACATGGCCCAAATGGCGCGGCAATCGGTCAGTGACATGGATGATGCCATGCAGGTGGTCGGGCATGAGTTGAAGGGCGAGTAACCTGACCTGGGGATAGTATTGGGGTATCTCGCGCCAGCATTGTGCGATGAGGTCACCGAGGGGAGATGGCTTGAACCAGGGCTGGGGATGACTGTCGTCAGGACTGCAAACGGCACCCAACAGCGGGCGCCGTCCCTTAATGGCGAGCGTGATCATGTAGATGCATGGCGACTGGTAGTCGTGGCGGTCATGCCGCCGTTTCATGGATTGATGCCGCCCCAGTTCAGGGTGAGCGGCGAGCCAGCGCTGCTTGTTCTCGCTCAGTGGCATGTTTTCTCTTGCTATTTAACCGGGGCAGAGCCCCGGCCCACGGGACAAACTGTATGGTGCCTTGCCTTGCGGCAGGGTTGCGGTCGTGGTGTCGCGTTGGCCAGGGCTCTGCCCTGGTAGTGATATTACTTCTCGATGCGGATGCGGGCATCAACGGCGGTGACGTGGTCGGGACCGGCCAGCAGCGGGTTGATGTCCATCTCCTTGATCTCGGGAGCGTAGTGGAGCATGGTCGAGAGGCGGCAGATGATCTTCACATAAGTGGCCTCGTCAAGACCTTGCTTGCCGCGGGTGCCCTGGATGATCTTATAACCCTTGAGGGAGCGTACCATACGCTCGGCCTCGGGCTGTGACAGCGGTGCGAGACCGAACTGCACGTCCTTCAATACCTCAACAAAGATGCCGCCCAGACCGCACAGCACGTTGTGGCCGAAGGTGGGCTCGAACTTGGCGCCGATAAACAACTCGGTGCCGCTGATCATCTTCTGAATCATCACGGCGGTGGCGTCGGGAATCTGCATCATGCGGTCGAACTCGGCCTCCAGCTGGGCATCGTCCTTGACGTTGAGCGTCACGCCGCCCACGTCGCTCTTGTGCACGGGACCAACGACCTTGACAACGATGGGATAGCCCATCTCGCGGGCTGCGGCAACGAGTTCGTCACGGTTGGCCGATACCTTCTCGGGCACGACGGGGATAGCGGCTGCCTGCAGCAGGGCGCGCACGTCGTCGGGAGCGATGTAGCCGTCCTCCTTGATGCCGTCGATGATGGCACGCACGGCCTTGACATCCACCTCGGGGCAGAGGTTGTCGGTAGTGGCGGGCTTGGGCGTGTTGCTCACACGGATAAGCGCCTCGGCCAGAGCCACCTCATCGGCAAAGTTCACATGACCCTTGTCGATGAACTCCTTCACCTCGCGTCCAGCGATGTTCAGGCACGGCAACACGGGGAAGATAGGCTTCTTGCAAGTGAGCATCTTCTCGTGCAGCACGTTGTAGGCGTCATCACAGGGTACCAGACCCGGTGTGCCGAAGATGACCACGATAGCGTCCACGTTGTCGTAGCGCTTCTCGCAGAAGTCGATGCAGATGCCCAGGTGCTCGGGAGTACCCGTGGCCAGGAAGTCGATGGGGTTGGCTACCGATGAGCCGGGATAGAGCTGCGCCTTCAATTCCTCGCCGATCTTGGCGTCGAGCAGGGGCACGTTCATGCCGCCCTTGCTCAGGGCATCGGTCAGCATCACACCAGGACCGCCGGCGTGGGTGACGATGGCCACGTTCTTGCCGGTCATCTCGGGCAGGGTGAGCACGCAGCCGATAGTGGTCAACTGGTCACGTGAGTAGCAGCGCACGATACCAGCCTTGCGGAACAGGGCGTCAACGGCAGTGTCGCTCGATGCGATGGCACCCGTGTGGCTCGATGCGGCACGGCTGCCACTCTCGCTGGAACCCGACTTGACGGCGGCGATGCGGCAACCCTTGCTGATGAGCGAGCGGGCATGCTTGAGCAGGCGCTCGGGGTGGGAAATATTCTCGATATAGAGCAGCTTGACCTTGGAGTCGTGCTCGGGGTCAAAGTGCTCGTCCATGTATTCCAGCACGTCCTCGATACCAATCTGCTTGCCGTTACCGATGGACCATACCGAATTGAACTGCAGACCCTTGCTTACACCCGAGTCGATGATGAACACGGCGGTAGCACCCGAGCCGCTGATGAAGTCGGCACCCTTGGGGCTCAAGGCGGGAATGGGCAGTGTGAACACGCTGTGGTGGTTGGTGGTCAACAGGCCGATGCAGTTGGGGCCGATGAGCGCGGCACCATACTTCTCGCAGGTGTCCAGGATGTGCTGCTCCAGGATGGCACCCTCGTGGGTCTCCTCGCCAAAGCCGGCACTAATGATAATGAACGCGCGTACGCCCTTGTGCTCGGTCAAGTAGTCAACATACTCGGGACAATACTTGGCAGCCACGACCAGAATAGCCAGGTCGGCGTTGGGCAGGTCCTTCATGTCATGATGGGCCTTGATGCCTTGTACAATGTCCTCCTTGGGGTTGAGGACGTAAAGATCACCCTTGAAGCCGCCTTGCTTGAGGTTACGCACGATAGCGCCACCGGGCTTCTGCTCGTTGTTGCTGCCGCCAATGACGACAATACTCTTAGGATTCAGTAATTGCTGGTTAATCATTTGTTATTCTTTGTTTTTGTAGAGACGCAAAATCTTGCGTCTCAAATCTTTGGTTTATGTTCTTTTTTTTCGCCCGCAAAGGTAATCAAAATTCCCATAACCCACAACCCGCTGTCAGCCGATAATTGAAAATGGGCTTGCAGACCTGAATTTCAATCTACTGTGTGGGTAATTCGGCGGTGCCTTCAAAGGCGATGGCGGCGGGACCGCTCAGGTAAACGTGGCCGTCGGCTTCACGCCAGTCGATGTCGAGGGTGCCACCATCCATGATGATGTGCGATTGACGGCCGCTGCGCCCCGTGATGGCGGCTGCCACGGCGGTGGCGCAGGCCCCCGTTCCGCAGGCCATCGTGATGCCGCTGCCGCGTTCCCACACGCGCATGCGGATGCCGTCCTCCCCAACCTGGGCAAACTCGATGTTGCAACGCTCCGGGAAGCGGGAATGGTGCTCGAGGCGTGAACCCTCACGAGCCACGTTCACGGCATCAATGTCATCGACAAAGATGACATAATGGGGATTGCCCAGCGAGACAAACACACCCTCGGGCAAGGTCTCGCCCTCGGGAAGGAACAGCTGCTCATCTTCCAGGACGGGTGCCAGCATGTCCACTGTGACACTCTTCACGGAGCCGTCGTCGTTGACCTTCAAGTCTAGCATCTTGATGCCCGACGCCGTCAGCAGGCGGATGTGCCGTTTGTCGGTCAAGCCGCGCTCATAGACGTACTTGCCGATGCAGCGGCAGGCATTGCCGCACATGAGCCCCTCGGACCCATCGGCATTGAAAATGCGCATCGTGAAGTCGGCATCAGGCGTTTCAGGACGCCCGATGAGCACCAGTCCATCGCTGCCGATGCCAAAATGGTAACGGCTCCAGGCGATGGCAACTTCCTCGGGATGCTCTATCGGGTAACGGGAAGTGTCCACAAAGATGTAGTCATTCCCCGCGCCGTGCATCTTGATAAAATGTACAGTCTGATTCATCATGTAATGAATTAAGGTCTGCAAAAGTAATCATAATTCAGAAAAATATCCTAATTTTGCCGTCAGATTTATCAACACTTATTCTCCTTAAATCAAAAATTTTGATTCTAATGCCGAAGTACAATTTTGACCTCAGTATTGATCGACGTGGCACCCATTGTAAAAAAGTTGACATGTTGGATGACCTCTTTGGACGTCACGATTTGCTCCCCTTGTGGATAGCTGACATGGATTTCCCCGTGTGTCCCGAAATCAGCGATGCGCTGGTATCGCGGTTCGGTGACCATCCCATTTACGGATATACACTTCCATATGACGAGTATTGGCAATCGATTATCGATTGGCAACGTCGTCGCAACGGATTTGAAATCAGCCGAGAAGAGATGACGTTCATGCCTGGTGGAATGCCTGCCCTGGGCATGGTCCTCAACTTCTACACCAATCCCGGTGATCGCGTGGTGCTACAAGAACCTGTGTACTACGACTTTAAGGATGTAATTGAAGGGAACCGTCGATTAGCGGTGCGAAACAACCTTGTACCCACTGGTGATCATTTCTATCGGATGGACCTTGACGACCTGGAGCGTGTTTTCATTGAGCAGAAACCGCGACTCATGATTGTCTGCAACCCTCAGAATCCTATAGGCATCGTGTGGACAAAAGAGGAACTGCAACAAGTCGCTGCACTGGCTCGCAAGCATAATGTGATTATCTTCAGCGATGAGGTGTTCGGTGACATGACACTCTTCGGGCACAAGCACATCCCACTGGCGACAGTGAGCGAAGATGCGGCAGCTGTAACCATTACCTGTGGATCGCCTGGCAAGACATTCAATATTCCAGGAGTGAAAAGCACTTGGCTGGTCATCAAGAACCCGGAATTGCGTCAGGAATTCTATCGTTGGGTAGAGGTGAACGAGTTGTGTAATGCCAATATCACGGCACTGCTCGCCACCGAGGTCGGTTATCGTCATTGTGAGCCCTGGCTTGAGGAGTGCAAGAAATATATTGAGCAGAATGTGCTCTATGTTGCTCAATTCTGCAAAGAACACATCCCCAGCATCTATGCCATCAAGCCGCAAGCATCGTTCTTGATGTGGCTCGACTGCAGGCGGTTAGGACTTGATCATGCCGAACTGGTGCGTTTCTTTGCCGAAGAAGCACATCTTGCGCTCAATAATGGCGAAATCTATGGCGTTCCCGGCTATTGCCACATGCGACTGAATGTAGGAACACCGCGTCAGCGCCTCGAGCAGGCCATGCATCAGCTTGAGGCCGCCGTCAAGGCATTGAAATAATCCCATCACATATTTCGATCATTCACGGAAAAGGGGGCAGAGATTTTGCCTCCTTTTCTCATTATATTGGTCAAAAATTCTTAAAAAATTTGTGGTGTGCAGATTATTGTGTAACTTTGTGAGTTGAAATATACTTCTAATACAGCTAACTATTTGAGATAATACTAGTTAAACCTTATAATAATGAGAAAGTTACTCTTAGGTGATGAGGCTATCGCCCAGGGCGCGCTTGATGCGGGTCTGAGTGGCGTGTATGCCTATCCGGGTACTCCCTCGACCGAGATCACGGAGTACATTCAGAATTCAAAGTTTGCGGTGGAACGCAACGTTCATCGCCGCTGGTGTACAAACGAAAAGACGGCTATGGAGGCTGCCCTCGGTATGTCCTTCATGGGCAAGCGTGCATTGGTCTGCATGAAGCATGTGGGCTTGAACGTGTGCGCCGACCCGTTCGTTAACTCGGGCATGACGGGTGTGAACGGCGGTCTGGTGGTCCTCGTGGCCGATGACCCCTCGATGCACTCTTCCCAGGACGAGCAGGATAGCCGCTTCTACGGCAAGTTTGCCATGATTCCCACGCTGGAACCCAGCACTCAGCAGGAGGCCTACGACATGATGGAGAAGGCCTATGAACTGAGCGAGGAGGTTTGTCTCCCCGTGCTCATGCGTGTCACCACCCGCATGGCCCACAGCCGCGCTGTGGTAGAGGTGAAAGAGACTCCGCGTGCCGAGAATGAACTGAACTATGACGCCAAGGCCAGCCACTGGGTATTGCTCCCTGGCAACGCCATCAAGCGCAACATCACTGTTACGGGTCAGCAGGCCGACCTCGAGGAGCGTGCCGTCAAGAGCGAGTACAACAAGTACATCGACGCTGCCGACCACTCGATGGGTGTCATTGCCACAGGTATTGCCTACAACTACCTGATGGAGTGCTATCCCGACGGTTGCCCCTATCCCGTGCTGAAGATCAGCCAGTATCCCATGCCCAAGGAACTCATCCGCCGCATGACTGCCGACTGTGACGCCGTGCTCATCGCCGAGGAAGGCCAGCCCTTCGTCGAGGATCTGGTGCGTGGCGTGATGCCCGGCAATGCTGTTATCAAGGGTCGCCTCACTGGCGAACTGCCCCGTACTGGCGAACTGAGCCCCGATGCTCTGAAGAAGGCTCTGGGCCTCCCCGTGAGCGAGGGTTATCCCAGCTGTGAGAATGTCGCTCCGCGTCCCCCCGCACTGTGCCAGGGTTGCGGTCACCGCGACGTTTACACCGCCCTTAACGAGGTGTTGAAGGAGTATCCCAATGCCCGCGTGTTTGGTGACATCGGTTGCTACACCCTGGGCTTCATGCCTCCCTTCAAGGCTATCCACTCGTGTGTAGATATGGGTGCCAGCATCACCATGGCCAAGGGCGCCGCCGATGCCGGCCAGTGGCCCGCAGTTGCCATCATCGGCGACTCGACCTTCACCCACTCGGGTATGACGGGTCTGCTCGATGCCATCAACGAGAATGCCAACATCACCGTCATCATCAGCGACAACCTCACCACCGGTATGACGGGTGGTCAGGACTCGGCAGGTACCAACAAGTTTGAGGCCATCTGCCGTGGCTTGGGTATGACCGACGAGCACCTGAAGGTGGTTGTTCCCCTGCCCAAGAACATGCCCGAGATCACGCAAGTGATGCGTGACGAGATTAACTACCGCGGTACCAGTGTGATCATCCCGCGCCGCGAGTGCATGCAAACATTACAACGTCATCTCAAACAAAAGAAAGCACAGGAGGCAAAGCAATGAAAACTGATATCATCCTTTGTGGCGTGGGAGGACAAGGTATCCTCTCCATCGCAACCGTGATTGGCGAAGCAGCCATGCACGAGAATCTTTATATCAAGCAGGCCGAGGTTCACGGCATGTCGCAGCGTGGCGGTGACGTGCAGTCCAACCTGCGCATCAGCAGCAACCCCATCCACAGCGACCTGATTGCTAAAGGCTCAGCCGACGTAATCATCTCGATGGAGCCGATGGAGGCCCTGCGCTACCTGCCTTTCCTGAGCAAGGAGGGCTGGATCATCACTTCGAGCAAACCCTTTGTGAATATTCCCAATTATCCCGAGTTGGGAACCGTGATGGCCGACCTGGCAAAGGTGAAAAACGTCATCACCCTCGACATCGAGCAACTGGCAAAGGATAATGAGATTCCCCGCTCGGCCAACGTCATCCTGCTGGGTGCTGCCCAGAAGGCCCTTGGCATCGAGTACGATAAGTTGGAGAACGCCATCCGCCGCGTCTTTGGCCGTAAGGGCGACGCCGTGGTTGACGCCAACCTCAAGGCACTTGCCATCGGAAAGGAGGCTCAACGATGAGGCCCACACCCATTAGCCGCGAGATCATTGACCGCGCGATTGACGAGTATGGCATCATTGACTATGCCAATGCCACCATCCGTGAAGTAAAGGCTATTGCCGAGCGTGCCGAGCGCGAGTCGGGCCAGGAGTTCATCAAGATGGAAATGGGTATTCCCGGACTGCCCGCTGCCAAGATCGGTGTTGAGGCACAGATCAAGGCGCTGCAGAACGGTTGCGCCCGCCTCTATCCCGCCTTGCCCGGTGAGAAGATGATCAAGGACGCCACCTCACGCTTCATCAAGGCGTTTATCGACGTGGATGTCCCCGCCGAGTGCTGCATCCCCACCGTCGGTTCGATGCAGGGTACCTTCGCCTCGTTGCTCACCATCACCCAGAGCAACAAGAAGAAGAACAAGGCCCTCTTCATCGACCCCGGTTTCCCCGTGCAGAAGCTTCAGCTTGAAATCCAGGATGTTCCCTACGAGACCTTCGACATCTACGAGTTCCGCGGCAAGAAGCTGCGCGCCAAACTCGAGGAGTATATGGCCAAGGGTGACGTTTGCTGCCTGATTTACAGCAACCCCAACAACCCCGCATGGATTTGCCTGACTGACGAAGAGTTGAAGGACATCGGTGAGCTGGCTACCAAGTATGACGTTATCGTACTTGAAGACCTGGCTTACTTTGCCATGGACTTCCGCTTGGACATCAGCAAGCCCTTTGAACCGCCCTTCCAGCCCAGCGTGGCAAAATATACCGACAACTACATCATGCACATCAGTGGCAGCAAGGCATTCTCCTATGCTGGTGAGCGCATCGCGATGACCTGCATCAGCCCCGCCATCTTCAACCGCCACTATCCTGATTTGTCGGCACGCTACGACGGACTGCCCTTCGGCAAGGTGTTCATCACCCGCACGCTCTATGCTCTGTCATCGGGTACGAGCCACAGCGCCCAGTATGCGCTTGCCGCTATCATGGATGCTGCCAGCAACGGTGAGTATCACTTCCGTGACGACGTTATTGTCTATGGCGAGCGCGCCCACAAGCTGAAGGAGATTTTCACCCGCCACGGCTTCCGCATCGTCTATGGCATGGATGGTGACAAGCCCATTGCCGACGGTTTCTATTTCACCATCGGTTACGGCAACATGACCAGTGGTCAGTTGGCACGTGAACTGATGTACTACGGCGTGAGCGCCATCTGCCTTGCCACTACCGGCTCATGGCAGGAAGGTCTGCGCGTGTGCACCTCGTTCATCCAGGATCACCAGTACCAGATCCTTGATGAGCGCATGGCCATCTTCGCCGAGAACAATCCCTTAGACTAATCAATGATGATAAGTTAAGAAACTGTATTTGAATGCACATTCCATGCGGGAACTGTTATTTTTTAACGGTTCCCGCATGTTTTGTAGTCGAGATGTTTTTGGTCAAAAAGTCGTTTTTTAGGCTTTAAATTAGTGATGTATTGAAATAAAAGACTAACTTTACAATTTTTATGTTGTGTTTATTAATTTTTTACTTGTATTTATTAAAAAATCATATATGAAACACAGAATTTGGAAATGGGTATGTTTGTTCATGCTGACCGCTATTGTTGCGTCATGTGGGGTTGACATGCCCAAAGAGAAGCAATCGTCTTTTGAAACGATGACCGTTAAGAAGTCCGACCTTGAGGTACCGGTGAAGTTCAGTGCCAAGATGAAAGGTCAGGCCGATGTCACCATCATGCCTCAAGTGAGCGGCCAGCTGATGAAGATTTATGTAACCGAGGGTCAACAAGTGCGCAAGGGCCAGGCGCTTTTTGCCATTGACTCCCGCAACGCACAGCACGAATTGGAATCGGCAAAAGCCAACCTTCAGTCAGCTATGCTGCAGTGATTGACCCTCGACTGGAGGTGTATGGCAAGACTTGGATTCCCATCATCGACGGACAACAGAACAAGGACATCCTCAAGTATTGTGGTATCTTCCAGGTTGGTTCACAGTTTATCTCGGCCGACAGGCGCTGGGTGGCTGATGTCACCTTCGTGAAACGCCAGGGATGGAACCTCAACTTCAACACGATCCTGAATGTGGGATTCCGCTTCAGCAAGAGGGACAACCAGTACCTGATGCTGCATTTCTATGACGGCTACGGCGAGAACTTGCTGGACTACAACAAGTACCACTGCCGCCTGCGCATCGGCATTTTGATCCGTCCCAATTTCTTCAGCGACTTCTAAGGGCGCAATTCATCCCAACACTATATAAATGCAGGGAACCTTTGCGGGTTCCCTGCATCTATTTTTCCATATCTGGTTCAAGATGTATCAAAGCCTCTTGCTCGCAAGAACGCCCATCTGCTTCCCGGTCAAGGTCTAGAACTCGAAGCCGAGGTTGATGTAAATGGCGAGTTGCTTGGTGTAGTTGCTCCAGCTGAGCGAGCCACCCAAGGGACCGACGATGCTGTTGTAGGCGTAGGCGACTTGGGCGCCCCAGATGGGCTTGTCCTCAAAGATGTTTTTTAATTTGTAGTTTTGCTCGGCGACGTGTCCCTTGACCATCAAGTAGTGTTCCTTGTACAGACGCTGTTGCAGCCTTACACCAGCCACGATCACATGTTGGTCCATGACATTGCAGCGTCCAAAGCCTGCGAATTGCAGTTGCTGGTCGTAATAGATGCCGTCACGGTTACCACCCATCATGTTCATAGCCTGGGAGGGAATGTCTTTACCAAATAGCAGACGGCCATAGACCGTGGGTTGCAAGTGGGTCGTTGAGGTTAACGGGAAGGTCACGCGCCAGCGGGCGCTCACCTCGCTGAATCCGGCGTGGCCTTTCCACTGGGCAAAGTTGTCGGTGTAGTAGGCATACCGTGCCTCGGCACGCATGCCCTTATGGGTGAAGTACCAGTGGTCCTCACTGTTGTATTGGGCGCGGGCGTGGTAGTTGAAGTAGTAGTCGTTGGGCTTGAAGTAGCTGATGCTGTACGGATTGGCCATATAATCATAGTGGTGGTAATGCTCCCAGGCAATGCCTAGGTCAACATTCAGGTTGAGTGCGTCAAATGAGAGCAGGGTAGCATTGGCCTTCTGATAGATGAACTTTAGGTTATCTGAGCGATGCTTCCCCCTGTAGAGATCGATGTCTTCGTGCCAAATCTCATAGGATAAGCCGATCTTATAGTTCGGCTTGGGCATCATGTTCCAAGCTAATTTACCCATTGTGCGCTTACCTAAACGCAGCGTGAGGTCCAGCGTCTTATTCAGTTTGTTGCCGAAGTAATAGGTAGCGCCGATTTGTGCAGCCACCAGTTCCTCGTTGTCATAGCGCAGGCCGATGCTCGCCTTGACGGAGTTCTTGGCGTTCTCTTCATTCACAAGTTTACCAGCCTGGGTGTTATCGATGTCGTTCAGGCTGATGATGCTATATTCGGGCTTGTAATCGGCGGGTACACCGATTCTTTCCTTGAGCATCATGATGGAGTCCATCTTTGCCCTTGTGGCTTCCTCACCGCGTTTGATCAGTTCCTTGATGGCCGAGTTGTAGAAGTGGGCTGCTGAATAGCCTCTAACAGGTACTCGGATAATCAGGTCACAATACTTGTCATTCTCATCGCTGCGGTTGTGGATGTCGGCTCCCACCGAACGCTCCAAGATGTCTGATGTGGAGTAGTACTTGTCGTTCAAGCCCAGATCGGTCCTGATGCCGATGACGATGTCGGCTCCCATCTTGCGTGCCAGGTCGGCGGGGAAGTTGTTCTTGGTGCCACCGTCAACCAGGATATAGGGATCCATTCTCACGGGAGCAAAGACACCGGGCACTGCCATACTGGCACGGATTGACCTGGCCAGTGAGCCATGGTCGAGTACCACCTCGCTGTCGGTAATCAGGTCGGTCGCGATGCAGCCGAAGGGGCGCGGCAGTTTCTTGAAGTCGATGTCCTCGGGTTGGCGCAGGTAATGGCGCAGGGTCTTCTCGACGTTGATACCGCGGATGAAGCCACCTGCCAGCGTATCCTGGCTTTTGTCCAGGAACACGCGGTAGTCAAACAGGTAGATATTCTGTTTCTCTCGCTCGTCAAGCGTCTGGTTTCTCATCGACAGGCGGTCGCGCAGGATGTCGCCCCAGTCCATGCTGTTGACAATTTTCTCAATGTCCTCGGCATCGTAACCCACGGCATACATGCCGCCGATGATACTGCCCATCGACGTACCGGTGACCATGTCGATAGGGATGCCGGCCTCTTCCAGCACCTTGAGGGCGCCGATGTGTATGGTACCCATGGCACCGCCGCCACACAGGACAACGGCCACTTTTTTACGTTCTTTCTTTTCAGGTTCAACGGGTTGGGCAATCATGCTGATTGCCGTTATCAGGAGCAATAAATAGGTGGTGAGTCGTTTCATATGGCACATTTTTTTTGCAAAGGTAGTGTTTTTTGATAATTATTGCTACCTTTGTGAGTTAAATCAAACCATTACTGCAATTATGAAGACCTATCTCGTGACTGGAGCCGCTGGTTTTATTGGCTCAAACTTTGTGAAATATATCCTGGGTAAGTATGGCGACAATATTGAGATTATCATTCTCGATGCCTTGACCTATGCCGGCAATCTGGCATCCATCAAGGATGAGCTGGAACGTCCTAATGTGACTTTCTTCCGTGGTGACGTTGGCGATCGCGGGCTGGTGCAGGACATCATGCGCGACTTTGACGTGGACTATATCGTCAATTTTGCTGCCGAGAGCCATGTGGACCGCAGCATCACCAATCCGCGCCTGTTCCTCGAGACCAATATCCTGGGTACCCAGAATATGCTTGACTGTGCACGCGAGGCATGGTTCACCGGCAAGGATACTCAGGGACACAACACCTATGCCCCGGGTAAGAAATACCTGCAGATTTCGACCGACGAGGTCTATGGCTCGTTGAGCAAGGACTTTGATGAGCCGCAGCCGCTCGAGGTGAGTGACGATGTGCGCGAGGTCATCCAGGGCCGCACCGACCTCAAGACTTACGGCCGCCGCTTCTTTACCGAGGAAACGCCGCTGGCACCGCGCTCGCCCTATTCTGCCAGCAAGACCAGTGCCGACCTCATTGCGATGGCCTATCATGAGACCTACGGCCTGCCCGTCAACATCACCCGTTGCAGCAACAACTACGGTCCCTACCATTTCCCCGAGAAATTGATTCCGCTGATCATTAAGAATATCCTTGAGGGTAAGAAACTCCCCGTCTATGGCAAGGGCGAGAACGTGCGCGATTGGCTCTATGTCGAGGACCACTGCAAGGGCATCGACCTGGTGCTGCGCCAGGGAACTGTCGGCGAGGTGTATAACATCGGCGGCTTCAATGAGGAGAGCAACATCAACATCGTCAAGCAGGTCATTGCCATCATCGCCCGCATCATGCGCGAGGAGCCCGAGTATCAGCAACTGCTCAAGTGTGACCTTGACATCATCAACGACGGCCTCATCGAGTTTGTTACCGACCGTCCTGGCCATGACATGCGTTATGCCATTGACCCCAGCAAGATTGCCCGTGAACTTGGCTGGTATCCCGAGACGCCCTTCACCGAGGGTATCGAAAAGACCATCCGCTGGAACCTCGACAACCAGTCCTGGGTAGAAAGCGTCACCAGTGGCGACTATCAGCGCTACTACGAGGAGATGTACGGCAACCGGTAAACCGAGTGTACCGCAATGAAATATCGGATAGTTTTTGAGTATCAGACCGAGGATGGCGCGATGAGCGATGTGTATAACTGTCGCGACGAGCAACAGGCCAAAGAAAAGTTTGATGAGTTGCATGACAGCCTCATGCACTCCATTGATGCCGATGGTTGTGAAGTGATTGACGAGCCGACACACTACAGCATCATCAATCGAGAGGTCGGCTTCTTCGGTTACGTACGCCTGTTGGCGGAGTGATTCACCGGCGCCACATCATATCAGCAAGCTGATGAAGTGGACGAGATCGTGAATGTTCAGCGTGCCGTTCTTGTCCATGTCGGCCTTATTGACATTGATGGTTTTGCCTTGTGAATCCAACAGGTAATTGATGAGTATCGTGATATCATTGATGTTGACTGCGCCGTCAAAGTTCACATCTCCATCAGGGTAGGGAATGAACACGTTATTGTCGAGATAGGCAATGTGGCGTGTCCACCAGTTGCGCAGGTAAACGAGTTCGTTGTCAAAGTTCAGCTCGCGCCCTGCCAAATCGCTGCCGTAGCTCCATCGTGCAATCTCCCGCTTATCGGCACCGCAACGCTTCATCTCGGCGAAATAGGCCTCGTAACGCGCGAGGATGCTGTCGGGGTTGAAGGTGGTGTTGCGCAGTTCCCAATAGCGCTCGGTTGCCAAGCCATGGAAAGAATGATCGAGGTTCCATAAGCGATTGAACATCAAGTGGCTCTTCAGCTGGTTGTTCCTGAAATCCACTTCAGGTCCCACCGAGGAATGATGATACCAGCTGCCCGTGTTGATATAGTATTGTCCTTGGGTGCAGTCCAGGTCCCAGACAGCCATGGTCAGGCGCTTGTCGGTGGCGACATCATAGCACGCGTAGTAGAGGTTCTTGCCGATGTTGTCGGGTGCCTGCAGCAATATCGTCAACAGATAATAGTCACGCATCACCGGGATGTCAAAGTAGTATTTGGCACTGTCAAGGAATTCTCGGTCATCTGAGTACAACGTGAATTTTATCGCATCTGACAGCGTCTTGAAATTAGTCGGGTTCACATCATCGATGTTGGGATATTTCACATAGTAGCTGTCCCAGGACTTCTGCGTGGGATCAAATGCCGGATCATTGCAGAACACGGTGGAATAGGTCCATTTCATCGGCTTCCACAGGCCACCGTGAAACTCGCCTTTCTCATAGTCGTACTTCTTGAGCTTGAGCTGTTGGCGGTCCATGTGTTCGTTCAGGCTGTAGATGCCCATGTATTCATCGTTGAGAAACACCTCGACAAAGTCGCCGCGGACGTAGTTGCGGGGTGTCTTGGGCTCATAGGCGGCATAGTAGGGGGCATGGGCAAACGATGCCCAGATGTCTTTGGACACGCGGTTGCGAACGCGGGCAAAATCCACTTGTCCCGCATCCAGGCGCCAATGGAAATCGCTACGCAGGCCGAAGAAGGACATATCCTTCTTGCTGCCGTCCTCGTTGTAGAATTTCAGGTGGAAATTGTGCTTCTTGCGGTCAGCCTCGGCGGTTGAACTGCCAGCCCAGCGAACGCGAGTGCGGATGGTCTGCTGCTCGGTTGAGTCGGGATGGGTATAGATGACCGAGCCTTGATAGTAGGGCCGCTTGACATAGCTGCCATAGATCTGAATGGTGGGCCAATAGGTGAATTGGATGTTGGCCTTGACGGTATCGGTCCCGACGACTGCCTGCAGATGATAGGTCGCCCCAGGCTGAACGTTGCCGAATGTGCAACTGTCGGTCACTTCTTCGCCATTGATGCTGCATTGCGTCACGGTCTCGTCAAGAGAGATGGCTGCAGTGTAATCGTTGCCGAAGACCGCTTCGGGAACAGAGAGTAACCATGTGCCTGTCAGATTATCGATAGCGGCATTCTTGCCGTTGAATTGTATTTGAGCCGAGGTCGTTATTGCCAGCAATACAGCGGTCAATAACGTTATGAATCTAGCCTTGTTCATTAATCTAGTGAAGCATATATTGTAAAAGATTCTGCAAAGGTAAGCATTTTAGCGAAGTTTTCGGTTGTTGCTTTTCAGTTTTTCTTGTTGCTAAGCGACGCATAATCAGCGTTCGCCCACTGGGATGATGGGCATGAAAATGACTTGAAAACCTAGTGTGGGGCCCATTGACAGAGGTCTTGCCTGACTAGTATTGGTGGTAAATGTTTTGTTTATTTCAAAATGGTTTCGTAATTTTGCAGCGGTTGGGATAATGCGTTCCTGACCGAGAGTGTTCTTGAAACTGACGGGAATTTTTTAAGACAAAAGGTTTGATCTCTATGATGAAAAAAACACTGTTTGGATCGCTCATGGTCATGGCCATGATGCTGCTTATCGCGTGCGGAAACGACAAGCAGAATGATACGGTAAAACAGCCTCCAGTTCAACAGCAGGAAGTCGAGTCCCCGGCACAGCCTGTCGTCGTCAATGAGAATGCGCCCCATGACAAGAATTCTGAATTTATCGTGGTTTCCAAGAAGGACTTGCGCCTCACCGTCTATGCCCGTAGCGGCAATGACACGGTAGCCCTGGCTACCTATCCAGTGTGCATGGGCAAGAACAAAGGGCAGAAGCAGGGAAAGGGTGACATGCGCACTCCCGAATCGCCTGCCGATAAGCCCTTCAGTATCACCCGCATCCAGGATGCCTCGACGTGGAAACACGACTTCGGGGACGGCCGTGGCAGTATCCTGGCCTATGGCCACTGGTTCCTGCGATTGGAAACGCCGGGCCACAGCGGCATCGGCATCCACGGCAGCACCAACAACGAGAACACCGTGCCCGGCCGTGCCAGCGAGGGATGCGTCCGCCTGCTGGACAAGGACATCATTCAACTCAAGGAGAAGTATGCCCGAGTGGGGATGCCGGTCATCATTAAGGCCGAAGACCAAGGTCCGCTCCCATTTGAATAAAGTGCTGATACTCAATTCACCCGCAATGTAGAGATGCAAAATCTTGCGTCTCCAGTGCCGTAATTGGTTAATGCCAAACGATAAGAGACGCAAAATGTTGCGTCTCTACAATAATCTATTGAAGAATTTACTTTAACTTTTGTTTTACATGGGCTGTGTCAAAGAACTGATACAGTCTCATGCTTCTGTATTCTCGAATCACTAATCTGCGAGCGCAGCGAGCATAAAGTGGCAGGTGGGGTGACGATTTGTCACCTTATTTTATAATGGCATGGGATTTGAGGTGGAGTGGGGCAGGGCTGCCACGCTGTGGCGATGCCCTAATGACGATGATTATAAACTCAAAAAACTAAAATAAATTATGTCAAAAGGAACTATTGGGGTAACGACTAACAACATTTTCCCCGTTATCAAGAAATTTCTATACAGTGACCATGAGATTTTCCTGCGTGAGCTGGTGAGCAACGCCGTTGATGCTACGCAGAAGCTGAAGACCCTATCGGGGGCTGGCGAGTTCAAAGGCTCGACCGAGGACCTGCGTGTGAATATCGCTGTTGATAAAGAGGCCGGCACATTGACCGTGAGCGACAGTGGTATCGGTATGACTGCCGAGGAAATCGATAAATACATCAACCAGATTGCTTTCTCGGGCGCCGAGGAGTTTCTCGAGAAATACAAGGATACCGCCAATGCCATCATCGGCCACTTCGGCCTGGGCTTCTACTCGGCCTTTATGGTCGCCAAGAAGGTGGAAATCCGCACCCTGAGTTGGCAAGAGGGTGCCAAGGCCGTCAGCTGGACCTGCGACGGCTCACCCGAGTTTGAGATGAAAGAGTGTGACAAGGCCGAGCGCGGCACCGACATCATCCTCACCCTTGACGATGATGAGAAAGAATTCCTTGAGGCTGCCCGCATCGAGGGCCTGTTGAAGAAGTATTGCCGCTTCCTGCCCGTGCCCATCATCTTCGGCAAGGAACAGGAGTGGAAAGACGGCAAGTACCAGGACACCGACAAGGACAAGGTCATCAACAACGTTGAGCCGTTGTGGTCACGCATGCCTGCCGACCTCAAGGATGAAGACTACCTCAAGTTCTACCACGCCATCGAGCCGGGTCAGGACGATCCCTTGTTCTGGATCCACCTCAATGTGGATTATCCCTTCACCTTGACGGGTATCCTCTATTTCCCGAAGATCAAGAACAACCTTGACATCCGCAAGGACCGCATCCAGCTCTATTGCAACCAAGTCTATGTGACCGACAGCGTCGAGGGCGTTGTCCCTGACTGGCTGATGCTGCTGCAAGGTGTCATCGACAGCCCCGACATCCCCTTGAACGTGTCGCGCAGCTACCTGCAGAGCGACCGCGCCGTGAAGAAGATCTCGACCTATATCACCAAGAAGGTCGCTGCCCGCCTCGAGGAAATCGCCAAGAACCAGCCTGCCGAATTTGAGAAGAAGTGGAACGACATCAAGATCTTCATCGAGTACGGCATGCTGAGTGACGAGAAGTTCTGTGAATCAGGACTCAAGTTCGCGTTGCTCGAGAATACCGATGGCAAGTACTTCAAGCTCGAGGACTACCGCAAGCTCATCGAGGGCGAGCAGAAGGACAAGGACGGCAACTTGATTTGCCTGTATGCTACCGACAAAGAGGCGCAGTATGCCTACATCAAGGCAGCCACCGACAAGGGATATGACGTGCTGCTGATGGACGGCGAGCTGGACGTGCACTTTGCAGGAATGCTCGAGCAGAAGCTGGAGAAGGACAAGGTGCGCTTCCTGCGCGTTGACAGCGATGTGCTCGACAACCTCATCCGCAAGCAGGAAGAGAACAAGCCGCAGTTCACGCCCGAGCAGCAGGAAATGACTCAGACGCTGTTCAAGTCACAGATACCGCCTGTCGAGAAAGCCGAATTCATGGTGACCTTTGCTGCCATGTCGCCCGATGACAAGCCCGTGGTCATCACCCAGGCCGAGTACATGCGACGCATGAAGGAAATGGCACGTTTCCAGCCCGGCATGAGCTTCTATGGCGAGATGCCCGACATGTACAGCCTTGTGCTCAACACCAAGCATCCGCTTGTCCAGAAGATTGTCGATCTGGCAGAGAAATCCCTGGAAGCTGAACTCAAGCCTGTCAACGAGGACATCAACGCCACCCAGAACGTTGTCAAGGCCATCCGTGACCTGGACAAGGACAACAAGGGCGTGCCCGAGGACAAGAAGAAGGACCTCGAGGAGAACGAGAAGCACCTCGAAGAGCTGCGCAAGAAGAAGGAAGGCATCATCACGGCATACGCCGCTGGCGAGAGCCGCGTGCACCAGCTCATCGACATCGCCCTGTTGAGCAATAACATGCTCAAGGGTGAAGGCCTGGAGCGCTTCTTGAAACGTTCGATAGGACTGCTCAAGTAAGACTGATTACAGATGTATCAATACAAGAGGATGTGGAAATATTTTTGAACACATCCTCTTTTTTGCGTATTATGTTTTGCAGATTGTTTTTTTGTGTATTTTTGTGGCATGAATAGTAGATGAATCGAGAATCTAAATACTATTTATTTGATAATCAATAGTTTGAATTTATATTAAATATTTTATTAATTTTTAAATCACTATTTGTATGAAGAAGTTCTTTACTTTAATTGCTGTGGCTGTTATGGCATTTGCCGCTCAGGCCACCGAGATGACCGTTTGTGACGGTACCGAAACCAGCAACTACGTTCCCATCTACGGCTTGTACACCGATGTTCAGGGTACCATGGGCCAGATGATCTATTCTGCCGACATGTTGACCGACATGGTAGGTAAAGAGATCACCGGTGTGAAGTTCTACTCCCCCAGGATCAATTTCTATGATGTTACCCTGCAGGTGGGTATGGCTGTGACTGACCAGACCGATTTTGAGGACTATGCTGCCGTTGAGGGTGCTACCATTCTTGGTACCGCTCAACCCAATGAGTTTGATACCGAGTTGACGTTCGTATTTGACCAGCCCTTCCTGTATGAGGGTGGTAACCTGATGGTCCAGGTTGTTGTTACCAAGGCCGGCGAATGGAATGGTACCGCTTTCTATGGTCAGAGCACCAATTACTACTACAGCTACTATCAGTACCAGTATTCATGGAGTGACACTCCCTCGAAGTGGAATGTTGCTTTCCTGCCCAAGGCTACCTTTACCTATGAGGGTAGCGATGTTCCTCCCGTAGATCCCACCGAGAAGACTGGTGCTCCCGTATTCAACGGCTACACCACCGATGGTATCCACGCTTACTTTGTTGAGATCCTTCCCACCGATGAGGGCAGCGTTATCTACTACCGCGTTCTCTATCCCGGTGAAGAGGAGTACACCGAGTGGGCTGTTTACGATGAGATCCTGACCTTCGAGGGTGATGGCAAGCACCGCGTTGAGGCTTATGCCGTAGCTCCTAACAAGCTCCCCAGCGAGCAGATCGCTTATGAGTTCGTTGTTGAGCCCGAGCCTCCCACGAGCATCAGCGAGATGATGAACGGCAAGACCGTTGCTGGCGTACGCTACTTCAACCTGGCTGGCCAGGAGGTAACCGAGGCTAATGGCCTGACCATCGTCGTTACCACCTACACCGACGGCACCACCAGCGCTGTTAAGGTGATGAAGTAAGCCGTTAGGCTTTAGCTATTAGGCTTTAGACCTTAGCTAACAAACAAAGCGGAGATGCAAAATTTTGCGTCTCCGCTTTTTTGTTATGTTGGTAAATAGTGTTACTTTTGTGAAATCAATTCCTTGGCTTATGAAAAAGAGTTTATTTTTTATCTTGTTTGCACTGCTGTGGTTGGGTTCCTATGCCCAGTTGCCACAGTTTTCACCCATGCACTTTGAAGGATGGATATATAATAATCCGTTCATTGAACTTACCAGTCAGGACATTTCCAACAACAGGATTGTCCTCTATAAGACCACCCAAGGCTTTAATTACACATTGACGTCACCTGAGTTTCCCTGCCGTATGGGGCAGACCATCGACATGACTGTTACATGGGTTACTGAACAATGGAAGAACAGCAACTTTGACGTGAGCAAGGTGGCGCTTACTGCGGCGATACTTGATGAAAACGATGTGGCGCTTGACTCGGTGACCTATAGGCTTACTTCATCTACCGTGAGCCGTACCAATTATCTCGAAATGTCTATTGCCATCCCGCGAGGGCTGACCACGACCCGCCTGCGTTTTGCTGCCTGGAAGGCCGATGTCAATAGCCTGGGTGCCGTCCGTCAGGTTGTGGTGACTTCTACCTTGCATGGAGATGTCAATCTGGACGGCGAGGTGAACATTGCCGATGTCAATGCCGTGACCGACGTTATCCTGGGCGCTGACGCTGATGAGGACCTTCGCCATCGCGCTGATGTCAATCGTGACAACGAGGTGGGTGTAGCCGATATCAACAGTGTGATAGATATCATAATGGGGTAACATTCCCTGGAAAACGGCTTTCACCGCCAAAAAACTGTGGGTTTGGGTTTCGATTTGTCGTACAAAAAGGACTTTTTGCGATAAAAACAGGTGAAAATTTGTGTAATCCGATTTTTTACCATACCTTTGCTTGATTTCCTATCATGTGATGCTAAAAGACCCGCTAAAAGACCAAAAATTGCCAAAAATCGGGAAATAACAGCCGTTTTGTCGAGTTTTTGTTCTTAATGAATGTTAAATTTTGGCAGTATGAGAAATTTGTATTACTTTTGCCGAATGATATGAAGCGAAATATCGAACAAGTAATAATAAATATATAGTGTTTAATAAAATTTTAATTTTTATTATGAAAAAGATTATCTTGACTTTAGCCCTTCTCATGGGCGTGTTTGCTGTTCAGGCTCAGTCTCTGGAGCCTAACAAGTTCTTTGACAACATGTCAGTAACCCTCAAGGGTGGTGCTATCATGCCCTTCCAGGGTTATGCATTCTGGCCCAGCGCTCGCGGTGTCTTCGGTTTGGAGATCAAGAAGCAGCTGACTCCGGTATTCGGCATGGGCGTTGAGGGTGAGGCTACCATCAACACTACCAGCTGGCTGAAGGAGGACAACTACTGGGGACCTAAGAGCCCGAACATGATTGACCACACTCTGGTTGGTATGTTTGGTACCTTCAACCTGAGCAACCTCTTCGGTGGTTACAAGGGCAAACCCCGCGTATTTGAGCTCGAGGGCGTATTTGGTGCTGGTTGGTTGCACGCTTTCCACCGCGCTGGTGAGATGCTGGATGCTGACAAGCCCTGGACCAAGGATCCTTATGGCTTTGACTATGACAGCTGGTACACCAAGGCTGGTTTGAACCTGAACTTCAACTTCGGTGAGAGCCGTGCTTGGACCTTCAGCTTGAAGCCCGCTGTTGTTTGGGACATGAACGGTGACATCATGAAGGCATATCGTCACAACCTGTCTGCTCGCACCGCCGACAGCAAGGGTCACAGTGACTTGAGCCGTATGAACGCTGACCACGCTGCTGTAGAGCTTGAGGCTGGTATCACCTACCACTTCAAGGGTAGCAACGGCGAGCGTTACATCACTTTCTGCCCCTACAAGTACAGCCAGGATGACATCGACGCTCTCAATGGCCAGATCAACGGCCTGCGCAACCAGCTCAACGGCCTCCAGGGTGACCTCGACGCCGCTAACGCTCGCAACAACCAGCTCCAGCGCGACCTGGATGCTGCCCGCAAGGCTGCTAACGCTAAGGGTGTGAACTCAACTGAGGTTATGGACAACAACGCTAAGTATCTGAACGTCCTCGTTCACTTCCCCCTGAACAAGACCAACATCACCAAGGATCAGCAGGCTAATGTTGAGCGCGTTGCTATGTACATGAAGAACAACCCCGGTAGCACTGTTGACATCAAGGGTTACGCTTCTGTTGAGGGTCCCCACGACAACAACATCCGTCTGGCCAATGGCCGTGCCGAGGCTGTTAAGAACATGCTCATCAACAAGTACAAGATTGATGCTAACCGCATCAAGGCTCAGGGTTGTGGTGAGACCGACATGTTCCAGGAGCTCAGCTGGAACCGCGTTTCGATCTGCGAACTCATCGTTAAGAAGTAATTCGCGATTGATTCCACAAGACAACGTGCCTAATCGCACGTGACTGATGATCCCCGTTGGCTGAGGCCGACGGGGATTTTTTATGGGATGCCGCTTCGCAGGTTTTTCTGCGCCAACATTGCTGATGTGGCAAATTGTGTGTAACTTTGCGCCCAAATCATCAAAAAATCATTCATTGTGAAGAAACAGTACTTTTGTTTTTTGGTTGTCCTGGCTCTTGCCGCCTGTCAACTGCGCGCCCAGGACGACAATAATATTTTTAGGCATTATAGTTTGTCGGCTGGTATAGGCACGACGGGTGTCACGGCCGATTTGGGTACCATGGTTTCCGATTATGTGGGTATCAGGGCAGGTATTGATTTCATGCCCAAGTTCAAGTATTCGACCAAGCTCTCGATGAGTCAGGTCAATCAGACTCATGACGTGGATGTCGAGTCGATACCCGCTGAGTTGAAAAAGGTAGAGGTGAAGGGCTCTTTGCATAACTCTACCGCTCACGCGCTGATGGACATCTATCCCTTCAGGGGGCATGGCTTCCACCTGACGGTTGGTGCCTATTTTGCCAAGGATGAGAAGATCGTGACGGTGGACTGTGATGACCAGCCCCTGATGAAAAAGCTTGCCGATTTCAACGCCCGCCGTGGTGTCTATGCCGATATCCCTCTGAGTTATGGCCAAGCCGCCGTCAAGTTGGGCGATTACAATATCATGCCTGACGAGAATGGTAATGCCAGCGCCTTTATCAACGTGAAGAAGATACGCCCCTATGTGGGTCTGGGATTTGGACGTGCCGTTCCGGGTGAATCCCGTTTCAGTTGCCTTTTTGACATGGGTGTGCAACTGTCAGGAAAGCCTAAGGTTTACAATGGTGTGAACAACGAACAGTTGACAGCCGATGGCGTCAAGGGCGAGGATGGCGGCATCTTGAAAGCCATCAGCAAGGTCAGCGTCTATCCTGTCGTATCAGTGCGACTTGTAGGAAGATTGTTTTAGGTATTTAGAGTTTACATGATTATATTTTAGTTTAAGCTTCAAGGTTTCTTGGAGCTTAAACTATTGTTGTACTGTGGTTTAATATAAGTTTGATAAAAATAAAGCGTTGCTGCTCAGCTAGCTCGCTATGTAGAGACGCAAAATTTTGCGTCTCTACTGTTCATTTGGCGGCTAACTCACGTTATCGGAGTTGCCTGAGGTGCTCCTGGTCAAGTTGGTCAGCGTAGCGCTCGCGGATGAGGCGTCCCACGGCATCGCCACGGTTGATGCGTTCCACGGTGAAGCGCTGCAGCGAGTCGTTGAGCAGGCTGTCCTGGCGTACCATGCGCTGTTCATCTTCCTGCTTGAGTGTGGCGTTGGTGGCAGCCTTGAGGTATTCCTGCCAAACGGCCAGGCGGGCGTTCATGATATCGTTGCGTTGATGGATAAACTGCTGATAATTGCGGTTTTCGGGGCTGCCGTTCACGCGCCATGATTTCTTGTCGATGTGAATGTTGATGTGACCTGGCTCGAGCACAAAGTGGAACGGGCGTGACGAGTCGTTGTCCCAGCGGATGAAGGCGACCCGGGGATGATCAATCTGCCCCTTGAAGGTGAACACATGATTCTGGGCTTGGGCGGTGCCGCACACCCTCAACTTGTTGTAGTCTTCCTCAAGCACGAGCAGTGTGGCACTGTCATGCTGCAGCTTGTTGTCGAGCGTGCAGGTGACGGTATAGGACATAGGACTGGACGAGCGCTGCTTATCACATCCGGTCATGAGTATTGTGATGCAAAGGGCGGTCAGAAACCCCGTTATCAGCAAAATATTCTTCATCATGTTGCAAAGTTACAAAAGTTTTGCCCTGTTTTCAGAATAAAACCGTAAATTTGCGACAAATTATTATAACGATAGCAATAAACCTTATGACAATGAGAAAGACTAAACTACAAGGCATGGCACTGGTCATGCTGGCCTTAATGGCATTGCCTGCACTGGCGCAGAAACAGTTCACGCTCGAGGACTTGAACTTTGGCGGAACGAATTACCGGAATATGGTTCCGGCCAACAAATCGCTTACCTGGTGGGGTGACCAACTGGTGCGCCTCAGTAACGACACTTGCTGGACGGTGGACCCCGTCAAGGGCAAGGAAAAAGTGCTGTTCACCCGTGATGGCCTCAACAGGGCCCTCAGCCTGAAGGAGGCAAAGCAGATCAGCAGCCTCAGCTATACATCATTCCCTTATCCCGACAAGCCCGTTGCGCTACTGTATAACAACAATGAGCGCCTGCTTGTCAATTTCACCACCAACCGGATGGAATGGCGGGGTGATCGCCCCGTCGGCATGGTGGCCGAGGAGTGGAACAAGAAAAGCCGCTCAACAGCCTATGTCAAGGACGATGACATCTATGTTGCCGATGCCATGGGCAAGAAGTACCAGGTGACTTTCGATGGTGACCACGAGATTGTCTATGGTCAGAGTGTGCACCGCAACGAGTTCGGTATCGATGGCGGTATGTTTTGGAATCCGCAAGGCACGCACCTGGCATTTTATCGCATGGATCAGAGCATGGTAACCGACTATCCCTTGGTTGATGTGCCCGAGCTGGATGACACCAGTCGCGTCATTGCCACGGCGGCTCCCGAGAAATATCCGATGGCAGGTCAGGAATCCCACGTTGTCACCGTTGGCGTGCTCAATGTGGCTACACGCGACATCGTCTATCTTGATGCTGGTGACCCGACCGACCGTTATTTTTCCAATATCACGTGGAACCCCGACGGCAACGTCATCTATATGATGGAGGGCAACCGTGACCAGAACGAAGTGGAACTGGTCGCCTATGATGCCACCACTGGCACCCGCCTCAGGTCAATCTATCGCGAGACGCATCCCAAGTATGTCGAGCCGCAGCACCCCATCACCTTCCTGCCCTGGGACAAGGATAAATTCGTGCTGTGGAGTGAGCAGGATGGCTACAACCACCTGTACCTCTATGACGTCTATGGCAACATGATCAAGCAACTCACGCGTGGCAACTGGGTGGTTATGGACCTGCTGGGCTTTGATGAGCAGAACAAGGCTGTCATCATCAGTGGCAATGCCGACAACCCCATCCAGCAGAACCTCTACCGCGTGGATATTTCCAGTGGTGAGCGCACCCGCATCGACGAGGGTGGGCGAGGCTGGCACAACGGCCGCCTGAGCAACAGCGGTGCCTGGCTCATCGACAGCTATCAGGAACCCGATGTGCCGCGCAATATCGCTCTGGTCAATACCCGCGAGAATCGTCAGTACCGTTATTTCACGGCACCCGATCCCTGGCAGGGTTATACCGTTCCCGAATACCGCTGCGGCACAATCAAGGCTGCCGACGGCATTACCGACCTTTACTATCGTCTGGTACTGCCCACCGACTTTGACGAGAACAAGAAATATCCGACCGTAGTCTATGTCTATGGCGGTCCCCATGCCCACAACGTGGATGCCCGCTGGCACTGGGCAAGCCGCAGCTGGGAGACCTATATGGCACAGCGTGGTTATGTCCTGTTCATCCTTGATAACCGTGGCAGCGAGAACCGAGGCCGTGACTTTGAGCAGGCCACTTTCCGCGAGCTGGGTCAGGTAGAGATGCAGGACCAGATGTGTGGCGTGGACTTCCTGCGCACACTCCGTTATGTGGATACCGACCGCCTGGGTGTTCATGGTTGGAGCTTCGGTGGCTTTATGACCATCAGCCTGATGACGAACTATCCTGACGTCTTCAAGGTAGGTGTCGCCGGTGGTCCTGTCATCGACTGGAAGTGGTATGAGGTGATGTATGGCGAGCGTTACATGGATACGCCGCAGGATAACCCCGAGGGCTATGCCAAGAGCAGCCTTCTCAACAAGGCTGGTGACCTCAAGGGCCGCCTGCAGATTATTATCGGACTCAATGACCCCACCGTTGTGCCCCAGCACGCCTACAGCTTCCTCAAGGCCTGTATCGCTGCCGGCACCCAGCCCGACTTCTTTGTCTATCCCGGCCAGGGTCACAACATGCGCGGCCACCAGAGCGTGCACCTGCATGAGCGCATCACCCGCTACTTCGACGACTATCTGAAGTAAACTTGCACTATTGTAAATAATAGTCTCACCAGTAAATGGTGATCCGTTTACTGGCGAGATTTTATTGTTTTTCCAACAGTATTTATTTGTTAACTATAACCTTTAAATTTTTGCTTTATGAACAAGAAAAGAATGATTAAAACTGTATTTATTCTGTTCCTTTTGGCAATGCCATTGAGGAGTGTGGCCGACGACCATTTGATTGGTGATTGCAATGGGGATGGTAAACTGAGCGTTTCAGATGTAACGACGCTTATCAGTTGGTTGCTGTCAGGTTATACACCGGAACAAAATGAGGACAAGGTGTTTGCTGTGAATGGTGTAACATTCAAGATGATAGCTGTTGAGGGCGGCACCTTTATGATGGGAGCCACCGAAGAGCAGGTTTTGGCTGGTGCACAAAGCAATGAGTATCCCGCTCATCAGGTCACTCTATCAAGCTTTTATGTTTCTCAGACTGAGGTGACTCAAGAGTTGTGGCAGGCTGTGATGGGCACTAATCCCAGTCGTTGGCAAAATGACTTGAAGTGCCCTGTTGAGCGAGTGACTTGGAATGATTGCCAGACGTTTATCAATCAGTTGAATGCTTTGACGGGTCAGCAGTTCCGTATGTTGACCGAGGCTGAATGGGAATATGCAGCGCGCGGTGGCAACAAGGCACAAGGATTTTTGTATTCAGGCAACAGCAATATTGATGAGGTCGCATGGTATGGTGCCGACTTTGGTGGTAACTCAGGAGGCAGGCATCATCCAGTAGCTACAAAGCAGGCAAACGAATTGGGTCTGTATGATATGAGTGGTAATGTATATGAGTGGGTTCAAGACTGGTCTGGTAGTTATGCGGCTGACCCGCAGGTGAATCCAACTGGACCAGAGACGGGTTCGCTCCGCATTATACGTGGCGCTAGTTGGTGGGAGGCCGCTTTTTATTTACGTGTTTCTTTCCGTCATCCTGGCTGTGAACAAAATTTTAAAAACGACAATGTCGGCTTGCGTCTTGCTATGTAATACCTTGTTAGGATGGTAATCGAATATACATCTGCCCATTTCACAGAATAATCGTGAAAAAGTTATCGCCGACTAAAACAGAGAATAGTCGGCGATAATTCTTTTTTTGATGGTTCACTGCCGTCAGTAAGGGCAGTCCCTCAGGGATGGCTTTACTTCATCACCTTTGTGGTGCGGGTAGTGCCGTCGGTGTAGGTGGTCACGACGATGGTCAGACCGTTAGCCTCGGGCATTTCCTGGCCAGCGATGTTGTAGTAGCGCACACCGGCAACCTGCTTGTCACCAGCAACCTCATTGATGCCTGTCGTACCGGGAGTCTTGAACTCTACAGCAGCCAGGGGTCCCCATTCACCGTTGGCGTTCTTGCCAATCGAGAAGGCGATGTACCAGGTGTTGGGTTCGGCGTTCCACTGTGCCTGGTCGATGCCAAACTGATCCCAATAGGGATCGAAGGGGTTGTCCTGCTTGAGATAGTTGAGCAAGTTCTCCATGCCCCATTCCTCGGACTCGTAGGCTGATTTCAGGATGATGATGTCGTGGTGAACGGCAACTTCCTCGTTGGGGATATAGGTCACCCACTGATAGTAGCCATATTCCTCATCACCGCCAAATTCTCCGATTTCGATAGTCATCACGGCCTCACCTGTGCCGCCAATATTGGCTGTCGTCACAGGGATGATGATCATATCGGCATCCACGCCATTGGCGTCCCAGCACTGTACATAGATTTCATAGTCCTTGCCTGGCGACTGGTTGGTCCAGGTGTGCTGGTAGGTCTCGGTCTTGGTAATACCCCAAGCTTTAATCATGTCACCCATAGTCTGGAAACCCATCCACGGGCCGAACATGGCAAACTGTTGCTCGGCGGTACCTGCCTCAAACAGGCAGATGGCATAGCCTGCCGCGTCGGCATCGGGTGTGAACGTGATGGTGATGAAATCGGTGCCCACCTCGTCAATGGTATAATCTACCGAGGCGGCATTGGCGCTCAGGCCTACGCAAGTAAACAGAACAGCGAACGTAAAAAGAAACTTTTTCATAAAGGTTAATTGATTGATAGTTAGATGTTAAACAAAAAAGTGATACACTATTTTATCCCATAGAGTCATGGGCTTTGATCGCTTCATGACTCAAGGAGATACTTCTTTTGGTTATAGCCGTTTGCAAAGTTACTCGGATTTTTTGTATAATCAAAAAAATCAGTGATAATTTTTAAGGTTTTTTTATGGTGCTTTTCGGTAAGGTAAACTGGCATTATTCTGTATGGCGGCAAACTGTTGACTGACCCTTGAATGATCATGGCAAAGTGCTGGCATTTGAGGTGTTATCTATATAATAGATAAAATGTTGATAAAAATTGGTTGGAAATGGTCATGAATTGGGTAAAATTTTCTATATTTGCACCCAATTATAGACATAAACCGATAAATTCCAAAACATAAGCATTATGAACAAACAAATCACATTGGAACAAGCCGTCGAGAAAGTACAGGACGGTATGACTATTATGTTTGGCGGTTTCTTGGGTAACGGCAGTGCCACCCAGATTATCGACGCCATTGTTGAAAAAGGTGTTAAGGACCTCACTATCATTGCTAACGACACCGCCTATGACGAGGTGGCTCACGGCAAGTTGGTCTCCAACCATCAGGTAAAGAAGGCTATCGTTTCCCACACGGGTACCAACAAGCAGACTGCCTTGCAGAAGAATGAGGGCACCCTCATTGTCGAGTATGTTCCCCAGGGAACTCTGGCCGAGCGCATCCGTGCGGCAGGTGCAGGCTTGGGTGGCGTGTTGACTCCCACTGGTCTGGGTACCATCATGGCCGACGGCAAGGACATCGTTACGGTTGACGGCAAGGAGTATCTGCTGGAGAAGCCCCTGCGTGCCGACATCGCCTTCCTGCGCGCCAACATCGTTGACGAGTTCGGTAACATGGTATTCTTGGGCACCACCAACAACTTCAACCCGCTGATGGCCACCGCTGCCGATTATGTAGTCGTTGAGGCCGAGAAGCTGGTTCCCGTTGGCGAGATCGCTCCCGAGCATGTTCACGCTTCGGGCATCTATGTTGATGGCATCTACGTGGAAAAATAAGTTATAAGTCGCCAGCGAACTGACAACTGAAAACTGACAACTGAAAACTGACAACTGAAAACTGACAACTGAAAACTAAAAACTGACAACTCAGAAACAATGGAATACAAGACAATGATCAGACTGCGCATGAGCGCAAAGGACGCACACTACGGTGGCAACCTGGTTGATGGAGCACACATGGTACACCTGTTTGGTGACGTGGCTACTGAATTGTTGATTATGCGTGACGGTGACGAAGGCCTGTTCTGCGCCTACGATAACATCGAGTTCCTGGCACCTGTTTATGCCGGTGACTTTATCGAGGCCGAGGGCTGGATCGACCGTGAGGGCAACACTTCTCGCCACATGATTTTTGAGGCCCGCAAGGTGGCTCAGGCTCGCCCTGACATATCGGCATCGGCTGCCGACATCCTGGAGGAGCCCGTCGTGGTTTGCCGCGCATCCGGCACCTGTGTAACCCCCAAGGACTGCCAGCGTAAATAAAATAGTTTTGCAGTTCTCAGTTTTCAGTTTATGGTCAATCGCTGTAGCCGCTGACAACTGACAACTGAAAACTAACAACTGAAAACAGAAAACAGACAACTGAAAAATGGATAAACTGATTATCACTGCCGCCATCTGTGGCGCTGAGGTTACCAAGGAGCAGAATCCCAACGTGCCCTATACTGTAGAAGAAATCGTACGTGAGGCCAAGTCGGCTGTTGACGCCGGTGCCGCCATCGTCCACCTGCATGTGCGCTGGGACGACGGTACGCCCACCCAGGACCGCGCCCGCTTCCAGGAGTGTGAAGAGGCCATCCTCAAGGTGTGCCCCAATGTCATCCTGATTCCCTCGACCGGTGGTGCCGTGGGTATGACCCCTGACGAGCGTCTGCAATCGACCGACACAACCCCGCTGCCCGAGATGGCAACGCTCGACTGCGGTACTTGCAATTTCGGTGATGAGATCTTTGACAACACGATGCCCACGATGCGTGCCTTCGGTAAGCGCATGATGGAGCGCGGCATCAAGCCCGAGTATGAGTGCTTTGAGATGGGTCACCTCGACACCATCCTCACCATGGCCCGTAAGGGTGAGGTCCCCGGCAACCCCATGCAGTTCAACTTCGTGCTGGGTGTGCCCGGTTGCACTCCAGCTACTGTCGCTAACCTGTGCTGGCTCGTGAACGGCATCCCCGCCGGTTCCACTTGGACCGTGACCGGTGTTGGCCGCCATGCCTTTCCGATGGCTGCTGCCGCTATCGCCATGGGCGGTAACGTGCGCGTGGGCTTTGAGGACAACCTCTACCTCTCAAAGGGTGTGCTTGCCAAGAGCAACGGCGAACTCGTCGAGAAGGTAGTGCGCCTCGCCAAGGAACTGGGTCGTCCCATCGCCACCAGCGACGAGGCTCGCGAAATCCTGGGTCTCCCCAAGCGCAATTAAGCTTTAGGCCTCCCTAAAGACCTTAAGGACTTTAAAGACTCTAAGGACCTTAAAGACCTTTCAAAAACAAAAAAAACAAATAATTAACAATAATCGTTTAACACTTAAAACAAACAACAACAATGCAGAAACACGGAAACAGATTCGGTACGCACCGAGTAATCGAACCTAAGGGCATTCTTCCTCAGCCCGCCAACAAGCTGGACAACAACATGGACGAGATCTACGACAACGAGATCCTCATCGATGTACAGACCCTGAATATTGACTCCGCATCGTTCACCGACATCCACAACTATGCTAAGCAGCAGGCCAAGGACCCCAACAACGAGGCCGAGGTGATGGAGGAAATCAAGAAGGAGATGCTCCTCAACGTTGAGTTGCAGGGCAAGCACCGCAACCGTCGCACCGGTTCTGGTGGTATGCTCCTGGGTAAGGTAGAGAAGATCGGTGACGCCCTCAAGGGCAAGATCGACTTGAAGGAAGGCGACCGTATCGCTACCCTCGTATCGCTGTCACTGACCCCGCTGCGCATCGACGAGATCCTCGAGATCCGTGCCGACGTTGACCAGGTGGACATCAAGGGTAAGGCTATCCTCTTCGAGAGTGGTATCTATGCCAAGATTCCCGATGATATGCCCGAGAAGCTCGCTCTGAGCGCCCTCGACGTTGCAGGTGCTCCCGCCCAGACCGCCAAGCTGTGCCAGTATGGCCAGAACGTTGTTATCCTGGGTGCCGGTGGCAAGAGCGGTATGCTCTGCTGCTACGAGGCTAAGAAGCGCGTAGGCGTTACCGGTAAGGTTATCGGCCTCGCCAACAGCCCCAAATCAACCCAGCGCATCAAGGACCTCGGCTTCTGTGACGTGGTTGAGAGCGTTGCCGGCATGACTCCTGTTGAGGTTTACGAGCTGGTTTACAAGCTGACCGACGGCAAGATGGCCGACACCACCATCAACTGTGTAAACGTGCCCGATTGCGAGATGACCGCAGTGCTGTGCACCAAGGATGACGGCGTGGTTTACTTCTTCTCAATGGCTACCAGCTTCACCAAGGCTGCCCTGGGTGCTGAGGGTATCGGTGCCGACGTGAACATGATCATCGGTAACGGCTACACCAAGGGTCATGCCGACTTTACCTTGCAGGAGCTGCGCGAATGCCCTGAGCTGCGCAAGATCTTTGAGGAACTCTACGCTTAATCAAGAAACTGATGCCGAGGAGCGCGCATGGCGTGCTCCTGCGGCTTAATCATCCATTTTTATTATGGTAGAATCAAGAAGAAAACAATTATTTCCTGACGTTACCGACGAACAGTGGAATGACTGGAAATGGCAGGTGAAAAACCGCATCGAGACCCTTGAAGAGCTCAAGAAATACGTGAGCCTGAGTGCCGAGGAGGAAGAGGGCGTTAAGCAGACCCTCAAGACCCTGCGCATGGCTATCACGCCCTATTACCTGAGCCTCATCAATCCCGATGATCCCCACGATCCCATCCGTCGCCAGTGTATCCCCACGGGTGCCGAGACTCATCAGGCTGCTGCCGATCTGCTTGACCCCCTGCATGAGGACGAGGATTCACCCACGCCCGGTTTGACCCACCGTTATCCCGATCGCGTGCTGCTGCTCATCACCGACATGTGCTCGATGTACTGCCGTCACTGCACGCGTCGCCGCTTTGCCGGCCAGACCGACAACGAGTGCGGTCTTGACCGCATCGAGAAGGCGCTGGAGTATATCCGCAACACGCCCACCGTGCGCGACGTCCTGCTTTCGGGCGGTGACGCTCTCATGGTGAGCGACAAGCGCTTGGAATACATCATCTCGGAATTGCGCAAGATTCCTCATGTGGAAATCGTCCGCCTGGGTACCCGCACTCCCGTGGTTTGCCCGCAGCGCATCACGCCCGAGTTGTGCGACATGTTGAAGAAGTATCATCCCATCTGGATCAATACCCACTTCAACCATCCCAACGAGGTGACTCCCGAGTCAAGCCGTGCCTGCGAGATGCTGGCCGATGCCGGTATCCCCTTGGGTAACCAGAGCGTGCTGCTGCGCGGTGTGAACGACTGCGTACACGTGATGAAGAAGCTCGTGCATGAGATCGTGAAGATCCGTGTACGTCCTTACTACATCTACCAGTGCGACCTGTCGATGGGTCTGGAGCACTTCCGCACCCCCGTCAGCAAGGGTATCGAGATCATCGAGGGCCTGCGCGGCCACACCAGCGGCTACTGCGTGCCCACCTTTGTGGTGGATGCTCCCGGTGGCGGCGGCAAGACGCCCGTCATGCCTCAGTACGTTATCTCTCAGGCTCCCGGTCGTGTGGTATTGCGCAACTTTGAGGGCGTTATCACCACCTATACCGAGCCCACCGACTACCACAGCGAGTGCAACTGCCCCGAGTGCCAGGCTGCACGTGCCAAGGAGCAGGTGGCTGCCGACAAGGCTGTCGATGGTGTAATCTCGCTGCTTGAAGGCGAGCGCATGAACATCGAGCCCAAGGCGCTGAAGCGTCATGAGCGCAACGAGGTACGCAACAAGAAGTAATTGAAAATGCATCCGTTGGTCTGGAGGTGTGTCATAACTACTAAAGGTTCGCTTCTGGATTTTAATCGGCCTTACGGCCGAGAAATTAAACAAAATTTTAAAAATAATAATTGTTTAATTTCTCCGTGCGTAGCACGGATATTAGTGAAGACCTGAATTATGACACATCTTCAGACACCAGCGGAAATCATTGCGTTTACAGGGAGTGCCCTTCATCAATGACATATTGCAGTACGATAGCCTTTCTATCGTGGGACTGGAGAAGAACACCGGCAAGACCGAGTGCCTGAAATATGTGCTCGACCGCCTGCCCGTCCAGACCAAGCGCATCGCGGTGACCTCAATCGGCATTGATGGAGAGACAGTGGACCAGGTGACCCGCACCCAGAAGCCCGAGATCGTCCTCCGCGAGGGGATGTACTTCGGCACCAGCGAGGCCCACTATCGCCAGCGTCGGCTGGTCTCGGAACTCATCGACGTGAGCGACGAGAGCACCTCATTGGGTAGGGTAGTGACCGCCAAGGCCCTCACGGGTGGCAAAATCCTCCTGTCGGGACCATCGTCAGCGAGCAGCCTCAGGCGATGGATGCACGAGATGCAGCAGCGCTTCGGCATCGACCTGGTCATCATCGACGGCGCCTTGTCACGCATGAGTTCGGCATCACCCGCCGTGAGCCAGTCAATGATTCTGGCAACAGGCGCTGCCTACTCGGCCAACCTCAATACCCTGGTGAGCAAGACCGCCTTCATGGTTGACCTCATCAACCTGGATTTGACTGGTGAACGCAACCTCGACACGCTCATACCCCTGGAAAAGGGCCTCTGGTTTATCGACAAGGAAGGCGAGTTACACTCCCTGGACACGATGACTTCCCTTTCCAAGGATATCCACTTTGAGGGAATGGACGGTTGCCAGACCCTGTATGTGGCGGGAGCGCTGGTCGACGGTTTCCTCGAGAAGGTGAGAAAGAACAAAGACCTCAAGCAGGCTGAACTGGTAGTGAGGGATTTCACCAAGATTTTCGTCACGCCACAGCAGTTCAGGCTGTTTCTCAAGGCAGGCGGACGCATCAAGGTGCTCCAGAAGAGCAAACTCATCGCCGTCACCGTCAACCCCACGTCGCCCAGCGGCTATGTCCTCGACTCGGACACCCTGTGCAACAAACTCTCGGAAGCCATCGGACTTCCCGTTTATGACCTGATAAAGAACAAACTATAACCGTGCAACTAAAGAATGTCATAGAATCGCCTTGCGGCATCCGCTACATGCTCGACCAGCTGGAATTGCAGTCGGGTTTTGCACGCCGTTGGCTCCTTGACTCGCCCATGATGACGAGTAGCGAGGACATTGCCGCTTCCTATGCCGTTCTGCACCGTTTCGATGAGTTTGTCAATCGGGTTGAACCGCTCTTTATCAATACCCTGAACCACAAGCTGTGCGGATTGAAGGACATCCGCACCACCATTAAGAACCTTTACAACCATGCCGTGCTCGACGACATCGAGCTGTTTGAGGTCAAGCACCTCGCCATCCTGGCAACCGATGTGGCGCGGTTGCTGCAAGAACACGGGATGGACGGCGTGGTGGAGATTCCCGCCCTCGACGAGGTAATCAGCATCCTCGACCCCGATGGGATGAAGATAGCCACATTTTATATATATGATTCCTATTGCGCACAACTCAAGGACCTGCGCGCGCAAATGCGCCAGCATCCTGAACAGCAGGATGACCTGCTACTCAAGGCGAGTGAACTTGAGGATGGCGTGCGCAAGGATCTGAGCCAGCAGCTGCATCCCTTTGCAACTGCTATTGAAGAAGCACAGCTCGCCCTGGCACGCATCGACGTGAACCTGGCCAAGGCGATGCAAATCAAGCAGATGGGGATGACCTTCCCCGTGCTGTCCTGTGATGGAATCACGCGTTATCAGGCGATGTTCCATCCCCAGGTCAAAGAGGCGCTTGCCAACCGTGGCCGTGAATTTCAGCCCGTTGACATCGCCTTCGGAGAGCAGCCCACGCTCATCACGGGTGCCAACATGGGTGGCAAGACCGTGGTGTTGAAGACCTTGACCCTGTGTCAGTTGCTCTACCAGTTCGGGTTCGGCATACCCGCGGCTTCGGCCCAAATTGCCGTGAAAGACGAGATATACTTCTGCATCGGCGACGAGCAATCCGTGGAAAAGGGCCTGTCATCTTTTGCCGCCGAGATGAAGAACATCGATGCCGTCATCAAGGCATCACGCGAGAACAAGAAACTGTTGGCGTTGATTGACGAGCCTGCCCGTACGACCAATCCCACCGAGGGCGCCGCCCTGGTGACGGCATTGCTCAAGGTGCTGGCTGGCAAGGATATGAGCTTGGTCATGACGACGCACTACGATATTGAGCCAGGAGATGCCCGCTGCCTCAGGGTAAAGGGTTTTGAGAACGGCGCGATGGATTATCAGCTGGTCGAGGTGCAGGATGGTGAGGTGCCCCACGAGGCGCTCAACATCGCCCAGAGCCTGGGCATCGACAGCGAGTGGATAACAACAGCGAGGACCCTGCTGGAGACCTCCAATCAACACGAATGACATCACACTATATACTATATACACTATGCAAAAGAGCAAGTTAGGATTAGATTTTGAAAAAGTTGAGTATGCCAGAGGTCTTGCCAAAGGCATCGCCGAGGACGTGCAGTCCTTTGTGGAACAATACACGACGGTTGCCGTTGAGCGTACCCTGTGCCGCTTGATGGGCATCGACGGTGTTGATGACAATGACGTGCCCCTGCCCAACGTGGTGGTGGAAGCCTTGAAAGACAAGGGCGTGTTGAACGAGGGTGCCTTGTTCTTCATCGCCAATGCCATGATCCAGACAGGACTCAATCCCCAGCAGATTGCCGAGAAGGTGGCTAAGGACGAGCTGGACATCACCAAGGTGGTGACCCGCGACCCCAAGCAGATTGCCGAAGCGTTGAAGCCTGTCATTGACGAGAGCATGACGCGCATCCGCACCCGCCGTGCCCGTCGTGAGCATTACCTCGAGACCATCGGTGAGGGTCCCAAGCCTTACCTCTACATCATCGTGGCAACGGGTAACATCTATGAGGATGTGGTTCAAGCCCAGGCCGGTGCCCGTCAGGGTGCCGACGTAATCGCCGTGATCCGCACCACGGGCCAGAGTCTGCTGGACTATGTGCCTTATGGCGCTACGACCGAGGGCTTCGGTGGTACCTTTGCTACCCAGGAGAACTTCCGCATCATGCGCAAGGCGCTTGACGAGGTGGGCGAGGAGCAGGGCCGTTACATCCGCCTGTGCAACTACTGCTCAGGTCTGTGTATGCCCGAGATCGCCATCATGGGTGCCTTTGAGGGTCTGGACGTGATGCTCAACGATGCGTTGTACGGCATCCTCTTCCGTGACATCAACATGCAGCGCACGCTCATCGACCAGTACATGAGCCGTATCATCAACGGTTTTGCCGGCGTTATCATCAACACGGGTGAGGACAACTACCTGACCACCGCCGACGCTGTCGAGGCTGCCCACACGGTGCTGGCTTCGGACCTCATCAACGAGCAGCTGGCCCTCATGGCTGGTCTGCCCGAGGAACAGATGGGTCTGGGACACGCCTTTGAGATGGATCCGATGCTCGAGAACGGCTTCCTGCTGGAGCTGGCTCAGGCTCAGATGACCCGCGAGATTTTCCCCAAAGCCACGTTGAAGTATATGCCGCCCACCAAGTTCATGACGGGCAATATCTTCCGCGGTCACATCCAGGATGCCCTGTTCAACATGATCGGTATCTGGACCCATCAGGGAATCCAGTTGCTGGGTATGCCCACCGAGGCTATCCACACCCCGTTCATGAGCGACCGTTACCTCTCTATCGAGAACGCCAAGTACATCTTCAACAACATGAAGAGCATCGGCGAGGAGATGGAGTTTGTCGAGGGCGGTATCTGCCGCAACCGTGCCAAGGAGGTCCTGGGCAACACCATCAAGTTGCTTGAGGAAATCACCAAGGAAGGCCTGTTCACCGCTCTGGAGAAGGGTATCTTCGGCGACGTGAAGCGTCCCAAGAACGGCGGTAAGGGTCTGGCTGGCGTTACCATGAAGGGTGAGAACTACTACAACCCGTTTGTGGAACTGATGAAAGGCAAGAGATAATAACAACACATCACAATAAAGGTTACGATACGACTATGAGCGAAGGTTTATATAGCATGGAAGCTAAGGATTTTGACAAAACCTTAGACTTCACCAAGATCAAACCATACGGCGACACGATGAACGATGGTAAGGTGCAGCTCAGCTTCACCCTGCCCGTGCCCTGTGGCGCCGAGGCGGTAGAGGCCGCCAAACAGTTACTCCGCAAGATGGGTCTGGAGAATCCCAGCGTGGTCTTCTACAAGGAGTTGACCCCGGGCTTCACCTTCTTTAACTGCTACGGCAGCTGCACCCACACTGTGGATTACAGCACCATCTACGTCCCCAAGGTGGAGAGCAACACGATGGACATGTATGAGACCGACGAGTACATCAAGGAGAACATCGGCCGCAAGATTGTCATCGTGGGTGCCTCGACGGGTACCGACGCCCACACCGTGGGCATCGACGCCATTATGAACATGAAGGGCTATGCAGGTCATTACGGACTGGAGCGCTACGAGATGATTGAGGCCTATAACCTGGGCTCTCAGGTGCCCAACGACGAGTTTATCGCCAAGGGTATCGAACTCCACGCCGATGCGCTGCTCGTCTCACAGACCGTTACCCAGAAGGACGTGCACATCAAGAACATGACCGAGTTCATCGAGCTGATGGAGGCCGAGGGACTGCGCGACAAGATGATCTGCTGCTGCGGCGGTGCGCGCGTAACCCACGAGTTGGCCAAGGAGCTGGGCTTCGACGCCGGCTTTGGCATGAACACCTATGCCGACGACGTGGCATCGTTTGTCGTGCAGGAGATGGTCAAGAGAGGAATGAAATAAGTCAAGTTCTTGAGGATTAGAGATTAGTGATTAATGAATTGCTGGTTGATAATCATTGAATGAACGAAATCTTGAGTTAACAGTATAAAAGAACTTTTTAAAAACATAATTAATCTCAAAATTGTACTATTATGGATAAATATCAAATGAGAGAAGTCATCGCAAAACGTGCTGCCAAAGAGCTGCACGATGGCGATGTTGTGAATCTGGGTATTGGTATCCCCACCTTAATTCCTAATTATCTGCCCGATGGTGTTTCCGTAACCCTGCAGACCGAGAACGGTGCTATGGGTATGGGTCCCACGCCCGAGGAAGGCAAGGAGGACAAGAACCTCATCAACGCTGGTGGTGGCGCTATCACGCTCAACCCCGGTGCCTGCACCTTTGACTCGGCAACCTCGTTTGCCATCATCCGCGGTGGCCATGTGAACGTATCGTTCCTGGGTGCCCTGCAGGTAGATGAGAAGGGCAACCTCGCCAACTGGATTATCCCCGGCAAGATGGCTCCCGGTATGGGTGGTGCCATGGACCTCGTGGTAGGTGCCAAGCGTGTGATCCTCACTATGGAGCACACCCAGAAGGGCAACCCCAAGATCCTCAAGGAGTGCACACTGCCCCTTACCGCTGCCGGTCAGGTCAACATGATTATCACCGAGATGGGTGTGATGGACATCACCCCCGAGGGCATCGTACTGCGTGAGCTCCATCCCGAGTTTACTGTCGAGGATGTACAGGCCGCTACCGAGGCCAAGCTCATCATCTCGCCCGACCTGAAGCCCATGGACGTTTAATTCCAGCACCCTGTCATGGAATATACTTATTTAAAGATAGAGCACAAGGGCGGTATCACCATCTTGACGATATCGGCTCCCAAGACCTTGAATGCACTCAACTCGGGCATTCTCAAGGAACTGGGCGACTTCGTCGGCAAGTTGGATGCCACGACACGCGTGCTCATCATCACGGGCGACGGTGAGAAGTCGTTTGTCGCCGGTGCCGACATCAGCGAGATGGCTCACCTCAATGAGCCCCAGGGCGTCGAGTTCGGTCGCCTGGGCGCACAGGTGTTCCGTGCCATCGAGACGTTGCCGATTCCCGTCATTGCCGCTGTCAACGGCTATGCCCTGGGTGGCGGCTGTGAGCTGGCAATGGCTTGCGACATCCGCATCTGCTCCAACAATGCCAAGTTCGGTCAACCCGAGGTGGGCCTGGGTATCATTCCCGGCTTCTCGGGCACATACCGCCTGCCTAAACTCATCGGCCAGGGTTATGCCAAGGAGATGATCTACACGGGCAAGGCCATCCGCGCCGACGAGGCTTTGAGGATTGGTCTGGTCAATGCCGTCTATGCTCCTGAGGAGCTCATGGGCAAGGCCATGGAGATGGCCGAGATGATGCTCAAGAACGCTCCCGTGGCCATCAGCCTGGCCAAGCAGAGCATCAACGAGGGCTATGACCTGGATGCCGACGGTGCTATCGGTCTGGAGAACAAACTCTTCGGCAAATGCTTTGCCACTGCCGACCAGAAGGAGGGCATGGATGCTTTCCTCAACAAGCGCGAAGCAACTTTCAAGGGAGAATAAATCAACATTCATCAATTAAAATATAAAACAGAACAGATTATGAAAATTTGTGTTATTGGAACAGGTACGATGGCTAAGGGTATCGTCAAGGCTTTTGCCGCCAAGATGCCCGTGGTCATGAAGAGCCGCACCCAGGAGAGCCTTGACAAGGCCATGGCCTCGATTGCCAAGGGTTATACCAAGCTCGTTGAGAAGGGTAAATTCACTCAGGAGAAGATGAACGCCATAATGGCCAACATCACCACGACGACCGACTATGCTACCTTCGCCGACGCCGACCTCGTTATCGAGGCTGCTGTCGAGAACATGCAGTTGAAGAAGGACGTGTTCATGGAACTTGACAAGATCTGCAAGCCCGAGACCATCTTTGCCACCAACTCGTCGTCACTCTCCATCACCGAGATTGCTGCCTGCACCAGCCGCCCCGCACAGTTCATCGGCTGCCACTTCTTCAACCCCGCCGACCGCATGGCGCTCGTTGAGGTGATCAAGGGCCAGCTCACCAGTGAGGAGACCGCCAAGTGCATCATCGACCTGACCACCGAAATCGGCAAGACCCCCGTGCCCGTTAACGAGGCTCCCGGTTTTGTCGTTAACCGCATCCTGATCCCGATGATCAACGAGGCAGTGGGTATCCTCGCCGACGGTATCGCCAGCGCCGAGGACATCGACAACTGTATGAAGCTCGGTGCGAACCATCCCATGGGACCCCTTGCACTGGCCGACCTCATCGGTAACGACGTGAACCTCGCTATTATGGAAGTGCTCTACAACGAGTTTGGCGATCCCAAGTATCGTCCTCACCCGCTGCTGCGCAAGATGGTCCGTGCTGGTCTCCTCGGCCGCAAGACCGGTGAAGGCTTCTATAAGTATTAATTAACAAGTTGGCAGTTTTCAGTTCTCAGTTGTCAGCGGCATGTGCGAAATCTGAAAACTAAAAACTGCCAACTGAAAACTTAAAAAGAAATATGGATTTTAGCTATTCTAAGACTGAACAACTGTTCCTGCAGATGGTTCGCTCGTTTGCAGAGAACGAGGTAAAGCCCCTTGCCGCCGAGATCGATGAGCAGGAGCGTTTCCCCATCGAGACAGTCGAGAAGATGGGTAAGCTCGGCATGATGGGTATCCCCGTGCCCAAACAGTACGGTGGTGCCGGCGGTACTGTGCAGATGTATATCATGGCTGTTGAGGAACTCTCACGCGTGTGTGCTACCACGGGTGTTGTCCTGTCGGCCCACACCTCGTTGTGCATCGCTCCCATCATGGAGCACGGCACCGAGGAGCAGAAGATGAAATATTTGCCCAAGCTCGCTTCGGGCGAGTGGATTGGTGCCTTCGGTCTGACCGAGCCCAATGCCGGTACCGACGCTGCCATGCAGCAGACCACCGCTGTTGACGCTGGTGACCACTGGGTGCTCAACGGCTCCAAGATTTTCATCACCAATGCCTCTAACGCTCACGTGTTCATCGTGATGGCCATGACCGACAAGTCACAGGGTACCAAGGGTATCTCGGCCTTCATCGTTGAGAGGGGTATGCCCGGTTTCTCCATCGGTAAGAAGGAGTTGAAGATGGGTATCCGTGGCAGTGCCACCTGTGAGTTGATTTTTGAAAACTGTATCGTCCCCAAGGAGAATCTGCTGGGCCAGCTCGGCAAGGGCTTCAAGATTGCCATGATGACCCTCGACGGTGGCCGCATCGGTATCGCTTCCCAGGCACTGGGTATCGCCCAGGGTGCTATGGACGAGACCGTCAAGTACACCAAGGAGCGTAAGCAGTTTGGCCGCTCTATCGCCAAGTTCCAGAACACCCAGTTCCAGATGGCTGACCTCAAGACCAAGGTCGAGGCTGCCCGTCTGCTCGTGCGCAGTGCTGCCTGGAAGAAGGACATGCACCTGCCCTACAGCGCCGACGCTGCTATGGCAAAGCTGTTTGCCGCCGAGACCGCAATGGAAGTGACGACCAAGGCCGTACAGTTCCACGGTGGTTATGGTTACACCCGTGAATATCCTGTTGAGCGCATGATGCGTGACGCCAAGATTACCGAGATCTATGAAGGTACTTCCGAGGTTCAGCGCATGGTAATCGCTGGTCAATTATTCAAATAAACTAGCTTATAGGCACTAGGCGTTAGGCATTAGATGGAATCAGATTCCCTAAAGCCTAAAACCTAAAGCCTCAAGCCTAATAAAAAACAAGAATATGAATATAATTGTTTGTGTAAAACAAGTTCCCGATACCACCGTCGTCAAGATTGACCCCGTGAAGGGTACTTTGATTCGTGAAGGCGTTCCCAGCATCATGAACCCTGATGACAAGGGTGGCCTCGAGCTCGCTTTGAGACTCAAGGACCAGTTCGGTGCCAATGTCACCGTGATTTCCATGGGCCCGCCCCAAGCCGATGCCATGCTGCGTGAGGCGCTCGCTATGGGTGCCGACCGTGCCATCCTGCTGAGTGACCGCAAGTTCGCCGGTGCCGACACGCTGGCTACTTCCTATGCGCTGTCTGGCCTGTGCCGCGTTCTGGACTATGATATCATCATCGCTGGCCGTCAGGCTATCGACGGTGACACCGCTCAGGTGGGTCCCGAGCTCGCCGAGCACCTGGGTCTGCCCCAGATCACCTATGTTGCCGATGCCAAGGTGCTGGAAAACGGCAACCTGCAGGTGGACAAGGAGAACGAGGACGGCGTACAGGTTCTCGAGGTCGAGGGCAAGTGCCTGCTGACCGTGCTCGCTTCGGCATTTGATGCACGCTACATGAGCGTCAGCGGCATCATGGAGGCCTATGACAAGGAAGTCGAGGTCTGGAGTGCCGACAAGATTGACGTCGAGGAAGGCAAGCTGGGTCTCGCTGGCTCGCCCACCAAGGTGTTCAAGTCCTTCCCCAAGGCCATGAAGGCTCCCGGCGAGGTACACGAGGTAACCCCCGAGGAGGCTGTTGAGCTGATTGTTAATCAACTGAAAGTTAAACACATTATCTAAAAGTTGTCAGCTATTAGGCATTAGCTATTAGGCGTTAGTAAAATAACCTAAAGCCTGAAACCTAAAGCCTAAAGCCAAAAAAAGAATCGCATTATGGATAAGAAAGATTATAAGAACGTATTCGTTTTTGCTGAGCAGCGCGAAGGTGTCATCCAGTCCGTTGCACTCGAACTTTTAGGTAAAGCCCGTGACCTGGCCGACGCACTCGGTGAGAAGGTGGTAGCTATGCTCCTTGGTGAGGGTATCAAGGACCAGGCCCAGATGCTCATTGAGTATGGTGCCGACGAGGTAATCGTAGTGGATGCTCCCGAGTTGAAGGACTTCCTCAGCGAACAGTATTCCCAGGCCGTTGGCCAGATTATCATTGAGCGTAAGCCCAGCATCGTGCTCTACGGCGCCACGACCATCGGTCGTGACCTGGCACCCCGCATCGCTTCGCGCCTGAAGACTGGTCTGACTGCCGACTGCACCAAGCTCGACATTGAGCCCGATGCCAACAACGAGCCCGAATTCCGCATGACGCGTCCCGCATTTGGTGGCAACCTGATGGCAACCATCATCTGCCCGAACAACCGTCCGCAGATGTCAACCGTGCGCCCCGGTGTGATGCAGAAGATGCAGCGCCAGGCTGGCCGTGAGGGTATCGTGACTGAGTTCGCTCCCCAGTTCGACGCCAGCAAGTTTAAGGTAAAACTCGTCAAGACCATCAAGGCCGACAAGACTGTTGCCGACATCAGCGAGGCTAAGATCCTCGTCAGCGGTGGTCGTGGCGTCCATGACAAGGAAGGCTTTGACAAGCTGCAGGCTCTCGCCGACGTCCTCGGCGGACAGGTGGCTTCGTCACGTGCCATGGTTGACAACGGCGTGATGCCCCACGAGGTACAGGTGGGCCAGACGGGTAAGACCGTCCGTCCGAACTTGTACATGGCTTGCGGCATCAGCGGTGCCATCCAGCACCTCGCCGGTATGGAGGAGAGCGACTTCATCATCGCCATCAACAAGGACAAGTTCGCCCCCATCTTCAGCGTTGCTGACCTGGGTATCGTGGGCGACCTCCACAAGATTGTCCCCATGTTGACCGAGCGCATCAAGAAGGAACTCGAGAAGTAAACCAATCCCCTGATGACAGTTCCCCCTCTATGTTTTTTTGGGGGGCAGGGGGCGTTGATAACCCCAACAAACAAGGGCGGGCGCCACAATGGCATCCGCCCTGCTTTTTTCCAAAGGCATGAGATCATTTATTGATTGTTGTGTCTGCCGTTTGGCAGGGTGGGGTGGTTGGCATGGTTGTTGCAGAGTTTATCATATTAATAACTGAGAGATTATGTATAACAGAGAATTTACACCAGCGTGGATTAAGGGGCTGAAAGAGAATGAGATATTTGTGTTTGGTAGTAACCTGGGCGGATTCCATGGTGGCGGCGCTGCACGTGTCGCACTTGAACAGTTTGGCGCCGTGTGGGGACAGGGTGTCGGCTTGCAAGGGCAGAGTTATGCCATCCCAACGATGCACGGTGGCGTGGACGTCATCAAGCCCTATGTTGACAAGTTCATCGCCTTTGCCCGTGACCATCGCGAGCTGAAGTTTCTCGTCACTCCCATCGGCTGTGGCATTGCCGGTTTTGCCGTCGAGGAGATTGCTCCACTGTTTGCCGCTGCCATCGATGACGAAAACATCATCCTCCCCGAGAGCTTTGTAAAGGTGATAGAGAGTTGATTATAGCTACGTATGAAGAATAAGAAACAAGGGAAATCGCGTCTGGATGACGTTATCAAGGCGATGCGTCGTGGCAACCGTGAGGGCGAGCAGGAGGTGCTAGGCCCGGGTTTCCACTCGACCAATCGTGTCCACCGCTCCAAAAAGACCTATACCCGCAAGACCAAGCACAAGGGCAATGATGTGGACTAGCCCGTTTGTTTGGCGGTCCATCTGCGCCGTGACTCTGTCACGGCCTTTTACTATTTGAAAACTTTATTGTACCTTTGCGGAAATGTTTAATTAAAAGATAAATAAGATGAAATACGCAAAGATGTTTGCAGCAGCCTTGCTGGTCATGTCAGGCCTGCTCACAGGTTGCAAGAGTGCCCAGAAAATGGCACAGGTGGCACAGGTCAAGGATCCGACGATGGATTACAGCCAGTTTGTCAACGTCACCGATGTGGTGCCCGATGCGATTCTCGAAATCCGCTATTTCAGCACCTATAACTTTGTGGGTGCTCGCATCGACGGCTACGAGGAGCCTGTGGCATTGATGACGCGCGTGGCAGCCGATAGCCTGCGAGCCGTCAGCGATGACCTTAAGCAACATGGCTACTGCATCAAGATCTATGATGCTTACCGTCCTCAGCGTGGCGTGGATCACTTCATGCGTTGGGCGCTGGATCAGGGTGACACTATCACCAAGGCCTATTTCTATCCTCGCTTGACTAAGAAGGAAGTCTTTGACGGAGAATATGTTGCCACCAAGAGCGGCCACTCCCGCGGCTCGACGGTAGACTTGACCATCGTCGATATGAAGACAGGCAAGGAGGTTGATATGGGCGGCACCTTCGACTGGTTCGGCATCGAGAGCCATCCCGACTTCGGCGGAGGTAACCCCGAGACCCTCGAATTCCAGCAGACAGTGCCCACGTTCACTAGCGAGCAGTTCTACAACCGCATGGTGCTGCGCTCAGCGATGATGCGTCATGGTTTCCTCCCCCTCGACAACGAGTGGTGGCACTTCCGTCTCAAGAACGAGCCCTTCCCCAACACCTACTTCAACTTCCCCGTCCGCACCCTCCCCACCAAGTAAAACAACTGAAGTATCTGATTAAACTGATAATTAAAAGCCCTATGTTCGCTTTCAAAGTCAAACATAGGGCTTGTCTTTTCTGTCCTCAGAATATCAGGCGATTCAGTTGTCACTTTATAGTTTGCGGATGCCCTCGTTAGATTAGCATAATTCGTAGTTTAAACAGGGTGCGGACGTTCGTTAGATTAGCGTAATTCGTAGTTTCATTTTGTGATTTTGAATCCCAGTTTCAGAATTAGCTTAATCGTCTGCATACTCGTGTCCCGGTCATAGTCCTTTAATTCTTCCGATAGTTCGTCATACGGTACTAGATCAGGATGTGTCTTGAGTTCATCATCGCGTTGCGGTCCCCAGGTCCACCCTTGATCCATTCGGCTATTGGCCCACACCTCATGCACATTGCGCGACATCTCCTCCACCAGTTCCATCAATTCCTCAGGCACAGTGACATCGCTAGTATCCACTGGCTCCGGCCGATAATTGTCTTTCTTCTTTTTCATCATATTTTTCTAAAAAACATAAACACAAATAAAGAACCCCACTGACCCAATTTCTATCACTTGTCTTGATGTGATCCTGTTACATTTTAAGTAATTAATGTCGAAGGTGATAATCTCTAACAATTGATATCCATTCTTGCAGAGTAGAATTGGATTTAGATATTAAGTCTGAATATGGCAAAGAGAGAAGATTCTTATCTGCAGTATTAATTATAGAATCATCAAACATGCCATCTCGATATAAATCTTTATCATAGATGATTAGACATGGCTTTTGTTTTACATTTGCAATGGCAGCTTCTATTTGGAGCCACGGGGATGTAAATATTTTATCCTTAATGATCTTTCTTTCATTTCCGATCACGTTTTTATGAATACAACCAGATGTCACCTCAATATATTCAAAAGCGAAAACGATGCATCCATCAGATTTGTCTAAATGATTTGAGACGTCTGTCAATTGTGCAGCAGCTGGGTAATTATCTCTATCAATTGTATTTAGTGAAATGCCATCAATGCTTTGTAGTATTCTAAATATGGCATCATAATGAATTTTTTGACTAGAGTCCATGGCGCCAAGTTTGCTTATAAAGATGTTGATCTTTGGCTGGGTTTCGGTGTAATGAGAGCCTGAATAGTAATAGTGGAAAATACCATTTTGGTCGAGAAAATCTATGAGTTTTTTTGATTCACCTTGTTTGTTTTTTACAGATGCATCATCCAACCCAATGGCGCCTCTAAAACGGGCACATTCAAGATTACAATCCCCATCAAATCTAACGCCTTTAAGATTGGCATTTTCAAAGTTTGCATTTTCTAACATGCAGTTTCTGAACGATGTTCCGCATAGAATAGTGTTAAGAAAAATACCACCATTAGCGTTTACATTATTAATACTGCAACCTTGAAGAGTGGCATGGAAGAAATCAGCATTCTTCATTGAAATTCTTTTTTCCTTGTATTTTGGATTTTTCGTTACCTCAAATTTTATTCTCGACTGAGGTTTAATAAGACAATCAAACATACAGATTTTTTGCATGTCTTGACCATCGAGATTATTTGCAAAAGAGAAACCATCTCCTATGGTTTTTTGCAAATCGCTAGGTAATTGTTGTCTCAAAAGAATTACCATTAGATTTTTGGCTTCTTGAGAGAAATTAGGCCGTATAAGTACTGACCACCACTGTCGAGATAAAAAACTCCTTAATAGGATTGCAGCGGCACTTTGTTCGATTTGATTTTTAGAATGTAGAGCTCTAGTGCATTCGTGAAAGAATTGAGTATACCTCACTTGTTGTTGAACAATAAAGACAATAGCTGAAACTAATAATGTTATTAGTGATATCGTGATTGTATTCATGCTGATTGTTTATAAAGAGTAAATATTATATAATCCGTTGAATTTTAATGACTAGATACAAATTATAATGCAAATTTCGTAAGAATTATTGTAGTAAGCAAACATTTCTAATGTTTTAGTAACTTGCTGATGACAGCAATAAACACAATCGTGTGCCAGATTCAGTGCTATACTGTAGCTGTAACTATTTATTGCTATCTACAAAAAGCTGTTAGTCCTTTTTATGATATCAAAACCTAGTTTTTTTATCAGTTTGATAGTGTTGAGGGCCATGAGGCGGTCGTACTCCTTTTCACCGTCGGGCAGGGCGATGTAGGGGATGAGGTCTGGGTGATGTTTGAGGGCATCGCTGCGCATAAAACTAAAAGTCCAACCGTCATTGATGCGTGCTGCAGCCCATACGTCGTGGGCGTTTTCGGCGATGGCTTCGCGCAGCTCCATCAGGTCGTCGGTAATCTCGATATCGTCCAGGTTGATGGGACGCGGGTCATATTCGCCAGCCTCTTGCAGCACGCGCACCATGTAGTTGAGCGACGTCTGCCAGGCGTTATTGAAGTGGTCGAGACCCACCGTCTGGATGGCACTTTTCTCGGGGTCATAGATGGTGACCGTCTGCCTCTCGCAATCAATGGCGGTGATTACGACGGCATGGTTGGCAGCATCCTCGTTATCGATGGTATCAGGATAGAGTTTGCCGTTATCCACAGCCACGATGACGTCATTGTCAAGATCAAGTGCAGCAGAGATATCAGCAATGGTGGCGTCATAGCTGTGGGTAATCATCAGCCCGTAGTGTGCCAGCAGTTGTCCCATGGCGTGCAGCGGGGAGCCTTCGGGTTTGAGCCACCGCTTTTCACGTGCTGTTGCGATAAGCTCGTCCTCGTGATAGGAGATGCCGCGCCGGTTGAGGATGTAGGCCTCGCACATCACCCCGCACAGGTTCTCGCCGCTCTCGGCCGCCATCTGCATCATCGGCAGGGTGACTGCCGTCGGGTCGCGATGCACCTGCAGTGCCACATTGATGACCTCTCGCAGGGAAGCGTCGGTCCTCATCGCTTCAATCACGCGTCGGGTTTCTTCGGCGGTCGTGTTGCCGTCAAGAAAAGCCGCGACCAGTTCATCTGAAATATGTTTATTGTTGTCTGCCATATTGTTGGATGTCGTTTAGGGCGACGCGTGCCAGCTGAGCCATCGCGCGCCGTTTGATGTTATACAGGTTTGCAGCAGTAATGTTCATCTCGCGGGCCAACCGTTCGGGAACCTCGTCCTCCAGCACGAGTCGCCTGATGACCATCACATAGCGCTTGTTGGGCATCAGCCCGAACAGGCATTCCAAGTCCTCGCTGGCGTGGCTGTCCTCGGCACTCTCCTCGGCATGAGAGGAGGGCTCGTGGCTCACGTCATCGATCACATGGTCGCGTCGCTTGATGAAGTAACGGATGGCGAGCACCTTGAGCCACTGATACACCGAGCTGCGGAATTCAAAGCCGCGTAGCCGTGCCGCATCGTTCTCCATCAGGTAGAGATAGAGTTCATTTACCAACTCGTCATAGTCCACTCTGCCGTTGAATACCAGAGCGATGATGCTGCACAGCAACGGCCGGCATTGCCCGAAGAAAAATTCCCCGGTCACCCGCTCATCCCGCGCGATAAGTCCCTCTATGATCTCCCGATCAGTCATTTGTGCTCTAGGGCTTTTCTTGGGTAGGCTTCAAATCATTAATCAAACTCTTTAACTCATTGATGTATTCACTTTTAAAAGCCTGGATATGGCTTGCATCCCTACTATCTTCTTTTGTTCTATTTTCCAAGAAGTTGACTAACATCGAACGATAGTGCTTCTTCTCTTCATACTCCTTCATTTCTAATTCTGCTTCTCTCAGAGCTTTGGCGTTAATCATCTCGTTCTCCTTTTCTCTCATTTTTAATTTCATCTGCCTTTTTTTCATGTAGTAAAGCAGAATAGACAGCACGAGCTCTAAAAGAATGATGGTCAGGCAAATAATCAGCGTAATCCATGTGGCATTGCCGCTTGAGGTGGCACAGTCGCAGCATGATGTTGCTGCGCTCGTGCATTCACCGCATGATTTCATATTAGGTGCTAGCTGTGCGGCACAAATTCGGCAGGAGTCGATAATAATTGTTACAGTATCCATAATGATGATGTTTATTTAGATGATTGATAATTACTATATTTTATTCATATCCGTATTCGTTGATTGACACGTCAACGGCATTGTAGTCATAGCTTTTAGTCTCTGGAGGAAGGTCATCCCAATCGCATAGATAATCATGTAAAAGCCTTGCTTCGTCCCTTCTACCAGGATCTGTAGGATCATGTGTTGGATACTCGATATAACCAAGTATTTCATGTGACGCTACCCATCTCAGGTGTTCGGTTTGTGCCAATACGTCCATCACCCGCTGGATGTGGTCAATTGGGTCATTACTGTGATCTCGCCATTGGTATTCAATCTTGTTTACTTTGCGCGACAAGCCGTGCACTTTGATAAGGTCATACTCATCTTTTAGGGCACATTTGGCAAGCATAATCTTAGTTGCAGCATGCAACGCGTTTGCTACATTTTGGTTTTGAACCCTCCTTAACCTCATCATGCTACTATAGGTAGGGGAGAAGCCCTCGTAAACTCCAGTTAATTGCATGGCTACATTTCGCTCTTCTTCCCAAGGAATAAAATGAAAGGGATTTGGAATTTGCCCACTTGATAATAATACTTCTGAAAGAGAAAGATCATATTTCTCTTTGAATGCTTTTGCTGATTGATCAACAATATTTTTGAAGGTATAAGTATTTATACCTAGGCCAAAAAGAGTGATGGGACTTTCAACGATCTTAGTGGCTTCAATAACATGTTGGTGGCGTTTATACTTGTCAGCGCTCTCGCACTCAGCAGCCCATAAGCGATTGTAGTGCTCTGCAATATTCTTGAAGTGCTGGCTCTTGTCGTGTTTTACTCTAACCATAATGCGAAGCCGTTGCATGTCATTTTTGTATCGGACAGCAAGTTGAAAGATGTGCACAGCATGTGACATATTCAACTCGTCATCTTCAGTGGCGAGAACGATATAGTTGAGCTTCGGCAACCATTCATTAACAAGTTTGTCATAGAATGCCACACCGTTGCAATCCATCTCGTATAAGTCTATCATGGATTGACTCTCTTCTTGTGATTGTTGTGAAGAAGTGATGTCTCCATCATCTTGATGATTGGCAGTGATATGATTGTTATTAATGGTTTCGCTTTCGATGTGTAAGCTTGGATTTATGGCTGGAGCATTAGCGACAAAAAGACCAGCTAGCGATGCCATTCTTTTGTCCACCACATCGCAATGGAAATATGAACGTGACACTTTCTTATTGGTACCATCATTCTTGACAAACGCTCCAAACTCATATAGGAACCTCACCATGTCCATGCCTACCTCACTAAAGCCTATCACCAGTGCGTTGAACGGCGTTGACACCGTGGCGTCTTTCTCAACTGTAACATAGCTGACAGGCTGTAGATGGATGTTCTCTTTTAATTTTAGCATTTCCACACTGAGGTGGGAAGAATCAATTACTTGGAATTCAAGATTCTTATGTGTTGGCTCATCCTCCATCACACGGTGGATGCTTCTGTAACGAGTGCGATAATAGAATTTGACTTTCCTGGACTTAACATATTCGTTGATTGATATGTCCCGCTTTAGTTTGCCTACAGCCTGAATATTGAATGATTCGTCATCATCTAGAAAGAACATGTGTACTTTTTCTGTTGTGTGGTTCATCAGTTTGACAAGACTACTTAAACGCAGTTCACATTTGATTAGGTCATTGTTGCTACTTGCATTCAAGTCAATTAAGGAGACGAAGGTGCTGGCTGTCAGACAACCTAGTTTCTGTAGTTCGAGTATGTTGTCAAGATTGTTATTCGATAGCGATAGAAAACTGAATACCCGATCCCAGCCAATACGCTTGTTCGGATCCTCCTTTTTACTCAAACGGATGATAAAAATTCGTGCATCTTTGTCGTTTTTTTGATTTGCAATGTCCCTTGCAAGATAATAGGTTGCATCATTCATTCCCCAAAAAACAAATAGTTCTTTCACATTGCTTTTCCGGGACATTTTGATAAAACTGGTAATGATGAACCCGAAGTGCTTGATGATGAACACCATACTGATGAACGCTGCCAGCAGGTGGGCAATCGAGAAAAAGAACATGAACCATGCGCTGTTGTGGCATCCGTCGTGGATTGCACTCACGTCGCTCTGCAAGATAAACATCTCAAAGGCATGGATAATCGCCATCGGTGCCACACCCAGCATCGCCCAGAAGGCATTGCCGGCACTTGCACTATGATCGGGGTACATACCCAAGTCATAAACCACAAATCCCAGTGTCCATACTGCAATAAATGCGTAGTTTGTGTGTTGGTTGCAGAAATCAAGCGCCTTCTTATTCCTATAGAAGAAAATGGCCAGTCCTATCATCAGCCCTGGCAAAATCAATGCTAACACCATACCATTCAGTGTCAACACTCCAGAATGCTCAAAGAATGTAAACGCTCCTTGATCACCAAGTTGGTCAAGCAGTGACTGCAATTTCTCATTAAGCTGCTTTAATGCTTCTGCGATATTAACATCCAATATCATAATCCTCTCAGTTCTCTAAAAAACAATCCCCCAAAGTTAAACAATATTTCTCTAACTGGCAAAAAGCATCGTCCTAATCCACTAAACCCTATCAGATGATTTCAAAGTTATAGGTATCACGCATATCTTCAGGTAATTCAGCACGAGGCTCAATGCTCATCGGATAGATGCGGAGTGGTGCTTTCTCAATGGGCTTGATCTTTGGATATGCCCGTTCAAGGGCGCGTTTGCGTTCCAGATTCACATAATCGCTATTAGCCGCATTGGCAGACCAGCATAAGATGAACAAATCGGCATTATCTATAAATTCCTGTATTTTAATCGGAAAGATGTCACCTGGTTGAAGGTAGTGACGGTCAAAGAAGTAATCAACACCTTGAGCCTTATAGGCACGAGCCATTTGTTCAACTTTTGGCTCGTCTTGATGAGCGTAGGAGATAAAAATCTTTTGATACTGCTTGGAGAAAACCTCTGGATTCAGTTGCTTCGGTTTTTCAACAACCTTAGTGATGAACCTCATCTCACCAGCAGGTACCCCATTAACAGTAAGCATCGCCATGCAACTCAATTCCTCAATGTCAAGATCATTGGATACATAGAAGACGAATGTGCATTTGGTGAAAGAACCCATCCAAATGACGCTCTTTTTCTCAGACATCAGAAGCGTCTCTCCATAGATGCCAAACAACACATCCACCATGTCTCCTTTCTTCAATTGGATGCTAAGCGGGATGTAATCTCTTCGCTTAGCATTCTTGTCAGCCTCTTGTGCAAGAGTCTGCACTTCATTAGTCTCTTCTGGCAAGTGTAGATACACCTGCACCAGCATGTGAGTCGCACGCTTCACCTCCGCAGGTGCAAAAACTGAACTAAAAACATTGCCTGTCTTGGAAAAATCGTGTGTCAGTGCTGAATAAGAGACATTTGTTTTGTCGGTAATAGATTTAATCTTTTTACCCATAGAACTTGCACTAGATGCCACCCCACTCGCCAGAGAGGCAATACTTGAAACAATCTCACTAAAAAGAGATCGATGTTTACTATTCGGTGGAGGACATGATGCTTTTGGCAGCACTATCATTGACTGCTGTTTTTGTCTATTATCTCTTTCCAAATGTCGTTGTCTATATTCCAAAAGAGCCTTTTCACTATCCAAAAATTCTATCTCTTTCTTAACTATTTCAAGTTTATTCAGTATTCTTCTTTTTTGTTCTTCACTAATGAGTTCTTCTTGTTGTTTGTATTCTTCTTCTAGTTTTTTGTGAGCTTCCTCTAGCTTCTTGTCTTCTTCTTTTATTCCTAAAATGAGTAGTTGTCTATTGATAGCATTGATTATGTCATCAAGACCTTTCTCAGGATTAGCATAATAATCGATATGGTCTAAATCTTTAATGTAAAAAATGCGAAACAGAATTGAATCAGAGTACCTTAAAGGATCAATATGCACAGGTATGATGCATTTATTCAATTCAGATGCAATAGATATTTGTCTGTGAATCCATTCTGAATGATAATTGGAGTTGAAAGTTGAAAGAAAAAGAAAGATTTTTGACGCTTTAATTTTCGGAACGATTATCTCAGCAAAATCCTGTCTACGATATATTTCTTTTTGGGCATACCAAAAAGAAATTCCGGCTTTACGAAGTGCCTTAATGATTTTTGTTATTTCATTATCTGTAATAAAATATTTTCGTTCATCAAAACAATCATTCAATGAGTAACAAATATAGACGTCGTATTTATACTCTTCCATAATGTAGTTTTTTATTGAATTTTCAATTAGATGTCATTCCAGAGTTGTTCTGCGGGTTTCAACAAGAATTTCATATGCTTGTTGTAATCTTTCAGATAGATCGTTCTTAATCAGGAGTCTAAGTTGTTCATTGTCGGAATAGTCTTGCCAATACTGTGCTTCTTCGTTAACTCTATTCCGAGTGGTCTCAACATCCTTATTTTTTATATCAGATTTTCTAGAATACACATAGATGATAGGATGGCCACTCTCCTTGAACGAATCCATAGCAATGTCAAATTCTTCTTTTGTCTTTCCTCCAACGTTTCCATTCAGGACAAAGATGGCTACATTTGTATATCTTTTTATGAATTCATTGTATGTACATTGATGACCATTATAGATGAACCCATGTTCAAAATTTTGGAAAGAATAACCATAAAGATTGATGTTCTTATCCTTCCATTTGGTCTGAAGCTGGCTGATCACATTACTGTAAACATCTCGTTCTGTTTGTAGTTCTTTTGATCCTGCAAAAAAGACATTAACTTGCTGTGAAAACAATTGATTTCCGAAAAGATCAACTTGAATACTGTCATTATCCATGAGTTCTCCAGTGGATTTCAAGAGCTCTTCTGCTTTATTAAATTCAATTTCTTGTAATTGTAAGTAATCTTCCTTGCGTTTGTTCAATCCGATTTCAGACGGGAGGTGTTTTAATTAGGTTCGTTGTTGCTCATACAGTGTCAAAGAGTCTTTTGGGAAAGAACACAAGCCTTCTAATGCACCATAAAACATAGCATTTGCTTCATGCTGGAAACATTTCAGCCTGTTTTCTGCAAATGCCCAGCCTGAAGGAACCGTTTTTTCGCTTTTTAGAAGATCTATCAAGAAATCAAAGTTTTGTTCCAATTCCATCTCAGTAGATTCGGCTGTCATTATTGCAGCCTGAATTTCTTGATTACTCAGTTTGTGTTTATGAAGGATGAAGGTTTTTAAGAAAGATGGTTGGAATGATAAACGGACATTATGATTGCTTAGTTGGTCTATTTCCTTCTTACGGAATATGATTTCTTCAGTCATTTTTTTCTCGGCACTGAATGACTTTTTACCTGTAATGGAGTTTTTTAGACAGAACTTATGCCATGACGACAAAATCTCATTGTTAACACCACACAGTTGATCAACATAGACGATAGTATTGCTGAAAATGGCACACACTTCACTGCAAACCATTTTTTCGAGTCTTTTGAATCCCGCAAAAAGCAGAACTAACAACAATGCTACTAGGATAATACAAATAACTGTATACATAGTCTTTTCAAATTAAAAGTTTAAAAATGTAACATTGAAATCATTCTTACTTCATCATTTTTTCTCCGCATTCGGGGCAGAATTTGGCGGTGCGGGACATTTTGTGGCCGCAGTGGGTGCAGAATTTGACGTCGTGGTCGAGTAGGGTGGAGGCGGTGGGGGCAGGGGCGCTCTCCCTTGCGGCGGCTTGGGCGATGGCAAGGGCGCGGTCGTCGATCTTGGACTGTTTGACGAGTCCCCAGATCTGAGTAATCAGCACGGGCCAGAAGAAGAACAGCGTGATGACGCTCGGTATCACCTGTTGCCCGAAGATGCCCACGTTGGCGTCAAACAGCACGCCGTCGCTCTGTGGTGTGAGCGTGACCTTCAGTGCCGACCTCATGCCCAGGACCGCCTTGAACATGCCGCCCTTGGTGATGCTGATGTCCTTGCCGCAACTCAGCAGGTCATCGACCATGACATCAAAACCGTCATTCTCGAACTCTTCACGGATGGCCTCGGCAATCGCGTCGATCTGCGACACGTCGGCCTTCAGCAGTCTTTTGGTGTTATATCGTCCCATGACTATTTCAATTCTTGAAGTTCATAATACTGATAGATGGCCGAGAGGACATTGGTCTCGGCAAACAGGCGCTTGATGAAGAGTTGGTCTTCCTCACTGAAACGTTGTTCAGCCTCACGCATGAGGTTGATGACCTTGTCGGTCTGCTGGCTCAGTTCCTCATCAGTCACGATGCCATCGTCCATAATCTTCTGGAATGAAGGCGCAGCCGCAATCATTCCGTCGATATCTAATAAGCCTTGTTGGTTGAATATCATAATCTTAAGTTTAGAGTTTTGGGTTTAAAGATGATTAGAGTTGATGACCGCAATTCAGGCAGAATTTCCATTCCTTCTCGATGGCGTTGCCGCATTGCGGGCAGAAGCCGTCGGGCGCTTCAAGCTGGAAAAGCCCCTTCTTGATCATCCTGTATTGCTCACTCTCGCTCCACTTCATCACCTCGCGCACGCGCACGGCGGCAAACGGGTGGCTCAGTTCAGCGATAGCCTGCAGCTGCAGGGCCTTGTTCCAGAGTCCGGACTGTTGGATCTTTTCATACTCGTCGGCCTGTTTAGCCCACTCCTGGAAGTCGATCTGTGACGTGATGCTCTTGGGGCCTCCTGCAAAGCGTGCCATCGTGCTCACTACTGCCTCGGGCGAGGTGATGATGCACGCCGCTCGGTCAGCTGACAGCTCGCTCTTACGGTTCCAGTACATCAGCGCTATCTCTACCGGTGTCATCATTTTCTTGGGCATTAGCCCTTGCTCTACAAGACCGTTGCGTATCCAATAGACCAGCGTGTGATACAGGCTGTGGCGGCACAGGATATGTCCGCACTCATGGGCAAGGGTGGCATCGAGTTCTTCGTCGTTCATCATCTCAAGCAGGGCCGACGTCACCGTGATATAGATGCGGGTATCGCCCATGGTCCATGCGTTGGGGATGGGGCTCATCTGCAGATAAAACTCGGGTTCGGCGATGCCCAAACGCTGGCAGATGGGCGGCAGATGCTTGTAGATGTGTGGCAGTTGTTTCTCAGATAGGCGAATGCTCGAAGCCATGTTCACGCCATAGAGCTGCTGCTCGGTGCCAATTGACATCAACTTCTTGGCGAAAGCGGCAAAGCCCGGAATGCTCTCCAGTTGGCGCATGGCGGCTGCATCTTCAGGATGGATAAAATCAGACGGTTTCATCAACTTCTGGTAAGGTCTCTATAAGGTTCAACAATCAGGGAACGGGCAAGTACACTCCACGTCCCACTCGGGAAGATGACGCAAAGTTAATCACTTTTCTTGAAAATGACAAGTATATCAGCTACTTCTTTGTCCCTGCCGCTCATCTGAAATCAAAATACTGGTCCCCATCTACGGCCAGAGACAGTCAGCAGGATAATTCTCGCAGCATTCGGTCAATATGGTGAAGCAAAGGCTACAAGCACTCCAAAAACTGGTAAACCAACTATAATGGGTGGAATTATTGGACAATGGGTGCGAATTATTGAACAAAATAGTTGTTTATTCAAAAGATTTATATATATTTGCCGAAAATATGTAGATTTAATTAACTATTAGCATTAAAAACCTGAAACTAATGAAAAAAAGATTTCTGATGCTTTTACTGACGGTGATGTGTGCTATCGCAGGCGCACAGGCACTGACTGTAAGAGGTACGGTCGTTGACCAGGTCAACGAGCCCGTGATCGGTGCCACCGTCAAGGTCCTCGGGACCACAATGGGTGCAGTCACCGACTTTGATGGCAACTTCGAGATTGCCAATGTGCCCGACGGCGCAACGCTGAAATTCACCTTCATGGGCATGCAGGCCGTGGAGATGGTTGCCAGCGAGATGATGAACGTCCAGATGCTGGACGATGTGCGCAACCTTGACGAGGTCGTGGTCATCGGTTATGGCTCGGCCCAAGCCAAGGACTTGACATCGCCCATCAGTGTAGTAAAGGGCGAGGAACTGCTCGCCGTTCCCACCGCATCCCCCATGGCTGCAATGCAGGGCAAGGTGGCTGGCGTGAACGTGGTTAACAGCGGTACACCGGGTGAGGGCCCCAAGGTTCAAATCCGTGGTAACGGTTCGTTCACTGGTGGCAGTCCGCTCTATGTTGTTGATGGCATGTTCTATGACAACATCGACTTCCTGAATGCCAACGACATTGCCGATATGTCGGTATTGAAGGACGCATCGGCAGCCGCCATCTATGGTGTGCGTGCCGCTAACGGTGTCGTTCTCATTACCACCAAGCACGGTAACAAGAACCAGCCTGCCAAGATTACCTACAACGGCTACTTCGGTATCCAGAAGGCGACCAACGTCTTGAAGATGGCGTCATCGAGCGAGTATGCCACGATGCTCCTTGAAGCCAACTATGATGCTTACGTTTCGACGATGAAGGCTTCGATCGACCGTTATGGTGGCAGTTACAGCAATGGCGACTTCCACAGCTGGACCTTCGGCTCCAACACCGACTGGTACAAGGAGTTGCTACGCACTGCTGCCATCACCGACCACAGCCTTACCATCACCGGCGGTGGCGAGAAGGCAACCTACTCGCTGGGTATCAACTACCTCCACCAGGATGGTGTCATGAACGTGAAGAACTTCTACAACCGCATGAACTTCCGTGCCGCCATTGATTATGAGGCCACCAGTTGGTTGAAGGTCGGTTTCAACGGCATCTTCTCCAAGGGCAAGCAGCGCACGCCCAACAATGCCGCTTGGCAGCAGGCGTTCAACGCTCCCGGCATCTATCCCGTGATGGATGAGAAGAATGACAACACGTTCCCCACCCACTACGGCTCACCCGAGTCGGTTGGCTTTACCAACAACTTCTACAACCCCGTTGCTACTGCCAACTATCAGAACAGTGTGAACGACATCAACAAGTATCTGACCAACTTCTATGCTCAGATCACTTTCATCCCCAACAAGTTGAACATCAAGACCAGTTATGCCTATGACTTCTCGGCAATCCACAACCGCACTTATATGCCCGAGTTCTACGTCGGCAGCGTGCAGCGCAACGACAAGTCGTGGGTGAGCAAGAGCGAATCCACCTTCAACAACTGGATTTGGGACAATGTGTTGACCTACAAGGACACCTTCGGTGACCACAATGTGGGCGTTATGCTGGGTCACTCACTGCGTGAGGATAAGTACCACTACCTCTATGGCATCGGCTACGGCATCGTGGACGGTGACGACGCCTACAAGTACATCGACATCAGCACCGACAGCGACAGCCGCCGCGCCAGTGACGGTGGTACCCGCTACCGCAGCAACAGCTACTTCGGCCGTATCAACTATGACTACATGGGCAAGTATCTGCTCATGGCAACCTTCCGTGCCGACGGTACCAGCAAGTACCAGGAGACCTGGGGATACTATCCCTCGTTCGGTGTCGCTTGGGTGATGAGTAAAGAGGACTTCATGGCCAACCAGAATGTGGTTGACTACCTGAAGTGGCGTGCCAGCTGGGGCCGCTTGGGTAACAATGCCGTGCCCGCCAGCGACGGCTTCCGCTCGGTTTCTACCGGCACATGGTCGTCGGGTGTGTTTGGCAACGCTACCATCGCCGGTTTCCAGAACAACAGCTACTTCACCAACCTGAAGTGGGAGGTTGTTGACGAGACCAACGTGGGCGTTGAGTTTGCCACCCTGCGCAACCGCTTGAGTGTGGACATTGACTGGTTCTACCGCATGACCCGTAAGGCGGTGATTGCTCCGCGTCTGCCCTTCGAGAATGGTACCCTGCTGCAGAACATCGGTAAGATTCTCAACACTGGTGTTGACGTGAGCATCAACTGGGCCGACCGTGTGGGCAATGACTTCAAGTACTACATCGGCGCCAACCTGTCTTATCTCAAGAACGAGGTGAAGAGCCTCGCCGGCAACCCCTACATCGCCGGTGGCAAGACCTATCAGTTTGTGGGCAAGGAGATGAACTCCTTCTACGGCTACGTCGTGGACGGCATCTACCAGACCGAGCAGGAGTGCGCAAGCGATAAGACCGCTCAAGCCAACGGCCTGAAGCCTGGCGACTTCAAGTACAAGGACCTGAACGGTGACGGCATCGTTGACGGTGAGGACCGCACCACCTTGGGTTCCTATCTGCCCAACTTCATCTACAGCATCAACCTGGGCTTCCAGTGGAAGAACCTGGACTTCGCATTGACCACCTATGGCAACGCCGGAGCACAGATGTACAACCGCAAGCGCGCCTTGCGTTATGCCCAGTCCAACTACAACTTCGACCACGACCAGGTGGCTCACCGTTGGACCGGTGCCGGCTCGACCAACAAGTATCCTTCGGCCGAGGGATGGATCCGCTCATGGAACGTGAGCGACCAGCGCGTCAACTCATTCTTTGTTGAGAAAGCCGACTTCTTCCGCATCCAGAACGTGACCCTGGGTTACACCTTCAAGAACATCAAGATGGGCAACTACACGCTGCCCTCGTTGCGACTGAGCGCTACTGCCGACCGTCCCCTCACCTTGTTCGGGGCTAACAGTTTCACTCCCGAGTTGAATGATCCCGAGGGCTGGGACACCGAGGTTTATCCGCTCACCTCGACCTATACCTTCGGTGTTACCATCGACTTCTAAATTAGCACATTACCAACAATCATTAAAAAGATAACGACAATGAAATTTTTCAAATATATTATGATTGCAGGTCTGCTGATGGTGGGAGCCACCTCCTGCAATGACTGGATGGACATTCTGCCCGAGAATACGCTGCCCGAGTCGGATGTTGACTATACCAAGACCAGCGAGATGTACATGCCCGTCTCGGGTGTGTATGCCAAGTTGCGCACTGGCGGTATGCATTGGGTGATCTGGCCCTTGACCATCGTGCGTGACGGCGACGTGTGGAGTGGGCGCGTGGATGACCAAGGCCTGCTCGTGGACTTCGGTAACTTCAGGTATGACAATTCGTTCTGGGGACTGAACGAGATGTGGAACCAGTATTACGGAATGATTAAGGTTGCCAATGGCGCCCTCACTTCGCTCGACTCCTATGCCGAGTATATCGACAACGACGGCGACCGGGCCACCTACCGTGCCTACTGCGGCGAGGTGCGCATTTTGCGTGCCTATGCCTACTACAGGCTCACCCAAGCCTTTGGCGACGTGACTATCCTGCGTGACAATAACCAGAGTGACCTTACCCGTTCGACCAGGGATGCCGTTGAGCGTTACATGCTCGAGGACTTGCAGTATGCCATCGAGAATTGTCCCAAGGTGCGTCCCAACGAGGCTGCGCACTTGGGCGCTCTGACGGCTTATACCGCCGAGGCCCTTGCCGCCAAGATCCGCTTGAACCGTGGTGAGTGGGCACAGGCCGAGGCTTTGACCGACGATATCATTGGCAGCGGCAAGTTCCAGCTCTACAGCGACTTCTATAACCTGTTCAAGATTCCAGGCAAGTTGTGCAACGAGAGCCTCATGGAGTGCCAGTGCACCGACTTGGGTCAAGGCAGTGGCGAAGAAGTTGACGCCGACCAGTGGTTTGTGTTCCAGGGTCCCGGTAACCTGGGTGGATGGAACTTTGTGGGCATCACCGACAACTTCATCAACTGGGCTCGCAACCGTGGCGAGACCATCCGTTTGGAGACCTCGGTTCTGTTTGGTGGCACGACAACCCGCGACGGTGACGAGATTAACGTGATGGGCAATGTCAACAATACCAACACCTGGAACGGAAAGGCCTACACGCCGACCAACCAGTTGACTCCCGGACGCAGCAAGTACGGTTCCAACAACAACATCCGCATCTTGCGCTATGCCGACGTGTTGCTCATCAATGCCGAGGCTAAGGTGCGTCAGGGCAAGAATGGCGACCAGCCCTTCAACCAGGTGCGCACTCGTGCCCAGATGCCCACCATGACCAATGTTACCGCCGAACAGATTCTCGACGAGCGCCGCATGGAGTTCGTTTGTGAGTGGGGTGAGCGTTACAATGACCTCGTCCGTACCGGTTTGGCAGCCAGCGTCCTCAGCGGCTGGAGCGAAGGTGTCAAGTACTATCCCTTGCCCTTGTCGCAGATGCAGACCGTTCCCACGCTTGCCAACGATCCCAAGAACGAGTAAAACCGTATTTACAATTCATCTCAGGCAGGGTGAAACCACCTCAGGAGACACCCTGCCTGTCTTTTTAAAGAACTTCTTGACATGAACCGTTTTCTTGCCGCTTTAGCCATCTGTGCCGCGTTGACGGCCAGTGCCAGCAATGACACCGTCAAGGTTGTCAAAGGTCAGGTGAGCGATTACTACATTCCTGTCGTCACCAGCTATGACGTGACGGGCATGGTGACCGACGCTTCGGGCCATCCCCTGGAGGGTGCCACGGTCATGTGGCTTTACAGCCCCGCCCTCTGCAATACCGATGCACAAGGTCGCTTCTCGCTCACGGCTACCGACCACGACAGCCTGCTGTGTGTCCACTATCCCGGCAAGGAAATGACAACTGTCGCGAGGACCAGGGGTCAGCGGCAGGTCAATATTGTCTTGCCTGTCAAGACCAGTGGCAGCATTGCCCAACCGCGTCGTGAGGCAAAATCAACCCCCTGGTATGACCCTCGGGACAATGCTACCTCCACCTATTGCAATCCTCTCAACATCAGTTATAATTACGAACCGTGGAACAACAATACCCGCCAGGGTGGCTCGTTCCGTTCGTCGGCCGACCCTATGGGGCTTGTCTATAAGAATGAGTATTACTTGTTCTCGACCAATCAGGGCGGCTTTCACTATTCCCGCAACCTGAGCGACTGGGACTTCTGCCAAGCCTCGTTCCAGCGCTTTCCTGCTGATGATGACGAGTGTGCACCCGCTGCTTGGGTCGTGGGCGACACGCTGTTTTACACGGGCTCGACCTATGAGGGTTTGCCCATCTGGTACAGCACTGACCCCAAGAGCGGCCGCTGGCGCCGTGCCGTGGAACGCAACACCTTGCCCACGTGGGACCCCTACGTCTTCCTTGACAATGACGGCAGGCTTTATGAATACTATGGCTCAAGCAACGAATACCCCGTCAAGGGTGTTGAAATCAGCCGCGAAGACTTTACCCCGATCAGTAAGATACATGACCTCGTGCTTCTCCAGCCCGACAAGCACGGATGGGAACGCTTCGGCATGAACAACGATGATGAAGTGACGTTGAAGCCCTTTATGGAAGGGGCATTCATGACCAAGCACAAGGGCAAATACTATTTCCAATATGGCGCCCCGGGCACCGAGTTCAAGGTGTATGCCGATGGCGTCTATGTGGGTGACAACCCGTTGGGACCGTTTACCTATCAGCGGCACAATCCCATGAGCTATAAGCCTGGCGGATTTGTGCAGGGTGTGGGGCACGGTGGCACGTTCTGCGACTTGAACGGCAACTATTGGCATGTGGGCACGTGTATGCTCTCCTTGAAGTACAAGTTTGAACGTCGCATCGGCCTGTACCCGACAGCATTTGACGATGACGGTGTGATGTACTGCAACACGGCATTCGGCGACTATCCCTGCTGGAATGCCGAGCATGATATGAAGAACCCGTCGGACCGTTTCACGGGCTGGATGCTGTTGTCCTATGGCAAGCCTTGCACCGTGTCGAGTTGCGACAGTGCATACACCGCTGCAAGCCTCACCGACGAGAACCTGCGCACCTACTGGAGCGCCGCCACTGGCAGCGACCAGGAATGGATTGAGATGGACCTGGGTGGCGCGCGTGAAGTGCGTGCCCTGCAACTCAACTACTATGACCACAAGACGGTACAGCACAACCGCGCCAACGATATCTACTACCAGTACCGCATCCTTGCCAGTGATGACGGTGACCATTGGACGCTGGTGGTGGACATGAGCGATAACGACCGTGACGTGCCGCACGACTATATAGAATTGCGCCAGCCGCTGAATACGCGTTACCTGCGCGTTGAGAACATACACATGCCCTCAGGTGGCCATTTCTGCCTGAGCGAGGTGCGTGTCTTCGGCTTGGCTCAGGGTGCCCTGCCCGCAGTGGTCAAGCGTTTCAACGTCAAGCGCGACAAGACCGACAGGCGCAATGCGATGATTACTTGGACACCGGTAGAGGGCGCCTATGGCTACAACATCTATTACGGCACAGCGCCCGACAAACTCTACCACTGCATCACCGTCAACGGTGACACGCAGTATGATATGCGGGGCCTGGATTTGAGAACCGACTATTACTTTACCATCGAGGCGCTTGCCGAGACAGGACGCAGCCCCCGTTATAAGACACTTCACATCAACCAATAAACAGTATATTAGGATATGAATATAATGAAACCAATCGTTTTAGCACTCATGCTGGTGTTCATCGCCTGCAAGAGTGACGGCGGAAATCCGACAGGCGGAGAGCCTGAATCGCAAAATGGGCAAACCGCCGAACAACGGCCCGCATCCTTCAGCGACGATGATGCCATGCTCGACTATATCGAGCGTGTTCACTTCAATTACATGTGGGATGGTGCTGAACCCACTTCGGGACTTGCCCGCGAGCGTATCCACCTCGACGGCGATTATCCCGAGCATGACCAGGATGTGGTCACTACGGGCGGTAGCGGATTTGGTATCGCTGGACTCGTCGTTGCCATGGATCGTGGTTTCATCACCCGTGACCAGGGCATCGAGCGGTTGACGCGCATCCTGGATTTTCTGGAACGTGCCGACCGTTTCCATGGGGTATGGCCTCACTGGCTCTATGGCCCCACGGGAAAAGTGAAGCCGTTTGGCCAAAAGGACAACGGTGGTGACTTGGTCGAGAGCAGTTTCCTGATGCAAGGACTGCTGTGCGCCCGCCAGTATCTCAACCGTGATACCGATGCCGAGAAGAATCTCGTCAAGCGCATCAATGACCTGTGGCATGGCATGGAGTTCGATTGGTACACACGTGGTGGTCAAGACGTCATCTATTGGCACTGGTCGCCCGAGTATGAGTGGGAGATGAACTTCCCGCTTGAGGGCTACAATGAGTGCCTCATCGTCTATGTGCTGGCAGCAGCATCGCCCACCCACACCGTGCCTGCCTCATGCTATCACAAGGGCTGGGCACGCAGTGGTGGCATCAAGACCGATGCAGCCCCCTATGGCTACCCGCTGGAACTCAAGCACAACGGAGCAGAACAGACGGGTGGTCCCCTGTTCTGGGCGCATTACAGTTGGATTGGTCTGAATCCCAAGGGGCTGAAAGACCAGTATGCCGACTATTGGAATGTGGTGCGAAACCACGCCATGAGCAATTACAAGTATTGTGTCGAGAATCCCAAGCACTATACGGGTTATGGCCCTGACTGCTGGGGATTGACCGCCAGCTATTCCACCGAGGGCTATTCGGCGCATAGCCCCGGCAACGACCTGGGTGTCATCACGCCCACGGCAGCCTTGTCCTCGTTCCCTTATACGCCCGAGCAGTCGATGGCAGCCCTCAAGGGCTTCTATGGCCGTGGCGAGTCGATATGGGGCAAATACGGCTTCTATGACGCCTTCAGTCCAGCCAGCGGATGGACGCTGCCGCGCTATCTCGCGATTGACCAGTGCACCATTGCCCCGATGATTGAAAACTACCGCACGGGGTTGCTGTGGCGCCTGTTCATGAGTTGCCCCGAGGTGCAACAGGGACTGGAAAAATTAGGAATGACAATTAACAACTAAAAAAATAATCAATAACTGAACAGATCATGAAAATCAAGAGCTTTTTAATTGCGTTGACCCTGGCATTTACTGCCTTGACGGCCCAGGCTGTGGACCAAGTGAAGATGAATCAGTTCATCGATGACCTGATGGGTAAGATGACCCTGCAGGAAAAAATCGGACAACTCAACCTGCCTGTGACCGGCGACATCATCACCGGTTCAACGGTGAGCGGTGACGTGGTCGGCAAGATCAAGGCTGGCCAGGTGGGCGGACTGTTTAACATGAAGGGTGTGCAGAGCATCCGCGCGTTGCAGGAAGTAGCCGTGAAGCAGAGCCGATTGGGCATCCCGCTGATTTTCGGTATGGATGTAATCCATGGCTATGAGACGGTATTCCCCATCCCCTTTGCCATGTCAATGAGTTGGGACATGGATGCCATCCGCAACTCGGCACGCATCGCCTCCATCGAGGCAACGGCCGACGGCATCTGCTGGACCTTCAGCCCCATGGTGGACATCTGCCGTGAGCCCCGTTGGGGACGCATGAGTGAGGGCAATGGCGAGGATCCCTTCCTGGGCTCCGCTATCTGCCGCGCGATGATTGAGGGTTACCAGGGCGCTGACTTGGCCGACAAGGCCACCATGATGGCATGCGTCAAGCACTTTGCCCTCTATGGCGCTCCCGAAGCCGGTCGTGACTACAACACGGTGGACATGAGCCGCGTGCGCATGTTCAACGAGTATTTCCCGCCCTACAAAGCTGGCGTTGACGCTGGCGCGGGCAGTTTCATGACATCGTTCAACGTCATTGACTATATCCCTGCCACGGGCAACCGCTGGCTGATGACCGAGGTGCTGCGCGACCGCTGGGGATTTGATGGCTTTGTGGTGACCGACTACACGGCTATCAGCGAGATGATCAATCACGGCATGGGTGACCTGCAGACCGTTTCTGCATTGGCGCTCAAGGCTGGTACCGACATGGATATGGTGGCCGACGGTTTCCTGGGAACGCTCGAGAAGTCGCTCAGCGAGGGCAAGGTGACCATGGCCGACATCGACAAGGCCTGCCGTCGCATCCTAGAGGCCAAGTACAAACTGGGCCTGTTTGACGATCCCTACCGCTATCTCGATGCCAAGCGTGCCAAGAAGGATATTTACACCGCTGAGCACCGTGCTGCCGCCCGCCAACTGGCTACCGAGACTTTCGTCCTGCTGCAGAACAACGACAATGTGTTGCCGCTCAAGCGTACGGGCAAGATCGCGCTTGTCGGACCGCTCGCCAACACCCGTGCCAACATGCCGGGCACTTGGAGCGTAGCCGCTGCCAGTGACCGCTATAGCACACTGCTCGAGGCGATGCGCCGTGCCGTTGGCGATAAGGCCGAGGTGATGTATGCCAAGGGCTGCAACGTGTGCTATGATGCCGAGTTGGAGAAGAACTCGACCATGTTTGGCCGTGAGATGCGCGACGAGCGTCCTGTTGACGTGATGCGCGACGAGGCCCTGCGCATCGCCCGCGAGTGTGACGTGATTGTCGCCGCTATGGGCGAGCCCAGCGAGATGTCGGGCGAGAGCAGTTCTCGCAGCGAACTCTCCATCCTCGATGCCCAAAAGGACCTGCTCTCGGCTCTCAAGGCCACGGGCAAGCCCATCGTCCTGCTCAATTTCTCGGGACGTGCTACGGTGATGGATTGGGAGGTAGAAAATTTCCCCACCATCCTCAATGTGTGGTTCGGTGGCAGCGAGGCGGCTGACGCCATCTGTGACGTGGTATTCGGTGATGTGGCGCCCAGCGGCAAACTCACCGTCACCATGCCCCGCAACGTGGGACAGGTGCCCATCTATTACAACCACCTGAACACGGGCCGTCCCAATCCCCGCTGGTTCACCAAGTTCACCAGCAACTATCTGGATGTCCCCAACGACCCGCTGTTCCCCTTCGGCTACGGCTTGAGTTACACCACCTTCAAGTACAGCCCCCTCACACTGAGCAGCAACACGATGACCACTGGCGGCAACATCACCGCTTCGGTCACCGTGACCAACACGGGAACTGTTGAGGGCACCGAGGTTGTCCAACTGTACATCCGCGACATGGTGGGCAGTATCGCACGTCCTGTACAGGAACTCAAGGGCTTTGAACGCATCACCCTCAAGCCCGGCGAGAGCCGTCAGGTCAACTTCACCATCAATGCCGACCTGCTGAAATTCTACGACAAGGACCTCAACTACGTCTGCGAGCCGGGTGACTTTGATGTCATGGTGGGCACCAACAGCCGCGACGTCCAGCACCAGACCTTCACCTTGAAATAGTTACACAACCATTGCATTGAAATGAAGGATTTTGCTGCAATTGACTTTGAGACAGCCAACTATGAGCGCACTTCGGTGTGCTCGGTTGGCGTTGTCATCGTGCGTGACGGAATGATTGTCGACTCCTTCTACTCGCTCATTCAGCCCGAGCCCAATTACTATAAATACTGGTGCACCCAGGTGCATGGCCTCTGCCGTGAAGATACCGAGAATGCCCCGGTTTTCCCTGACGTGTGGGCAAAGATTGAGCCGCTGATCGAGGGACTGCCGTTGGTCGCCCACAATCGGCCCTTTGACGAGAGTTGCCTCAAGGCGGTATTCCGCTGTTACCAGATGGACTACCCCGACTACGAGTTCTACGATACCCTTACGGCATCACGGCGCCTGCTCCCCGACCTGGAGAACCACCAACTAGATACCGTGGCGGCAGCCTGCGGCTACCCGATGGAGCATCACCATCACGCCCTCGCCGATGCCGAGGCTTGCGCCCACATCGCTATCAAGCTATTGTGAGCTAATCGTCTGTTAATTAATACTGTAAAAACAATTTAATAATCAATATTATGGGAAATAAGCAATCAGATATGAATCGCCGTCAGTTCCTGCACAAACTGGGACTGGGTGCAGCCGTCATGGCTGTAAACCCGCTAGGTGTGTTGGCGGGTGAAACGAGCAAGCCGCAAACGGGCGGCTCTGATGCACAGAATCAGATGACCTATCGTGTGCAGCATGGCTCGGGTGAGAAAATCTCGCTGCTGGGTTTCGGTATGATGCGCCTGCCCGACAATCAGGAAGAAGTGAACCGCCTTGTGGACTATGCCATTGCCCACGGTGTGAACTATTTTGATACCGCCCCGATGTACAAGGGTGGAAACAGCGAAACCATGACGGGGCAAGCGTTGAGCCGGCATCCGCGTGAAAAGTATTACGTGGCCACCAAGATGTCAAACCAAAATGAGAAACTGTGGCAATTTGATGATTCACGCAAGATGTACGAGAAATCATTCCGTGATCTTCAAGTGGATTACATCGATTACTATCTGCTTCACAGCGTCGGTGGCGGTGGTATCGACACCCTTAAAGCCCGATTCCTTGATAATGGTCTGCTTGATTTTCTGTTGAAGGAACGCGAAGCCGGACGCATTCGCCATCTTGGCTTCTCCTATCACGGTGATGTCAGCGTGTTTGATTTCCTGTTGGACCATCAGGATGAATACCACTGGGACTTCGCCCAGATGCAGATGAACTTCCTCGATTGGCGCCATGCCTCGCTCAACAAGACGGGCAGGAAACGGGATGCCGATGCCGAATACCTTTATGACAAGTTGGAAAAAACTGGAGTGCAGACCGTCGTGATGGAGCCTCTGCGAGGCGGTTCGTTGGCAAATATGGGAGATGACCTCAGTCAACGCCTCACCGCTCTGCGTCCTAATGACAGCGTTGCCTCATGGGCCTTCCGTTGGGTCGGTTCACACCCCAATATCCTCACCACGCTGAGCGGAATGAATCAGATGAGCCATCTGGAGGAGAACATCCGCACTTTCTCGCCCTTGGAACCGTGCACCGAGGTCGAAAACAAACTGTTGGAGGAGATTGCCGACGTGATGGCAGGTTTCCCCATCATTCCCTGCACGACATGCCGCTACTGCATGCCTTGCCCGTACGGGGTTGATATCCCTGGCAACTTCGCCTATTACAACGAGGCTGTTGCCCAGCAGGTACTCCCGTTGCCCGACAAGCAGGCAGCCGACTATATGGATCGCAAGCAGCAGTTCATCGACGGCATGCGCCAGGCTTTGCCCGACGTATCCACTTGGGCCACACAATGCACCGACTGCGAAACCTGCCTGAAGAAATGCCCTCAGCAGATTCGCATCCCCAACCAGATGGCCCGCATCGTTGAGACCCTAAGAAAACGCTAACTTCTAGCGCCCCCTAAATCCACATCATCAACGATCCCCCCAGCAAATCAGCAGAGGGTGTGCCATAATACGGTTATGGCGCACCCTCTTGTTAACAACAAAGTACATTACGACCTTATTTAAATAAACATTTTTTTTAAAATCTTGCAGTGCTGATAAAATTAATGTATATTTGTCATCTTTTATGATGGCTTTTCTAAGAGTTGTTGATATTGTAAGTAAAACTTAAATAACTGATTATTAATTATATATTTGTCATTATTCTGCTAATAATTATTTCTATGAAAAGGGTTAAGAGTACAGATTTGCAAGGTGCCAATGCATATTTTACTAATTTTGATTATCGTATAGTTTCCTCAGTTAATAATATTGATGTTTTAGAGAGAGATATTGAAAGAAAACTAAAGGTTTTGTTATTAACCAAGAATAATGTTGTTTGCGCAGCATCTCATCTGATTAATCCGGTATCATATAAATTGTTATCTAATAACCCAATATTATTAGAAAAAGAATTAATTATTCCGGCCTTTAGATCTGACAAGAAAGAATTCTACGAATTATTTGATGGGAAAATAATAAGTCAGAAAGACAGAATTCTGTACACATCCTTTTATACTGAATATTTATCCAAAACAGTGTCTTGGGAGGTACAAGAGAATTCATCTTGGTTTAGGGACACCTTTGTTCAAGGTCTAATGTCAGAAAAATCTGTTATTAGGAAAAATCTAGCGTTTTTGTCAAAAAGGGATATTGATAACCTGATAGCGAAAGTACTTGAAAAAGAAACTTTAGATCGAGGAACAGTTGAAAAACTTGCATCTAAGTTTGATGATCATAGTAAAATAATTCTAAATAATTATCGAGAGTTACTGTATCATATGTCTGGAGCTCGAGTTGTGAACTGTGAAAGTACATTGCCCCAAGAAAACTATATAGATTATAGTTTTACAGATTTAAAAGAAAGAAAAACTCAATTATCAGAGCTACAGGTGTTTTGGAAAATTTATCTTGAATTACTATTGGAAACACTTAATAGATACAGATTTCCTGTAGAGGCATTAGATTATTTAAGTTTTAGCGATATCTATGATATCAGGCAGCCGTTATTGGAATCAGACTTTATTGAGAATTATAATCGTTTCTATGAAATTGCAACTAATGCAATTATTAAAGATAGTCGGGATGATATTCTTTATGACTCTTCGGAGTTAATGAAGATCAAGAACTCTCTAGAAAAGCAATACAAAGAAATATTTGATAAACAATTGCATTCTTTTTTTAAAAAAAGAGCCATTAATGAGGGTAAAGAGCTTTTGAAAAATACTGCAAATATGGGGCTCGGTTTTATTCCATTTTCAAATTTGATAAGTGGACTTATGGGAGTGCTTTCAGAAATTAAGTCAACTTATTTTAATGTTTTACAGATGTTTCGTGATGTTAAATCAATGTCCAACTATGAGTATTACACTAAATCAAAAACTGAATTATTACATAAAGAAATATTGAAATTTGATATAGGAAAAGGAACTGAAATGATTGATATAGTAGAACTAATTCAATATGTGATATCATCTAAAAGCCGATTGTAATTACATCGCATTAGCTTGAAAAGTGTTCATAGCCAAGTGCACTAGTAAAATGGAAGATAAGAGCGATCTGTTAATACTTATTCAATACATAGAATTGAAGTACTTGCTGTAGCCTTGTCTTTTGCTTTGTTATTCTTAGTCAATTAGAGGGTAATACTAAATCTAGTATACATGCTTAGCTTGATTCTCGTAGCGACAAATGGAAAAAGACACCGACTCGTTTTTCCCACTACTGGATTTTGGTGGTGTTCTTTATGCAGTTGAGGGGGTGGATTCGTTTTTTTTCACTAATTTTGTGGGTGGAATGGGACATGGATTTTTGATAGCGGCGCCTAACAGTGGCTCGGGCAAGACGACGATTGCCCGGGGACTGATGGCGTTGTTTACCTGCAAGGGGTATAAGGTTCAGCCGTTTAAGTGCGGACCTGACTATATCGACACCAAGTTTCATGCTGCAGTGTGTGGCAGGCCGAGTATCAATCTGGATACCTTTATGGCGACGCCTGAGCATGTGCGGGAATTGTTTCGCCGCTATGGGGCAGATGCCGATGTGTGCGTTGTCGAGGGCATGATGGGCCTGTTTGACGGCTATGACCGCGACAAGGGCTCGTCGGCCGAAATTGCCCGTGTGCTGGACCTGCCTGTCGTGCTGGTGGTGGATGCCAAGTCGGCGGCCTATTCGATGGCTGCGCTCATTTCGGGCTTAATCAACTTCCGTGAGGATCTCCGCATCAGTGGCGTGATCTTCAATCGTGTGGGCTCGGCAAGGCATTTTGCCATGCTGCAGCAGGTGTGCGATGATTTGGGCGTGGCGTGTTATGGCTATCTGCCTAAGAAAGCGGAACTGGAACAGGGCTCACGCTACTTGGGGCTGGATTTCAGCGAGAAGCCCGAAAGCAAACTCTTGGTTGAACTTCTGGAACAGAATATACAATGGCAACGGCTCTTAAAACTTTGATTGCTCGTAACGATGAGTCCTTCTCCTTTATCTATCAGGAGAATATCGACCGGTTGGAGAATGTGTCATTCTTTAATCCCGAGCATGATGTGCCCAGCCTTGACGACGTGACCTTGCTCTACCTGCCCGGCGGCTATCCCGAAAAACATCTTGACGCATTAGTGCGGTCCGAGGCGACACGGCAAGCCATCAAAGACTATGCCGAGCGTGGCGGACACATCGTCGCCGAGTGCGGGGGCATGATGTACCTGTGTGAGAGCATTGTTACCGATGAGGGCGAATTTCCCATGTGCGGTGTGCTGCCCTACAGCGTCACGGCTCGTAAGCAGGACCGAAAACTTTCGTTGGGCTATCGCCGTTTCACCCTCGATGGTAAGGAATACCGCGGGCATGAATTCCACTACACGCAGTTCCTGGGCGAGGTGCCACCATCGGTCACCCAGGTTTTCAATGCCAAGGGACAACCTGTACCAACGCCCGTTATCCGCTATAAAAACGTATTAGCCAGTTACACCCATCTTTATCAAGTTTTGAACACGTTCAAAACTTGAGTTTAGAGTTTAGGGTTTAGAGTTTAGAGGGAGTTCCACAGCCAACTGAAAACTGAAAAAATGAAACAGATATATACCAAGACCGGTGATGAGGGTATGACCAGCCTGCGCGATGGGGTGAGGGTCCCGAAGGATGACCCCCGCATCGAGACCAATGGCCAGATCGACCAGTTAAATGCCCACTTGGGCGTCGTGCGCTCGATGCTCGGCGATGACGATGCAAACCGCGAAATCATTCATTCCGTCCAGCGTGAATTGATGACGATTATGAGCCATATCGCCACCCCCGAAGGCAGCGTCAATCCCCGTGAACTTCATGCTGCTAAAATCTCAAGCGAATTAGAGCAAGCCATTGACCAAGCCGACTTTCAAGGCGGTTTTGTCGTTCCCGGCGGTGGCTCACAGTTGGCTGCTTTTATCCATTTAGCCCGAACTCAGGCGCGCACGGTGGAGCGCCGTTTGTGGTCCCTGCATCGCCAACACCCGGTTGACAGTGCCATCTTGGTGATGATGAATCGCCTGTCCGATTATCTGTTTGTCTTAGCCAACGAGAAAGAATGAGTAACAATCGACGATTGCATCCAGTGATGTTTGCCGGAACGGGCAGCGACGTGGGCAAGAGTGTCGTGGCAGCTGCCTTCTGCCGCATTTTCAAGCAGGACGGCTATACGCCCGCCCCGTTCAAGGCGCAGAATATGGCGTTGAATTCCTATGCTACGCCCGAGGGTTTTGAAATCGGTCGTGCCCAGGCTGTCCAAGCCGAGGCTGCCGGCATCCCTTGCCACACCGATATGAATCCGCTGCTACTGAAGCCACAATCTGACCACACTTCACAGGTCATCCTCCACGGCAAACCCATCGGCAACAAGAATGCCTATGACTATTGGCGCCGAGGCACATCCGACATTGACTATCGCCGTGAGGTGTGCACTGCCTTTGACCGTTTGGCGTCCCGTTACAATCCCATTGTGATGGAGGGCGCGGGCAGTATCTCGGAAATCAATCTGCGCGATACCGACCTGGTGAACCTGCCCATGGCACGTCATGCCCATGCCGACGTCATCCTCGTGGGTGACATCGACCGTGGTGGCGTGTTTGCTTCGGTTTATGGCAGCATCGCCTTGCAGACGCCCGAAGACCGCCGCCTCATCAAGGGTGTCATTATCAACAAGTTCCGTGGCGACATGCGCCTGTTTGACGAGGGGCGCAAGATGCTGGAGGACATCTGTGGCGTTCCTGTGTTGGGTGTCATTCCTTACTATAAGGATATTTATATCGAGGAGGAGGACAGCGTGGCGTTGGCTCAGAAGTCGATGCAGGCCGAGCGTGGCAAGGTGAATGTGGCGGTCATCATGTTGCGTCACCTGTCCAATTACACCGACTTTGATGCGCTGGAACGGGACCCGCGGGTTCACTTGTTCTATACCAACAATACCGAGGACATCAAGAAAGCCGACATCATCATCCTGCCGGGCACCAAATCGACCCTGCACGACCTGTATGAACTGCGTCGCAACGGTTGCGCCCAGGCCATCGTCAGAGCACATCGCGAGGGTGCGGCAGTGTTGGGCATCTGTGGAGGTTACCAGATGATGGGTATGGAGGTTCTTGACCCCGACCACGTTGAGGGTGACATCGAGCGTTTGCCGGGCCTGGGCCTGTTGCCCACGACCACCACAATGAACGGTGACAAGCACACGCGCCAAGTCTCCTGCCAGTACGGGCAAGGCTATGAAATCCATCAGGGCGAAACGCACCCCATGGGCGATGCCAAGCCATCTCCCTTGCTCCACCTCAATGACGGTCGCGACGACGGCTACATCGTTGACGGCAAGTGCATGGGCACCTACGTCCACGGCATCCTCGACAACACGCCCTTTGTCGATTTCCTGTTGGATCCGTTCAAGGACAAAATCTCTGAGGGCAATACCCCGTTTGATTACGCGGCTTTCAAGGAAGAACAATATGACCGCTTGGCTGCCCATGTGCGCCAATACGTCGATATGAAACAGATTTACAATATCTTGACTGACCATGATTGAAGGACACGGCGACGACCTGTATCGTTACGACAATATCAAAATGAATTTCAGTTCCAACATCTACAACGGAACTGACCTGAGTGCACTGAATGCCTACCTGTGTACACGGCTGGATGCCATCCGCACTTATCCCGAGCCCTCGGCAGCATCGCTGGAGCAGATGATAGCGCTCGAGTGTGGCATCAGTCCCGACGAGGTGTTGGTGACCAGTGGGGCTGTCGATGCCATCTACCTGATTGCCCAGACTTATCGCCACGAGGGCACCTGTCACATCCTGCTACCCACATTCCGGGAATATGAGGACGCCTGCCGCGTGTTTGGTTATCAGGAGAGCGAGGATGGCGCCCTGTGCTGGCTTTGCAACCCCAACAATCCCACGGGCGATGTATTGGCGGCCGAGGACGTGTGGACCCTTGCTGAGCGCCACCGCCTGCTCATCGTTGACCAGTCCTACGAGGACTATACGATGGCGCCCTTGCTGCAACCTGCCGAAGTGGTCGGTCATGACAATGTCATCCTGTTGCACTCGATGACCAAACGCTATGCGGTGCCAGGGCTGCGCTTGGGCTATGTCACTGCCTCTCCAACGGTCATCAGCCGCCTGCGGGAACAATACCGCCCTTGGGCCATTAATGCCTTGTCGCTCGAGGCTGGAAAGTGGCTTGTGCAACGAGGAGTGACTGCTATCCCAGACTTGCCATCCTATTTGGCCGAGACCCAGCGTCTGCGCGCCATGCTCAACGAGGTAGAAGGCATTGAGGCTCAAGACACGCTGACCAATTTCTTCCTGTGTACCATCCGTCAAACGACGGCTGCCCAGTTGAAGGAATACTTGGCGCATGAGCATGGCATCCTCATCCGCGACGCCTCCAATTTCACGGGCCTCACACCGCATCACTTCCGCATCGCCACGCAGTCCTCTGCCGAAAACGATGCCCTCGTTGCTGCCATAATGAACTACGAATTACACCAATTAAACTAATTTGATATCCACATTGTAGAGACGCAAAATTTCGCGTCTCTGTGTCAGACAAAGAACTGAAATCAAAGGAATGACTGTTGCTGTTTTACTCATATTGCCATTGTTGCTGGGCTGGTTGCTGGATTTCATTTTCGGTGACCCGTCGCGCTTGCCGCATCCCGTCGTGTGGTTCGGCAAGATGATCTCTTGGGGAGAGCACCGCCTCAACAAGGGCGATTACCGCATGGCGAAAGGTGCTGTGATGGCGGTATGTTTCATCTTGTTGGTGTTTTTTGTCGTTTGGGGATTGAAGCGACTGGTACCCAACGTGGTTGTGTGGCTCATTCTGGATACCATCATCATTTTCTACTGCCTGGCAGGCACGACGCTCATCCGCGAGGTGCGCGAGGTCTTCTTGGCACTGGACCGCTCATTGGACGAGGGACGCCAGCAAGTAGCCCGCATCGTGGGGCGCGACACGTCGCAACTTTCTGCCCAGGAAGTGCGAACCGCCGCCCTCGAGACCCTTGCCGAGAACCTGAGCGACGGCGTGATTGCCCCATTGTTTTGGTTGGCATTGCTGGGCACACCAGGCATGTTGGCCTACAAGATGGTCAATACCTTGGACTCGATGATTGGTTACCGCACCGAGCGTTACAAGGATTTTGGCTGTTGGGCAGCCCGCATCGATGATGTGGCCAATTATATCCCCGCCCGCTTGACCGCCCTGCTGATGGTCATCGCATCGGGCAAACTTTCTCTATTGAAATTTGTCTGGAAAAACGGCTCTCGCCATGCCAGCCCCAATAGCGGCTATCCTGAGGCTGCCCTTGCCGGGGCACTCAACTGCCGCTTCGGCGGTCCCCACTACTACTTCGGCGAACTCTTCGATAAACCCTACATCGGTGAGAACGATCGGGAACTGACCACCCAGGATATGCACACCGCCGTCCGCATCAACCGTCTCTCCGAGGTCCTCATGCTCCTGTTGGTTATAGGCTCTGCTTTCTTGTTATGACTCAGGATTCTTTCGTTTAGCGAGCACCAAATACAATAATGCACTGTAATTCAATGTATATCCAATTGCCCCTCTAAGATTAGAGGGGGCCAGGGGGCGTTGATGTTACCAAATAGAAAAAGAACCGGTTCTTTCGGTGGCACCTGTTGGGGATATCTCAAGAAAAAGCACTATATTTGCACCTGTTATGACAAGAGAAGAATTGATATTGGATTGCCGTTATTACAATGGCGAAGACGATGTGCCAGAATCCTTACCAGAAGGAAAAGACATCTATTGGGACTATGAACGAGTGTGGGTAGGTTGGGTCCTTGAAGGAGATGATAGACCTCAACAATACATCGATCGTTTTACCAAAGAATTTGATTTGCCAAATCTCCTTCCTGAAAATGACGGCACCCCCTTGGGATTAAAAGCATTGCTATTCAATCGCTATGACCATTGGGCTGGTGGCTTTATGGGTGGCTCGAAAGATAAATATACCCAAGGTTTTAAAAATTGGTATCATAATAGATATATCGCTGGCACCAAAACGCACCGTCAACTTTTGAATCAGTAACATTAGGACCGCTGTGCAAAATCACTCATAATCCTTGTTCTGTAACCATAATCAATAGAACTCCATAATGCGAATAATAAACAAATCGCATTTATAGTAAATCTGAGAATATTATGCTTCTTGGCTTTTGTCATTTTTGAAAATCGAAGTCATAGTTTTGCAAAGCTAGAATAAAAAGCTAGAGCCAGTAGCCATTTGCTCTCTTTTTTGGCGTCCGAGGAAAACAAGTAGGATTAATGTGAGTATCCAAAAGTTGCCCTTTGGGCAACTACTCGGGGACGGTTTCTGTGTAACAAAATGCCTTGCATTTTGGACTCAGGAACCGTCCCCTCGGATCCGACCGGAAGTAACTAAGCCCCTTCCACTCTAGAAGTATTTGGTGATGTGGGCAGTATCGAAGTTGTTCATTTCGTTGATCATACGGACCGAGGAGGCGATGATAGGGAAGGCACATAGGGCGCCCGTTCCCTCGCCGAGGCGTAGGCCCAGGTTAAGGATGGGCTTGGCATCCACGATGTCAAGCATGCGGCGGTGGCCGCTCTCGTCACCGCAATGGGTGAAGATCATATAGTCTTGAGCAGCAGGGTAGAGACGGATGGCGGCGATGGCACAGGCCGTCATGATAAAGCCGTCAACCAGCACAACGAGGTGCTTCTCGGCTCCCCGTAGCATGGCACCGATAGCCGTCACCATCTCAAAGCCCCCAAAGTAGCGGATGGCATTTTCGGTCGTGTCCTGCATCGTCTCGTGGTAATGCTTCAATGCCTGGGCAAGTACTTCGCGCTTGTGCTGGATTCCCGGATGGTCAAGACCCGCCCCTGCTCCGATGCACTCGTCAAGGGGAATGTTGCCGAACAGGCTCATCCAGATGCTCGACGGCGAAGTGTTGGCAATACCCATTTCGCCGATGCACAGCACCTGGCATCCTTCGGCGACGCATTCATCCACCAGGTCACAACCCACTTGGATAGCGTGGTCAAATTCCTCCTCGCTCATGGCGGGCTCATGCAGGAAATTGCGGGTGCCACGCGCTATCTTGCGGTCGATGATGCCTTCCACTGTCGACAAATCGTAGTCCACGCCCGTGTCCACGATACGCAGCTTGAAACCATGCTGGCGACAGAACATGTTCACGCCGCCACCACCGCGGGTGAAGTTGATCATCTGTTGCCAGGTCACCTCGCGAGGTGATACGCTCACGCCCTCGCGCTCGATGCCGTGGTCGCCGCCCAGCAACAGGTGGCAAGGATGGTTCAGGCTTGGTGTCAAGGTCTGCTGGATTAGGCAAATCTGCAGTGCCAATTCCTCTAGGCGTCCCAGTGACCCTTTAGGTTTATTCAGGTGGTCGATTTTCTGTTGGATGGCATCTGCCATCGACTTATCAGTGTGTTGTATATTGAATTCTCTCATTGTAAGTCTTTGTTTTTAGTCTCTAGATGCTCTAGATGCTCTAGACGTTCTAGAACTCCTAACTTCTAACTCCTAACTTTTAAAGGGATTCCCGATACCATGAGAATGACTTCGTCTGCTCGGCTGGCGATATACTGGTTCATCCAGCCTTGCAGGTCGGTGAACCGTCGTTGTACGGCATCCACGCTCACACCGCCACTCCCGATTTCGTTGGTCACAAAGATAAAGGTTGCGTCTTGTGCCGTGAAGCGGTCAAACTCCTCTTTGACAATTTCTAAAACCTGCTGTGTGTCTTGATCTTGACCCTCAAAAAAATAGTTGGTCAACCACAGCGTGACGCAGTCGATGACTGCCACGCGTCCCGTCAGGTCATGGCGACTCAGGTATTTTTCCTCCTCGATGTTGGCCCACTGCGGGCCCCGGCGTTCCTGATGGCGGCGCACCCGTTCACGGAATTCCTCGTCCCAAATGTGTGCTGTCGCGACATAGACCGGATGCTCGGCAAGGCTCAATGCCAGTTCCTCGGCATGTCTGCTCTTACCTGACCGTTGTCCCCCAGTAATCAATATGATTTTTTTCATTAGAGTTTCTTGTTTGTAGAGACGCAACATCTTGCGTCTCAATTTCATTCGCCTAGTTTGGGAGACGCAAAATTTTGCGTCTCTACAATAATATAATTCCCGTAATCGGGTAGATTGCTCCAAGCATTATCCCAAGAATAGAGTCCCGCATGAATGCCCGCGCTGATAAGCACTCCCGCGTGGGCAAAGATGGCCACTCGCTGGTAAGGCTTGCCCTTGAGTTCGTCAAGAAACGCCGCTACGCGCTGGTACTGTTGCAGGAAACTCTCGCCGCCTGTCGTGGGCTGGTAGATGTAGTCGTCGTACCACTCCTGCAGGTGCGGGTCTTGGATTTCGTCATACAGCTGCATTTCCCACTCGCCCATGTTCATCTCCTTGAGGCGGTCGTCGGTTTCCGCATCGGGATAACCGCAGTAGGCGGCGAGTTTGCGGGCGCGAGTCAATGGCGATGAATACACCTTGTCAAACGGCAGGAACTGCTCCAGCAACTGGCGGGTCACCTCGGCCTCCTGCTCAAAGGTCTCCCTGACGGGCACATCGGTCCATCCATAGCAAGTCCCCTTGGGTACATCGACGCTGGTATGTCTAATCAAGACCACTTCCATATTTGAAAAGAAAACGATAAGTGCAATAAATACAACATTGACTATTGTTGCTAATTCATTGTGTCTGTTGTCGTTACAGCAATTGTTGTGAGCATACCACCAGATACACCGTTAACTCCACCAACAGGCAAACGGCACCGCAGCAGTCACCCGTATAACCGCGAATCTTATTCAGGATGAGCAGATACAGGAAATACATCACCACTACCGGTATACACAGGACAAGGTACCAACTGATGCCCGTCATCCAGATCAATAACACCATTGGTAACAGGCCTTGCACCGACATGAACAAGCCGGCAGCAAGTGAGGGTTTGCGGTAAATGGTCTTGTTCTTGGCTTCGTCCTCGCGGCGCGCGTAAGGGAGTATCGATATCAGTTGGCTCGTGACCATCTTGGAGAACGGGTCGGCAGCTAGGATGGTGAGTGCCCCCACTGCCACAGGCATGCTGTAGAGCGCTGTCCCCAAGAGCAGCATATAGACGATAAGCCCCAGCACGCCATAGGTGCCGATGTGCGAATCCTTCATGATGGCAAGAATGCGGTTGCGGTCGCCACCACCGCCAAATCCGTCCAGGAAGTCGGCGAGCCCGTCCTCGTGCAGCGCTCCGGTAATCAGCAACCGCACGGCAATCGCGGCAATCACGGCGACGGCATGGGGCAAAACCATGCTGCCGAAGTAGAGTGTCGCTGCCATGGCTCCGCCAGTGAGCCAGCCGGCTAATGGCCAAAACTCAACGACTGTTTTGTAACTCGTTTGTGGAGGCTGATAAATCCTCCAGAACGGCAGCCTCGTGAAAAAAATCAACGCCGCCCACAAGTTGTCATACCACTTAGTTTTTACTGCTGTATTTTCCATAGCGCAAAGGTACAAAATTATCATTGTTTACTGCCATCTGTTCCCTAAAAAAGTAGTACTTTTGTAGCATAAATGAGATGAACAGAGAAATGAAGAAATTTTTAGGATTAATCGCAGTTTTGGTGCTGTTTTGCGCCTGCTCTTCACAGGGCGACAAGCAGTCAAAGTCGGGTGCTGACTCGATGGAAGAAGTAACCGTGAAGTATGCCACAGGATTCAGTGTCCGTGACTCGGCCGACATCCGCCTGGTTGACGTAGGTAAAAAAGATCATTTTGCACTGGTGCATGATGCCTACGTGGCGGTGCCCGAGGGCTATGTCAAGGTCAAGGTGCCTATTGAGCGCACTATCTGCATGACGGCGCTGCAACTGTCCAATTTCACCATTCTTGATGCCCACGATGTGGTCAAGGGCATCACCGGCACCAAGAACCTCTTCGACGAGGACATCAAGGCACGCGTCAAGGACGGCCGCATCGTCAAGATCGGTATGGAAGGCGAGTTTGACCCCGAGGTGGTCATGGCCGCCAATCCTGATGTCATCTTTATTTCTCCATCCAAGCGCGGTGGCTATGATGCCATCAAGGAAATAGGCATCACGCTGGTGCCTCACTTGGGCTACAAGGAACTTGACCCGCTGGGACAGGCCGAGTGGATTAAATTCATCGGCATGTTTATCGGCAAGGAGAAAGAAGCAGCCGAGATTTTCGCCGGCATCGAGAGCCGCTACAACGAACTGAAAGAAAAGGCCGCCAAGGTCGAGAAGCGCCCCACTGTTACCAGCGGCGAGATGCACTACGGCAACTGGCATGCCGTGGGCGGCAAGAACTATCTGGCTCAGATTTTCCGCGATGCGGGTGCCGACTATGTCATCAACGACGACGAGACCTCGGGCGAGGACCTGGAGTTTGAGAAGATGTATGCCCTGTCGGCCAACGCCGATTACTGGCGCATCCTCAACAGTTACCAGGGCGATTTCTCCTACGAGGCGCTGAAGGCCAGTGAGCCCCGCAACGAGATGTTCAAGGCCTTCAAGGAGAAAAAGGTCATCTACTGCAACATGAAGCAGACTCCCTACTACGAGATCGCTCCCGTCAAACCCGACGTGCTCCTGAAGGACTTTGTCGCCATCTTCCATCCCGAACTGGTCGAGAAAGACTATCAACCCACCTTCTACCGCCTCCTGCAGTAATAGTTAGGAGTTCTAGAATATCTAGATTCTAGAGATTCTAGAAACTAAAAACTAGAGAAAATGAGAAGAACACTGCCCTTAATATTGGCTCTTCTGGTAGCAATTGTCGTCCTGGTGATTGTCAACCTGTTTATCGGTTCTGTCGAGATACCGGTGGGCGACATCTGCCGCATCCTTGTCGGCCAGGGCAGTGACTCCGAAATCTGGACCAATATCATCCTCAGTTCCCGACTGCCGCAGGTGCTCACCGCCATCGTGGCGGGAGCTGGCCTTGCCGTGAGCGGCCTGATGATGCAGACCATCTTCCACAACCCGCTGGCAGGCCCGTCCATCTTGGGCATCTCCAACGGTGCCAGTCTGGGCGTCGCTTTTGTTGTGCTGCTGTCAGGACAGTTGGGTGGAGTAGCGTTGAGTTCGTTGGGCTATTTGGGTGATGCCGCGGTATCGGTTGCTGCTATCGTAGGCGCCATCGCTGTGATGATGCTGATTGTGTGGATTTCGGGCAAGGTGCGGGGCAATGTCACCCTGCTGATTATCGGTGTGATGATTGGTTACCTCGCCACTGCCATCATCGGCGTCTTGAAATTCCTCAGTCCCGAGGAAGATGTCAAGGCCTTCGTGGTGTGGGGGCTCGGTTCATTCTCTCGCGTGTCGGGCGACCAGATGATACTTTTTGTCGTGCTCATGTGCATCCTGTTGCCCTTGAGTTTTCTGCTGGTAAAACCCCTGAACGCCATGTTGCTCGGCGACCGTTATGCCGCCAACCTGGGTGTCAACGTCAAGCGTGCCCGCACCTGGATTATCATTTGCTCAGGCACACTGGTCGCTATTGTCACCGCCTATTGCGGCCCCATCATGTTCATCGGTATGGCAGTGCCCCATCTGGCCCGCGGCATCTTCCGCACCAGCGACCACTGGAAACTCATGCCCGCCACCGCCCTGTGTGGCGCAGCCTTAGCGTTAATCTGTAACTTGATTGCCCGCGCTCCCGGATTTGAAGGCGCCATGCCCGTCAACAGTGTCACCGCCCTCATCGGCGCCCCCATCATCATCTACGTCCTCTACCGCCGCCGCAAAACCTCCTTCGAGTAGTTTTTTCAGACAACATCGACAACTCTTTTGGCAACCTGGACAACAATTAATCAACTATTTGTTGTCACGTTGTTGTCTTATGTGTTGTCTTTGTTGTTTGAGTAGATGGTGCCGGTATCGGTGATGAGCAGGAGGGTGAGGTGCCCGTTGGGGAGTAGGGGTGAACAGTAACGGGCGCAGTGGTTGATGACGACGGTGGCGAAGTCCTGCAACTGGTCAGTGGGGATGCGGTCCCATAGTTCGCGGGCAAGGGTGAGGTCGCTGATGTCGATGTCGATGCCTGCCTCATGAAGCATTTCCATGACGAATTCCTTGTCCATCGTGACGTGACGGCTGTGGGTGTCGAGGTTACCGGCAGCAAGTTTCACCGCCTTGCCCAGCATCACGCCCATGGTGACGTTCTTGATGTCGAGTTCATTGGCGATGGCCAACGTCTCTCCGATATAGTTTCCGTATTCCACAAAGGCTTGCTGTGGCAGGTCGGTGTATTGCGCTTTTACAAAGCGCTCACTCTTGCCGCCGCTGTTGATGACCACCCGGTCGCTGCCTGAAGCCTTGGCGACCTGCATACACTTGCGGATGCTCGCCACAAATGCTTCTTCACTGAATGGCTTGACGATGCCCGAAACGCCGATGATGCTGATACCGCCCTCAATGCCCAAGCGCGGATTGAAGGTGCGGCGGGCAATCTCTGCACCTTGCGGCACGCTGATGGTGATACTGACGTTTTCCTTGATATTGTCCCGTAGCATCTGGCGCGGAGCCTTGTTGATGGCAGGCTCTCCTGGCGGAAAATCAAAGCCTGGCACGGTGAACCTGCCGACTCCTTCTCCGCCCAATATCTCAAAATGGTTGCTGGGCTTAACGCTGACGCGTATCTCTATGCCGTTGGTCACATCAGGGTCATCTCCGGCCTCTTTGTAAACCGAAGCAAAACCGTCACCATAGGTCACCTCAACATCAATCGTCTCGCCGTTTGGCAGGATGACGGGTACAGCCGCTGGTCTCTCGCCGGTCAATAGCTGTTGTGTTGCTGCAATGGCTGCTGCTGTGGCACAGGTGCCGGTCGTCAGTCCGCTGTGCAACGGGTAAAACTCGGGCAACAGTTTTTCGACCATCCGCCGCAGGCCATGAGGACCATTGACGTGACTAACGGTCACGCCCTCTGCCGTGGGATAATCTGGCCGATTGACGACAAAGACCTCGATGCCGGCTTGTCGTGCAGCGTGGACTTTCTCATCAAAGCCGCCGCTCATTCCGCTTTCCTTGGTGATAATGGCTTGCGGACGCAGTCGCTCAATCAACGATGCCGTATCGTCTTTCTCGTAGTAAACGAGGTGGTCGGCAGGAAAGCCCGCCTTTTGTGCTCCTGCCAGCGATTCATCACGCTTCAGGATGCGGAACCAACATTCGTGTTCCTGCCAATATGCCCGCAGGCGGCTGATGGTGTTAACACCGGTAAGGGCGAGCAACCTGGTGATGCCCTGTTCGTTTAATTGCCTGATGGCATCGTCATAGTCTTTGCACCAGACGAGTCCCTCGTCATGGGGCGGGTAGATGCGGTTATAACGAATAATCGGCACTCCGATTTGCCCGGCAAGGTCAACGACATTGCGGTGCAGATTAATGGCAAACGGATGGGCTGCATCAACAATCAGGCGGATGTCATGTTCCTGGCAAAATGCGACCATCTCGGGCACCTCCATCGCACCAGTGACGTGCTGGCCGTGCACGAGCTGGATATCCTGTGTATCGCTACGCGTGGAATAGCAGTAAGTGGCGCCCGATTCCTCAAGCACCTTAGCCGCCATGCGGCCCTCTGTCGTTCCGCCGAATACCAGAATCATTTTTCAGTTTTCTATCTGTAGGAGCTGTGTCATAATTCATTCGTTGCAAATTGAGTCGCGCTTCGCGCGAGAAATTAAGCAAAAATTTGTATAAAAATTAAGCAAAATACATTTTTATTTAAATTTTATTAATAATTTTGTTTAATTTCTCGGCCGCCAGGCCGATTAAAAATCACGAGGCGAATTATGACACCGTCTCAAAATGTATCGCCTATTTCTTGGAGACGCAAGATTTTGCGTCTCTACATATTCAGCTTCCCTGTCGAAAAAGATGGGTGAAGTGTTTGTTATACAATTCCGACAGACCCTTGCGGTTGTCGATGGCCTCACCCACGACGAGCATCGTGGTCAATGTGAGGTTATTGTCGTGGACAATCTTGGCAAGGTCCTTCAACACACCTCGGTAGATGCGTTGGTCGGGCCAGGTGAGGTGGTAGCAGGCAGCAACGGGTGTATCCTCGGGATATTCCTTGAGCAGTTCCCGCTGCACGTCATCCACGATGGAGGCACTCAGGAAGATGCACATCGTGCTCTGGCTGCGGGCCAGCAGATGCAACTGCTCTTTCTCGGGCATGGGTGTGCGGCCCTCGCCACGGGTGAGGATGATAGTCTGGGTGCGTTCAGGGATGGTGAACTGGCTCCTCAGTTCGGCAGCGGCAGCAAGGAATGACGAGATACCCGGCGTGATATGGTAGTGCATCCCGTGCTGGTCAAAGAATGCCATCTGCTCCTGTATCGCCCCGAAGATGCACGGGTCACCCGTGTGCAGGCGTACGATGAATTTTCCCTGGTCATAGAATTCCTTCATCAACGCGCATTGCTCGTCCAGATTCATGCTTGCCGAACTGCGGACAACGGCACCGGGCTTAGCACACAAGGTCAATTCCCGCGGTACCAACGAACCTGCATATAGAATTAGGTCGGCACGTTCCAGCATCTTGCGGCCTCTCACTGATACCAAATCGGGGTCACCTGGACCGGCTCCCACTATCTCGATGTGGCCTTGCTGATGACGCAGGTATTGATGGTCGATGGCCAATGCCACCGTGAAATTCTTGCCTTTGATCTTCGGTACTATCAATTTGCCGTGATTGGAGCCAAGGATGGCAGCTGCCTCACAGACGCTTGGCGTGCCCACATGTTTAGCCACCGTGTCACTGGGGTTGGGTACCTCAACGGCTGCCAACTGCTCTGCGGTGAAGAACTCAACCTCCTCGTTATACCCTTCTTTCAACAGCTTGACAAATGGTTCATCGGCTTTGACGTCTATCGTGCAGTAACGGCAGGCACACGGTAGGATGCCCCATTGGGCAAGCACCTCGTCCATTTGGTCATAGATAAACTTGTAATCCTCGGGATGATGCGCCAGCCCGAAGCCGATAGTGCCGACCATCGGTACAAAGTGCAATGACAACATGCCCTCAGGTGCATAGCGGCGGAATGGTGTGACCATGATGAGGAGTCGGTATTTCTCGGGGTCAGCCTCGCTGATGTCGTTGATGATAGTGACATGGTCGGGAAGTGTCTTTTCCAAATAGTCTGTACCCTCGTCGCGCACTTCCATCAGCAGGGCGGTGGGCTTGCGGTTGACAAAGGTGAAGATGCAGGCGTTCATGTCATCTTCGCTGGCCACTGGCCAGTTGAAGCGTTCTTCCAGCGTATCCAGCGCCCACAGCCCTGCATTATCGCTCTGGGTGGTAATCACGGGATCTGCCCCCAAGGCCGATGCCACACGACGTGTTAACTCATTGGCGCCGCCCACATGGCCCGATAGAACCGAAATGACATGGTTACCCATACTATCGACGCAGATGACTGCCGGGTCGGTATGCTTGTCTTCGATGAGGGATGCTATCGTACGCACACAGATGCCCATCGCGCCAATAAAGATAAAGGCATCAAAGTCCTTCCATCGTTTGGCAACATCGGCGCGCCTGATGACCAGGGCTTGGAACTCTTGCTGGAGGGTGTCGGCTAGATGGCGCCCCTCGTCACTTATCGGGATGATGGCTATCTTTTGCATTTCAGTATTTCGATTGGGTTGTTGTCGTTCAGGATAATGCGTGTGGGTGGCTCTTGTGTCAAGCCCAACTCGGCACACGCCTCGTCAAACAGTTGGTGGCTGTCGGTATGCACCATGGGCGAGGTGACGCTGTTCATCACGATGCAACCGTCATCAGTCAGGACGGTCAGCACACGAGCCATGATTTCCTTGAGGTGACCGCCATGGCCACCGATGAATACGACATCAGGGCGGGGTAGGGCATCGAGATTGGCTTCAAGGAAATCCCCGATGTGCCAATTGATGCCGGGAGCACCGAAACGTCGGCTGTTCTCCTGTATCAAGGCTTCACACTCGGGTCTGATCTCAAAGGCTTCAACGTGCAGGTGCGGGAACTGCAACCGCGCCTCAATCGACACGCTACCGGTGCAGAAACCGATGTCCCACAGGACAGTCTTCTGTGGCAGGTCCAGCGCTTGCAATGTCAATAGACGTATCGGCGCCTTGGTAATCATCTTCTCCCTGCCATCAAGTAAGGCAAATTCACTCTCGGGAATGCCGTAAGGCCTTGCCTTGGCGTGGCCGCACAGAATCAAACAATTGGGATACTCAAACTCATGCTGGGCAGCCTCCTCAAGCGTCAAGGTCATGATGTGTTCCTCTTTGGGATTGCCCAAATGCTCGCCTACATGCATTTGATACCCGTTATAGCCGTATTCCAGCATCCTGCGGGCGATTGCGGCGGGCGTATGCTCCCGGTCGGTCAATACGCCGATTTTGCCAGCTCGCTCAATCAGTGCCCGGTCAAACTCGGGCCAGGGGCGTCCCGTCAACGAGACGATGCGCATATCGTGATAGGGCATCACCAGGCGGTGCGCCAGCAGTTGCAGCGAGTTGAAGGACGGGAAAAGCACAATCTCGGCATCTGGCATCTTGCGCTTGATGGTGTTGGCAAACCCGAAAAACAACGGGTCACCGCTGGCAAAAACTATCACCTCGTCGTGGTATTGCTCAAATACTGCATCCAGCGGCGCAGTAATGTCAATCCACTTGGAACCTTCGGGCAGATAAGGAGCAACGAGCCCGTAGTGACGTTTGCCACCCGAGAAAATGCGCCCTTTGCAGATGAGACTGATCACCTCCGGCGGGAAATATGGCCGTGGCGCGTCACTGATGCCTATAACGTAAAACTTCATTTCAATTTCTGTTGATAAAAAACTTTGCGACTTTGCGGCTTAGCGTGAGGATTACAGGTCTCGACCCGGCTTGAGTTGTTCGGCATCGTCATAGGTCAAGATGGCGTTGCACAGGGTTGCTGCCAAGTTGCTGCCGCCCTTGCGTCCCTCGACGATGATTTTGGGAATGGCTTTGAACGGCTTGACCATGTGTTTGGACTCGCGCACATGCACAAAGCCCACTGGCGCAGCGATGATGCCGGCAGGATGGGCCTTGTCTTTGCGGATGAGGTCACACAGTTCCATCAATGCCGTCGGTGCGTTGCCAAAGGCGAAAAGCGCATCAGGATGCTCCTTAACGGCGAGGCGAATGCCCGCCTGGGTGCGTGTGATGCCTTGTGTCGCAGCCATCTCGACAACCCTCGGGTCACTCAGGTAACACTTGGCTTCCACGCCCAGTCGTGCCAATGCCCCCTTGCGGATGCCGCTGGTCACCATCGTCACATCGGTCACAATGGTCTTTAACTCTCCGTTTGCAACCTTATGGTAAAGGGTCTCAACAGCGCCCTCATCGGTATAGAGAATACGCTCCATCTCAAAGTCGGCGGTCGTGTGGATGGCATGCAGCAGTGCCCACTTGTGGTCAAGGGGGATGTCTTTATTGCGGAGTTCGCTCTCAATGGTTCGGAACGACTCTATCATAATCTGCTGGCCAGGCTTGATGGCTTCATCGTTGCGCTCACGGTAGTAGCCACGTGGCGTGATGATGCGCCTCGACTCCTCCCCCGCCTGGGGGGAGGTGCCCGTGAGGGCGGAGGAGGGGGAGTAGATATAGGACTGCGAATTGCCGATAAGAATCACGGTGAACATATCCACGTCCTCGGGGTCAAACTCGCCGAGCGTCGTGACTTTGATTTCCTGCTCATCTCGACCCGCCTGACGGACATAGCCCACGGGCGTATCGACCGACCGTTGCTGCAGGAACAATTCCACCAAGCGATAGAGTTGCCAGTAGCGGCCGTTGGACTTGGGATTATAGACGGCTGTGACGAAGTCGCCCACGGCGGCAGCCTTGATGCGGCGTTCAATCACCTCCCACGGGGTCATCAGGTCGCTCAGCGAGATGATACACAGGTCATGGCCGATGGGAGCACCTAACAGCGAGGCGGCTTTCTGGAAGGCCGAGATGCCGGGCATGGATTCAATCTCCACATCAGAACTGCGCTCTCGTTTCATTTCATAGACGAGCGGTGTCATGCCATAGATGCCGGCATCGCCCGATGAAATAACTACGACGGTCTTGCCTTGCTCGGCCAGTTCAAAGGCCTGCTCGGCACGCTCGCGTTCCTTCTTCATGCCCGTGTCGATGCATTCGCACCCGTCTTGGACATATTGATCGATAAACTGGAAATAGTATTTATATCCCACAATGGCATCTGCCGACCGTACTGCGTCAAGTACGGCAGGCGTGATGTCTTCTTTACTGCCAGGCCCGATGCCTGCTACGATTATCTTACCCATATCAGTCGCAAATTTAGCAAAAATAATAAAAATGGAGGTACTGTCTCACGACAAACCTCCATTATGATTACAATATAAGGTTACTTGATTTTCAATTTCAGACCAATCACGAGCATGCGTCCCGGGGAATACAGGGCATACTTGCGGTTGGATGAGTCGATGCGGCGGTCCACCTTGTTAAAGATGTTGTCGATACCGATGCTCGGCTCCAGATACAAATGTTTCAACCCGTCAAACGAGTGGGACGTGTTCAGGTTCCAGACTCCATAACCCGGTGCATCCTCATAGTCGGGATAGTAGGTCTTGGACTGCAATCTGCCGTTGACGTTCACGTTCAGGCCGTAGTTGCCCCAGTTGTGGTAATAGTTGGCGGCAACGGTGGCGGCATGGCGGATGCTGCGCTCCAGCGGCGTCCATTCGTTTCCGCTGCAGGTGCGGGCATAAGTGTAAACGTAGTTGGCCGACAAGTTGAAGCCCCTGAACAGGTTGGCAGAAACGTTGACCTGCACACCCTTGACGTCACCCTTATCGCTGTTCTTGTACAGCGAGTAACGCTCGAGTTTCTGGGCCTGGTCATCGGTCATCTCGGGGAATTCGGCTTGCAGCATGGCCAGTGAGGTAGCATCTATGTCGATATTATCCCTGATGACCATGTCGTTGATGCGGTTCAGATATCCCGTCACACTCACGGCTAGGATATTGCTGCGGTATTCGGCATTGAGCGAGAAATAGTTGCTCTTCTCGGGCTTAAGATTCTTGTTGCCAAAGATGATCTGTGCCTTGCCGCGGTTGACCGAGAAATAGTGGTAATACAGTTCGTCGAGACCAGGAGCACGGAAGCCCGCCGAATAGGTGGCACGCAAGCGGAAGTTGCCAGGAGCATACATCAGCGTGGCCTTGGGCGTGAGGTGCCAGTTGAAGGTCTTGTGATAGGTCAGACGCAGGCCAACCGTGGCGGTCAGGCGGTTAAAGAACAGCATCTCGTGCTGGGCAAAGGCGGCCGCCGTATAGGCGTTCTGGTTGATGTTGCCCGAGGTGGCGGTCAGGTAATCCTTGCGCCAATCGGCACCAAAGATAGTCGTGGAGTGCTTCATCAAACCAAGGATAGCCTTCAGTTGACCTTCCATCGAACGTTGCTTTTTGGACTGCACATAGTCGTCGATGCGATAGTCCTTAGTATTTACGTCATACTGCTTGCCATAGCGGAAACGGTCAACGGTGAAGTCGGCCTGCAGCGAGTTGCGGCTCGTGAACTTGTAGATGCCGCCCACGTTCCAGCGCAGGCCCTTGTAGCGCATCTCGTAGTCGGTACCGCCCGTGATCTCCTTGCGGGTCTCGGGGCGGTCGGTAATCTTGTAGGAATAGTCGATTCCGGCATTCAACGCCAGATGCTCGTTTGGAGCATAGGTGAACTTTTGACCAACGAGGTTAGCGCGGTAGCCCGTGAAGAATGGGGCAATGGTCGGCTGCGTCTCGGTTTCCGAGCCCTTGACATATTCAACATCGTTGATGCGGTAACTGTCGGCGCGGTCTCGTGAGAATGAGGTATAGGAGCCGAAACCGTTCTTGTAGATATCCAGCGTGATGTTCTCGGTCAGTTGGCCGTGACCTGACACGCGCGTGTCGCTGCCGAGGGATACCAGTTGCTGGGTGGGCTGGTCGGTGATGATGTTGATGACACCTGCGATGGCATCCGAGCCATAGAGTGATGAGGCAGCACCGTCAAGCACCTCAATGCGCTTCACGCGTGCCATGTTGATACGGTTCAGGTCAACATTGTTGGAGATGTCACCCGTCAACTTCTGGCCGTTAATCAGGATAAGGATATACTTGTTGCCCAGTCCGTTGAGCCTCAGGAAGGTGCCCATCGAGTTGGGAGCCATCGAGACCTGCGGCATCATGCGCGTCAAGGCGCCTTCAAAGGTGGTAATGCCCTGCTCCTTGATTTCCTGGCGGCTGAGCACATGGACAGGGGTGGCGGTGGATTTCAGGCGCTGGTGGTGACCTGATCCGGTGACAACCACGGGATTTAAGGTATAAGAGCGGTCCGTCATTGACGAATCGCTACGTTCCATCTTGTGGATTTGGGAAAATGCGGCACTCCCCGTGAGGAGTGCCACAGCTATAATCAATAGCCTTTTGTTCATCATCAGTTTTTAGTTATTAGTTTTCAGTTGTCAGTAATTTGCGGATGCCGCTGAAAACTGACAACTGAAAACTGCAAAACTCAATTACTCGGGATTCTTGCTGTGATAGAAATCGAGGGGATCACCGTTGATGGCGTCACGTGTGTGGTTCATCCACACTTGACGGATGGTGGGGAGTTCCAACAGACCCTTCTCGATCATGGTCGAGTTGTTGCACTCATAACCCAGGTGGTGGAAGTACATCTTCCAGGAGGTGTCCTCAACCTCGCCCTCATCGTTGGGGGTGAACTTGGTGCCGTCCCAGTTGTCGTCATCGTCACCAGCCATGTCGTTGTGGCCGTGGTCACCGTCGATCGACATCAGGGGGTGGCAATATACCTTACCGCTGGTGATACCGGCTGCAACCATACGCTCATATACGTCGGTCTTGAAGTTATCCATCATGTCAACAGTACCCACAAAGTAATTCTTGCTGAAGTACTGCAAGGCCTCCTCGAGCTGAGTGTAACGTACGTTGGCCTTGTAGGTATCATAGCTGTCGGGGTTACCGTGGCCCATAAAGGCAACAACGCCCTCATTGGCCTTGTCCTTGTAGAGCTTGTTCAGCTCGCTGGCAACGAGGTTCACATCGCTCTCGGCATCCTGCAGCAGGGGCACACCCAACTTGAGGTCAACAATCGACAGATACTTGTCGTTGATGTCACCGTTGGCGTTGTTGGCAAAGTCCTTGATGTAGTTGATCACGCGGGTGTATTCCTCACCGGGAATAACCTGCAGCGATTGTACGACGATTTCCATGTACTCAACCTCGGCAAAGGCGTTGAGCCAGAAGGGAGGTGCATAGAAGTTGCGGGGATCTACGTTCTCACCGGCTGCTGCACGGTTGATGCAGATGGCTGAGGAGAAGGACAGGAACACGTCATAACCGGGGAATTCCTTCTTGTAGGCTTCAACAGTGGCGTCAAATGCGTTGTAAGCCTGCTCCCAGGTCGAACCGAAGGCAACCAGCAGGATAACCTTGTCGCTCTTCTTCTGAGACTTAACGGTCTGCGTTACGGCTTTCTGGTAAATGGTGTAGTTGTTCTCGATGGGATCGTCCTTGTCATCTTTGCAAGAGGTGAAGCCCATGGTCAGACAGATTGCCAGCATGGCAATCAATAAAGATTTAATCTTCATCATTGTTTTGTTGTTTATAGTTAGACTTATACTTATTAGAAAGTTTTTTTCCTTGATTGAAGCGGATGGTCAGCGACACATAGCCGGTGCGGCCAGGGGTAGTCGTGCCCAAGTGCAGCCCGTGAGGCGTGCGGTCGCAGTAGTTGAAGATGTTGTCCACACCGGCCTCGATGCGCCAGGTGGTCGCCTTGAAGTGCCCCAGGTCATGGGTGGTGGACAGGCGCCACGTCTGGTATCCCTTGCCGTTGCCGTCGTCCTGGTAATAGCGGGTGCTTGACATGCGCCCATAGATGCCCACGCTCAAGCGGTAGTCGGCCGTGAAGCGGTGACCCCAGGTGGCAAACCAGTTGCCCTTGTGGTGGGCCATGCCGTCGATGGTGACTTTGCGCATCTTGTCATGGTTGGTGTCATATTGGTTGGCATCGGTGTCCAGATAACTGTAGCCCAGGCCGAAGGCAAACTCTCGCCACTGGTAATTGACGTTCACGTCAACGCCATAGGTCTTGGCGTCCTCGATGTTCTGGTATTGGCGGGTCTTGACGGGATCATACTGGATGATGTACTCGTCGGGGGCCTGATAGTTGGGGATGGTCACCAGGGCTATCATGTCCTTGACCTTATTATAATAACCTGTGACAGTCACGTTCAGGCCGCGCCAGCCATATTCGCCACTCAGCGAGAAATAGTTGCTTGACTGCGGCTTGAGGTCGGTGTTGCCCAGGTACAGGTAGGTGCCGCTCATCTGGCGCACATAGCGGTAGAACAGTTCGCGGATGGCGGGCGTCTTGAAGCCTTGGCTCCAGGTTGCACGCAATCGCCAGGCGTTACCGGGTTTCCACATCGCCGAAACCTTGGGTGTCAGCTTGGTGCCGAACTGCTCGTTTTGGTTCAGGCGCAGGCCGGCTGTGATGTTCACGTTTTGGATGAGGTTGAATTCGTCCTGCACATACACGGCAGCGGTCCAGTCACTGGCCTTGCCGCCCTTGACTCGGGTGGGGGCGTGGAGCCAGTCATAGCGGAATTCCATGCCGGTACTCAGGATGTTCTCGTAGGGCAAAGTGAAGACTCCCTTCAGCGCGGCCATCGTGCGCTGCTGGTCGCTCTGCAGTTCCTTCTGGTCAGGAAGATACGGGAAGTAAGGGTAGTAGGGAGTGCCCGCGCTCTTCTCGTAGTCCTCGACGAGCGTCGTGGCGGTGTAATAGTAATAGTAGGCATGGCGGTGCCAATCCACGTCCAGCGAGATGTAGTCGGTCTTTGAACGGCTCCACTTGCCGCCGATGGATGCCGAGCCGTTGTGGTACTCCATGTCCCAGGTCTTCACGTCATAGTGGGGATGGCGGCCGCTCACGCGATAGATGCGTTTCCAGTAGGTGCTGCCGTCGGCATAGAGTTCCACATTCTTGACAGGCTGATAGGTCAATCGCTCGGCGATTTGCCAGTTGGTGTGGCGGTTCACGGTCTTGTTACGGGAATCGGTGATGGGCTCTTCAGAGCCTTCAGTATGCTCAACCGAGGTATTCTGCCAGCCGTCGCTGTGCTGCAGCTGGAAGTTGGTATAGCTGCTGAATTTGCCGTAATTCAACGCCAGACCATTGTGCTGGCGCACGTCGCCATAGCTGCCCAGTCGTGTGGTGTTCTCTATCAGCAGACCCTCCTCGCGGTGTTTCTTGGTGATGATGTTCACCACACCCGCGATGGCATCCGAGCCGTAGAGCGCACTCGACGCACCCTTCACGATCTCGATTTTCTCGATGTTTTGCGGGTCAATCAGCGACAGGTCGTTCTGACCACCCACGTCGCCATGGATGCGTTTGCCGTCAATCAGGACCAGAATGTAGCTGTTGCCCAGTCCGTTCAGTTGCATCTGCGAACCCATGTCGTCCTGGTTGAAGGCAAACGACGCCGTCAGGCCACCCAGGATGTCCTCGATACTCTTGCCCGCATAGTTGCGCAGCATCTTGCTCGTGATTACCTCGGTCTGCACGGGTGCATCCTTCAGCAGGTGCTGAGTGCCAGTACCCGTTACAACCACCTCGGGCAGACTATCCTGCCGCCAGATGTCATTCTGTCCATTGACAGCTGCAAACGCGCATAAAGACAGCAACGCAGCCGCCAGTCTTTTTCTTTTCTTCATTTGCTTTCCGTCACACCTGTTCCTGAGTGAACGTACTAAAGTTAATATATTCAGCTCCCGGCACCAGCTGCAGCTACAGCTAATGGCTAAAAGCTAAATAATGGCAGGTCTTCTGACTTTTCCCCAGTCTGCTTTGCCTTCCCAGCCTTACTCCAGGCCAGTGACATTCAGTAAGCAGACCCCGTGTTTGAGGGGATTACAGCTGCAGGTACAGTTCCGGACTCTCACCGGATTCCCTTTCATCGAGGTAGCCCATGGCCCCCTCGATTACCATCGATTTCGCCGCAAAGGTACTACTTTTTCCCCCACCCACCAACAATAACCCCAAAAAATAGCATAATTAAAAAAATCCCCATCCACCAACCACCCTCATCCACGCGCCCATAAAGCCCCCAATAACCTCTACACAAATAAGTATAAAAAAAGCCCCTGAAAATACTTTCAGCGACTTATTCTTGATTATGTGGAGCTGGAGGAATTGGCGAATGGTATTACATACAAATCACATACTGATTGCGTGATAATATAAACTAATGAAAATATTTGGTTATCAGTCAATTGCACAATAACGATTAATTTGTCGTATCACACGATTAGTATGTTATATCCCAAAAGGGGGGAATACAAAACGGCCCCGATTCCCCCCTCTGATATCTATCGTAATGCAATAGAAATAGGCCAATTTATATGCTACTTAACAAGTCAATAAGAGTAGTAGCAACCTCAGGATGGCGGAAAGTGATGATATTGTCATCTTGCTTGTAGAAGCCAAGGGGGTTAACATTGCCGTACCATAGACGGGAGCGGTCGATGATGGTGGCTGAAAATGATAGGCTCACTTTAATGATGACTCTTATTCCGTACTTTTCCAAGTGTTCGGTATACTCGTTCTTCTCTCTGGTCGCTACTGCAATCTTGATGCCTTTGGGAATGAGGTCAGCAAATCGTGTGGCGACTAATGAGCGGTGGCTAAACTTTACTTTGGGACAAATGATTATGATGGAACTTTTGGCAGAACCAAGAGATGAAATGTAATGAGTTATGAAGTTGGAGCCATTGAAAATCTGGTTTTCTGCTTCTTGAACATCGGCGAATAAGCCATCTGGCATGAGCGAGTATCCGATGGATGCATAGCCTTTAAGCCTACGTCGATACATAGCTTCACACACAGGAATATTAAAGTCGATATAGTCATAAATGCGCACCTCTTGTTTCCCGACGTGATCGCGATGAAGGCGACCTGCATATTGTGCGATGATACCTTTCCATGAAACTGGCAGAGCGAGGAACAATGTGTCGAGCCTGGGACAGTCAAATCCCTCGCCGATGTACTTTCCTGTTGCTATGATGACGAGAGGGTCATTGGCTGAGAGTTGATTTAATCGTTCCATTTTCATCCTCTTATCTTTGGCGCTTTCTGAGCCAATGAGTACAATGACATTAGAGCAATGAGGCTCAAGTAGATTAGCTAGTAAAACAACGTGTGTAGTTAGACTAGAAAGTACTAAAGGGCTTCGACCTTCTTTCAATGCAAAGCAAACGTCATCTACAATGAGGCGGTTACGGTATTCATCCTCGGAAAGTTGGTGAATGATTTGCATGTAGGGCAAATTTTTGTCAATAACATCGTGGTAATGTGTGAAACGAGGTACAAGCAATCGGCTAAAAGACTGCATTTGCATCTGATGCTTGGCGTCAGCCGTGTATCTAATCGGGCCGCATTGCATGAATATGATGGGCTGATGTCCGTCTTTCCTTATTGGAGTTGCGGTCAGGCCATAGACCCGATGTGCATTTGTTTCTTTTAAAACGTGTTCGAAATTTACCGCAGACACATGATGGCATTCATCGACAATCACCATGCCATAGTCCTTGACAAACGGTTTTACCTTTCCATTAGTTATGCAAGACTGGATAAGGGCGACATCAATGATGCCATGCAATGAGTTGCCAGTAGAACTGAGTGTGCCAATAGGGGAAGATTTCTTTGGTCTGCCACGTTTGGGTTTGGTCTCCTTTTGTGTGTATTCGATTGACAGAAACTTGCCTAATTCTGTTTTCCATTGTTCAAGGAGTGCTTTAGTATGCGTTAGAATTAGCGTATTAACTCCGTGTCTTGCAATCAGTCCTATTGCAGCAACAGTCTTGCCAAAAGCCGTTGTAGCTGACAACACGCCATTTGTATTCTCGCTTAATAGTGTAACTGCTTTTGCTTGCTCGCTACGCAACTCTTCAGTGAAAGTGACATGAATGGGTTTCCCATGATTGGTTTTGTCGATGATCTCATAGTTTGTCTCATTCTCTTCAAGGAATTGGATGACAGCATCTTCACAACCACGAGGTAATGCCAGGTAGTCATCAATGATTTCAGCGCAAGAGATGATGCGAGGAATGTTATAAGTCGTTAGACGCATAGCCTGTCGGCTATAAAATTCTGGATTCCTGAATGAGGCGATCCGCTTGAAGTGATTGATAATCTTTGCCGATAATGCCCCAATAGGAAAGTAAAGCATGTTCGCTTTTACGATTGTCAGCTTGGCAGCAAAATCTCTTTTATCAATCGTTGGTGCCACGGGAGCTTCCCAAGGATTGTTCTCGCTGGTTGATGCCAGTGCGCCGAGGGGCTGGGCACTAGCCTTTGAGTGAAGCAAGATGTCAACATCTGCCTCAGTCAGTTTCTTAATTTTGAGCAAGTATTCCCATTGGTCAGGATAGGGCTCAAAATGCTCGTTCACAAATACGCTGTTACCTTGTTTTCTTGCATGCCCTTGTAACGGCAGCGCCACGAGGTTGCCTAGGCCTCCTTGTGGCAGATAATCCTGGTTCGGAAAGAAACGGTCATATGATCTGAACGAAATACAACCGTCACGATTTGTGGCTTCAGTTAGAATAGCATAACCTAACCGTCGTGCTTTGGCAGCCGAAATCGGAGCATCAAAAAATATCCAGACATGTGCCCCATTTCCAGACCGTGATCGCTCCACATAGCTGGGGATATTCCAATTTTTGCAGACATTGACAAATGTCAATACATCTCCTTTATAGCCATGCTCGCAGTTCTTGTCATCGAAGTCGGCACAAAGCAGATGGCAGGTATTATCTTCATTGATGGCATACAACCCAATCACATCACGGCAATCAGGCGCTTTCCCTTCAAGGTGACGATAGATGTCATTGTCAGTGAGCATAGAGAATTGCCGGTTAGGACATTCACTGCATTTGTGTTGTCGCTTGTTGCACAGTTGCGGGTTCCACTCGTTTTCACAGACTGGTTGATATCCACTTTTGCCATTTGAATGGTTCTGCCATCGCCGGGCAAATACATCTTCCCGTCCACGGAACAAACTACGAAACAGGGAAACCTTTTCGTCCAGCGACAATCGGGTCATTGCTGGAGGAGTCGTGGGCTTTTCGTGGTCTGACCGTAGCGGCTCATACTGCAACAGTCGTTCACGAAGTGACGAAATCTCATCTTCAAGTTGCCTTATTCGCACTTGAAGAGCATCCCGTTCGCGCTTGAGTTCCTGATATGATACCGAATTATCCATGAAAGACATTCATTGGGGACAGCTACTTGAACAAATCATCCATGGTTAATGTAGCAACGAATGTGGATGAATGCATTCCGTCGTTCAAACCATAGGTCGTTATCAACGTGGGCCACAATGCGCCTTTCGCACCCGTCTCCTGTTTAAAGGAAGCTGCTCGGTTGCGGAGTTTGATCGTTTCAGCATTGTTCATGGAGAACTCAGCATCACTGTATTTCATTTCGCAAAGGTTGATGATTCCGTCTGCTCGATCAAGAATCATGTCTATTTGAGCTTTCGGTTGCGATTGCTTACTTTGCCACGAATAGAATTTTGTCGAAATCCGATCGATGCCCAGGGCTTTCTTGATCTGTGTTACATGTGTCATGCAGACCCTCTCAAAGCACAGCCCCAACCATGTGTTGATTTCAGGTGTCCCGATATGATTCGTCCAATAGTTGGTTTCGGCCTCTGCACGCGGAACGAATGTCAGAAAAAACTGCGAGTAGAAATCCGTGAGTTGATAGATAGCGGAACGATTGCTGATGCGTTTCTCCCTCACCACGTACTTTCGGATGATATCACAATTAACCAAGTCTTCTAACTTCTGGCTGAGCGTCCCGTTTGGAGCAGATCCAAGAGCAGAGCTTAACTCTTTACGGGTCATACCATGTTTCACCTTTGATAGTGCGTTGACGATAGACATGTAAGACTCGGGCGATTGGAACAATGTTGAATACAATCGTTTGTATTCCCTACGCAATTCTTCCTCTTCTCCAAAGAAAAGCCGGTCAATATTTGTTGAAAAACTCTCATTATGATGCAAAAGGCTCAAATAATAGGGCACTCCGCCAAGAGCCATGTATGCCTGTAATACAGAAAGACGCTCCCACTTGAAATTCCGGCTTTTCAAATATGTTTCGGTTTCATGAAGAGTGAATGGACGCAGATGTATTTCGTGAGTGATGCGGTCATGGAGGCCGCCCTTATCATTTACAACATTTTTGATCATCCAAGAAGTGGCACTGCCGCAAACAATTAATGTGAGGTTGTCTTGCATCGATGCCCATGAGTTCCAAAAGTAACCTAATGCCCGTACAAAGCCTGATCGTTGTGTGTCCATTGATGGAAGTTCATCCAGGAATACGATACAACGTCGTTTCAATGTGACCTTTCGCTTTAGATACTCCTTCAATAGTCTAAATGCTTCCATCCAGTTTTCAGGACGTTTGACGGTTTTCTTGCTGTATTCTTGGAGTGCATCTATAAACGCCTCCATTTGTTCCTCAGAAGTACCGTTAAGTACCCCAGTCATGGCAAAAGCCATTTTGCCATGAAACAAATGATTGACCAAGAATGTTTTTCCCACACGTCTGCGACCATAAATGGCAACAAATTCAGGATGGTCTGAAGATGTGTATTCCGTCAACAGTCGTATCTCTTTTTCTCTGCCTATAAGCTTATCCATAACGAAAAATGAATTTGGTTGATGCAAAGGTATTATTATTATTTAAATTAACAATGAGTTTTAGCTAAAACTCGTGAAAAATCTTCGTTTTAGCCAAAACTCAGTTGGGGTTTGTGTCATTCATACTCCCCCAACATCGTCATTTCAAATATGCACTTTTTGATGTTAGCTATAGCATATGGAGCTAAGAACTCCAAAACAAGGCGAGATATGATGAGTGGAGTTAGAAGCTCCAAGCCATCACACAATGCGAGAGAAAGGTAGGTAATTCTTTATCATTAAGCATCATATATTATCAGTAAATATCATTTGGAGCCAGGTGCTCCAATAAAGCAACGAGTAATCATCTGATTATCAGATAGTTACTCGTGATTTTGTGGAGCTGTAAGGGTATTGATCTGTACACCAAGAAGACATCTGACCACATCACGATACCCATTATTGACTACGCGCAAGAGATTATCGACAAATATGCTGACTACGAGTCCGAGGATGGCACTTTGTTCCCTGTTCCTTCGGCACAAAAGCTGAATGACTATATCAAACTCGCAGCCAAGGATGCCGGCCTGGACAGAGAGGTCGTCAACACATATTTCATCGGCACTCAGCGGCATGATGATGTCAATAAGTTCTATGATATTATCAGCTGCCATGATGCTCGCAGAACGTTCGTTTGTTGCTCTCTGGCCTTTGGTATCCCAGCCCCCGTTGTTATGTCTTGCACCGGCCACAAGGACTACGAGAGCATGAAGCCCTACATTGAAATCGCCAGCGACACGCGGCGTATAGAACTCGACAAGTGGAATGGTGTAGATGCGAAATATAACATCATCGAGATGCTTGAAAAATTCGACGCGGACCAGCTCAAGCAAGCCTATGAGCTTATCAAAACATTGGCCTAAAACTGCCGCTTCAGATTGCCTCAAACCCTTATATGTAAGAGAAACACATGCCCCCGAGAGGACCGCTGGCCACAATGAGCACGGCGGCATGAGGGGCAAAGACAATATATATCACGATGGTATGGACTGGGCGGCGAAGAGTCGTCCAGCACCGCCATCACCAGGCGTTATCACCTGTCGGGGAGACCGTGCCCTAATGACGGCATAATCGAACCGACAGAGAGTCTGGAAAAGAAGTAACGAGGCTGACACCGAAGAGGTGCCGGTCTCGACTTCTTTTTTTTCGGCTGAGTCTAGCCATGAAAACAAAAAAGAGGTCGGGATTTGCCCGGCCTCTTTTCATGAATTCAATCCTCAAGCTTCGTTTGGATCATCATAGAGATTATCCTCAACCCTGTAAGAAATGTTGTGATAGATCCGTTCAAGATCATTTATTCCGTATTTCATCGCTAGAGCGTACCAAAAAAGACCGTCATACATCAGACGAATCTCCTTTAAGTAGCGTTCGATGAGAATGCTTGCCAAAGCATACTCCACCCTTGATAATAAACGGAAATCATCAACCGTTTCACCCTCTTTAATAGGGACACTCAAAACTCTATGGCCGGGGTCCTCAAAAGAATCTTTAAGTATTTTCCTTTGTTCTTCACTCCAGTCGAATAACTTCAAAGCTGAGTCGCGGTAGATTCTGACTTCGCGTTTGCCGCGATGGTCAATAATACATGAACTTAAAACATCTTTGTTCATGGTCTGATTAAATAATTAATTTATAAATATGAATAAATAAAAAAATATAAATCAATAACATTAATCATAGTGTATCAACGTAGCCGTCAATTACTGTGCCAAAGAAAACCAGTCTGCCATTTTTGCTTATAGCTGACAACCAAGACGCTATTTTTACATCGTAGCGCGACATGTTGTCAGCGGCAGGTGATGCACGGCACGGCATTCTGAGGCTTCAATCACATCGTTATATTATTGGAGATAATAATAAATCACTAACTTTGCGGATGGAAAAAAATCGTGATAAACCAACTAAATAGATAACATTATGGCGAAATTTAGCTCATTTTTAATCGTATTGTTGCTGATGCTGACCTCATTCACGGCCGGTGCACAAGAGTATCCACGCGGTGATGTGAACCAGGATGGAGCGGTCAACATTTCAGATGTGACCTGCTTGATCGATAACCTGTTGTCAGGTGTTCCAGAAGGTGACGTAAACCAAGATGGAGTTGCCAACATCTCGGACGTGACAAGCCTGATAGATTACCTGTTGAGTGGTTCCTGGCCTGATGATCCCGTGACGCCTCCCGACCTCCACGAGTGGGTTGACTTGGGCTTGCCCAGCGGTACGCTATGGGCCACGTGTAATGTCGGTGCCAGTAACACCGAAGAGTTAGGTTCATATTTCGCCTGGGGCGAGACCGCAACCAAGGATTTCTACGAGTGGAGCACCTACAAATGGTGCAACGGCAGCGAAACGACGATGACGAAGTACTGTACCAACAGCGACTACGGCAATGACGGCTTTGTCGATAACAAGACTGAGTTGGATCCCGAGGACGATGCGGCCTACGTCAACTGGGGTCCCTCGTGGCGCATGCCCACGACCGAGCAGCAGTGTGAACTTTACGAGAACTGTTCCTCAGACTGGACAACACAGAACGGCGTGAACGGTCGCTTGTTCACTGGTCCCAATGGGAACACTATGTTCTTGCCCGCTGCGGGCTATCGCTGGTGCGCGTCGCTCTACGACGCGGGCTCTTGGGGCTACTATTGGTCGCGCACGCTCTTCTCCATCCTCCCGATCTACGCTTACGGCCTCGACTTCTACTCCATCTCGGGGGGCGTGTACAAGTACTACTACTACCGCGGCTACGGCCGACCTGTGCGGGCTGTGCGTGTGACGCAGAATTAGTGCCTTTGTTCCGCATAACTCGCGACACGTTCATCGGTGGCGAGGGTGAATGAAATAGAAAGACGGCAAATACTGCCGTCTTTTCTCATGTTAATACTAAACTATGTGGTGTTAGTCTTCACTCAACTTCCTCGATGAACTCGTGGAAGCTATACCAGGTGTCGTCGTCCTCATGCACCTCAAGATAGTCGTCGAGGGCCTGGTCAATGGCTTCGACGCTTGGCTCGATAGGATGGCCGACGATATCTGATACACATTTGGCCGCTTCATCGACGGTTTCAAAGTACAGCGGTTCATCATAACTGTCCAACAGATATCGCTCGGGGAAGTGCTCAAAGCTGTTGGTCGCGAATAACCCGCACCCCGGTTCCTCCTCCTGGAAGTACACCTTGATGCTGGGCAGTTTCTCTTCAATGATTCTTCTCACGCCTTCCTGCTCGCCCCATGCGGTATTCTGCCAGATCATCAGCGTGGTCTCATTCTCGAGTGAATAGCTTGTGATGTCGCCACGGCAGGGATATTGCTCCCAGTTGCCGCCGAGTCTAGTCACTAAGTTTCCCAACCACCATTTTCCAAAGCCGTTGGGGACGATGGTGGTCTTGCGCTTGTCGATATACTTCAGCGCGTCATGCAGCAGCCGGATGTCCTTGGGATCACCGACGCATTCGTAGGTTACAGAAGCCCAGTTTGGCATAGCTTATTTCAAAAATTGGTTTTTAATTCTTTGTACAGTTGAAAAGGAGTAGCCGGTTATCTTCGCTGTGTTTCTGATGGAGTAGCCTCGTTTCAGCAGCGATATGACCTCCTTGTACTCCTCACGTTTCTTATCCTCGCTCTTGATGGTCCCGGTTTTGCGTCCGAGTTTTCCACCGTTCCTCACAAATTGGGCGCGTCCTGAGTTGAGCCGGTATTGGATGTTGGCTCGCTCGATATTGCCCATCTCAGCTAACACGGTGATGAGAATGGACGCGATAGGATTCACTTCGCCATTGGGTTGTAGCGAGTAGATGCCAAGGTTCTGTATGTAGACTGATACCTTAGCCTCATGCAGCCGTTCCAGGGATTTCAATACTTGCAGCGTCGATCTTCCCAGGCGGCTCAGTTCAGATAATAACAAGTAATCGACATTGTTCCCGGTGCAATAGTCCAAGCACTCGGTCAACACTTGTCTTTCCTCATTCTTCTTTGCCCCTGAAATGTGCTCTTCGTAGATTTTCGCCACTGTCATATCCTGGGCTTCACTGAATTTTTGAAGGTCTGTGATTTGTCGTGATGTATCCTGTCTGTCATTTTCAGAACTCACTCGGGCATAGATCACGGCCCTCTTGGTTGGTTGTGTCGTCATATAAATCTTTGATAAAAATGGTTACACAAAAAGGGTGTATTCATTGGCCCTTGCAGACTTTTTTGAATACACCCATTATTTGAATACACTTTCGGCCTCATTGGGTTGGTTGGCCGGTGTCGCTTTCACATAACTCGTTCTCTGTGATAATGCCATATTCCTCACAAATTGACTTCTCATAATTGTCGGTTTTTTCTACAGCATCATCTATCACAGCCACGAGATTATCACAAAAAACGGATTCTATGGTATTCACGATTTTGTCATTTTCGTCAATCAGTGAAACCTCGAATAAATCCAAGCCTTCGTTCAATGTCACTCTCACAAGGCCGGTATGTTTGAAGCCTTGCACGTGAAATTCCAGTCCGAGTTCAATCGTCTTCACTGTCTTAGGATCAACGCCCCATGACATAAGGATGATAGGTTGGCTCGTGAGGATAGTCCAGATATAACGGGCCAGCCTAACATTGTAATCTTCATTGTCGATCATAATCAGAAAAAGCTTAAGTGAAGGTAATCGCTGTCAGGTTCACCCATCGTCAGCAGGCGTTCCATCTTGTCAATAACCTCATCGGTTGTACAGTTCAAATCTTTAACTCGCATCTCAATTTCCCCGGCCTCATCATCGGGCAGGGTATCGAGTCTCTTCAGTTTATCGATAACGTGGCGCCAATCGTTCTTCAGCACCTCAAAATCGACATCAAACTCTTCGTTGCTATAACCGCACCCACAAGCGTCCAGCAGGTTATGGAATTCCTGTATCTTGTGATTAAATCCAATTGCGTTGCCCCATTCTACCTTGTAGGTGGTGGCACAATGTAGTCTGAATCCCATAATCGTTACGCTAAATAAGTCTCATTCATATAACAGGTCTTGTAGAAGCTATTGTCCCGGGGTATCGTAATCCTCCGGAATACAACTAGCCAAAAACCATTCTTGATTTCACTCGTCGTCGGTTTCTCGTCGAGCAGCATTTCAACTATGCTTGGTGAAATCGGGAAGCAAAATTTCAAAGCGCGCTCCCGTGAATTTCGTGATAACCCACACCAGTATTTAATGGTGAGCTTCTTGTTCTTATTCTTTGCCATTGTCTGTTGAATTTTTGCGGTTGTTATAGTTCATTTTTACGCGTGTGAGATAGAAATCTTGATATTTCCCGTCCAGTTGTCCCCTCACATAGAAGTTGCCGTCCACATAGAATTCGGCATCTCGTTGGGTGAGCTGTGGGTTAATGGTCGTCAGGTGTATCTCGATCGTCCTTCTCACGGTAAAGTTGCGGAATGATGGATTGGCTGGTATATCGGCAGTGGTGTGATGTTTCTGCCGTTTCTCAGTCAGCGTTCTCTTGTTCTGCTTTCTTCTTGTCATAATAGCTCTTGTATTTGCGTTGGACATAGGTGAGCAGCAATGACCTAAGTGCCCTGGCCTTGTCGCTCGGTGTATAGGTGTAATAGTCCGTATGTGGATTTCCGTAGCGGTCCTCATAGCAGATGTGTCCGCGATAGTCACCTCTTGAGAAAAACTCATTGTAGGTGGCGTCGGTATCGGTGTCGGTGTTGCTGTACTGGACATAAAGGCTCACATACAGTTTGCCCTTGATTAGTTCCACAGCGTTGAAAGTACTGTTCCAATGGTTGCCGGTGCGGAATCTATCGGGAATCCACAGCCGCTTGTCCCTGGATCGGTAAAGTCTCGTTCCCGCTTCCTTGATGATTCTTGTGACGGTAGCGGGAGTGATGTTCAAAAGCTCGTCCTCGGTCAGTTCCATGATGATCTGAACCTTCTTGTAGGGCTTGTAACGCTTAAATAATTCGATGTTGATGTTCATAATCAGTTGGGTTTTAGATGAATGGTAAGTATATTTCGTCCTTATGCTCCTCTAAGGCTTTGGCAAGAATGACCGCTGCCTCATGGGAACCTTTATTACGCAGGTCGATGAAACGGTTGCTATCATCGGCCATAAACTTGATACATGCGATAATCAGCCTCATAAAGTTCTGCTCCAGCGTCTTGTGGAACGATGGTATGGCTGCTGTAAATCGATCGGGGTTGAAGCTGTAGTCGTTAAGTACTCGCTCCAATTCCTTAGCTGCTTTATATTCGCGGCTTTCGTTGATGTTCGTGTTCATTTTGTTCAAGTGTTCATAAGAGAGCCAGGAGAACGGTTGATGTGGTTCAATTTCATTCTCCTGGCGTGGTTAGTAATGTCAGTTAGATAGTGATCAGCACACTGCCGGATACGTTGCTGACCTTCATGTAGTCGCTCAGGTCAAGATCGGGGTTGTCTGCCTTATAGCGTCCCAGATCAAAACTCTCACGTTGGGTTGGCAGCTTACGGGTGATCCTCATGCTGTCCGTCTCCCAGATCTTCGCGTTGGTGGCCTCCATGCGTAAAAGGATGTCGGCCTTAATGCGCTTCAGTTCCTCATCCACTTGCTGTTTCGTCTGGATGAGCTCGCGGATGGTCATTTCCTGTGCCTTGATGTCAGCAGGAATTGAGTACGGGTTTTTGAATTGCTCGCCGTTGAGGTCCGCTTCGAGCAGAGCCTTGCAGATGTTGGCAGGTATTCTCTCAACTTCAATAATCTCGCTGATGTGGTCCTTCCCCTTGCTGCGGAGACGGATCACAAGTAGCCGGTCGATTTTCGCCCCGGGGTTCTGGAGCGTGAACAGATAGGCATAGATGCTCAACTGCCATTTAGCACGCTCCATCTTCTCGGGGGTGAAGGTGCCGTAGGTCTTGATATCAGCCAGTGTAAAGGTGTCCTGGTTAATGCGGTACACCTTGTCGATGCTTGAGGCGTAATGCTTGGTATCGGTTACCAGGTACTCGCTGGCCTCATGCACAAGTTGGTTCGCGTGGGTGAGTTGGATATAGTCGGCGACCTCAACAGTGCCGTCATTTACCCATTCACGATCGAAAAGTTCACATGATTCGTGGACAGCACTGCCATATGCGGCAGCGGCCTTTATCATCTCTTCTGGTACCTCGTCATACTCGTTTGGAAAGAGCTGACGCTGAATAACGCTCGTGATGCCGGAGAGTTCTTTGCCCTCCAGGTGATAGGTGTGCTCCTCACGATTGAAGATCACGCCTGAATCGTTTAATCTGATCATTGCCATAGCGTTAGAAAGTGATTACGGTGGATTTGTGAATTTCCTGCTTACGGCGCGAAAACATGGCCTTGATGTCGGGATTGTTCTCGACTTCCATGCGGTGTTGCTCGTAAAGCTCGATAAGTGAATCAATGTCGTTCACTTTAGCCAGTGCCGCTTCGATAGCAGCATAGCGGGGATCCTTGGCCGCTGGCGTGGTAGCCGGGGCCGATGCGGATGTGGTTCGTGTCCTTCGTGTCGGTGCCTTCTTAGCGGGCTCCTCGGGAAGGGGCTTGGTCTGTTCGCGGTGATAACTGTCCGAATCGGCGTCCTTTGTATCGTCTATGGCGAACAGGGCATTCATGGCGTACTTGCGTGCGTAGCTGGAAGCGGCGCCAGTGATCTGGGCTGCGTCCATGCCTGTCTTTGTGGCGGTATGCTCAGCAATAGCGGATGTGGTGATGGTATCACCCTTGTCGTTGAAGAAGTAGAGTGTGGTCTTCAGGAAGTGCGTCCTCCCAGTTCGATTACCTCGTCTTCGAAACGGATTCCACAGTTTTGGCTGCGGAGTAACGGTTTGATGGCTGCCAGGATTGACTCAAGGCTGCGGTAGTTGTACTTGCCGAAGGAATTGAATTGGTCCTTGGGCACGATCAGGTGTTGCTGAATGTAGATCAGCGATTGAATCAAATCTTTCATTTTGCGTTGATTTTTAGAATGTTAGTAAAAAGGGTTGTTGTCTAAAATGAAAGAGGAGGCCATCACGGTGAAGTGATAACCCCCTCTTCGGGAGCATTGGGGTTGTCGTGCCCCGTTGCTATGTTAAAATGGTTTGTTTTACGAAAGGAACCAGCTGTAGGCGGGATTGGTCCCGTCGATCGCTTGCTGGATTCCAAAGGTAAAATCTGTGCAGTTTTGGTTGCGTTCCAGCCACCGGTCAATATACGACTGCTTAACAGCCTCATTGAAAAGTTGGAGCAGCTGGAATAAGGTGATGGTGTCGATGTCGTCCTCCTTCTTGAAATTGGGATTCTCGACATATCCACGTACTACAGCGTTAACTGCCTGGTCGCCCAGAATAACGTTGGGCAGACCGAGTTCGTTGCGTGTGGCGGTGGGCAGCGCCTGGTAAAGTCTCAGGCGGCCGATGATGCCACAGAACTGCTCTTCGGTAATCCTGGTGTTGCCCAGGGCCTCCAAGGTGCGCAGGTTCTCGTCCTTGTGTGGATCGAACCCGCTGAAAAGTTGCAGTGCACGCTCCTTAATGTCGGAAGCGGTCAGTGCGTCAAAATTTCCTGTAAAACCGTCACAGGTTAAACAGAGGTTGCTGCATACTCGAACTTGCCAGCCCACAAAAATCTTGAATTTCATGGGGCTCTCGCGTCCGAATAGCTTGTCTTCGTTGTAAGCTCTCACGCCGCCGATGCAAAGGTGCACAGGCTGGCCGTTGATAAAACGCGTAAGACCAGCAACATGGCAAACAAATGCCATCCGCTGAAAATACATCGTTCTCTCTGAATCTGCAATCTCGCTAATCTTCTTGTGCAGAGCCGATGGGATGCGCCCAAGAATCTTGTGCGATGCCCTTATCTCTACAGGAGTAAGTTCTCCGAAGATGGTCTGTCCGGCCTCGATAACGCTCTTGATGAAAGCCGTGTGGCTAATGGTGAGCGTATTGTCCGCGAAGGTCGGTACTATGCATTTCTTGGTGAGTTCCTCAAGCGTTACCGCCGAGGTATTGCTCTCGATAAAGTTCGGGTGGTTGTCTGGGTCGATGTCGTCCAGTACCACTGCGTCTTCGATTTCTTCTGCGTAAATGTTGATGACGGAAGGTGATGTTGCGATGATCCCGTCAGTAGGGATGATCTGCATTTCTTGTTGTTCGTTGTTCATTGTTGGTTTGGTTGTTAGCGCGGCCTCCTCATCTTGCCGATTACAGCCGCTAGTTTTTTACTGTTCTTAAAAATGGTGCCCACGGTGTCGCAGGCTAGGATCACGAGGTCAACCCAGTTCTCAAGTTTTGTTTTTTGTCTGGCCATCGCTCGTGGTGTCGTTCTTTGTGGCCCAGCGCTTAATGGTCTTCCCGATGTCGATCAGTGCCATGAGCTGAGCCGCGTAATTCATAAATTTCAAAAGTCGTCTCATCATGTTGTTGTTATTGTAATTAGTTGTTAATAAAAATGTTAGTTAAATCTCAGTATATATATAAGGCGACTACGGGAGATGGGAAATGGGCAAACCGATGATGAGAATTGAAAAAATTATTATCTTTGTGGGTCAAACCTTTAAACAATGATTCTATCAACCGATATTAACTTCTAACACATAAGGCAATGAAACATCTCTTCCGCTTTTCCCTCCTGCTGTTGGCCCTGCTGTTGCCTGCCGCCGCTGCTGCCCACGACTTTGAGGTGGGGGGCATCTACTACAACATCAACGGCGACGAAGCCACGGTCACTTTCCGGGGAACGTATACCCACTCTTATTCCGATGAATACACTGGAGACGTGGCCATCCCCAGTGCAGTCACCTATAGCGGCACCACTTACGCTGTCACCGCCATCGGAGAGAGTGCCTTCCTGTTCTGTGACGAAGTGACTAGCGTGACCATCCCCAATTCCGTCACTTCTATCGGCAACAATGCATTCCAATATTGTAACGGTTTGACTGCTGTCAACATTGGCAACTCCGTCACCTCCATCGGCAAGGACGCGTTCTATGCATGCGCTGGCCTGACGGAACTCACCATCCCCAAATCCGTCACCTCCATCGGCGATAGGGTGTGCGTTTCATGTGTCAATTTGACAAGCCTCACCGTGGCAAGCGGCAACTCTCATTACGATTCCCGCGGCAACTGCAATGCCATTATCGAGACGGCGAGCAATACATTGATAGCGGGCTGCCAGAACACCGTCATTCCAAATTCCGTAAAAGCCATCGGTGCATATGCGTTCGGTTCATGCAGAGGCTTGACGGACATTTCCATCCCGAGTTCTGTCACTTCCATCGGTGCATATGCGTTCGAGGACTGCTACGGCCTGACAAACATGACCATCCCCAACTCGGTCACAGAAATCGGAGCCATGGCGTTCTATAACTGCATTGGCTTGACAAGTCTGACCATCTCCAATGCGGTTACTTATCTCGCCGACAATGTGTTCAGTAACTGCAGCGGCCTGACGGAAATAACTATCCCCAATTCGGTCATCACCATCGGCAAAGAGGCGTTCGGCGGCTGCGATGGCTTGACGAGTGTGACTATTCCCAATTCGGTCACCACCATCGGCAAGAGAGCGTTTTGGAGTTGTGAGAACCTGGCCAGCGTGAATTTCGGCAATTCGGTCACCACTATCGACGAGGAAGCCTTCAGAGGATGCCTCGCTCTGACGAGCATGACCATTCCTGCAACAGTCACGGCCATCAGCAATCTGCTATTCGTGGGCTGCAGCAACCTGGTGAGCGTGACTATCCCCAATACGGTCACCTCCATCGGGGCATTTGCATTCATGGACTGCATCAGCCTGACGGATGTGACGATTCCCAACTCGGTGCAGACCATCGGGATCCGTGCGTTCTCGGGTTGCCAGAACCTGACGGACATCACTATCCCCAACTCGGTCACTTCCTTCGGCGAAGCGGTGTTCAGGTTCTGTATCAACCTGGAGGGCATCACCGTGGAAAGCGGCAACTCTCATTACGATTCCCGCGGCAACTGCAATGCCATTATCGAGACGGCGAGCAATACATTGATAGCGGGCTGCCAGAACACCGTCATTCCAAATTCCGTAAAAGCCATCGGTGATGAAGCGTTCTTGAATATCAGCAGCCTGAGGGGCATCACCATCCCCAACTCGGTCACCTCCATCGGCGAGTGGGCCTTCTATGGTTGCAGCGGCTTGGAGGAGGTAACCATGGGCAAACGTGTCATCACCATCGATGGGCATGCGTTCCGCGACTGCTACAGCCTGAAGAGCATCACCCTTCCCGCCACGGTCACCACCATCGGCGAGTGGGCGTTCGACGAGTGCCGTAGCCTCACCGATGTGTACAGTTACATCACCGACCTCTCGAAAGTATCCTATGGGACTTATCCTTTTTATCTGCATGGTGGCAACTATTCTGGCCGCACGCTGCATGTGCCGCAGGGGACGGCTGGGGGCTACCAGGCCGATGGGAATTGGCGCCTCTACTTCGGGCAGATTGTGGACGACCTGATGCCGGAGGACTATCCGCAGGGCGACGTCAACCATGACAACGAGGTCAATATTGCCGATGTCAATGCCGTCATCGACATCATCCTGGGTGGGAATACCTATACTCCCGAAGCCGACGTGAACCGTGACGGCGAGGTCAACATCGCCGACATCAACGTCCTCATCGACATCATCTTGAGCGGCAGTTGGAATTAAAAATCCAACATTGTCAAGTTATTTCCCTCATGCTCATCATGGGCGTGAGGGATTTTTCTATTCATGGAGCGAAAAAAACCGCCAGCACCAATAGGGCTGACGGTAGTTGCGTAATGTCATAATGCGGCATGATTGTCATTAGCTCACCGTTGAAGGGTTAGTCCTTGTCCGGCATATCCTCTAACTGTGCCTGAAGAACGTCAACAGGTGGGTATACTTGACGTGGTGCACCTTCGTCGTACCTTAACACGACAGCATCCTTAATGCCGAGTTCGATGACGAGGGTAAACAGGCTTCCCAAAACTTGCTCAGGTGGCAGTATGTAAAAACCAAATTCGCTGTTGCAGTGGCAATCCTTGAAATGGTCCGACAGCCGATGAAAGGCGTTTTCAAGCATGTTGGCTTCCTCTGTCTGGACAATGGCGAAGGGGCCGTATGGATCCGGCAGGTCTTCATTGTCTAGCCACTTAATCAGTTCATCCATCGGCTTATCGCTCACGCCAATTTTCAACAAGTTATCACGAAAGCTCTTGTTCGTGAGAATGTAAACGTAACTTTTTCCTTTGTCTCTCATAAAACGTTAAATATTAAACACATACATAAAGATTTCGGGCGCAGATTAATGTGTTTTTACCATTAAAACCATGTCCACAATTTTTGTAAATTTTCTCATCAGTATCTACAAAAAATGTAAGTTTTCTCACCAGTATCTGCAAAACTTGTAAATTTTCCCATCAGTATACGCAAAACTTGTAAATTTTCCCATTACGCTATAATAGTAGTAGTTATATCAAATAACTACTCATGATTTTGCATACATTGTACTCGGTAGGACATCTTTGATGGATGTCCTACCGGCTTCTGATAACTGATTATCTGTCATATTGGCGATTCCATATCCTTTCCAGCTCAGCATAATTGGGGTCATACTCCCTATTCTCGTGGCCAAAATTTAATAGTGATTCTGGCACATGGAACGTTGGCCTTTCCAAGTTAGGATAGCTGTTCGCTGTTTTATTTAGTAACGTGTCCCAGTTATAGCCGTTGTTTCTTGGCGCTTGAGGCTCTGGCGGCGTTAACATGTCTGGCGCGACGTAATCCTTGCTCCAGTTGCGGATGGTGCTTTCTGATATCTCAATACCGTTTTGCATCATAATTTCCCTGTTTTTCGCTGCTGAAAGGCTTGGATCGTAAAGCCGATTGAACAAATCCTTCTTGTCCTGCTTTGCTTGTCTTTTGGCTTCTCGCATCTGTGCCTCTGTCATTGTCCTCGAGGGGCTAGTCGGTATGCCTCGTTCTTGGCAATACCTATACAATGTTGACTTGTATTCACCGTCAAGCATGGCTAAATTCTCCTTGACGGTTTTTGACCTGTCATACTTGCCGTCCAAATCAGAGAAATGGACTTCTTTGGTGATAAAGCGGATATACTCCTGTGTGTGAGGTACGTTGGGATGCAGGATGAACTTTTGCTTATGATCCTTCCAATAGGCGATCTCATATTCACAGTATTCAGCCAGTTCGTCGAGATCCATCTGCATTGCCCGCTCAACCCTCCGTTTTAACATGTCCAGTTTGATAACCCCATCGCTGTAATCAATGAACTTTATCAGGTCTACATACATATTGAACAGCAGCGTATCGGCATCAACGTTTGGATTGATCACTCTTCTCAGGCACGCACGCTTAAACAGTGTACGCCGTCTATGGTTGCCATCGGTTATCTTTTTCGTTGGCCACCATAGCTGAAGGTAATTCTCGTCAGTCAGCTGGTATGTGCCGTTAATCCAGTTGTCAGACTCGGTGCGGTAATAGTATCTGTATCGCTTTGAGTAGAAGTGCATGAACTGTTCTGGCGCCATATTCCCCATATCATGCAACAATTGGGCGTCGAATACCACTGTTGGCTTGGTTGGATCCTGTGCAGTTTGAATTACCCGGCTTTCATCAACAGGCGGCAGACTCTCAGGAAAATCCAGCCGTGAGTAGATGTAGCCTGAGGTATAGCACTCCTCGTTGCCATACACGCCGTTAAAATATTGACTTGGTCTCTCGCCGCAGTCATCCTCCATCGGCTCTCCTGTGTCCCGAACGATGCTGTCGGTGATACATCTCGATACAACGTTCAGGTCGTCCTTGCCCAATATGCGGTCAAAGACATACACCATTCTGAAGCGTCGTGATGTTTTCCCGCTTTTCTCCAGCCCGTCAGAATAGGACATATAGACACAGGTAGGCGGGATTGTTAAGCACTGCAGGTAATCCGGAATCGACTCGAATCGTGTTAAGTCAATATCGACAAATACGGTCTGGGCCCCGCTGAAGAACTGGTCTCTCTTGAAACTCAGCTTCATACAACCTTTGTTCGGGCCTTTCTCATAGTGGGGTTTTGACTTGTAATGCCTTCCGTCACACGTCTCAAGCAAATACTTCTTGTTGGGATCAAATTGAAATAGGTTGCAGAAGGTATAACCGTGAATGGCACCCCAGAGAAACTGGTCTACCGTAACGTCATACTCCCTGAACGCCATTTTCACTTTTCCGATGGCCTTGGCACCTTCTCGACTCAAACAGGCCGTGGCATCGGTTTTCTTTACGTAAAAGTCATTGCTAATGTTAACTCTGAATTGAAAATCTTTATCAATAAACATAGTAAGCAAATGTTTTAATGAATTAGTAATTATTATGTTCAAAGAGGTCGCTGCCATCGATAATCAGCATGAGCCTATTCTTCAAGGCTTTGTTGTAATTCGCATGGCCCATCATCAGCTTGGCCTCTTTCCTGTTATTGTACACTTCACCACTAGGGATATACATCATTCTTGTATCCATAATTATAAATTTTATATATTTAAAAGTGAATATTATTCATCGGGACTTTGACGGCACGATTAGGGCTCATCAAAGTCAAAAACATGTGACTGACATTTGACTTTAATTTTTATGGGAGCGGGGGCGTAGAGCATAAAACCCCCACACCCAATTTTTTTAGAGTAAATGTCACTTTTGTGTTATTAAGCTGGTAATCAGTAATTAAGTGAGTGACATTCATGAATCGAATGTCACATATCAGGCACGACATTCAAAACGGCAATGTCACGGAGGAATCAACTCTCCACCAAGGGCTGAATTTGCGTGATTCCGGGGCAGCACACTTGTCTTTTTTGTGTTTTTATGCTTTTCTTTTAATCTTCGCGCCCATGTTTTCTTCTGGGTTTTCGAGATTTTCATTCTTGTCGGAGCATCCACTGTATGCCCCTTCTTCTTTTCAGACATCTTGCGCTTGGATTCTTCTTTATGGTGTATGCCTTTCATACCGCGGCCATATGATCCGTTGAAGCCTTTATTTACTGAGTCATGCTTGATGATTTCCTCTGTTTCAAGTTCATCACCCCTCTTTCTGCACAGATCTTTCGACTTATATTGTCTTCTATGGAGTTCTTTATATTTCCATTTGTCCTTGTCAGTGCCGAATTTGTGTCTGGCCTTATCAATTTTTGACCCCGGCGCCGAATAATCGATGTTTTCATTGTAAAAGTCTTGCTTGCGACCATCTGGATCATTTGTCTGCCCAACATACTGCATTCCATGCTCACCTGTAGCTTTGGCCTCCTCAGCAACTAATGTCCACTCATAAATTACTACCGTAAAAACAGCATCTTCACTTTTGCCGCTATTACCATTCTTTCCCTTCTTTTTCATAAGATTGCTTCTGATTTAAGTGGTTAATCGTCAAGCTGCTGTCATTGACGAACAGCAACTCTCCTCTTCTCATCGACGAGTTGTAAGCACCAAGCCCGCCGAGTCTGTTTTTGGCTTCCTTGCGGTTGCCGTAAATGTCTCCGGTAACACGATTCTTGATCATGATAATTTTGATTTATTTGATGTAATCGTGAGTGTTACGCCCATCTTGTTGAGCCTACCCACTAAACCCCGATATGCGTCAACACGTCTGCGCCTCTTTGAAATTATCTGTAGTATCTCCTGCAATGTGATATCGATGCAGGAACCCTTCTCAAATGGACGTCCGCCGTTAAGTGCATCCTCGAGCCTGTGTATATCGTCAGCGTAGGGATCATCACCCTTCACCGACGGCGCGCTTTTAACACTCTTTTCCTTTTGAACCTCGGGAATGGCAGCACGCACATCCATCGTCGGCCCATGCCATGTTTCCGCTATTGACGAGAACATAGCCTGTAACAACTGTATCATTACTATTATTTAACTTAGAAATTAATTATCAAGCATTTACGCTTTATTCAGAGATAAGGCTTGGGATGGAAATGGCGCGCGTTTTTCACGTTTCAGTGCAGTACCGTTGCCTGTTTTATTTTGATAATGGATGGAAGTGCCGATATTTTTAGTAATTTTGCATCACGGGCATTATTATTAACAAAGGCCCGGTGGCAGCGATATGAACGAAATGGAACAGATTGGACGACTTAAACATCTCATTGCACAAAGTGGTAAAGAATGCCGCTGGCTTGAGTTTAAAAGCAATTATCAGGATCCTCATCGACTGGGTAAGTATATCTCAGCCTTGTCTAATGGTGCCTGTCTTGACAACCAGGACTTCGGCTACCTCTATTTTGGTGTAGAGGATGGTACCCTGCAGCTCAAGGGAACTACGTTCAAACCGTTGCAGACTAAGGCGAAAGGAAACCAGGACCTTGAACTGTTCTTGCGCCAATACATATCGCCCAAGATTAATTTCACTATTGAGGAATTTTACGATAGTCAGGAGCAGCATTTTGTTGTCTTCGTCATACCTGCCGCTAAAGGTGAGCCTACAACTTTCCAGGGTGTTGCATACGTGAGGGTTGACAGTTCGGTTACGGAGTTATATCCCTATAGCGATTGGGTGCGACAGATCTATAATTCAACCACAGACTGGAGTGCTGCCATTGTGCCCGAAGCGACCATTGCCGACCTTGACCCTGAAGCTGTCGAGATGGCGCGCAAGGGTTTCTATGAGCGTTTTCCTGATAAAGTTGATGCAGCAAAGGCCTGGGACGATATAACGTTCTTGGACAAAGCCAGAATAACGATTAACGGAAGCATCACACGCACGGCATTGCTCTTGCTCGGCAAGGAGGAATCCGCACATTACTTGGGACACATTGCCCAAATTGTGTGGCGTCTGCGCACGGCAACCGAGAATGCTGGCAACATCTACACTATACCGTTCCTGCTGTCAACATCAAAGTTAAACGACAGCATCCGCAATTACCGCATCAAGATTATGCCGAGTAACAGCCTCATCCCTGCAGAAGTGTGGAAATATGATTCGAAGACCATCCTTGAGGCAATGCATAACTGCATAGCGCACCAGGATTACGGGCGCAACGAGAGAATCGTTGTCACCGAGGAGGCCGAGCAACTGATATTTGAAAACGCCGGTTCATTCTTTGACGGCGATTATGAGCAGTACATTGACGGCAAGAAAACGCCTAAGAGATACCGCAACCCATTTCTTGCAAGTGCCATGGTCAACTTAAAGATGATTGACACGCAGGGATATGGCATTCACGAAATGTTTATGCGTCAGAGGCTACGCTACCTGCCGATGCCCGACTATGACAAATCAGACCCATCAAGAGTTGTGCTCATAGTGCCTGGACGTGTAATCGACGCCCAGTATTCGCAGCTGCTCATGGAACGCGCCGATATCAATCTGACTACGGCCGTCCTGTTGGATGCCGTACAGAAGAAAAAACCGCTGTCTGATCAGGCCATTGCCCTGCTCAGGAAGCAAAAGCTCGTTGAGGGCAGAAAGCCGAACATCCACATCAGCCAGCAGGTGGCCAAAGCTACTCATCAGGAAGTGGAATACACCGACATGAGGGGCTTTGACGACAAATACTATCAAGACTTGATCCTAAAGGCGTTATCCCAGCACGGCAAACTGAAACGAGCCGACATCAACAGGTTGCTTTTGAACAAGCTGCCATCCATCCTTAGCGACAGTCAAAAAGCTAACAGGATAGAGTATCTGCTCAAAAAGCTTCGATTAGACGATAAGATTTATGCCGATAAGCAGAAGTTCTGGCATCTTGTCTGAATGGCCCTCAAGGTCTCACGGAAATTCCGTGTCGATTCCGTGAATTTTCCGTGAAAATTCCGTGAGATTAATACAAACAGCAAGCAGAACTTCAGTCTAATACATTGATAATCAGTGCCAAGTATTGTGTCATAATACGCAAAAATTCCGTGAGAATTCCGTGAAAATTCCGTGAAAATTCCGTGAAAGTACACGTGGGCGACACAGCCCTAACCACGTAGAGTATGCCATTCTACACCTTATTATTCAGTAAAACGTAATTTCATGATGTTCACCCATTTGGGGGTTGTGGGTGTCGGGATTGATGGGTAATTTTGTCGCGTGATCGAAAAAAATTCCGTCTGGGGTTTAAAAAATCGGTTTCTGTGTGTATATAGAGTGTATGACAGACAGAGAAAGACATATCGAGGGGCTGTTCAGGCAACATTACAGTGCGATGCATCGGCTGGCTTACCTGCTGTTGCACGACGATGACGACAGCAAGGACGTTGTGCACGACGTCTTTGCCAAGTTGCTTGTGGAACAAACGGAACTGCGTGAAACGACCGTCTTGCCTTATCTGCTGTCATGCGTGCGCAACCAGTGCCTGAACGTGATGCGTGACCGCAAGTTGCATGCCCAGTTGCAGCAGTACCTCATTCCCGACACTGTAGCGGAACAGACATCGCCCGAGGACCTTGAGCGCGAAATTGAAGTGCTCAGCAAGGGCATCGATGCTCTGGTACCGCCTGTGTGCCGAGAGGTGATACGCCTGCATTTTCATGAAGGTGTAGCCTTGACCGAGGTCGCTCGTCGTCTGGGCGTAAGCCATACCACCATCTACAAGCACCTGCACAGCGCACTCCGTCAATTACGTCAAACGCTTAAAGACTATTGAGCAATGAACAAGACCGATTTACTATTCCAGATGCTGGAACAACCCGAGCGTTACAGCGAGGCACAATGGCAAGAGATCCTTGCCGATGACGAGTGCCGTGAACTTTATACCCTGATGGCGAAAGTCAAGAGCACCGCCCCGTCGCCCGAGGTGAGCGGTGAGACCATCGATGCCGAATGGCAACGTCTGGCCCAGTCGCAACGTCCTCGCGCCACCATCATCCCCTTGTGGCGCAAGGTGGCAGCAACCGCAGCTATCGCTTTGGCTCTCTTCGGAGTTTCCTATGCCGCCGTTAAGACAGGTTTCTTCGGCCTGCAAAAGCATACGACAGAGGAGACAGCTGCTGACAAGCCTGAAACCACTGCTGTCACTGCCGACGAGACTCCAGAGGCTATTGAGCAACTCACCGACTCATTGACGGCTACAGCCATGGCCGAGCCCCGGCTCTATGACAACGTACCGCTGGAGCAGATGCTGGCCGAACTCGCTGCCTATTACCACGTGGATGTGGAATACCGCAGCGACGATGTGCGCTCGTTGCGTCTCTATTATGAGTGGGAGCCGGACTATTCTCTCGACATGGTCGTGGACATGCTGTCCCACTTCGAGTCGCTCAGCATCTCTCGTGAGGATGGCAAACTCATTGTTGAATCAGCACAGGAGGGCAAGTAATGAAGAGACTATTTACCATGATACTATTGCTGTGCTCATTGGCAAGCATAGCACACGCGCAGCGCATTACCCGTAACTTCCAGAACGTGTCGATGAGCGACGCGCTGAAGTATATCCAGCAGCAGACAGGCAACCACAAGATCGTGTTTATCTACAACGAACTGGAAGACTTCACTGTTACCACCCATGTCAAGAACAAACCTGTTCCTGATGCCATTCGCCAGATCATCGGTTTCTATCCCATCCAGATGATCCTGGGTGAAAACAACGATATCTATGTGGAATGCATTCACAAGACCGAGCACCACCTCAAGGGGCTGGTGGTTGACGAGAACAACCTGCCACTGCCCTATGCCAACGTCACACTGCTCAACCCTGCCGACTCGACGATGGTGGGCGGCGGTGTGACCAACGAGAGCGGCCGCTTCGTCATCCCCAACGACCACGGCAAGGTCATCGCCCGCATCACCTACGTGGGCTACAAGCCTACCTATCTCGTGTGTAGCCGTGACAACGTGGGCACCATCAAGATGCAACTAGATAACTTTACTCTTGACGGTGTAACAGTCAAGGGTTCCAAACGATTAACCCGACCAACTGACCGCGGTTTGCTCGCAAATGTCCAAGGCACAGTGTTGGAACAATTTGGCTCGGTTACCGAGATGTTGTCCCATCTCCCACTGATGATGGGTGATGGCACCATTGCAGGTCACGGCAAGCCCGAAATCTACATCAACAACAAGAAAGTGCGTGACGCCTCTGAACTCGACCGCTACCGTGCCGATGAGATTCTGTCAGCAGAGATTATCACCAACCCCGGCCCAGAATACGGTCAGGACGTGAAATCTGTCATCCGTCTCAAGACCGTCAAGAAACAAGGCGAAGGATTGAGTGGAAATGTTGCCCTCACTTATCGAAAGGCCAATAAATCGTCTGGGTGGGCAAGCTTCTCACTCAATTACCGCCTAAAAAGCGGAATGGATTTCTTTGTTCGCGAATCGCTGAGAAGAGGCACCAGCTATTTCTACAATGGGGGAAAGGAAGAACTGATTACATCAAATACTTGGAACTACGAAAGAGTCCGCAGAGCCTACAGTCAATTCAGATTTAATTCCACTGATATCGGATGGAACTGGGACATTGGTGAGAAACATTCGTTGGGTTTGACTTATACTTTTGACACGCATATCGGCAACGTCAGAACAACTGATGAAGAAGATGAGCGCGTGTGGCGTGACTCAGAACTTATTGAGGACGGGCACACAACTACCATAACAACCCGTAAGCCAAGACCGGATCATAGCGTCAACGCTTACTATATAGGCGAATTCGGAAAATGGAAATTTGATTTCAGCGCTGACTATTATGGTGGAACGAGCAGTTCACAGATGATGTCATCAACCAGTAACGAAATCGTTGCGACAAGCACCACCAAGACTAAAAATCATCTTGTGGCTGAAAAACTTACAATCACGGCCCCTGTCCCAACAGGTCTGTTGACTTTTGGTGAAGAGGTGACCAATGTAAACCGCCACAGCAATTTCAAGCAGAGTGGTTTCTCTGCTGATAACCGTACGCACCAGCAAACCAGCACATGGTCCCTGTATGCCAACTACAGCGCACAAGTCAAGCAATTCTCGTTTGATGCTGGCTTGAGGTGGCAGAACGAGTTGACGCACTATGATGTCAATGGAAAACGAATGGAGGAAATGAGTCCCGACTATCATGTGTTCATTCCACAGTTGTGTGTATCTTATCAAGATGGAGACTGGAGCCATTCATTATCATATCAGGTTTACCGTTTCAATCCACCGTATGATATCTTGAAGTCATCCATTTCTTACCGCGGTAAGTACTACTATGAAACCGGCAACCCTTTCCTGCAGCCACAAACGCAACAAGGAATTTCATGGGAATCGTCATGGAAATGGATATATGCTCAAGTGGCATATACACGCATGAAAAACGGCTATACAAGTTTTCAAAGCGCATATGATGATGTGAACCATCCCGGTGTGATGCTGATGGATTTCAGAACATGGCCATCAGGAAATTACTATTCAATGACTTTGAACTTCTCTCCCAAAGTCGGTATTTGGCAGATGAATTACTCGGCAAATTTTTACATTATGGATGTTGACTTGGAAGCAATAGGCATCGACCCTGCCCACAACTGGAAAGGGCTTGTGTCCAGTTTCACGTTTGACAACACATTTAATTTGCCGTATTCATGGCGTTTTAATGTTCAAGCCAATCTGAATCCATACTACAAATCCATGTACATGAAGAGCAGAACGCATGGTTCAATCAATCTCAGACTTAGCAAGACGTTCCTGAAAGATAAAAGTCTTAACGTAGCTGCGAGGGTTAATGACGTCTTTTATACTACAAAAGAAAAGAATATTGTATATGAAGGCATCAATTACTGTAATGACGGAGAAGTCTATCGTGACAACCAATATTGCCAGTTAAGTGTCTCTTGGAAATTCAACGCCACCCGCAGCCGCTACAAAGGCAGCCATGCCGGTCAAGACGAGCGCAACCGATTATAAAAAAGTATTAATTAAAACGATTATGAAACATCTTATATTTATATTTTTGGCATTGGCCATGCTGAATCTTGAAGCAATTGATGGTATTCATGGAGGTGTGTTTTTCTGTGATGGTCAAGTACATCCTTATACAGTTAGTCTAACCAACAAGACTGGAGATGAAGTCTGTCATCAGTTCACCGACTCTGCTTTCACGATAGAGTATCATGAGAATTGGGCGACAATTACGATCACTTCGGCAGGCTATCAAACTACAGTAGACACGTTGGTAATGAATGATGATTGCCTCGTGAACGGCTATTACAACTTTGGTGCCTACGGTATGAAACGACTAAAGCAAACTGATTTCACAAAAAACGGACAAGATAGCCAAGACGAGCGCAACCGCCTGTAATGAAAATAAATAGCTTCTTTCGGCAGGTAACTGATAGACTTGACACTGATGCTGCCTGTCTTTACCAAGAATAAGACGAAAATAGATGAAACGAATTCTAATCATCATATTGTTGATATGTGCCCTGGCAGAAACAGCTACAGCGCAGCGCATTACCCGTAACTTCCAGAACGTGTCGATGAGCGACGCGCTGAAGTATATCCAGCAGCAGACAGGCAACCACAAGATCGTGTTTATCTACAACGAACTGGAAGACTTCACTGTTACCACCCATGTCAAGAACAAACCTGTTCCTGATGCCATTCGCCAGATCATCGGTTTCTATCCCATCCAGATGATCCTGGGTGAAAACAACGATATCTATGTGGAATGCATTCACAAGACCGAGCACCACCTCAAGGGGCTGGTGGTTGACGAGAACAACCTGCCACTGCCCTATGCCAACGTCACACTGCTCAACCCTGCCGACTCGACGATGGTGGGCGGCGGTGTGACCAACGAGAGCGGCCGTTTCGTCATCCCCAACGACCACGGCAAGGTCATCGCCCGCATCACCTACGTCGGCTATAAGACCGAGTATCGACTATGCAGCCGTGACAACGTGGGCACCATCAAAATGCAACCCGACCAGTTCACCCTCAATGGCGTCACCGTTAAAGGCTCTAAACAACTGACCCGTCCCACCAGCAGAGGTATATTAGCCAACGTGCAAGGCACAGTGTTGGAACTATTCGGCTCTGTGACCGAGATGCTGTCTCACTTGCCCTTGATGATGGCGGACGGTACCATTGCTGGCCACGGCACGCCTGAAATCTATATCAACAACAAGAAAGTGCGTGATGCCTCCGAACTCGACCGCTACCGTGCCGATGAAATCCTCTCAGCAGAAATCATCACTAACCCTGGCCCAGAATACGGTCAGGACGTGAAATCTGTCATCCGTCTCAAGACCGTCAAGAAACAAGGCGATGGTCTGAGCGGCAATATCAATGCGGCTCACAAGCAAAGTAAAGTGACATCTGATGACATCAATGTCAATTTAAACTATCGCCTGAAAAACGGAATGGATTTCTTCACTCGTGGACATGTGTCTGACTGGACCAATTACAGCACATCAACAAATAATGTTCGAATGATGACCTCGAACACTTGGGAGTACAACAGCAGTTCTATAAACCGTAGTCACTATTCGATTTATTATGCTGATTTAGGATGGAACTGGCAGATAAATGATAAACATTCTGTCGGCATCACTTACACAGCGATGAATTTTATCGGGAACTCGAAAGATAAAACTGAAGGAGATCAATTCGTAACAAAAGATGGTGAATTGGTGGATGAATTCCACGCGATCAGTGAATTGATCACAAAGCCGAGAATCAAACATATGATCAATGCATACTATGTTGGACAAGTAGGTGAGTGGAAACTGGATTTCAGTGCAGATTATTACAGCAATCGTAATGAAGAGGAATCAACATCCATGACTAATGATGATGAAGCTACGGCAAGCAGCCAAACGCATACAAAAAGTCAACTCATTGCTGAAAAACTGACCATCTCTGCTCCGCTTCCCAAGGGCGAACTGACTTTCGGTGAAGAAATCACAAATGTTGACCGTCACAGTATGTTTGTTCAGAGTGGCTTTTCTGACGACAATGATATTCATCAATTGACAACAACTTGGTCATTATATGCCAACTATCGTGTTCCAATCAACAAATTCTCTGTAAACGCTGGTGTTCGATGGCAAAATGAACTTAACCGATATGAGCTTAATGGAGAAAGAAAAGAAGAGATTCAACCCAATGCTCATGTGCTCATTCCGAGAACTTCCATCAGTTATAGCAACAATAACTGGTATCATAGTCTCTCTTATCGCTGTGGCAGGTATGTTCCAATCTATCATCATTTGTCCCCGAATGTGACATACGAAGATAAATATAACTATAGTACTGGTGATCCTTGTTTGCAGACCCAAGTGCATCACATCATCTCTTGGTCATCCAAGTGGAAATGGCTTTATACAGATCTTACATTTGGACATGTTAAGGGTTCTTACACGACATTCAGCACTGCCGTTGATGATATCACTCATCCTGGTGTCATCCTTAAGAAATACGTGACAATGCCCCCAGGCAATTATTATGTATTATCATTGAATGCCTCACCTAAGATTGGAATCTGGCAGTTGAACTATTCTGCTAATTTGAGGTATACCGATAGGGATTTGACCCCAATGGGTATAACAAAAACATTTAAAGGTATCGAAACAAGCTTCACGTTAGACAATACGTTGAATCTTCCTTATGCATGGCTGTTGAACATTCAGGCCTATTTCTCTCCATATTATGAATCTGGTTTCACCCAGAAAAAGGCATCAGGGGGCTTGAATCTTCGCATAAGCCGGCAATTCCTTAAAGATAAAAGCCTAAATGTTGCATTAAAGGGAAGTGATATTTTCCGAACAAACAAGACAAATGCGGTTTACTATGATGGTCTAAATTATCGCAGAGATGTTGACTCGTACAGCGATACGCAGCGCGTTAGCATCGATGTCTCTTGGAAGTTCAATGCAACCCGCAGCAGGTATAAAGGTGGCCATGCCGGCCAAAGCGAGCGCAGCCGCCTGTAGAAATTGATGCGCTCGCAGCAACAATACCCAAATGGGTGAAAGTGACTAGCCAGTCGTTTAGCATATAATATAGTGATGTTCTTTTAGCCTCGGCATCTGCCGGGGCTTTTTCGCATACCAACCGCCGTTGGGCGGTGGTTTGCTTTCAAGGTATAGTGGGCTGACCGTCCACTATTTGCTGTCTTTATGCACGGCCCTCTGCTTGACGGGAGAGGAATGATACCGTGAAGCCGCATTGATGAAACAAAATGTCATCATTGCCCTTGCCGCTTGTCGCTCATGTACAATTTTTCCCGATGCAAAGTTAGTGCGAGCCACTGCGACTACAAGACCGTGAGCGTCATATTGGGCCACGCCAACATCGGCACGACGCTCGATCTCTATGTCCATCCCAACCTGGAACAGAAGCAGAAGTGCATCAACCGCATGTTCAAATCCCTCCGCTGATAAAACAAGACATCCATATCATTGATTAGAAGGGGACATGGGAGCGTTCCCATCTAATCATCTTTACCTGCGAAAACCATAAATACGTCACTATTTTCTGAATCACTCAATAAGACGATCACTCATTGAGTGACACTCGTTTCGGGTGGCAATGGCAAGCCGAAAAACGCAGAATGAATATTTAATTTTTCAAGCGCCTGAATTACAGCAAATTGCGAAGCAAGAAATGAACTGCATTTTTTTGCTTGTTTCGATAATTGTAAGTAACTTTGCAACCGAGATATATCCACTAAAATGAACAATCAAACAGGATATTGAAGTGAGGCTATTTCGTGATTATAGCGGCTCTCACCCTTGGCGTAGCTGCATCGTTCGGTCGCATGAGGTATTCTGGGAATCCTTCAACTACGGCAACATCACCCGCGTGTCCACCTCAAGGAAGAGGGCCGACAGGGTCCACAGGGACAATACCCGCGAGGAGAGGTTCCGCTGGGACGAGGAGAACCGCCTGCTGGCGCTGAGCCAGGACGGCTATGTGTCGCATTATTTCTACGACGCCTCCGGCGAGAGGACCGTCAAGATGCACGGCGGCAACGCTGCGGTGTTCGTTAACGGCCGGATGAACGACAGGAGAGCCGCCGCCCTGAGCTTCAGCGCCTACTTCAACCCGTATTTCTCGATACATGACGGCACGAGGTTCACAAAGCATCTCTATATCGGTTCTGAACGCGTGGCCTCGGTGACGGGAGAGCTTGATACGGATTATGGAGATGTGGCAAACAATAACATAGAGCCGGCGGGCGTTAATGTACATGTGTATGCCAATGATTTGCATATCAACTACGAAGACCGCTGCGCTGCCATGCGCGACTCCATTGAGGGCAACTACGCGTATTTCAAGCTGCCCAGCGGCCTTGACTGGAGCGGCACTCAGCCTCGCTCGCTGTCCCTGCCGTGCCACGAGGACGGTGCGGAGGCTGGCGGAGGCCCGACGCTCCGCGGCCAGGGGGGCGGTGCGGGCAACGCATATCCGCAGAATTACGGCATGATATGGTACTTCCACAAGGACCACCTGGGCAGCACGACGCTTGTGACCGACGGCAGCGGCTCGATCTCGCAGCAGGTGGAGTACCTGCCCTACGGGGAGGTGTTCCTCGAGAGGCAGCGCCAGGCGTCTGACTACCTCTCCCCATATAGGTTCAACGGCAAGGAGCTGGACGAGGAGACGGGACTGTACTACTACGGTGCACGATACATGAATCCAAGACTATCAATATGGTATGGTACAGATCCCATGCAAGAGAAATACCCGAATGTTAGTTCATATTGTTATACAATGTCAAATCCTATTGCATTGATTGATGTCAATGGTGAAGCTTGGAAGCCCACTCAAAATGAGATTGATGGGACTTACACTGGATATCAGTGGATTCCAGAAGAACAATCATATGATAAGAGTGGCAAATTGCTTCCTGGTCTATACGAACAAGCAATTTTTTTCTCTAATGAAGGGATTAATGGTAAGTTCGATCCATCAAGTAATTACAATATCGGAACATCAACTGCTACGGTATATAAATCCGATGGTACTACTTCAACATTCAATGCATGCACATATCCATCAGATATTTCGGCATATGCAACAATCCCAGAGGGCATCTATGAAGCAAAAGTGGGTATTCATAATAGAAAATATGAAGCTCTTCGTTTGAGTGATATTGGCACAGTTAATTTCTATGAAAATTCGATTGAACTAGGTTATCCAAATCCGTCTAACAAGAGTAGGACAACGGCTCAAGGTATTAACATCCATCGGCCTGGAAAGGGAAATTTAACAGGTATTTATAATGTGTCGAAAGCTATTTCTGAAGGATGCATACTAATTGACGAAAACCAATGGAATTCGTTTATGGGTGTTTTCAATAAACCAGATATGAGAAATAGTCTAATTAGTGTTACAGTTTCAAGAAGTATGTCATCACCCTCAAATCAGAATTATAGATTGCATCGTCAGCCAAAGGTGATTATGCAAAATGATGCCACTCGAGTTGAGATTAAAAATCCTTTTAAACGCTTAAAACTATGAGAAAGATTTATTTATGTCATATATTTATTCTGTTTCTAATTTCGTGTAACGAATCCCATGGAGTTGATGAAAGAATTTGTATTAACAATCCATTAAACCATAGTATTCATGTAACAAATAAATATGATTCAATTGGAAATAAAACTGGATTGTGGGCTGAGCTCCATACAAATGATTTATTTATTTCGTTTTACAAAGATGGGAATTTAAATGGGATATCACGAAGTTACCATAAATGTGGGAATGTGTTTATTTTAACTTCAGTCGGTTCTTATGTAAACGACAAAAAAGTTGGTCAATGGCAATATTATTCTGAGGAAGATGGTCATCTTATGTTTATAGTAGATAGTATATCTAAGATTGATGGGCGTTTTATTGTTGGAAAAAGATCAAATGGATATAAACATCCAGGGTATCAATCATATATAATTGATTATCAGAAAAATGGAAATAAAAGGTGTGAAGGCTGGTGCCTCTTTTGGGATGACCCGATAGTTGAGTATGAGGAAATTGGTTTATGGAAGTATTACGATGCGAATGGTCATTTGACATCACAAAAAATGTTTCTTCCCAAGCATTATAAAACAAATTATCAATAGAGTTCGTGAACGAAAAGTTTTAATAGATGAGATTCAAACTCACAGTCATACCAGATGTAATGATATACATTCTTTGCGGATTATAAATACGGAATAGCCATGGGCTATATCGTAAATAATACAAAAAAGAGATTTTCATAATACAACTAAAAATGTACGATCATCATCTTCTCTATGCACATCAAGTATATGCTGTGTTTCAAATGTGCAACACCAAGAAGAAAGAGTATCTAGCGATCTCAGGTGTCAAATATCCTTAATCGAGAAGATATACTCAATTCTGGTTGTGTCTAAGAATAAATCAATTTTCAGTTAATTGATGCATTTAGATGATGAGGCAATAGATTATCGCGTAGTTAATCCCTTTAGTGATGCTATCGGTGTCGAATTTCTCAAGGATGCTTTTGCGGTACACATTAGTCTTACATATCCCTAAATATTCACCCGTTTGGGGGTTGTTTATTATCGGGAAATGCGATAATTTTGCCATGGAAAGAGCCGCTTTTTCAAAAAAAATGCGGGAAAGTGTAAAAAAACGGTGGGCTCAAACGTCATTAATACAGATAATCAGTGCAAGCCGGAGGCCATGATGCTTGCATCAATGGCTGAGACGCAGCCATGTTTATCTAAAGAGACGACACTGATATGCGTGACAAGAATATAACGGAGAACCTGTTCAGGCAGCATTACGGCAAGATGATCCATCTGGCCAGAACCTTGCTCGTCGATGACGCCGAGGCCCAGGACGTGGTCCAGGAAGTGTTTGCCCGCCTGCTGGAGAAAGACTTCCAGATGGCAGGCAACAAGACCGAAGCCTACCTGATGAGTGCGATGCGCAACGACTGCATCAACCACATCCGCAAGAAGAACCTGCGGGAACGGATTCGCAGCCTGTATCCCATCGATGAGGCGCTTGATGGCCAGCCCTTCGGCCAACAAGAAGATGAATTGGAACAGATCCACGACTTCGTCGAGACCCGGCTCAAGGAGCCTTATCGCAGCATCTTCCGTCTGCGCTTCGACGAGGACATGACGCTCAAGGATATCGGCGCCCACCTCGGCCTGAACATCAACACCGTTTATAAGTACTTGAATCAATGCATACAGCGCATCAGAGTTCAATTTAACAACGAATGACAATGGAAACGAACAAGAACATCGACCGCCTGTTCCAGATGCTCGACCATCCCGAGCGTTATTCTGAGCAGGAAATCTTGGATATCATCAATCAAGATGATGAGACGCGCGAGACCTACCGCCAGTTGGTACGTGCAAAGCGTGTCAGCCGTCACCACCACAGTGCCGTCCATCCCGCCGATGTTGACCAGGCATGGCAGCAGTTCGAGCAGCGCTATATGTCACAACCCAAGCGTGAACGGCCGTGGCTCAAGATGGTGGCAACCCTCGCAGGCATTCTGCTGGTGTCGGGTATCGCCTGGGCGGCTGTCTATGCCGTGCGCCATTTCGTCACCGATAAACCCAAGGCAACGACCGAGGCTGTCGCTCCTGCTGCTCCTGCCGAAACAACTGCCATCACTACCGAGCCTGCCTCTGGCGACTCAATCCCCGCAGAGACGATGGAGCCCGTAGTATTTGACGAAGTCACGCTCGGCCAGATGCTGGATGAGATTGCCGCCTATTATGGCAAGGATGTCGCCTTCAAGAGCGACGAGGTCCGCCAGCTCCGTTTCCACTTCGTATGGAACAAAGCCGACGGCCTAGACAAAGTGCTGGAAGATCTGCATCATTTCGAGCGTGTGGACGTTGAACAGAAAGACAACCTGTTAGTCGTGCAGTGATCCAACCATGAGAAGACTCCTCATCATCGTGCTATGCTTCATGGCGGTGGTCTCATTGCACGCCCAGCGTGTAACCCGCACCTATCGCGATGTGTCGATTGCCGAGGCTCTGCGGCAGTTGGCCAGCGAGTCGCGGGACTATACCATCTATTTCTTGTACGATGAATTGGAGGATTTCACCATTACCACCAGCGTCAAGAACAAATCCGTTCCCGACGCCATCCGGCAGATGATCGGTTTCTATCCCATCAGCATGACGATGGGACAGAACCATGAAATCTATGTGGAATGCACCCACAAGACCAGCCGCCACCTCAAGGGACAGGTCGTGGATGAGCACAACCTGCCGATGCCATATGCCAACGTCACACTGCTCAACCCTGCCGACTCGACGATGGTGGGCGGCGGTGTGACCAACGAGAGCGGCCGTTTCGTCATCCCCAACGACCACGGCAAGGTCATCGCCCGTATCACCTACGTCGGTTACAAAACTGAGCACCGCCTGTGCTCCCGTGACAACGTCGGCACCATCAAGATGCAACCCGATGCAACGCGGCTTAATGGAGTGGTAGTTTCTGCTTCCGCTGCTAGACTAAAGCAAGAACCTGGTAAATTTATATATAAACCTAGTCCTTCTGAGGTTGTGGGTATTGACAGTTATGAATTACTGCGATATGCTCCGTTGGTATGCGTAGAGAACAATACCGTCAGTTTATTAGGCAAGGGTACATCCACGATATATATTAACGGCAGAAAGCCACTGATGAACAACGTCTCATTGATGGAGATGTTACGTTCAGTACCTGCTGATAGGATTGAGAAGATAGAGATTATCATGTCTCCCAATAGTTCTTACAAGGCATCGACTACAGGAGGCATTGTGAATATTGTCATGAAGAAGAATCCCAATCAGGGACTAACTGGTAGCGCAAGTGTAGGCGCAATATATAATACAGAGAAAATAACGCCAAGGGCGAGTTTGTACCTAGGCTATTCAAAGAAGAAATTGAATGCTTCGGCCAATCTGGGTTATCTGTATGTCAATTTGCAAAGCTGTATGGAGACGACCTATAATTATAGAGACAGTTATACTGATATTCTTAATTCCAACAATAGTCTGAGTACTGACCACATTTTGTATGGAGATATCAGTCTATCGTATGACTTGACAAAGCGAAGCACCCTGGGAACTTCATTCGATATCGCAGGCTCTGAACGCAACAGTAAATCTACAACGATAAGTTCAAACTATCTTAGGGGCACCATTGACAAGTACTCGAAGTCTTACGCAGAAACCGAGAATCCCTACAGAAAGCCACAGATGAGTATCGTGGCCTATTATCATCTCAAGACAGACGATAAGGGAAGTAATCTGGATGTGAGTGCCAATTATTCCTCGTCACTAAACGCTTCTTTGGGGACAATGCAGTATGCAAGTGGGGTAGAATCTCGCGAAGTCGTTCCATATTCCCTTTTTAAGCAAAACACTACCGTTGACAGCTATGGATATGAATTTAAGGCAGATTATAGCCATTCTTTTCATGATGGCAGCTCACTCAAGTCTGGGTATGAGTTCGATGCCTCACATCTTTCTGATGATTTTGTTCGCCTGGATCATGATGGAAATGAGTATGTCAAAAACGAGAGCAGCAGCAATCTGTTTATATATGATGAAAAGGTGAATGCCTTATACATTACGTATAATAGAAAGTGGAGCAATGTGATTAGCACCACATTGGGATTGCGTGCCGAGAATACAAATGTCAAGGGCAATCAAGTTAGTTCAAATGAAAGATTCAACCGCAATTATTGGAATTTCTTTCCGAAATTAAACTTATTGGTTGGTTTGGCAGATGGCAAGCACAATATAGCATTGGATTTGTCCCGTTCTATTGTGCGACCTTTTTATAATAATTTGAACCCATTTAAGATATGGACTTCAGAGAATACCTATAGCATGGGAAACATTCATCTTAAGCCGATGATATACAGTGGTGCGGTTTTGAGTTATAGGTTTCTCGGAGATTATATTATAGGGGCGTCTTATAACTATGGCTCTGATGCCTTAAGCGACTATAGTTTTCTTGCAGGAAACAATACCACAGTGAGTAGTGTGGCTAATTTTGGAAACGAGCAATCTCTCTCACTCTATGGCAACGTAGAAAAGGTTTTCTTTAACGGAATCTGGAGAATGTCATTAAATGCAGCAGCCGAATATGAACGGAATCAAGGCGCAATTGATGGCCAGGATGTGAGTTACAAGACTTGGGTAGGAGAGGCCGGGATTCGCAATATCTTCAAGATTTCTTCCAGTGGTATCAGGACTACATTGAGTTATAACTACTATACGCCGTTAAGAGGAATATCAAGAGTAGGACATCATAAGCATTTGCTCAGCGCATCATTCAGCAAGGAATTCAAATTTGGTGGAACTATTAGTGTTGACGCCTCTAACCTGCTGAATTACAGGCGAGCATATCACTATAACACTGAATCATACGCATATAGAGAAAAACCCAAATACAATAACATATCTTTTCAGATAAGATATACACATAAATTTGGTCAAAGCCGTGTTCGTGGTGCACAAAACCGCTCCGACACAAACTATTCGAGAAGATTTAAGAAATAATGCTTAGCCGCTACTAGGGGCAGCCATGCCAGTCAAAGCGAGCGCAGCCGCCTGTAAAAACTAACGAACAGAAATAGCTTCAATACCGAGTTAAGCCGAGGGACAATAACACGCCCTCGGCTGACTATTCACCCTTTTGGGTATTGCGGGCATCGTTTTTGATAGGTGTTTTTGTCTCGCCAAACTGATATCGAAAAATAACGAGAAAAATCTCCGTTTGGGCACCTGTCTCTAAAATATTCTTTCCACGTCACTTTTCGACATCCTCATTCGTTATATAAATGAGCGAGCTCAAACGAGATTAATGAAAATCATTGTATAACACATAAAGGTAGAGAAAATGAAATTTGCTGAAATGATAGTCCTTTTAGGGATTTTTGTTGTGCTTCCAATCATCATCGTGGCAATTGTAGCACGTGCGAAGACAAACGCCACCAATAAACGCGCCCAAATTGCGCTGGCCGCAATTGAGAAGAACTCTGATGTGGATTTGGAAGAATTCTTCAAGAAGATGAACCAACCTCGCCCCAGTATCAAGGAGCGACTGCTTGACAAACTATTGTACGGTTGCATCTTCACCCTTTTTGGTGCTGGAATTTATGTGGCTCTGGCTATGTTCGGTTTAGTCATTGATGAAGTCAATGCTGACATGTTCATCGGACTGTCCTTCGTAGCAGTACCGTCGTTAGGTGTTGGGCTTGCTTTCCTTATCAATTACTTTGTGGGGCGAAAGGTACTGAAGCAAGAGATTGAGGCTGAAGCCAGAAACCAGGCGTGACCCGCGAGCAATTCATAGAGATTATCAAGACTGAACAGGAAGCACTTAGGCGCTTTCTGCTTGCACTCTGCTGTGGCAATCGGGATGAGGCAGACGACATCGCACAGGACGCACTGGTGAAGGCTTACCTATCCTGTTCTAAGTATGAGGAATGTGGAAAAGGCACGGCATGGCTCTACCGTATCGCCTACAATATGTTTATCGACACGAACCGCTGTCGCCGAACCATGCAACCCTTGGATGCGCTCGAAAAACGTGAGGATTCCTCTTTTGCAGCCGACCGCGAATTTCGTTACCAAGCTCTCTACATAGCTTTGGAGCAATTGCCGCTAAAAGAACGAACCGCAATATTGCTCTTCTATCTTAAAGGTTATTCAATCAGGGAAATAGCCGATATTGTAAATGTGACTGAAGATGCTGTGAAGAAGCAGCTATCACGAGGCAGAGACAAACTTAAAACCCTTTTGAAAAATGAATGACGACAAAAGAATACAGGAACTTTTCGACAGTTTCACCCCAGCGCTTAAGGACAACGAGTTGTTCAACAAACGGTTGGAAAGGAAATTCGCCATGATTGATGAAATCCAACAGGCAGAGACGAAGCAAATACGCCGTTACCGCATGGCTGTGGTTGCAGCCTTCGTGGCAGGTATTGTCCTTGGCAGCGGACTTCTAGTCTTCATCCTTGCCATACCGTCCGACACCCCCCTGTTCACTTTCGGCATCAATTTCTACCCGCTACAGTTCATCGAGCAGAACAGTCGCATGATTTGTGTGCTGCTAACCTCGCTGATGATTGCGTTCTGCATCATTGCCATGATGAATACCAGCGAGATGGTGAGCAGAATAAGAGGCAGGGGAATGTAATAAAACAAGAAAATAGCCCCCCTTGATGTCGAGAATTATTTACACGACATAAGCAAACTGATTTCACAAAAGACGGTCAAGACAGCCAGAACGAGCGCAACCGCCTGTAGTAACTAACGCACAGAAATAGCTTCAATACCGAGTTAAGCCGAGGGTGATGCCACATCCTCGGCTGGCTCGTATAATGCATTTGAGTGTGTGTTGAATTAATCCAACAACTTGACCAAATCCTTTTTATATTTTGCTTCATTTTAATGGGCATTAAAACGGTGCAAATCGATTAAATTAGGTAACGATGTAACTATGTTTTGACAAAAGAATTATCAGGAGAGATGTCATTTGGGGGCAAAAAACATAGTTTGTGATAAAAAAGTGTGGAATTTTTGCAATAATTCGGGTTTTATCAATTTTGTTTTATAAAAAATCCCTAACTTTGTAAGCCAAACTTAATAATCTCACCTAATTCTTATTAAAGATAATTTATATGAGTATCAGTAAAGATGTTATTAAACAGTGCTTGATTAGTAAGCAACGCGAGGTGGATGAGGCGGTGATTGTGAACCGTCCCATAGACTTTGAAGAGAATGGCAACTATGTGATAGTTGGCGTGAGACATGCGGGTAAGTCGTACCTGCTATATCAGCGTGTGCGCCAGCTGCAGGCGGCAGGAAAGGGATGGGACGAGATTCTTTTTGTGGACTTTGAAGATGAGCGTCTGGCTGAATTTCAGACAGAGGACTTCAACAGTCTGCTGGAGGCTCATCTGGAACTGTATGGCAAGAAACCTATAGTGTTCTTGGATGAGGTGCAGAACATTCCGCATTGGGATAAGTTTGTGCGGAGACTGGCTGATGCTAAATATAGGGTATATGTGACGGGCAGCAATGCGAAGATGCTGAGCAAGGAGGTGGCAACTACGTTGGGCGGAAGATTCTTTATCTATGATGCGTACCCATATTCATTTAAAGAATACCTGGCAGCGCAACAGGTGGAACTGAAGGAACACTGGGAATATGACACGATACAGCGGAGCGAGGTGAAGCGACATCTGAATGAGTACTTCTATTATGGCGGTCTGCCAGAGATCCTGTCGTTTAAGAATAAGCGAGCCATGCTGTCAAGCCTATACCAAAAGATTTATCTGGGTGACATCTGCGCACGAAACAATATTAAGAACGACCGCGTGATGAACATATTGATCAAGAAGATGGCAGAGAGTGTGAAGCAACCGCTGTCGTTCAACCGGTTGAAGAATGTGATTGTGGCAACGGGGGCTCCTATCAGTGTACCAACGACGATAGATTATGCTGGATATGCTGCAGACAGTTGGCTGATATTACCCATGCAAAATGAGGTAGGCAAACTGACAGAGAAGGAATCGCAAAAGAAATATTACTTTATAGACAACGGCTTACTTAACCTCTTCCTGATGAATTCCGAATCATCGCTGCTGGAGAATATGGTAGCAGTGGAACTCTGTAGACGGTATGGTAAAGAGAATGTTTATTATATGAATGCAGATAAGGAAATTGACTTTATTGTACCCGAAGAGAAACTGGCCATCCAAGTGTCGTACAGCATCAAGGATGAGACCACTTACAACAGGGAGGTGTCACCACTGGTGAAGTATGCAAAAGGACATCAAGATTGGAAGTGTATGCTCATTACTTACGATGAGGAGAGCATGGAAGAAGGAATACCCGTGGTGCCAGTGTGGAAGTGGCTAATGGAGCTGTGACTTAGGGAGTATGAGTATTTCTCCGAAAATGGGCAAGGGGATGTGCTTGCTTCATCGAAAAAGGACGGTAATGATAATATCCATTTACCTTCGGCCATCAGAGCACTGAGCGCAGGGGTGGAGGAAGTGATGAAAGATGCCTTCAAGACGGCATAATCGAACCGACAGAGAGTCTGGAAAAGAAGTAACGAGGCTGACATCGAAGAGGTGACAGTCTCGACTTCTTTTTTTCGGTTCGGTTGGTTCTGGTGGTAATGAGTTGCTAATTAGACACTGCTGCTCCCAGGCAAGGATGGACGGCATCCTAAATAAAGCCAAAAGTACCCATTTGGGGGTTGTGGGTGTCGGGATTGATGGGTAATTTTGTCGCGTGATTAAAAAAAGTTGCGGAAAAGGGTTTAGTAAATCGACCTGAGTGTGTATATAGAGTGTATGACAGACAGGAAACGACAAATTGAACGGCTGTTCAAGCAGCATTACCGGGCCATGTACAGGCTGGCCAGCATCCTCTTGCATGACGATGAGGAGAGCATGGACATCGTGCATGAAGTCTTTGCCAGGCTGCTTGCCGACCGCCGTCCGCTGCAAGAGGCGACCGCCGAGGCTTTCCTGCTGTCATGCGTGCGCAACCAGTGCTTGAATGTGATGCGAGACCGCAAGATCGATGAACGGGCCCGACAACTCCTGATGCTGGAGAGTGAGGTTTCCGGCCGTGAAGCCGAGGACATCGAAGCCGAGATCAGCGCGTTGCATCAAGGTGTCGCCGACCTGGAGCCGCCTGTGTGCCGCGAGGTCATCGTGCTGCATTACCGTTACGGGCTCACCTTCCGCGAGATTGCCGAGCGGTTGAACGTGAGCGAGACCACGGTTTACAAGCATCTGCGCAGCGCACTCGACCAACTTCGTTTAACATTAACACCACCAGAGCGATGAACAAGACCGAACAACTGTTGAAAATGCTTGAGCATCCCGAGCAATACACCGAGCGGCAGTGGCAGGACATCCTTGCCGACGATGAGTGCCGCGAACTCTACTCGTTGATGGCCAAGACCCGCAGCGCCCTTGCCAGCGAGCAAGCCGCCGAGCGGCTGAGCGACGAGATGATTGACGCGCAGTGGCAGCGCTTGGCTGGGGAGCAGCACGAGCGGGCCGTCATCGTGCCCCTGTGGCGCAAGATCGCCGCAGCGGCCGTTGTGGTAATCGCTTGTGTGGGCATCGCCATTGCAGCGGTGCATACCGGCTTTTTCGGCCTTAAGCACAGCGAAAACCAGCCAGAGAAGGTCGTCCAGCAAGGCAATAACCCTGAGAATACCGCCACCGATGAAGCGCAGACTCCCTCGCCCGACACCTTGTCGATGGCTGCCGGACCCCGCCTGTTTGAGGAAGTGCCGCTGGAGCAGGTGCTCGCCGAACTCGCTTCCCACTATGGCGTGGAGGTGGAATACCGCTCGGACGACGTGCGGTCGTTGCGCCTGTTCTATCAATGGGAACCGGAATATTCGCTGGACAAGGTGGTCGAGATGCTCAACAGCTTCGATGCCATCTCCATCCGGCACGAGGGTAACCAGCTGATTGTAGAATCGAAAGACCCGAAGTAACCCTACCCATGAAGCGAACCATCACATTGCTCATGTGCATGGCGTTTGCCCTGCTGCTCACGGCCGTTGCACAAAGTATCACGCACACCTTCAGTGACGTGTCGATGAGCGATGCCCTCAAGTACCTGCAACAACACACCAGCCGCTACAAGCTCGTCTTCATCTATGACGACCTGGAGGACTACAAGGTGACGACCACGGTCAAGAACAAGTCCGTGCCCGACGCCATCCGTCAGATGATCGGTTTCTATCCCATCAAGATGACCCGGAAGGAAAACCGCGAAATCTACGTCGAAGCCATCCTCAAGACCGAGCGCCGCCTCAAGGGCGTGGTGGTCGATGAGCACAACCTGCCGATGCCCTATGCCAACGTCACCCTGCTCAACCCTGCCGACTCGACGATGGTTGGCGGCGGCGTGACCAACGAGAGCGGCCGCTTCGTCATCCCCATCGAGCACGGCAAGGTCATCGCCCGTGTCTCCTACGTGGGCTACAAATCCGCCTATCGCCTGTGCAGCCGCGACAACGTGGGCACCATCAAGATGCACCCCGACATTACCGCCCTCAAGGAAACCGTGGTTACTGCTGCCAAGATGCAGATTGAGCGCGACGGTGCCAATTACACCCTGCGCAACCTGGGCGGCACCATCATGGGCAATGCCGGCAACGCACTCGACCTGCTGCGCTGGACGCCCGGTGTTATCGTGGGCATGAACGAGGACATCTCCCTCATCGGCCGCGACGGCAAGACCGAGGTCTATATCAATGACCGCCGCATCACCAACAACGCAGAGCTGAAAGCCGTCACCTCGCAAAATATCAAGCGCGTGGAGATCATCCGCGAGCCCGATGCGCAATATGCCTCCAACGCAGGCTCGGTCATCAAGGTCTTTACACACAGCCCCGTCAAGGACCACCTGGGCGCAAGTCTCACCAACGTGCTGGACATCAAGCGCAAGGTCTCCAACACCACGACACTCACCCTGGACGGCAAATACAAAAAACTATCTGGAAACGCCTCGTTTTCTTATGGCCGCCTCAATACCGAAGTGTCCAGTCTTGGGGTTACCAAAATCGCCGATGAAAATGACGGCACATGGCTATATAACAAAGCCGACATGTCCAACTCTATAAGCGGGGGAGACAAGTTTACCGTCTTTGCAGGAGTGAACTACGCCCTCACGCCCAAGAGCGTCATCGGTGCACAGTACAATGGCAGTTTCTATCAGGTGGACATCAACGAGCGAATCCGGCAGACGATGGTCCAGCTGCTGTATGGTTCCAAGCAGATGACCGACCGCGTGACGCGCAACAGCACATCGGCAAGTTACCTGTGGCAACGCAACGACAACTCGCAACTGCTGGTTATCGCCGACTATGCGACAATGAGGCAGAAAGATGCTCAAAACCTGAAGGAGTACTTGATGGTTTACGGTAATGACAATTATAGCAACGTTACCGAAAATACCATCCTCAAACATTATCTGGTGGTAAACAGCAACGACTATGACATCGTGACCGCCACAGCCAAGTACAATTTCGTTTCCCGTGGCTGGAACAACAAGATGGGGATTGAATGGGGACACACAGGCAGCACAGGCACAGTCCTATTGAACGAGGTGTCACAGACCTGTAAACGCGACAACGACTGGGCGGGGCTTTATTACACGCTGAGTAAGTCCTGGAAGAAATGGCGGATGAATGCGGGCTTGAGATATGAGTATGACTACACACGTACCGATGTCGAGGGCACCAGCCTCAACAAGACTTACCATAACCTGTTGCCCAACGCAAGTATCGGCCTTCAACTGCGTCCTGACATAGACTTGGCGCTCTATTACCGCCGCACCCTTAGGCGCCCCTCTTACAACGAGTTGCGCTCCACCCACAACTACATCAATTCTTATCAGTACTCGACGGGCAATCCGTTTTTGAGGCCGACCATAACCGACCATTTTGCGTTGAACGCCAATTTCAAGGGTTTCACAGCCTCGCTGTCCTATAGTTTGATAGACGATGCCACCCAACGCATTATGGAGCATCTGGGGTCGGGCGCCGTTCTTGAGTACCCCATCAACATCATGCATTCCCGGGCCTGGTCGCTTGACTTGGGCTATAACTACAGCAACTCATGGCTGAATCTGAACGTGCAGACCAGCGCAACGCTGCCTCACACCACCTACCCCTATTTCGACATCATACGGACCGAGGACTCTCCATTTGCCTCGATCAACGTCAATGCCCAGTTCACAGTGGCACGGCGTTACCTCATCGGGTGCAACCTGTTCGGTAGCACGCCCTGGATATCAGGATTCTCACAGAATGCCTCTATTGTGGGCTTGAACTTGAGTGCAAGGACCACGTTGTGCCAAGGACGCCTGCTGTTGGGAATTAACTTGAATGACCTGTTCCAGCGTAGCATGTCTCCCTGGTACAAGACCCGATACATGAACATTTATAACGAGAACCACACCGATTATGACATCCGTGGCATCTCGCTGATGGCACGATGGACCTTCAACTCCATCCTCAACCCATTCAAGAAGCGCAGCGGCAACGATGCCACCCTGCAACGAACCCAAGACAACAACTAAACAAAACAATAAAAAACAAAAGAGTCATGAATAAGATATTAATCATTTTATTAGGACTGCTGGCATTAGCATCATGCAGTAACGGAGATGAACCAAAACCTGAACCGTCAGGGGACGCCACCCTCTATATGGCCGTGAATGGGTTACCCGGGTTTCCCGATAAGATCTACGACCTTGAAGGTAACACGATTTACGAATGCGAGGAGGGTGGCAACATTCAGTCGCTGGTCGCCGAGGGTGCTGACTGGTATGCACTCATCAGCAAAGAAAACGGCACCTTTTTTGTCGTGAAAAATGGCTCGAAAATACTCACTGGAGAAGGAAAAGTCTGGTGCTTCACGGTCGAGAATGGCGTTGTCTATACCGTGCAGGAGAATAAAAACTTTGAGGTCTGGGCGTGCAAGGGTTATGAGTCCCAGCAAGACAAAGGCTCTTGGTATAACCAGCAACTCTTTTATGTGACCGAGGGTGACCTTGACTGCGTCGAAAATTGGCTGTATAATATTTTCATGGTGCATGACGGTAGTGTCACCATGCCATTTCGCGGCCCTGAGCCGAAAATTATGATAGATGGTTCAACCTTCTCACTAAATGAGTACTTGGATTATGGTTTCAACCAGGTATATGGTATAGATTTCTATGCCGGTTCCTGGCTGATTACCTACGAGGAATTTGAGTCCAGGAAAAACATGTACTGGTGGCATAACGTCAATTACGAATGCCCTGCTGATTTTCAGCCCTATGCATCATCCATTGTCAATGGCCACGCATTTATCCTGGGACGGAAAACCACTTCTCAAGGTGTAGGTGGTATACATGGCATACCTGCTGTCTTGATTGATGGTATTGAGACTGTCTTGAATAATGACCTCGCGGGATTCTCGGCTGTCAGTCTTGCATCTCATGGCGTGGACACTTATATCCTGGTCCGTGACAATACATCCCTTTATTCCTACATTTATAAGAACTTGAGTGCCATCAAACTGCCCGATGTCAAAACTCCCTACAGCGTGGGACCCTATGGTTCCCAAAACTCTAACGACGGAAAATCGAATCTGTCAGCATTGGGCATCAAGGCTATTGCCGTCGTTTCTAGCCGTAAGGATTAGGGGAAATTTTTACAATACACGATAAAAGCGATAAAATGAAAACTATAAAACAACTGATGACCTTGTTGCTGGCATTGCTGGCATTGACCGCTTGTCAACACGATGATGAGCCCGATGGGGCTGAGTTCTTCCAGAACTTGGCACCATGTCCTACTGATGGCATTTTTGAGGGCAAGGTTTTTAGCCGTTCGTCTGAAGACAAAATCGGGCTGTGGTGCGAAATCACCAAGTCCCCCGCAGATGTCGATCCTGAAATGCCCAATGTGCCTAAAAAACGCACAGACATATATATAAGCCGAGATGTGTTCTTGGGATATCCGCCCAAAAACAACACCGAGATCAAGTTTCAGATACTGGGAATCGGACATTTCCCTCCTGAAGGCTTTCCCTATAATTATTATTTGCTTTGGGATCGCTCATACTACATCTGCAATATCAACCTCATTGCAGTAAATATAACTGATTGAAAATTAAATAATTTAATACTTGTTTTCAATGAAAAAGACATTTATGGCACTCGTGTGCATGGTTCTGGCCAGTGGCGCTGCCATGGCACAGAAGACGTTCACATTCGGTCCTAAGATCGGTATTGACTACACTCACCAGTTGGGCAAAAACATCAACGATGAAAGCGCGCTCAACTATCAAGTCGGTGCATTCATGGAATACTGCCTTAACAACAAGTTCGCTATTGCCCCCGAGGTGGTGTTTGCCACTAATACACGCCCCAAGATGGAGTGGGTTGATGGGTTCTATCACGACCCGGCTATTGACGTGACCACGACTTATCAAAGAAATTATATCAACATTCCTGTCATGTTCAAGTATTATGTGTCGCCATCGTTGAGTATTGACTTGGGGCCGCAATTCGGTTTTAAAGTATATGACCGATATACCGACAAGTGGGAAGAGCGTGGCAGAGAGATGAAAGAAAAGCACAGCTTGGGTTACCGAAACTTTGATTTCGGCCTCGGCCTTGGCGCTACCTACAACTTTACCGAAAGATTCTTTGTCCAGGTCCGTTACACCCTTAGCTTGACAACGCTATATGAAGGCAGCAATGCCAGGAACGGTAACGCCCAACTCTCCATCGGCTACCGCTTTTAATGATTTCAGTCGTGTAGTGAGATGAGAAAATCACCCTTTTGGGTATTGTCCTGACAGCTTATCTACAGCAACTTTGCAACAAAATAAAAAACGTATCATCATGAACACGACTAAGAAACTGTTTATACCGCTGTTGGCATGTTGCTTGGCGCTACTCAGCTCGTGTGACTACTTTTCTTATTATGAGTTCAAAGTCCATAACCAGGCACAGGACACCGTCTCGATAGAGATGACGCTCACTTATCAATACGGATACGAGAAAAACGGTGAAGTGCTGATAGACGATGACTATACACGTCGCCCGAAGTATGACCGAGACACGCTCGTGCTCCTTGCCCCTGGAGATGAATTCTTGGCAACAATCTCGCTCTTCAACCAGTATCTCAGCACATCCTTTGAAGAAGACGGAGTGACGCCATTCTGGTGCTACATCAAATCAATAACCGTTGGCGAAAAGTCCCTTGAACCCGAGGCGTGGAATCATGAATCAGCATGGAAGAAGAAACATGATGGGCATGGCATATACTTTGGCGAAACACTGCAGTTTGACCTTTATCTCGACGATTCCATTTACTAATAGACTTTAACGAAGCAAGAAGATATGCATCAAATGAGTTGGTCACATCACCTCACGGCGAGGCTTGCCGCCCTGGCCACAATGACCTGGTTCGCCTTGATTGCCGTTTCTCAAACAGCCGATGAGCCTGTCCGTCATTGGCAAGGATTTGTTGAAATGTCGTTCCACAACACCATGGATCTCAGCTTTGAATTTGGAATTAAATATTTTCCTATCAAGTTTGTTGGCGTCGGTGTAGGCATCGGCATCGGAGGAGACATCGGCGAACTGCAATCAACAACCTTTGAAGTCGGAGACATGCAGGTGATTGCCGACGATGGGCTGGGAGTGACTTGGTTTGGCACTGGACTGCAACTGCAGAGTCCGATCTTGTGGCGCAACGGCGATGGAGATGTAAAACTGTCGCTGAAGGCCGATGCGGGCATCAGATTGCCCTTTCCAAAAAATGATAAGATCAGCTATTATGTAGTTCCCAAGGCTGCCGGAACCTGGGAAAGCGGCCCCATGCAATTTGAGCGCAACCACGGAGGGGCAAGTTGCTTCCTGTACTTCAAGCCTGCTGTGGCGCTTGACATCAACCGATGCCAAATTTGGCTCGGCTATTTGTGGAGCAACATGGACCCCTATAGCGGAGTGCGCAACGTGACCATCATGGGACATCCCATGACTTTCCCGCACAAGAAGACCATGCACGGCCTCACTTTTGGCTTGGGTATCCGTTTCTAAACCATAATTTTTTATTACAGTCTTATTGGCTCACCGATTGCCTCGGTGGGCTTTTTCTTTACATACCTCAGATGGGGAATAACGGGTAATTCGTGGCAGAAAAGCACGCGTTTGGGGTATTGTGGGCATGGGGATGAACCTGAATTTATGCAGAATGAACTTTTTATTTTTATGGATGCTGAAAATCAATGGATTAGGAATTGCTAAATGAAGTCGGATGTTGTGATTGTTTGGTGTTTATTGAGTAACTTTGCCATGTCAAGTTCTTGACAGATCTTCCCGAGAACATCATCAATACGATATAACAATGATACAGACATTTTACAGGCACCTGCACATGGTGTCGCTGGTGTGTGCCATGGTCTTGCCATCCATTCCTGTTGCCGCCCAGTCGCGGGACGACGAGGTGATGGTGAGCAAATGCAGCGAGGTGTATGAGTTCAAGATGAAAGGCGGCCAGCCTATTGTCAAGAACAAGGCCGCGATTGAGTATGAGTCCTTGCGGCAGTATGACGTGAAGATCCAGCCCGCGGTCTTCTATGGGGACAACATCAAGCTGGATGAGGCACGTTGTGACGGTTACAGCGCAAACTATCGGTCGGCGACGCCCGAGAACGTGTTCTTTGACGACTCCCGCGTGTGCTATTTCGATGTGACCCTGGGCAAATGGGGCCGAAAGCGCAGGATGACCTATGAGCGCACGTTCACCGACCTGCACTACTTCACGCGCATTGTGCTAGGCGAGCAATACTTTGTCAAGCAAAAGACGGTCACATTCATCCTGCCCAAGGGATTCGAGCATTACCAGCTGATCGACAAGAACATGTCCCCGGCAGTTACCGTCGAGCACAAAGACAAGGGCGGAAGTAGGGTAGTGACCTACACGATCAACGACATGGCGCCCATCAAGCAGGAAGAAGCTATGCCGACCGTGTCAAGTGTCTATCCCACGGTGTTCGTCGTAGGTTCCTTCAAGGATGCCGCCGACATGTTTGCCTGGGGACGGCAGCTGTCGGACGTCGATACCGCTATACCGTCATTGAACGATATCCTGGCGGACATCAACCGTGAATGCCATAGTGACCTGGACAAAATCAAGAACACTTATGCCTGGGTGCAGAACAATATCCGCTATGTCGCCTTTGAGGCAGGTGTGAGTAAGCATCAGCCCGATACCCCGGCCGAGGTCGTTCGCAAGCGTTACGGCGACTGTAAAGGCATGGCGTTGTTGCTGAAAACGCTGCTCGTAGCCCAAGGCTTTGACGCCCGACTGACCGACGTGGGCACTCGTGAGGCCTCGTGCCTGATGAGCGAGATTCCCACACTGGCTGCCATCAACCACGCTATCTGCACACTGGAGTGGCAGGGCAAAACCTATTACCTGGACGCCACCTGCAACCATATCCCGCTGGGCCACATTCCCAGCAATGTGCAGGGCATGGAAGTAATGGTCGAGGAGCCGGAAGGTGCCCCCTCGTTGCGAACCGTGCCCGTTTTCCCCGCCAGTGCCAACTGCGACAGCGTTAGAATCGACCTGTCAATGAACCGTCAGTTCCAGCTGACAGGAAAGGCCTCACGCTGGTTCAAGGGCGACATGAAGGAGATGATGCTGAGCATGCTTGACGACAATGAGGCTGCCGACCGCATGCAGTTCATGAACAATGCCCTTAATGATAAGGATCACGCCAACAAGATTGAAGGTGCCGCTTGGCAAGATAAGGACTGCCGCAGCGAGTGGGCAGTCGTTGCCGCGACCATGACCGACTGTCACTCGGTCGAGCAGGTCGAGAATGAGCTGTTTGTCGAGCTGGATCCCGATAACATGCTGATGACCAGTCCCATCGACACCACCGACCGCAAGAACGACTATGTACTGCCGTTCCCGTGTCGCCAGATGCGAGAAGTGGCATTAACCCTGCCTACAGGCTACAGGTGTGAACAACTGCCTGATGACTATGACCGCCATACCGATGTAGCGGACCTGTCATGCACCTTCAGGCAAGAAGGCAACACGATCATTTACCGCAAGGTGATGTCATTGCACCATCCCCGTGTGCCCCTTGACAAGATCATGGCATGGAATGCACAGCTCAAGCAGTGGAACGAGCATGCCCACGAGCAGATTGTGCTTGTCAAGGACTAGTGGAGAATAGTTGAGACCATAATACAACCAATTGCAAAACGATATGAGACAATCAATGATTAAATGCCTGGCATTGCTGGTGATGCTGTTGACGCTGACCCCGGCACATGCCGATGACGAGAAAAAGTACCTGAAATTTGCGGCTGAACTGCGCGAGAAGGTATGGAGTGACGACGACCCGATGTTCAAGAACTATACCTGCCCGCAGCAGTACAGTGATCCTGACGTGTGCTCGGCGGTCATCCTGGCCAGCTGCACTGATGCTGAGGTGACCCGCAAGTCGTTCATCCGCATGACGGGCCTTCTGATGTTTGACAACAACAAGAAACTGGGACGTCACGAGCTCAACCGCATGCTCATCAAGCTGAACGATGCCGCTGCCCTGAAGAAATTCTCGGAGTTTGATTACACGACCTTCAAGAAGTCCTATTACAAGGGCATGGAAGACAAGCGCCAGCAGGTGCTGGGTGTGCGCGTGATCAAGCCCGACGGGCGCATCGTTGATGTCAACACCGATGACTACATGACCACCCGCGAGGGCAAGAAGGATAAGGACGTGAGCCACAAGTTGGCAGTCCCGGGCCTCGAGGTGGGCGATATTCTGGACATCTTTACCTATGACGAACTCGTTGTCCATGACCGCAACGTGCCGCACTTCAGGTTCTGGTTCCTGGAGGAGTATCCTATCCTCAAGCAAAAGGTGAGATGTGTCATCGACAAGAAGTTCACGGTGCAGTACCGCACCCTCAACGGTGCCCCCGACTTTGCCAGCAGCCTTGATGACGAGGGCAACACCGTGCTCGAGGCCGAGGTCAACAATGTGAACAAGGTAGAGCCCACGCTGTGGTACAATCCAATCGAGCAGTCGCCCGTCACCCTGCTCTATATCTTTGACAAGAGCGTGACCAACAAGCAGATGAAGAGCGTCAAGAACCGTGATGTGCAGGCCAACCCCGACTTCAGCAGCATTCTGGCCGACGACCTGAACTTCATGAAGGCCGACAAGAAGATCATCAAGGAGTATCTGGACTGGCCCGAGAACAAGAAGCAGATGAAAGACGAACTCGCCACCGCTAAAAAACTGGCAGACAAAGAGGAGGCCGCCAAGCTCATCTACACCGGCCTGCTGTACACTTACAGGGCGTTTGACAAATATGGCACCTATTCGCCATTCCGCTTGATGCTGATGATGAGCGAGATGCTGGACATGCGGGACATTCCCTACCAGTTTGTCGTCACCACCGACTATGAGAATGAACCGCTCGACCAGCTCATCTACAGCGGCAACACGAGCTGGCTCATCAAGACCGAAGGCGGCACCTACTTCGCACCGCCAACCTACCAGGGGACCACAGCAGGACTGTTACCCGCCTGTTTCCAAGGGCGCCGTGCTGCAGTGGTCAACAAACTCAAGGGCGATAAGTCCCAAAGCGACATGGTAACCCTGCCGCAGTCCACTGCCGACGACAACGTCAATCAAGTAACCGTGAATGCCAGCATAGACGGGATGGCCATGGACATTGAGCGTACTGAGTCGCTCACTGGCGCCATGAAAGAGTCTATCGCCACCATCATGACCGACGAGCAAGAGTTTGATGCCTATGACCAGTACCTGGGCCGCAAGAAGCCCTACATGGAGCGCATTGCAGGGGGTGCGAAAAAAGGTACGGCGCAGAAGTTTGCCAAAGACCGTGAAGATCAACAGGATGATTTCAAGGAGGAAATCAAGGGCTATCATGATGAGGCCGCTGCCAGCGTCATCAGTAGCGAGATACTCAACACCGGCATCAACCCCAGTGAGCCCGCATTCGTCTATAAGACCCATTACACGATGGACGGCTGGGTGAAACGCGCTGGCTCCAATCTGGTGGTGAGCGCCGGTAAACTGATTGGTGCCCAAAGCAAGGTCGAGGGCAGTAACCGCCGCCGCTCCTTCGATGTGAACAGGCGCTGCCCGGCGCTGGTCAGCTGGAATATCACCATCAATGTGCCCAGCGGCTATCAGGTGTCACAAGAGAGCCTGGCCAAACTGCAACAGCAGGTAAAGAACTCGGCGGGCGAATTCAACGCCACGGCGAGCATCGAGGGCAATCGGCTGACGCTGGCGGTCAATATGCGTTACAACAAGGGTGACTATCCGGCATCGCAGTGGCAGGATCTGCTGCAAATCATTGATGCTGCCGACGAATTTACCACCCGCCAAGTCGTATTCAAGAAATAAACCGACATAATAAAGATAAGATGATGAAAAAGACATTCATTACACTACTCGTGCTCTTGAGCGCGCTTGTGGCAAGAGCCGACATGGGCGAATTTGCCCTGGGAACGCAGGCCACCTATGGGACCCATAAGAAAGCGGTGGCGGCTGGTGTGTCACTGAAGTATAATTTCTTCTATCACTGGCGCATCAACCTGCTTGCCGACTTTTACTTTAAGAAAAATGACGTGTGGAGCACTGATTTTGCCCTGGAGCATAACTACCTCATTTATTTGGGCGATAAGGTGAGACTCTTCCCATTGTTTGGATTAGGATTGCAAACCGATCATATCACCTTTGAGGGCCTAGGTGGCAGGGAGACGGATAGCGACGAGCACATGACCGCCTTCGCTGGCCTTGGAGCGGAATACCTCATCGGTGAGCACCTGATGCTGGATGTCAAGTCAAAGTGCCACTATAATGGAGACAAGACCCAAGGGCTTTTCAGCATTGGGGTAGCTTGGCGATTCTGAATAGACGATTTCTGTGCTATAATTTTTTTATAAATCTCTAAAAAACTCAGTTACAATGAAAAAGGTTTTATTGATTATGCTGATGGCCGTCACTTCGATGATGGCAAGTGCCGACGTGGGCGAGTGGTCCCTGGGCGGCCAGTTTGTGTTTGGCACCGAGGGCAGCATGCCCGGTGTGGGTTTGAAGTTCCAGAGCAACTATTCCCACGCATGGCGCTCGGCCGTTTCGGGCAATTACTACTTCAAGAAGAACGGGGTGTCCTGCTTTGACCTCAACGCCGAGCAGCACTACCTGTTTGAGTTGGGCGACAAGATCCGTCTCTATCCTCTTGCCGGTATCCGTGCCGCATTCTGGAAAGTGGATGACATCAATGCCAACGTGGGTGATGTCCACATCAAGGTCGATGGTGACAGCGAAATGAAGATTGGCTTCAACGTGGGTGGCGGTATCGACTACCTCATCGGCGATCACCTGATGCTCAACGGTGAAATCAAGTATGAGTACCTCAAGAATGCCGACTGGGTACTCTTCTGCGTAGGCGTGGGTTACCGCTTCTGATACCCCATAGAGCATGCCCGAGTGCAAGGAAGTCCATTTATTGTTTTCGAAGTGCAATACTGGGCTTCCTTGCTTTTTTGTTATAGAATGGTTAGGCTTTTACCATGAATCCGTACATGCATTGGATGAACGGTAATAGATTCTATGGATAAAATGTGACGATTATGTCTTGTTTACTTCTTTTTTAATTTGCTATTCTCAGTTGTTACGATAATGGCCCCGTTCAATTTTCCATAATTAGGATAAACTGACGTGGCAATGTTTCCAGGCAGGGTATTAAAACCTTCCAATTTGCCAAAGTCTATACCGTTTTTTCTAAGAGTCTTTTCAATTAATACTTGAGCTGGTTCTGAAATATCTTCAGCGTCAACAACGATATTGTCATAGATTACTCCATCCACGACCCACAAAACAATGGATCTTTCTTCAAGAGATTTGATAACGCATCTGTGGTGGTGGGAAACCGAATCCGATTGTACTATAACGGTATCTCTAAACACTTGAGGAGACATAGTATCAGCTGCCATAGTTTTGGCTTGAGCAAACACGGCAATAACCAATATTAAAAGTAATCTGCTTTTCATAACGCCATTACATTTTGATATGCGTCAAAGGAACAACATTTATTTGAGTCAAAAACTGTTTCTATGCGTAAAAGCACCAATTATGTCAGATTTACTTTTTCTTCTTTTTGCCACCGATGCGCGCATATTCCAGGATTTCCTCACCATCTTTTATCACAAGTTTGGTATCGGATAACTCAATAACTGTAAAGGTATCAACATTAACAAAATGAACCTTGAGCTCAGGGCGGTTGACCAGTTCTCTAATTCGAGACTTAATATTTGGGTCAAACGACCTCTTGCCGTCTATCGTTATGCTGGTAACATCGGCTGTATATGTGTCCACATTTGGCGTGAAGGTCAATTGATCGCCATCTAGAGTGTATGTTCCTTTTATCTCATGTTTGCTTACGATCTCAATTTCCTGTGCAGATAAGAGTTTCTCCTTCTTATCGGCCTCAACTGAAAAGAGGCCTGTACCATCTTCTTTAAAAGTATAGGTTATTCTCATGGAGTCATATCCAGAAGCTTGAACCGTTCGCCAAGTGCCACAGATAGATTGCGCTTGGATGGTTATACATGCCATTATGGCAAAGAATAAAATTATAATTCTCTTCATATTATTTCTTGATTTGATAACATAATTTCATTAATAAAACTGATTAATTACATCTATTGTAGTGCTTGACGAAGTCATCGAGGTTGTTGACGCCGAGTTTCTTGGCTATCTGGATTTTCTTGTTGGAGACGGTGCCAAGGCTGCTGTATTTCATGCAGATCATGATGACCGTGCGGGAGAAGCCGTAGCAGTACAGGGCCAAGAAGTTCATCTCGCTCTCGTTGAGCGTGCCCCCGGCGATGCGCTGTGCCTCGTCGAGCACGCCGCTGTGCAACTCATTGGTCAGGCTGTGCAGGTTGTTCCAGTAGGAGTCGGTGGGGATGGCACCCTCGACGGGCAGTGTCATCACTTCGTTGAACTTGCGGGTAAAATTCGTCTCGTTGGGCTGATAGGACAACTCCAGCAGCTGGCGAATCACCTGTATCTGGTTATCGACGATGGAACGCATCTCGTCACTCTTGCGTTGCTTGGCTTCCAGAGCCGCATGCTCCTCGCCCATGCGTGCCTCGTTACCTTCCAGCTTATCCTGTGCGGCTTTCAGCTCCTGTTCCCGAGTGCTGATGGTCGTTCTCATCTGCTCCAGGCTTGCTAGCGACGCATCGAGGTCGGTTCGCAGCAATTCAAACTCGGTCTCCTTCTGCTTCAGGCGGCTGCGGTAGCGCCATGCCAGGAAGGTCACGCCCAGCGCCAATAGGGCCAGCAGCGTTGCCAGCAGGATTGCACCACGTGTGCGGGACTCGCTCTTCACCTTCTTGAGTTCTTCCAGTTGGATGTCATATTTCTTCTCGATGGCCAGGTAGTTCTTGTTGATGTTGGTCACCAGTATCGAATCGGCCATCTTGTTGGCCCGCTCATAGTAGGTGGTGAACTGATTCCAGTCCTTGTTGGCTTTGGCGATTTCACTCATGAGTCGACAATACATGACCGTGTCACTGGTGTGGTTGCTCATCATGCCGCTGGCGGGCACATGATTCAGATAGTAGAGGGCCGAATCGGGCCGCCCCAGGTTCAGATAGGTCTCGGCAGCGACATAGTGTGCGCGGGGATGGTCAATCTCATCCTTGCCGGCTGCTATGGCTTTCAGGATATCAACCCGTGCCTTGTCATATTCTTTGGTAATCAAGCAGTACATCTCGGCGCGTTGATACAGGTTCTGGAACAGGAACCAGTTCTCATGCTCGTCCTCAGCTAGCTTGATGGCTTGATTGATGTAATAGAGGGCGCTGTCGCGTTTATCGGGCAAGCTGCGGTAATATCCGCCCATGTCGGTCAGACACACAATCTGGTAGTGCTTGTCGCCCAACTGATTGTACAGGTCAAGTGCCTCCTTGTATTTCCTGATTTTCAAGTCGGCATAGTTTGAATTGTCGGCATAGAGGGTCGCCAACCGCAGCTTGGCGAAGGCTTTGTTTTCCAGGTCACCATCTTCGGCAGCGTTCTCGGCATCCTTATAGGACGCTATCGCCTTTTCGGCATCGCCCATCATCTGATAGACACAGCCCCGATAGAGCAGGGCGCGGGTGTATTTCTCACGGTCGCCGTGGTGCTCATAGTAGTCCACCGCCTCGTTGATCACGGCATCGGTCGTGTCGTCGATATAGTTCTTGTAGTGCGATTGGGTGAGCAGCAGGCTGTAATAGGCCCGTTCAGCCTGGTTGAACCCGCCCGGATGGAGAGAATCCAAACGTTGCTGCGCCAGTTCATATTGACGTGCCTTTGACAACAGCGAGTCGATACCAGCCAATTCGTGCATAGTGGCGGTATCACCGCCCTCGTTGCAGCAGGCCAATGCTAGAGCAAGAACAACTATTAATGCGGTAAAAGAGATATTTCTTGTATTCATAATCCAGTTAACATGGCGTCCAATTCGTAGCAATTGAACGCGGATGCCAAATTAGTTCAATTAGCGTAATTCGTAGTTTTCTTCTCGCAAATTTACTTCATTTTTGGGCAACAATTTCAGCTTTAACGGGCCGAATTATGCCAAAATGAACTTTTTATTTTTCGGGTATCTGATAATCAATGGTTTATGACTGTCAAAATGAAGTCACAATGAAGCCAAATTTCACGAAAAGTCCAATTATTTGCAGTAACTTTGCAGTGACCGGTTACCACGTTGTGACCGCCACATGACGCTACAGAGCATAAACACCCAAATGGGTATTGTGAGCCTTTAAACCGAAGAGTATTTTTGCAACAGACAAATAAACAAAATAGTAACGACGATGAGAAAAAGAACAACTCTAATCAGTGCGATGTTGCTGTTACTGATGCTTGGCACTGCCCTTGAAGCCGGGGGCTTTGTAGTGGATGGCATCGCTTATGGATACACCAGGTTTGAAGACATGACCACGTTGCGCGTGGTCAAGAAATCTGGAGGTTATAGCGGCGACATCGAGATCCCGCATGTGGCCCATTATGGCGGTAGCGATTATCTTGTCACAGAAGTTGGTGCCGAGGCCTTCCGCAACTGCACTGGCTTGAATAGTGTGTCTCTGAGTACCAATATGACATACATCGGCGATTATGCTTTTGCCGGATGTACCAACCTGACAACCGTCACTATATCTGGACTGTCAAACATTAGCAGAATGGGCAATGGCGTGTTTGAAAACTGCCGCTCATTGTCAAGCTTTAATGTGCCAGGAGTGGCAAGTATCGGCGACCGTTGTTTTTATGGCGCAGGTTTGACAAGTATTAATCTGCCCTGGACTGTCAATAGCATTGGTAATGAGGCTTTCAGTGAATGTGACAGTCTGGTCGAGATTGCCATCGGGGATAATATAACTCAATTGGGCCAAGCGGCCTTCAAAGGGTGCGACCGTCTGGAAAAAGTCACTTTTTCCAATAAGAACAACATCACGTCTATTGAGTCAAACACCTTTGAGGATTGCTCACAGATAAGACAAATTGTCTTTCCGACCAGCTTGAAAACAATTGGGGATTATGTCTTTAAAGGTTGCGCCGCTATGGAACGTATAGTGCTGCCCGACTCGGTTATGGCCATCGGCAAGTATGTCTTTAACGGCTGCAGCAATCTCGCCAGTGTCACATTGGGCTGCAAAGTCACCTCCATTGGCAACCAGATGACGTTCGGCGCCTGTGATCAGCTGACGAGTCTCACCTGTTTAGCGTCGGTACCGCCCACGATAGGCGATGAAGGTGGCGCTCTCGGGAGTGACTTTTTCTCCCGCGTAACGCTGAATGTATTACCCGATGCGATAGAAGCCTACCAGTCTGCCACTTTTTGGAACCTTTTCTCAAACATCGTGGGAGATGGCCCCAGTGATGGATACAATTTTGCGGTTAACGGCATTTACTACACTATAGAAAATGGCCAGGCCATCGTCATCAACAACGGATCGACCGGCTGCTATAGCGGCAGCATCATGATTCCTGAAGAAGTCACCTATCAGGGTGTCACCTTCCCCGTCACAGCTATCGGCAATAATGCCTTCAGAAAATGTCATGGCCTGTCCCACGTGACATTGCCTAACACGATAAGGTCGATTGGCGATAATGCTTTTTTTGAGTGCTACGGCTTGCATGAGATTGACCTGCCGTCCTCGCTCACCGAAATTGGAGCATACGCTTTTTATTTATGCTTCAACATCAGCAGTGTGACCATTCCTGACTCGGTAACGGTCATCAAGGATTATGCTTTCGATGCATGCAGCATGAGCACGCTGACTATAGGCAAATCGGTTACAACGATTGGCACCGGTGCGTTCGTTTTCTGTGATGGGATTCGCACACTGATATGGAACGCCAAGCGTTGTTCCTCGATAGGCTCAATGCACACATTCGACATCTATAATGTCCAGATCGGCGAAGAAGTGGAAGTGATTCCCGACTATCTTGTGTACGGCTCAAAGATCACTCAAGTCACTGTTCCTAATTCGGTGACCACTATCGGTACCTCGGCTTTCAATGGTTGCAGTAGGCTCACCAGCGCAACACTCGGCAGCGGTGTCACCAACATCGGCAAGAGCCTATTTTATGGTTGCGATCAGATGACCGAGCTGACGTCTCTAGCCTTCATGCCTCCAGGCTTCAGTGATACCGATTTTGGACTGTTTAAAGAAATGGACGATTATGCCCGCGTGACATTGCACGTGCCTGCAATATCGGTCAATGCATACCAGACGGCGGTCATCTGGAGCAATTTCTCACAAATCATTGGTGATGCGCCAGGAGACATCCCCGGTGATGTCAACGGAGACGGCGAGATCAACGTTGCCGATGTAAACACGGTGATTGATGTCATCATCAATGGTGGCAGCCATGGTCACAGCCACGCTCCCTCCAATGAGAGCGAGGCTGGCAGCGAGGACTGGAGCGACATTATCGACGTGAACGGCGACGGCGAAATCAACATCGCTGACATCAACGTCATCATCAACTACATCCTCAGCCTCCAGTGACAATTCCTCTTTTCTCGGACAACAAGAACAACTAAAACATAAACGCTATGAATACGACTAAAACTAAATCTTATTTTTCGCCTCGATTGGCGAAAATTGTAGTGCTGATAGCACTGCTGGTTTGCTCGTTGCCGTCAATAGGAAATGATGGCCGAGATCCACGGCACATTCAATACGTCTATGGACTGTATATCTTTAGGCATGATACTCCAACTTGGGATGCCGCCTCTCACTTTACAGTGACCTATAAAGACACGACCTATAATACCTATTCGGGAGACATCTTTATACCGTATCACAACAACAACTATTTGATTGACGAGATAGGTGATTGCGCTTTTAAGGATTGTGAAGGGCTAACGACTATCGACATGGGATTTCTTAACAAAGTACTCCGCATCGATAGCTGCTCGTTCCAGAATTGCACGTCTCTTGATTCGGTCACGATGTCTTACTGTCTGAATTACATTGGCGACAGAGCCTTTCAAAATTGTACACATCTAAGAGCCATCACGTTCTCCTCGTCAACATCAATATCCTATCCATCAAGGATAACACATGTTGGTGACGGGGCGTTCCAGAACTGTTACCTCCTGCCCTCCTTGTCATTGCCAAATCTCGAATATATTGGCAGTCGTGCATTCAGGAACTGCTGGGCGTTTAAGTCCTTTTCTATACCCGCAGGTGTGACCAGTGTTGGTGAAGCCGCCTTTAAGGGTTGCCACAGCCTGGACACTGTATATATCCAAGGATGCGACAACCTGCCCCTCGGCAAGAATGCCTTTGCCGAATGTGAATCCCTTAAAGCGATTATCTGCACATCTCTGATTCCGCCTGTTGTTGATCAGGATTTAGGTCTCACGCCCGAGCAAAAGGCAACAGTCAAGGTTATTGTGCCCAAGATGGCTCTGGAAGCATATCGCAAGGCGCCTTACTGGAAAGAAATGGCAGGCTTGACGACGAGGAGTTATGACTTCGAAGTCATGTATAGAAATAAGCCCATGTATTTTAACTTCATCGGTGGCGATGAAGTGTGCATAACCTATAAGGATACAACCTATAATTCCTATGATGGCAATTATGTTGAAGATGAAGTCGATATGTTTGACTATAACGGACACGTCGAGCATTGGCGTGGAATGTCTGTTCCTGACGAAGTCACCTTTAATGGAAAGACTTATTATGTAACAGCTATCGGCGAGAACGCATTTAGGGGCTGTACAAGTCTCAATAAGTTAGACTGGTTCAATCGTTATCGACTAACGCACATTGGGTCTAATGCTTTTATGGGATGCAGTAACTTGAAATCTGTGGATTTACCCCAAAGAATTGAGACCATTGGTGCCCATGCCTTTGAGGGGTGTTCTAAAATTCCTGTAATAGGGTTCCCAAGTACAGTCAACATTATAGACACCTGCGCTTTTATGGGATGCTCTAGAATGAAATATGTCAAGTTGGAATCGGCAATGCAGATTGGACCAAAGGCCTTCAGTGGCACCAACCTACGGGGCCACACATTGACCGGTGGCATAGCCATTGAGTGTTCATCAGCAACGCCGCCAGTGCTAGCCGACAGCACCGTGTTTGATTCCACCCATTATGCCAATTCTGTAGTAAAAGTTTTGTATAGTTTGGGAGGAATGTTCCGAGCCGATGAGAACTGGAACCGTTTTGTTAACATAAGGAGATTACCCTATGACTTTAAGGACAAAGACAACAATAACAATGACATCTGGTACCGAATCAATAACGAAAATGAGGTGGGCGTTTCACCTGACAATGAAGTGCTCTATGGAACTTACGGTTACGGTGCACGTGACATTCCCGAGACAGTGAATTATCAAGGACACTCCTATCGTGTGACAAGTATCGAGAGCAGGGCGTTCTACTTTAGCGAACCTGAAAAAATTACGATTCCCAACTCAGTCAAAAGAATCGGTGACCTCGCATTCGGCAGATCGTTTGTAGAACAAGTAATTCTTGGTGACTCGGTAGAGACTATCGGCATGGGTGCGTTTAACGAGACTTCATTAAAGAAGATCAATATCCCCAAGTCAGTTAAGGAGATAGGGGACTCGGCGTTGTTTAATACACCAGACCTATATCAAATAACGGTTGAAGAGGGCAATCCCGTATATGACTCTCGCGAGGACTGCAATGCGTTGATTGAGACAGCCACAAATCGCCTGATTGCCGGAGCCAGGAACTGCACCGAGATTCCCTCAAGCGTAACCTCTATCACCGATTATGCATTCTATGGAAAAAGAGGTTTGAACCATATTACCATTCCTGGTTCTATCAGCAGGATTGGCGGTGGTGCTTTTGCTGGCTGCTTTGACCTGTCTCAAGTCTTACTATCTGAGCCCACCAAATGCATAGGGCCCGTGGCATTTACTTTCTCTGGCTTGACCTCGGTAGTGATTCCCAATTCGGTAGACACGATTGAGGAAGGCGCTTTCTCCGTATGCGACAAACTAAAGATTGTCACTCTCGGAACGGGTTTGAAGTACCTTGGAGAGCAGGCCTTCGGCAAAGGATATAACGGCACGATGGTCATCGATACGGTCTTCTGCCACGCCACAACTCCGCCCAAGATGGCATCAGCCAACTGTTTCTCGGGTGTTTATGACCGAGCTGTGCTGCTTGTGCCTCAGGCTTCTCTGGAGTTGTACAAGAATGATCCCAACTGGTCGCAGTTCTATAAGATTGTGGCGATTGAGTCATCGGGCATCGACGAGATTCCTGTAGATGATGGTGCACCCAGTGAGCGCTACAACCTGCAGGGCCAACCCGTGGGTGACGACTACCGTGGTATAGTCATCGAGAACGGCAGAAAAATCCTGAAGCCATAAAATAATTACAATCAGACATGAGGATGCTTCATGATGAAGGGGTCCAAGTGCATAGGTGTTTCCTGAAACGCATTGATGCATCCTCATTTTCCTGATGTTAATCCCATTTATCAAAAACTTTTGAATAAATTAGGCTTCGTCTCAACAAATCTCAAATAAATTTGGTTTTGTGTTCGACTTGCACTAATTTTCTATACCTTTGCTACTGGACTTTAAAACGATAGGACTATGAAACGAATCACGACACTGCAATTGCTGGGCGTCATGCTCATGGCACTGGGCACGGCATTGCCGGCAAGTGCCCTGAAATTTATGGAAGACAGCATCTGTTACTCGACGATGTGGGATAAGCCAGGCGAGCTGGCGGTGATCTCGATGGGAAACTATGACTCCCAATTGGAGTACACCTACTACCATGGCGACCTGGTGATTCCGGCAAGTGTCACCCATGACGGCGTGACCTATAGCGTGACACGCATCAGTTATGATGCCTTTGAGGACTGTTATAAGTTGACATCGGTGACGATACCCGCTACGGTGAATGAAATCAAGGGGCAGGGCACATTTTATGGTACCGACCAGCTGCGCGGCTTTTATGTTGACGAGGATAATGCCTGGTACTGCGACATTGACGGCGTGCTGCTGAGCAAGGACAAGACTGTACTCTATATCTTTCCTAATGCTTATGCCTCCTCGACCTATGAGGTGCCCGACGGCGTGACAACGATTGACGACGGAGCGTTCAATAGGTGTAAGGGAATCACTAAGGTCACGTTCCCGTCAAGCCTCACGTCTATCGGTTATTCGGCCTTCAGTTATTGCGATGGACTCGTTGAGATTACGGTCCCGCCCAGCGTGACCTCGATGGAGAGATACGCGTTTTCTCATTGTACTCATATACAGCGTGCCGACCTGCAATGCCGCGTCATCGGCCAGGAGATGTTGTCAGGATGTAGTGCCTTGGCCGAGGTGACGCTGGGTGACGGTGTGGCCAGTATTGGCGCTAATGCATTTAACAGGTGCACATCGTTGAAGAGCATCAATGTGCCGGCCAGCGTGACCAACATTGGCTGGGGAGTGTTTAACAGTTGCGACTCGCTCTCGACGGCGACCATCGACTGCCCGACGGTGGGCCACGGAATGTTCTATAGTTGCCGTGGTTTGAAAGAGGTCAACCTGCTGAGCCACGTCCGGCAGATTAAAGGTCTTGCCTTCATGGATTGCCGTGCGCTGGAAACACTCAACATCGAGCCTGGCTTGACAACAATAGGCGACTCGACGTTTATGGGTTGCTTTGAACTGAAGGCGCTGGATTTGCCGTCAACGGTGCAGACGGTGGGCACCCATGCATTTGATTTATGTGGCAAGATGACAAGTCTCTCGCTCAACGAGGGCTTGACGTCGCTGGGTTATTTTACGTTCCACGATTGCTCATCGCTCAAGGAGATCACCTTCCCCTCAACGCTTACCAATATCACCACCACGGCGTTTGTGGGTTGCACGGGGCTTGAGGCGTTTCATGTGGCAGAAAGCAACCCGACATTCAGCGAGAAGGACGGCGTGGTCTTCAACAAGGCCGGCGACAAGCTATGCTTCTTTCCTAGTGCCCATGGCGACGAATATCAGATTCCCGAAGGCACCGTCACGGTGGACCGAGATGCCTTCAACGGTTGCAGCGGTCTGAAACAGGTCACATTCCCGTCATCGCTCACAACCATTGAGTATAATGCGTTCAATCATTGCACTGGACTGACGGCAATCGACTTGCCCGATAACGTGACATCGCTGGGCGGTTCTGCGTTCATGCGTTGCGAGGCACTTGAATCAGTCCACTTCGGCCGTGGTATCACTAGAATTTACGGCAGTGTGTTTGCCGCCTGTGGCCTGAAGAGTGTAGAGATACCCTCGACAGTGACCACGTTGGGCTGGGGAGCCTTTGATAACTGCACCCAGTTGACCGAGGTAAAGTTCCAGAAGCCGTGCCATATCAGCACCATTGGCTATAACACCTTCTTTAATTGTACCAGCCTGACGCATTTTGAAATTCCTGAAAACGTCAAAACCATTGAAGACTGGGTGTTCTCGTTTTGCACCAATATGCATTCCATCACCTTGCCATCGACACTGACATCGATAGATTGGACCGCCTTTTCCTGGTGTGATCAACTGGACACCGTCATCTGCATGCGGCGCACGCCATTTACTATTGAAGACATGACTTTCACAACGGCCAGACATGCCACGCTCATGGTGCACCGTGGCAGCATCAAGAAATACCGCAATGCCAACATTTGGAAGCTGTTTAAACGCATTGTGGCGCTGGATGGAGATTATGACGTGAACGGCGACAACACCGTCAACATCGCTGATGTGAATGCCGTTGTGGATTATATCTTTGGCAACGATGCCGACCGTGATATTGGCGACATCAATAATGACGGCGAGATCAACATCGCCGACATCAACGCCATCATCAATATGATTTTAACTCAAGATTAAATATGAACATGACAAAGAAACTGATGACCCTGCTGCTGGCGATGCTGGCATGCATGACTGTGAGTGCTCAAGATACAGTGATTGACGAAACGTGTCCGCCCCAATTTCCTGGCGGCGATGCTGCGTTGATCAACTTCCTCAATGCAAACATCGTTTATCCGCAACAAGCGGCTCAGGATAAAGTTGAAGGAAAAGTCGTTGTGCAGTTTACGGTGAAGAAGACGGGAAAAATCGATGATGTCAAAGTGCTTCGCTCAGTGCGCAAGGATCTGGATGATGAAGCAGTCAGGGTTGTCAAGATGATGCCCGACTTCATCCCGGCCAAACAGGATGGTGAACTCACCGACATGCCGTACACGATACCAGTGTCTTTCAAGCTGTTCGATGAGATGGAGCCGCTCACCGTGAGTGAAGGTTCCGATGTGCCCGATGACTTCGAGCCGCCGATGTTTCCTGGAGGCGAGAGAGCCCTGATGGAGTTCCTTAAAGAGAATGTCAAATACCCGCCGATGGCTGCCAAAAGAAAGACCCAAGGCAGAGTGGTAATGACTTTTGTCGTTGACAAGACGGGTAAAGTGACTGAAATCAAGGTCGCCAAATCGGTGGATATTTATTTGGACACTGAAGCCATCCGCGTCTGCAAGTTGCTTCCCGATTTCATCCCAGCTCGTCAGAATGGTGAGCCCGTGAGCGTATGGTTCACCCTCCCCATCACATTCAAGTTGTAAGTATCATATCGAAATCGTCTAGCCTGAAGTATAACATGAGTACGACAAAGAAACTGCTGACAACGATTCCATCATGACAGGTAACAGTTGGTTTGAATATAGCAAGGGCGTCAACGGTGACGGCGAGGTCAACATCGCCGACATCAATGCCATCATCAATATGATTTTAACTCAAGAAAAATGAGAAACTCGTGTCCGGCGATATCGGCTACCGTCTACAGACCAAGAGCGGCTTCCTGTCCCGTTACCGCCTCCAGGCGATAGCGACACCCAATCAGTCTATTAAACGCCCACAGAAGCCACCTATGGGCACAACAAAGGCGCACCGTTGTTGATGCGCCTCTGCTCTTGTATTGACCCTGTGCTTATTATGCTGCCTGGTTGCCGCCCTCGGGTTTCTGTTTGGCTTTTTCAGCCCTGACGAGCCTACCCACTTGGTCTTCACCTATCGGGAGACTTAGCTCCTCAACGATTTCGGCATAGGTTCTTCCCTGATTATTCAATGCGACCATTTTTTCGATATCGTCCTCATCAACCTTTGTGTTGCCCTTCTTCTTGGGAGCGTCAGCAGGGGACTTTCTTGTTTTTCCGGCCTTGTTGGCTTTAGCCTTTTCGGGTCTGGCATCTGTCTCGGGCTTGATCTCAACATACTCGAAATGCAGGTACCAGTTGTCATTATCCAGCTTTGACTTAACGTACTTGCAGACGAGTACACCTTCAGGGAACGGCATTGCATGACCCTTTGGCGCTTTCAAGCACTGGATAAATCTGTGATTACCTCCAGACGTTCCTTCCATGCGTAGGGCGATAACAGAACCAGCCTGCTGAACTCCTTTGTCTCCGCCTTTGATGTCCTCTGTCGTGAGGTGTTTCCAATCATCTATCTCGTTGTGGTGAGCGGCAACAATAAACGATAGCGTGACTCCATTCTCCATTGCAATCCTCTGCGCTTCCTCGAGCCCCTTTATACACGCCTCATGACGATACCCATCAAGTTTGGTGGCCGGATCGACGCAGACAAGTGTATCGCGCTCAAGAGTCTTGGCCAACAGTTTCACGTGATTAAGGAAAGCGTTAAGGCTGGTTCCATCCAAATCCTCAGGCAGCACCCATTTGATGTTTGCACCCATGAATACTTTGCCCTGACCGTACTTGCCCTCGAGTTCATCAGGAAAGTCTTCAATACGGTAGTACACGACATCCTGCTTGACCGAAGCGCTACAGTCGTCGGGGAGGTATTCAGGACGTACACCCTTAGCGACAGCCAAGGCGGTCTGAGTCAAGAGCGAGCTTTTGCCTACATCGGCGCCTGCGACTAACATCGTAATCTGACCAGGCTTGGCATAGCTGTCGATGAGCCATCCGATCGTCCAACGGCGACGGCGGCGACTAGGACCAAACATCTCTTCAGAAGACACGAGACTGGGAGCTGTGTTCTGTGAGGGGTCCTCATTGCCTTGCTCCTGAGCCGCCTGCTGTGAGAGTGCTCTGTGCTTGAGACGTTGCCGCATGCGGATCTCTCCCATATTGCGGAAATGCTCTTCTTCATCCCTAAGCCGCTTCCTGCGTTCCTCTGTTTTCTTCTCCTCGAGCTCCATGGCGTTTTTGTGCTTTTGGTCCTCGAGTTCCTTGGCCGACTTGGTCTGGAACAGACTTGTAACGTAATCCCAGCCGGTTTTAACACCTAAGGTGACAGCGGCGGTAGCAGCTGCAGCGATTGCGCCAAAACCGATAGTCTTCCACGGGTTTTCGCATTTGCGAAATTCCTTAAAAAAATTACCATTAAAAATTGACATAATATTATCGTATTAAATAACAATCATTCATAATGGGGGTGGGGTAAACCACCCCCAACTCAACAGTCATTACTCCTTACATCCACACAGACGCATTAGGCTTCACATGGACGGTGGTGAAGTTGCTGAGATCAGCGATCAAGTCCTGGACCTCATCGCGCGTAGGCTCGGGCAACTGGATCCAATCAGCCGTGTTGCGACCGATGTTAACCTGAATGGGATTGCAGGCAAGAATCATCTCAAGCATCTTATCATGGTCAAAGGCCATAGCCGGTTCAACGGTCACCATGGTCTGGATACCACGCGCAGCAATAGCCGCCATAGCCTTGGCTCTATCGCAGGGCTGCGGCGCATTGTTCATAATGTACGGGTCCCAGCGGTTGGTCTCGATGGTAGTGGCGAGAACAGCCTTCCTCGATTGGAAAATCGGGTGACCGATGAATTCGAGGAAACGAGCGGGGTTCTTGGACTGGAACAAATAGTGGTTGTCAAACTTGTCACAGTAGTCCAAAATGCGCTGAATCCACTCACTGGGAACGTTCGTCGCCCACATATCCGTGCTAGAACCTAAAAATATGAACTTGCCAGAACCGAGATTGCAACGGAACTCAGATTCAGCAAGCATGAGTTCAATAAACTCACTTACGAGCATATAGCAATATAGGCAGCCATGGTAGCAAGGAATGGATCGGATAACATTCCACGTGTGAGTAATAAACCCATACATATTTCCTCTACATTTATTTAGCGGCATATGCGTAGCGGTTTGAACGGTGAAACAAAACGGCGGATTCACTCTTGGCGAGCACGTATAGGGTCATAGCCACTGCACCTGCGCGCATTACACGGCTGGTTAAACCAGCAAATCGAGAAATAAATGTTTCTTTTTTCATTTTTTAATAAAATAAGTATAAAAATAAAACAAATGTTTAGTCAATTAAGCCGCTCAATTCAGGCCAGAGGAGCGGCACTTGTCCGGACGTAGACGGCGTTACGCCGTGAGAGCGGAGTGGCGATTTGCCTTCAAAGAACTCTTACCTTTCGGCTTACACTGCCAGCGAATACCCTCGCTTGCCTGGATTTGCTCCAGAACAAGGTCGTAGTCGAACAGCAGGACACGTTCGGCACGGATGACAGCCGGGGCATGAATGGTACCGTTCTCAAGCCAGCGGCTGATTGTCGAGGTCGACACGGTGAGCGCCGAAGCAATCTCTTTCTTACCGTGCAGGATCCTCTTCTCCTTGTGTTCGGGCACGTCACGCAACGTGGCCTGTTGAACCGCGCTGCCTATGAGGTCGAACAACTCCTGGCCCGTCATGTCGATGACGCGCTTGGTGAGGAGCTGCTCGATGATATTTTTGTCATTGAATTGATTCATGCCGCGAAATTACAGCGGCTGAATTTTCTGTGCAGATTCTACCGTACAGGTAGGGTGTAAGTTGTACGGTATTTTGGAATTATTGTTGAGATATGTGTTTTCAAGGTGCTTTCAGGGTTGCTATTCTTGCGCCGATGCCACCGTACACTGGCGTGTTTTCCAGGACAAAGATAAGTCCTTATCGGGAGACTACAAAAATGCCTTAGTGTTTTTTTGTCTTTATCGTACAGGAGGATGTATGTTGTACGGAAAATAAGCGATGACAACAAAACTTGACCACTTTTTGCTGATGGGAATAGCCTGAGCGTATTTGCGTATTTCAATAATAGCATATATGCTATGATATGGATGGGAATGAACGGGGGCATTGGGGGCGCGAGCGTGATCATGGTTTCCGATCGTGTCCAAATGGTGGCATTCGCGCGGACTTGGGTGTGGGCACAAAAAAAGCCGGACTAATGCCGGCGCTAACTCATACTCATAATACTAAATAAATACTCTCTTTATGTCATTGTAAATCGGTTGTAGTTGGGTTGTGTATGTTCTTAAACTCTCGCTGTCATCAATACGATTTCTGTTATCGAGATGAACGAACCGGTAATGTCTGTCAGATGTCGTGTAATGCTTGCGATTCTTCTCTCCATCTTTGTCTTGCTTCTTTGTTCTGACGGATGATTCATCCAATGAAGCCCGTCTTTGACCAACAGCACTACAATAGTAGTTGAGCGATAAAAATCGCATTCTTCCTCTCACATCTATAAAATGATAATTGAGGTCTTGAAGGATATTGAACACGAAACGATAGTATGTTAATTGAGCAGATTTTCTGCCAACATCTATTGCATTCATAATAGCTGCAATAGCAGTGTTTTCGTATTCTTTTATCTGTTTAATGACATGCTGATTAAACACTTTCTTCGGAATATTTTCGACAACCTGAAACTGAAATACGATGTTATTACTTTCTACTTTAATTTTGTGTATTCCACCGTTTTGGGCTATCTCCGGATCGATCATTATTGACTTAAGGACAGTCTCATAAGCTTCCCTTGTGATTTCAACCACGAAGAAACGATGTGATCGGTGATCATTCCTTGCTATTTATAGTTGGATTATCGTTTCTTAGCAATCTTTTTCTCTACATAGGCAATTCGGCGGTGTTAAAGGGTGAGTGTTGCGGCGGATAAATCATACTTTCTTCAATCTTATAAACAGTAAATTCCTGTTTCATACAATCCTATGACTAGCAACATCCATGCCAAGTATTTCGGCTGTCAATTTTTGTTATGTAATGTCACTGAGGGTGCAACACAGTGACTATTTTGGTAGGTTATATAGCGCATTCGGACTGACAAAGTGACTTGGCACGTGACAGATTTTACACATGTCGTTGAGTTGTCAATGTCACTAAAGGGGAGGGGATACAAAAGGGGGTACATTTTTTATAAAAAATTATAAGTCGCTGATTTTCAGCGACTTATTTTTGATTTTGTGGAGCTGGAGGGGTTTGAACCCTCGTCCAAACGTGGAACTAATAAGGTTTCTACATGCTTAGTCTTGGCTTGGTTTTCGACCGCTGGCAGGCCCAAGACGACCAACCGGTGGCTTATCCTCTAAATTTCGGACTCGGCCCGAGGCTTACCTTGTCCTATCGCCGATATTCCTGCACCACCGGATCAACCCGCCTCGGCGCGAGGGCAGTTGGGTGATGTCTCGTCACAGCCCCTTGGGCAGTGATAAAGCCGAACTTACTGTGCTTCGGTTAGGCAGCGAGAGCGTAGTTGTTTTCGCCATTTAATTGTGTCAATGACTGAGATTTAAGAGCCTTGCCATTATCGCTCTGCATGCTTGCTTACCACCTCTACACGCTGTCAAAGCCAGTCAGCCCCAATAGTATGTGTCCGTAGTAAACGGGCTGCAAAGGTACTACAAAAATTGTGCCAAACAAGATTTTTGCACTGATTTTTTTAAGAAAAAATTATTCCTGCTCAACAAGTTCGTGCCAATAGGGGGAGTGCTCGGGGAGGAAATTCCCGTCTTGCAGGTAGTTGTAGATGCGCAGGCACGCCCAGGCGTCAATAGCGGCATATTGCTGTTGGCTGTCAGTGAGTTGGGGTGCCTCCCAGTTGGTGAGTTGTTGCCCTTTGCTGATTTTCTGCTGGAACAGGATGGCGTAGATCTTCTGCAGGCTCATGTCGGCAATCTGATATTGCTTGACGAGCTGTTGCAGTTCAATGAATCCGGCGGGATGGCAGTCGCACACCCTGGTGAGCTGGTGGAAATCGTCGCAGGTCGAAAGGCCGACCTTGGTGATGCTGTCGTCCTCGAGATAGTCCCGCAATGGCGAAGTGACTCCCGTCTTGTTGAGGCGGAACAGGAAGGCGTCGCTCAGGGTCGAGATTTGCAGTAGGGCGATGTTGTGGTGCTCGCCGCGGCGAAAGCTGGGACGGGTTTCGGTATCAAAGCCAACGATGTGTGTTGAGCGCAGTACAGTGACGGCGCGTTGAATCTGTGAAACGTCGGCGATGATGTGGATTTGTCCCGGGAAGGTTACCCGAGGCATCTCGTTGATGGTCTGCTTGTCTATCGAAACGATATACATGATGCCTGCAAAGGTAATACTTTTTCAGTTAATAGCACATAGTGAAAGGCGAATAGTTGTCATTTAACGGCGAATTCTTTGCGCCTCGACTCCTCACTATATGCGCTCCACTTGCTTGACGCCCTTGACATTCAGTATCTTCTTGATGAGTTCGTCAAGCAGGGTGATGTCGTTCACGCTGATGGTCAGCATGCCCTCAAACAAGCCTCCCTGCGACTGGATGTTGATGCTGCGCAGCAGGCAGTTGTCCGTCTTGTTGATGACCGAGGTGATGGACGAAACGATGCCGATGTCGTCACGGCCCAACACTTTGAGTGTGGCGATGAACTGGCTACCGGTCTTCCCGGTCCAGCGGGTGCGGATGATGCGGTAAGGGTAACGCTCCTTCAGGTGGCGCAGGTTCTTGCAGTCGGTTCGGTGTATCTTGATGGCTCCGTCGCTGGCGATGAACCCCTGGATGCGGTCGCCGTAGATGGGGTTGCAGCAACGGGCCAGTTTATAGTTCACGCCCTTGACATCCTCGCCGATGGTAAGGATGTCGTCACTCATCCTCTCTTCTTGTGGCGTGGGCTGTTGCAGTACGAATTCCTCGGCGGTTCCGCGAGAGGTTTCCTCGTTTTGCTTAGTGAGGATATCCTCATACTGCTCTACGACATCATTCACGTCAATGATATCCTCTTGGATGGCGGCATAGAACTCGGTGGTCGTCTTGTAGCCCATTTTCTTGACCACGCGTGCCAGCAAGGCGTCTTCAAGCTCGATTTTGCGGTTCTTGAAGCGTCGTTGCAGTGTTTCGCGGGCCAACAGGGCCTGATTGGCGCGCCGCTCATTGATGGCGTTTTTGATCTTGTTGCGGGCTTTGCTGGTGACGGCGATCTTGAGCCAGTCGAGGCGGGGCGACTGGGTCGCCGAGGTGATGACCTCGACGGTGTCACCGCTCTTGAGGCGGTAGTTGATCTTTTGGTTCTTGCCGTCCACCTTGCCGCCCATGCAGGAACTCCCCACACGCGTGTGGATGTGGTAGGCAAAGTCAAGCAATGTAGCGCCTTGCGGCAGACGGATGAGGTCGCCCTTGGGCGTGAACACAAACACCTCGTCGTTATACAGGTTGGTGTCCATGTTGCGCATCAGGCTCATCTGGCCTTCTTGACCGCTGGCCTCCAGCATCTCGCGCACCTCATTCATCCACTTGTCCACGTCACCGTCGCTCTTGATGCCCTTGTAGCGCCAGTGTGCGGCGACACCGCGCTCGGCGGTCTCGTCCATGCGGCGTGAGCGTATCTGCACCTCCACCCATTTCTCTCCCGGGCCATACACGGTGATGTGCAACGACTCATAGCCATTGCTCTTGGGAATGGAGATCCAGTCCTTGAAACGCGACGGATTGGCCTTGTAGATATCGGTGACGATGGAGTAGGCGAGCCAGCAGGCGCGCTTCTCGTCCTTGGGAGACGTGTCCAGGATGATGCGGATGGCAAACAGGTCATAGATGCCGCTCAGGTCCACACCCTGCTTCTGCATCTTCTGCCAGATGGAGTTGATGGACTTGGTGCGCCCTTTCAGCTCATATTTCAGCCCTTCGGCCTTGAGCCGCTCGTCGATAGGCTTGATGAAGTCACGCACGTAATTGTCGCGCTCCTCCTTGGTCTCGTTCAGGCGTTTGGCAATCTGTGAGAAAACCTTGCGGTTCAGGTATTTGAGCGAGGTGTCCTCCAGCTCGGTCTTGATGTGGTAAAGTCCCAGTTTATGAGCCAGCGGCGCATACAGGTAGCGTGACTCACTGGCTATCTCGTGCACGAACCTCTCGTTGGGGTGGTGGTTGATGGCGCGCATGAGTGCAAGGCGGTCGGCGGTCATGATGAGGATGACGCGAACGTCCTCGGCAAACGTCAGCAGCAGTTTGTGGAAATTCTCGTTTTCCACGGCAGCCTGTTTCTTGTACAGCGGAGCCACATGCAGCAGACCGTGGACCACGCGCGCAACGTCGTCGCCGAAGTATGACCTTACCCGCGGCACGTCGAGGTAGTCACCACGGCACAGGTTATAGATCATCGTGGCGATGACCATGGTGCGGTCGGGGGCGATGCTTTCGCATAGCGTGACGGCAGTGTTCAGGTGGCGCAAAACGGGGTTCAGTCCGTACTGGTCGCGACGAAGGAGTCCCGCCTTGACGATGCCCCCTTTGACCAGCGAGTGGACGGTATCGATGTCATGGCGTGACAACTGGCCACCCAGTCGGCGGTTCAAGTCCTTGACTAGGTGTAACAGTTGTGACCGTTCTTCGGCCGTGAAGTATTCTTGAGCAATCTCCATCCCACTTTTTTCGGCAAATTTAGTCATTTTGTGACGAAATGCTTGCAAGAACGTCAGTAAAAATGTAATTTTGGGGAAAAATTTAAAAATCTAATTGATATGTTCAACGACAACGATAAGAAAATGATGGCCTCCAAGGGCATCACCGAGCCCGTAGTAGAGGCTCAAATCAAGCGTTTTGAGACAGGTTTCCCCTGGCTCAATATTGAGGCTGCGGCAACCGTTGGCCATGGAATAACCCGACTGGATGCCAAGCAGCAGACCCAGTGTATCAAGCTTTGGAAGGAATTCCAGGGTGGGGGAGCGACGATAGAGAAGTTCCAGCCCGCTTCGGGTGCTGCCAGCCGCATGTTTAAAAACCTGTTCGCCTTCATCAACGAGGGCAAGTCGGCTCCTGAAACCGACTTCGAGAAGCAGTTCTTTGAGGGAATTACCCTGTTTGCGTTCTTCCCCCAGTTGAACAAGACCTGTGTGAACCTGTATCAGCATAATGTCAATGAGCTCACCGAGGCTGGACGCTATGCCGACGTGCTCAAGGCACTTCTCCTGCCCGAGGGGATGAATTATGGCGCTCTGCCTAAGGCCCTGCTCAAGTTCCACCGCGCAGCCGCAGGCTCGGTACACACTCCGCTCGAGGAGCATCTCGAGGAGGGTGCCCAGTATGCTGCCGACAGCCAGCGCCGTGTGAGCATCCACTTCACCGTATCGCCCGAGCACCGTTCCGGCTTCGAGCGTCTCATCAAGGCCAAGGTGCCCCTGATGGAGAAGGTGTGGGGCGTGAAGTATGACATATCGCTGAGCGAGCAGAAGGCTTCCACCGACACAATCGCTGTCAATATGGACAATACGCCCTACCGCGATGGCAAGGGCAACCTGCTCTTCCGTCCCGCTGGACACGGTGCACTGCTTGAGAATCTCAACGAGCGTGATGCCGACGTCGTGTTCATCAAGAATGTGGACAACGTGGTGCCCTTGCGCCTGCGCAGCGTAACGACGCGTTACAAGAAAATCATCGGTGGTTACCTTGTGATGGTACAACGCCAGTTGAAGAAGTATCTTGAGATGCTCGACAAGGGCAACGTCAAGAGTGCAGACCTCAAGAGCATGTTGCGCTATGCCCGTCAGACCTTGTGTATCCTGGACAAGGCAACCGACGACATGGACGATACTGCACTCGCTGCATGGCTGCGTGACAAGTTCAACCGTCCCATCCGCATTTGTGGCGTCGTGCCCAATGAGGGTGAGCCTGGTGGTGGACCGTATCTGGCCTATAATGCCGATGGCTCGGCTTCACCCCAGATCCTCGAGTCTGCCCAGATCAACCCCGACGACTCAGCTGCGGTTGAGATGATGAAGGGTGGCACCCACTTTAACCCCGTGGACCTGGTTTGCTATATTAAGGATTATAAGGGCATCAAGTTTGACCTCCGCAAGTTCGTTGACCCCGAGACCGGCTTCATCAGTGTCAAGAGCAAGGACGGTGTGGACATCAAGGCCCTGGAGCTCCCCGGCTTGTGGAACGGCTCGATGAGCAACTGGAACACCGTCTTCATCGAGGTGCCCATCGACACCTTCAACCCCGTCAAGACTGTCAACGACCTCCTGCGCAAGACGCACCAGTAAATGCTTGTGCAACGTGTAGAGATGCAAAATTTTGCGTCTCCCCTGCGTCAGGACTGATTTAATCGATTTACAAAAAAGAATGAAGAGAATACTGCTTTTCGCGTTGGTGGCGTTGTCACTGGCCTTCGGTGCCAGCGCCCAGCGCTATAGTGCCGAGCAGGATACCGTTTATACGGTCCACTCCATCACTCAGGACCAGTTCATGGAATTCATCGCTGACTATCGCGCCGCTGACTGGGAAATGCTCAGTCCGCGCCCTGTCGTCGTGGATTTCTACGCCGACTGGTGTATGCCGTGCAGGCGCTTGGAGCCCATGTTGAGGCAGATTGCCCAGCATTACAACGGTGAGGTGGACTTCTACCGTATCAATGTCGATAAGAACAGCGACATCGCCGACGTCTTCCAGATACGCAGCATCCCCTTCCTGCTCATCTGTCCGCTCGATGGCGACCCCAAGAGCGTCATCGGCCTCTACCCCCAGCAGGAATTCATCCGCGTCATCAACCAAGCCCTCGGCCTTTAGCTGCCCACCAAAAACACAAATGACCACGAATCATCATCGATATAATTCATGAATGATTCGTGGTCATTCCTGTTTTAAAAAAGTAAGTGGATGCTCATTAAAAAAGTTGTCCAAGTTGTCCGCTAGAGTTGTCCAAGTTGTCTGATAAAGCAAAAAAAATCGCAAAGGGTATTGCCAATTGGGAAAATTGTTGTAACTTTGCCCCGCTTTTTAGCACAACATTTATTAATCAACTTATTTTTAACGATTTATGAACAAGTACGAAACCGTTTTCATTTTGACTCCCGTTTTGTCTGATGATCAGATGAAGGAAACGGTAGAAAAGTTCAAGAAGGTGCTCACCGACAACGGTGGCAACATCGAGAACGAAGAGAACTGGGGACTGCGCAAGCTCGCATATCCCATCGAGAACAAGAACACTGGTTTTTACACCCTGATTGAGTTTGAGGGTGAGCCCACCATCGTCAACAAGCTGGAAACCGCTTTCCGTCGTGACGAGAAGGTCATCCGATTCCTCACCTTCCGCTTGGACAAGTATGCTGCCGAGTACGCTATCAAGCGTCGCGCCGTGCGTCAGGCCAAGTTGGAGGAGCGCGCTGCTCAGGAAGCCGCTGAGAAAGAGGCTCCCGTAGCTCCCGTAGTTGAGGAGGCTCCTCAAGCTGCTCCCGTAGCCGAGGCTAATGAAGAAACCAAAGAGTAAAACTTAATTAAGGAAGTAAAAACAATGGCACAAGAACAACAGAGGCCCTACAACCAGGGCGAAATCCGTTACCTGACTCCCCTGTCAGTGGACAATCGCAAGAAGAAATACTGCCGTTTCAAACGCAGTGGTATCAAGTACATCGACTACAAGGATCCCGAATTCTTGAAGAAGTTCCTCAACGAGCAAGGCAAGATCCTGCCCCGCCGCATCACCGGTACTTCGCTGAAGTTCCAGCGCCGCGTGGCTAAGGCCGTTAAGCGTGCCCGTCATCTGGCATTGCTGCCCTATGTGACCGACTTGATGAAATAAACAACACGATTACACAAAGGAGGAAACAACTATGAAGATTATTTTGAAAGAAGATATCGTCAATCTTGGTTTCAAGAACGACGTTGTGGAAGTGAAGAACGGCTATGGCCGCAACTATCTCATTCCTCAGGGCAAGGCTGTCCTGGCTACCCCCAGCGCACTCAAGCAGCACGCCGAGAACCTGCGTCAGCAGGCTCACAAGCTCGCTAAGGTGAAGGCTGATGCCGAAGAGGCTGCCAAGCAGTTTGAGGGCGTATCACTCACCATCCCCGTTAAGGTTAGCCCCACGGGCACCATCTACGGTTCGGTTGGCGCCGCTCAGGTACACGAGGCTCTGCTCGCCGCTGGTCACAATGTTGACCGCAAGATCGTGAGCGTTCACGAGAGCATCAAGACCCCCGGTAAGTACACCGGTATCGTTCGCCTGCACAAGGAAGTGGCTGTCGAGATCCCCTTTGAGGTGATCGCCGAGAACGCCGAGGAGCTCGCCGCTGAGCGCGCTGCTCGCAAGGCCGAGGAGGCTGCTCACCAGGCTGCACTCGCCGCCGCTAAGGCTGCTGAGGAAGGCGCCGAAGAGGCTCCCGTTGAGGAGGGTGAAGCTCCCGCCGAGGAAGCTCCCGCTGCAGAGTAATAAAACAACATGATAACGATGAAGACACCGGCCCTCTCCACATGGCCGGTGTCTTTTTTATTTCCTGTAATCCATTAAACGCTAAACTTTAAACTTTAAACTAAAATAATGACCAAGCATATCGTAATGTTCAAGCTTCAGGGCAGTGACGAACTACGTCACGAGACCGCCCTGCGATTCAAGGCTGCTCTCGACGCGCTTCCCGAGCAGATCGATGTTCTCCAGAGCATCGAGGTCGCCCTTAACGAGAATCCCGGCGAGGACTGGGACATCGTCCTCACCGCCATCGTTCCCACCATGGACGATGTCGCTGTCTATGCCAAGCATCCCGCCCATGTTGCCGCCGCTGCCATCATCAAGGACGTGAAGCAGCTGCGCGCCTGTGTGGACTACAACTGTTGACATCCGGACGACAACATCCCAAAGGCTTCATGTGTCCCCACTCCCCCTCTAAGATTAGAGGGGGCCGGGGGGCGTTGATGTTACCGAAGACTAGTGGGCGTTGATATTTCATCAGAGTTGATCTTTGTGCGTTGCTGCTCAATCCATTCGCTATGTAGCGACGCAAAATTTTGCGTCTCCCGTGCAGCATTTGGTAATGTTTATTATTGACGCTCGAGGGGAATAAGTAGGATTAATGTGAGTATCCAAAAGTTGCCCTTTGGGCAACTACTCGGGGACGGTTTCTGTGTAACAAAATGCCTTGCATTTTGGACTCAGGAACCGTCCCCTCGGATCCGACTAGAAGTAACTCTCGCCTATTACAGGGGGACGGTTCCTAAGTACGAAAAACCCAAGCGTTTTTCATACATAGAAACCGTCCCCAGGGCAGCCACCCCCAAGGATGGCTTTTGGTACGCCCTTAAAGTAAGCCCCTTATCTCATCATTCCATCCAATTGGCTTGTACCGAGATCGTTATAATAAGAAACTGGATTTTCCCGAACACTAATAAATGTTTAACAATGGGAGACGCAAAATTTTGCGTCTCTACTAGTCATTTGGTGGCTAACTTAAGAATTACATCGTTAGTTGAGGTGTTAAAAAAAAGGGCAGGATCCCACTGCGGGGTCCTGTCCTTTTTTAATGGATAAATACTACCGATTACTCGGGCCAAACGCCACTGAGCAGGTAGTTGATCAGTACAGTAACGTCACCGATCTTCACGTCGCCGCTCTTGTCGCAGTCAGCAGCCTGGAGGTCAACCAGCGAAGCATCGCCACTGAGCAGATAGTTGATCAGTGCAGTAACGTCAGCAATCTTCACGTCACCACTCTTGTCAACGTCGCCACGCGGGAATTCTACCTTGTTGATGACAAGGGTCATGTTGTCAACGCTCAACGTGAAGTTCCACTCACCAGCGGGAATCTGGAAGGTTGAACCGTTGTTAACCAGGTTGATATCAACTCCGAGGGTCTCATCGGTTATCCAGAAGTCACCCTCGCTCACAGCACCGAAGCGGTAAGGAGCGATAGCATTCCAGTCGTCAGCACCTTCAGCCAACTGCTTGGTGAAGGAGAAGTAGCTGTAACCAGTGTTGGTCTCGGGATTAAAGTAGGCCTCACCAGTGGTGGTGATGGTAGCGGTGTAAACGTTGTTCTCAGCATCGCGAGTCATCTTGACGCCCTTGTTGGTGAACCAGCCACCATTGTCGTTCACATCACCCAGGATATAAACGTCACCATCATAGTGCTCGGGCTCAATGATGGGCCAGGTGCCGTCGATGGTGAACTTGTTGCTCACCAGGTCAACGGTAACGGTCCACTCACCGGCGGGGATAGCGATGGCGTTGGAGCTGCCGTCGGTAGCCAGGTCGCACTGTGCGCCCAGGAGTTCCTCGGTCATCCAGAAGTCGCCGTCGCTGGCAGCGCCGAAGCGGTAGGGAGCGATGGCATTCCAGTCAGCCTCCTCGTTACCCTCGGCAAGCATCTTGGTGAAGCTGAAGTAGCTCTTGCCGTCATTCTCACCAGCGGTGGTGATGTTGGCGGTGTAAACACCCTCGTTCAGGGTCATCTTCACACCCACGTTGGCGGCCCAGCCATTGCCGTTCACCTCACCCATGATGTAAACGTCAGCCTCGGGCTCGGGAATAACGGTGTCAACGGGCCAGGTGCCGTCGATGGTGAACTTGTTGCTCACCAGGTCAACGGTAACGGTCCACTCACCGGCGGGGATAGCGATGGCGTTGGAGCTGCCGTCGGTAGCCAGGTCGCACTGTGCGCCCAGGAGTTCCTCGGTCATCCAGAAGTCGCCGTCGCTGGCAGCGCCGAAGCGGTAGGGAGCGATGGCATTCCAGTCAGCCTCCTCGTTACCCTCGGCAAGCATCTTGGTGAAGCTGAAGTAGCTCTTGCCGTCATTCTCACCAGCGGTGGTGATGTTGGCGGTGTAAACACCCTCGTTCAGGGTCATCTTCACACCCACGTTGGCGGCCCAGCCATTGCCGTTCACCTCACCCATGATGTAAACGTCAGCCTCGGGCTCGGGAATAACGGTGTCAACGGGCCAGGTGCCGTCGATGGTGAACTTGTTGCTCACCAGGTCAACGGTAACGGTCCACTCACCGGCGGGGATAGCGATGGCGTTGGAGCTGCCGTCGGTAGCCAGGTCGCACTGTGCGCCCAGGAGTTCCTCGGTCATCCAGAAGTCGCCGTCGCTGGCAGCGCCGAAGCGGTAGGGAGCGATGGCATTCCAGTCAGCCTCCTCGTTACCCTCGGCAAGCATCTTGGTGAAGCTGAAGTAGCTCTTGCCGTCATTCTCACCAGCGGTGGTGATGTTGGCGGTGTAAACACCCTCGTTCAGGGTCATCTTCACACCCACGTTGGCGGCCCAGCCATTGCCGTTCACCTCACCCATGATGTAAACGTCAGCCTCGGGCTCGGGAATAACGGTGTCAACGGGCCAGGTGCCGTCGATGGTGAACTTGTTGCTCACCAGGTCAACGGTAACGGTCCACTCACCGGCGGGGATAGCGATGGCGTTGGAGCTGCCGTCGGTAGCCAGGTCGCACTGTGCGCCCAGGAGTTCCTCGGTCATCCAGAAGTCGCCGTCGCTGGCAGCGCCGAAGCGGTAGGGAGCGATGGCATTCCAGTCAGCCTCCTCGTTACCCTCGGCAAGCATCTTGGTGAAGCTGAAGTAGCTCTTGCCGTCATTCTCACCAGCGGTGGTGATGTTGGCGGTGTAAACACCCTCGTTCAGGGTCATCTTCACACCCACGTTGGCGGCCCAGCCATTGCCGTTCACCTCACCCATGATGTAAACGTCAGCCTCGGGCTCGGGAATAACGGTGTCAACGGGCCAGGTGCCGTCGATGGTGAACTTGTTGCTCACCAGGTCAACGGTAACGGTCCACTCACCGGCGGGGATAGCGATGGCGTTGGAGCTGCCGTCGGTAGCCAGGTCGCACTGTGCGCCCAGGAGTTCCTCGGTCATCCAGAAGTCGCCGTCGCTGGCAGCGCCGAAGCGGTAGGGAGCGATGGCATTCCAGTCAGCCTCCTCGTTACCCTCGGCAAGCATCTTGGTGAAGCTGAAGTAGCTCTTGCCGTCATTCTCACCAGCGGTGGTGATGTTGGCGGTGTAAACGCCCTCATTCAGGGTCATCTTCACGCCCACGTTGGCAGCCCAGCCATTGCCGTTCACCTCACCCATGATGTAAACATCGTCAACAACGGGCTGGGGATCAGCCTTCTTAACGATTTTCACATATGCATTCTGATCATTGATGGAGACGGTGAAGTCATAGGTGCCGGGAAGAGCCTTGAATGCATTGGCGGTACCCCAGGCTCCAAGGGCAGTTTCAGTGTCGTTCTCAACAAGTGTGCCATCAGCGAGAGCTCCGCGACGATAAGGCAAGAATCCCCAGTCATCGGCGTTCTCACCCAGCTTGGTGGTGAAGCTGAAGTAACCATAGCCGTCACCACTGTCACTGATTTCAACATCGGTGAGGGTAAAGATGCTTTCATCGGCGGTGGCCATCTCGATACCAGTCGAAGGATTCCAGTTGTTGCCATTCACCTGACCCAGGATAAATAATTTACCGGTCAGAGGATTGAACGGCTCAACATAGCCTTCTACCTTAAACATCTTGTCCGTCTCGTTAAAGGTGAACGTATAGTCGTCACCACTGCCAGTGAAGATGTATGAACCGTGGTCGCCGGCCTTCTGGGTGGTCACCCAGTTGCCGGCGCTGATTTCGGTGTCGCCAGTAGCGGGACCATAGCGGTGATTGGTATTGAAAATGTTCCAGTCGCCGTTCAGACCATCGCCAAAGACGAAGTATACCGTGCCATTAATCGCTACGGTGTAAGAATAGGTACCGTCACCATTGTCGGTCATCTCAACGCCGTTCCCGGGATTCCAGTTACCGAACGGGTCGCTACCAACAATGTACATTGCCGCATTGGCATTGAAGCCAATGAGTGCAATCAACATGGAGATAATTAACGTTAATCTCTTCATACAATCAAAATTGGTTATTAATTAAACGTGTAAATAATAGGTTGAATTTGATTATGTTTACCTGAAACTTATAGAGTCACTTTTTCATCCTGACACAATAAGTATAAATGGTTTTTTCTGAAGGTTGTTGCATTTCAAGGCAACATAGACAAAAAAGGACAGGACCTGTCTCTTTGGGTCCTGCCCTTTTAATTCTTCAAGATTAGTCTACCCAAACGCCACTGAGCAGATAGTTGATCAGGGCAGTTACGTCGGCAATCTTCACGTCGCCACTCTGGTCGCAGTCTGCATTCTGAACGTTGACAAGCGAAGCGTCACCGCTCAACAGGTAGTTGATCAGGGCGGTTACGTCGGCAATCTTCACGTCGCCGCTGCCATCAGCGTCGCCACGCAGGATGTTGCCACCAGCGAGAGTTGCGGTGAAGGTGATCTTCTCCTCATCGATAGCGGTGGGATCAAAGGTGATGACAATGTTGTAGGTGCCAGCCTCCTCGCAAGTGTAACGCCAGTTGCCAACGGGCCATGCATAGGTCCAAGCGTGGTCTTGAACAATCCTGAACTGCACTTCTTCCTGAGCAGCGAGTTCAACACCGTCCTTGCTCCAGGTGTAGATGCCGTCAGCACCCTTCTCCATGTCGTTGGCCTCGTCTGAGGGATTCCAGTTGCTGCCGAATACGTTCTGGGAACCGGCAACAGTGTAGGTGTGGTCAACGTGTTCAACGTCACCAGTCTTGGTCAGATTGCAAGTGATGCGGTAATCACCCTCGGCCTCGGGATCGAAGGTGATCTCAATCGTGTAGATGCCTTCCTCGTTTACCTTGGCAATCCAGTTGTTCTGACCGATGGGCCACTCATAGACCTCAAAGTTATGGTTACCGGCAATCTTGAACTCGAAGTTACCATACAGGGCAACATCATCCTTGCTCCAGGTGTAGATGCCATCAGCACCCTTTACCATGTCGTTGGCCTCGTCGGTGGGATCCCAGTCGCTGCCGAAGATGATATCGGGACCAGCTACGGTGTAAACAGTGATCTCAACGGGAGGAACATCACCACCCTTGCGGGTTAACAATACGGTGTTCTCGCTCAGGTTAACCTCGATGTCATAGATACCGGGAACAACCTTAAAGGCGCCGGTGCTACCCCAGTTTGCAAGTTCTGCAACAACACTGTCCTCAACGAGGGTGCCGTTAACAGCTGCACCACGACGATAGGGCTGGAAACCCCAGTCCTCAGCGTTCTCACCCAGCTTGGAAGTAAAGCTGAAGAAGCCGAATCCGTCACCACTGTCGGTGATTTCAGCTTCGGTGAGCGTGAAGATGTTCTCATCGGTAGTGTTCATCTCAATACCAGCCGAGGGATTCCAGTTGTTGCCGTTAACCTGGCCCAGTGCATACAGATGACCGGTCAGGGGATTGATGGGCTCAACATAGCCTTCGATTTTAAACTGGGAGTTGATCTCGTTAAAGGTGAACGTATAGTCGTCACCACTGCCAGTGAAGATGTATGAACCGTGGTCGCCGGCCTTCTGGGTGGTTACCCACTCATCTACAGTAACATTCTCGTCGCCAGTAGCGGGACCATAGCGGTGGTCGGCATTGAAATCAGTCCATTCGCTGTTCAGACCATCACCGAAAACGAAGTACACCGTACCGGTGATCGTTGCGGTGTAAGAATAGGTGCCATCACCATTGTCGGTCATCTCAACGCCGTTTCCGGGATTCCAGTTACCGAACGGGTTGCTGCCTACAATGTACATTGCTGCATTGGCATTGAAGCCAACGAGAGCGATCAACATTGATAAAACTAACGTTAATTTCTTCATAAATGAATAATGAGTTATGAATTAAACATGTGAATAAAATTGGTTTGTCGTGATACCTGAAACTTTTAAAGTCGCTCAAAATTACTTATTATTTCCACAGTCACATTATATAATAATCTAATTTCGTTTCAAATTATTGCGCAAACGATTGCGCTTGACACCTCTCGCGCCAAGTCCAATAAAAAAAGAAACTCCTAACTCCTAACTCCTAACTCCTAACTATCCTTCTCCGCTACCAACTCAAACGGCAGGGCCTCGGTGATGCGCACATTGGCAAATTCGCCGATGGCTAGCGGCTGCTCTTTGCTGATGAGCACTTCGGGATCCACCTCGGGGCTGTCCCACTCGGTGCGCCCGATGTAATAGTCATCCTCTTCACGGTCAACGAGCACGCGCAGCGTCTTGCCCACCTTCTGCTCCTGGATATCGAGCGAGATGCTTTCCTGCAGCGTCATGAGCTGTTGCAGGCGCTCCTGCTTCACTTCCTGTGGCGTATCGTCGCTCAGGTGCTCGGCAGCCCAGGTGCCGTTCTCCTCGCTGTAGGCAAACGCGCCCATGCGCTCAAATCGTGCCTCGCGCACGAAGTCCATCAGTTCCTCAAATTCCTCCTCGCCCTCTCCGGGGAAGCCCACCATCAGCGTGGTGCGGATGTGGATGCCCGGCACCTCGCGGCGCAGGCGTGCCAGCAGGTCAAGCGTCTCCTGACGGCTGATGTGGCGGCGCATGTTGGTCAGCACCTTGTCGCTGATGTGCTGCAAGGCAATATCCAGATAGCTGCACACGTTGTCGCGGCTCGCCATCACGGGCAGGATGTCATAGGGGAATTGGGTGGGGTAGGCATAGTGCAGCCTGATCCATTCCACACCCTTGATATCGGCCATGCGGTCAATGAGTTTGGGCAGCATCATGCGGTTCTCTAGGTCCATGCCGTAGGAGGACAAGTCCTGGGCAATTACGTTAAATTCCTTGACGCCCCTCTCGGCAAGACGTTGCACCTCATCGAGCAGCACCTCCATGGGTACCGACGTGTGGCGACCGGTAATCAGTGGAATGGCGCAAAACGCGCAGAACCTATTGCAACCCTCCGAAATCTTCAGGTAACAGTAATGGGGTGGGGTGGTCAGGCAACGCTCATTGGCGAGTTCGTTACGGTAGGCGTGCCCCAGATCGGCAAGCATGCCTTTCCAGTCAAACTTGCCATAAAAACGGTCAACTTCGGGCAGCGTTTCAATCAGGTCGGCACGGAATCGCTCCGCCAGGCAACCCATGACAAACAGGTTGCGGATTTTGCCTTCACGTTTCGCCTCTCCCAGTTGCAGGATGGTGTCGATCGACTCTTGCTGGGCATCAGCGATAAAGCCGCAGGTATTGACCACAACGGTCTCGCCGTCAACACGGTCAGCATTGTGTGCGACAGTGTAGCCCGCAGCCTGTAGCTGCCGCATCAGGTGTTCGCTGTCCACCAGGTTCTTGGAGCACCCCAGCGAGATGATGTCTATCTTATTCCTCCTCATAGATAAAAAACTATAGTCACTATAATCGCTATAGTCACTATCAATTAAATGATTACTCTTCCGTCACCCCGAACAGCGACTTAACAAACTCCTGCTTGTTGAAAATCTGCAGGTCGGTCATTTGCTCGCCCAGTCCGATGTACTTCACGGGAATCTGGAACTGGTCGCTCACGCCGATGACCACACCGCCCTTGGCAGTGCCGTCAAGCTTGGTGATGGCGAGCGCGTTGACCTCGGTAGCGGCCGAGAACTGCTTCGCCTGCTCAAAGGCATTCTGTCCCGTCGAGCCGTCAAGCACGAGCAGCACCTCCTGCGGTGCCTCGGGCAACACCTTGCGCATGGTATTCTTGATCTTGGTCAGCTGGTTCATCAGGCTCACGTTATTGTGTAGGCGGCCGGCGGTGTCGATGATTACCACGTCGGCATTCTGGGCGACGGCACTCTGCACGGCATCGTATGCCACGGCAGCAGGGTCTGTGCCCATCTTGTGCTTGATCACGGGAACGCCCACGCGGTTACCCCAGATCTCAAGCTGCTCGTCGGCAGCGGCACGGTAGGTGTCGGCAGCGCCCAGCACGACCTTATTGCCGGCCTGCTTGAATTGGTAGGCGAGTTTGCCGATGGTGGTTGTCTTGCCCACACCGTTCACGCCCACGACCATGATGACATAGGGCTTCATGTTTTCGGGGACGGTGAAGTCCTCGAGTTCGGCATTATTGTTGTCGGCAAGCATCTGCGAGATCTCGTCACACAGCAGCTCGTTCAACTCGCTGGTGCCCACATACTTGTCACGGGCCACGCGAGCCTGCAGGCGGTCGATGATCTTGACGGTGGTGTCAACACCCACGTCACTGGTGACAAACACTTCCTCCAGGTTGTCGAGCACATCGTCATCAACGGTCGATTTGCCGGCAACAGCATGTTTAATCTTCTCAAATACGCCTTGCTTGGTTTTCTCTAAGCCCTTATCGAGCGTCTCTTTTTTCTCTCGTGAGAATAATTTCTTGAACAGTCCCATAATGGTTCATTTTTGTGATTTGGGTACAAAGGTACACATTTTCTTGCGCATGAACGGTGTACATGCTGTTTTTTTTGTTTTTCTGCTTGGGTTTGACTAACTTTGCGCTCATCATTACAACAGATAAGTTATGAAACAGATCTCGATTTGGAGCATGATGCTGCTATCGGTGCTGCTTGTGGCCTGTGGTTCCAAGCAGGAGGAGCAGCATCAAGAGCCGTCGGCGCTGGAGCAGGAGATGACGGCGCTCTATGGTGAAAACAAGGTCATCGAGGGCGATTACCCCGACTCGCTCGCCGTCGAGGTTGCCAATGGCATCTTTGTGGGGCAACGTGACAGCACGTTGCTTGTGTTCAAGGGTATCCCTTATGCCGTGCAGCCCGTTGGCGACCGTCGCTGGCAAGTCGCTAAACCTGAGCCCGATAGCCGCCTCGTGCGGGAGGCTAAGTACTTTGGCCACAGTGCAATACAGTTTCGGTCGCAAGGCAATGCCGCTTCGCTCTATCCCCAGGGCGAGGACTGCTTGAATCTCAATGTATGGACTGCCGCCAGCGGTATGCGCAGCGCTCGACGTCCCGTCATGGTCTGGATTCATGGCGGTTCTTATGTCTGCGATGGAACGTGCAATCCGCGCAACTGGTGTGACCGCTTTGTCAAGGCGCATCCCGAGGTCGTTTTCGTCTCGGTTGGTTATCGCCTGGGACTGCTCGGCTTCCTCGACCTCTCGTCTTTGCCCGACGGGAAAGCCTTTTCCCGCAGTGGCGACTTGGGCATCCTCGATCAGCTCGAGGCGCTGCGCTGGGTAAAAAGAAATATCGCGGCATTCGGTGGCGACCCCGATAATGTGACCATTCTCGGTCACTCGGCTGGCGCGGGCAGCGTCGCCCTGCTGGCGAGCATCGACGAGGCTCAAGGCCTCTTCAAGCGTGCCATCATGCAGAGCGGCAGTGTGGCGTTCACCAGCAGCGCTCAGGACTGCCAGAGCCTGACCAAGCGCGTCCTTGACGCCACGGGAGCCAAGACCGTAGCCGACCTGCAGGCGCTCTCGCCTGAAGAAATTGTTGCCCTCAACGATGAAGTGGGCGAGTTCTACCGTTTCCCCGAGCGTGACGGCTCCCTCATTGTTGAGGACCCCTATAGCCGCTTCGACGCCTTCAATGCAGGCATCGATATGCTCATCGGCACCACTGCCGACGAGGCGCACTACTGGGTTGACGCCATGGGAGGCGAGGAACATTTTGAGACGGCGGTTCAATTATGGTACCGCTACATCTCCATGTCGCTCGACAGCGCACAGAGCGATAATGTATCACGTTTCCTGGAAATTGTCCCCGAGAATAAGCCTTGGCCTGTAGCCGAACTGTTGAACGACCTGATGTTCCGTGGCCCCGCCATCGAGATGGCTCAGCGTCATGCCGCAGCAGGTGGCAGAACCTATATGTATTATTGGACCAAGCCTTTGTCCGAGCCGATCTATGGCGCTTGTCACGGCGCAGAAGTCTCCTATGTGCTCAACACGGGACGGCAGATCAAATCAGGCGACGATCACAATCCCGCTTTGGCAAGCGAGGTGCAGCAGATGTGGGTGAACTTTGCCACTACTGGCAACCCCAGCACTCCTGCACACTATTGGGCGGCCTATGAGCCCACCCAGCGCGCCACAATGATGCTCGGAGATACCATCAGGCTAGTCAATGACCCCTTGTCTGAACAGCGGCGCCTCATCGCACCGCTCATGCCGGAATACATCTCGCCCATCTTCAGCGACCTCCTCGACAAAGCACCATGGTACATTGGCATCGTCATTGGAACCCTGGTTACATTGTTGGCGCTGCTCATCTGGCTCTTCGTCAAGTTGCGCCGTCGTTTCAAGAAAAAATCCAATTTATCCAATTAATCCCAGTTTTCCTATGTTTCACAATCTTCCCATCAAATCAGTCGCTCTTGCCTTGGCATTAGCTGCTTGCCTGGCATCGGCAGCCCAGTCTTCCGTTTACACTCCCTCCGACGAGAACCTCAAGGCCCGTCAGGAATTCCAGGACAACAAGCTTGGAGTGTTCATCCATTGGGGTGTCTATTCCATGCTCGCCGATGGCGAGTGGGTAATGCACAACAAGCGCATCGACCGCGACGAGTATGCCCAGCTCCCTGCCGGTTTTTATCCTTCGCGCTTCAATGCCGACGAATGGGTGCGTACCATCAAGGATGCCGGTGCACGCTACATCACCATCACCTCTCGCCACCACGATGGCTTCTCAATGTTCAAGAGCGCTGTCAGCGACTATAACATCGTGGACGCTACACCCTTCAAGCGCGATGTCCTCAAGGAACTTGCCGGCGCCTGCCAGCGGCACGGCATCAAACTTCATTTCTATTATTCCCACCTCGACTGGCACCGCTTGGACTATCCATTAGGACGCCACCAGAAGGAGTTGCCCCATGACCCCGCCACGAACAACTGGCCACAATACTACCGTTTCATGAACGACCAGCTGACAGAACTGTTGACTAACTATGGCCCCATTGGCGCCATCTGGTTTGACGGCAAGTGGGAGCATGACTCCGACCCCACGCCCTTCGACTGGCAACTCGACGAGCAGTACGCTCTCATTCATCGTCTTCAGCCTGCATGCCTTGTCGGCAACAACCATCATGAGGTGCCTTTCCCGGGTGAGGACATCCAGATCTTTGAGCAGGACGTGCCTGGTGAGAATACTGCAGGCTACTCGGGTGAGAACGGCATCAGCCAGCTGCCGCTGGAGACTTGCATGACGATGAACCACACTTGGGGATATCGCATCACCGACAAGAACTACAAGAGCGGCGATGAGATCATCCGCACGCTCATCCGCGCTGCAGGCCGCAACGGTAACCTTCTCATCAACGTGGGACCCCGACCCGACGGTTGTCTCCCCGACGAGGCTGTAGAGCGTCTGCATGCCCTGGGAGAGTGGATGCGGGTCAATGGCGAGAGCATTTACGGCACTCGTGGCGGCATCATCCCGCCGCATGACTGGGGCGTTACCACTCAACGCGGCAACACGCTCTATGTCCACATCCTCAACCTCAAGGACAATGCCCTCTACCTCCCCTTGAATGCCAAACAGGTCAAGCAGATCCGTCACTTCAGCGACAAGGCCAAGTTGCAGTACACCCGCTCTGGCGATGGCATTACAGTCTTGCTGCCCTCAGTGCCGTCGGGCATTGATACTATTTTGGAAGTAAGTTTGCGATAAAATGATTGCAGTTTACCTAGAAATGGCTTCTATTTACTGAAAAAATATGATGTTTTTACCCAAGTTATTAACATTAAGAAATATTAACAGTAAAAAATTTTGTTATTTTTATTACATATTGTAATTTTGTGCACGTATGTTTTGAGGCTATCGTAAAGTATATGCTTTAAACCATAAAAGCTTAAGGTGTAAATTTTTAGTATTATTCATATTATTAATTTTTAATTTGATCGATTATGAAAAAGATTACAGTCCTTTTGTGTGTCTTGATGGCATGCGTTAGTGCAGTGGCTGCCCCCGCTAAGGGTCCCGCGCGTTCAAACATCTATTCTAGCCAACCCGATGGCTATCAGCAGTTGCCTCCCACGCAAATCTATTACAGCATTACAGAGCGTTTTGCTGCAGGTCCTGGCAAACAAACTGGTGTCAGCATCCTTGGTAAGATTGGCGACCAGTATTACTCAAGTACTTATGAGTATGAGGAAGAACCCTCGATTTGGAACTGGTGGAATCCCACTCCCAAGCCCGGTGCAGGTTTCATCGCCGCTCTCCAGGTGGACAATGGTACTCCCACCTATGTGGATGCCAAGAATGGAACTAATGTAGGTGATGTGAGAATGACAACAAGACTTGAGCCTCAAGGCGAAGTTGCCGCTCGTGTTATTTACACCGTGACCAACAACGGCAGCGAGCCTGTGACCATCAATGCCGGTGTTTGGGCCGACATCATGATTGGTACCAACGACGAGGCTCCCCTGGAGATGTTGACGACCTCGTCCGACGCTACCTATGGTATCAAGATGAAACACTCTATCGATGCTGGTTCACCTTTGTTGTGCGTCCTCTTTGGTGAGCACGTTACTGGTGTGACTCCCGTTGATGACTACTGGTTCGGCTTCTACAGCACCAACTGGCATGCCAATGAGATCGTGGGTGAGTACTCGAGCACAGTCTATGATGCACCCGCTGAGAACGGTGGCACTTTTGACAACAGTCCTAGTGATTCTCAGTACTACGGGAAGGAGAATCTTGGTTATGACAGCGGTCTTGGCTTCTGCTGGAAGGGCAAAGAAATCCCCGCAGGTGAGAGCATTGAGCTGGCTTACCTCATCAGCGTTGGTGAAATCGACTTCGAGGAGCCCGATCCCGATCCCGAGCCCGGTCAGGACCTCTTCACCTACAATGTAGAGGCTTACAACTTTGACGGTTGGAACGACTTGACCGTTGCCCATCCCGCCCACGTTTGGGGCTACTATGAGCACCCCTATGGCCAGGAAGGCTTCATCGAGTACATGGTTGATGGTGACCGTGGTGAGTGGACCCGCATTGAGACCCCGCTGGTATCTGGTCAGACCTTTGAGCTGCCCTTCGACATGTTCTTCAATCCCGACGTAACTGATATCCACACCCTGCAGCTACGCTTCAACGACGGTCTGGACAACATCAGAGAGATGGATGGTCTGGAGTGGGAGGATGTTCGCAGCATGAGCTTAACCGTTGCTCCTGAAACTCAGGTTTACGATGGTACCCCCAAGACCTTCACGGTAACTGTTGGTGGTGTTATTGACTATGTCGTTGGTGGTGATGGTGAGTACGTAAATCCCGGTACCTATTCTCAGAGCATCTGGGGTGATTATGATATGAATACCATCGGTATCAACACTGTTGAGTTCGAGATCGTTAAGGGTCAGGCCGAGGTTGAAGTTGACTACGAGAGCCCTGTTAAGCATGACGGCAATGGTCATGGCGCAACTGTTGTTGTAGTCGTTGGCGATGCTCAGGCAGAAGTTACCTACACCGACATGGATGGTAATGTAATCAACGGTCTCCCCACTGAGATTGGCTCATACCTCATCGTCGTAAATGTACCCGATACTGAGTTCTACAATGGTATTGTAGATGAAATCTATGGCCCGATTGTAATCTACGCTGATCCCACTGGCATCAATGAGGTTACTGTTGGCAACGACAACGGTGCATGGTACACTATCGACGGCCGTCGTGTAGCTGCTCCCACCGAGCGTGGCATCTACATCCACAATGGTAAGAAGTACATCTTCAAGTAATTCTCACCACCCGTCATCATTTTGACGAGAATTGATTAAAGGCAGCCCTGCACCCCGCAGGGCTGCCTCATTTATTATCCCACTAGCCGCCTCTCTCGCCCAGTTGGCCGTGGATCCGCCACGGTAAATCTCCGCGACAGGGTCCCCTGTGCCGCCACTCCTGTGGCGGCCCCCTTGTCCCGTATTGCGCGTTGTCAACGCGCACCCCTCCGCGACATCCCTCCGCTACTGCAAGTCATCTCCCGTGGCTCCGCCATGGTTAATCCCCCTCCATGCCATCTATGTCAAGAAAATTCACTACCTTTGCCCAAGCTAAAAACCAAAAACCAATCAATATGAAACCCTTCTTGACAATCGCCATCCTCATGATGGCTTTCACCGCCAGCATCACCGCTCAGGATGACCTTGAGCGCATGACAGAATCCTGCACCAGCATCACGGTAGGCAAAAAGGCAAGCACCGACGGCTCCGTCATCACTTCCCACACTTGTGACGCACGTTACCGCACTTGGATGACCATGACGCCAGCCCGCGACTATGACCGTGACACCGTCACTGCCGTCTATCGTGACCGTTTCCACACCACTTCGCCCACCGACGTCACCGGCATGGTCCAGACAGGAACCATCCCTCAGGTGCGACACACCTATCGTTTCCTCGACACTGCCTATCCCTGCCTCAACGAGAAGCAGCTCGCCATGGGCGAGACCACCATCTCGGGACGCGACACCCTGCGCAACAAGGCCGGCATCTTCATGATTGAGGAGCTGTCGCGCATCGCCCTCGAGCGCTGCACTACGGCACGTGACGCCATCCGCCTGATGGGTGAACTGGTCAAAAAATACGGCTACGGTGACAGTGGCGAGTGCCTCACCATCGCCGATAAAAACGAAGCATGGCTCTTTGAGATCTTCGGTGAGGGTCCCAAAAAGGTCGGTGGCGTCTGGGCCGCTGTTCGCATCCCCGATGACGAAGTAGGCGTGTCGGCCAACATATCCCGTATCGGAGCCCTTGACCTCAATGACCCCGACCACTACATGGCATCCGACAACGTCTTTGACGTGGCACGCAAACTGAAACTCTGGGACGGCAAGGAACCCTTCTGCTTCTGGAAAGCCTACAGTGGCACCAACTACAAGAAGGAAGTAAAGAACTACAGCACCCGCGAGCTATACATCCTGCAGCAGCTGGCACCCTCGTTGAACCTGTCTGACACCATCGAAAACCTCCCCGTGAGCATCAAGCCCGACAAGAAGGTGAGCGTCGAGGATGTATCGCGTCTCTTGGGCAGCTATTACGAGGGAACGCCCCTTGACCTGAGCGCCCGTCACAAGATTCCCAATCCCAAGCGCAAGGACAAAAAGGGCAATCTCGTCGAGAACGAGCCCGACAGCATCGTCTCGCCCGTCGCTAACCCCTGGATCACCAACGAGCAGCTAGCCATGTTCTATGCCATGGGCGACTCAGCTATGAAGTGGACACGCACCGTCAGCGTCCCCTGGTGTTCCTACAGCACCGTCATCCAATTGCGCGACTGGCTTCCCGACGAGATCGGCGGAGTGGCATGGGTAGCCTTTGACAATCCCGGTCAGAGCCCCCGTTTCCCCATCTTCTGCGGTAACACCGACCTGCCCGCATCGATGAAGCTCTGCGGCCACAGCGCTGAGAACGACAACACCGTCTTGTGGCAGTTCCGCAAGGCCAACCGCCTCGCCTCATTGCGCTGGGGCGTCTATCGCAAGACCCTCGAGCCAGCCCGTGACCACTTCCTCGAGAAAGGCCTGCGCGAGCTCCCCATGGTCGAGAAGACCTGGCAAGACCTCAACGCCCAGGACGCCAAGCGAGCCGCCCAGTACCTCAACGACTACACCCAGGACATGCTAGGTGCCGCCGCCTACCGCTGGCAACAACTCGCCCACACCTTCTGGCTCCAATCCTGGAAAGGCTTCTAAAAACCACCTCCCCCTCATCACCGCCCCCACAAGCCCTCTCTAATCTTAGAGAGGGCCAGTGACCGTCACCCCCCATCATTCCCCATTATTCCCTATTATCTCCTATCATCTCCCACCACAATATCCCCCTCTCCGCGGCAGGGTCCCCCGTGCCGCCACTCCTGTGGCGGCCCCCACTGTAGTAAAATTCCCTCCTCAACTTTTTGCCATGGTACTGCTCTGCGACATGTTTTACCTTTGTACCGTGAGTCCTGAAAAATCCTTTTAATCTTCGTTAACAAACCCGCCCGCCCCTTGCATAATGGCAATAAAAAAGTTGCTGTTTTACAGCAACTTAATAAATTCGGTTAAAGATAAGTCCTTTTGCTTTTTGACGTATCGGCCAAGTCTACTTATACCTGTCGCTGATGTTGTAGATTGCCTTGTAGATGTCGCGGTCAATGTCGGTCAAGGGGATGTTGCGACGGGCCATGACGCGTTGGGCGATAGTATAGAAGGTCTCCAGCGGGACGTTCTTGAATCCTGCGGCAGCACTTCCTTCCTGGAAGGAGGCAACAAAGTTGCGCGGGAAACCGGCTCCGTGGATGTTCACGCCGACACCAAGCACGGTTGCGGTATTGATCATACCGTTCACGCCAATCTTGCTATGGTCGCCCATAAAGAGACCGCAGAACTGCAATCCGGTGCGCTCAAAGCGTTTGCTGGCGTAGTTCCACAACTTGATCTCGCCATAGTCATTCTTCAGGTTGCTGGCTGTGGTTCCGCCGCCAATGTTGCACCACTCGCCGATGACGGCATCACCCAGGAAACCGTCATGCGCCTTGTTGCTGTAGCCGATAAAGACGGTATTCTCGACCTCACCGCCGATCTTGACATGCGGTCCGAGTGTAGTCGCTCCATAGACCTTGGCACCAATGCGAACTTTGGCATCATGGCAGGCAGCGAAGCCGCCACGGATGCAGGCCCCTTCCATCACCTCGACATCGCGGCCGATGTAGATGGGACCACCATTTGTGTTGAGCATAGCACCCTCGATATAGGCACCCTGCTCAACGAAGATGCGTGTAGGATCGCCGATGACGGTATTGGTCGCTGATAACGGCTGCGACTCTCGTCCAGCAGTAATGCGGGCAAAGTCCTGTTCCAGCACCACGCCATTGAACTCAAAGATGTCATACAAGTGACGGATAATGAGAGGGATATCTTTAGCGAAGTGCACGCGTGTGTAGTGGCGGGCATCATAGTCATGAGCCGTGCCGTTAAAGGCAATGAGCTCTTCGCCCACCATCAAGGCCTCGCCTTCCTGTAAGGACAGGACCTGCTGCGCGAGTTTGGGCGTAGGAATGACGTGTCCCGCAATCATCAGATTGGTGGAGCGGCGTACGTGCAACGGGAACTTCTTCTTGAGGTAAGGCACTGTGAGATAGCTGTATGTGGCCTCGCCAAGCATCGCCTGCCATTTCTCGCTGATGGTGGTAATGCCCAAGCGTAACATGGCAGTGGGACGAGTATAGGTAAACGGCATCAGGTGCTTGCGAACCTCGTTGTCGTCAAAGAGGATGACATTGCGTGCGGTCTTCTTCATAGCTTTTTTCGCTTCTTGTTGTTAACGGGCAGCAAAAGTACGTGTTTTTCTTGAATAATGTTGCATCGGCAGTCAAAAATGGTTAACTTTGCCCCATATTTCATCAAATCAACTACTGGAAATGACTTTTATTGAACAGGATATCAAGGGCGTATGGGTGATAGAACCCAAACGGTTCGGTGACAAGCGGGGATACTTCAGCGAGGTGTTCAAGCAAGCTGAGTTTGATGCTCACGTTGGACATGTCGATTTTGTGCAGGACAACGAGTCCTTCTCGGCCAAGGGCGTGTTGCGAGGACTGCATTTCCAACGTGGCGAGTGGAGCCAAGCAAAGTTGGTGCGCGTCTCTCAAGGCTGTGTTCTTGACGTGGCGGTGGACCTGCGGCACGGTAGTCCCACTTGGGGCAAGCACGTTGCCATCGAGCTCAGCGCAGATACGGGCCGCCAACTGTTCATCCCCCGTGGCTTTGCCCACGGTTTTGTGGTGCTCAGCGATGTCGCCCAGTTCCAGTATAAGGTAGATAACATCTACGCCCTGCAAAGCGAAGCGACCTTGCGCTTCAACGACCCTGCCCTCGACATTGATTGGCGCATCACTCCCGATGAAATGATTCTGAGTGATAAGGACTTAAAAGGGCGCCCTCTTGATGAGATGACCCCCGATTTCCTGGGATTTTAAAGTAATCTGACCCATTTCGCAGCACAAAAGAAAACATATTACATAACAACGTGGGCAACAGCATGACCGCTGTTGCCCACGTTGGTGAATGATAATTGTCCGTTTAGTTTTTGAAGATGAGCTGACCGTCTTGAGCGTCGATGATGATAGGATGTTCACGGTTGACCTTCATAGCGATGATATCCTTGCTCAACTGGTTAAGTACCAGGTTCTGGATGGCTCGCTTGACAGGTCGTGCACCGAACTCAGGGTCATATCCGGCCTTGCCTAACAGCCTGATAGCTGCATCGGTGGTCTCAAGGGTAATGCCATTCTTGGCCAACATCTTCTTGACACCCTTGAGCTGCATCTTGACAATCTGGCGGATCTGCTCCTCGTCAAGCGGCGTGAACATGATGATCTCGTCGATACGGTTGAGGAATTCAGGACGGATCGTCTGCTTCAACATGCCCATGACGTCATCACGAGTCTTGCCAATGATTTCGTCACGATTGGCGTCTGTCAGATGCTCGAAGCGTTCGCGGATCAGGCTGGAGCCCAAGTTGCTCGTCATGATGATGATGGTGTTCTTGAAGTTGACGGTGCGACCTTTGTTATCGGTCAGACGTCCGTCATCAAGCACTTGCAGCAAGACGTTGAACACGTCAGGATTGGCTTTCTCTATCTCGTCAAACAAGACGACTGAATACGGCTTACGCCTAACAGCTTCGGTCAATTGACCACCCTCATCGTAACCCACATAGCCAGGAGGCGAACCAATGAGCCTGGTCACAGAGAATTTCTCCTGATACTCGCTCATGTCAATGCGGGTCATCATGTTCTCATCATTGAACATGTAGTCAGCAAGGGCCTTAGCCAACTCGGTCTTGCCGACACCTGTAGTGCCCAGGAAGATGAATGAGCCGATAGGGCGTCTGGGATCGTTAAGTCCGGCACGGCTACGGCGTACGGCATCGCTGATGGCCTTAATGGCATCGTCCTGGCCTACGACACGCTTGTGGAGTTCCTCCTCAAGATGAAGGAGTTTCTCCTTCTCGCTCTGAAGCATCTTGGTTACGGGAATACCGGTCCAGCGGGATACGATATCGGCAATGTCGTCGCTGTCGACTTCCTCTTTGATGAGAGCCTTATCGCCTTGCATATCACGCAAGCGTTCCTGGTTCTGGCGGTTCTCGTCTTCCTTCTGCTTGATGAGCGAGTAGCGGATCTCGGCAACTCGGCCGTAATCACCGTTGCGTTCGGCGCGTTCTGCCTCAAAGTTGAGTTGCTCGATGTCAATCTTATTCTGTTGTATCCTGTTGATCAACTCCTTTTCACTCTTCCATTTGGCATTATAATCGCTCTCACGGTCCTTAAGTTCCGCAATCTGCTTATCCAGGTCGGCGATACGAACCTCATCTCCATCACGTTTGATGGCGGCACGCTCAATTTCGAGCTGCGAAATCTTGCGGGAAATTTCATCAAGTCCCTGGGGCACACTGTCCATCTCGATACGCAGTTTGGCTGCGGCTTCATCGATCAGATCAATGGCTTTATCGGGCAGGAAACGGTCGCTGATGTAACGCTGACTCAACTGTACGGCAGCAATGATAGCGTCATCCTTGATACGTACCTTGTGGTGGTTCTCATACTTCTCTTTCAGACCACGCAGGATGGCGATACTGCTTTCCTCGTCAGGTTCATCGACCATAACAATCTGGAAACGGCGTTCCAGGGCTTTGTCCTTCTCAAAGTACTTCTGATACTCATCAAGGGTGGTGGCTCCTATACTGCGCAGGTCGCCACGGGCCAAAGCGGGCTTTAGGATGTTAGCGGCATCCATGGCACCGCTGCTCTTTCCTGCACCGACGAGGGTGTGAATCTCATCGATGAAGAGGATGATCTCACCATTAGCCTGAGTGATCTCATTAATGACCGATTTGAGGCGTTCCTCAAATTCACCTTGATACTTTGCACCTGCAATCAAGGCACCCATATCGAGAGAGAAAACCTGTTTCATCTTCAGATTCTCGGGTACGTCTCCACGCACGATGCGTTGGGCTAATCCTTCGACGATAGCCGTCTTTCCCGTACCGGGCTCTCCAATCAGGATGGGGTTGTTTTTGGTGCGGCGGCTCAGAATCTGCAGCACGCGACGAATCTCGTCGTCACGTCCGATAACGGGATCAAGTTTGCCTTGGCGTGCTCGCTCATTGAGGTTGACGGCATACTTACTCAGGGCATTATACTGCTCTTCGGCACTTTGTGAAGTTGCATTCTTGCCCTTGCGAAGTTCGTCAATGGCGGCCTTGAGGTCATCTCGGGTCATACCGGCATCCTTAAGGATGGTCGACGCGGTTGACTTGACCTCAAACAATGCCATTAACAGTGCCTCAACGGTCACATACTGGTCTCCGTTCTTGCTGGCAATGTCGTTGGCTTTGTCGAGAACTTGGCTGGCGCCATTGCTCAGGTAGGGCTCACCACCACTCACATGCGGCAGTTTCTGCAATGCGGCTTCCAATGGCCGCTCAACATTCATGAGGTTGATGTCCAACTTCTGGAAGATGAAGCGCACTACGGTATCACCCTCGGTAATGATGGCCTTGAGCAGGTGCTCAGGCTCAATAGCTTGATGACCATTGGTGCGGGTCAGTTGAACTGCCTTCTGGACAACCTCTTGTGCTTTGATAGTAAAATTGTTGAAATTCATATTATTGTGTCTCCTTTCATTCTCTGTTTGAAATGCTTTTTACACATAACATGACATCAACACTTGTGCCAAAGGTACAAAACTGACAAAATGTCAGTAATGAATAACGGCTCATCCAAAGATGAGCCGTTATCTCTTGTCAACTGATATTTGTTATTTCTTAGCCAGTACAGTGATAAATGTAATGAGCGACATGGCAGTACCCATCATGCTGATACCAAATGAGAATAGTGGACCGGCACTCCAAATGCTGCGTTTCTTGTATTTGTTAGGCTCAACGTAGAGAATGTCGTTCTGTTGCAATTGGAACTCTTGAGAAGCCAAGAATCTAGCATCATTCAAGTTGAAGCGTTTTACGGTTCGCTGGCCATTATTGTCAGTTCTAATTAACAACACATTGTCATGAAGACCGCTGGCTGCAACATCACCGCTCATAGCAATCGCTTCAATCAGATTAAGACGTCCGTTTTCGGCATGAACGACTCCGGCATGACCGAAATCACCGATGAGGAATACTCTGAAATTCTGAATGCGGCACTCCACATTGGGCTTCTCGGTGAGGTACTTAGGATATATCAGGTTTGCAATATAGTCCTCCAGCTCGAGTTTGGTCATACCAATAATGTGAATTCTGCCAATCACAGGGAAATCGATATTGCCATTGTCATCAACAAGATAGAAAACGGTAGAACGATCACCCACATTATAGCTTGAGCTACCAAGAGTACTGATGTACTGAACCTTGTTGAACGGTTTCACGGCGTCCTCATTGGATCCTGACACATTGATGTGCAACATGTCACCAGGTCTAATGGTGAAGTCACCGGCCTTAACCTTGGCGGCAGCAAGTTCCGCTGAAGGAATCTCATCGATGTTGGTCATGTAGGCAATGTCCTCGCTGGGATTGCACGCTGCAAGAACGAGCGAGATGATTGCAAGTAGAAATAGATTACGGATATTCATATTCTTTATATTTTTGATTTTGTATTCTAAACTGCAAAGTTAGTAAAAAATGCAATATTGGGTACTTTTTTCAGGAAAAACATCTTTCTATTATCATTTTTTCGCTATTTTTGCTGACATGAACAATCATCAACCACACATTGAACGGCATCCGTGGCCGCCCTATATCCCTAGCGGCGCTAGATACCTTTTCCTGGGCACTTTCCCGCCGAAGGAGGAACGCTGGTCCATGCCTTTTTTCTACCCCAACAAGATTAATGACTTCTGGCGGGTAATGGGCCTTATCTTTCATCATGATAAGGACTATTTCTGGAATAATGATGCCCGATGTTTTGACCTCCCGGCCATCAAGGCGATGCTTGACCACGAAAGTATCGCCCTGTGGGACACGGCGATGGCCGTTCGTCGGCTCAAGGATAACGCCAGCGACAAGTTCCTCGAGATTGTCGAGCCCATTGACCTTGAGGCGCTTCTGGATCAGCACCCGTCGATCACGACCGTGATTACTACCGGCGAGAAAGCCTCTGGAGTCATTGCCGCCCAGGCTGGTATTGATGTTCCGGCGATAGGCGTTCCTGTAGCGGTTCAAGTCGGTTGCCATCACATCACTTTCTGGCGGATGCCTTCTACCTCTCGGGCCTATCCGTTGCCGCTTGAGAAGAAGGCTGCAGCCTATAGCAAACTTTTCAGCAAATAGCCCTTACCGCTTTTGTTAATAACTTTTTTGGCGATTTTTAAGGCCAAATATTTTGCCGTGGAGTTGAAACTGTGTACTTTTGTATGATGTTTTCGATAATTGAACATATAGAGTACTTGATGACGCGCCACGATTGTGTGATTGTTCCCGGATGGGGCGCGTTTATCGCCAACTATGGCGTTGCTGGCTATGACGAGGACTCTGAGGTGATGGGGCGTCCCCAACGCTTGATTACCTTCAACTCCAGCGTCTCGCACAACGACGGGTTGATTGCTCAGTCGATCGTCCGCCGCGAAGGCTTGGATTATAACGAGGCTATGCGATTCATCGCCGATAGCGTTACGGCATTCCGCCAGCAACTGTCAGGAGGCAATGAGGTTTCCATGGGCCGCTTGGGCTATTTCAAGGCTTGTGGCGACAGTCGCATGGAGTTTGTGCCTTTCCAGAACGAATATGCTTGCGACGGTTTCTACGGCCTGTCGGATATGGAACTCAAGACGGTATCAGTCCTTGAGCAAGAGCTTGCTAATCAGGAGGCTGCCCGCACGGCCGTTGTTCCCGACAAGCCCAACCTGTTCGGCCGCAAGGCTGCCCAGATTGCAGCATCGGTCGCTGTGCTGATAGGCCTCGGCGTTTTGCTCTCCACCCCCATTATCGTGGACCGCAACCATGGCATGGCCGGTATGGCTCCCGAAGTCACCGCGCCGCAGTCCCAGCAGTTGGGCGTATCGGTCCAGCAGGGCGTTGTGGCACAGCCTGTTGAGGTAGTGGACAATCATCCCGGCATTGCTGCCGTGGGCAACACCTCGGGCAAATATTACATGGTCATCGCGACCCTGCGCAATCAGCAGGAGCTGGATAGCTTCAAGGCAAAGTATGCTGCCCTTGTTCCTTATATGAAGTTGCTGGACTACAAGGGATATACCTGTGTGTATGTCGCTCGTAGCGACGATTACGGCACGTTAATGGGCCTTCGTGGTGAACTGCCTGAGCGCCTGCGTGACGTCTGGATCTACAACTGATGCCGGCAGCATCAGGCAGGTGTAGCGCTTGCCTCTGAGCATCAGCAACAACGCATCATCTTTCTCTATGATATTGCGCACGTCATCCCAACCGATGACGTGCGTTTTCATTCGTTCGTCGGTGAAGCTTAGGGTGATGCCCTGGTCATCGAGGGTGGCGGTCTTTTCCATGATGGACCACCGCGCCTCGGGCGAGAGGCCGTAGTAGAGGTAGAGCAGCGCCAGCACCATGGGCAGGGCGATAAAGAGCACCATCATCGCAACGATGACAAATCGCACGTCGATCCATATCGCCAGCACGGCGCACAGGGCGACGGGTGCCACCAGCCACAACCAGTTGTCGGCGAGGAACATGGTGCACAGGTGTCGCATGTAGGCGCTCGACGAGACGCTACAGTCCTGGATGGTGAAATCTCCTTCCACGTTCATTTCTTGTTAGCGTGAGGTGTGTCATCATTCGCTTCTTAATTCTTAATCGGCCTTGCGGCCGAGAACCGTCAGCTCAACGTAGCCAATGGTGACACATACCCCGGCGGGTCATTTCTTGTTTTTGCCCTTTTTGGTCTTATTGAAGAGGGTGCGGCGGCGGGCAATCTCCTCATAGCCGCGCTTGTAGGCCTGGCGGTTCTTCAGGGTGAGGGTCTGGCAGTAGCCGGTTCCCTCGTTGTTGTAGAGTTTGGAGAGGTTCAGGTACTGCTTGCCGTTGCCGCGAACGACGGGGAAGACCTCCTGCTTGCGCTTGTTCACCTTGTCGCACTGCACCGAGTGGTTCTCGGCAGTGGTGCCCGTCAACTCGGGGGCTACGCCGTCCTCACCGACCCACACCGGATAGACCTCGGCACAGGGGGGATAACCCAGGGCGATCCACATCGTCGTCAGGCGCGGATTCTCACCGGGGACGATGCCCTCGATGACCACGCTCGCGGTCGAGATGCGGCGCGGGATGAAGTCCTGATCCACAATCCAGGTGTCTCCGCTGCGGGTGTAGTCCCTGCCAATCAGCGAGTTGTAGAATGTGCGGGACAGCTCCTCGGTGAATACCGCCGGGGTGATGTCCTGATTGATGATATGGGGCTCGAGCAGGTGTTTCTCGTTCTTCTCGCGCACGTAGCCCATGCCCTTGTCCTTCTCGCCGCTATAGGAATAGTTGGTGCGCATGAGGATGCCGCTGGTCGCATCGGCGAGGTCAAACTTCACATATTTAAAGTTGCCCGTCTCAAAGTAGGCCCCGTTGCCCTGGGCATCGATGACGCCGAAGTTGGCCTCTACGCCGAGGGGCTTAGGCAGGGTCTTGAGCAGGTTCTCAAAGTCGTCCACCGTCTTGCAGCGTTCCAAGGCATAGCGCATCAGCTCGCCCTCACGGTCCATGTTCTTCACGCCGTCGTTGCCGTTCAGGTTGTAGGACGCCGTGTTCATGATGGCGAAACCGGCTTCGTTGAAGCCCATCCACGCTGCCGTGTCCTGCAGGTCGCGCGCGTCAAACAGGGCGACAAACTCCATCAGACCGTCGTGCGCCACGATGCGCTCCACGCGGTTGTTCAGGTCGTTGGTGTCGCGGTTTTTCCACATCAGCGGCCGCCCGTTGGCAGTCAGTTTTCCGCTCACGATGGCCGAGGTGCAGGCATCAGCTGCAACAATCACACCCAGCACTGCCACTAAGGCAATCAATAATCTCTTTTTCATGTCTTTGTCTCGTTTTTGTGTTCTTTGGGTACAAAAATAAAAAGAATTTTTCAAATACATTACTTATAAGAGGTAAATCTATTAAGAAATACCCTTATCGAGCGGGCGGGGGCAGGGGTTGATAGAATAGGACTCAATAGGCTCTCATGAGATCTTATAGGCTCCTATCACGTCCTATCACGTCCTATCATCCCCTATCTCCCTTGCCAGATGCAGGAGTCTTGCTAATTCTTGTTCCCTGATGGTCAACTCCTGCTCGCGGGCGGTCAAGGCTGCCTCGCGGGCGGCGAGTTGTTGCTCTCGGGTAGTGAGGGCGGCTTCACGGTGCGAGAGGGATGTGGTGGTGGCTGCGGGCTGCTGCTGTGGGTGTTCTCGTCGGTAGGCGAGGCGGCCGCGCGTCATCTCCTCGCGGATGCCGCCTTGCTCCAGGAAGGCCTGCTTGTGATACTCGATGAGGTTCCTAAGCATCACGTCGGTCTGGCAGATGAGGGTGATGGCAATGTTGCAGATCATCTCATCGGTGCAATTGGGCAGGATGGAATTGTAGTATTCGCGGTCGTTGTGTTCGCGGCAACGCTGGCGCGTGTGTCGGTAGCGGCGGTCGGTGGACTTCCATTGTTCCAGGTTGTGGTGGGCGAGGTAGTCCTTGTAGTCCTCGAGCAGCTCTTGGTGGCTGGCTTTGGCGACGTTGAGCAGTTTAATTTCGGTCTCTTTGCTGGTGGTAGAGGCGGCAGTGCCCTCGACGATGTTCTGTTTGCCGCTGCGGGCGGCTTGTACCATCTGGTCAACGGTACGGTCGCGGTGGCGGTCCATGAATGTTTTGCAGAAGTAGTCCGTCACATCGCAGATGCACTCCGACTTCTTATAGACCATCAGGGCCTCGTATTGCCCGTCCTGTGGCAGGAAATCACGATTCAGCTTTGCCATTTGGTAATAATCGGTTGTGAAAGATGAGATATTGCGGTTAATGTTGCAAAGTTACTGTGTTTTTTGTCGCATTGCAAAAAATGCCCCACCTTTTGGCATACCTCAATGAGTTTGGGCTACTTCCTGTGAGATAGGAATTGAGCCCCCAAGGAATTCCTTATAAAAGACCTGTCACTCCCCATTCTCCCTTATCCCCTCCTATAAAACCCCATCCCCTTTATCCCCTCCTATAAAACCCTATCCCCTCTTATCCTCTCCTATAAAACCCTATCACCCCCTATCACCCCTCATCTCAACAATTATCTGATATCTATTCTCTATTATCAAAAATAGTATTACCTTTGCAGCGTGATTCAATGAGTTTGGGGTGCTCCCTGGGAGATGGGGGCTGAGAACATACCCATGGGATCTGATCCGGACAATGCCGGCGTAGAGAACATTTATTGATTCAAGTTTCGCAACCGCTTGCGAAATTTGAGGTTTAGGGTTTAGAGCTTAGGGTTTAGTGGCGTAGCGCCTTTAAACATGAACCTTTAACCATTAAACTTTGAGTGGAGGCAACAGGGTTGCGGGACTTGGGAAAACGAATTATTGCATGAAGAAGACTTTTTTGACGGCTGCCACGGTGGTGGCAGGCCTCGTTGCGGTGGCGCAGCCTGCCGCGACCGACACGGTGCCTACCGTCGCGCTGAGCGAGGTGGAGGTGCTGGGTACCCGTGCGAGTGCAAGCACTCCTGTAGCGTTTACTAATCTGACCGGCAAGCAGTTGGCTGCCGAGAACCATGGCCTGGACATTCCGTTCCTGCTGACGATGACCCCGAGCGTGATCACGACGAGCGACGCGGGTGCAGGTGTGGGCTACACGTCGATGCGCGTGCGTGGCACTGATGCCACCCGCATCAACATCACCGTGAACGATATCCCGATGAACGATGCCGAGAGCCACAGCATCTACTGGGTGAACACGCCGGACTTTGCGTCGTCGGTGCGCGACATCCAGGTACAGCGCGGTGCGGGCACCTCGACCAACGGCTCGGGCGCCTTCGGTGGTAGCGTGAACATGAGAACCCAGGGTTTCTCACGCGATCCCTATGCCGAGGTGTCGGGCAGCTATGGCTCGTACAATACCAACAAGGAGACCCTGCGCGTGGGAACGGGTCTGCTGGGCGACCATTGGGCCATCGAGTCGCGTCTGTCACACATCGGCAGCGACGGCTACCGTGACCGCGCGAGTAGCGAGCTGCTCAGCTACTTCGGTCAGGTGGGTTACTTCAACGCCGGGACCTCGTTGCGTTTCATCACCTTTGGCGGCAAGGAAGACACCTATCATGCCTGGGATGGCATCAGCCGCGACGACCTGAAGGAACGCCGCACCTATAACCCCAACGGCGAAATCAAGCACGACGGCCAGGTGACGGGCTTCTATAAGGACCAGAAGGATATCTACCGCCAGACCCACTACCAACTCATCTGGAACCAGACCTTCAATCCCCTGTGGAAACTCAATGTGGCGCTGCACTACACCAACGGCTACGGCTACTACCAGGAGTACAAGAACGCCCGTACGCTCAAGGAGTACGGTCTGCTGCCCGTGGTGACTGCCGAGGGTACTAACAAGAAGGCGAGTCTGGTGAGGAAGAAATGTGTGGATAGCAACTTCGGCGGCGGTGTCTTCTCGCTGCAGTACACCGGCGAGCGCCTGGCTGCCACGTTGGGCGGCGGCATCAACCGCTATAGCAACGACCACTACGGCCAGGTCATCTGGGTCGAGAACTACACCAACGCGCTGGCTCCCGACCACGAGTACTACCGCAACAACGGCCGCAAGACCGACATCAACATCTATATCAAGGGTAACTATGTGATTACCGCAGGCTTGAGCGCCTATGCCGACCTGCAGTACCGCCACATCGGCTACCGCATCACTGGTAACAATGACAAGTGGGACTGGACCGCCGATCCCGAGCGCCTGCAGACCCTCGACATCAACGAGCCGTTCAACTTCTTCAACCCCAAGGCCGGTCTCAACTGGCAGATTAACAAGAAGAACCGCGTGTATGCCTCGTTTGCCGTTGCCCAGAAGGAGCCCACGCGCAACAACTATACCGACGGCCTGTTCCTGCAGCATCCCACGAGCGAGAAACTCTATGACTGGGAGGCCGGTTACGAGTTCCGCACGGACCGTTACCTGTTGAGCGCCAACCTGTACTACATGAACTACAAGGACCAGCTTGTGCTCAACGGCAAGATCAACGAGATTGGCGAGCTGATGGCCGAGAACGTGGACAAGAGTTACCGCATGGGTATCGAGTTGCTGGCAGGCATGCAGTTCACCGACTGGCTGCGTTGGGAGGTGAACGCCACGCTGAGCCGCAACCGCATCCAGGACTATGTGGGCTACGTGAGCGACTATGACGCCGACACGTGGGACGAGATGTGGACGCAGACCGCTATCGAGAAGGGCAACACCACCATCGCCTTCTCGCCCAGCCTGACCGTAGGCAGCATGCTGATGTTTGAGTACAAGGACTTTTCCGCCAATCTGCAGTCGCAGTATGTGTCGCGCCAGTACCTCGACAACTTTGAGCGCAAAGAGGACTCGCTGGATCCCTACTTCGTCAACAACCTGGACCTCGCCTATACCTTCAAGTTGCCGCACATCCGCAGCATTACCGTGGGCGCTACCGCCTATAACCTGTTCAACGTGAAGTATGAGACCAACGGCTACTCTCAGACCTGCGCCCTGTATCCCGGCGGCAGCAAGGAGGGGAAATATGACCTGTACAGCGATCCGCGCTTCTATCCCATGGCAGGCATCAATGTGCTGGGGCATGTGACGTTTAGGTTCTAAGCGTTAGACATTAGATGTTAGACATTAGACTTTAGATGTTAGGCTTTAGGAAGTGAGATATTTAATGGCTTATTGATACAGGAAAGTCGCCGAGAACGGCGACTTTCCTGTTCTTGGAGGTGTGAAATTGACTTTGATTTTTGGACTGGCTGTGGGATGGTAAAATTATGGTTTACAGTAGATTGATTAGTTTTAAGGGTTAGATTTTTTGCTTGATGGCTGTGGGGGTATATTAATTATGTGTACCTTTGTGAAAAATCATCAACCAATAATAACCAAAATGAAGCGAATTCTTTCAATCTCCATCCTGATGATGGTATCGTTGCTGGCGATGTCGGCAGTCTATGAGCCGACGCTGAGCAGCGACAGTGAGGTGTGTGTATTTTTTGAGGCCAACAACACGGTGACCGATGCGCCCAAGATTTGGGTGTGGGAAGGCAACACCGGCGGTAATAGTTATGTGGGTACCAACTGGCCCGGTGCGTCAATGACCTACATGGGCGATACCCAGAGCGGCAACAAGATCTACAAGTGGACCTATACCGGATCGCTGGCGATGCCTTCGGGCCTGATTTTCACCTGGAACAACCAGGGCGGACGCGTTGACGGTTCGTTCACCAACCACGGCTACTATGTGATGGGCCAGTTGACCAAGGTCATCGGGGCAGGGGAGAGCACCTTTGTCCCCAACCAGCATGTCATCTATGAGCTTGACCTGTACAACTTTACCAGCGCGGGCACCCTTGCCGCAGCGCAGCAGCGTCTGGACTACCTCAAGGACCTGGGCGTTGACATCATCTGGCTCATGCCCATCCATCCTCGCGGCATCCAGGGTCGTATCGGCTCCCTGGGCAGTCCCTATGCCCCGCGTGACTATCATGCCGTGAACAGCGACTTCGGCACCATTTCCGACCTGAAAGCCTTTGTCACCGCTGCTCACCAGCGTGGCATGCAGGTGTGGCTCGACTGGGTGGCAAACCACACCGCCAAGGACAACGTGTGGATTACCCAACACCGCAACTACTATAACTCGACGCTCACCAGCCCCAACGGCTATGGCGACGTTTATCAGCTGGATTACAGCAAGGAAGAGACCCAGTTGGCGATGATTGAGGCGATGCAGTACTGGATTGATCAGGTGGACATCGACGGCTATCGCTGCGACTACATCAGCAGCAACACAATTCCCACCGCCTTCTGGACCCGCGCTATCAAGGCCCTGAAGGAGTATAAACCCGGCAAGACCATCACCATGCTGGGTGAGGGCGACATGGCCAACAGCGTGCCGCGTCTGCTGGTGTGCGGCTGGGACTATGACTACGCCTGGGGCTTCCAGAGTGCGCTGGTCAACAACAAGACCAATCCCAGCGGTGTGTTGAACCAGTGCCGCAACCTGGTGGGTGACCTGCGCTTTATCGACATCAGCCGCATGGTGTATCTCACCAACCATGACCAGAATTACAACAGCACGATGAACACGCAGTATAGTAATAATGTGTATGCCTTCACTGTGCTGACGTTTACGTTGTACGGTATGCCCATGCTCTACAACGGACAGGAGACGGGCTACCTGATGAATCGCAAGCTGGACTACTTCAACCGCACGCCCATCAACTGGAACACCGTCGATAACAAGATGCTGAACACCGTCAAGGCGCTGACTGCGTTGAAGCACAGCTGTGACGCGCTGATTGACAACGGCGACCGCGCCAGTGAGGTCAAGTTCCTGACCACGGGTAACAGCAATATGGTGGCTTATACCCGCCATCACAACGAGCAGACCGCCCTGGTGGTACTCAACCTGGGTACCAGCGCGCTGAACACGATTGTCACCGGCCTTGAGCCCGGCGAGTGGAAACGTGCCATCGACGTGAGCAACATCTCGGATGGACTGACGGCCATTCCCGTGACGTTTAATTCGACGCAGAGTTTCTCGATTCCCGCCGGTGGTTACCAGGTGTATGTCAAGGGTGAGCCTGTCCCGACTTATCTCCTTGGTGACGTGAATGGCGACGGCGAGGTGACCATCGGTGACGTTAGCGCTCTGATTGACCTGGTCCTGAGCGACAATGTTGAAAGTACCCTCTTCAAGAGAGCCGACGTGAATAATGATGGGGAGCTGTCAATTGGCGACTTATCGGCGTTGATTGATATTATTTTGGGCGTTTAGACTTTAGACGTTAGATATTAGGCATTAGACTTTAGTCAGATGAGGAGGATTGGGATTCTTGTGGCGATGGTGGTGGTCGGTGTGGTTGTGGCACTGGCTGCAGAGGGTGGCGGGCGTTTTCAGCGTCTCGACAGCTTGATTGCTGCGCAGCCCCAGATTGTCGCCGCCAAGGAGACCCGACTCGCACAGCTGAAGTCCGATCTGGGTAAGGAGACGACAGCTCCGGGGCGCTATGCCGCGTTGAAACGGCTCTATGAGGAGTACTCGGCTTACCAGTACGATTCGGCTTACGCCTATGTGAACCAGTGCATACGCCTGGCCCAGTCGATGGGCGATGAATCGCTGTTGAACGAGAGCCGCCTGAACTTGGCCCACATTCTTTCCACTGCGTGCCTTATGGACAAGGCGCAACAGACGCTGAACCAGATTGATACCACGCGCCTGTCTCCCGGCCAACTCGTCGTGTATCACCGCACCCTGACCGACCTGCTGATTTATCAGGCTGAGTATATGCAGGGCACGCAATATGCCGAGGAGTATGTGCAGCAGCTGGTGCGGGTGCGCCGAGCTGCCATAGCCATCAATGTGCCCCATGACAACATCAACTACCAGATCACGCAGGCCGAGTGCCTATCTGATGACAACCAGTCCCAGCGTGCCATCGAGCTGCTGTCCAAACTGATGGACAACTACCACAGTGGCGAGCGCATGTACTCCATCATCACGAGCACGATGTCGTTCTATTATTCGCAACTGGACGACAAGGAGCACCAGATGGAGTACCTGATTAAGAGCGCTGAGAGCGACCTGGAAGGCTGCATCCGCGAGAACACGTCGTTGAGGGCGATTGCTGACCGCCTGTTTGACGAGGGCGACATTGACCGGGCTTACCGCTACATGCGCGTGGCGGTGGACGATGCCAATTTCTACGGTACGCGCCTGCGCAACATCCAGGCGTCGCGCATCGTGCCCAAGATCCTGAGTGCCTACCAGACCAAGCAGGAACAGGGTCATCGCAAGATGATGTGGCTGCTGGGCATCATTTCGGTCATTGCACTGCTGCTGGTGGGCGGTGTCATCGCTATCTATCAGCTGTTCAAGCGCTACCGCCGCCTGAACGAGCAGAAGAAAGCCATTAACGAAGAGCTGCGGCACGTCAACGCCCAACTGGGCGAGACCGTTGAGGAATTGCACGATGCCAACGGGCTGCTGCAGGAGCGTGAGCAGTTGAAGGAGCAGTATATCGCGCGCTTCATGGCGTTGTCGAGCAAGTTCATCGACCGTGGCGAGGAGCAGCGCAAGGCTCTGTACCGCCTATACCGCGACCGCAAAACCGAAGACCTCGCGCGGGAACTGAAGAGTACCAACTTCGGCAACGAGAATGCGCGGCTGTTCTATGAGGACTTTGACAACGCGTTCCTGAACATCTATCCCACCTTTGTCGATGAGGTGAACAAGTTGCTGCAGGAAGATGGCAAGATAGAAGTCAAGCAAGGCAAGCGCCTGACCACCGAGTCTCGCGTGCTGGCGCTCATCCGCATCGGCATCACCGACAACCAGAGCATCGCCGCCATCCTGCGTGCGAGTCTGACGACCATCTACACCTACCGTTCCAAGCTCAAGGCCCGCGCGATTGACAAGGACACCTTTGAGAACGACGTCAAGGCGATTGACTGCTGAGGAGGGGTAGGGTAATTTGCGTTTGTAAACAGAAAAATTAACAAATGAAACTAAATATTATGAAGAGGCTTTTAAGTGTTGTGTTTATGTGCTTGGTACTGAGCGTTGTAGCGAGTGCCAAGGATGTGTTGGTGAGTTCGCCCGACGGGTCGCTGACGGTGACCGTCGGTGTGGACGGTGGCAAGGCGTGGTATCGTGTGGCACGTGGCGGCGAGACCGTCATCGGCCGTTCGGCACTGGGCCTGATACTCAAGGATGGCGACTTGAAGGACAACTTCAAGATGGGCAAGGTGACGCGTGCGTCGCTCGACGAGACGTGGAGCCAGCCGTGGGGCGAGGATGCCCAGGTGCGCAACCATTACAACGAGATGAGGGTGATGCTGCAGGAAAAGAATGGCCAGAAACGTCAGTTGGGCGTGGTGTTCCGTGCCTATGACGACGGTGTGGCCTTCCGCTACGAGTTCCAGCGTCAGGCTGGTTTGCAGGACTTTGTGATTATGGACGAGGCGACCGAGTTTGCCCTGCCCAGCGATGCGCAGGCATGGTCGATTCCCGCGTTGACGCCTTACTATGAGGGCATTTACACCCGTGAGCCCGTGAGCCAGAAGAAGAATATGTCGGGTCCCGTTGCCCTTGAGGTGAACGATGGGCTCTACATGGCCATCATGGACGCCAACCTGACCGACTACTCGACCATGAACTTCTCGCATCTGGGAACAACGCTCAAGGCTGACCTCGTGCCCTGGAAGAATGGCGACAAGGTGAGGGTGGGGAACACCCGCGTGAGCCCGTGGCGAGCCATCATCATCGGCCGCACGGCTGCCGACATCCTGCTCTCGCGCATGCCGTTGAACCTGAACGACCCGTGCAAGATTGAAGATACCTCATGGCTGAAGCCCACCAAGTATGTGGGCATCTGGTGGGCGCTGCAGAAACAGCGTTGGACCTGGTCGCAGGGTGATCGCCACGGTGCTACGACCGAGAACACCAAGCGCTACATCGACTTTGCCGCCAAGCATGGCCTGGGCGGTGTGCTGGTCGAGGGCTGGAACTACGGTTGGGACACCGACTGGACGAAGCACGGCGACGGTTTCTCGTTTACTAAGGCTTACCCTGACTATGACCTGCAGGGCCTGTGTCGTTATGCCGGCGAGCGCGGCGTGCGTATCATCGCCCACAACGAGACTGGCGGTGCTGCCCAGAACTACGAGAACCAGCTCGAGGATGCCTACAGGCTGTATGAGTCACTGGGTATCAATACCGTCAAGACGGGTTATGTCAACTCGCACTTCTATAACGGCGAGCTGCAGCATTCGCAGTGGGGCGTGCAGCACTTCCGCAAGGTCATCGAGACCGCTGCCCGCTACCACCTGATGATTGTCAACCACGAGGGCGCCATCCCCAGCGGCATTCAGCGCACCTGGCCCAACCTGATTGCCACCGAGAGCATGCGTGGCCAGGAGTACAACGCCTTTGACCGCCGTGGCGGCAATCCGCCCTATCACGAGTGTATCCTGCCGTTCACCCGCGGCTTGGGTGGTCCGATGGACTTCACGCCCGGTATCTTTGAGTACCGCAACGACTCGGTGCCCGGCACGCGTCCGCAGAACACGCTCGCCCATCAGTTGGCCGAATATGTTGTCATCTACAGTCCTGGCCACATGGCAGCCGACCAGATCGAGAATTACGAGCACCAGCCCGCCTTCAAGTTCATCGAGGAAGTTCCCACCAACTGGGAGCGCACACTCGTGCCGCATGCCGCGATGGGCAAGTATGTGACCTACGTTCGCCAGGAGCGCGGCACCGACAACTGGTATGTGGGCAGCGTGACCGACAGCGAGGCGCGTGACCTTGACCTGCCGCTCGACTTCCTGGGTAACGGCAAGTATATGGCCATCATCTACGAGGACGGTCCTGATGCCGACTACCGCAACAATCCTTACCCGATGAGCATCCGTCGTCTTGACGTGGACAAGAATAAGGTGCTGCACCTGCATCTTGCCCCTGGTGGCGGCTGTGCCATCCAGATTCTGCCTGTCAAATAGGTAGAGGGAGGATTAACATTCTATAACCGTTGCACTTGCAGCGGAAGGAGTCAAATGACACGGAAAAGACTTCTTCCGCTGCAAATTTGTAATCATATAGATGCTGATACTTTGTCATGAACAACCATAATGGGGGAAAATAGTTAGGATTTATCATTGGAAAAGCTGTTTTTCCACGAAAAATCCCGTTTTTTTTGAGTTTTTTTGCAATAAGTTGTTGCTTGAGTGAAAAAATGTTTATCTTTGCGTGTTTCTCTGCGACTAGCAAGGGAAAAGTGAATGAAATAAAAACCGATGATACCATCGTAGTAATGGACACAAGGAACCTGAAAACATCTACTTCTAGCCTTATTGTATTCTCAATGGAGGGTGCAGTCCATGCCTATATGTCATTTGGTGCTTTTAGAGAGACAAAAATCAGTAAGCAGAGCGCACTTGCTGTTCAACAACTTTATAGAGATAATCAACATCAATCCACCGGCATGTTCAGGTATGCGCTCGCTTGAGCGTGCCGATGGGTTATCTAATTGTTTACTGTATGAAGAGACTTTTATCAACTCTGATGGCGATATGCCTCATCGTGATGAGTGCATGGGCCAACAAGACCGTGAATGGTAAAGTCGTCAGTGCCGTTGACAATGAGCCGCTGATTGGTGCCACTGTGCAAGCTGTCGGCTCGTCGCAGGGTACTGCTACCGACCTAGACGGTCAATTCACAGTAACCGTCAACGACAACGTGACGCAATTGCGAATCAGTTGCTTGGGCTACAAGACCAAGGTCGTTGCGATTTCGGGTTATGTAACAGTCGCCCTTGAGGAGGACAACACGGCTCTTGATGAGATCGTGGTTACTGCGATGGGTATCAAGCGCGAGGCTAAGGCGCTGGGTGTGTCGGCTACCCCTATCAAGGGTGATGTCATTGCCCAGGCCCGCACCAACGACATCATGTCGAGCCTTGCCGGTAAGGTGGCTGGTGTCCAGATTGCTGAGACATCATCCGACCCCGGTACCTCCAAGTCGGTTATCATTCGTGGTGTGAGCTCGCTCTCGGGCAGCAACCAGCCGCTGTATGTAGTGGATGGTGTGCCCCTGAACAACTCGGCAACCTACAGCAGTGATGGTCTGAACAGCGGTTATGACTTCGGTAACGGTGCGAGCGCCGTTAACCCCAACGACGTTGAGAGCATGACCATTCTGAAGGGTGCTGCCGCTACCGCCCTGTATGGTAGCCGTGCCGGCGCCGGTGTCATCCTGATTACCACCAAGAAGGGTTCCAAGCAGAGCCGCGGTGTGGGTATCGAGTACAACGGTGGCCTGCAGTGGGAGTCGGTTATGCGTCTGCCTCAGATGCAGAACGGCTTCGGTATGGGTTGGTATGGTGACCACACCGAGATTGAGAACGGTTCTTGGGGTCCCGCCTTTGACGGCTCCGAGCAGCTCTACGGTTGGGTTTACAACCATAGCCAGAACCTGAAGTCCTACCTTCCCATCAAGAACAACGTGAAGGACTTCTTCAGCACTGGTTTCCGTTACAACAACAGCATCTCGTTCAACGGTGCAACCGACAAGAGCACCTACTTCGTGTCGCTGTCACAGATCAACGATAACGGTATCATTCCCAAGGATGCCGACACCTATACCAAATATACGGTATCGGCCCGCGGTAGCCATACTGCCGGCGCGTTCACGTTCAGCACCTCGTTGAACTATGCGTTCCAGCGCAACCACTTCGTGACCACCGGTCAGAAGACGGGTTCGATGTACAACAGCATCATGCAGACCCCGCGCGACATCTCCATCGTCGAGATGAAGGATCTGAACAACCCGTTCAACACTCCGGGTTACTACTACACCCCCTACGGTGTAACCAACCCGTACTACATTATTGAGAATTACCAGAACGAGTATGAGCAGGAGCGCTTCTATGGCAACCTGCAGCTCGACTATGCATTCCTGAAATACTTCACGGCTACCTACCGCTTCGGTTTGGATACCAATACGGGTCACCACAACTATGGCTCGCCCAACATGGCAGCCTTGTTCAAGGACACCCCCAACTATGAGGACGCCTTGAAGGACCTCACCGGTGAGGTATCGCAGAGCATCACCCGTCGTCGTGAGATTGACCAGAACTTCATGCTGACCTACGACCAGCAGATTCTTGAAGACTGGCACGTGAATGCTCAGCTCGGTTTCAACGGCAATGAGCGCAGCTATAAGTACCTGGGCTCTTCGGTGACCAACCTGACCATCCCCATGTGGTATAACCTGTCGAACAGTGCCGAGATTCCCTCGACCTCACAGTCGGAGTGGAAACGCCGCTTCCTGGCCGTATTCGGCAGTGCTGAGTTCGCCTGGAAGAACATGGTTTATCTGACCCTCCAGGGCCGTAACGACTGGTCGTCAACCCTTCCCAAGGACAATCGTTCCTACTTCTATCCTGGTGTGAGCTTGTCATTCCTGTTCAGCGAGCTTCTCAAGCCCGAACAGCGCAACATCCTCACCTTCGGTAAGTTCCGCGTGGCTTGGGGTCGCACCGGTAATGACGCTGGTGTATATATGACCAATTCGGTATATGCCCAGGCAGCCGCTGCCACCAGTGGTTTCGGTAACGGTAGCTCGTTCCCGTTCACCAAGGTGGGCGTGAATGCCTACTCATTGGGCAACGTGCTGGGTAGTCAGAATCTGAGTCCTGAGATGACCACCGAGTTTGAGCTTGGTTTGAACATGGCGTTCTTCCAGAACCGCTTCAGCTTTGATGCTGCCTACTACGATCGCAACACCGACAAGCAGATCTTCTCATTGAACATGGATCCCGCTACCGGTTACACTGCCCAGAACATGAACCTGGGTAAGATCCGCAACCGTGGTATCGAGCTGTTGGTTAACGTGACTCCCGTCAAGATTGGCGACTTCCAGTGGGATGTAACCTGGAACTACACCAAGAACTGGAGTAAGGTGATCAAGCTGCCTGAGGAGTTGGGCGGCATTGCTACCATCTACGGTCTGAGCGGTGGTACGAGCCTGTACGCTATCGAGGGTGAGCCTCTGGGCGTGTTCAAGGCTTACGTTCCCCAGATGACCGAGGACGGCAAGATTATCTGTGACGGCGAGGGTCAGCCGCTGGTTAACCCCGAGCAGCAGATTGTCGGCAGCATGAACTACAAGTATTTGATGGGCTTCGGCACCACGCTGAGCTACAAGGGCGTTAGCCTGACCGCCAACGTCGACGTTCGTCACGGCGGTATGCTCTACTCGCGCACCAAGGACATCACCTACTTCACCGGTAATGCTATCCAGACTGCATTCAACAACCGTAACCCGTTCATCGTTCCCAACTCTGTACAGCAGGTGGGTGAAGATGAGAACGGCAACCCCATCTACGATGAGAACACTACTCCGCTCGATGAGACGGGTATCTTCACCTACTGGGATGCCGGTGGTTCCGAACTGGACCGTGCATTCCTCGTTGACAAGGGCTACGTGAAACTGCGTAGTGTGATCCTGAGCTGGCAGATGCCCACCAAGTGGTTTGCTAACAGCTTCATCACGGGTGTGAGCCTGTCGTTCTTCGGTAACAACCTGTTCTTGTGGACTCCCAAGAGCAACACCTTTATCGATCCCGAGACTTCTACCTTCGGTAATGACCTGGAGGGTAACTATGGTGAGTTCTCCGCTAACCCGAGCTCACGCAAGTTTGGTTTCAATGTACAGGTTAAATTCTAATCAAAAACTGAAACAGACATGAAAAAGATATATTTATTGCTGACTATTGCAGCCGTATTCTGCCTGTCGTCGTGCAATCTCGACATCAACGACGACCCCAACTACCCGTCGAGCAGTGACGTCACTCCCGACCTGGTATTCCCGGCTGCTGAGAATGCTGTCGCTGCAGCTGTGGGCGATGCCATGTTCAACTACAGCGGCTTCTTTGCCCAGTACTTTGAGCAGCGCCCCGAGGCCAACCAGTACAATAATGAGGCCGAGCTTAATATTGACGAGTCAACCAACCTGTTTGACCGTTGCTATCGCACGCTGTATGCCGGTGCCCTCGCTGACATCAAGGACGTGATGGACCGCACCGAGAACAAGAGTGACTTGTTTGCCTGCACCGTTCTGCGTGCTTATGCTTTCCAGCTTCTGGTGGACAATCTGGATCAGGTGCCCTATACCGAGGCCCTGCAAGGTAGTGCCAATTCTAATCCCGTTTGGGACAATGGTGAGGACGTTTATAAGGGCGTTCTTGCTGAGATTGACGCTGCTCAGGAAGCGCTCGAGGGCGATCCCATGACCCTTACCGACCCGCTGCTCAACAAGAACGTGAGCCAGTGGCGTGGTTTTGCCAACGCCCTGCGTCTGCGCATGTACCTGCGTCTGATTGACGGCGGCATCAATGCCGGTGAATATCAGAGCAAGGCTGTTGCCCTGGTCAATGATGACGACTTCTTTGATGGCGACGTTGCCTGGAACGTTTACAGCAATGCTGAGGGTCAGTATAACCCCTGGTATGATGTTGCACGCGCCCTGGGTACCAAGAATCATGTGGCTTCCTATCCTATCGTGAGCTACTACCTGGCTACCAATGACCCGCGCATCGACTACGCCATCATGAAGAATGATGCTGGCGAGTATGTAGGTCAGATTCCCGGTGCCAAGACCGTCTATAAGTCTTGGGGTGTTGACTGGAAGAACAAGGACGTGAGCGCCATTGACTACACGCCTGCAACGTTCGCACCCATCTACTTCTTCACCCAGAGTGAGCTCCAGTTCCTCATCGCCGAGACCCAACTGCGTTGGGGCAACAAGGCTGCCGCAAAGGACGCTTACGAGGCTGGTGTACAGGCTGACTTTGCTTCCCGTGGCATGAGTGCTGGTGCGTTCTTGAGTGGTAACCGCGTAAACTGGGATGCCCAGACGAGCGATGCCAACCGCTTGAACATAATTTATATGCAGAAGTGGGCAGCCCTGTTCTATCGTGACCACATGGAGGCATGGAGTGAGGTTCGCCGCACCGACGTGCCTGCAACCAGTACTTATACTGGAAGGCAGATCTTTGAGGATCCCACCGTTTACAGCGCTGGCCAGATGATTGTTCCTGCTTTGAACTACATTCAGGCTGGTGGCCTGTGCAAGCGCGTGCCTTATCCCAGCACTGCTCGTCAGTTGAACAAGAACACTCCTGCGTCCAAGTTGCTCAGTGACCGCGTATTCTGGGATGCCAAGTAATAGTGAACTACGAGAGAAAGTAGAAACAACTAAAAAACGAACATATTATGAAGAAAATATATTTATTCGGTTTATTGGCACTCGGGATGCTTGCGCTTTCATCATGTAACGATGGCAAAGACGAGTTGACCGATTCTCGCCTGACCTACTATGCAGACCTTCAAATGCAGGGTGACGAATTCATGCTTGTTCCCGTGGGCAGCAAGTTTGTTGACCCCGGATGCACTGGCACCCTCGCAGGTGAGGATATCACTTCCAAGATTGTGATCGAAGGAGCTGATGAGGTGGATACCAACACCTTGGGTTTCTATTACATCACCTACTCGGCCGAGGGCAGCGACGGTTATCCTGCCTCGGTTGAGCGCACCGTGTGCGTCTATGATCCGACCGTGACGCTCGATATCAGCGGTGAATATATTGTTGATATGGAAGCTTCGATCTACCAGGGTGCCCGCACCTATGCTGACCGTGCCGCTTTTTATGGCAACACGACTCAGTGCACGGGCATCACCTTTGATATGATTGTTCCGGGTATCTACTACGTGAACGACATCTTCGGTGGCTGGTATGACCAGATCCGTGCCTACGGCTCACGCTATGCCATGACCGCCTATGTGAGTGTGGATAACGATGGCAACATTGATTTGCTCAGCAGCTACATTGCTGGTTGGGGCGATGGCGTCGACTACCTGGAGGACGGTAAGTTTGAAGATGGTGTTATCAGCTATAGCCTGTGCTATGCTGGCCAGATCTATATGGACATTGTGCTCAACAAAGTTGATTAACTAAGAACCTATTTAATTGAATTAGATTATGAAGAAATATTTTTCAATATTTGCTTTGAGCCTCGGGCTGTGCCTCGGATTGGCTTCTTGCGCTGTCGAGACCGATGAGCCCGCTGGCGGAACGGCAGTTGAGAAGATGGCTGGCCACTGGGTGGTTACCGTTGACGCTTATGATGAAGAAGGAAATCTTCTGTATGAGGATCCCTACGGCATGGGCGAGTGGGATATGTACACATACAACACCGCCAACAACGATGCTGACCAGATGTGGCTGAGCGATGGCGACAACTTCTGGGGTTATACCATCAAGGTGCCCATTGATCTGAATAATCAGACATTTTCTTACAATAATGGCTTCATGTACAATGACGGTGACGATGATCAGTTCTGCACGATCACCAATGGTAAGATCATGCCAAACGGAGGCCTGAATGTAAATGGTGAGCTGACCGATGCCATCGAATATGACATCACCTTCACCGATGACAGTTATGGCTTTGTATACCATGTGTCTGGTGTTCGTTATGCTGGATTCTAATCCGCATCAAGGATAACACTTACTTAACTGTTGAGGGGGATGTGCCAAGCGGCGCATCCCCCTCAATGTTTTTTGTGATTCTAGCGGGTTATTTCTTGCCGGTCATGATGTCGAGGACCATATTATCGGTGGCGCACATGGCGTCGGCGCCGATGATGGTGAGGTTGCGGATGCAGCGGTCCACACTGTCCTCGATGATGCCCTCGGCACTGGTGACGTGGCGGCCTTCCATGGCGAGGACGGCGCTCAGCAGGGCTGTGGAGACGCCCGAGGCGATCTTCAGGGCGCAGCTAGGCTTGGCACCGTCACAGATCATGCCGGTGAGGTTGGCAATCATGTTCTTGACTGCATAGCAGATGCGCTCAAAGCTGCCGCCCATCAAGTAGGTGATGCCGCAGGAGCTGCCGATAGATGCCACGACGCAGCCGCACAGGGCACTGAGCTTGCCCAGACTCTGCTTGATGTAGATAGCCGTCAGGTGGCTCAGGGTGAGGGCGCGGATGAGCTCCTCCTCGGTGTTCTCGTTTTCCATGGCATAGACGGCGACGGGATTGGTGGCGCAGATGCCCTGGTTGCCCGAGCCGCTGTTGCTCATCACGGGAATCAATGCACCGCCCATGCGGGCATCGGTGGCCAATGCGGTCTTGGAGAGGATGCGAGAGAAGATGGTGTTGCCGAAAATGCCGTGGCTCAACGGCCTGTCCATGGTCTTGCCCAGGCAGTGGCCGTAGTTGCCCTTGAGTGACTCTTGGGCAGCCTTGAGGTTATAGTCACGGGTCTCAAGGATGAACTTGATCTCGTTGAGGGGCGCCTGCATGGCGAAATCATAGACGAGTCGCAGGTTGAGGGCGATTTCATCTTCGTCTTCACCGCCGCTGTTGCCGGCCTGCTGGTCGAGGAGCACATCGTCGTCGCGGGTGACGCGGATAAAGCGGGTGTGTGATCCCTGGATGATGGCTGTAGCGGTGTGACCGTCAGCCTCGGCAATGGCCTCGACATAGAGTTTGTCGCAGCAGTCCTTCTTCAGCTGGATGTCGATGCGTCCCTCGTCGATGTACTGCTTGCCTTGCTCAATGGCCTTGGGGTTGACGTCCTTCAGCACCTCGAGCTGGTATTCGCTCTTGCCGATGATGGCACCCAGGGCGATGGCGATGGGCAGGCCAATCATGCCTGTGCCGGGGATGCCTACGCCCATTGCGTTCTTGAGGATGTTGGCACTCAGCAGGGTGGTGATTTTCTCGGGACGGCAGCCGAGCGCCTCGGTGGCGCGGGCTACACACAATGCCACTGCCATGGGCTCGGTACAGCCCACTGCAGGGACTACTTCGCGCTTCATCAACGCGATAATTTGCTCTCTAATCTTCTCGTCAATCATATTTCAGTTATCAGTTATCAGTTGATTCTTATATATAACCGTGCTTCGCACGGGAAATTAAACAAATTATGTTTTAAAATTTTTTTTAAGAATGTTTGGATTGTAAAGCTTCTTCCATTTTGGCATCAATCAGTTCCTGAATAGGATCTCGCCATGTGATTTTCTCAATGGTGCCATCTTCATGTCGATGGTACCATTCGCTGTAAAAACTCTTTGCTCCAAAGTTCATGAGCATACCATAAGGCAAGTGGGTCAGATTCAGATAATTCCATAACTGCTTGCGATGTGGAAGTGCTATATTGCTGGCAGCTTTAAGTTCAACTATAATATTGTTGTTGATCACTAGATCCATGCAATAGTGTTGGTTGAGTTTTACATCTTTCCAATACATAGGTAAATAGACCTGCCGTTCTACATTATAGCCTTTGAGTTTTAGTAAGTATTCCAAGGCCGCCTCATAAGCCGATTCAAGCAATCCCTCGTGATATTCACTGTGAACAAGCATGGCTTCTCCAGTGATATCATGAAAGAAATAATAAAACTTGTTATACTCCTCGGCAGTCATTACTTATAATAATTTTAAAAATAAAATTTGTTTAATTTCCCGCCCGTCAGGGCGGTTAATGTTTTTGTGCCTCTTACTTACGGTAAGTCTCCAGGCCTCCGTTGAGGAAGTCGAGGAAGGCAGGGACGTCCTCCTTGTAGCTGAAGGAGCCGCTCAGGGCGTTGCCCTGCGGGTCCACGCAGACGTAGAAGGGCTGGGTGTTGCTGCCGAACTTGTAGCGCTGCAGGTAGCTCCACTTGTCGCCGATGGTGCGCAGCGTGCGCTTCTCGCCTGTTGCCTCGGTCACCTCGATAGGCTCGGGCAACGGGCGCTTGTCATCGACAAACAGGGAGATAAGCACATAGTCCTTGTTCAGCTTGTCCGCCACGCTGGGATCGGTCCACACGGCGGCCTCCATCTTGCGGCAGTTCACACAGCCGAAGCCCGTGAAGTCGAGGAAGACGGGTTTGCCCGAGGCGGCAGCGGCAGCCATGCCTTGCTCATAGTCGGTGTAGGCGGCACGCACCTCCTTGGTATTAAGGTTGAAGTCCTGGGTGTTCATGGGCGGGGCAAAGGCGCTCACTGCCTTGCACGGTGCGCCCCACAGTCCTGGAATCATATAGATGGCGAAGGCGATGGAGATCAGTCCGCCCATGATGCAGATCACGGGCATGGGTTTCTGCTCCTCACCCTCGACAATGTCGCTTTGGAATTTGAGTTTGCCGATGAGGTAGAGGCCCAGCAGACCGAAGATAGCGATCCACAGGCAGAGGAATACCTCGCGGTCCATCAGGTGCCAGCCGTAGGCGAGGTCGGCTACCGAGAAGAACTTGCAGGCAAATGCCAGCTCGATGAAACCAAGTACCACCTTGAGGATGTTCATCCAGCCGCCCGACTTGGGTGCCGACTTCAACCATGAGGGGAAGAGGGCAAACAGCGTGAACGGCAGTGCCAGGGCCAGTGCGAAGCCCAGCATACCGATGGCGGGACCCCAGAAGTTGCCGCTGGTGGCGAAGTCCACGAGCAGGAAGCCGATGATGGGACCCGTGCAGGAGAACGATACCAGTGCCAGGGTGAAGGCCATCAGGAAGATGGACAACAGACCGCTGGTGCTGCTGGCCTTGCTGTCAACGGCGTTAGACCACTTGCTGGGCAACTTGATCTCGAACATGCCGAAGAACGACAGGGCGAATACCACCAACAGCAGGCACAGGAAGATGTTGAACACTGCGTTGGTCGAGAGCGCGTTCAGCGCACTGGGACCGAAGATGGCGGTCACGATGAGACCCAGCAGCAGGTAGATGACGACAATCGAGATGCCATAGGTTATGGCATCCTTGATACCTTTCTTCTTGTCGTTCTTGGCGCGCTTGAGGAAGAAGCTCACCGTCATGGGGATGATGGGCCACACGCAGGGCGTGAACAGTGCCACCAGTCCACCCAGCAGACCCAGCAAGAAGATGTACCACAGCGAACGGTTGGAACCGCTGCTGGTGCCGTCGATGGCCTGGATATCGCCCACTACGGGCTTCCACAGCGCATCGTGGTCTAGAGCGGCGAGAGCAGCGCTATCCACGGGCGGAGCCATGGCGGAGCTGTCGGCGGCTGCCAGGGCAGCGAGAGAGTCGGCTTTGGCCTTGGCTTCGGCCTCAGCCTTTGCTTTGTCTTCTTCTTCCTTGTTCTTGTCGGCCTCACCGTCAACCGCAGGCGATTTGCCGGCTTTCTTCAGACTTGAACTCGACGGAGGCAGGCAGGACTGGTCGTTGCAGGCGCCGTATTCCAGGTCGCAGTCGATATCATAGTTGGGCTTGGTGAACTTCACCTTCTGCACAAACTGCACGTTGTTCTCAAAGTAGCGCAGTTTGGCGCCGAACAACTCGTCAAACTGTGAGATCTCTTTGCCCACGGCTTTCAGCTTGCCGACAGGCTCCACACCGTCCTTCTTGTGGAAAGTGATGCTGGCCTCGGTGGGACCGGCATCGCCCAAGTTGGTGGAATACACATGCCATCCCTTATCAATCTTACCGGTAAAGACAATTTCGCCCTCACTGGAACCGTTAGTGGTCTTCAACTGGGAAGTGAACGTGACAGGATTAGCCATCTGGGCAACGGCCATCATCGCTACCGTCACCATCGTCAACAAAGTCGCAATCTTTTTCATCTTCTGCTTAGGTCTTTTGGTTATAGTTCAACCTGCAAAATTAATGAAAAAAGCTTTTAATAGAAAAATTCTATGGTGATTTTGTGCGTTTTTCTATTTGTGTACTCACCGGCGTTATGTGCACGCAAAGCCGCTAAGGTGCTAAGAAGATATGTTTGCTCGCAAGAGGCTCGCAAATGTTTAATAAAGACTTCGCGACTTTGCGGCTTAGCGTGAGGTCCAGGGATGAGTATTTTATTGATGGATTTGCATATCAATTTGATTGTTGCTAACTTTGCGGAAAGATAATTACTAAAGATACTTGCTATGATGAAGAAATTGTTTTTATCCTTGCTCGTGGGCATTATGGCGCTGGGCGGAATGGCCCAGGGTGGAAAATTCACTGTACAGGGCTGGTTTCAATGCGAGGGCGACTCAGTGACTATAGAAATCTTTGATAGTGAATTTGAACTCCTATACTTTGAGACTCGTGTCGCGAGTGCTGAGATGTTGGAGTTGTCGTTTGATCTGGAGGATGCTGCGTTGCTCAATGTGTACGACGGCCGACAGGGTTACCAGAGACATTTTTCAGTACCAGCCATTCCTGGTGATACGGTCGTTTTTTATATGGAGGGTGAACCTTATTACCGTTTGGGTGGTTCGCAGTTTTATATTGATTATGATGAAGCAGTTCGGGCTATTGAGCCTCAAGCGATTGAGGTTTATGAAGCGCGTTATAAACAGGATGCTGATAGTGATCAGTATCTGGCGGAAGCGTTCAACAATTATGAGGAGACCTTGTTGGCGTATGTCGAGAATCATCCCGACCAGGAAGCATCGGCAGGACTGCTGGGAATTTTTGCCCAAAGTGTGATTGTTGATTGGGACGATGTCTTAGAGCGGGGCGTTGCCATGCTGACTGAGCGAGTGCGTAACAGTGTGGTCGCCAACTTGTATAAGCCTTATCTTGCCGAAGCAGAAGAGAGTGGCACGATGGCGTTGGACACCATGGGCCAGGGTGGAAAATTCACAGTGCAGGGCTGGTTTTTATGTGAGGGCGACTCGGTGACATTTCAGGTCCTTGATTGTGGAAATCCAGACTATAACGAAGAGCTATACTTTGAGACTCGTGCCGCGAGTGCTGAGATGTTGGAGTTGTCGTTTGATCTGAGGGATGCTGCGTTGCTCCTTGTGTACGACGGTCGACAGGGTTACCAGAGACATCAAATAGTACCAGCCATTCCTGGTGATACGGTCCTTTTTTATATGGAGGGTGAACCTTATTACGGTTTGGGTGGTTCGCAGTTTTATATTGATTATGATGAAGCAGTTAGGGCTATTGAGCCTCAAATGATTGAGCTTTGTGAAAGTCGGAATTATGACCTGTTCGACAATTATGTAGAGGCCTTATTTGCGTATATAAAGGATCATCCCGACCAGGAAGCATCGGCAGCACTGCTGGGAATTTTTATTAACAAAGATGGGGCTGGAATTCGGTACGATGCGGTAGTGCGGGGCGATGCCCTGCTGACCGAGCGAGTGCGTAACAGTGTGGCCGCCAACTTGTATAAGCCTATGCTTGCCAGGGCAAAAAAGAAAAAACTGGTGAAACTTTCGAATTAAAATTATTATGTTTTCATTTTGCAAATCTCACGAATATATGTAGACTTGCATTTTGATTTGAACGAAACTAAAATATATCGTCTGATATGAAGAAATTAATTATTCCCATGCTCGCGGGCATGATGGCACTGGGCATGGTGGCCCAGGACGGTAAATTCACGGTAAAGGGTACCTTTGAGGGGCATACCGATTCAATTGCATTAGCCATTGTGGATTACTCGACCCTTGAGATGGTAGCTAGGGAAACCTACGCAGTGACAGGCGAGATGCTGGAGTGTGCTTTTGACCTGAAGAATGCGGGTATGCTCTATGTGCTTGACATGGACGGGACCCATATGGCAGCCCCTGCAATTCCTGGTGAAACTATCGAGTTCTACCGTGACGCCAACAAGCTGACTCACTTAAGAGGGACGCAATTCTATAAGGATTATGATGTTGCAGAACAGAGTGTTGAAGCTCCGATGATGGCCATGCAAAACTTTGACGGCGAGTGCCAGCATCGCATCAATCAGGGTGAATCCGAGGAACAGGTGATGGCGGATTACGAAGAACAATACCCGGCGCTGGCACAGGCTTTTGCAGATGCTGTGAAGGCCTATGTCAAGGCGCATCCCGACCAGGATGCTGCCGCAGCGCTGATTGCATTGCTCGAGGATGACACCGAGGCCATCGAAGCTGCTGCTGCTCTGTTGACCGACCGCGCCCGTGGCAGTATGGCCGCCAGCCTATATAAAGGCTTGCTGGCCGCTGCTAAGAAGGAGGCTGAGGAAGAGGCCCGTCAAGAAGGTCTTGCTGGCAGTCCTGCTCCCGATTTCACCCTAAAGGATATCAACGGCAAGCCGTTGGCATTGAGCAGCCTGCGTGGTAAGTGGGTCATCATCGACTTTTGGGGTTCGTGGTGCAAGTGGTGCATCAAGGGCATCCCTGACATGAAGGAATACTATGCTAAGTATAACAGCAAAATGGAAATCCTTGGCGTGGACTGCAACGACACGGTCGAGAAATGGAAAGCCGCTGTCAAAGAGTACGAGCTGCCCTGGAAACATGTCTATTGGGACAAGGATGACGAGACCTGTGACAACCCGATAGCACTCTACGGCGTGCGCGGCTTCCCCACCAAGGTTGTCATCAACCCCGAGGGCAAGGTGGCCAAGATTATCGTGGGTGAGGATCCTGAATTCTACGAGTACCTTGACGAGGTGCTGAAGTGAATCAAGCGTGCGGCTCGCGGTGCTTTGAGTAACACGGAAAGAACGGGGCATGCTAAGGCGCTAAGAAATTTTGTTTGCTCGCAAGAGGCTCGCAACAGATTGAAGACAGTTCTTTTTTTGCGAGCCTCTTACGGGCAAATTTTAATAAAGACTTCGCGGCTGGGCGGCTTAGCGTGAGACCCAGGGATGAGTATTTTATTGATAGATTTGCATATCAATTTGATTGTTACTAACTTTGCGGAAAGATAATCGTTTAGAACACTTGCTGTGATGAAGAAATTGTTACTTTCCTTGCTCATGGGCATGATGACGCTGGGCGCCGTGGCCGAAGAGGGCAAATTCACGGTGACTGGCACGGTGAAGGGTCAGGGCCGTAAGGCCATCTGTGCCGTGACTGATGCGTGGGGTGGGGGTATTTTTAATGATGAAATATCCATCACCGATGACAAAGTGGATCTCTCTTTTGACCTGGAAGATGTGGGCTGGCTGATGGTGTACTACTATTATGACGGCATGTTCTATATGATACCTGCTGTACCAGGCGAGGCGGTGACAATCGACGGCGAAGTTGGCAATTATACGGTAGACGGCTCGGCACTGTACAAGGAATATAATGAGGCGATGGCTGTCATCAGGCCCCTGCAGGAGGCGCGTAGTAAATATGATTTCAAGCAGGCGTGTCGAGACGAGATTGCTGGCAAGACGAGCGAACAGGTGTTTGACTTGTATCAACTCAAGATGAAAGAACAGTCACAACCGGTTACCGATGCTGTCTTGGATTTAATCGGCAAGAATCGTGACCATGAGTCCTCGATGTTGCTGTTGAAATCCTTGAATAGTATGGAGGAATTGGAGAAGGCTCGTGGGCTGATCAGTGAGCAGGTGTTGAACGGTCGCATGAATCCTTATTACGAGGGTGAGCTGGAGAGGGTTAAGCGCAGCGGTGCTTCCAATCCCCTTCTTGGCAAGCCAGCTCCTGACTTCAAATTGAAGGATGTTAATGGCAAGAAGCTTTCCCTGAGCTCGTTGCGTGGTAAGTGGGTGCTACTTGACTTCTGGTATAAAGACTGTAGCAATGCTGTGTCACAGTTCCCCATATTGAAGATGATGTATAACAAGTATAAGGATCAAGTAGAGATTCTGGGTGTGGACTGTATAGACGAAGAGCAGGAATGGAAAACGGCGGTTACCAGTATGGATTTACCGTGGCTCAACGTGTTTAGTGACCGAGACATTGAAGATCCAAAATCTCCTATGGCCATCTATGGCACCACGGCTACACCCACCTATTTCTTGATTGCACCATCAGGAAAAGTTGCCTTGTGGCTGAGTTCGGCAAATGAGTTTATGTACATGTGCGAGCTGTTGTTTGAATAACCAAAAATTAAGAAAGATAGAATATGAAGAAATTGTTTTTAACCATGCTCATGGGCATGATGATGCTGGGCGCCGTGGCCCAGGACGGTAAATTCACGGTGAAGGGCACCTTTGAGCATCTCGGTGACTCGGTAGTGTTCTTCTTATCCCAAGACTTGGATCAGGGTGATATTCGTACCGTCACAGGCAAGATGATTGAGGTGACATTTGACCTTGAGGATGCGAACTTTATCACCATAGGACGCTGGTATACAGGACGTCATCTTAACGAGGATGGTGATATCACGCTTCCTGCTATCCCAGGCGAGACGCTTGTCGTTTCCCAGGATGCAAATGAAGAACTCCGTTTGAGTGGATCGCAGTTCTATGTCGATTATAACGAGGCCTGGAAAACAGTGGATCCTGTGAACAAGGAAGGTGATGCTCTTATGAAGGAACTCACTAGCAAAATGCAGGCTGGCGCTGACGAGGCCGAACTGATGGCATTGTATGAGGCAAAAGTTCCCGTGTTGGTGCAGATGTTGTCTGATGCCGTGATGGGCTATGTCAAGGCGCATCCCGACCAGGATGCCGCTGCCGCGCTGATTGCTGAATTTCCCGAGGATCTCGACTTCCTGGAGCCTGCCGACGCTCTGTTGACCGAGCGCGCCCGTAATAGTGTGGCCGCCCACCTGTACAAGACAAAACTTGAGAGTGCCTTCAAGGAGGCTGCCAAGCATGGTAGAGTAGGTGCCATGGCTCCCGACTTTACATTGATGGATATCAACGGCAAACCGCTGGCACTGAGCTCGCTGCGTGGCAAGTGGGTGGTTCTTGACTTCTGGGGCTCGTGGTGCGTGTGGTGCATCAAGGGCATGCCTAAGATGAAGGAATACTATGCCAAGTATCAGGACAAACTCGAAATCCTGGGTGTGGACTGCAACGACACCGTCGAGAAGTGGAAAGGCGCAGTCGCCAAGCACGAGTTGCCCTGGTTGCACGTCTATTGCGATAGGGAGAAGGGCGACAACCCGATGGAGCTGTACCATGTGGAAAGCTTTCCCACCAAGATCATCCTTGACCCTGAGGGTAAGGTGGCAAAGGTCGTCGTGGGCGAGTCAGCCGGCTTCTATGATTATCTGGACAAGGTGCTGAAGTAATCTAGTTGTCAGTTTTCAGTTGTCAGCGGCATCCGCATTCATCTGCCAACTGAAAACTGCCAACTGAAAACTTAAAACTGAAAACTGAGAAATGAACGTTAAGGTCAGAATGCCCAAGCTCGGCAAGAAGCTGAGAACCAAAAAGTATTGGATCAAGGAGTTGTTGATGACGATTCTCGCCACCAGCATCTCGATTGTCCTCACATTCGGCTCCGCCAATCTGGTAGAAGGCCGTCATAAAAAGCAGGCTCAGCGCAGAATGGCGATGATGATCATCCATGATATCGACGAGAGCATCAAGCAGATGGAGCAGGCCGATAGCCTCCTTAGGAAATACCATGACTTGCAATTTGAGGTACTTGAGGGCAGGTACAGCAAGCCTTTGGGTATCGCCAGTGTGATGCTGGCTAGCAATGACCCGTCGTACATAAAGTTTGCCCATACAACCGAGCACATCTTTACTTCCAATGTGGACACTTGGAGCACGATAGGTAAGGTGGATTTTATCGACAACGTGAGCGGCTGTTACATTCTTCGTGAAGAGTATAAGACGGAAGTTATTGATGCTTTCCATGAGTTGGTAGAACCAAAAGATGATCACGAAATCCTGAAATTGGATGACCTGTTGGCAATTAAATCTGAGTATTATGTGGCTTGTTCATCTGGATTAATCAATGAAATTAAGGCTGCCAATGAGTTGAATAAGCGTATCATGGGAATTTCAGATAAAGATTATGCAAAGTTCAATTCCAAGATGATTGGTTATGAACAATCAGATATTGATTCCCTGTATGACGTTGTGGATAAAGAATACTTGAAAGATATTGAGAGGAGAGCCCGGGCAATGAATAATTTCAAAAAAAATAAAGCCACCATGTATCCCGATGAGGATTAAATAAGAATAAAAACTTACCAATCAACTAAATATTGACAACTTAAACTTAGCAAAAATGAACCATACTCAATGTTTGATTATCGGGTCTGGCCCTGCCGGATATACTGCAGCGATTTATCTGGTGCGCTCTGCTATTGACTGCTTGCTCATTGAGGGCTTGCAGGTGGGCGGACAGTTGACACAGACGACTACGATCGAGAATTTCCCCGGCTTCCCCGAGGGTGTTGACGGCTACCAGCTGATGGAGAATATGCGTCAGCAGGCGGTGAACCTGGGCGCGAAGATGAAATCGGGCCTCGTGGCTGGCATCGACATGAGCCAGCGCCCGTTCCTCATCACCCTCGACGGTGGTGAGCAGATGACTGCCGACACCATCATCGTGGCTACAGGTGCCACCGCCAAGTACCTGGGCCTGCCTGATGAGACGAAGTATGCAGGGCAGGGCGTTTCGGCCTGTGCGACCTGCGACGGCTTCTTCTACCGCAAGAAGGTGGTGGCTGTCGTGGGCGGTGGCGATACCGCCTGTGAGGAGGCCGACTACCTGAGCCACCTGGCCAGTAAGGTCTATCTCATTGTGCGCAAGGACTACCTGCGTGCCAGCGAGGTGATGCAGCAGCGCGTCATGGAGAACGAGAAAATCGAAATCCTGTTCAACACCAACACTGTGGGCCTGTTTGGCGACAACGGCGTGGAGGGCGCCCACCTGGTACGCTTTAAGGGCACTGACAAGGAGGAACTGTTTGACATCGCTATCGACGGCTTCTTCCTCGCCATCGGCCACCGTCCCAACACCGAGTTCCTGGGTGGACAAATTGACCTTGACGAGCAGGGCTACATCAAGCTCACTGGCCACAACACGGCAACTAACGTCGAGGGCGTGTTTGCCGCTGGTGATGTCGCCGACCCGCACTATCGTCAGGCCATCGTCGCTGCTGCAGGAGGCTGCCGCGCCGCCATCGACGTGAAGCAGTACCTGTCGTAAGAATCGTCGCGATGGACATTGCCTTGATCTTCATCGTATTATCGGGGGTAACTCTGATGATGGTCTTTTTGGCCGTCGTTATCTTGACGGGCCATGGTGATGGGTTGATTGCCGGCTACAACACCGCGAAGAAAGAAAAGCGCGAGCAATACAACATGAAGCGGTTGAGGGCTGTTGTCGCAGGCCTGATATTATTTACAATGATATTTGTATGGTGCGTGGCTCTGATTGACAACATGATGGTCACTTTGCTCGGGCTCATGATCCTGCTTGTCGCCTATATCGCCGGTATCTACATTGCCAATAGCTGGTGCAAGAAGACTTGACTGTGAGCGACTGGGAATAACTGTGAGTGACTGGGAATAACTGGGAGAGGGTTTCTCCCGTTGTTCCCAGTCATTCTCATTGTTCCCATTCTTCCCAGTTGTTATCGGTGGTTGTCGCGCCAGTTGCGGCGGGCTTGTGACATTTGTTCGCGGATGCCGCCGTTTTCTAGGAAATCGTTCTTCAGCTTTTGCAGCAATTTCATTAAAAGATAGTCTGTCTGGTGGAGCAGGATGAGGGCAATATTGGCTATTGTCTCGTCGTTGCGCAACTCACACACTCTCATGTAATCGGCAGGGGAGGTGTGTTGCCTGCACCAGGAACGTGCGTTTTGGAATTGGTCGCTGTTTGAGTCCCAATGGGACAACCCATGAGTACGCAGGTAGTCCTCATAATCCTCCTGCAACTCCTTTAAACTTGCCTTGGCGACGTTGACCAGCTTAATGTTGGTTTCCATTGATGTGGTTCCCGCCTCGTTGCCCTCCGCAATGTTCTGTTTGCCCGAACGTGCTGCTTGCTTCATTTGGTCAACAGTGCGATCGCCAGCCTTAGGAAGATAATGCTCCACAAAGTAGCACGTGATGTCGTAGATGCATTCTGCTTTCTGGAAGGCGATGAGGTTCTTGTAGTTGCCCTTCAGTGGGAGGAAATTGTTCATGACTGGGAATGACTGGGAATAAATGGGAGTGACTGGGAATAATCAGGGCTATTGTTCTTGGGGGACGTTCTTGTTGTTGCTCATGACGAGGGAGTGGGTGCGTTGCATGAAGCGGGTGAATTCGGCCTTGGAGTCAGGACGCAGCAGGTCGGGACGTGCCTCGGGGATGAGGACGTAGTTTTGGCCATGGGCGACGGGCTTCTGGACGAAGAAGAGTTTGTAGCGCGGGTCCACGATAACGGCATGGCCGTTTTCCATCCTTAATGATACCTTGACCATAGCCCCGCCACGGGTGTCAATGTCGCTCTGGTTGCTGATGAAGTTGCCCATGCTATAGACGAGCAGCACGTCTTTGTCATACTCCTCGCTGTGGCGCACCTCCATGGGCTCCACGACATGGGGATGTCCGCCGATAATGAGATCTACGCCCTGGGTGACGAGCCAGTCAGCCAGGGTGCGTTGTGAAGCGACGGGTTTCAGTTGGTACTCAATGCCCCAGTGCAGGTTGACACAGATGGCATGCGCCCCGCGCTCACGCGCCAACGCGATGTCGTCGGCAATCTGCTGCTGGTCAATGAAATCGACAATGACATCGCCCTGAATGGGGATGCCGTTGGTGCCGTAGGTGTAGTCGAGAAAGGCAATTTTCATGCCCTTAATGTTGACGATGTAAGGGATGCGTTTGGCACGTTCCTGGTCGTTGGGATAGGTGCCGATGTGGGCTATACCCATAGAATCCAATGCGTGATAGGTGCGCACCAGGCCCTTATCACGACGGTCCAGACAGTGGTTGTTGGCGGTGAGGAACAGGTCGAAGCCCACGTCCTTGAGTCGTTGGGCATAGCTGTCGGGGGCGCTGAAGCAGGGATAGCCCGTATAGGGTCTGCCCGCCAAGGGACACTCCAGATTGACTACGGCAAGGTCGGCCCAGCGGACATCGTCCTCGATGTATTGGAAACAAGGGGTGTAATCGTAGGTGCCGTCGGGCTGCTGGGCAGCGGTGATTTGCGGTGCATGCTGCATGGCGTCGCCCACAAACATCAGATTAACCGTGTGGTTGCTCTGCAGCAGCGACACGATCGACAGCATCAATATGGAGAGAAGCTTCATAGTTTAAGCGGGCTTTGCCCGCAGTTTAGAGTTTAATGTTTAGTGTTTAATGATAAAAGTTTAGGGTAGGTATCTTTAAACTCTAAACCCTAAACTTTAAACTTCAAGTGAGCAAGCAAAACGCTTGCTCACTTGAATGATGATTAGCGTCCGCGCTTGGCGGCCTTGGCTTGAGCCTTGGCGTTGCGCATCATCTGCATGGGATTGGTCGAAACCTGGTGCATCACCTTGCGCATCGAGAGGAACTGCTTCAATAGGCGGTTCACCTCCTCGACGCTGGTACCGCTACCTGCAGCGATGCGTTTGCGGCGGCTGGCGTCGATGATGTCGGGGTTGGCGCGCTCCTGCGGGGTCATCGAGCCGATGATGGCCTCTACGCCCTTGAATGCGTCGTCGGGGATATCAATGTCCTTGATGGCCTTGCCCACGCCGGGAATCATCGATGCCAGGCTCTTGAGGTTACCCATCTTCTTGATTTGCTTGATCTGCTTGATGAAGTCGTCGAAGTCAAACTTGTTCTGCTTGATTTTCTTCTCCAGCTTCTCGGCCTCTTCCTCGTCATACTGCTGCTGCATGCGGTCCACAAACGACACGATGTCGCCCATGCCCAGGATGCGGTCGGCCATACCTTTGGGACGGAAGGGGTCCAGGTCGGTCATCTTCTCGCCGATACCCACAAACTTGATGGGCTTATCGACCACGGCGCGGATTGACAGGGCGGCACCACCACGGGTGTCACCGTCGAGCTTGGTGAGCACGACGCCGTCAAAGTCCAGGCGGTCGTTGAAGGCCTTGGCGGTGTTGACGGCATCCTGACCGGTCATTGAGTCCACAACGAACAGGGTCTCGTTGGGGTGGATGGCATCCTTGATGGCCTTGATTTCGACCATCATCGCCTCATCAACAGCCAGACGACCGGCGGTATCGACGATGACCAGGTCATAGCCATTCTGCTTGGCATGCTCGATGGCGTGCTGAGCGATGGCCACGGGGTCCTTGCTCTCGGGCTCGCTATAGACGGGCACCTCGATCTGCTCGGCGATGGTCTTCAGCTGGTCGATAGCAGCGGGACGATAGACGTCACAGGCGACGAGCAGCGGTTTGCGTTTTTCCTTGCCGCTCTTGAGGCGGTTGGCAAGTTTGCCAGTGAAGGTGGTTTTACCGGAACCTTGCAGACCCGACATCAGGATGACGGCGGGATTGCCCTCGATGCTGAAGGTGGCCTCCTCACCGCCCATGAGCTCGGCGAGCTCGTCATGGACGATCTTGACCATCAGTTGGCTGGGGTTGACGGCGTTGATGACGTTCTGGCCCAGGGCCTTCTGCTTGACGTCATCGACAAACTTCTTGGCGACAGGATAGCTGACGTCGGCGTCAACCAGTGCTCGGCGCACCTCCTTGAGGGTAGAAGCTACGTTGATTTCGGTAATGCGGCCTTGCCCTTTCAGGACTTTAAATGACCGTTCAAGTTTATCAGATAAATTTTCAAACATTATTTTGGTGGTTTTTAAAATTTCTCAGTTTTTCCTGCCACAATAATCTCACGCTAAGTCGTAAAGACGCTAAGTTTTTTGTTATAGCTTAGCGCCTTAGCGCCTTAGCGTGAATTATTGTGCAGTTAAATAATATTCTTATTTCTTTTTCTTGATGAGTCGGTTGGTTGCGGTGTCAGGGAAGACAATCTGCGGCTTGAACTCGCGGCCTTCCTCGGGGGTGACGATGGCATAAGCCATGATGATGACGATGTCGCCCACCTCGACCTTGCGAGCGGCGGCTCCATTCAGGCAGATGGTGCCGCTGCCGCGCTCACCGGCGATGGTGTAGGTGTCAAGGCGCTCGCCGTTGTTCACGTCAACGATATACACGCGTTCGCCCTCGATGATGCCAGCGGCATCCATGAGGTCCTGGTCGATAGTGATGCTACCGATGTAGTTGAGGTTAGCATCGGTCACCGTGACACGGTGAATCTTGGATTTCATGACCTGGATGTACATATCTTCAGTTTTTTAGTTGTCAGTTATCAGTTTTCAGTTGTCCGCAATCTCCTAAAGCCTAAAGCCTAAAGCCTCTTATAAGTGATGTTGTCAATCTCGCGCACGTCACCGCAATAGACGGTGATGCAACCAACGATGTAGTCGCTCTCGTCCCATTCGGTAACGGGCTGCAGAGAGATGCCGTCACAGATGGAGAAGTATTCGGTATCCATCTCGGGCCAGGCGTTGATGGTGGCAACCACCCAGTCGTGGGTCTGCTCTACGGTGTGATCCTTGGCAAACTCCAGGCTGCGCTGAAGGGTGGCGTAGATCTGCGGGGCGACCTTGCGTACTTGGGGGGTAAGGCGCACGTTGCGGCTGCTCTTGGCCAAGCCATCGTCCTCGCGGATGCAGGGGCACTGCACGATGTCGATATCAAAGCCCAGCTGCTTGATCATCGCGCGGATGACAGCAATCTGCTGGAAATCCTTCTCGCCGAAGTAGGCACGGTCGGGCATCACCCACGAGAAGAGCTTGCTCACAATCTGGCACACGCCGTTGAAGTGACCGGGGCGCATGGCGCCTTCCATCACCTGCTGGACGGGACCGAGGTCAAACATGCGGGTGTCGGGCTCAGGATAGATTTCCTCGACGGTGGGCATGAAAGCCACATCGACACCACAGCTCTCGAGCATCGCAGCATCGCGCTCGGCGGTGCGGGGATAGGTGCGCAGGTCTTCCTTATTGTTGAACTGCGTGGGATTCAGGAAACAGCTCACCACAACGGCGTCGTTCTCCTTGCGGGCGCGATCGACAAGCGACTTGTGACCCTCGTGCAGGGCACCCATCGTGGGCACCAGACCTACTGACTTACCTGCCTGGCGAAAAGCCTCCACGGCCTCGCGCAACTCATTGACCTTGCTGATAATCTTCATTCTCAATTAATAGTATTTGTTTTGAACCTGCAAAATTAGTACTCTTCACGCACATTGGCAAATTGCGTGCCAACTTTTTAACTTACATCATTTTTTACATCTTGAGTGATGATGGATAATGTTGAATTAGAAGCAGGCGGCTGTTAATTCTTGTCCTAATTTGTGAATGTGGTTGAGGATAGCCTGCTGGCGTTCGGCAGAGGGCTTCTTGAAACCGTTGATGTAGTTGCGTAACAAGGTGGCATTCATACCGATTGAGCGGGCAAATTCAGCTACGTTGATTTCCTTGTGGGTCAAGAAAAATCGCTGCATGGGAGTGGGTTCTGCATCGTCATAGGTAAAACTCTCAAAGCTGATGTCTTCGTCAAGGGCTCGCCAATGGATGCCACCCATGCCAAATGTGTATTCAGCACGTTGATCATCGGTGGCAGTCCTCAACTTTGGGTACCACAGCAACGACTGGCGATATTCATTACCACCGTCGTCAATGCCATAGATATAATCAGAATCAAACCAAATTTTGATAATTTTCATAATCATTATATTGATTGTTTAGTTGAAATGTTCATTCCAGCGAGTGATGATGATGTCGGCATTCTCGTCGATAACAGCTTTGATTTTTTCATGTCTCCAGCTTTGATATTGTGTTTCTCGACGAGAATAAACTGCTCTCCATCCCAGTCAAACTTTGCCATGCCGTCATTACCCTCGACATGGATGTGAATCGGCTCGTGCTCTTTGCTATAAAAGAAGAAAGAAAAGCCAAAAAAACGAAAAATTTCAGGCATAATAAACGATTCTTTATATGATTATGGTCACAAAGATAGGAATTATTTTTAATACCATCAAGGGCTCTCGAAATTTTTTTTTATTTTTGTGTGATTTTTTTATGGGGTTGTTCGTCTAATGGGCAAAAGAAAGTTTTAAAACGATGAAAAAATGAACGAACTGGAAAGCAAATTTGCACAGATCATCAAGCAGAACAAGAGCACTATCTACACGGTGTGCTACATGTTCTCGAAAGATGCCGATGAGGTGAACGACCTCTTTCAAGAGGCGGTCATCAACATGTGGCGAGGCTTTGAGGGATTTGAGAACCGCAGCAATGTGAAGACGTGGATCTACCGCGTGGCGCTCAACACCTGCATCTCGCTTGACCGCAAGAACCGCCGCACAAGCAGTGAACCGTTGTCGATGGACATCAACCTGTTTGAAGACCATGACGCGGATTCCCGCCAGGTGGACATGCTCCACGACCGCATCAGCCGCCTGCAGCCCTTTGACCGCGCTATCGTGCTGCTGTGGCTGGAGAATATGCCCTACGAGGAAATCGGTCAGGTGGTGGGCATCACGACGACCGCTGTGGCGACCCGCCTCTATCGCATCAAAGAACAACTCAAAAAAATGAACAATTAAAAAAACTTTAAGATTATGGATTACGAACTTGACGAAATGCGCCAGCAGATGGCGATATTGAAAGATAAACTCGAGAACCAAACTATTGTGAACGACCGCTTTATCCGCCGCTCTATAAAGCGCGGTGTGAGTACCCTCAACAGGCGTTATCTGGTCATGGCGATCATAGCCCTGGTGATGATTCCCTATGGCTACTGGGCCTTTGTGATGCTAAACGGACTCTCCGTTGGCCTGTGGATTGCCATGTGTGTGCTGATGCTCACGGTTGTGGGATTCATTTACTTTAACGGAAGCGTCCTGCGAGACGACAACTTGATGGGTGGCAACTTGGTGGAGGTGAAGCGCAAACTAGCTCTTGCCAAGAAGCGCGATGGCAACTGGCCATGGTTCGGTATTCCTGTTGCACTGGCTTGGGCCTCATGGGCTGTCTATGAGATGGCACAGAAGATAGGAGGCAGCGAGTATTTTGTGCCCTGGTGCATCGTGGGTATCATTGTTGGCGCATTGATTGGTTTGAAGGTGCATTTCAAGACCCAGCGTCACTACCGTGATGTCCTTGAGCAACTCGAAGACCTGGAGGATGCCAAGTAACCTGGCGACAAAAGACTCAAACTAATTGTCCCTGGAAAGTGATGTTTCTTTCCAGGGACAATTATTATATAGGGTCGTTTTGAGTCGGGTTTATTCGGGCCAGGAGGTTCTCAGGAGGTAGTCGATGAGGGCGGTGACGTCGTTGATGTTGATGGCTGAGTCGCGGTTGCAGTCGGCGTTGTCGAGGTTGAGTTCGTCGTTACCGCTGAGGAGGTAGCCGATGAGGTCGGTGACATCTGAGATGTTGACGGTGCCGTCCTCATTGACATCGCCGCGCAGGAGTCCACCCTGCTTGGTCAGGCTCCACACGGTGAGGTGACCACCGGGATAGTACTGGTAGATGGCCACGTGGCGGGAGTCGATGACCTCGGCATTGAGCCAGTTGGCCTGATAGGTATTGGCATCGGCATTGGCTGTCTGTGCAACACTGACGAGCGGAGCTGCCGCATTGACCTCAGCCACGGCAAATCCGTCGCGGTAATTGCCCAATGTGGGATAAACCATCAGTTCCATGCCGTCCCAGATGAACGGGAAGGTGCCGTTGCAGTTACCCTTGTTCGGCAGGGAGATATCCGTTGCGGTGAATCCGTCACCGCTGAATGCCAGTTTCTTGAGCGTGCTGGAGCGGTTGACGTAGAGGATGGCATCGTCGCCATTGAGGTCGGTGTAGTAGTTGAGCACAGTGCCGCTGTTGGGAGCCACGCCGTCGCAGTTGGCGAGGTAGGTGTCATCGGTATTGATTTCGCCGTCGGTGAACTTGATGCGGCTGATGCTGGTGCCGCTGGTGGCGCCCACGAGGTAGAGTTCGCCGTCTTCCATCAGGTTGCCCATCGGGAAGCCCATGTTGTCGCTGCGACCGAAGTTGATGACCTCGGCGGGTAGGGTGTGGGTCACCACATCGCCCGTAGCGGGGTTGATGACCTTGAGTTGGGGACTGCTTGCCCAGGTATCGGGGAAGTGGGCGTTGCTGACCACCAGGTTGCCTGCCTGATCGCGGGTGAGGCCCACGTTGATGCCGCCCTCAAAGGTCTCGCCTGTCAAGCCGTTGCGGTCCACCACGAGGATGGTGCCCGTGCCCTTGTCGTTGATATAGAACTTGCCGTTCATGCCGAAGCCCTGGCGGGCATCTGCCATGTTAAGGAAGCTGAGGTTATTGATTTCCCAGACTTTCTCGATACTGTAGGTGACGGGTGTGGGCTGCTCAGGGTCAATGGGATCGTCGTTCACACCCAGATAGGCTGGCTCGCTCTCGTTGCCGTAGCCATCGATGACGCACACGGCATACCAGTAACCCTCCTGATTGGCATCGGGCAGCGAATAGGACGGTTTGTAGGTTACGCCTAACAGATAGTCGCTCCTGATGCCGTCATATTTCTCGCTCATGGCATTCTCGACAGTGACCTCGGCGGGCACGGCATAGACCGAGTATTTTACCAATGTACCCTCTTGGACAGACCAGCTGAGGTCGGTGCCGCTCTTCGCCAGATTGGCGGGAGCATTGTAGCCGGGTGCCGTCTTCCACGTCACTGCGGGTATCATAGCGGGACGCAGGAAGGCATTCGCCAGCAGGTAGTTGCCCAAGCCGCTGACGCCGCTGTTGTTGCCGTTGATGTTCTTGGCGCTATAGAGGACAACACCGGGGGCATTATCCTCGGTATATTGGCGAGAATAGTTAATCTGTTGGGTGATTTCGGCCCAGTCACTGGTGGTGTTACTCTGCGAAGCGAGGAACGAGATGCTGTGGCTCGCATAGTGGTGGCGGCCATAGTGCTTGGCAATGTAGCTCCACCACTTGGTCAAGGGTCCGAAGGGGTTGGTCGCATGGTTGGTCTTCCAGTAGAGTTGTGGCGAGATATAGTCAATCGTACCTTGCTCCAACCATGCCAGCGGGTCGCTGAAGATGCCGTTATACTGCCAGTCACTGCCTGTGGGGCAGGGGGTGACGCCATGCTGTCCTGCCGATGTGCTGGCAGTGCCAGCCACGCCGGCGGGACTGATGCCGAAACGCACTTCGGGTTTGGTATCTTGGATCATGTAATAGACGTCCCTAACCATCATGTTGACGTTGTTGCGACGCCAGTCGGCAAAGGTCATGTCCACGTTGGAATCGTTCCACAGGTTATAGTCCTCGGCCTTGTTGGTCGTGGGGATGCCGTTGGGATAGAAATAGTCGTCAAAGACGATGCCGTCCACATCATAGTTGGTGATGATTTCCCTGATCACGTCCACGATGCGCTGGCGCGTCTCAGGCAGTCCGGGATTGAGAATCGTTGTAGTCGTGTTGCCACTGGTATAGGAGAGCAGCATGCCTCTGTTTTTCAGATCCTGGTCCTGGGCCGTATTCCAGTTGGACCCTGTGCTCCAGCGGTAGGGGTTGACCCAAGCATGGCACTGGATGCCTCGTGCGTGGCACTGCTCGACGGCATACTGCAACGGGTCGTAGCCGGGGTTCTTGCCGCGGGTGCCCGTCAGGTAGCTGGACCAAGGCTCGTAGCTGGACTGGTACATCGCGTCGCACATCGAGCGCACCTGGAAGAAGATGGCGTTAAAATTCTGGGCCTTGAGGTTGTCGAGATAGGCGTTGAGCTCAGCTTTCTGGGCGCTGGCGTTGTTGGTTGTCGTTGGCCAATCGATGCCCCATACCGTTGCGACCCATGCGGCACGCATTTCGCGTTTCAACGCCTCGTCGGCATTGATGCCCACCGCAATCGTCAAAGACAAGAGCAGAAGTAAGATTCTTTTCATCATAATGATAAGTTTTAGAGGATTTTTTGAAGTTCTTTTTACTTAATAGCCACAAAGTTAGAGATTATTTCCAAATTTTTTCCCATCTTTGTGCAACTTTTTTTTCATTTGAAATGCCTGTTGCTGGAATGGCCTCGTAGAGGTCAATCGGGTAGAATACCCGATTTCAATGGGAAACACCATGCAAGCCCGTCGAAGATGGGCGCAGCTTGGTGCCAGAGGACTGTGCTGGAAGTGCGTCGAAGACGAACTTCGTGTCGCACGAGGTTGCACCTATGAGTGTTTTGTGTTATTTTTGCAATTCAATTCTAATAAGTAGAGATTATGAGTGCTGTCAGTTCGATGTATCATGTCGTCATTAACACTTATCGACGTCAGATGACTATTCCTGATGAGACGAGTGAGCACCTTTACCGTTACATCTGGTCAATCGTCAAGAGCCGTGGCTGTCGCCTTTATCGCATCAATGGCATCGGTAACCACGTCCACATGCTCATTGAACTGGCTCCAACTATCGCATTGAGCGATCTTGTGCGTGATATCAAGCAAGGTAGCAGCAAGTGGGCTAAACAGCAAGTCTATTTCCCTCAGTTCAGCGGTTGGGGGAAAGAATATGGTGCGTTTTCATGCAGTTGTAGAGATAAAGATGCGATAATTAATTACATCAAAAACCAACGTGAGCACCACAAGGTGAAAACCTTTGAAGAAGAATATAAGGGTATGCTTGAGCTGTCGGGGATTGAGTGGAATGATAAGCGGTTGACATGAAGTTCCTCTTCGAGGCACTTTCAGGGCGATTTGCCAAGCACCAAGCTGCGTGGGTCTTCGACCCACTTGCATGGTGTTTTCCAACAAAGTCGGGTCTTCGACCCGCCGAGCCTCTTCGAGGCTTTGGCTGCCCATCATGGCCCTCACAAGCTGCTTGGGTCTTCGACCCGCCGAGCCTCTTCTAGGCACTGACTGTCCAGTATGAATCTCACAAGCAGCTTGGGCTTTCGACCCGTCAAGCCTCTTCATGGCAACTAGTCGATAGGTTATTTTTGCTGAAGAAAAAATGTTGCTTTTTTTTATTAGCTGATTTACAGTGCTTTAGATATTAAAATTCACAATAAACAAAGAAAAAGATTATCTTTGTGCAACTTTTTTGAACCTGTGCAACGTCTAATGCATGAAAACGGCTTAAAGCTATAAACGATTAACAACGACTTAAAAGAAATAAAAAAATGAGAAAGACGATTTTATTATTTGCAATGATGCTGACGATGACGCTCGCAGCCGCAGCCGGCCCCGTCATCAAAGCTACGCCGGCCAAAGGTAAGGCCAGCACCAACGTTGAGTTCAAAGGAGACTCGATTGTCATTACCGATGAGGACCAGGCTGTGACCTTGAGCGGCCTGCCCGAGATGAAGAAGGTGCGTGACAAAATCAACCGTGCCCTTGACGATACCCTCAATGCCGGAAGTGGCACTACGGTGGAAATCGGAGACAGCCACGGTGAATTGTCACCCGAGGACGTGAAAGAGATTAGCAACCATTGGGCTAGTGTGGTCAAGCAAATGACCATCAGCGGAACTTTCTGTTTGCTGGGAATTGTAGCCTTGGTATTGTTCTTCCGCTTCCTGAACCGCCGCAACAAGTACCGTGTCATCGAGAAGGCCATCGAGAACAACTATCCGCTCAACGAAATTTCGCTGAATGACACACGTCGCAGTGCCATCTATGTGCAGCAGCCTATCGTTACTGCTTCTCCCATGGCCAATGGTGCTGCCGCTCAGCAGCCAGGCCAAGTGCCCGTGGGTACGCCCATCGCTGGGCAGACCGCTGCCAATCCCATCGTGATGACCGACATGGTCAACTGGCGTGCCTTGATGCCCGCTATCAAGTGGATCGGGTGGGGAACCCTGCTGGTACTCTTCAGCGTAGCAATTGGTGATGCTGAGAATCCGTTCTGGCCCATCGGTTTGGCACTGATCGTGGTGGGTGTGTGCAAGGGCTTCATCCTCTACAAGGAGCAGAAGTCACTGCAAGAGGCATGGAAGCGTGGCCAGCAGATGCAATCCCGCGAGCCCATGCGTGAGGGAATCCCCGTGCCTCCTCCCTTTGATGAGGACTACAAGGAGGATGACAATACCTATCAGCCCTATTAATACTGAGCGTATAGAATTCAATCTTAGTGGCTTAGCGATTGTAGAAGAAAAAGTAACAAAACAATGCTTTCCAAGCTTGATGAAATAAGACTGCTGTCGCAATGCGCCCTGGCCGACAACCGGGACGCATTCGGCAGGCTCGTCGAGGCCTATCAGCCGCGCGTGCGCCGGTTCCTGCTGAACCTGACCACGGGCGACGAGATGCTGACCGACGACCTGGCGCAGGAGACGTTCATCAAGGCTTATGTGGGCATCCGCGGGTTCAAGGGGCTTTCGTCTTTCGGCACCTGGCTATACCGCATTGCCTACAATGAGTTCTACAACCACACGCGTCGCCACCAGGAGGATCACGTCGAGGATATCGCCCGCTTGGGTGAAGTGAGCACGGCTGCAACCGACGCTATTGATGCCTCGATGACGGTGCAGGAGGCGCTGGCTCGCCTCAATGACAATGAGCGTGTCGCCGTCACCTTGTTCTATATCGAGGATCAGCCCCTGAAGCAGGTGGCGAAGATCATGCAGATGCCCGAAGGCTCAGTGAAGTCACTCATCCACCGAGCCAAAGGCAAGATGAGGACGTTGATAGATACTTAATTCTATTGAAACTAAAACCGCCCTGGCGGGCGGGAAATTAAAAGAAAATTTTAAAAAAATAATTGTTTAATTTCCCGTGCAAAGCACGGCAAAATAAGGAAACGACCATGAACGATATTGAAGACAAGAAACTGGCGCAGATGCTTAAGCAGGGTGCGCATGACCCAGGGGAAAATCCCTGGTTCACCCGCCGTGTGCTCAACAAGCTGCCCGAGAAACAACCGCGCGGCTCATGGGCCACGACGGTTGTGTATGCCATTGCCCTGGTGGTGTGTGCCATCTGCTGGCTGATGATGTGGCGCGGCCAGGATTGGGGCGCCGTCACCGTACGCGACGTCCTCTACAACTTCATGATGGGTGCCGTTACCGTCACCGTCCTGTGGCAGACTATCGCCTCGGCGCTCCACGCAGCCGACGTGTAGCCCGTCTTTTTTCTCAGACAACAGGGACAACATAGATGACAACACTGACAACCATGATGCTATCCTATCATGGAAGTCTAAAAGGCTGATAATTTAAACCGCTGCTTTAAAATATCATGATAATTTGAAGTCGTAGTTTAAATTATCAGCATTTTTTACATTAAATTTTTGGGCATTTCGTTTTGATTATTTACCTTTGCGCTACGATAATTTAAACCGCCGCTTTAAAATATCATGATAAATTAAATATCAACTTTAAATTATCAGAGATTCAGAACTTCATATTAGGGAACAATCAAAAGAATTAAATATATGATACTGAAACGTTTGTTGACCATTCCGGAATTGAATGAGGATAGCGTATTCTTGTGGGGCGCAAGGCAGACTGGCAAGAGTACGTTGCTCAAGATGCTTTACCCTAACATAAGGTATTATGACTTGTTGTTGCCTGATGTCTATAGCCGTTTGCAACGTCATCCTGAATTGCTGATTGAGGAATTGGAACAATGTACTGCCGATGACCTTGTGATTATTGATGAGGTGCAGATGCTACCTAGCCTACTTAATGCTGTACAATGGCTTATTGTAAATCGTGGTGTAAGATTCTTGCTTTGTGGCTCAAGTGCCCGGAAGCTTAGGCGGTTGGGGTCCAATATGCTTGGTGGACGGGCTGCGACTCGTAGGCTATATCCCCTTGTGAGTGCTGAGATACCTGATTTTGATTTAATTAGAGCAGTCAATCATGGAATGCTTCCCCGTCATTATCTTGCAAATGATCCATGGTATCGTTTGGAGGGCTATATCGGTAATTATTTGCAACAAGAAATTGAAGCCGAAGCATTGACAAGAAACCTTGGGGTATTTACAAGATTCCTTGAGGTCGCTGCGTTGTCGAGCGGGGAGATGTTGAATTATAACAATATTGCAAGTGATTGTGGCACGAGTTCGGTCACTGTTAAAGGTTATTTCAATATCTTGCAAGAGACGATGATAGGCTATATGTTACCAGCCTTTACCCGTGTTAAGAAACGGCGTTTGATCAAAGCTCCCAAGTTCTATTTCTTTGATGTGGGTATTGTCAACTACTTGTGTAACCGCCGTGGGATGGCACCTGGTTCGACCGATTTTGGCCATGCTTTAGAGCATCTTGTAGTACAGGAATTGGTGGCATATATATCCTATACACGTCAGCGAAAACAACTATCATATTGGCGTACGGCATCAGGCCAAGAGGTGGATTTAGTGTATGGAGATGCCGAGGTGGCAATTGAGATAAAATCGTCTATGGAGGTTCAGGCGCGTCATTTAAAAGGTCTAAAGTCATTCGCTGAGGAGCATCCGTCTTCCCGTAGGATAATAGTGTCTTTGGACACGGCGCGTCGAACAATGGGAGACGTAGAAGTGTGGCCAGTTGTTGAGTTCTTTATGGCTTTGTGGCGTGGTGAGATACTGTAATCCCTTCACGCTGTTGACGTGTAGTACTGGAAACGGATAGAACAGATAAAAACGGAAATGACGGGGTGTACTCCGTCATTTCCGTTTTATTCGTTATTTCTTGGGCGATTACTTGAGGCCCAGGAGTTCTTTGCTGCGGGCGAGGAGTTCCGGGTCCTTGATTCTCTGTAAGTCGCTTAAGGTCCACTCGGGGTTGATGTCCTTGAGGCTCTGGATGAGGCCGCGTGTGACTTGGCTGTCGGGGTGGTCGAGGCACCATTGCATCATGCGTTGAGTATCGCAATAGAAGCGGTTCCACACAAGGATCTGGAAATCACCCAGCAGTTGAGCGGGCTCGGTGATGTGACCCTTTGCCTCGTGGAGGAAGGCTTCGACCCTGTCATAGAAGGTCGTGTCGCTCAAGGGCGTCCACGAGAGTACTTCCATCGCGCGTTTGTCGCGCCAGTAGTTGGTCAGCAGGGTCGTGTCGGCGCTATACACGGTGCCGATTTTGCCCAGGGTGAAGATGCCGTCATTGCCGATGGTGACAGGCAGCTCGTTGTGGATGAACCACAGGGTGGAGTCGGTGTCTACGCCGTCGCGCTGCTGATTATAAGAAATCCAGCGGCTCACGTTGATGGGTTTGCCCCACTTGTCGGGCAAGACCATGCGCATCGAGTCGATGCCCATGTTGCGCGTGTGCTCGTCAATGTCGTCCCAATAGGACAGGTTCACGGCGCCGCCGCACTCGCCCAGGCGCATGAAGTCAATCATGCCGTCCTTGCCATAGGTTGCCAGCCAACAGGTGCGCATATCGCTGTAGGACGTATGTCCCAGCAGCAGGGTGATACCCTTGTCGGGGTAGTCCTTCACGCCCCACACAGAGACAATCGTGTTCATCGTGTCCACATACATCACCTTGTCGATGCCCAAGGCCTGGCAGTCAGCCAGGTCGAGGAACCTGTGGGGATATTTCTCGCCATCGTCGTCATAGCGGAGCTCGTTGCTGCTGAGGTTAAGCGAGTCGTTATACACGCCCACGCTGCATAGGAAATCGTGGCCGTTGTTGACCTCTTGCCCATGTTGCCACTTGCCAGTACATGACACGATGGCCATGGCTACCAACATCATTGCTATTGTTCTCATTGTTCTCATAATTAAGATTTTTTATTCCCTAAAACCTAAACCCTAAAGCCTAATCCGTCAACTTGCGGTAACGCACGCGTGTGGGCTCTTCCTTGCCCAGCCGCTTGAGCTTGTGCTCCTCATACTCGCTGTAGCTGCCCTCGAAGAAGAAAACGTTGCTATTGCCCTCGAAGGCGAGGATGTGGGTGCAGATGCGGTCCAGGAACCAGCGGTCGTGGCTGATGACCACGGCACAGCCGGCGAAGTCCTCGAGACCTTCCTCCAGGGCGCGTAAGGTGTTCACGTCGATATCGTTGGTGGGCTCATCGAGCAAGAGGACATTGCCCTCCTCCTTCAATGCCAGCGCCAACTGCAGGCGGTTACGCTCACCACCCGAGAGGACACCGCACTTCTTCTGCTGGTCCACGCCGCTGAAGTTGAAGCGTGACAGGTAAGCACGGGCATTGACGTCGCGTCCACCCATGCGCAGCAGTTCCACACCGCCCGAGATGACCTCATAGACCGTTTTGTCGGGGTCGATGCTCGTGTGCTGCTGATCGACATAGACCGCCTTGACCGTCTCGCCGACCTCAAATATACCGCTGTCGGGCTTCTCCAGCCCCATGATGAGGCGGAACAGCGTCGTCTTGCCGGCGCCGTTGGGGCCGATGACACCCACGATGCCGTTGGGTGGCAGCATGAAGTTGAGGTCGTCGAACAGCAGTTTGTCGCCGAAGGCTTTGGCGACATGCTGTGCCTCGATGACCTTGTTGCCCAAGCGGGGACCGTTGGGGATGAAGATTTCGAGTTTCTCCTCTTTCTCCTTGACGGTCTCGTTCAGCAGTTTGTCGTAACTGTTCAGACGGGCCTTACCCTTGGCCTGACGGGCCTTGGGAGCCATGCGTACCCATTCCAGCTCACGCTGCAGGGTCTTCTGGCGCTTGCTTTCGGTCTTCTCCTCTTGTGCCAGGCGCTGGGTCTTCTGCTCCAGCCAGCTGCTGTAGTTGCCCTTCCAGGGGATACCCTCGCCGCGGTCCAGCTCCAGAATCCAGCCAGCCACATGGTCGAGGAAGTAGCGGTCGTGGGTCACGGCGATGACCGTGCCCTCATATTGCTGCAGGTGCTGTTCCAACCAGTCGATGGACTCGGCATCGAGGTGGTTGGTGGGCTCGTCGAGCAGGAGAACGTCGGGTTTCTGCAACAGCAGGCGGCACAATGCCACGCGGCGACGCTCACCACCGCTCAGATGCTCGGTCAGCTGGTCGCCCTCGGGGCAGCGCAGGGCGTCCATGGCACGCTCCAGACGGCTGTCGAGGTTCCAGGCGTCGGTAGCATCGATGATGTCCTGCAATTCGGCTTGACGGGCAAACAGTTTGTCCATCTTCTCGGGGTCCTCGTAGTACTCGGGCATGCCGAACTTGAGGTTGATTTCCTCAAACTCCTTCAACGTATCCACCACGTGCTGCACACCTTCCTGCACGACCTCCTTGACCGTCTTGGTGGGGTCAAGTTGCGGGTCCTGAGGCAGATAACCGACCGTGTAGCCGGGGGCAAACACCACCTGGCCTTGGTACTGCGTCTCCAGACCGGCGATAATCTTCATCAGCGTGGATTTACCCGCGCCGTTCAGACCGATGATGCCGATCTTGGCGCCATAGTAGAACGAGAGGTAGATGTTCTTGAGGATTTGTTTCTGGTTCTGCTGGATGGTTTTGCTCACGCCTACCATCGAGAAGATAATTTTCTTGTCGTCAACTGTTGCCATATTTCTATTGTGGTTATTTGTTATCTTTTATGTTTCTTCAGAATTCTTGCAAATTTACGCTAAAGCCCCAACATCAGCAACTTTTTCCCGTATTTTTTCAAAGTAGGCCGCCATGGGCATTCAGGGATATACTGAGATCCTTGGCTTTATCAGGGGATATCCTTTAGTCCTGAATGGGGCGGTCTTGTGCCTTATACTGCTCTACGATTTCCTCTTCGGGGATACCGTTGCGCAGGGTCTCGTGTTGACTTTTTAGCGTGAAAAAGCCCTTGTTGTCAATCATGTATTCATCGTCCCACTCCACACGCCAGCCCTCGGTGAGAGTGTGGTTCTTGAGGTAGATGCTGGTCAGTGTCAGTGCATGATGCACGACTACACGGACAGTGCTGTCGAAGGTGGCGCTGATGTCATGGGTATAGAAGCGGTTGCCGCCCAGACGCATTGGTCCTTTGTGCTCCTGGGTGTGAAATCTGCCCAGGTCCAGGGTGTGGATGCCGTAGCCGTCGCTTCCCCGGGTGGTGAGATAGACCTTGAAGTCGTTGGGGTCTTCGCTCAGCGGCACCAGGTAGGCTTCCAGCGTGCGTTTGCCGGCTATTTCGCGCATGCCGATGACCAGGGTGCTGTCGGGCACCGTCAGGCCTGATTTCAGCTGAAGCGTCATGCGTTGGTCATCGGTGATGACGGGGTAAGCCAGCTCCGGAAAGCTGTCCTGTGAGAGGACATTGCGTCCCAGCTGAAGCTCGTTGGGAAGCGCGGGAAGGCTGCTCATCTGCTTAGTCGTGTTGATGTTGTTACATCCCATGAGTAGCAGGGTGACGATGGCGATTAGCGTTTTCATCTTTGTTACAGGTGTTTGGTCAGGGGCTTGTCGTCCCACGAGTTGACGAGGGTGGTGAGCCACTGGCGGGCATCGGGGTCCTCGATGCGGGCGATTTCCTCGAGCAGGGCGGGGCGATGGTGCGTCGGCATCTTGAAGCAGGGCAGCAGGCGGTTGCCCGCATTGCGGTGTGCCGCCATCCAGTGCAGGAAGCGCTGGGGATTCATGTTGTAGAGTTGTATCACGTCCCAGGGGAATGGGTTGTACTCGTAGTCGGGGTCATAGGTGGAGTTGACCAGTTCGGTGTAGTCGTTCCAGGTGTCCATGATGCTGGGGTCGTGCAGGGAGCACACCAGCATGTCCCAAGACTTGAAATCGAGTGCGGCATACTGGTCCACCTCGCCCTTTTCCATCACCACGTGTTGCCCCTGCAGGACAAAGTGGCCCTTGTCGTTGATGATATAGTCCTGGTCCCATCCCTGTTGCCACACAGGCTGACCCTTGAGGTCGTTATAGAAATCCATGGTCGCACGTCCCATGACACGGTGCAGCGTCAAGCGGTTGGCGTTGAAGGTGAAGTGTCCGTCAAGGGTGAAGACGGTGTCGTTGCTGGCGTCATCCAGGTGGATGCGCCAAATCAGGTGCTGCTCGCGCGCATTGATGGCGTCGAGCATTCTTCCCTGCTTGTCATAGGTCATCAGGTCGAGACAGTAGCCGCCATTGTTGCACTGGTAATAGGCGGCAAGGGTGATGTCGTTGCCCACATCGCGCACGCCAAGCAGCAACCAATTGCTCATCGCGTCGGCAAATTTCACTCCTGCCGGGATAACGAGCGTTTGATACTGGTTGGGATTGAGTTTCAAGCCCTTGAGGTCGCTCATCTTCTGGTTGGGGTCACCGCAATAGACATCGGGCAAGGTGAGCGTGTCACCCAGCAACAGTTGGTCGGTGATTGTGATGCCCAGGCTGTCCAGAAAGGGGAATTTGTCGTTATAGACTTTTCCGCTGTCGTTGCAGCTTGCCAGAAGTAATAGGAAAAGAGCAATGCCCCAAAAGAATGAAGTCCTCATATCGCTTTGAAAAGAATCGTACTGATTTGCAAAAGTACTAAAAAAACGCAAATTTTGTCCTCCACTCCCTATAATCCTTGTTTTTTTACTAATTTTGCGGATTAATGAAACCTAACGAGGACATCAATATTCAGCATCCCGAGGCCTGGGAGTTGCTTGTCTCGATCACGGACAAGCAGGTGGACTATATCCTGTACACCCCGTCGGTGGCCAATTCCCTGATTGTGGGTGATGTGGCACGAGTGGACGACACCTTGCAGGCGCTTGAAGATGCTGTCTATGACACGCCCATCTTGTTGAATGAGTACAAGCGGGTGAGGATTATGGTCCATTCCCAGCATTTCGTCTTGTTCCCTGCCGAGACCAGTGATGAAGACTGCGAGGCGCTCCTGCGTCAAGCCTTCCCAGGCGACGATGGAGATGCCGCCGTGTGCCTGATGCCGCAAAACGGTGTGAAGATTGCCTACTTGATGCCGCAGGGGCTGCAGGCATTTCTGGGCAGGACATTCAACTATCCGATTTTGTGCCATCACCTGTTCCCGCTGTGTGAGCACTTCAAGGGGTTGGACCATGACGATGACGTGTCGCGCATGTTCCTCAACCTGGATGCCGAGCGCATGGACCTGGGCATCTATCAGGGCGGGAAAATGCAGTGTGCCAACACCTATCACTTCACCAACCATCAGGATGCGGTCTTCTATGCCCTGAATGCGTGGCGCAACTATGGCTTGGATCAGTTGACCGATGAGTTGCAGCTCATGGGAGACCGCGAGTCGTGTGCTGCGATGACACCCGAGTTGCGTAAATTTGTTAAACTGGTGATGCCTGCCGTCTATCCTGCCGCCGCCATGCAGTTGGGGCGCAATGCGATGCAGGCACCGCTTGAACTGATACTGCTTGCCCTATGCGAATAATCAGTGGAAAATACGGTCGCCGCCGCTTTGACGTGCCTACCAACATCACAGCCCGTCCTACGACCGACATGGCGCGTGAGAACTTGTTCAACGTGCTAGGCAACATCATTGACCTGGAGGACAAGAAGGTGCTTGACCTCTTCGCCGGGACAGGAGCGATGAGTTTTGAATTCCTGTCACGCGGTTGTGCCCACGTCACTGCCGTTGAGAAAGCACGCGTGCAGGCCGAGTTCATCAAGCGCGTACAGCAGCAGCTGAAGGATGAGAACCTGACGCTGGTGCGTGGTGATGTATTCAAGTTCCTGGCCACCTGCCGCCAGTCGTTTGACATCATCTTTGCCGACCCGCCTTACGACCTGCCGCGTTTCGGCGAAATTCCCAAACTGGTGCTTGAATCGTCGCTGGTGCATGACGGCACGCTGTTCATCATGGAGCACCCCCGGGAACACGACTTCAGCGCCTTGCCTCACTTCTCGCAGCAGCGTGTGTATGGCAAGGTCAATTTCTCCCTGTTTGAGATCAATCAATCCACACAAGACACATGAACAGAGCTTTACTGATAGCTGCGGTTGTAGCCTTCTTGACGCTGCATGTTCAGGCTCAACACATCGCCCCTGTGGACACTACCGCCCGCCTGGCATCGCCCGATGTGGTTACTGCCGACCAGATGAGCCAGCAACAGGTGACTAACCCGTTGGAAGCCATCAATGGCCGTGTGGCAGGTGTCACCATCCAGAAGAGTAACAACGGTGCCGCTGCGATGAATGCCGTGCGTGTGCGCGGCACGACGTCAGTGACCGGCGGCAATGACCCGTTGATTATCATTGACGGCGTGTTTGGTGACCTGAGCACTTTGTCATCGATTTATCCGTCGGATATTGAGAGTTTCACGGTCCTGAAAGATGCCAGTGAGACCGCCCAATATGGATCGCGCGGTGCCTCGGGTGTCATCGAAGTGACGACCAAGAAGGGGGCTGCCGGTCGCACTACAGTAACTTATAACGGCAGTGTCGGTATTTCACATGTGACCAAGAATCTGAACATGCTCGATGCGGGCGGCTATGTGAGTGCCGTGCGTGCTTTGGGGTTGATACCCATCGACAAGGGTTATGATACCCATTGGCAAAAGACCATAGAGCAGAGTGCATTCATGCAGGATCATCATATCGCCTTTATGGGTGGTGGAGAGCGTTCGGGCTACCGCGTGTCGTTAGGATACATGGATCATGACGGCGTGATCTTGCATGACAAGTTGCGCAATCTGACGAGCAACATGAACATGCACCAGCGCATGTTCGGTGACCTGTTGACTATCGAGGTGGGCATGTTCGGCAATGTGCATAAGGACCAGACTGCCGTCTATGACGTGCAGAAGACGTTCTACTCGGCACAGGCGTGGAATCCCACATTTAGTACCGAGCGCAACAGCAACGGTGGTTGGGACGGCTTTACCTATGCCAACCAGATCAATCATCCATTAGCGCTCATGGACAGCCGTACCCGTGACAAGACCACCCACCTGAGTACCCATGCCAAACTCACCTTCAATCTGACGAAGGAATGGACTGTTTCACTCTTCGGGGCATACAGTCACAACGAGGTGGAGATTGCCCAATTCCTGCCCACTAGCATCTGGAGCGGAGGAAAAGGCTATCGTAGTAGCGCCAAGACGGAATCGTTGTTGGGCCTCGCCACAGTGACTTGGGACAAAACGTTGGGAGCGCATCATGTCAATGTGATGGGGCTAGCCGAGGTTGAGCGCGACACCCATACGGGCTTCTATACCACCACGACTGGTTTCTCGACCAATGCTATCGGCATTGACGCCATCCAGTCGGGTGCAGTGACCTTGTGGGACGGCACGGGCAGTTTCCATAACGCGCCGTCGCTGGCATCGTTCATGGCAAGGGTGTCCTATGACTACCGGGGCCGTTACTCGCTTACCGCTGCCCTGCGTGCCGACGGCACCAGCAAGTTCGGTAAGGGCAACAAATGGGGCTATTTCCCCTCGGTATCGGCATCGTGGAACTTGAGGAATGAGGCGTTTCTGCGTGGTGTCAGTTGGCTTGATGACCTGAAGTGGAATATCGGTTATGGTCTGGCGGGCAACTTGGGCGGTGTGGACAGTTACATGACTCAAAATCTGCTCATGCCGGCGGGCATAGCTCCTGTTGGTCAGACGCTGAATGTGACCTTCGATGAGTTGCGCAATGCCAATCCCGACCTCAAGTGGGAAGTGAAACGTAGTTTCAGCACGGGCCTGAATGCCGCTTTCCTGGGTAACCATATCCTCGCATCGCTTGATTTCTATACATCCAAAACGACCGACATGCTCTACCTGTATAACGTGGGTGTGCCGCCGTTCAGTTACAATAAGCTGCTGGACAACCTGGGCGCGATGCGCAACAGCGGCGTAGAGCTGGCTTTAGGCTTCACACCGCTCACCACCCAAGATATGGAACTGAACATCAACGCCAACATCTCTTACCAGTACAATAAACTGCTGTCGTTGAGCGGATACTATAATGACTATTGGCTGGAAGCCCCAGGCGAGGTGGACATGGTCAACCTGAACGGTGCCGGTTTCCACGGCGGCAATAACCACATCGTTTATCAGATAGTGGGGCAACCCCTCGGTGTATTCTACCTGCCACACTGCACGGGACTCAAGAGCGACGGAGCCGGTGGATATGTGTATGACATTGCCGACCTTGACGGCTCGGGTGACATCAGCATCGCCAATGGCAAGGACCGCCGCATCTGCGGTCAAGCGATGCCTAAGGTGCTGTTGGGCAGCAACATCAACTTCCGCTATCGTCAATGGGATGTGGCGTTGCAGATCAATGGTGCCTTCGGGCACAAGATTTACAACGGCACGGCGTTGACCTATATGAACATGAATAGTTTGCCAGGCTATAATGTCCTCGCAAGTGCTCCCGAGCGCAGCATCAAGGACCAGACGGCCACCGACTACTGGCTGGAGCGTGGTGACTACGCCCACTTTGATTACTTGACGCTGGGTTGGAACGTGCCACTGAGTGAAAAAGCCAGGCGCTCTATCCGCAACCTGCGTCTGGCGCTCACCATCAATGACCTGGGTACCATCACGGCTTACTCAGGCCTCACTCCCATGATCAACAGTTCGACGGTTGACGCCACACTGGGCGTTGATGACAAGAACGTGTATCCCGTCACCCGGTCTTATTATCTGGGTGTAACCATCACTTTCTAAAAAAGAGTCACAATGATGAAACGCTATATCACTTATCTGCTGTTGTTGACCATCGTTCTTCCGTTGGTCTCTTGTGACAAATTTCTTGAGGATGACCCCACCGACCGTATCCCTATGGACGAGGCTTACGAGACCGTCAATGACTTGTGGCTCAATGCGCTGGCCAGTATCTACAACAACATCGGAGGCAGCAGTGCCTCCCAGGGTTTGCAAGGCACCGCGCGTGGCGTGTGGGACCTGAACACATTCTCGACCGATGAGGCCATCATTCCCACACGAGGAGCCGACTGGTATGATGGCGGCATCTGGCAAAACCTGTTCCTGCACCGCTTCGGCAACGTGGATTTCACGGGCGACACTTGGAATTACCTGTTCAAGCAGGTGTTGGCGTGTAACCGTGCGCTGGAGCGCATTGACGCCTTCACGGCGAAGCATCCTGCCGAGGATGTTACGTCCCTGCGGGCCGAGGTGCGTGCCTTAAGGGCCATGTTCCTGTTCTATGCCATGGACCTTTATGGGCGTGTGCCGCTGTTCAAGAACACCAACCCTACTGCCCAGGAACTGAAGTTGCAGGAGCGTTCGACGGCTTTCCACCACATTGTTGACGAGCTGCAGGCTGCTGTGCATGACCTCCCCGTCGACCGTAGCCCACGGCCTGGAACATATTATGGTCGCATGACGGCTCCAGTGGCCGATTTCCTGTTGGCGAAGCTGCTACTCAATGCCGAGGTCTATGCCGATGATGACTGGACCGACAATACCCGCCCCAATGCGTCATCCATGATGTGGATGGTGGAAGGTGAACAGATGAACACTTGGCAGGCAGTCATCTATTATTGTGATCTGCTGGGCGTTTATGGCTACACATTGGCAGCAAGCTTTAACGACAACTTCAGTATCAACAACGAAGAATCGCCCGAGTTAATCTTCACCATACCGATGGATATCTACAATTACTCTAACCGTTTCACCCAACAGTTCCGTTCGCTGCACTATAACCATGCATCGGCGTTGGGACTGAATGGAGAGAATGGCCCCTGTGCGACGATTGAAGCGATGCGCGCATTTGGCTACGGCGAAGAGGACAGTGATAACCGTCTGTTTTGGACATACTACATTGATGAGGTCCATCATGCCCTGACCTCCGACCCCGTTCTGCTCGATGACGGCACGCCACTGGTTTATTACCCGATGGAGGCGCACCTTGATGTATCGGGTACCCCCTACGAGAAAACGGCTGGCGCACGCATGTACAAATATGAGATTGACCTGGCGTCGATGAGCGACGGCCAGTTGCGTCGCAACGATATTGTGCTGTTCCGCTATGCCGACGTGCTGCTGATGCAATGTGAGGCGATGTTGCGTGACGGCAAGGCGGGTGCCGAGGCCGACGCCCTGCTTAATGCAGTGCGCTCCCGAGTCGATATGGAGCCACGTCCTGCCACCCTCGACAATGTACTTGAAGAGCGGTTGCTGGAATTGGCATGGGAGGGCTGGCGACGCAACGACCTGATTCGCTTCGGTCAGTTCACCCGTCCCTATACCGACCGCCCGCAACTTGATGCCGATGTGAAGGGCTATACCCTCGTGTTCCCCATTCCCGGCGAGACACTCACGGCAAGTGGCAGTACACAAAATCCTGGATATTGATGAAGGACGAAACGAAATACATAGAACGCTTGGAAGCGCATGACGTGAAGCCCACGGCATTGCGCATCCTGCTGTTGCGCACGATGATGGCTCACAATGACGCTTTCTCGCTGCAGAGTCTGGAGGATGAGCTGGACACGGTGGACAAATCGACCATCTACCGCACCATCACGCTCTTTCTGACCCACCACCTCATCCACGCTATTGATGACGGTACCGGGATGTTCAAGTATGCCGTTTGCAGTCCCGATTGCCATTGCGGTGAGGACGATGGCACCATCGACCACATGCATGCCCATTTCTACTGCGAGAAGTGTGGCAAGACCTTCTGCCTGCAGACGACCCAGGTTCCGCTGGTGCCTCTGCCTGGCAATTTCCAGGTCCACAGCATCAACTACGTGCTCAAGGGTCTCTGCCCGGAGTGCTGTAATAGTTAGGAGTGAGAAGTTAGCATCTCTAGACTATCTAGAGGATCTAGACAATCTAGAAAAAACTAAAGAATCGAAATGAAGAATGTAACGCGCTGGATACGCAACATATTGATATTCTTTTTCACCTCGACGATACTGTCGGTGGTGATACTGAAGTATATCCCTGTCTATGTCACTCCGCTGATGCTCATCCGCGCTGTGGAGCAGATGATGGATGGCAAGGAGCCGGTCATCAAGCACTATTGGGTGCCACTGGATCGCATCAACCACAACTTGCCCCAGGCAGTGATGGCGAGCGAGGACAACCTGTTCCTGAAGCACAGTGGCTTTGACCTGGAGCAGATTCAGAAGGCGCAGCTCGAGGCGCAGGAGGGTAAGCGTCAACGCGGTGCTAGCACCATCAGTCAGCAGACAGCGCGCAATGTCTTCCTGTGGCAGCAGCGTTCATGGCTGCGAAAGGGACTTGAGGCCTATTTCACATTCCTGATTGAGAAAATCTGGGGCAAAGAACGCATCATGGAGGTCTATCTCAATTCCATCGAGATGGGCAAGGGCATCTATGGCGCCGATGCGGTCGCCCGCGTTAACTTCAACACGACCCCCGACAAGCTCACCAAGGATCAGTGTGCCTACATCGCCGTGTCGCTGCCCAACCCCCTGCAGCGCGACAGCGCCCACCCGACACCCAAGATGAAGCGGATGCACAACACCATCAAGAAACGCATGAAGCAGATTGACCAGTTCCCCAAGGAAGCCTGTGCAGAATAGTATCTATAGTGACTATAGTGACTATAGTTACTAGAAGGAGCAGAAGAAGGAGACCAGGAAGGGGACGGAGAAATCGACGAGGAAACCGTGGAACAGCGACAGGATGACGAAGTCCTGACCGCTGGTGCGGGTGATGATGGGCAAGGTGGTATCCATTGTTGTGGCGCCGCCGCAGGAGATAGGCGAGAGAGGACCGAAGTATCTGACCAACAGGGGTGCCCCTAACAGAGTAATGACTTCACGGATGATATTGGCAAGCAGGGCGACGGTGCCCAAATCGGGACCGCGATACTGCGTGATAAGGATGCTCGACAAGGAGTAGTAACCGAAGCCTGAGCCCACGGCGAGGCAGTCCGTCAGGCTGCGCCCCGGCAGTCCCAGCGAAGCGATAGCAGTAGCGGCCAGCGTGCCGACGATGGTCATCAACGGCAGCAGCATCAACCGCTTGTCCAACTTGGTAAATGATTTCAATAGCGTTGTGTTGTTGCCCACCGTGACGCCGACGCAGAACAGCAGGGCGCACAGTGTCCTGAAACTCACGTTGCCATAAGCATTCAGGTCGGGCAACAAGTGCATCACGCCACAGATGATGCCCAGGATAAAAAAGCCGATGATGATGAGGCTGCCCTTCATGGCTTACCTCCTTTCTTGTTCACCCATCGCCATAATGCCCAGGAGAATAATACCGTGCCCACGATACCCGTCAAGGACAGCCACAGGGCTTCAATACCCAAGTCACGGATGCCGCCCACGACCTGCGGATTGCTGCCCACTTCAATGCCCAAGAAGAAGAGCAGTAGCCAGATGAGCACCGTTACAGCATGAGGCACCACCTTGAGCCTCCGCTTTCTCAACAGGAAACCGACAGCCATTCCGCTCAGCATGATGGCAACAATCTTCAACATAAGACTGCAAAGATAAGCTTTTTCCCGTTTTAAAGTCTAGTGTTTACAATTCAAAGTTGGTGGTTATTTGGAAATGATGTAATTTTGCGGGAAAACTTAAGGCTTATTGAATATGAAAAAAGTGATTTTATCTCTGGTGGCATTGGTAGTGATGCTTGCTGCTTGCCAGTCAAACGGCAGTCAACAGGCTGCTGAGTCTCATAAGACAACGGTATCGGAACAACTGACGGCGACTGAGGTGCAGAACAGGGTTCGCGACATCTACAGTGCTGTGTTCAAGGTGTATAACGAGGAGGACTCGTTGCGCAACCTGGACATCCAGATGGAGAATGGCGTGTTTGAGAACAGTGACCGGTTCAACAAGGATTACTGCAGCAAGGAGTGGAACCTCTTGCTTGCCAAGGTTAATGAGATTGATAGTTTGAACCATGAAGGTGAGATGGGGTTCTGGGAATTCGATTACTGGATTATGGGACAGGACTGGCACAATCTGTCTATCAGCGACATCGAGGTGCAGAATGTGGCAGAGAACGAGGCTACCGTACAGTTGAAGTTGCACAACTTCGATTCTGTCCAGACTGTAGATCTGCTGCTGGTTAAAGAGGACGGCTCGTGGAAAATCGATGACTTCAAGCAGGCCGATGGTGATATGGACTTGAAACGGTCGATGCAGCAATATATTGAGGAAGAAACTGCAAAGACTAAAAAATGATTATGAAAAGAATACTTTTCACGATAGTGGTCGCGATGTGTTGTGCGGTGATGATGGCGGCACCTGCCAAGCCAGAACCGTTCACCCACGTCCAGAGTGACGGCACGACGGTGACGCTGGTCATGGGCGGTGGAGAATTCAACCACTCGCTGATGACGCTTGACGGCTTGACCGTGGGTCCTGACATGAATGGCAACTACTGTTACAAGGCTGCCGGCTCGTTGAGCGACGTGCTGGCCCATGATGCTGGCCATCGTGGCATTGAGGAGACGGCATTCATCAGCGCCTATCGTAGCCAGATGACGCTGGGCGCCGGAAGAAGCCGCTTGCCGCGCCGTGAGGATGAAAACCCCACGCCACAGGTTCCCACGCTGGGCTCTCCCCGCATTCCTATCATCCTGGTCAACTACACCGACGTACAGTTTGTTGACGAGAATCCCGTCAATACGTTCGAGAACCAGTTCAACATGATGGAATACAGCTGCCTGCATTACTTTGAGTCGCAGTCTCGCGGCAAGTTCTCGCCGCGGTTTGACATCCTGGGTCCCGTCAATCTGCCTCAAAACCGTGCTTTCTATGGCGCTAACAAGTATATCTATGGCCAGGAAGTTGATACCCAGTTGGGAACGATGATCTATGACGCCTGCACGGGTTTGCCCGATGTCGATTTTTCGAACTATGACAACGATGACGACGGCTATGTCGATGTGGTGGTTGTACTCTTTGCCGGCGTGGGCGAGGCCCAGGCTTGGCGCACCGTCCCCGAGAGCGTATGGCCTTGCCAATGGGACATGCAGGAATCCCTGGACTGGGGCTGCAGCACGGTGGGTCCGTTTGAACTGAATGGCGTGACGATTGACAAGTATGCCGTGTTCAACGAGTTGGAAGGCAACAACAACTACAGCACCACCATCGATGGTGTGGGCACCTTCTGCCACGAGTTTGGCCACTGCCTGGGACTTCCCGATTTCTATTCCACCGTTGGTGGCGGCATTTATGGCATGAATGCCTGGGACATCATGGACGTGGGCTGCTACTTGGACAATGCCCACCGTCCCTGTGGCTATACCTCCTATGAGCGTCATTTCATGGGTTGGATGGACCTCATTGAGCCCGTGGAAAATACGCAATACTTTATGCTGCCGCTCAATACCGAAGATGGTACCGCCGTCAAGGTGACCAACGACGCCAACCCCGATGAATACTATCTGCTGGATTATCGTGTCAAGACAGATTGGGACGAGTTTCTGCCCGCTGAGGGCATCATGATCCTGCATGTCGATTATGACAAGACGGCATGGGACGAAAACACGCCTAACAACAATTATAACCATCCCCGCATGTCGCTTATTCCCGCCGACAACGTCCTGTCAAGTTATAGCAATAGGTATGACTTGTGGCCTCAGGGAGATCTTGACTCGTTGACCAATAACTCCACACCTCCTGCCATGGTCTATACGGGTGGTTTTATGAACAAACCCATCACCGGCATGACCGTAGCTGACGGCGTAGCCAGTTTCTGGTACATGAAGTCCAACGTCAACCCCTATGACGTGAACCGTGACGGTGAGGTGAACATAGCCGATATCAATGCCGTCATCGACCACATCCTCTCGGGTGACAGTACAGTGTACCCGTATGACGTTAATGGCGACGGTGAGGTCAATATCGCTGATGTCAATGACATTATCGGAGTAATCCTTAGTGGCCTGTAGTTTCTAGTCTACAGGGCATTTGGCAACGGGGACGCACCACAATAATCGGTGCGTCCCCGTTGTTGAGTTTTCAGTTGTCAGTTTTTCTAGATTTTCTAGATAATCTAGATGTTCTAGAGAAGCTAGAGCATCACTTTTAATTGTCTGCCATTTCTTCAAGCCTGGTCAGGAAGGCGATGCGGCCGCCTTTGAGCAGGGCGATGGCACGCGGCACGATGTCGGCCATCTCGGGCGTGGTGTCGGCAAGGATTTCAAAGGCCACCCACACGCTGGTGGATTTCTTCCCATCCTCGTTTTCCATCTCCATGGTGTAGAGTTTCACCACCTTGATGTTGCCGTTCACATCGTTCATGGCCTTGAGGATCATGTCCTCGTTGTCCTCGGTGACTTCAAAGATGGCGGGCATCATGAGCCTGAAGTACTGTTCGTCCTCGTCATCCTTGAAAAACAGGAAGTTGAAGCCTTCAGACTTGAAGGCGATGCCGAATTCCGTCTCATGGGGGCGGAAACCTTCTTCGGCAAGAAAATCGAATATTAATTTTGTTAAGTTCATATTTCAGTTTTTATTTGTCAGTTGTCGTCTAAAGTCTAACGTCTAAAGTCTAATTCGCATTAAAGCCGACGCGGGGCAGGGCATTGGTGCGCGAGATGCCTTCCATCTTGTCACGCATCTCCTCATATTCCTTGAGCAGTTCCTTGTTGATCGACGGCTTGATGCCCTCGATGGTCTTGCACAGCAGTTCCTGGGTGATGTTCTCGTGGTTGAAGGCGGCTATGGTGGCTGCCTCGTTGACCACGTAGGCGATATCGCTGGCGACATAGCCGTCGGCCTTTACAGCAAGTTCGTCGCTGTCGATTTTGTCACAGGGACGTCCCTTGAGGTAAAGTTCAAACATGAGTTTGCGAGCCGTCTGGTCGGGCATGGGGACATAGACCTGCTTGTCGATGCGGCCAGTGCGGAGCACGGCGGGATCCACCTTGTCGGGACGGTTGCTGGTGGCGATGACAAAGATGCCGCGCTTGGAGCAGTTGTTCAACTGGGAGAGAAACTCGTTGACCTCACCCGCCTGGTTGCTGCCCAGATCTCCCGAACGACTGGGAACGAAGGCGTCAAACTCGTCGAAACACAAAATTGATGGCGCATTCTCCTCGGCCTTCTTGAACAGGTCGGCAATCTTGCCTTGCGAGCCGTGGATGTAGATGGAACCCAGGTCGCTGGCCTTGACGAGGATGAAGTTGAAGCCTGTCTCCTCGGCAAATTTCTCGGCAAAGAAGCTCTTGCCGCATCCCGGAGGGCCGTACAGCAGCATGCCGTTGGGCGGGGTGAGCTTGTATTTCTCGGCAAGCTCCTTGTCCTTGAGGATGAGGATGACGCGCTTGCGCAGCATTTCCTTCAGGTCGTCCATTCCGGCGATGTCGGCAAAACCGTTGCCGCCACCGCGCTTGACTTCGACATCGGCGCTAGTTTCGGTGGCTGCCTGCGAGCGCGGCGTGTTCTGGTGACTTTCATCGTCTGACTTGATGGTGTTCTCCAGTTCGTCTATGGCGTCCAGGTCGATATCGGCTTCCTCGCTTGCGAGTTTGCTGCGAACTTCCTGTGCCGTCTCGCTGTTGTCACCCTCGATGAGGTCGAGCATGATTTCCTCCACACAGCTGTAGCGGTCGTGATAGCCCAGCGCCAATCCTTTAGAGATGATAGCTTTGAGTTTCTTGTCTTTGATGTCATCAACGTTGATTTCCCCCTGCTCGCCGCGTGCCTTCTGGACAAGTTTGATTTTCTCCTTGCGCGTCATGTCGGGCTTGAATTCCACATCCCAGGGCACACGTCCCGTGAGCATGGTGTAGAACACACCGGTGGCAGCAAAGATATCGTTGCGCTCGTCATACTTGCCGATAAACGACTGGCCGCTGGCATAGCGCGGATCCAGGTCGGCGGTGTCAAACGGCGGTGTGCCCATGAAGTAGGTCGAGACGTGACCCAAGTCGATGAGTTCGGCAACGCCGCCGGTCTTGCTGCTGAGCATGACGTTGGTGGGGTTGATGTCGTTGTGCAGGCATCCGCTCTTCATGTTGTGCATGTATTGCAGACCTTGCAGCATCTCCAGGAAGATTTTGGTGGCCCGCTTGGCAGTGAGTTTACCCTTGCGCTGGATCAACTCGCTGAGCAGTTCGCCGCTGAAGTAGTTGGCTACCAGATAGCGGCAATCGCCCTCCTCGTCCTTGTAGCCTCCATTGTCCACCATGCTGATGATGTTCTTGTGCTTAATGAACAGGGACCACACGATTTCCCAGACGGTACCGTTCTCAATGAGTTTCTCGGGCGTGTTCTTGAGGCGGTAAATCTTCATGAAGTAGGGGGTGCCGCTCTCGTTCTCAACGCGGTAACTCTCGGCATAGAGGTTTGCCTTGATGAGGTAAACCACATGCCACTTGTTGTCGATGATTTGTCCTTGTTTGAGTATCATATATTTTTAGTTGTCAGTTTTCAGTTGCCTGTTCTTTGTTGTTGGTTTTGGGCTTCCTGCGGGAGTGCAGGTGCTTCATGACGGGATAGGTGCGGTTGATGAACAGCAGGACCAGCATCGCGATGATGAAATAGAGCATCAGGCGCGACAGGATGGCATCAGCGTCATAGTCCTTGCCCATCTCGTCCAGTTCGATGGGTTGCTCCACTCCTTCGAGTGAAGAGAGGGTTCGTTTCCACTGGATGACCCCGTCCTTGAGATAGACGACGGCAGGGTTGCCGCGAGCGACCATCTTGAGTTCGCTGTCATCCATGCTGTAGATGGGGTAGCTCGACATGGACACGTCTTTCCATTGTTCAATCTCCTCGGGCGTCGATGGCGTCAGTCCCACGACATCGGCCTCGGCGACTAGGGCGGCGTCATTGAGCTCGTTCAAGGTGTAGGAGTTGACAACACCCACCTGAGGCATGTCGGGGAACAGCAGCAGCACGGTGCGCCGGCTGTTGCCCAGCACGTCGATGGTGACATCGTTGCCATCCTCGTCGAGGATAGCGATGCCGTCCTGGTTGCTGTCATTCTGGATGATGACCTTGCCGTGTGGGCGGCGTGAATGATAACGTGTCACATATTCCCAGCCTTCATCCTCGTCAGGCAGGCTGTCGATAGAGAACTCTTGCTCTACACCGTTCTTGCGGTAGATGAAGGTATAGTCGTCTTCGCTCTCGTCATTGTCGCTGGTGGAGACCCCGACCAGACGGGTGCCGACGGGGTAGGGGCGATAATCGATGAGCGGCTGCTTGAAGTAGCCATAGTAGGCTATCGCCATGACCAGGGCAAAGGACACCGCCATCACCATCCACTGGATGGCGGGACCGTAGATGCTGGGTATCGACCGGTTGAAAAACAACAGATAGATGACTCCCAGCAGCAAGAGCACGTTCTTGCCGAAGGTGGCCCAGTTGCTCATGTGGAGCGCATCGCCGAAACAGCCGCAGTCGGCGACAGCTCCAGTGATGGCAATCCAGAGCGTGATGGGCGTCATGATGAGCATGAAGACCAGTGCCATCCATGGTGAACTGCGGCGATAGGCGCCCACAATGATGGCAATGCCTATCATGAACTCAATGGCAGCAAGCGCCACGGCAATGAACAGGGCGGTGTCAGCCCACTGCTCCATTCCCATAGCACTCAGGTAATCCGATACCTTATAGCTGGTGCCCCAAGGGTCAATCCCCTTGGAAAATCCCGAGAAGGCGAAGATTCCTCCCACGGTGAGTCGCATGAGCACCGTCAGCAATCGGCACCATTTCTCGCCCTTGACAGCATTAATGAAGGCTTTGATGGTCATTGTTTCAGTTGACAGTTGTCAGTTTTTAGTTGCCAGTTATCAGTTATCAGTTGTCAGTTTTTTCTAGAAGATCTAGATTCTCTAGATTATCTAGGGAATTAAACTCCTAACTTCTCACTTCTAACTTCTCACTTTCTTTCTAACTCCTCGTTGTGCTTGATCAGGGCAAACACGCTATAGTTGATCATGTCCTGATAGTTGGCGTCGATGCCCTCGCTCACCAGCGTGGCGCCGCCATGGTTCTCGATTTCCTTGGTGCGCTGAATCTTGGTCAGGATCAGGTCGGTATAGCTCGAGATGCGCATGTCGCGCCATGCCTCGCCATAGTCGGTGTTCTTGGCAATCATCAGGTTCTTGGTGTCGGTGATGTACTTGTCATACAACTCCAGGGCGCGGTCGGCACTGATGTCAACCGTGTCGGTGTATCCCAGGTTCAGCTGGATCAGTCCGATGACGCCATAGTTGATAATGCCGATGAACTCGGGCCAGATGCCTTCGCCCACCTTGGTCTCACCGTTCAGCTCCAGGGTGCGGATGCGTTTTGCCTTGATGAAAATCTGGTCGGTCACCGAACGGGGTCTGAGGATGCGCCACGAGGGGCCGTAGTCCTTCATCTTGTTGATGAACAACTCGCGGCAAGTGGCAACCACCTCATCATATTGCTTGCTGGTATTGTGCATAGTCTATAATTAATTCAACTTGTTTTAACCTACAAAGATAATGCTTTTTTCTCGTCTTCTTGCAATTATTTCACGCATTTTTCTTGTAGAAGGGTATAGCGACGGCAAAGAGCCGCGCCTCGGGGATGAGGACGCGGCTCTTTATCATGACCTGTTCAGGGCATCAACGCAGGATTTTGCGGGATGTGCACGTGCCGTCACTGTAGGTGGTGACGACGATGTTGATGCCGTCGAAGGGCTTGCTGCTCTCGACACCCATCAGGTTGTAATAGCGCACTGCAACCACGTCACGGCTAGTGGCTGTCTTCACTTCCTTGACCAAGGTCACATTGCCTAGGTCATTGCCGTTGGACTCGTCGCCGCTGGCCATGATGGGGAAGATGATGAACTTGCTCTCGTTCAGGTAGTCATAGTCGGTGAAGTACATGTTGGCATAGCCTGATGAGGGGTCAACGGCACGACGCGGCGCATTGTGAACCGAACCCTGAGCAGAGTCGTCGCCATCATCGAGGTTGTCATCCACAAAGCCGTTGCTTGGGCCATAGTAGAAGTTGTCGGCGCTGTTGTCCTGGCCACTGCCGCGAGCATAGCGTACGATTGCAAGAATCTTGTAGGCCTGGCCTGGCTTGATGAGATGCCACCAGGGAGCGCCACTGGCTTCCTCGTCAAAGAGTGACCAGTTGATCTTGATGCCGCCATACTGCATGTAGCCGTTGCTGTAGGGGCCGTACTCGGGTGACCAGGCACCAAGTGCCTTCTCGAGTTCGGTGCCCTCGGTGATCTGTGACAGGTTGGGATAGGCTGCGGCATCGAGGTAGATGGTGCGGTCCCAGTTCTTGGGTGCATAGAAGCGTCCGGGATCCTGTGGATAAATGTTGCCTCTACCTTCACCGGTGACAGCGTTGTACTCGCCGTGGGTGTAGCCGGGCCAGATTTCGTCCTGGTTGTAGTTGTCATAAACAACCCAGGTGATGTAGGCAAGCTCTTGAGGCTTGGGAGCTACGTAGTACATGTAGATGGGGTTGTCGTAGTTGGGATGGCGTTCTGCCACACCGCCGGTAACGGCACCCTCATCGTCATAGTTCCATGTGATCTTTGGCTGGCAACTGTAGTTGGGCTTGTACTCGGCGTTAGCGCCCAGCCAGTTCTTGTGGGTGAAGTTAAACACTACCGTGTCGTTGAAGTGTGATGAGATATAAACGTTGGGCTCATACTTCATATCGTCGCCTATCTTGATGCTCAGCACGTGGGCCTCAGGATTGATTGTGTCGGTCATGAAGATGTCGAGCGAACCACCGGGAATGATGTGGTTCACAAACTGGCTGAGGTCGGGTCGCTCATCCTTGGGCACGACGGCATGGCGGTCGTCGTAGTTGGGAGAAACGACGAGTTTAATCCAGTTGCTCTGGTCATAGGTCGTCTTCTTGATCATGATTTGTGAACGGCCGGGCGTGTGGTCGCTGGCGCAGATGTCATAGACGTAGTCGGTGTAGGAATCGTCGGGCATGATGGATTTCTCGCCGTAGAGGTTCAAATCCTTGGCATAAAGGGCACCGCGGATGTCCTCGTGCTGCTCCTGTTCATACTCGTCAAGGTAGGTAATCCTAGTCACGGCGTCAGCATCATAGTAAACGCCCAGCAGGTCGTTGCTGATGGTGTAGCGCACCTCGGGAGTACCCTTGCGGATGATGTTGTTCAGTGTGAATGCGCCGTCAACCATACCCAGGTAGTCATAGACAGCACCGTTGACATACTCAAAGTCTCCGGTCTGCTCCTTGCCCTCGGATTCTCCGTACTCAAAGCCGTCGTTGAAGAGGATGCCGCCGTTGGGGATGTCGGTACCGATGATGGTGCCGAAGTCATAGCGCCACACCTCATAGCCAGTGACGGGGTCAATGCCGATAAGTTCGCAGATTTGTCCGGGCCATTTGTTCATCAGTCGTGAATAGCCGTCATAGAAGGTGTTGTCGATGATTAACTGACCATCGTCATCATACATGGGATTGCCCTGGTCATCGGTCACCACGTTGTTGTCCCATGCATAGCAATAGACATCTTCCCAGCCCACGGTGTTGATGAAATAGACGTAGTAGTGTCCCTCCATCACCACGGCATTGGTGGGCAATTCATTGGCAGCTGCATCAAAGTACTCACGCGAGTGGTCGGTGAGGGTACTCTTGCCATCTACCTCGTCCCAGGTTACCCACAGCATACCGGCCTTGCGGCGGATGGTGTCGCTCTGCAAGGGAGTCTTGTCCAGACGGGTAAAGAATACCTCGGCGATAGATGCCTTGACCTGCCAGTGCCACCACTTCTTGCCGTCGGCAGTGATGGTGTCGCCGATGTAGGTGACATGATAAGCATTGCCGTTGTCGTGCGGGTTCCAGTCGCCTCGGGTGCCGTTATAGGCAGCCAGCGGCCAGTTGCCGTCGCCAAAGATGTCGGTCGAGTAGATGGTGCCGGGATCTTGGATGAAGTTGTTGCCATCCTTGCTCATGACTACGTTGGGCGTCTGCTCCAGATAAACGTTCATGGGCGAGAGCGTCGTGTGGTCAGTCTTGATGAGCCTTACCCAATGCTGCTCGGGGTTGGCCAGGACGTTGTAGATGCCGGGAACGAACATCTTGAACTCACCATAGATCTCGCTCCAGAGGCTGAGGGGCATGTTCTTGTTGATGCGGTTCTCGTCCACGGGCTGATAGTTGGTTGTGCCTTCTCCCACATGGTAGTCGGGACCACCGTTACCGTAGCGTGTGCCCACATGCTGCCAGTCCTCGCCCAGCGCGGTCGAGAAGCAGAAGGTGTTGTCCGAAGCCAGATAGACGTTGTTCAGATAGTAGGTATGAGTGTTGGCGTCATACTTCATCCTGGTGCCACTGTCGCTGCCATAATGGTATTGTTCTCCATCCAGGTAATAAGTGCCGTGGATGTAGAAGGGGCTTCCAGCATCGGTAGGCGGCACGGTGGTCAGCGTGTAGTCGTTATACGGCTCTCCAGGCTCCCTGGGCATGGTCCAGTAGATGTAATAGGTGCCGGGATCGATATGGGTGATGTTCTGGGTCTTGGTGTCATCAGCGATATCGCCGCCAGCGTTGACCAGGGCATGGATAAACGGTGCTGTCAGGTCAACAGTCAGTTTGTGCCAGGTGTTGCCGTCAGCAAGCTGCTCGGTCTCGGTGAGACGGGTGCCAGGGTAGGTGTTGGAGTAGGCCTCGTCGGTGCCCAAGCCCCACAGGTAGATGTAGGGAACGGTGGTGCCGTCGCTGGGCAGGACATAGAAGGTGTAGCGGTGGGTCAGTGACTCGCCGTCCACTTTGAAGCGCATATTGAGCGGGTCAAAGGTGAAGGTTACCGTGCACGGGTTGACCGTGATGCTGTAGGCCTTGGTGCTGCCGGCTGCCATCTGCGTGCTGTTCCACTCGTCATTGGGCATGATGGACTGGTCGGTGCTGCCGCTCGGACCGATGCGGTAGTTGCTGTTATAGTCGTCCCAATCGGTTCCCTGTCCGTTACCGAACACGAAGTTATAGGTGCCCTCATTCTCCACCACGGTGGTGTAGGTGAAGTAGCCTGTTGAGGCATCGTAGGTCATCTCTGTCGTGGGCGCAAAGCTCCAGCCCAGTCCCAGGCCAGATGAACCCTGGATGTAAATCACGTCGATTGAGACGGGAGTTAGTGTATAATACGCGTTCTGTCCGTCGAAGGTAACCGTCAGGTTATAGGTGCCGTTCTGGTTCACATTGATGCTGATGTTATCATATCCCTCGCCAGGATACCATGAACCGTCATCACCGCTCACCTTGAATTCGTAGTCACCGCCAGCCGTCAGGCGGACGTCGGAGATGCTCCAGGTATAAGTTCCCGTCTGGTCATCATATGTCATTTGGCCGTTGCTGTTCTGCGTCCACACAGCACCGAACAGGTTGGCATCGTTACCCACAACATAGTAGAGGGTGGGGGGGACAGTACCTTCCACCTTGTACTGCATGTTGATGACATCAAGATAGAACGTCAACGTGCCGGCACCTGCCGTGACACTATAGGCGCCGTGGTCACCGTGTGACTTCTGGGTCACGGTGTATCCGCTGTTGACGGTGTATTGTTCGTCGTCCCCGCCCACAGGGGCAATGCGGTAACTGCTGTTGAACACGTCCCATCCAGCTTGGCCGTCGCTGAAGATGAAGCGGGTAGTGGCTTTGTCGTTCAGGGTTGTCGTGTAGGTATAGACGCCATTTCCTGCATCGGTCATGGCAATGCCTGCATCGCTCGAGAAATTGCCCAGGACGCCGTCGCCGGTGATGTACATGGTGCCAGGCTGGGTCAGCGTGAGCGAGTGGCTCATAGTGCCGTTGCTGTTCAGTGTGATGGTAACGGTATAGGTGCCGCTGATGGTTGGTGTGAAGGTGTTGTTGCCGTCACCAATCCAATAGTTCTCGTCGGCACCGTTGCTGGCATAGACCCTGTATCCATAATCGTTCTTGCTGTCAAGGACGACGCCTGTATAGGTCTTGCTGTAGCTGCCGTCACCGTTGGCGGTCATCTGGGTGCCCTCGATCGTCCAGCCGGCAAAGTCGCTCTCGGCATAATAGTTCATAGCAGGGTCGGCTGCCGGATTGGGGCCGCTGACGGTGTTACCGCCGCTATAGGTGAAGTAGTTGTCACCAGGTTGCATGGTCAGGTCCTCGGTCTGCGTGTTGCCGCTTTCGTTCTCGTTGAAGATAACCTTGGCCTGCGGGTCATAGGAGGTGATAGTCGTGTGGTAGTAGGTGTAGCCGTTGATGGGCGTCGGTGTCATTGAGGCTAGCGAAGTGCCGCCCCAACTGTCCAGAGCCTGGACACCATAGGCGTCGAAGGTGAAGGCAAACACGTTGTCCACGTTCTCGTTGCCCTTGTAGCGCACGTAGATGTCGTAGGTATAAATCTGGTCCTCGGTCACCAGCGTGGGAACTGCATTGACGTTAGCGCCGTCTAAGGTGAACTCCACGTGGTAAGTGCCGTTTTTATTGACGTTGAAGGTCGCGTTGTCAGGTCCGTCGGGATACCATGTTCCGTCACTGCCCGTGACCTTGTATTCATAGTCGGTGCCAATGACCAGGTGGACGTTGTTCGCAGTCCAGATGTAGGTGCCATTGTCTTCTGCCATCTGGTTAGCGGTGCCCGTATTCCATCCGAGGGGGAAGATGCTGGAGTCATCGCCCACGACAAAGTAGTCGATGACGGCATCATCGGGTGTGGAGGAGGGGCCGATGGCACTGGTGCCGCCGTTGTAGGTGAAGTAATTGTCACCCGGTTGTAACGTCCTGTCGGTGGTCTGGGGATTGCCGTTCTCATTGAACAGCAGTTCCATTGTCGAGGCATAGCCCGTGTAGCTGATCGTGTAATAGGTATAACCGTTGATGGCGGTTGTGTTCATTGTTGAGAACGCCTTGCCGGGCCAACTGGTCTTGTCGCCATTGGAGTCCCAAGCATGCATATAGACATTGCTCGGGTTTTGACTGCCCGTGTAGCGGACAAAGATATTGTAGGTGTATGTCGGGTCCGCAGCAATCAGGTTTGGGGTGGCATTGACAGCGTGAGTGTTGCTGTTGTAGGTGACCGTCACCGTGTAGGTACCTGGTTGTGAAACGTTGAATTTGGCATTGTCACCGTTTGGATACCAGTTGTTGCCGCCGTAATCCCTGACCTTGTATTCATAGTCGGTGTTCATGTCAAGATGGACTTGGCTGCTGGTCCAGGTGAAATTGGTGCCGTTACTGGACTGCATCACCGTAGCGTCTCCCACGCCCCACTGGTTGGGGAAGATGCTGCTGTTGCCGCCGACCACAAACATTGAGCCCTCGGCATAGCTGGTGGGGCCACTGTAACTGTTGCCTCCATAATAGGTGATGTAATAGGTGCCGGGGTTGCTGACCGTGATGTCGGCAGTTTGACCATCTGAATTGTTGAGAATCAAGTTGATGGTTGCTTGGTTAATGTCAACATAGTAATAGGTCTCACCGTTGATGCCGGTGCTGGACATTGTGGAAATCTGTTTTCCGCGCCAGCCTCCCATGGCTTCACTGGCTCCCCATACATAGAGGTAGGAACTGCTGGCATCTGCTCCTTGGTAACGAATGTACACTCGCGCGGTCGCACCGACCTGCGGTATGGCTGCAGCAAGGCAGAGGATTAAAGCAATGAGCCTGCATAAGCTCATGCCCATGAATCTGGTTTTTTTCATCTGAAATTAATGGTTAGAAATATTGATATACTTGTTTGTTGATGGTCTAATGTCTTGTTGATTGTCAATGGTTTCTATCACAGTGCTTAGTGGCTGGCAACGACCGCTTTTCTACCCTGAATATGCTTGATTGACAAAAGCCTGCAAATGAAATAAGAAAATTTTTTAAATAATGTGTAAACCGGTTTTGCTTAACATTTTTTATCATGTAAACGATTGCATCACAGGGGGTGATGATATGGTTGTCCATCGTCTCATGGGCTGGCATGGTTTTTGCATGCTTAAAAGGAGTGTTAATCGTTGTGAAAGATTTAAAAAACGGCTGAAATGGAATAATATCCTCGCAAAGGGGGACGTTTATATCAAAAAAAATAGTACCTTTGTTGTTTCATTCAGACGACGTAATATTTTGTAAGCACCAATGAAGTCAGACAGTTTAGTAATCATTCCTACTTATAATGAGAAGGAGAACATCCGAGCCATTATCGAAGCCGTGCTCAATGTCACTGAGCACCAGTTTGATGTGCTCATCGTTGACGATAATTCCCCCGACGGCACCGGCGCTATCGTGGACTCGATGATTGCCGTGCAGCCCGAGCGCATCCACATCCTCAAGCGTGCCGGCAAGCAGGGCCTGGGAACGGCCTATATCGCTGGTTTCAAGTGGGCTCTTGAACAGGAGTATGATTACATCATTGAGATGGATGCCGACTTTTCCCATCCCGTGAATAAATTGCATGAGTTGCAGGCAGCATGTGCCACTGGCGGCGCTGATGTTTCGGTAGGTTCGAGATACCTGACCGGCGTGAATGTCGTCAACTGGCCGATGGGAAGAATGCTCATGAGCTACTTCGCATCGGCCTATGTCCGCTTGATCACGGGAATGCAGGTACGCGACGCCACGGCAGGCTACGTGTGCTATCGTCGCGAGGTGCTGTTGTCGATTGACCTTGACGCCATCGAGTTCAAGGGATATGCGTTCCAGATTGAGATGAAGTTCACGGCTCATTGCATGGGCTTTAAGATTAAAGAGGTTCCCATCGTGTTCATCAACCGTGTCTTGGGCACGAGCAAGATGAACAGCAGCATCTTCTTTGAGGCGCTGTTTGGCGTCATCAAGCTGCGCTGGGATTCGCTCTTCAACAGGCGTCGCTTCAGGCGCAGGCTTAGTTAGGCTTTAGGAGCTAGCATCTCTAGATGCTCTAGATGGTTCTAGACTATCTGGAAAAGACTGTAAAACTGACGATTGTAAAACCGGCAACTGTCAAATGGCCAAACAGAAACATCATACAGGACTATCCGATGAGCAAGTGATTGCGAGTCGCCATGAGCACGGCAACAATGTGCTTACCCAACCGTCGCGTGAACCCCTATGGAAGCAGTTCCTTGAGAAATTCAAGGACCCGCTCATCAAGATTCTGCTCGTCGCGCTTGTCTTATCGGTGAGTTTGTCCTGCTATGAGTTTTTCGGCCTTCATGAGGGCGTCAGTGTCCTGTTTGAGCCGATAGGTATTTTTATCGCTATCGTACTGGCCACGCTTGTCGGCTTCCTTGTTGAGGTCAATGCCAATAAGAAATTCCGCTTGCTTAACCAGACCGATGACCATGTCATGGTCAAGGTGATGCGCTCGGGCCATGTCACCCAGGTGCCGCGTTGCGACATCGTGGTGGACGATATCGTGATGCTGGAGACCGGCGAGAAGGTGCCTGCCGACGGCATGATCCTCGATAGTTTTAACCTCAGGGTTGACGAGAGCTCGTTCACAGGCGAGCCCTCGGCATGGAAGACCCATGATGCCGAGGTCGCCCGCACCGCTACCGAGGCGACTTATCCCGCCAACGTGCTGTTGCGTGCAAGCACCGTCATTGAGGGTAACGCGACCATGCGTGTCACACGGGTGGGCGACAAGACCGAGTATGGTAAAATCTACCGTGACGCACAGATTGACAATGATATCAAAACACCTCTCACACAGCAACTTGACCGCTTGGGACACATGATAGCCCGTGGCAGCTATGTCATGGCTGCCCTGCTCGTGTTGGGTCGTGTGGTAGAGTACCTTGTGGGCGGCAGTGAAGGCTTTGTTGCCGACGCTCAGTACTTTATCGAGACGGTTATGCTGGCTGTGACGCTCATTGTGGTATCGGTTCCCGAGGGACTTCCCATGAGCGTGACGCTATCGTTGGCGCTCAGTATGCGCAAGATGCTCAAGCACAACAATTTGGTGCGTCGCATGCACGCCTGCGAGACGATGGGTGCGGCAACCGTCATCTGTACCGACAAGACGGGAACGCTCACCCAAAACAAGATGCAGGTCTATCAGGCTCATTTCTATGGCCTTGAAGATGGCTCGCGGCTTGCTGACGATGAGGCCAGTGCGATTGTGCGCGAGAGTATCGCCTGCAACAGTAGCGCGTTCCTTGACGACAGTAACCCCGATAATTTGGTCGCTTTGGGCAACCCCACCGAGGGTGCCTTGCTGCTGTGGTTGCACGACGCGGGTAGTGACTACTTGGTTACCCGTGACGAGTGTGAGGTCCTTGCCCAACTGCCCTTCTCGACCATGACAAAATTCATGGCAACAGCCGTCAAGAGTACTACTGGTAAGCGCCTGTTGCTGCTCAAGGGAGCCCCCGAGATTGTGATGCGTCTGTCGCATTCGGTCGTCGGTGGTGTGCCTTTCCAACAGGTGTCCGACGAATTGACGACCTATCAGGCCAAGGCGATGCGTACCCTGGCGTTTGCCTATTGCGAACTCGGTGACGATGACGATCCTCAGGCCGTTGTCCAGTCGCTGAGGACAGGCCACGAGTTGCCGTTCAGCCTCCTAGGCATTGTCGCCATCAGCGACCCGGTGCGCCTCGATGTGCCCGACGCAATCCAGGATTGCCGCAATGCTGGCGTGAAGGTCAAGATTGTGACCGGTGACACGGGTGCCACCGCACGCGAGATCGGTCGCCAGGTAGGCCTGTGGAGTAACGAGGACGACCAGCGGCATGAAGCCATTATCACGGGACCCGACTTCGCCGCCCTGGATGATGACGAGGCTGCCCGCCGTGCTGCTGCTATCAAGATCATGGCGAGGGCGCGTCCCGATGATAAGGCACGCCTTGTGCGCCTGCTTCAGCAGCAGGGCGAGGTGGTTGCCGTGACGGGTGATGGCACCAACGATGCGCCTGCACTCAACGCGGCCCAGGTGGGCCTGTCGATGGGTGACGGTACCGCCGTAGCCAAGGAAGCCAGCGATATCACCATTCTCGACAATTCCTTTGCCAGCATCAATAAGGCGGTGCTGTGGGGCCGCTCACTGTACAGCAATATCCAGCGCTTTATCCTGTTCCAGCTTGCAGTAAACGTCTGTGCCTGTCTGGTGGTTGCCGTGTGCTCGTTCTTCAGCAAGCAGCCGGCCCTCACCGTGACCCAGATGCTGTGGGTAAACCTCATCATGGATACTTTTGCCGCCCTGGCGCTTGCCTCTTTGCCGCCTAACAGCGTGCTGATGCGTCAACGTCCCCGCGACTCACGGGCAAGCATCATCACGCCCAGAATGAAACGGTTCATCATGTTGACGGGAGTGCTGTTTGCTGTGCTGATGATAGGGATGTACTACTATTATGTCCATATCGCCAATGAGGGACGCCCCGTTTTCGCTCGAGGCATCAATCCCAACATCAGCCCTCGGGAGATGGGCATCTTCTTCAGCGTCTTTGTCTTCCTGCAGTTCTGGAACATGTTGAATGCCCGATCGTATGCCACAGGGAAATGGGCGTTCAATAACATGGAGGACAGCAAGGTGTTCTGGGCCGTTGCCACCGTTATCTTCTTGGGACAGATCGTTCTGGTTCAGTTCTGCTCCCCGCTGTTTGACTGCGAGCCTCTTGATTTGTTCACTTGGGTCATGATTATCCTGTGCACGTCTCCAGTATTTATTGTCGGGCAACTTGTCGCTTGGCTTAAAAGGGCTCGGGTAAAAGACAAATAATTGGTAAAAATATCGGAATTTTCTTTGCGGTTTCGGCATTTAGCCGTAACTTTGCAACATCTATATGCGTCAGTGAACTAAATTTATTAATTATTAATATTTATCAGTACAAGATCTATGAAGAAATCATTACTTACCGCTTTAGTGATGGCTGCTGCTTGCTACGGTGTTTCCAATGCCGAGATCGTTATTACAGCAACCAACGTGCCTCAGCCGGCTAACGACACACTGCTTTTTGCCCTGCCGGTGAACCCCGAGAGCGTTCAGGAAATCTGGACTGCCTATGATTATGTAAATCCTGCTACTGGTGCTACGACTTCCATGATCAATGGTAAGTTCCAGCCCGAGTATCTGGTAACTGCTTTGGATTTTTCTAATGGTGATACCGAGAAGGGTACTCCCACGCTGCCCAACAACGCCAAGGTTATCGGCCTCGGCCTCGATGGCTTTGACATCGGTAGCGAGAGAATGCCTGGTGGCGGCGTTTACCACAGGGTAACAGCTTGGTGCCGTAACATCCCCGCCGATAAGATGGAGCTTGATTACCTCGACTTGTTCGACGGTTACAAGATTCACGATCCCGAGGGTGACCTGTTTACCGACACCGTGAACTGGCAAAACGCTAGCGGCACTCAGCCTGGCGTCCTCTGCCAATTTGACCTCGACGCAACGCTCGAGAATCCTGCTCCCATTGTTGACATCCCCTTCGGCAATCCTGATGATCCCTTCATGCCTTTCTGGTATCAGGGTGAGAACATCTACCTCACGCTGTGGTTGATCAACCCCGGCACTCGCATGAAATATTGCTACATGGCCTATGATGAAGCCGAGGCCGAGTATGCCAGCCTCTTCCGTTCTGGCAACGTTTGCTTCAACAGCGAGTCTCAGGATGCTATCAAGGACGTCTTCGGTATTGACATGATGTACGAACTGCCCAGGCACCGTCTGCCCGCCTTCCGCACTCCTTACTATACCAACGACGTGCGCGTGACCAAAGTGGGCTACGACACCGAGTTCCAGTTGCGTGATGAGGATGGCAACGTGATGACCCCCAATGAGGAAGGCAACTTCCTGAGCCTTGACCACACCAAGGTGTACAGCCTGTGGGTAGGTAATGAGACTCTGGGTTACAAGAACAAGTACTCCTTCACATTTGATGACATCTATCAGGACATCCATCTGGTAATTGACAACAAGACCGCTGTTGAGGAGATTAACGCCAACAAGGCTGTTGCTGGTGTAACTTACTACAACCTGGCTGGTCAGCAGAGCGCTCAGCCCGTCAATGGTGTGAACATCGTTGTTACCACCTACACCGACGGCAGCACCACCACCGCCAAGGTCATCAAGTAAACAAGAGCCTTTTAGCCTTTAGGCTATCGATATTACAGGCGCCTCTTTATGGAGGCGTCTGTTTTTTTATGCCATCAGGAATTGAGACTTCATGGGTAGATTTCAACGGCATCCATTGGATATGATGAGCATACAGTCAATCATCCAAAACGATAGACAAGATTTTGATTGTTGTGACAAAATATTGAGAATATGTGGTAGTACAGTATATAGATAACCTTGATTTGGTGTAGAAATCCATTGTTTCATAACCTTGATTTGGTGTATCACTAAACATTAAATAGCTAATTATCAATATATTGAAAACAAATCATTATCTGATTTAATGTTTTCTTGAAAATACATACACTTAAAAGTAAATTTATTTAGAATCTTCATTGTGGTTTCTAGGGTGTTGAATTATTACATATATCAAGGTTGAAGATTGAAATGGTCTCTTTTTTGTTTGGTCTATTTGTGAGAGTAGGATTATTTCTGTAACTTTGCATGAAATATATATTGAGCATGAATGTAATATCTCTTTTTTCTGGCGCTATGGGATTAGATCTTGGCATTGAAAAAGCTGGGTTTAATATCCGTGTATGCGTTGAAATGGATAAATGGGCCGTAAAAACAATTCAAGCAAACACACAGATACCTGTAATTGATCGTGATATCAATACAGTTGGGACTGATGAAATTCTATCTGTTGCAGGGCTCACAAAGCAAGATGTAACAATGGTTATAGGAGGACCTCCCTGCCAAGCTTTCTCTACAGCTGGTAAACAAAGAGGGTTGGCCGATTTTCGTGGTAATGTCATTATTCAATACTTGCGTGTGGTATCTGACTTGCGACCTCAGTTTTTTATAATGGAAAACGTTCGTGGCCTTTTGTCGGCAAAACTTAATGATTTGCCTTATGAATATCAAGAATATGATCCAATAAAAAGCCAAAAAGGCAGTGTACTTCATTTCCTTATAAATGAGTTTACCAAATTAGGCTATAGTATTAGTTATGCTTTATTGGACTCTGCAAACTATGGAGTTCCAGAGCATCGCGAGAGAGTCGTTATAATAGGTCATTTAGGAGAGAGAATACCAATGCCAAGCCCCACTCATTCAAGAGAAGGTTATTTTGGCACAAATCTTTGGGTGACATTAAGGGATGCAATTGGAGATTTAGAGAATAGTCAAGATTTACATTTTATACCCTTGCGCCCCAAAAGTGTGCCTTATATGAAATTATTGAAAGAGGGTGAGAATTGGCGTAGTTTGCCACCTGAAATTGCTCGAGAAGCGATGGGCAAGGCATATGAATTGTCTGGAGGGAAAACAGGTTTTCTACGGCGTTTGAAATTTGATGAACCGTCTCCAACACTGGTAACAAGTCCAACAATGCCAGCCACGTTACTTTGTCACCCAACACAATTGCGTCCGCTTTCTATTGAGGAATATGCGAGAATTCAACAATTCCCAGATGATTGGGTATTCCAGGGTCGCATAGAAACTGTCTATAAACAAATCGGTAATGCTGTGCCTGTTGGTCTAGGTTATGCAGTAGGCAATCAGGTGATGAAATACATTAACGGCAATTTGAATATGCAAGAGGAGCTGAGTAATAATATCCAATATTCTCGTTATAAGAATACTATGGATGACGAACTCTCACGTATTTTTGATGAAAAAGATAATATTGTAGCAGAATCATAAAGATTTAAGTTATGGATTCATTAATCAAAAATGTAGAAAAATATGTGAGAAATAATATCTCACAATTTCATGAGGCTAGAATCAATAAATTGAAGACATTAAAGTTGGATAATCTCTTGAAAAAGAAGAATCCGTATATGTACAGAGCTAAAAACATCAATGCCGCTGATGTTTTGGTGAGAAGTTTAGCATCTGCATTTATGTCTTCGGCCGAAGAAACCATGTTTGGTGATTGGCTTGAAGGATTGGCTATATATGTCGCAAGTGTGACTTATCAGGGCTATAAAAGTTCTGCTGATGGTATTGATTTAGAAATGGATAAGGATGGTTGTCACTATGTTGTCAGTATTAAATCTGGACCGAATTGGTGTAATTCAACATCGTTGAAAAAACAGATGGAGCATTTTAGGAAGGCAATGCGTGTTTACCATACGAGTGGTAACAAAGTGCCGTGTTTTGCTATTGAGGGCTGTTGCTATGGGCGAGAACATAGCGAAAATGATACACGCACCAAGATTTGTGGTCAAGAGTTCTGGTCTTTTATTTCTGGAAAAGATACGCTTTATTCTGATATCATCAAACCTTTAGGAGCTGAGGCTAAGGAGAGAAACGAGGCATATCAAAAAGAATATGATGCAATGATAACGAAATTCATCGTTCAGTTCGCATCAAAGTATTGCGATAAGAGCGGAGCAATAGCGTGGGAAAAATTATTGGAGTTTAATTCTGGAAAGTCGAGATGATTCTAGTTTTAATGTTTACGTTCATGTAGTAGTATTATAAATTCCATTATAATAGCTTGTTGCATGTTACACAAGATTGTGCCACATATGTTTGTGTAAAACAATCTTGTGTAACATTTATATTTAGTTAAGATTGTCTTGGAGATTCGCTCTGATTCGTAATATTTTATTACTTTTGTGTAGTCAACATCAACAATATTGTAATGATTATGATAGAAAAACAGAGATTCAGGTTCTGGAGACACAAGATTTTGCGTCTCTACATTGTGGCGGCAATCGTACTGGGGGGCGGTACGGCGTTGGCTGGACCGTTGCCGCAGGGGCAGAGCACTACGGTGCAGACCTCGACAGTGACGGGACAGGTGCTTGACGAGAACGGTGAGCCCATGATAGGGGCGACAGTCAATGTCAAGGGCACTATTGTGGGTACCTCCACCGATTTTGACGGGCGGTTCAGCATCAGTGCTGCCCAGGGTGCAACCTTGACCGTGAGCTATGTGGGCTATGAGTCCCGCAACGTGCGGGTGGATGGCTCTAACCTGACGATTACGTTGGAACCGTCTCCCAGTCAAGACCTTGGTGAGGTCGTGGTGACGGCCCTCGGCATCAAGAAAGAGGCCAAATCGCTTTCCTACAATGTACAGCAGCTGGAAGGAGATGCGCTGACGCGTGTGCCGGACGCCAACTTTGTCAACTCGCTGGCAGGTAAGGTGGCAGGTGTGACCATCAATGCCAGCGCGACGGGTGCAGGCGGCAGCAGCCGCGTGGTGATGCGCGGTGCCAAGTCCATCAATGGCAACAACAACGTGCTCTATGTCGTGGACGGCATCCCTATGCAGAACCTCAGTAGCGAGCAACCCGAGGGCATCTTTGCCGGAGCGGGACAGACGGGTGACGCCACGGCCAACATCAACCCCGATGACATCGAGAGCATCAGTGCCCTGACGGGTCCCACGGCAGCAGCGCTCTACGGCGCCAATGCTGCCAACGGTGTCATCCTCATCACGACTAAGCGCGGTCGCGCGGGTAGGGTGGATGTGACCTACAACGGCAGTTTCCAGTTCTCCAAACCTTTTGTGCTGCCCCGCTTCCAGAACCAATACGGACCGAGCGAGACGGGCAGTTACTTCAGTTGGGGTGAGAAATTGGCAGAGCCCAGTAGTTACCGTCCCGCAGACTTCTTCCAGACGGGTGCCAACATCTCCAACTCGGTGAGCCTGAGTACAGGCACCGACGAGAACCAGACCTATCTGTCGCTGGGAGCCACCAATGCCCAGGGCATCATCCACAGCAACAATTACGACCGCTACAACGTGAGCGTGCGCAATACCACCAAATTCCTTGATGACCGCATGACGCTCGACCTGGGCTATATGCTCACCGCCGTCAAGGAGCAGAACATGATCAGTCAGGGCCAGTACCACAATCCGCTGGTACCCGTCTATCTGTTCCCCGCTGGTGATGACTTCTCCAAATTGGGCTATTTTGAGCGCTATGACACAGGCCGCAACTTCCCCGTGCAGTATTGGCCCTACAACTACGACATCTCGATGGAGAACCCCTATTGGGAGACCGAGCGCGAACGCTTCATCAACCACAAGGAGCGCCATCAGGCTACCGTATCGCTCAACTGGATCATTACCCCGTGGCTCGACATCACGGGTCGCGTGAAGTATGACAAGAGCAGCGACAAGTATGAGGAGAAATTCTTCGCTTCGACCAATACGCTCTATGCCTCCAAATATGGCCACTACGGCCTGCGCAACGTGAGCAACCGCCAGCTGTATGCCGAGGCCTTCGCCAAGGTCAACAAGTACTTCAGCGAGAACCGCTGGAACATCAGTGGCGTGCTCGGCACCAGTTTTGACCAGCGCGACAACAGTATCGAGGGCTTCAGCGGCCACTTGAAAGGTACCGCCAACAAGTTCACCCTTGCTAATGTCGAGACTACCAACTCGACCTTCAAACCCGTGCAGAGCGGCTACCGCACCCAGTTGCAGAGCGTCTATGCCACCGCGCAACTTGGTTACCGTAGCATGGTTTATCTGGATGCGACAGCACGCAACGACTGGTCGAGCAAACTCGAGAAGAGTTACTTCTACTGGTCGGCTGGCGTGAGTGCTATCTGGACCGATATCTTCCCCGCCCTCGGGCGCAGCAATTGGCTCAACTACCTCAAGACCCGCGTGGGCTATTCCCAGGTGGGTAACGAACCTAACGAGCCCTTCTTGACACGTGAGACCTATGCCATCAACCCCTCGACAGGTCTTGCCGAGACTTCGACACGCATGCTCACCGACCTCAAGCCCGAGCGCACTGACTCGTGGGAAGCCGGAATCGACCTGTACATGTTCCGCAGCCGCCTGCGCGTAAATGCGACGCTGTACAAGTCCAGCACGCGCAACCAGTTCTTCTATCCCACGCTGCCCGCCTCGTCGGGTTACACAAGCGCTGTCGTCAACGGTGGCCGTGTCGATAACAAGGGTGTGGAGCTCACGGCGCGCTACACGCAGCCCATCGGCCCCGTCACTTGGGAAACTTTTGTGACCTGGACGCTCAACCGCAACAAGGTGAAGGAGTTGCTCAAGAACTGGCGCAATCCCATCGACGGCGAGATTTACAACCTGGACGAACTCTACATGGGCGGCACTTCGGGCTACCAGATTCGCCTGACCGAGGGCGGCACCCTCAGCGACGTGTATGTCTCCACGCTCAAGACCGACGAGCACGGTGCCATCTACGTCAATCCCGAGCGCCAGACCGTCGAGGCCAATCCCAACAACAACGCCTACTACATCTATGCCGGACAGGCGGCACCGCGCTACAACCTGTCGTGGGGCAATTCGCTGTCGTTCAAGGGTATTACCTTGTCGGCCCTGCTGGCCTACCGCAACGGCGGCATCGTTGTGAGCGAGACCCAGGCCATCCTGGACTATTATGGTGCCTCGCGTGCCACCCAGGATGCCCGTAACGACGGCGGCGTGGTCATCAACGGCAAGAAAATCAATGCCCAGGGCTACTACCAGACCGTGGGCAACCCCAACGGAACCGTCGATTCTCGCTACGTCTATAGTGCTACCAACCTCAGGCTGGCCGAGTTGAGCCTCGGCTATGACGTGCCGGTCAATCGATGGGTCAAGTGGATAAAGGGACTGAATGTCTCCTTTGTCGCCCACAACCTGTGCATGTTCTACAACAAGGCACCCTATGACCCCGAGGCGACCTCCAACACGGGTACCTACTACCAGGGTATTGACTACTTCATGCAGCCCAGCCTGCGCTCAATGGGATTTAATGTGAAACTCAAATTCTGATGATGGCTATGAAGACAAGAAATCTCTTATATATGTGTGTGGCGCTGGTGATGGCTGCCGGATGCACCAAGTCGTTTGACGACATCAACACCAACCAGCACCAACTCACCGATGAGGAACTCGCCAACGACTACCAGAACGTGGGTGCCTTCTTCTCACAGATGGTCAACCGCGTTGTCCTCTTTGACGATGGCTCTGGCAACTGCCTTTCCTCAGACTATCAGGTGGCACAAGGCCTGAGCGCCGATGCCTTCTCGGGCTATCTCGCCCTCACGGGCACTTGGCGCAACGGTGTGCACAACGGCTCCTACAGTTTTGTGAGCGGCTGGTATGACCAGATGTTCACGCGTGCCTTCAGCGAGGTGATGCCCGCCTGGCAGCGTGTCACCAAGGTTGCCGACGAGATGGGCCAACCTGCTGTGGCTGCCCTGGCGACTATCGTCAAGGTCGAGGCCCTGCACCGCGTGACCGATATGTACGGTCCGATACCCTACATCCACTTCGGCAGCGGAGCTTTGGGGACGACCTATGACCGCCAGCAGGAGGTGTACAAAAAGTTCTTTGAGGAACTGGATGCTGCCATCGACGTGCTCATGCCGCTGGCTGAGTCGGGAGGCACCCTGTTGCCCGACTATGACAACGTCTATGAGGGCAACGTCGCCCGCTGGGTGAAGTTCGCTAACACCTTGCGCCTGCGTCTTGCCCTGCGCGTCGCCTATGCCGACCCGGCACTGGCGCAGCAGGAAGCCGAGAAATCGGCAGCGTGCCCGATGGGCTTCATCGAGACGGCTGCCGAGCGTGCCCAGTTGCTGCATGGCCGCTTGACCTATTTCCATCCGAACTATGACATGGCCTACAACTTCAATGCGGGCGAGGTGCGCATGGGCGCCACGATGGATTGCTACATGAACGGCTACAGTGACCCGCGCCTGGCGGCATACTTCGTGCTGGCCAGCAGCGACAACAAGTATCACGGTGTGCGTCTGGGGGTCCACAACATGAATCCTACACGCTATGCCGGCATCTATGTGTCCAACCTCAACATCGACCGCGCCACGACGCCAATCGTGTGGATGACGGCAGCCGAGGGTTTCTTCTTGCGTGCCGAGGCGGCATTGCGCGGCTGGAATATGGGTGGCACGGCACGGGCCTTCTATGAGGCGGGCATCCGCGTGTCGTTTGACGAGAACAACGTCAGCGGAGCCGATGCCTATGTCACCAACTCGACGCTGAAGCCCACCCGCTATGTGGACCGCACCAATGGCGGCAACGCTGCCAGTGCCCCCAGCGACATCACCATCGCCTGGGATGACGAGGCCGAGTTTGAAACCAATCTGGAGCGCATCATCACCCAGAAGTGGATTGCCATGTACCCCGACGGCTGTGAGGGATGGGCTGAGTTCCGCCGCACGGGTTATCCCCGCCTGCTGCCCGTCGTGAACAACGACAGTCAGGGGCTGATTGACACTCAGATTCAGGTGCGCCGCTGCCCCTTCCCGGTGCAGGAGTATAATACCAACGAGGCTGCTGTACAAGCCGCTGTGCAAGTGCTGGACAGTGAGGCCCTGGGCGGTGGTCAGGACAATGGCGGCACCCGCCTGTGGTGGGATCGCAAGGAGTTAGGAGTTAGTAATTAGGAGTTAGAAGTTATGAGAACGACAAGATATTTAATGGTATTGTCAGTGCTGTCATTGCTGATGGCGGCTTGTGACACTGAGCCTGAGGCATTGGACCTGCAGCCGCTCAAGGAGTACAGTGAGGAGTATTACCAGGCCCTGCGTGACTACAAGGCGAGTCAGCATGAGATCTGCTACGTCTATTATGCCGACTGGGCACCCATCGAGGGCGCCAGCGGCTATAAGGATCCCGCCTCGTGGGGCGAACGCATCATCGGCTTGCCCGACAGCATCGACATCGTGAACCTGTGGATGGGCATCCCGACGCCCGAAACGCACCCCGTCGCCTATCAGGACATGATAGAGACGCGTGACAAGAAGGGCACCCGCTTTGTCTTCCACGCCGACGCGTCGAACTATAACCACAAGTTTACCGTCGGAGGCGTTTCCTATGACCTCTCTGCCGACCGCAGCGAGGAGGCCATTCGCGCCTATGCCCGTTGGGTGTGTGACACGGTCATCAAGACAGGGCTTGACGGAGCCGACTTTGACTACGAGGGTTGGAGCGGCCAGCACCTGACTTGGGCCATCGAGGAATGTGACAGGATCTTCGGCCTTGGGGGGCAGTATCCCGAGAAACTGATTATTGTCGATTATTTCTCGGTATCCCCGCCGGTGGCATGTGACCCGTTTGTGGACTATTACGTCAAGCAGGCCTACAGCCAGCAAGGGGCTGGGGTAGGGGCCATGGGCCATCCCGACGAGAAGACCGTCTATTGCGAGTCCTTCGGCCAAAAGCCCACGGGCGGCGAAATCTTCAACTATGCCGCTTGGGAGCCTGCCACGGGCCACAAGGGCGGCTGCGGCGCCTACTATGTGGAGCGCAACTACTACAACACGAGCGATGGTGTGCCCTATGGTGCCATTCGCCGCGCTATCCAGATTATGAATCCGGCTCGTTAGGCGTTAGGTTTTTAGAATTTGTTATGATTATGAGAATGATAAGATATTTTGTTGTGGTGCTGATGGTATTGGCTCTTGCTGCCTGTGACAGCGAGGGTGACAAGTTTGATTACCAAAAGGTGGGACTGCTCATCTCGGGTACCGAGCAGGTGCCGGTGCAGCGGTTCACGGTCGATGAACTGCCGGCAGCCTATGCGGTGACCGTCAAGGCGACCCGCCGTTGCGCCAAGGACGTTACCGTGCAACTCGCTATTGACACAGCGCTGGTGCGCGAGTACAACAAGACTCATGGCACGGCCTATTATCCCGTGCCCGCCTCGTGTGTCACGCTCGATGACAGCGAGGTGACCATCAAGCAGGGCGAGGCTTTATCCACTACCGCCCAGGTCAAGGTCATCAATACCGATGGCTTCATCGAGGGCGCCACCTATGTCATCCCTGTGACCATCCGTCAAGTGACGGGCGACGGCGGCGAGGTCATCGAGAGCAGCCGCACCATCTTCCTACAGATTTCGCGCATTATCTCGTTCTACTCGCTCGAGAACAACCAGAATGCCTCGTCCAATTACATCTTCCCCGACGACAAGATGGTGAACCTCTCCAACTATACCATCGAGTTCAAGGTCTATTCCTACAGGTTCGGCAACGTGGGCAATATCAAGCGCGTCCTTGCCATCGAGGGCAAGAATGAGGAGGAAGCCAACATGTTCCGCTTCGGCGAGAACGGTTCAGCGGGTGGTGACATCCTGCAATGGGTATTGCCTGGCGGCCGCTGCTTCTCTTCGACCCATTTCAAGACCAACCGGTGGTATCTGGTGTCCTGCACCTACGATGGTACGACCTTCAGGATGTATGTCGATGGCGTTGAGGATGCCCAGACCAGCGGTACGGGCAAGGCAACACCGTTCCAGCGCTTCGAGTTGGGCATGTCGTGGGGCAATTACCGCACGAGCCAGTTCTTCCAGGGCCGCCTGTGTGAAGTGCGCGTGTGGAACCGTGCCCTCACCGCCAGCGAGATTTCTACTGGCTTTGCCGGTGTGAACGCCCACAGCGAGGGCCTGGTCGCCTACTGGAAGATGAACGAGGGCGAGGGCCACATCTTCCACGATGCTACGGGCCACGGCTACGACATGGACTGGACCGACACCTGGCGTGACGACAAGGAAAACGGCGTGCTCGTCGCCCACGACTACAGCCAGTACATCAAGTGGGTCAAGGACGACAACAATAAGGTTGCCCAATAATCTTAAGAAATAAGGACAATATAGGGAACATTAAACTAAAAAGTTTTACTACCTTTGCGTAGTAATTGATTAAAGTGAAACGTTTTACTATTGATTAAGTATAAACTATGCAGATTTATAAATTCAATACCATTCTGAAACCTGTCCTGTGGGGAGGTAGCAAACTTCTGGAGTTCAAGCATCTGCCAGCGTGTGATGAACCTATCGGCGAGAGTTGGGAACTCTCGGCTATGCCTGGTCGTGAGTCGGTGGTGGCTCAGGGTGAAGAAAAGGGGATGACACTCTCCCAACTCGTTCATCATTATGGTGCCGAATTGGTGGGAAAAGAAGTCAGCCGCCGTTATGGTGACAGTTTCCCCTTGCTCATCAAGTTTATTGATGCTCGTCGCGACCTGTCCATACAAGTGCATCCTGACGATAAGATGGCACGACAGCGCCACGGCTGCTCTGGTAAGAATGAGATGTGGTACATCCTCAATGCCGATGAGCATGCCTTGATCCGCGCGGGTTTCAACCGCCAGTTGTCACCCGATGAATTTGTCACTCTATTGAATGAGGGCTCAATTCTCGATGTCGTGAATTCCTCCACTTCAAGGCCCGGGGACGTGTTCTACCTCCAAGCCGGTCAGATTCACTGCATCGGTGCTGGTAATTTCCTGGTTGAGATACAGCAGTCCAGCGATATCACCTACCGCGTGTGGGACTACAACCGTCACGATGCCGACGGCAAGTTGCGCCCGCTTCATATCGAGGAAGCCCGCGAGGCACTTGATTTTTCACCACGGGAGGATAAGGTGCTTGACCGCCCCAACCTGGGTCCTGGCATGACTGGACTGGTGAACTGTCCCTATTTTTTAGCACGTCATCTCGAGTTTGAAGGCGATTACACGTTTGAGAACCCTGGTTGCCAATCGTTTGTGGCTATGGTCTGCATTCAGGGCGAGGCAACCCTGCAGGTGGAGGGGATGAAACCCGTCACCGTGCAACAAGGCGAAACCGTTCTAGTTCCCGCCATTGCTGAAAGGGTGGAGATGAGCGGAGCGGCACGCCTGCTGCTTGCCTCAATTCCCACTGAATAAGATAAAAACCCGTAATAGATATGAAGAAGACAAAATGGATTATCGGCGGCTTGGCCGCACTGCTTGTTATCCTTGTGGCTTGTGCAGCGCCCTATTTCTTCATCGGTGCTCCTGCCGAGGGCCTTGTCAAGGTGCGTAAAGGCAGCACCATCGATATGATTGGCGACAGTGTCAGAGCCCATGTTGACGAGACTTTCGGCAATCGTGTTGCCACCATGTTGAACCTGATGCATGCCAAGGTCGAGAACCGCGAGGGCGCCTTCCGCATCAAGCCGGGAATGTCACCGTTCACCGCAGCCCGTCGCATCAAGAATGGCGTGCAGGATGGTATCCGCTTCACCTTCAACAATGTGCGCACCCTTGACGAGTGGACCGACCGCTGGGGCGAGACCTTTATGGAAGGTCCCGATGAAATGCGCAAGGCGTTGAAGGACAGTGCCGTCTGTGCCAAATATGGTAAAACCCCGCAGACCATCGCCTGCCTGCTGATGCCCGACACCTACGAGTTCTACTGGAACATCTCGACCGAGAAGATGCTCGACCGTATGTTTGACTACTACAACGACTTCTGGACCAGTGAGCGCAAGGCCAAGGCCGAGCGACTGGGCCTCACCCCCGACCAAGTGGCTACCGTCGCATCGATTGTCGAGGAGGAGACCAGCAAGGCCGATGAGCGCGGTAAGGTGGCACGCCTCTACCTGAACCGTTACCAGCAGGGCATGCGTCTGCAGGCCGACCCGACGGTGAAGTTTGCCATCGGCGACTTCTCCATCAAGCGCATCACCGTGCCCATGACCCAGATCAACTCGCCCTACAACACCTACCGTGTTAACGGCTTGCCCCCCGGTCCCATCCGTCTGCCCGAGAAATCGACCATCGACGCCGTCCTCGACGCGCCGCAGCACGATTATCTCTACATGTGTGCCCGTGCCGACTTCAGCGGCTATCACGACTTCACGCGTGACTATGCCAGCCACCTCGACAACGCCCACCGCTATCAGGCCGCCCTCAATGCCCGCGGCATCAAGTAACGTTCATCCGTGCCGTGACTCTGTCACGGCCAATCATTAAATCAAGACAATGGAAAAGGAAGATAAAATTGTCGTACTCAAGAAGTATAGCAGCCCCATCGACGCCAATATCGTCAAGGGTGCCCTCGAAGCCAGCGGTATCCCTGCAGGCGTCATCGTCGACAGCACAGCCAATGCCATCTGGATGGCTCCTGTCAGGGTCGTGGTCTTTGAACGTGACCTGGAACTCGCCAAGCAGGTCCTCGCCGAGGCCGATGAACTGCCCGATGAGCCTGACGACGAGCCAACCGAAGGTTGAATATACTAAAAGAACCATTTTCTCGTTATACTATTAATTGAGATCATTGTATAGGATAACGATATGACAACCTATTTGCGTCACATGATATTGATGGCCGTGTTTGCCGTGGCTCTTGTCGCCATGGCCGACGACGGTCCTAAAACCACGGCATATAATTTCCTGAGCGTGCCCTCATCGACCCACGTTTATGGCTTGGGTGGTCACAACCTCACCATCATTGACGATGACATCAACCTGGTTGAGCAGAACCCCGCCCTCCTGGGACCGGAATATGACCACCAGGTGGGCATCAACTACATGCGCTACATCGGCGAGACCAACTTTGCCGGATTGCGTTACGGTCAGGGCGTGAGCGAGCATGGTGCTTTTGCTGTGGGTATCCAGTATTTTGGCTACGGTAACCTCAGGGGTGCTGACGTCCATGGTGAGTTCACGGGTGACTTCACTGCCAGCGACATCGCCTTCAACCTCACCTATAGCCACGACATCAGTGACCGTTTCCGTGGCGGTATCACGGTGAAGTATCTCTATTCCAAGTATGAGGACTACACCGCCGGTGCTGTCGCCGCCGACTTGGGTATCAACTACTATGATCCCGATCACGAGTTCTCGGCATCACTTGTGGCCAAGAACTTGGGTGGTCAGGTCAAGAAGTTCAACGATTACAAGGACAACCTGCCCTGGGACATCCAGTTCGGTATGAGCAAGATGCTGGGCAAGGCGCCCATCCGCCTGCACCTCACGGCCTATGAACTCACGCGCTGGAACTCGCCCTATTACAAGATAGAAGACGTGAATAACCCCAACAGCGGATTAATCAAGAAGGACTCCTTCGGCAGCAACCTGTTGCGCCACCTGGTGTTCGGTGCCGACATCCTGCCCACCGACAACATCTATCTGGGTATCGGTTACAATTACCGCACGCGCAGCGACATGGCGACCTATAAGCGTGACTTCATGTCGGGCCTGTCGGTTTGCGGCGGCTTGAAGGTCAGGGCATTCGGTATCGGTGCCGCCTTTGCGCGTCCCCACACGGGAGCGACGACGTTTATGTTCAATCTCACCACTTCGATCGGCGAGTTGCTCAAATAATGAATAATGATTACTGAAGAGACGATTATTCGTCTCTTTTTTTTAACTGGAATACAAGATGAAAAAACTTTACTTTTTGTTGCTGTTCTTGCTCTTGGCGATAGTAGCCCATGCCCAGAGGATTCAAGTCGTTGACACCGATGGTATGCCCATTGGTGCCGTTTGTGTGACCAACGAGAAAGGCGCCCTGGTGGGTACTACCGACCAAGACGGCTGGCTTGACGATGCCAAGGGCGTGAAGCGTCTTTACTTCTCGCATGTGGCATTCAAGGCGATGCAGGTTGATGTGGATGCTATCATTGACCAGCGCGTGATCATGGAGGAAGAGGAATTTGAACTCTCAGAACTGGTCGTCAAGCCCAAGGAACTGCTCTATGTGCAGACCTACTTCCGCTGCGTCTATGTCTGTGATGAGGGACCGCTCTACTTCCGTGCCGGCGTGGTGGATAACACCTATGAGATTGCCAAGCGGAAGGTTTCGGCCAAAACCCGTAGTGTCGCAAAGGGCGAAAACGGTCTCTTGCGCTTTCTCCTGAGTACACTTGCCGGTGGTTACATCGACAAATGGGCCCGCATTGACACGACAACCCAATACAAAAAGGTTATCAAGGGGGTGGAGCAGGGTAGCCTGTTCCTTGCCGAGGAGCCTTCGGGACGTCGTGTGGTGAGTGATACCATCTCGGTCCTGGGATATATCGATGACGACCTGCAGGCAGGACAGCGCACTACCAGCTTCGACATTTGGGACTATAGCGACCACGTCAAGGCGACCGAGGCTGCCGCCAAGGAGGCCAAGACCGGAAAGAAGCAAAAAGTGAAAATGCATAAGACTGCCAACCGTGGTTACTATGAGGTCTATAACATCAACGAGAATGGGCAGTCGCGCATTGACGACCTGGTGATGAAACAGATTCTTGTAGCGGGCCACTTTGACAGGACAGACCAGGATTACATCATCCTGCTTGAGACCTATACCATCGGGCGCGACTACATCGATAAGAAGGAGTTCAAGCAGACCCGCAAGGAGAACGAGGTGGAGATGGACATCAACGAACTGCGCCGCCTCGAGCAGGTTCACCACATCCCGCCCCTGGCGCCCAACCTCAAGGCTGCTGTCGATCAACTCTTCAAGTTAGACAAAGAATAACAAAAACCTACTACCCTATGGACTCAATATCAACTTGGCTCAAAGAGAATTACGACCTGGTCAGCCTGCTCGTCGGCATGATTGGCGTGCTGATCGCGTTTGTCGCATTAATCTATGAGTTGAAAAAACGCAAAAAGTAAACGTCTACTATATCTTTAATCGGCCTTACGGCCGAGCTAAAGGTTCTCGCGCGAAGCGCGATACTGTAGGGCATTAGTTTTGCAACATCCTCTTAAATTGCTGAGTCAGTTCTTTGACTCAGTAACTTTATTAGAAAAATGCAATAATGTCCGGTGAAATCATCGAAGATGATAGCGGTTCGAAGAACCGATTTCAATGAGAAAGACCATGCAAGAACCTCGGAGAGGTTCGCAGCTTGGTCACAGAGATGAATGTTGCAAGTGCCTCGAAGAGGAACTTTGTGATTGATAGGAATTTGACGTTTGTTGAAGTTCGTCTTCGACGCACTTTTCATTTGCTGTCGTCGGCACCAAGCTGCGCTCATCTTCGATGAGCTTGCATGGTGTTTTACAATTAAAGTCGAGTCTTCGACCCGACCTGCCTCTTCGAGGCAAAAGCCAAGTCCATGATTCAAAAGTAGCCGATATCTGACTATTATTCAGCTTATGATGAGAAGACCAAAAAGTTTTACCTGGCACTAATGGAAAAAATGCAGTAGATTGCAAAAAAAGTCTCCGTTTTGATGTAGTTTTTGGGCATTGCTGTGCGTCTAAAGAGTGAAAAAATGATTAACCCAATAAACTGCGAATCATTATGGAAACGAATACATTAGACAACCAAAGCAGAAGTGAACGCTTTGAAAGGATCAAGGCCGAGTGTCGCTCACAAGCAAAACGTAGGCTGAGGCTCTATGCGGTGTTTACGCTCACTTTCATAGCTTTTTTGATTATCGCTGTGGTGCTAAATCGTGTACATGTAATTCCTACATGTATGTTACTGTTTTTTGTTATTTCATTTGTCTGGTCCGCTGTGATTAATTACCGGTTTCTACAGAGGTTAGACAACCTTGAAACTCCAGAAGAGTTGTTGCACTGTTTTGAAAAGAGGTTAAGTGATCAACGCAATCCTGATTACCTGACTAGGTTGGTACTCTTTGGCCTAATCATTAGTCCCTTTCCAGAGTTCTATCGTGACAGGGTATGGATGTGGGCGGCTTTGGCGCTTGCAGTCACATATCTTGCAATCTTAATCTACTCGTATTTTAAAGGCGATTTTGTGCCATATAAGACTCGCCGCGACGAGGAGATTCTCAGCCGACTGGAAGATTTCGTTGAGAATAAGTAAAGCCGCCTGTTCATGAGGCACTTAAGTTAAATGATTATATCGATATCGTTATGGCAATTATAGAACAATGCAATCATTGTGGACGTAGTCTGAGTGAATGTCCTTATTACGATAAGGATCATGTTGGCTTATGTCGTAATTATGTGAACCCGATTGATAATAGTCATTTCTTTAGTAATTTCTTCAGCCCTAAAGGGCGTATCGGGCGTGTACAATATCTGGTAACCGTATTAATTGCTGTCGCTTTTTATGCGCTATTGGCATATGGAGTAGTCGCCATCATTGACAAGACCTATGGGCAGAACGAGGTGATTAATCGTGTAATTATTATCGTTTCCTTCATTCTGGCAGCTGTGTTGGTCGTTTTTGCCGGGCTCAAACGTTGCCATGATGCGGGTGTCGATTGGTGGTATGCGATTATTCCGATACTGCTTATCTTTGCCACAGGCCTTGCTGTTTTAATGATTGGTGCCGTAGCCTTTTTCTTCTTGTTCTTTCAAAAAAGTATAGACGGCCTTAACGAGTTTGGAACAGAACCGTTAAAACTCTATTTACCTCAAGTTGAATGGGAGGAGGAAAAATAATCTGCTCACAGACAAGTCGCTTCTAATCAATAGATAAGATATAGTTTTGGACATTAAATGCTGGTTTTATTATGGAAGACTTTAAAGAACCTCAGCAAATGAACGGGGATTTGCACTTGCAGGAACTGCGACAGCGCATCAACGCAAAGGCAGCGAGTTTGCTCAAAATGCGATTGAAAACGGAAAAAGTGTCCCGTTGGAAACGGATTGCAGTTATTGCTTTATGCGTCATTCTGTTAGCATTTTTGGTATGGGTCGAAGTGGATTCCTATGGTAGTATTTATTTTTGGGGATTAAATACTTTCATCGTCGTTGACCTGATTGGATATTTTGTCATGTACAGGATTATGCGACACTTTCTCACACAGATGAAAAACGCCGGTACTACTTCACAGCATTATCGGGCGGTAAAGCAGTTCTTAATAACCTACAAAGTACGACACTGGATCCCACTCGTCATTGCAATAGTTTGTTCGCTGATTGTCCTCTATGGATCAGATTTATGGCCATTCATGATTATTTTGGGTATCATTATGGCGGTAAGCCAGATTTGGAGTGATTGGTCGCATAACTGGTATCTTGATGATGATTTCTGTGCCGACGTTGAAGAACTTGGAGATTTGGTTCATCAAGAGAGCGCTGTTTAATGCCTGGCCTTGTCTTAGGGCGGTGGGATTACTCATCCCCAGGTGAAAAACTTAAGATTTTGTGTAGTTTTTGGGCGTTGCTGTGCGTCTAAAGAGTGAATTCAAATGATTAACCCAATAAAATGCGAATCATTATGGAAACGAATACATTAAACAACGAGAACAGAAGAGAATTGTTCGAGGAGCTCAAGGGCAAGTGTAAATCAATTGTAAAACGTGACCTCTACGGTGTTATCGTCTTGATCTTAGTCATACCGCTCTTGTTTTTCACTTTGCAAAAACTAGGTGATCCTAAGAATATCATTTACTTCATGCTTTGGATAACTATTTTTTGCTTTGGGGGATGGTCATTGTTGTACGATTATAGGTCACTCAAGAATTTTGACAGCCTTGACACGCCAGAACGGCTACTGCATTGGTTCGAAAAGGTACACCGATACAGAATGATAACGTGGTTTGTTGGGGGCATATTTCTATTTGTCATCTTTATAGTTGACTCTTGGTTTAATATTTGGGCTATTATGGGTGTAGCTCTTGCGATTGGAATCATGGCATTACTCTTTTATTATAGCGATGGCCCATGGTGGTATAGGAAAGATATGGATATTATAGAGCAGCTTCGAGAACTCGTTGAGAAGAATTGACCTCCGTCTGCCAAAAGAGTGAAATTAATAACCAATAAATACGTTGCATGATGAAACCCGAAGATTATATCGACGAGAATTACGTTCCCACTGAGGAGGATTTCGCACCAGAGGCGGTTGACGAGAAAGAGGAATTGCTCAAATACATCAAGAAGAGCAGCCGTTTCAATATTATTTTGTCTTGTGGTTTGGTAATAGCCTTTACAATCAACGCTATCGTTGAGATTGATATGTTGGACTCATCAAGGATGTACACATATCCACTTATTGCGGCAATACTGTTATGTGTATTGTTTTTTGGCTATAGTGCATTTGTCTATCATCGCATTTTTCGCGCTAAGACAACCCAGGAAATGCACAATCTGATAGATAGGATTGGCAGCCATTCTCTTTTCTCCAAGGGCATGCTCTGTATCCTGGCATTGTGCCTGATGGCTGCTGTAGCAATAGCCATGATGGGCAAGTGCCATTGGGCCGTGATAGTATTGGTTGTCATCGTAATTGGAGCTTTATTCTGTGGTTTATGGTGGCTCTTTAAAGACAACAGAAGCGAGCTCGATGAAAAGATAGAGAAATTACAGAAAATGGAAAATGAATGACTTCCCGTCTGTATAGAGCAAACGCTGTTGATTAACTTACCCCGGAATGATAAAACTCAGGACGCATATCAGTACCTAATGAACGATCTATCAAAATCACCGTAGAACTGGTGGCGTGTGTCATCAATCATTCGTTGCAATTTGAATCGCGCTACGCGCGAGAAATTAAGCAAATTAATAATAAAATTAAAATAATATACTGCATTATTTAATTTTTATAAAAATTTTTGTTTAATTTCTCGGCCGTCAGGCCGATTAAAAACCGCGAGGCGAATGATGACACATCCTCATAGCGGATGAATTGAGTAACCTGTCATTGAAACATAAACTAAAAATGTAACTGCTTATGAAAAAGAATTTCCTATTACTGCTCATTGCACTTCTCGTAGCCATGAGTGCTAGTGCAGAAGTAACAGTTTGTGAGGTGTCTCCTGATGAGAAAGGCCATTTCAACTCCCCTTTCATCAAGAGCGGAACAATCACCTGGGATGCTGCCAGCCACACATTGACGCTGAACAAAGCTGTTGTAGAACACAGCAGCGGGACGCCCTACGACTACGTTTACCCGATCCGTATTACCGAAGATGCCACCATTGTAATCAAGGGTGAATGCCGGCTGACCACAACGGGCTTTGTTGCCCTGGGTTTTGAAGGCACTAATAGTAAAAAAGTGACCATTCAAGGCGATGGCAGCCTCTACCTCTCCAGCATTATGCGTGGCATTTATTGCAAATGCACTCGCTTGACCATCAAAGACATCACTTTGCAGACAACCAAAGGCATTAATTGTGGAGATGCAGTGCTGTGTGCGCTTAAGTTTGACAACGTACAAGCAGACATCAATGGTGTAGTAGAAAGATTCGGTGAATCCATTACTTTCTTGAACTGCGCTATTACTTTTCCCGTGGATGCCTATATCGAACATGAAGAATATGGCTACTTCATCGCCCAGGGAGATGGAAATCGTGCCACTCACATCATTATCTCGCGAGATGGTGGTAGCATAACTGGCGATGTCAACGGTGACCACGAAGTTAATATTGCCGATATAAATGCTGTCATGGACATCATCTTGAGCGGTAGTGGTAATCTCACGGCTGCCGATGTCAACAAAGACGGTGAAATCAACATTGCCGATGTCAATGCCATCATCGACCTCATTCTGGGAGGCGGTGCACATCAAGATAATCATGAATATGTTGACCTTGGGTTGCCTAGTGGTACGCTATGGGCAACTTGTAACGTGGGTGCCAACAGCCCAGAGCAGTACGGCAACTATTTCGCTTGGGGCGAGACCGCTCCCAAGGAGGTCTATACATGGGAAACTTACAAGTGGTGTAACGGCACATGGGACTCTCTGACGAAGTATAATTTCCAAAACTCTTATGGCACAGTTGACAATAAGAATGAACTGGAACCTGCCGACGATGCCGCCCAAGCGAACTGGGGACTGTCGTGGCAAATGCCGACTAAGGCCCAACAGGACGAACTGCACGAGCACTGCAATTGGCAGTGGACGACGATGAACGGCGTGAATGGGTATTTGGGCACTGGCCCCAGCGGAAAGACTTTGTTCTTGCCGGCCGCAGGTTATAAAGATGGGACCAGGATCGTCAATGAAGGTGAATTCGGTTACTATTGGTCACACTCGCTGTACTATGGCTTGTCGCTTTATGCTTACAACCATCTTTTCTTTTCGGGCAGCAGCCCTGGTTGGGACAAACAGGAACGCAGTTTTGGCTTAAGCATCCGACCTGTGCGTGTAGCGCAGAATTAGTGCAGCAACGTCTTTTCAAGGCATCAGTCGGTTGGATTACTTTTGCGGTAATCCAACCGATTTTCTTTACGGTGGAAGGGGAGTGCGCGAGCAGTGGGGCGGGGAATGGCGAGGGAGTGCGCGAGATTCGGGAGTGGGGATTGGGAGGGGAGTGCGCGAGCAGCGGGGGCTACAAGATTCACTCGCTTCGCTCGTGCATCTTTTCGCTCCCGCGGGGCCGCTGCCTTTGAACAACCGATTGCTGCGCAATTTATTGGTTATTTTTTATAGTCCATCGCTCAAGCAAGCTTGGCGGTGGACTATAAAAAAACAACCAACCGCTGATAGCGGTCGGTTGTTCAAAGGCGGAGAGGACAAGACGTTCGATATAATGCTATGTGAAACAGTCCAACATAATAAATAGTTAAATTTCAGACAATTACAACTCTCAAAATATCAAATTGTCTAACTTAATCTTAAGCAATCTTACAAAAGGGGGGACCTCTTGTGGATGTAAATTTGGATGTCTAATTTTGCACAGCTAACACGGCTCAGGCCATGTTATTATCAGTATTTACAACACAAAAGTACAAATTATTTTTTAAACACATCGTAATTGTATGATAAGGATCAAGTATTCAATACGAGTATTTATCAAGAAGGACACCGGAAAGGTTGCTGTTCGCGTGAGGTGGAACTCCAAACAAAGCGAGGTGACGTTTATTACAGGGTTGTATGCCGAAGAGGTTAAATGGGATAGCGATGCCCAAAAGGCTAAGAAAGGAACAACTCATAATGTTCGTAAAATGACATTCACGGCTAGTGAGATCAATTCAGCTATTGCAGATTTCAGACAGGAAATCGAGAATTGTATGGATATATGCTCCCTCAAGAATGTTATACCCACTCCTGACGAATTGAAGAAGATGGTCAATGAACATCTAGGTAGGAACGAAAAGGAAATCGAGACTAATGTTGTCAAAAGGAAGACGCTGAAAACTCTTTTTGATGAGTTCATTGCTACTCGTGGACGTGAACGCAATTGGACTAAGCTCTGCATTGAGAAATACACCCAAGCATTCAATCAATATAGGGCAGCAAATCCTAAGGCCACATGGGCTTCAGATGTCACACAAGAAACTATGTTTAATCTTCGCGACTGGTATGTTGAGAACCGATACAGGAATCGTACTGCTAACAAGCAATTCGTTATGCTGCGAAGTTTTTTAAACTGGATAAATGATCAAGTAGGGTATTCCTTACCCAGGACCGTTCTTCATTATAGGTCAAATCTGAAAGTGCTGCCTAAAACAGTGACTTATGTTACTGATGACGAACTGCAGTATTTCATGGATTATGACTTTAAAAAGAACGAACGGCTTAGCCATGCAAGAGATCTATTCTGTTTCATGTGCTATACGTCACTTCGCTATTCTGACCTGAGTAACCTGCGCCCAGCCCACATCTCAAACAACCGGATTGTGATGCATGCCCATAAAACGGGCAAACCCCTTACGATTCCGCTGAATGATGGTGCACTCATGATTTTAGCCAAATATGAGGGGCAGGAAACCCAAGATGGCCATGTTTTTGAAGTGCCGAGCAGCCAAAAACTGAACAAGGCGATTCAAGATGCAGCTAAGACTGCAGAGCTTGATCGCAAGGTCTTGGATGAGTATTATATCGGGAGTGAAATTGTAACAGAGGAACGTTTCTTCTATGATATCATCTCATGCCATGTTGGAAGAAGGTCGTTCGTTACCAACTCTTTTGCTAAGGATATGTCCGCTCCGTCCATCATGAAATGTACTGGCCATAGTTCGTACAAAACTATGCAACCCTATATTGATAGTGAATCTTCATCACAAACACGTGAGATGCAGAAGTGGAACACCAACCCCTGCAAGCAAAAGATCATAAACTATCTGAATGGAGCAAATGACGAAGACCTGCAAAGGCTGTTGGATTTCATTAACAAGAAGGATGTGATCTGATATTTCGAGTCAATCCAGACGCTGTTAATGCCTTTTTCGGACAATTCTCTCGCCGTTCCATATCCAAGCAGCTCCCACAGGAAAAATACCGGCGCTTTTAATGCCTCCATATTATCCACGTGAGGTCTTTGGATATGTTCAGGCATACCTCTAGCGTCGAGCATTCTATCCTGGATTCCACACATGGATTCGACCAGGGATATTAGCTCTTGTTTGGTAGGAGGGGAGGAGGTCATAAAAACGGACTATGGTATTACAATTATGGCCTTTTCTTAAACTTGCTTCTCAGGTTTTTGATGGATACGTTCCCATGATGAAGCATTTTGTGGCAGTTCGGACATACCATAATAAAGTCGGAGGGCTTGATCTCATGCTCTCCCAATGTTGTGGACAAGCTTACTACATGATGAGCTTCAATAAAACCAGGCGTAAGGTTCATTTTGCAGGATGAAAATCACATATAGTGGTTCTAAGGTTC
>CAMHMV010000001.1:0-403243 GCA_946186345.1 uncultured Prevotellaceae bacterium | reverse complement strand
AAAAGGGGGAACCGATGCCCTTTGTAAATGTGGTGTTGCTGTCGTTGCCCGATTCAGCATTCGTGCAAGGTGCGATGACTGATGACCAGGGCAAGTTCCAGATAGTAACTCGTGATAACGGTGCCCTGATCAAGGTGTCGTGCATCGGTTATCAGACGCAATACCTGAATGTCGCTCAAGGGCTGACCATTCAGATGAAAGAGGACGTCTTGTTGCTCAGTGAGGTGGTCGTGAAGAGCCAGTTGCCCAAGACACGCGTCAAGGGCGAAGCCATGCGCACAACCGTCGAGGGCACTATTCTTGAGAAGGCCGGTACTGTGGCCGACGCATTGGCACGCGTGCCGTCTCTGGAGGCCAAGCGTGATGGCGCCGTGACGGTGTTGGGACGCGGCGAGGCCGAGGTATATATCAACGGCCGCAAGGTGCAAGACGTGAGCGAATTGTCCCGCCTGCGCAGCGACCAGATCCAGCATGTTGACGTCATCCAGAACCCTGGAGCCCGCTATGCCGCCTCAACCAAGGTCGTCGTGCGCATCACGCTCAAGAAAGCGCAGGGCGACGGCTTCAGTTTCCAGGACAATCTGACGGGCATGTACCAGTATAGCCATACGATTACCAACAACCTGGACCTGAACTACCGCACGGGTGGATTGGACATCACCGCCTCGTTCTGGGTAGGCCGCTACGGGCATTCTAAAATGCTGCAGGAGAACCAGTTGTCTTATTTTGTGGGCCCTGACCGGGTCGAGGGTCTTGTCACGCAGGATGGTAAGAACATCTGGAAAGGCCTGTCGCCCCAACTTCAGGTGAATTATGTGGTCAACGATAACCACAGTTTTGGCGCCTTTTACAAATATGACCGCCATCCCAGCGCCGACTTTCGTGACCAGTTCATCACCGATAGCTATGTGAATGGCGTCTTCACCGAGCGCTCAGTGAGCGACGTCGAGCAGCGCGACCGTTTCAGGAAGCACATTTTCAATGCCTATTACAACGGCAAGGTGGGTTCCCTGGGCATTGACCTGAACGTGGACGGCCTGTTTGACCGTACCGAGACGCCGGGCAGCACCAGAGAGTCAACCGTCCTGGACGGCGTCACCGTCAGCCGCAGCATCGAGAGCAACACCAGCAGCCGCAACAACTTTTGGGCCTCGAAGCTCATCCTGAGTTACCCCGTTTGGCAGGGCAACCTGTCGGCGGGCGGTGAATACTCCTACAACCACCGCACCGATGCCTACTCGTTCTCGGCAACGGCAAGTGTTCCCGTGAAGGCTACCGATACCGAAATCAACGAGTCCTCGACGGCAGCCTTTGTGGAGTTCGGCAGACGCTTTGGTCTGGTCTATACCCAGGTAGGTCTGCGCTACGAGCACCTGAAGAACGACTACTACAACTTCAATGAGCGCGAAGACGAGGTGTGCCGCGATTATGGCGACTGGTTCCCCACGTTTGTGGTGTCGGCTCCGGTGGGCAAGGTGCAGCTGTCGCTGTCCTACCGCCGCGACATCCAGCGCCCCGCCTACAGCAGCCTCACCAGTTCGACCGTCTATATCAACCGTTACAGCTATCAGAGCGGCAATCCCTACCTGAAGCCCACCTACACCCACAGCCTGGTCTTCAATGCCGCCTACCAGTGGATGAACCTGACGTTGAACTACGCACGCATCAAGGACTCCGAGACGATGTCCACCGAGCCTTATCCCGGGTCCGAGGATCCGCTCGTCAGCCTCGTGCATCCCATCAACAGCAAGGAGAGCTATAACCGACTGACCATCATGCCGTCGTTACGGCCCGTGTTTGGTTGCTGGCATCCCACATGGACCGCGATTGCCATCTTCCAGAACTACAAGACGCCGACCGCCGACGGTTCCATCCTCACGCTGAACCACCCGTATCTGGGCTTGACCTGGAACAACGATATCGAGCTGCCGCACTCCTGGCGCTTGAATGCCATGGTGCAATGGACATCGCGAGGTGACTACGACAACTTCCGCATCACCAAGAACAGGTTCTATAGCGGCATCGGAGTGCAGAAGGACATCAGCCTGCACCGCATGGGCTCACTGACTGTTGACGCGCGCTGCATGGACCTGTTCAACACCAGCAAGGCTGGGGCTACCATCTTCGGCCCGCGCGAGTTGACCACCAGCAACCCTGCCCGCCGCACGTTCTCCCTTGACCTCACCTGGAAGTTCAACAGTGCGGGCAGCAAGTACCGTGGCACCGGTGCCGGTGAGAAACAGAAGGCGAGAATGTAATATTCAGCAGTTAGGGTCGTTAAGGACTTTAAAGACTTTAGGGACCCTAACGTCAATTAAATTGAAAACAATGAAGATAAGATTAGAACAACCTAGTGATTACCGTGAGGTGGAGAACCTTACCCGCGAAGCCTTTTGGAACGTCTATCGCCCTGGCTGCACCGAGCATTATGTGCTCAACCAGTACCGCAGCAATCCCGATTTCGTCCCCGAGCTTGACCTGGTGATGGAGGAGGATGGCAAGATCATCGGACACATCATGTTCTCGCGGGCCGAACTCGTCCTCGACGACGGCACAAGGGTGCCCTCATGGACCTTCGGACCCATCAGCATCCACCCCGACTATAAGCGTCAGGGCTATGGCTTGAAACTGCTGAACTATGCCTTGGAGAATGCCCGTGAACTGGGCATCGGCTTCCTGTGCATGGAGAGCAATATCAACTTCTACCGCCATGCTGGCTTTGACCTGGCCTGCAAGCTGGGTATCCATTATCATGCCGAGCCGCGCGATGCCGAGGTACCTTATTTCCTCGCTCAGGAACTCATCCCCGGCTGGCTGAAAAGCAACGGTGTCATCGAGGCAACCTACGGCCCTCCTAAGGGCTACTTCGTTGCCGATGAGAACCCTGACGCCTTTGAGGCATACGAGGCGACTTTTCCCCAAAGGTGAAGCTTCGCCTGCCAGGACAATTGGTATAATTAATAATGTACTAAAAAATGAAAACGATGATTAGAATGAAAGAAATAATAATGACGGTGGCACTTGTTCTTGTGCTCGCCTTGGGTTTTAACAGTTGTATCGCCACCCGCGATACTACCAAGATCAACAAGGTGGAAATGGGAATGTCCAAGAGCGACATCAAGCACCTGTTGGGAACACCCTTGTTCAAGAATGCTGACGAAACCGGAGAGCAGTGGGGCTACCGTAAGGTGGTCGGTGAGATTATCGATGCCGAGGAAATGCTATTTGTCGTCAACTTTGACAACGACGGCAAGGTTGTCAGCTACAATTCCGTCAAGGAGTTCCCGCCGCATCGCCGCAATTGATGAAAACTATAGGCAACTGAACAGATGAAACAGGAAATCAATCCTAAGGATACCAGTCGGGCGGTGGCATTCGAGTTATGGATGAAATCACCCATGCCGATGGTGACGCTCACCAAGACCTTCGACGTGACTCGGCTGTATAATGTGAGTCGGCGGCGCGGGCTCAAATTCAACATGCTCATGTGCTGGTGCATTGGCAATACTGCATCAAAGATTGAGGAGTTTTACATGTTGCCCCAGAACGGGAAACTGTACAAGTATGACCGCATAGCCATCAATGTGATAGTGAATAACAGCAATGGGGGCATTAACTCTTGCGATGTCCCCTATTGTGATGACTTGGAGAAATTCAACAGGGACTATACGGCGTTGACTCAGTCGGCAAGCAGTTCGTGTCTGAGCACCTTTGTAGATGATGCCATGGTGATAGGAACATCGGCCATGACGGCAACTGAACTTGACAGCATAGTCAATCAATATACTGATCAATTCTGCAATCCGATGGTGATGTGGGGACGATATCGCAAGAAGTGGCTAAAAGTCACGCTGTCCATCTCGTTTCAGTTCCATCATGTACAGATGGACGGTGGCGATGCTGCACGATTTCTGGATGAACTGCAAACGACGATAAAAAACATATAGTTATTTGGATATTTCTATGACTGTCTGTAATTTTGCTTGAATAAACTAAAAAGAATATGGAACAGAAATTTTGTCAGAGCTGCGGAATGCCGCTCACCGAAGAACTGCTCGGCACCAATGCCGATGGCAGCAAGAACGAGGATTACTGCATCTATTGCTACAAGGACGGCAAGTTCTTGCAGGACTGCACCATGGACGAGATGATCGAGCACTGCGCCCAGTTTGTCGACGAGGTCAACAAGGGCCTGCCGCAGCCCATCACCAGGGAGGAATACATCGGTCAGATGAAGATGTACTTCCCGCACCTGAAGCGGTGGCGCAAGGAGATGACTATCAACGAAGCAATGCCCGAGAACCCTGCCCTGGCAGGAGTTAAGGACCTGATTGCCAAGATGGCCGACACGCTGCCCGTCACCTTTATATCATCGGTGGACGAGCAAGGCTTCCCCTGTACCAAGGCGATGCTGTCGCCTCGTGTGCGTGAGGGCATCAAGGTATTCTACTTTACCACCAATACCTTCTCCCTGCGTGTGGCTCATTACAAGGCCAATCCCAAGGCGTCCATCTACTTCTGTGATGCCGAAGGGTTCAAGGGCATGATGCTGCGCGGCACGATGGAGGTGTTGACCGATGCAGCGAGCAAGGAGATGATTTGGCGAGATGGCGATACCGAATACTATCCCGGAGGCGTCACCGACCCCAACTATTGCGTGTTGAAATTCACGGCAACCGACGGCCGCTTCTACAGCGACTACTATCCCCGCACCTTCGTAATCGAGTGATAATTAGTCCTGTCCGCAGATGAGGCGGGCAAGGTCATTGAGTTGAAGGCACTGGCTACGTTTGATGGTCAGTGCCTCGTTGTGGTGTTCCCACGGGGCAAGGATAAGCAGCTGACCGCGAGCACAGGCCTCCATGCGTGCACCGCCAGGCTTTGCAAGGTCAGTAAAGCCGTTTTCCTGTAGGAAAATCAAAGGTAAGCCAGCATCAAAGGCGGCTCGCATGACTGCTTTCTCACCTGGTGAGATGGCTGGCGACACGAGTACCGCACCTTGATGAGCAGCATTCAGGCATTCTTGGACCTTCGTTTGAATCTCCACCTCAGTAAGGCGGCGGGAGCACTGCACTTGGCGCTTGACAGGCCGGTCGAGCAGGAAGCGATTGCCAATGGCCGAGAATGTCGTGCCGGCAGCTACCACGTTGCGCTGGACACGGAACAGGTCGGGATGCTCTCGCTTCATCAACAAGCGGCGGGGATTATCTTCAAGATAGTGAAGCCACTTCTCAAGTTGACCAGGCCGCAGCAACAGTTTGTCGTTATAGCCACGGGCAAAAAGCAGACCGTGTTCACGGTCCTCGCTACGACGGTCTTTCTTGGGTTGTCCTGTTTGTTGCGGTCCTGTTTGTTGCGTTGTCAACGCAACAAACGAGACTGGCGGCTGGCCGAGCACCAGCTCGCGGTAGTGGTGGTTGCAACTGTGTTTGAAGCCACGCAGTGCCATTCCCAATGGCTTTTCCATCTTTTCTCTGACAAAGAGGATGCCATGCAGGTGGTCGGGCATCATCTGGAGCGCGATAACCTCAATTTCGGGGTGGTGCATTGAGGCAGCCCACCACTCGTCAGCGACACGTTGTCCCAACTGCGAGAGCTCAATGTGGGGCGCATCGGGAGAGCCCACAGGTGCTTCACTTTTTCCGACAACCCTGCCGAAGAGCGGACGACGACCTTCAGTCACCATTGTGATCATGTAAATCTGGCGCCCCGTGTAATCATGACCTACGCAACGTCGAAGCATCGACGGCTTCTTCTCCCCAGCGAAGGCCTTCTGCGCTTCGTAGGTCTCTTTTTTCATAGCTTTGTTATTGTTCTATTGCCGGTCGTTTGGTTTGTTGCGTTGACAACGCAACAGACGGGGGGAAGAGGGGGATTAGTCTTTCTTCCAGAAGGAGCGGGTGAAGATGACGAGGACGGTGAACAGTTCAAGACGGCCGACCATCATCTCGAAGGCGAGTACCCACTTGGCGCCAGGATGCAGGGCGACCCAGGAGCCATTGGAACCGGTCACGCCGTAGCCGATGCCCACGTTGCTGATGGCCGACATCGAGGTGTACATCGCGTCAAACACTGGGATACCGTAGAAGGTCAAATACAACGCCACCACCATAATAATAAGGATATAGACCGTGAAGAATGTATTCACCTTGCTCACGACGTGGTTCGGGATGGGCTTGCCGTCGATGTGGACCGCGCGCACCGAGTTGGTGTGCAGCAGTCGATAAAACTCGTTGGCGGTGTTTTTCAGGAGTACAATAAGTCGGTCCATCTTGGCGCCACCTGACGTGGAGCCCGCCATGCCGCCGAAGAACATCATCACCATCAGGATAACGGTGACAAACTCTCCGCTGTTTTCATAATCAAAGGTGGAAAATCCCGTCGAGGTAATGGCCGAAAGCGTATCGAAAGCGCCATATATGAAGCGGTCGCTGTGATTATCGAGGAAACCCATGTAAATCATATACACGAAGATACCCACCGTAGTTATCAGCGTTGTCATCCAGTACCATCTGAAGGTATTGTTGTTCTTGATGAATTTGAAGTTGCCGCGCATGGTGGCCACGATCACTGAGAAACTGATACCGCCGATGAACATGAAGATGATGACCACGATAAACACATAGCTTGACTGCCAGTAGTCGAGACCGATATTCTTGGTCGAATAGCCGCCTGTGGAAGTCGTCGTCATCGCGTGGCACACTGCATCAAACCAGTCCATGGGGCCAAAATAGAGCAGTGCCGTCAGCAGGGCTGTAAGGCCGATATAGATGAGCCACAGGTCTTTGGCTGTCTGGCTTACTCGGGGACGCAGGCGTTCGTGGGTGATGCCTGTCACCTCGGCATTGAACAAGGCGATACCGCCTTTCTGGTTCAACATGGGGATGACGGCAAGCGTGAACAGGATGATTCCCATGCCTCCGATCCACTGGGTCATCGCGCGCCAGAAGAGCACCCCATGAGGTATCTCCTCCACATAGCGGATTACGCTCGATCCCGTAGTGGTGAAGCCTGCCATTGTCTCAAAGAAGGCGTCGGTCACGTTGTCAAACGTATTGGAAAACAGATATGGCAACATGCCGAACAGTGAGAAGAATACCCAAATGATGGCGGTGAGCATCAGGCCTTCACGCTTGTGCATCGATGAGCTGCGGGGCTTGATGCCGAATGCCATGGCGGCTCCTGCGCCGGCAGTGATCAACGTGCTGTAGATGAAGGCGCGCAATGACGTTGACTCGTTGTATCCCCATGACACGGCAAGGGGCAGGAGCATGAAGGCCGCCTCGATGAGCAGCAGCCAGCCTTGCATTCTCAGAACGATGGCAAAATTGATATCTTGATTCTTGCGCCTGGGCATATCCTTATGAAAAATATTTGTCGAGTTTGTGGATGGCACCTTGCAGACAGAAGACCACGACGTGGTCACCCGCCTGGATGCGTGTATTGCCGTCAACGAGTTGTCCCTGGCCGTCACGCACGAGGCCGGCAATGGTGAAGTCGCGGCTCAGTTTCAGGTCCTTGACATCGGCGCGGGTCACGCGATCGCCTTCCTGGACAATAACTTCGGCTACCTCGGCATCGGCAAGTGCCAGGCAACGGGCGTTGTCCTCGTCGGCGTCAATCATGATCTGATAGATGCGGCTTGATGCCAGCAGTTTCTTGTTGACAATGGTGCCGATGTTGAGGGCCTCAGCCTCGTTGATGAACTGGATGTCCTCGACCTGGGCGATGGTCTTGGGCACGCCGTTGGTTTTGGCAATCATACATGCCATCATGTTGACGGCGCTGTTTTCTCCCAGAGCAATGAAGGCGTCGTAGTTGCTCACGCTTTCCTCTTCGCTCAGCTCGGTATCTCGGAAGTTACCCTGCACGATTTTGCAGTTGGGATAGCGTTGTGACAGCTCATCACAGCGGTTCAGGTCCTCCTCGATGATTTTGATGTCAATCGTCTTGCCCAGTCGCGTGATAAGCTGTTCGGCAATGTCATTGCCGCCCACGATGAGCACATTGTCGACGGGCGTCTGCACCTTGCCGCAGGCATCGCGCACCTCATCGATGTGGTCGCGTGTGGTAGCTATATATATAATGTCATTCTCCAGCACACGGTCATCGCCGCGAGGGATGATGATCTCGCGGTTGCGTTTGATGGCCGACACGTGCAGGTAGTGGCTGATGTTGGACACATCCTTGAGCATCTGGTTGACGATGCGGGCGTTGTTGCGGATTTTCACGCCCACAACAATCAACTCACCATCAAACAGCTCAAACCAGTTTCTGGCCCAAGTGCGTTTCAGGGCGCTGGCGATTTCCTTGGCGGCGAGCATCTCGGGGTAGATAAGGTGGTCGATACCCAGGTAGTTGATGTGGTCGCGCCATTTGGGGCTAAAGAACTCGTCATTGTCGAGTCGGGCCACGGTCCTCTTGGCACCGAGTTTTTTGGCCATGGAGCAAGCCAGGATGTTGCGTGCCTCACTCTTGGTCACAGCGATGAACAGGTCACATACACCAGTCTTGATGGCATTCAGGTCGCTGAAGGAGATGGCGCTACCCTGATGGGTGAGCAGGTTGTAGTTCTCCAGGGGCTCGAGCTTCCTGTTCTCTACATCCATGACGATGATGTCCTGCTCCTCATTACTGAGCATCTTGGCAAGATGGGTCCCGACTTCTCCTGCGCCGGCAATAACGATTCTCATTGTCTCTTTATTTGGTTATAGTCTTTATTCTTCTAGTCATGAGGATTAGGGCTTGGTAGCAGCTTCTAATTCCTCGTTGATAGCGGCTTCGAGCGACTGGGCATCCATGCCGCAGCGCTCATAGAGCTCGGCGACTGTTCCCTGGTGTACGAACTCGTCCTGCACGCCCAGCATCCTCAATCGGTTGGTCTTGTGGTAACGTGACATCCACTCGGCGACAGCCGATCCCAGCCCGCCCACAACAGTACCGTCCTCGATGGTGATCAGGCTATGGTAACGACTGGTGGCTTCCTCCAGGATTTTCTCGTCGATGGGCTTGAGGTAGATCATGTCATAGTGGCCCACCTTGATGCCGCGTTCGGCAAGCCGATTGACCACCTCGATAACCTCGTTACCGATGTGTCCGATGCTCAGCACAGCAACACCGTTACCTTCGCTCATGCATCTTCCTTGTCCCACAGGCAATACCTGCATCTCGTTGTGCCAGTCGGCAATGACGCCCTTGCCACGCGGGTAGCGGATGGCAAACGGCCCCATGCCGTCCTGCTGGGCGGTGAACATCAGGTTGCGCAGGTCATGCTCGTTCAACGGCGATGCGACGACCATACCGGGGATGCAGCGCAGGTAAGCCAGGTCGAACAGGCCATGGTGGGTTACACCGTCCTCGCCGACAATACCGCCGCGGTCGATGCAGAAGGTCACCGGCAATCCCTGAATGGCGACATCATGGATGATGGAGTCGTAGCCGCGTTGCAGGAAGGTGCTGTAGATGGCACAGAAGGGGTGCATCCCGTCCTTGGCGAGACCGCCAGCAAACGTCACCGCATGACCCTCGCTGATGCCCACGTCAAAGGCACGAGCAGGCATCGCCTCCAGCATCAGTGACATAGAGGTGCCACTGGGCATAGCCGCCGTGATGCCGACTATTTTGTCATTCTTCTCGGCAAGTTCCACGAGCGTTTTGCCGAAGACGTCCTGGTACTTGATGGGACCGCCTTTGCCGCCCTTGACGCGTTCACCGGTCTCCTCGTCAAATTTGCCAGGAGCATGCCACGTGGCAGGATCTGCCTCGGCAGCGGCAAAACCTTTGCCCTTGACAGTGCGCACATGCACCAATTTGGGACCGGTCATATCCTTAATCTCTCGGAACACCTTGACCAGTCGTTTCACGTCATGACCGTCATACAGGCCGAAGTAACGGATATTCAAACCCTCAAAAATGTTCTGCTGTCCCGAGAACAACGACTTCAACGCATTGCTGAAACGCATGATCAGTCCCTTGCGGTTGTCGTTGATGACATTGTGGCGGCGCAGGAACTGATAGGTCTTATAGCGCAGCCTGTTGTAGCGGCGTGACGTGTGCAGGTCGCTCATGTAACCACTCAGGGCACCCACGTTGGCGTCAATCGCCATATCGTTGTCGTTGAGGACAATAATCAGGTTATTGGGATTGGTGGCGGCATTGTTGATGCCTTCAAATGCCAAGCCACCGCTGATGCTGGCATCACCGATGACGGCGACGACCTTGCGCTCATGGTTCTGCTGCAGTTCGGCGGCTATCGCCATGCCCAGGGCAGCCGAGATGGAGTTGGAGGCGTGACCGGCGGTGAAGGTGTCATATTCACTTTCGGCAGGGTTGGGGAATCCGCTAAGGCCGTCGAGCTTGCGGTTATCGTCAAACTGGTCGCGGCGTCCCGTCAGGATCTTGTGGGCATAGGCCTGGTGTCCCACGTCCCACACCAGACGGTCGTCGGGTGTGTTGAATACATAGTGCAGTGCCACCACAATCTCAACGGCACCCATGCTTGATGCAAAGTGGCCCGGATTGCTTGACAGCTCGTGTATCATGTATTGTCGCAGTTCGTGGCACACCTGCGGCAGCTGGTCAACGCTGAGTTTTCTCAGGTCGGCAGGACTGTCGATTTGTGCCAGTAGCGGACAATGTTCTTGTATATAAGGTTTTGTGGTCATGTATCAGTCTTTTTTTCTTACATATTTTTTGTACAGCGGTACAAACACGATAATGCCAGACGCTACAATGGTGAAAATGACCATGAAGTCAATCTTTGCTGCTCTGGTGAGCAACAACCAGCATAGTCCCACCCACAGGAGCAGGATGCACGCAAATCGGATTAAATTGCCTGTCGTCATAGCACTCAATTCTTTACCATCTTTATAACCTGCAAAGATAATGATTTTTTCCTAAACAATTACCATTTACCTTTTTTTTGTTGCTATCGGGTAAAACTTAAGGCGGATGCCATGACTCTGGCACCCGCCTTAAAGGTATGATAGAAAGCCTATCTTCTAGTGTATTACCATGTGCCGCTGAGCAGGTAGCTGATTAAAGCTGATACGTCAGCAATCTTAATGTCACCACTCTCGTCACAGTCGGCGGCATTCAGGTCGACGCCAGTGGCATCTTCGCTAAGCAGATAGTTGATCAGAAGAGAAACATCTGCAATTTTCACCTCGCCATTGCCGTCAATATCGCCACGGACGAACTCGGGCTCATCACTGGGGGGATTATCACCAGTTGCGGGATAGAGGTCTGCTACCATGAACAGAGCTGAGTTGAAGTGGTAGGTCTCATTGGTAGGAGTTACATCGAACGCGCCATACTGGAAATAGCCGTCGCAACGACCATTCCAACCCCAGTTCACGTGGTACAAGCCATCGGCATCAACACCATCAACGATAAAGGTGTGACCATCTGTGAAGTCCTCCGATGAGTAAGGAATGGGGTGTTTTTTCTCTAGCTGAGCATTGATCAACTCAACCCACTGTTCATCTGTATAATCGGTTTCGTTCCATGTGTGGCGGGTGGGCCATGCTTCAAGACCAAGTAACTTGGCATCACTGTGGTAACCCATCGTAATGAAACCGTTTTTCTGCTTTTCTACGTTGGAGCCACTGCCATCGGGCGAGAAGTTCATCAAACAGGACTGAGCTGCATATCGGCAAAGCTTGGCAACCTCCTGTTTTTGTTCATCGGTGGTGTTGGCTAAATAGAGACCGCCGTCTTGCCAGTAGGTGTAGTGATCAACAATCAGGTCATAGTCAAATGTGGTAGCAGGCAAAGCAGGAATACTCAATGACCATGAGGGCGAGTAGCTAGGCAAGCCATCGATTTCTTTGGGATATTTCCAATAGTTAAGAATCTGAGCCATGCCGGTTCCTGCACAACCCACCGAGCAGTATGAGCCGTTAAAATAACACTGCAGATTGAAGGGGTTACCCTGTGCCCAGTCGGTCTTACACAGTGGCCCGACAGGAGTGATGCTCTTGTGAGCCTTCAGGCGGACAACTTCGCCCTTGTAGTTCTGCATAGTCTCAATCTGAGCCTTGAACATGTTCAGGTAACCCTTGGCGGGAACGGGCATATTCTTCATGTCGATGCTGCCTGTCTCACTGTAGGCGAGTATCTGCTTAGCACGGTTGTCACCGGCAACGATGACCCAACCGCCACCCTGGACGTTGAATACATAGTAGGCATTGCCCTCGACGCTCGAAGCCTCGCTGTGAACCAACTTGATGTCGGCAACACTTGCGGGAGACTTGAACATGCCTTGGGTGTTGACACGCTGGTTGATGAAGTTCCTGGCTGTCATGCGTGCTGCATCGGCATTGATGTTTCCTGCATTGGCACTAATGCCAAACAAAGCGAGTGCTGCAACAGCACCTGCTGAAAGTAATTTCTTCATTTTCATTTGATTAAAGTTATAAAAGTTTATAGTTAAAGGTAATAAGTGTCTCTTTGCCTGCAAAAATAAGTAAAATTATTCAATAAAAGCAAGTTTATTGAAAAAAAACATGAATTGCTACTGAAAATCAGCAAGAATAGCTGGGCTATCAACCCTTTTTGAATCGCCAGATAGCAGCGGAATGGGCTCCGAGAGATATGGGGAATGTGCTGTCTCCTTGCAGGGACGTTTCAACATCCGTTGCTGTGAGCAGTTCAGTGCAAATGTACTTGCCTTGTGGCATGTTGGCACAGTCAAGGGCGTGTTGAGGAATGCGAACGGCGGTGGATACTGCCTGATCGCTGAAGTTGGCGACAATCAGTGCCATTTCTCCATCACAATGGCGTAGGTAGGCATACTGCATCCTCGTGTCGAGCGTGTCCTGGTTGACGTACATCAGGTCGAAGAATTCACCTCGGGACAAGGTCTTCTCGCTGTTGCACAAGTGCAGAATCTTGCGATAAAGCGTGCGCAAGCGGCGCTCGTCGGTAGTCGGCTTGCCCTGGTGCCAGCGGCGCAGGGTGGGGACGCTCCAATAGTCAAAGATGGTGGTGCGTCCGTCCTTACCGCTGTAGCCCTCAGCATCGTCTGCGGGCTCACCCAGTTCCTGCCCTGCATAGAGCATGAACGGGCAACGCGACATGGTTGCGCTCACGACCAGTGCAGGCAACGCTATCCACGGGTCACCGCAGAACTGCTGCGAGGCAATGCGTTGCTCATCATGGTTCTCGAGGAAGTTGAGCATGTGGTCCCCGATGCCTTCTACCGTCTGCCAGCAGCGGCTCAGGTCACTGGCGGGCCAACCGTTGCACAGGATGCCACGCAGGGTGTCGTAGAGCGTCACCTTGTCATACAGGTAGTCAAAGCCACCGTCAAAAATATAGCTGCGGTACAGGGAAACGTCATAAATCTCGGCAATGAAGACCATTGCTGGATACTTGGACTTAACCTGTGCAATCGCCCAGTGCCAGAAGGCTACCGGCACCATGTGCGCCATGTCGCAACGGAAGCCGTCAATGCCCTTCGCTGCCCAGAACATGAGGATGTCGAGCATCTTTTCCCATGTGGGTGGGATGGGGGAGAAATGGGTGCTGCCGTTCCACGGGTCAATGCCATAATTGAGTTTGACGGTCTCATACCAGTCATCGCGGTTGGGCGAGGCGGTATAGCAGTCGTTGCCGGTGGCGCGGGCTGGAAATTCGCGGTAGGCATTCTCTCCTTGACCTAAATCCACACCGTGGGGTGCAAATTCCTGTCCCGTGAGGTAGAAGAAGTTGTTCCTGGGGTCAAAGAACATCATGGGATTGTCACCCTCTCCCAGGTCCTGAACGCCGGCGGGCTTGGCATCGCTCTCATACTCGCGTGCCACGTGATTGGGCACAAAATCGATGATGACCTTGAGCCCTGCACGATGGGTGCGTTCGACCAGCGCTTCAAACTCTGCCATGCGATTCTTCACCTTGACGGCAAAGTCAGGGCAGACGTCGTAGTAATCGCGGATGGCGTACGGTGAACCAGCCTTGCCCTTGACCACGTGGGGATTACAGGGGGTGATGCCGTAACGGGAATAGTCGGTGGCGGTAGCGTGCTCGATGATGCCTGTGTACCACACGTGGGTTGCACCCAGTGATTTGATGGACTTCAAGCACTTGTCGTCAATGTCGTTGAACTTGCCACAGCCGTTCTGGCGGATGCTGCCGTTAGGTGTGCAGTTTTCGCTGCAGTTGGTGAACCATCGCGGCATGAGTTGGTAGATAATTGCCTTTTTCTTCTCTTTCATGCTGCAAAGATAGTGTTTTTTCCCCTTTTTTGAACTACCTTTGCAGGATAATTGATGCGAGCATAGCTCGCAGTTTTAAGTTTAATGGTTAATGTTTAATGAGGCATCCGCTTTCTGACAACTGATAGCTGACAACTGACAACTAAAAACTGACAACTGACAACTGAAGACTGACAACTAAAAACTGAATTATGATTTCATTTGAGAGTGATTACAACAACGGTTGCCACGAGGCCATCCTCAGGCGACTGATAGAGACCAACGACGAGCGTGCAACGGGCTATGGCCTGGATGATTTCTGCACCGCTGCCAAAGAAAAAATCCGTACTGCCTGTGGCAAGCCTGACGCCGACGTGTTCTTCCTCGTGGGCGGCACACAGACCAACGCCACCGTCATCGATTCGATGCTCCGCTCCTATCAGGGTGTGTTGTCGGTAGAGACGGGCCACATCAATGTCCACGAGTCGGGTGCCATTGAATTTGGTGGCCACAAGGTGCTGGCTCTTCCTTCCCATGACGGCAAGATGGATGCTGGCGAGCTGCGTGAGTGGCTCGAAGCGTTCTACGGCGATATTGCTTACGAGCACATGGTCTTTCCAGGCATGGTCTATATCACCTTTGCCACCGAGATGGGCACTATCTACACCCGTGCCGAGCTTGAGGCGATTTATGACGTCTGCAAGCACTATGAGTTGCCGTTGTTTATCGACGGTGCCCGCTTGGGCTACGGCCTTATGGCCGAGGACTGTGATGTGACCATTCAACAGTTGGCTAGCCTGTGCGACGTGTTCTATCTGGGCGGCACCAAGTGCGGCGCGTTATGTGGCGAGGCGGTTGTCTTCCCGCATCACAATGCACCTGCCCATTTCTTTACCATCGTCAAGCAGCATGGTGCCTTGATGGCTAAGGGCCGTTTGCTGGGCATCCAGTTTGACACGTTGATGATCGACGGCTTGTACTTCAAGATTGCCCGTCATGCCGTCGAACAGGCGATGCGACTGCGTGACGCCTTCGTCAGCAAGGGTTATAAGATGTACAGCAATTCCCCGACAAACCAGCAGTTTGTTCTGCTTGACAGCGAGACGATAGCACGCTTGGAGAAAGACTTCGTCTTTGAGCAGTGGTTCCCTGTCGGTGATATGATGAATTGCCGTTTTGTCACCAGCTGGGCAACGCTTCCCGCCGATGTCGATGCCCTCATCGCCGCCCTGTAAGATCTGAGATAGACTATACACTTTAAAAACTATAAACTAATGAAAAGTTGGATGAGATTGATTGTCGCGGCTCTTGCAGTCGCCGGTAGCTTATTTGCAGCACGCGCAGGTGGTGTTGATGTGGATGGTGCCCGCGCCATTGCCAACGAATTCTTGTCGCATCAGCAGGACGGAAAAAGATTGAACGCCTCCATGACCGATGTTTCGTTGTCCTACACCCGTTTCTCGTCATTGAGTCCTGCCGTGCCTGTCTTTTATGTGTTTGCCGACGAGCATAACGGTGGCTGGGTGATTGTGGCAGCCGATGACCGTGCCGAGCAGGTTCTGGGATATAATTTGACCGGAACTATTGACATGGACGCTCTGCCTTGCAATGTGCGAGCTTGGTTTGACGAATACGGTTCTCAAATCGAGTATCTGCAACAGCATCCCTCACTGGAGACAAGGAATGGGAAACGTGCCGAGAGGTTAACGGCTTTGTCCAACATTGATCCTCTCATCTCTTCCACCTGGGACCAGGGCTCCCCCTACAACACGCAATGCCCTAAGATTTCTAACAAATATCCGTTTACGGGATGCACGGCAACGGCTTTGGCTCAGGTGATGAATTATTATCAGTACCCCACGAGCGAATGTCTTCCCATCCCAGCTTATGTCACTACAATGGGTGGGCTGAGTGTGCCGGCATTGCCTGCAACAACATTTGACTGGCAAAACATGTTGAACTCCTATAGCGGTTCATATACGACAGCCAATAAAACAGCAGTTGCCACCTTGATGCGCTATTGTGGCCAGGCCTTGTGTATGGAATACGGGCTGAATGGCAGCGGCGCCTACATTGAGTTGATACCTTATGTCCTTGGACATTATTTCGGCTATGACAGGACGGCTCCGTCCTATATGGTTTCAAGGGAATACTATGATGATGACACGTGGGCTCAGATGCTTTACGATGAGTTGTCCCAGGGTCGTCCCTTGCCCTATTCTGGCAATAACGGCAGCAGCGGTGGCCACACGTTCATCGTCGATGGTTATCGCAATGGCAGTTTTCATGTCAATTGGGGCTGGAGTGGCGACTATGACGGCTTTTTCCAGCTTTCGGCTTTCACTCCTTCTACGAGCGATTACACTCAGAGCCATAGGGCAGTCTTCGGCATCATGCCCGAGTGTTCCGATGTCAATGGTGATGGTAAATTAAGCATCTCGGATGTCAGTGCTTTGATTAATCTGCTGCTGAGTTCCAACCAGCCTGCTTCACAACGTATCGGTGACGTCAATCATGATGGCAAGGTGACCATCAGTGACGTTTCAGACATGATCAGTAGATTGTTGAATACGGTTGATGCTGGAGTGGTTGAGACTTATACGGTAAACGGTGTGTCTTTTGATATGGTGAAGGTCGAAGGTGGAACTTTCTCTATGGGCGCAACAGGCAATCTTGCCGATGAAGCCTATTCCGATGAGTTTCCTGTACATCAGGTGACGCTCTCATCTTATTATATGGGTAAGACCGAAGTGACTCAGGAACTGTGGCAGGCTGTCATGGGCAATAACCCGGGTGTGATTCCTGGCGTTACGTTACCCGTCAATCAGGTCAGCTGGGATGACTGCCAGCAGTTTATTGCTGCGTTGAACGCTCTGACCGGTAAACAATTCCGCCTTCCCACTGAAGCCGAATGGGAGTTTGCTGCCCGAGGAGGTGTCAAAGGTCATGATTACGTGTATGCCGGCAGTGATGACATCGCTAGCGTGGCTTGGTATAAGGATAATGCTGTATCTTCCTTCTCTATGGAAGTGGGCATTAAGGCTCCCAACGAATTGGGATTGTACGACATGAGCGGAAATGTGTTTGAATGGTGTGACTCTTATTGGGGAGAATACCCGTCGGATGCACAGACCAATCCTCAAGGTCCTTCTTCGGGAACTTACCGGGTGTATCGTGGCGGTTGCTGGTATTTAGAACCGATTTATTGCCGTGTGTCATGCCGTACTGCAGGCACTCCTGATACATCATCCTCATTACTCGGTTTGCGCTTGGCATTGTAATTTTTGTAACACAGTATATCTGTAATTGATTAATGGCGGGAACGGGAACTTACAACCCCTGGTTTCCCGCCATCTTTTTTGATTGACAGAATGATTCTTTTATTTGAAAAAGCACTGAATTTCAATCATTTATTGGCTTGTTGGATAGGCGGGAAGATGCCTTGCCAGTCTCATGGTAGAGAGGGCGTTGGTGTTGTTACTGGTTGTTAAAGTTGTTTGACTTGACAGCCATGTCAATAATTTTTTGTAACTTTGCACGTTTTTTAGATAGAGAAAGTGGCGAATATCCTGAACATAGAGACTTCAACCGACGTGTGCTCGGTGGCTTTGACCAGCGAGGGACAGGTGCTGGACCATCGTGAGAATTACGAGGGCCAGACCCATGCCACGCTGTTGAGCCAGTATGTGAAGGAGATGCTGGATTATGCCCGCTCACGCGAGTTGAAACTGGATGCCATTGCCGTGAGCATCGGTCCCGGTTCCTATACGGGACTGCGCATCGGCTTGAGCGAGGCCAAGGGGCTTGCCTTCGGTCTGCAGGTGCCTCTCATTGGAGTGAATACCTTGCAGTTGATGACAGTGAGCACGATGTTCAACCACTTCATTGAGGAAGACAAGGTGCTCTATGTGCCGATGATTGATGCCCGCCGCATGGAGGTCTATACCGCAGCCTATACACCTGCCCTCGAAGCTGTCGTGGAGCCTCAAGCCATGATTCTTGACGAACATTCGTTCGAGTCGCAGCTTGAGCAGGGTTACACGCTAGTGTTGATGGGTAACGGTAGCGACAAGGCGCGTCAGGTGCTCAGCCGTGACGGTGTACGCTTTATCGAGGGCATCAAGCCGGTAGCTGTCGATATGCTGGCTCTTGCCGAGAAAGCCTATCGTGCCGGCGAATTTATTGATGTAGCCTACAGCACGCCACTCTATCTCAAAGAGTTCCAGGCCACAAAGCCCAAGAACCCGCTTTGATGCTCGTGGTGCTCGCAGTGCTCGCAGTTTAAAGTTTAGAGTTTAGAGTTTAATGTTTAGAGAGGCATCCGCATCCTGAAAACTGACAACTGACAACTGACAACTGACAACTGAAAATAGAAAAAACTCAGATTATGCTGACATATAATTCACAACTCAAGACCCTGGTGCTGCCTGAATACGGGCGCAACATTCAACAGATGGTGGACTACTGCCTCACCATTGAGGATCGCGATGAGCGCACCCACTGCGCTTACACCATCGTGCAGAACATGGCGAACATGTTTCCCCAGCTGCGTGCCGAGACCGATTATCTGCACAAACTGTGGGACCACCTCATGATCATGAGCGGTTTCCAGCTCGATGTGGACTTCCCGTTTGATGACATCATCAGGGAAGAAAACCTTGAGACCAAGCCCGAGCCCATCAGCTACGAGCTGCAGCCCATCAAGTTCCGCCACTACGGCAAGAACATCGAGCGCATGATTGCCCGTGCCGCCGAGTACCCCGAGGGTGAGGAGCGTGATGCCCTGGTGATGCTGCTCGCCAACCACATGAAGAAGCTCATCTTCCAAATCAACAACGAGGATGTGGACGATGCCAAGATCTTCAAGGACCTGGCTTACTACAGCCATGGCGTGATCAACCTTGACCCCGAGACTCATCATCTGCATGAGTATCAGGTGGTGAAACCCGCTCAGCCTACCGGCAAGAAGAAAAAGAAAAAATGATGCTCGCGAAGCTCGCAGTTTAGAGTTTATATGCTCGCGGAGCTCGCAGTTTAAAGTTTAGAGTTTAATGTTTAATGAGGCATCCGCATCCTGACGACTGACAACTGCCAACTGACAACTGCCAACTGACAACTGAGAAAATGATACAACGAGAGGAACTCATAGCAATAGGTCATTACAACAAGCCGCATGGCGTCGCTGGCGAAATTTCGGCGACTGTCGATGTGGACATTGACGTGTTGGAGACCCTCACGTGCCTGGTCAGTGATATCGACGGCATCTTTGTGCCTTTCTTTATCAATGCCTGCCGTCCGAAGTCTGCCGAGACGGTGCTGCTCACCATCGACGGTATCGGCAATGAGCACGAGGCATCCAAGCTGGTGAACCGTGAGATTTATGCCCTCAAGCGTGACTACAGTTCTGCCAGTGAAGATGTTGATGCCGACGGTTATCCGCTGGACTATTTCATCGGCTTTGAGCTGCAGGACAGTGATGGAACCAGGGTGGGCGAGATTGTCGATGTTGACGAGCAGACCGAGAATGCTATCTTCATCGTGGAGCGCGGAGATTCCGAACTCATGGTACCCGCCAGCGACGATCTGATTGTAGAATTTGACATTGATAAGCGATTGATGGTCATGGACTTGCCTCAAGGGCTCCTTGACCTGAATGACTAACAATAAATGCAGTAACGACAATATGCGACGTGCAACACATATCATACTGATGACATTGGCAATGCTGTTCCTGGCAGGGCAGCAACCGCTCAATGCCAAGGACGACTATGACATCTATGAACTCTCGCTGGACGAGAACCTCCTCTTGCCCGAAATCAAGAACGAGAAGCATGCCGACAAGATTCAGGAATTCCAATATGATATGGCAGTGGCTTTCAAGAAGTCAAACTATGACGTGGAAATCATGCGTGACGACGAGGTCATCGTCATCACCATTCCCGCTAGCCAGCTGTTTGACGCCAACGATACGGTGCTGAACAGGGTGGGAGAGGAAAGGCTCAAACCGTTCCTGAGGATGATCAAGAATCCGGGCTTCTACAAGCTGCTGCTGGTCATGCACAGCGACAATACGGGTAGCGAGTTCTACACCCTCAACCTCACGCGCCAGCGTGTCAACGCCATCTTTGACTGGTTTGACGAGAACGGCAGCGTGGACTATGTTGTCCCTTATGCCCTGGGTGATACCGACCCCATCGTGGACAACAATTCTGTTGAGAATCGCAAGCGCAACCGCCGTCTGGAGATTTATCTTGTCCCCGAGAAGACGATGCTGCAGCAGGCCAAGAAGGGCACCATCAACATCAGCCATATCGCTAAGAATTAACCCTAAGGGCTGACAACCAAGAAATAACGTGTAACAATATAATATAATGGCAAAAGAATTAAAGGATTTAACGAAGAGAGCTGACAATTACTCTCAATGGTATAATGAACTGGTAGTGAAGGCCGACCTCGCCGAGCAGTCGGCAGTGCGCGGCTGTATGGTCATCAAGCCCTATGGCTATGCCATCTGGGAAAAGATGCAGCGCCAGCTGGATGACATGTTCAAGGCCACCGGCGTGCAGAACGCCTATTTCCCCTTGCTCATCCCCAAGTCGTTCCTGAGCCGTGAAGCTGACCATGTGGAAGGCTTTGCCAAGGAATGTGCCGTAGTTACCCACTATCGTCTGATGAACGATCCCGGTGGCAAGGGTGTCGTTGTCGATCCCTCGGCCCGTCTGGAGGAGGAACTGGTTATCCGTCCCACCAGCGAGACCATCATCTGGAACACCTATCGCAACTGGATCAACAGCTATCGTGACCTGCCGTTGCTCATCAACCAGTGGGCCAACGTATTCCGTTGGGAAATGCGCACGCGTATGTTCCTGCGCACCGCCGAGTTCCTGTGGCAGGAGGGTCACACCGCCCACGCCACTAAGGAGGAAGCCGAGGCCAAGGCTATTGAGATGCTGAACGTCTATGCCGAATTTGCCGAGAAATATATGGCATTGCCCGTTATCAAGGGTATCAAGACCGCCAACGAGCGCTTTGCCGGCGCCCTCGAGACCTACACCATCGAGGCGATGATGCAGGACGGTAAGGCCCTGCAGTCGGGTACCAGCCACTTCCTGGGCCAGAACTTTGCCAAGGCCTTCGACGTGAAGTTCATCGACAAGGAGAACAAACTGCAGGACGTATGGGCTACCTCGTGGGGTGTATCGACCCGCCTGATGGGTGCCCTCATCATGACCCACAGCGACGATAACGGTCTCGTGCTGCCTCCGCATCTGGCTCCCATCCAGGTGGTTATCGTTCCTGTCTATAAGACCAACGACCAGCTTGACGAAATCAACAAGGTGGTTGACCCCATCGTCAAGAACTTGCGCGATATGGGCATTTCGGTGAAGTATGACAACGCCGACAACAAGCGTCCGGGCTTCAAGTTTGCCGACTATGAGCTGAAGGGTGTTCCCGTGCGTCTCGTACTCGGTGCCCGCGATATCGAGGCCGGAACCGTCGAGGTAATGCGCCGCGACACGCTCGAGAAGAGCAGCGAGCAGCTTGCCGGAATTGAGAACCGCGTCAAGGAGTTGCTTGAGGAAATCCAGCAGAATATCTACACCAAGGCTCTGAACCAGCGTGAGCGCATGACCTACAAGGTGGACACCTGGGACGAGTTCAAGGAGCAGATCGAGAAGGGCGGCTTCATCCTCGCCCACTGGGACGGTACCAGCGAGACCGAAGACAAAATCAAGGAAGAGACCAAGGCGACCATCCGCTGCATCCCCCTGGATGCTCCCGAGGAGGAGGGCAAGTGCATCTATACCGGCAAGCCCAGCAAGCGTCGCGTGATTTTTGCCCGCAATTACTAAAGATTGTTGAGTAAACGATTGCATTGCCTGCCATCTTGTTGATAATCAACGTGATGGCGGGCATTTTCTATCATTTTATGTTTTCTCTTAAAGGGTTGATTAATAAGGGTTTGTCATAATTATTGGGTTAAAATGTATCTTATTTGGTGAAAAATTGAGGATTTTTTTGTACCTTTGCACCCAAATTTTCAATATTTAACTATCAAGTTATGTTGGACTTACTGTTTGAAACCAGTTGGGAGGTCTGCAACAAGGTGGGAGGCATCTATGCCGTATTGTCCACCAAGGCCAAGACACTCCATAAACGATATAAGGATAACCTGATATTTATCGGACCCGACTTGTGGACCGAGGATAACCCGTCTCCGACCTTTATCGAGACACGCACTCCGCTTGCCTCATGGTTGCGCCAGGCTCAGTTGCCCGAAGGGATGCACGTGAGGTTAGGACGCTGGGATATCCCTGGCAAGCCCATCGCGGTGCTGGTGACTTTCGGCTCGCTCTACACCTACAAGAATGCCCTGTATTCCGAGATGTGGAGCAACTACCGTGTGGATTCGCTTCATGCCTATGGCGACTATGACGAGTCCTGTATGTTCGCCTATGCCGCTGCCATTGTCATCGAGAGCATCGTCAAGTGGAAGAATGACTCCAAATTGAAGGTGGTCGCCCACTTTGATGAGTGGACGACGGGAATGGGACTGCTTTATGTCAAGACCCATCTGCCGCAGGTGGCCACCGTCTTCACGACCCATGCCACAAGTATCGGCCGCAGCATCTGCGGTAACGGCAAGCCGCTGTATGACTATATGCAGGGCTACAATGGCGATCAGATGGCAGTAGAACTCAACATGCAGTCCAAGCACTCCCTTGAGAAGGCTGCTGCCCATGCCGCAGACTCCTTCACGACGGTGAGCGATGTCACTGCCCGAGAGTGTCGCCAGCTATTGGAGCGTTATCCCATGGTGACGCCCAACGGCTTTGAACAGAATTATGTGCCCAAGGGCGCCAAGTTCACCGCCAAGCGGAATGCCGCACGCCAGCAAATCCTGAAAGTGGCGTCTTGTCTCACGGGACAATCCTACGCCGATGATACGCTGATCGTCGCCACCTCGGGTCGCCTTGAGATGCGCAACAAGGGCATCGATGTCTATCTGGATGCCGTTTCATCGCTGCGCAATTCGCTCAGATTTGTGTCGAGCAAGGACCGCAAGGTGATAGCCTTGGTACTTGTGCCCGCCTGGATGAAGGCGCCTCGCACCGACCTGATTGAGAACCTGCATGCCGACACTCCTCAGCGCCTGTTCGACCCGGTTATCACCCATCACCTCCACAACCAGGACAGTGATCCCATCTATAACCGCATCAATGCTCTGGGCTTCCACAACGAGCCTCAAGACAAAGTGACCGTCATTGATGTGCCCTGCTACCTGAACGGTAACGACGGCATCTTCAACATGGCTTACTATGACCTGCTGGCAGGCCTTGATGCCGCGGTGTTCCCGTCCTACTATGAGCCCTGGGGTTACACTCCGCTCGAGAGTGCCGCCTTTGGCGTTCCCACCATCACAACCGACCTGGCAGGCTTTGGCCAGTGGGTGCTTGACCGTTTCGGTGATGACTCCGACCGCTATGGCGTGAAGGTGCTCCACCGCACCGATAGCAACTACGACGAGACCTTCAGGGCTATAGCGATGAGCCTGATGAACCTGTATGTGATGAGCGACAAGGACAATCGCGCTATCCGTAATGCCAACCGCACGACCAGCAAGGCCGCCTCGTGGGACAACTTCATCGCCAGCTATGACGAGGCCTATAGCCATGCCATCGACAGGGCTGCCCAGCGCATGAAGAACAGAGTAACGAACAAAACAAACAAAACATCATAACTACAAAATCCAATTATGAAATTTCAAGTCAGCAACACCAATGATCCTCAGTGGAGGAGCATTACTGTAAAATCCGAACTTCCGGGCAAACTCAACAAGCTCAATGAACTGTCACGCAACCTGTGGTGGGCGTGGAATACCGAGGGCAAGACCCTGTTCCATGACCTGGACCGCGACACCTGGCGTGCCACGAGTGAGAACCCCGTGAAGATGCTGCAGCGTCTGTCCAACGAGAAAATCGAAGCCATCCAGGCCGATTCCAAGATGCTGGCCCGCATCGACAGCACCTATGAGCTCTATAAGGAATACATGAAGAAGCCCCTGCGCAGCGACCTGCCGTCGATTGCCTACTTCAGCATGGAGTACGGCCTGTGCAATGCCATCAAGATTTATTCGGGTGGCTTGGGTATCCTCGCCGGTGACTATGTGAAGGAAGCCAGCGACCGTTGTGTCAGGATGACCTCCGTAGGTTTCCTCTATCGCTATGGTTACTTCACCCAGACCCTCTCGATGGATGGCCAGCAGATTGCCAACTACGAGGCTCAGAACTTTGACCAGCTGCCCATCGAGCCCGTGCTCGACGAGAACGGACATCAGCTTGTGCACGAGGTGCCTTATCCCGGCCGCACCATCTATGCCAACGTGTGGAAGGCCAACGTGGGCCGTGTCACCCTCTACCTGCTTGACACCGACCTGGACCGCAACAGCGAGTATGACCGCGAGATTACCCACAAGCTCTACGGTGGCGACTGGGAGAACCGCATCAAGCAGGAATACCTGCTGGGCATCGGTGGCGTGCTGCTGCTCAAGCGTCTGGGCATCAAGGCTGACATCTACCATTGCAACGAGGGCCATGCCGCATTGCTCAACCTGCAGCGTCTCGTGGACTGCGTGCAGGAAGATGGTCTGACCTTTAACGAGGCCCTTGAGGTCGTGCGTGCCACCTCGCTCTATACCGTTCACACCCCCGTTCCCGCTGGCCACGACTACTTTGACGAGGAGCTCTTCGGCAAGTACATGGGCGGCTATCCCGAGCGTCTGGGCATCTCTTGGCAGGAGCTCATGGACATGGGTCGCGAGAATCCCGGTAGCGATGAGCGTTTCTGCATGAGCACCTTCGCCCTGAACACCACCCAGGAGAGCAACGGCGTGAGCTGGCTCCATGGCGAGGTGAGCAAGCGCATGTTCTCAGGCCTGTGGAAGGGCTATGCCCCCGAGGAGTCTCACGTGGGTTATGTCACCAACGGCGTCCACATGCCTACCTGGGCTGCCAGCGAGTGGAAGGTCTTCTACCGCGAGGTGCTGGGCGATGATTTCCTCGAGCATCAGGAGCTGGAGTCGGCATGGGCTCCCCTGTTGAATGTCCCCGACGAGAAGATCTGGGAGATGCGCATGATGTTGAAGCAGAAGTTCATCCGATTCGTCAAGCGCGACTTCAAGGAGAGCTGGCTCAAGAACCAGGGCGACCCTACGCGCATTGCCAACATCGTGGACAAGATCAACCCCGATGCACTGCTCATCGGCTTCGCCCGCCGTTTTGCCACCTATAAGCGTGCCCACCTCATCTTCAACGACCTGGAGCGTCTCAAGAAGATTGTCAACGATGAGCGTTACCCCGTGCAGTTCATCTTTGCCGGTAAGGCCCATCCCGCCGACGGTGCCGGTCAGGGTCTGATCAAGCGCATCATCGAAATCAGCAAGATGCCCGAGTTCCTGGGCAAGATCATCTTCCTCGAGAACTACGACATGACGCTCTCCAAGCGCCTTATCACCGGCGTTGACGTTTGGCTCAACACCCCGACGCGTCCCATGGAGGCTTCGGGTACCTCGGGCGAGAAGGCCGAGATGAACGGTCTGCTCAACTTCTCGGTGCTCGACGGCTGGTGGTATGAGGGTTATCGCGAGGGTGCCGGCTGGGCATTGACCAGCAAGCGCACCTATACCGACCAGGCCCAGCAGGACCGTCTCGACTCGGCTACCATCTACTCGATGCTCGAGAACGAGATCATCCCCCTGTATTTCGCCAAGAACAGCAAGGGTTACAGCCCCGAGTGGATCCAGTACATCAAGAACTCGATGGTTCACATCGCGCCCAACTACACCATGTCACGCATGATGAGGGACTATTTCCAGAAGTTCTACTGCCCGCAGGCTGAGCGTGCCCACTCGCTCATCAAGAACAAATACGCTCTCGCCAAGCAGATTGTCGCTTGGAAGGAGAATGTGGCCAAGCATTGGGACGACGTGCAGCTCGTCGGCGAGATCATGGGCAACCGCGAAGCCATTTCGGCTGGTACTGCCGACATCAACGTGACCATGCGCCTCGACACCGCAGGGCTGGGACGTGACGTCAAGCTTGAGCTCGTCGTCTATAAGGAGGAAGACGGCAAGACCAACTTCTACCGTAAGGCATTGTTTGACGTGGTGGCCGAGGATGGTAACATCCTCACCTATAACTGTCAGGTTCCCTTCCGCGAGAACGGCGTCTTCCGCTATGCCTACCGCGCCTTCCCCTGGAACGACCTGCTGCCCCACCGCCAGGACTTCGCCTACCTCAAGTGGTTCTGATAGCTGACGCTCGCTGCGCTCGCAGTTTAGAGTTTAAAGTTTAATGTTTAGAGAGGCATCCGCACACGGGGCCTCTCTAATCTTTTTATCTAATCATGAAACTGCGAGCATAGCGAGCTTTATGATACGACTTAGCGACTTGGCGGCTTTGAGTGAGATTATTTCAGGCGTGGCCGTGCGTGAGGTTAGTGGTGGCCGTGCGTGGGCGGAAAAAACGGAAAATTGCTTGTTGTTCACAAAAGTTTTGTATATTTGCAGGTTAAAACCAAGGCAGTCGAGATGTTTGGCAAAAAGGGAAATATGTTCAGCAAGCTCGCCAAGTGGGCGTCGGCTGGCATTGTGGGCATGATGGCAGCGTTGCCGTTTGCCCTCTATATCCCTTGGGTTCAGAACAAGCTTGCCGATGCGGCTGCCGAGTATGCCAGTGCGAAGACGGGCATGGACATCAGCGTGGGTGACGTGCGCGTGAGATTCCCGCTCGACGTCACTGCCACCGATGTGCAGGTCATCGACCAGAACGGCGACACGCTGTTTAAGGCCGACGAGGTGAAGGGCAATGTCAAGCCCGGTCCCCTGCTTGACAAGCAGGTAGAGGTGGATAACGCCTCGCTTAAGGGCGCCAAGAGTCAGATCAAGACCGAAGACGGCTCGATGGACTTGGACGTGGATCTGGATGATGCCAAAATCGACAAAGCCAAGGTTGACCTGAACAACAACAAGGTGGACATGGGCAATGCTGCGCTCAAGGGCGGCAAGGCCAAGATGAGCTATAAGCCCGAGAAAAAGAAACCCGAGCCTAAGAAGGAACCCAGCAAGCCATGGAGAGTCAATGCCGACAAGGTATCGGCCGATGACGTGGACTTCAAGATGGACATGAAGCCCACCTTCGATAAGCTGGATGCCAAGGTGGGCCATGCCGATGCTAAGAATGTGAAGGTCGATACCGGCAACCAGACCGTCGATGTCGATGAACTCAATGTCGATAAGGCCGATGTCAACTACGAGCATCCCAGCGAGAAGGACGCCAAGCAATACAGCAAAGACCATCCTATGCCCAAGCAGGAGCCCAAGGCCGACGGCGAGGACAAGCCCTGGAAGGTCAAGGCGGGCAAGGTGCGCCTCAACGACAGCAAGGGACGCTATGCCCAAACGGGCAAGAAACCCAACAAGCCCGGCACTACGCTCGACACCGACAACATCGAGGTGGAAGACGTCAATGCCGCCATCGACGACTTTGAGTATGACGGCGACAACCTGAAGGTGCCCGTCAAGCACCTGAGCGGCAAGGAACGCAGCGGCCTGCAGGTCAAGGATGCCAGCGGCACCGTCAACAAGAACAAGAACGGTCTGGACCTCAACGATGTGAAACTCAAGACCAAGGGCAGCGACATCAAGATGGATGCCCACGTCGATCAGGATATGCTCGACGGTAAGCCCAACGGCAAAGCCTCGATCGATACCGACAGCAAGATTGACCTCAACGAGGTCGAGAAGATCGTCCCCGAAGCCCGCAAAGCCCTGAAGGATATTCCCCACAACAAACCCGTCAAGATTAAGGCCAAAGCACGTGGCAACGACAAGCGCCTCGACATCCACTCGCTGGATGCCGACGTGCCCGGTGTGGGACGCATCAAGGGCAAAGGCACCATCTACAATCCCACCGACATGGACCGCATGAAGGCCGACCTGGACACCGAGGTGGACTTGCGCGACCCCAGTGTGCTGAACAAGATGCTCGGTCTGAAGGACGTGAAGCTGCCGCCCATGAAGATGAGCGGCAAGCTGGGCAAGGAGGGCTGCCGATGGGTGGCTCGCAACCTGCGTGTCTCGACAGGCGGCGGCACGATGCGCGGCGACGGCTACTATGACGTGTGCCGTGAGGACTATGATGTGGATGCCGCGTTCAACAACTTCCCCGTCAAGTCCTTCTTGCCCGACTATGATGTCAATAACCTGACGGGCAGCGTCAATGCACGCGGCCACGGCTTTGACTTCACCGACTGCGGCTCGACATGGACCGACGCCACCGTCAACCTCGCCAGCGTGCGCTACAACGGTAATCGCTACGGCAACCTCAAGGCACGCGGCAAGCTGCGCGGCGGTTATGCCGACGTTTATGCCTCCAGTGCCAACAAGGGCGCCGACCTGGACGTCAATGCCCACGGTACCATCTGCGACGACCATTATGTCTTCACTGCCGACGGCGACGTGCGAGACCTGGACCTCAACCGCCTGGGCATGTATGACGGCACGTGCAATGGCACCACCAAGCTCCATGCCACGGGCGACATCAACCTGCGCACCCAGCAGTGGGATGCCGACCTCACCCTTCGCGACCTGGACTGGCGCTTGGACAGCAACTACCTCGTTGCCGACGAAGCCCGCGCCATGCTGCACAGCACGCCGTGGCAGACCTGCTTCGTGTTTGAGAACGAGGACAACTACGCCCACCTGAATGCCCCCAGCGGCATGATGCCGTTGATCGAGGGCTTCAAGAAGACCGCCACCGAGTTCCAACGCCAGTACAATGAACGATGGATAGACATCGAGCGGCTGAAGGAGCCCATGCCCCGATTTGACTTTGACATGCACATGGGAGCCGACGGTATCGTGCAGCGTTACCTGCAGCAGAAGGAGATGGACTTCCGCCACATCAGCTGTGAGGTCAGCCGCGACAGCAGCATCTTGATCGACGGACGTGCCTACGGTCTGAGCATCGGCCAGACCAATATCGACACTGTCACCGTCTTCGCCCACGAATTGGACAACAAGTACCTCGCCTTCAATGCCCACATGGGCAACCGACCGGGCACCTGGGACGAGTTTGCCACCGTCGATATCGAGGGCGGCATCAAGGGTCCTGCCATCGACTTCATGTTGCATCAGCAGAACATCAAGCGCGAGACAGGTTACCGCCTGGGCTGCAACGCCCGCTTGGCCGACGACGAGGTGAGGATGCGCCTATTCGGCAAGGATCCCGTCATCGGCTACCGTCACTGGACCTTCAACGATGACAATTACCTGAATGTGGATTACCGCACCCGCTTGATTGATGCCAACCTGCAGATGCGCAGCGACAGCAGCAGCCTGGAATTGCTGACGACGCGCCTGCCGGGTGAGAACAAGGAAAACATTCAGCTCAATATTGAGAACCTCAAACTCGAGGAATGGACCCGCATCGTGCCCACGCTGGACAAGACCAGCGGCGTGGTCAACGCCAGCTTTGACGTGAATTGGGACGGCGTCAATGCCGACGGTGACGGTACCATCGACATCAAGAACTTTGTCTATAACGGCAAGCATGAGGGCGACGTGACCTTGACCGCCGACTTTGACCTCGACCCGGCCACCACGACGACCAACATAACCGCCGACCTCGTCCTTGACGGCAAGAATGCGATGACCCTGCGCGGCTCGTTGAACGATGTTAACGCCGAGTCGCCGCTGAATATCGAGGCCGCCTTCAACCGCTTCCCGCTGGAGCGTGCCAATGCCTTCATCCTTGGCAGCTACATCTGGTTGGAAGGCTATGCGTTGGGCACCATGACCGTTAGCGGCTCGATGGATAACCCGCACGTGAACGGCTATTTCGTTGCCGACTCGGCGACGGTCAACCTGCCGCGCTATGGCAGTTCGTTGAAGTTTGCCAGCGACCGTGTCCCAATCGAGGACAATGTCATCACCTTCAACGACTACAGGCTCACGGGCTCTAACCGCAGTCCCGTTTACCTAAACGGTATCGTTGACCTGCGGAATCTGGATAACATGGTCATCGACCTCAAGGCCAATGGACGCGAGGTGCAGTTCATAGACAGCAAGCAGGACGAGGTGACGCAAATCTTCGGCAAGGGCCTGGCAGACATCAATGCCACCGTTAAGAGCCGCGGCAACGTGATGAGCGTCCGTGCTGATGCCACCTTGCTCTCGGGTTCCAATATCACCTATGTCATGAAGGACGATATCTCGCAACTCTCGACCACGGTTGACGAGAATATGGTGACCTTTACCGACTTCAACCACCCCCAGGAGGGACAGACCATCCTCATCACGGGCAAGGGCAGCAGCGCCACCAGCATCCTGGTTAACCTGGATGTGCAGCAGGGCGCCAAGATTAACGCCTACCTGTCGGAGGACGGACAGAACCGCGCCACGATTGACGGCAGCGGCAGGCTGAAATATTGGCTCGACTTTGCCGGTCGTGACAACCTCACCGGAGTCTATACTGTTTCCAGCGGAAACGTGCGCTACAAGCCGCCCTTGCTCTCGCAGAAGGACTTTGACATCAACAGCGGCAGCACCATCACCTGGAACGGCGAGATGCTTAACCCGCAGCTTAACCTGACGGGCACCGAGCGGCAGAAGACCAGCGTCCAGGGTGAAAAAGACCCCGTGGAATTCATCATTGATGCCAGGGTGGGCGGCACGCTCAACAACATTGACTTGAGCTTTGATGTGAATTGTGAGGGCTCGCTGGGCGTGCAGAATGAGTTGCAGTCGATGAGCGAGCAGCAGCGTTCCCAGACGGCGATCAACCTCTTGCTCAACAACACCTACCTGGGCACCAACAGCGTTGGTATCTTCAACGGTACGATGGCTTCATCGGCACTGTTCTCGTTCCTGCAGTCCAAACTCAACGCCTGGGCGGCACAGACACTTCCCGGCATTGACCTCTCGTTCGGCATCAACCAGTATGAGGGAACAAGGAGCGGCATTAGGACCAGTTACAGTTACCGCCTTGCAAAGACCCTGTTCAACGACCGCTTCAAGATTGTCGTGGGCGGTGAGTTCAGTCCCGATGCAACCAACGAGGAGGGTGTTACCACCAGTAATAATGTTGCCAGCAGTCTGTTCAATGACGTCTCGCTGGAATACTACCTCAACGATGTCGGCAGCCGCTACCTGAAACTGTTCCGCCACATGAACTACGGGACCGTCCTTGAGGATAGGGTAGTCGAGACCGGTGTGGCTTATGTGCTCAAGCGCAAACTCACCAACTTGAAAAACCTGTTCACCTTCAAGCACTCGCGTGAGTACCTGTTGAGAGACTCGCTGGAGAAGGCACGCAAGGCCCAGCTCAAGTTGCAGGAAAATGCCATCGATGCCATGAGCGAGGAAGCTGAAAATACATTTACTGTGCCCCTGGATAGCCAGGACATCGACAAACCAACAGTAACCCGTAAAAAAGATGATGAGAGCAATGAAGATTAAGACCTGTATCGGCTTCGTGCTGACGTTGGCACTCATGCTGCTGTCGGCATCCTGCTCCACAACCAGCAAGTTGAAGGAGGGTGAAGTGCTCTACACGGGTGTGAAGCACCTCAAGTATCACGAGGACAAGGTCAAGCTTGACGAGGGCGTGAAAGCCGATATCTTCACTGCCATCAACGTGAAACCCAACAACCCGCTCTATTCGCCTTATTACCGCACGCCATTCCCCATCGGACTGATGATCTATAACAACATCGATGAGGATGCCACGGGCTTCAAGGGTTGGCTGTACAAGCATTTTGCCGCCAAGCCGGTGCTCATCAAGCGCGTCAATCCCAAGGCTCGTGTCGATATGATCAACACCATCCTGCACAACAACGGCTACTTCACTTCGTCGGCAAGTTATGATATCCTCCCGAGTGATAACCCCAAGAAGGCCAAGATCTCCTATGACGTGAACGTCAATCCGCCTTACACCATCGGCAACGTCGAGTATATCAATGGGCAGGATCCGCTGGTGCAGATGGTGGACTCGCTGGCACGTGTGAACCAATACCTGAAGACGGGCAGCCGATATTGCCTGGACTCGCTGAGTGCCGTCCGTATTGACATCACCAACTTTGTCCGCAATCGTGGCTATTATTTCTTCAGGCCTGAATACATCCAGTATCTGGCAGACAGCATCCAGGAGAAGGGCATCATCCACCTGCGCATGATTGAGGCCAATGATATTCCCAACATTGCCAGGATGCGTTATCGCACCAACGATATCGTGGCGACTGTCGTCAACGACGATGGAGTGGGAGAGCCCGATACCATCTATGATGACCGGTGCACCCTCATCAAGTATGAACCGGTCTATATCAAGGACCATGTGATTCCCAGCAACATCCGTACTCGCAAGGGAAGGCTCTTCAGGGTCAGCAGCATCGACCGTACCCAGGTTGCCCTGTCGCGATTGGGCATCTTCAGCACGGTAGATATCCAGGTCAATCCGCTCGACACGGTTACCCCCGAGGGTGAAGGACTGCTCGACCTGGCCATCTACTGCCAGCTGGATAAGCCCTGGGAAGTGACCTTTGAGATGCGTGGCAAGTCCAAGAGCAACAGTTATCTGGGACCCGGTGTCGAGATTGGCGCAACCCACAAGAACGCCTTTGGAGCAGGCGAGAAGTTCTCGGTCGACATCTTCGGCGACTATGAGTGGCAGACGGGTGGTAAAGGTGTCAAGGGTGGTGAATTCAACTCCTATGAGTTCGGTATTGAGTCCAAGCTGGATTTCCCGCGCCTGCTGGCTCCCAAGTTCCTCTATCCCTCCAGGCGTTACACCAATTGGACCCGCTTCTCCCTGAGCGCTGACCTGATGAACCGTCCCAATTACTTCAAGATGTCGCAGCTGTCGGTAGCCGCTACATGGGAATGGCATGCCAACCGCTATTCCAGCCATGTGCTCACGCCCTTCAAGCTCACCTATAACCGCCTGTTGAGCAAGAGTGATAAATTTGAGGAAGATATGGCCAAGAATCCCGCCTTGGAGCAGAGTTTCAGGAGCGTCTTTATTCCCAAGATAGAATATACCTACACCTACGAACGCGACATCACACCGATTGACCACATCATGCTCACAGCCAGCTTTGCCGAGGCGGGTAATATCGCATCAGGCATCTGGTCGCTGTGTGGTGTCAAGGGGACAAAGGAACTGCTGGGCACGCCTTTCTCTCAGTTTGTGAAGGGACAAGGTCAAGTCGTTTGGACGCGCCAAATCGGCTCGGTATCTACCTTGGCGACCAGGATGTATTTGGGCTTGGCACATGCCTATGGCAACAGCAGCGAGTTGCCTTACAGGGAACAGTTCTACGTCGGTGGTTCCAACTCGATTCGCGCCTTTGACGTGCGCACGATAGGTCCCGGCAGTTATCATTACACTCCCGATCCCGAGGATACGACTCAGACCCGCCGTTACTACTATGACCAGACGGGTACCATGAAGTTTGAGGCCAATGTCGAGTACCGTTTCCCCATCTTGGGTTACTTCAAGGGTGCGGTGTTCCTGGATGCCGGCAACATCTGGCTGCTCAAGGAAGACGAGAATCGTCCTGGAGGCGTCTTTAAGTTCAAGAATTTCTTTAATGAATTGGCATTGGGAACAGGTGTGGGACTACGCTTCGACATGTCGATGCTTGTCGTTCGCGCCGACCTGGGTATCGGCATCCACGCCCCCTATGATACGGGCAAGTCGGGCTATTTCAACATCCCCTCCTTCAAGAAGGCATTTGCTTTCCACCTTGCCATCGGATATCCTTTCTAGGTGCTCGCTTCGCAAGCAGTTTAGAGTTTATTATGCTCGCTGTGCTCGCAGTTTAGAGTTTAGAGGGCATCCGCAGGCCGTTATCTCTTGCGGACGTTTACTGTGGAGCCGCAAAATCTTGCGGCTTTACAAGTGTTTGAAGAAATCTTTGATTTTGTTGATGATGTCGCTGGGTTCGGTCTCGTTGTAACTGAGTCGTTCCAGCGGGCACCAGTCGTCCCCGTTGCGGTTGATGATGTGGTGAACCAGGGTGGAGTATTCGGCATCGACGCCATGAGCTTGCAGCAAAGCCAAAGCAGGCTCGCTCATCACGTCGGCATGGACACGTTTCACACCGCCCACAATCATGCAGCTTGCCGCCGCTTTGCCCACAGCCTTGTCGGCAACGATGGCGCCCTGCAGCACCTCGAGATTTGCCTGAACCATTGTCAACAGGTCTTTTACACCTCGCTGGGTGAACCGATGCAGGGACTCGTCAGCGCTCTTCACAACAAGCGTCAGATTCTCTTCATGCAGGATATTAATCAACTCTTTCATGCTGCAAAGATATAAAAACTAATTGCAAAGGACTATAGACTAGAAACTTTATTGTAATTTTGTGGCAGGAATACATATCATTTGGAAAAACAGAAAAAACAGAAAGATGAGAATTGGTATTATCGTAGCGATGCGCAAGGAGCTGGATTTGCTCTTGCCCTTACTCCACAATAGCGAGGAGAGCCGTATGAGTGGCTTTGAGTTTCACCGTGGCACGGTGGGCAGGCATGATGTGATGGTGATGCAGTGTGGCATCGGCAAGGTCAATGCCGCAATGGGTACGCTCATGCTGGTCAACCATTTTGACCCTAACTTTGTCATCAATAGCGGTGTCGCCGGTGGGTCCGACCCGTCGGTCAAAGTGATGGACGTGGTGGCAGGAGCACGCGTGGCCTATCATGACGTGTGGTGCGGTCCCGAGAGTGAATTGGGACGCGTTCAGGGCTTGCCCCTCTATTTTGAGGGCGCCTCCAAGTTGCTGGGACTGCTGCCCGATCGTGACGACATCCATAAGGGCTTGATCTGCTCGGGTGACCAGTTCATCGACACGATAGAGGCGGTAAATCGCATCAAGGGTAATTTCCCCGAAGCTTTGGCGGTAGATATGGAGTCGGGTGCCATCGCCCAGGTTTGCCACCTGTGCAGCGTGCCGTTTATGGCGCTGAGGGTCATTAGCGACTCTCCCGGTGCCAGCCACGACAATACCCGTCAGTACCTTGACTTCTGGACCGACGCTCCCCAGGAGACTTTCACGTTGGTAAAAGACCTCATCACAAAGCTTTGATTGTGTATAGGCTTTAGCTTTTAGGCGTTAGGCTTGAGGTTGTATCCACTCCCTCAAGCCTAACGCCTAACCGTCTAATATCTAAAGTCTAATATCTAAAGTCTAATATCTAAAGTCTAATATCTATCGCGAAAACGAGTAGGGGACATCCTTGTCGCTGGTGCCGCGTTTCATGTTGGGTTGTTCACCCATGACGAAACGGATGTTACCGCCCTTCAGGAGTTGCTCGTGCTCAAGGTAGTTGCGGGAATAGTCTTTGCCGTTAACCTTCATCTGCTGTATGTAACAGCCCTTCCCCTCTCGCGTGATGCTCAGTTGCTTGCCGTTCTCGAGGTGCAGCGTGACCTTGTCGAAGTAGGGTGAGCCGATGACATACTGGTTGCTGCCGGGGCAGACGGGGTAGAAGCCCAATGCCGTGAACACATACCATGCCGAGGTCTGCCCGTTGTCTTCGTCACCGCAGTAGCCATCGGGCATGGCATTGTACATGCGGTCCATCACCTGGTGGAGCCAGTACTGGGCCTTCCATGGCTCGCCGCCATAGTTGTACAGGTAAATCATGTGCTGGATGGGCTGGTTGCCGTGGGCATAGTTGCCCATATTCATGATCTGCATCTCGCGTATCTCGTGGATGGTGAAACCGTAATAACTATCGTCAAAAATGGGAGGCACGGCAAATACCGAGTCCAGCATTGCACAGAACGTCTTTTTGCCGCCCATCAGGTTGATGAGGCCCTGCGGGTCGTGGAACACGCTCCATGTGTAATGCCAGCTGTTGCCCTCGGTAAAAGCATCGCCCCACTTCAGCGGGCTGAAGGGTGACTGGAAGCTCTTGTCTTGGAGGCGGCCTCGCATCAGTTTAGTCTCGGGGTCAAACACGTTGCGATAATTCATCGCACGGTCGGCAAAAACCTTAATCTCGCTCTCGGGTTTGCCCAAGGCCTTGCCCAGACGGTAGATGCACCAGTCGTCATAGGCATATTCCAGCGTCCTTGCCACACTCTCCTTGATGCCGACATCATAGGGGATATAACCCATATCATTGTAGTACTCATAGCCCAGGCGTCCCGTGGACTTGACGTCGGGATACACAGCGGTCGTGCCATGCACAACGGCTTCCCACAATTTGTTAATGTCATAGCCGCGCAAGCCCTTGAGGTAGGCGTCGGCAACCACCGAGGCGCTGTTGTTGCCCACCATGCAGTTGCGGTGTCCCGGGCTCGCCCATTCAGGCAGGAAGCCACTCTCGAGCCATGTGTTCAACAGTCCCTCTTGCATCCTTGAGCCCATTTTGGGGTACATGAGATCGACAAACGGCATCAGGGCACGGAAGGTATCCCAGAATCCTGTGTCGGTAAACATGCGACCTGGCAGCACCTTGCCATTGTAGGGGCTATAGTGAATAGGATTCCCTTTGGCGTCAATCTCATAGAAACTGCGGGGAAACAGCACCGAGCGGTACAGGCATGAGTAGAAGGTGCGCAGGTGGTCCACGTTGTCGTCCTCGACCTGGATACGTCCCAGCACCTTATTCCAGCGTTGGCGCCCTTGTTCTTTCACGGTCTCCAAGTCATCACTGCCTAGTTCCCGCAAGTTGAGCAGGGCTTGCTCAGGGCTGATAAATGATGATGCTACTCTGGCATTGACGGGCTCGCCACGACGGGTTTTGAAGGATAAGATGGCTCCGGCATGGTCACATTCCACGACTCGCCCTCCACGTTTCAGGTTGCTGTCATCAACGGTGTAGAAAGCGGTAAATGGCTTATCAAACTTGATGACAAAGTAATTCTTGAAGCCCTCAGGCACGCCTCCGCTATTGCGGGTCGTATAACCCCTGATGCACTGTTCCTTGGGCAGGATTTCAATCATAGAGCCTTTGTCAAAGGCATCAATCACGACGTTGGCTTGGTCGGTCTCGGGAAAAGTAAAACACAGGATGGCGGCACGCTCGGTGGGTGCTACCTCGGCCATTACGTCATAATCAGCAAGATAGACCTTATAATAATAGGGGGTTGCCGTCTCGGCCTTGTGCGAGAACCAGCTGGCGCGCTCATTCTCGTCCCACACGGGCTCACCCACGGTGGGCATCAGCGAGAACTGGCCGTAGTCGTTGATCCACGGGCTTGGCTGATGTGTCTGCTTGAAACCGCGTATCTTGTCGGCGGTGTAAGTATATTGCCAACCGTCGCCGTTTTTACCCGTCTGCGGCACCCAGAAGTTCATGCCCCACGGCATGGCGATGGCAGGGTAGGTGTTACCCGTTGACAGTTCGAAATTCGATTGTGTCCCCACCAGCGGGTTGACATAGTCCACGGGCTCAAGACCAGCTGCAAACACGGCTGCTGCCCAGAATTGTAAGATGATGATAGGTAAAACTCGCTTCATGATGATGTCAAAATATCGGGTTTTAGTGAATATGTAAAGATAATTATCCTAAAAAAGAATTAGAAAAGAAAAATCAAGGGCAAAATTACATAAAATTGTTGTTTTTTATATATATTTGCGTCAAAATTATCAGATTAGATTTATTAACCTTTAATCATTATCGTTTATGAAAAAAATCTTACTACTTGCCGCCGTTGCCCTAGTTGTGTCAACGGCAGGCGCTCAGATGAAAAACAAGACAGTGTGTATTGCCGAGGGTGAAAATGCCAGCACTGTGGTAGAAAACCGGGCTAAAACCTCACATAGTCCGACTGTCGCACCTGTCCCGGCGACTCTCCGTCCCCAGGCTCGTAGAGTGAGAATCTCTGAGATTTCCACGATTCAGGAAAAGAAGATGTCCGACGTGTTTTCTCCCGTCTCTAGAGTATCTAAAGCTCCAAGCAGGGCAACAACGATTAGACCCTATTACCGTCGTCCTGCTGGTATGTTCAGTTCTGCTGTGGCTGCTGTTGATGGCGTATTATTTACTAATAACAATCCCTTCTTTATAGCAAAACCATACGCCGAATACTATTGGCTCGGTTCAGCCGAAAACGCAAGCGAATCAACCAATTATGCTTGGAATTTATATTCTGAAAATAGTAGCACTGGGGTTGATCGTTATATCGATTATCAATCAGAACTTTACTATAGTTTGCAGCAAAATAGCTGGTGGACGGCTCCTGAATTTGTTGCCTATGGCGGGCGATTAGATGATGATGGTGTGGTGTCTGAAATGTACCAATATTGCAATTTATCAAAAGATAATGATAACCCGGGCCAGACCATAAAGTATCAAGGTATAGTGACTGCTGCTGACAATAACACCACATTCACTAATCTTTATAACTCGATGTTTGGCTACAGTGACGGTGGAGTGATTCCCTTATGTTCAAGCAAAACGTCCGTCTTTAGTGGGCGTTTTGGTAATCAGGAGCCCTACCTGTATACTTCATATTCTGGCGCTGAACCATGGGGCGACAATGAGAACGGTTGGTGGTTTGGTAAGAATGCCTCCCACATCGATGGCATGGGTCAGGCATTTGAGAAGCCTCAGCACCCCTATCAACTCAATCATGTCTATCTCTTGATTAATGATATTGTTTATAATGTTCAAGCCGATGTCACGATGACATGTAAGGTATATAAGCTGGCTGATATTCCCGATTATGGTGAAGAGTCTGTATCTTTGCCCGAGGTGCCTGGAGAACTGGTTTGTACAGGCGAGGCCTTATTGACGCCTACTACCGCCGAAGAGACCCAAGGCCTGATCACTTTCACCTTGTATGGAGATGATGGCACTGAATTTGCTCCGATCATTGACTATCCCATCCTTGTGACCATTGACGGCTATAACAGTCCTGGAATGGAAAACCTGGTGGATTTCCATGCTCTTGTTTCACTTGACGACCAGGTCGATGAGGGCTACGGTGAACTCGCTTACCTCAAGTACGGTGTTAACGATGAAGATGGCAATTTTGATCATTATATCTGGGCTGGTCTGAACAACTTCTTTTCAACCGGTACGATGATGACTGGTTTCACCATTTTTATCGACATCGATAACCCCTACATCACCTTTACTAAGGAGCAAGAGGACGGGCAATACCTGTTCCCTGCTGCTGGTGGCTACTTGCAGAAGACCTGGCTTGACGGCACCTCTACCTCGGGCCTCAGGTTCACGACTTCTTGCCCATCGGATGGGGGTGACTGGCGCATTACCTGCAATGGTAGCGAAACCTTGCCCAGTTGGTTGAACATAAGCCTGATAGATATCACTAACAGTACAGGCTTCCATGGCGTCCGTGCCAATGTGTCGGCGACGGCACTTCCCAGTGGAACGGCTTACCGCGAGGCTGTCGTCAGGTTTGAGATTCCCGGCGATTACATCGAGTATAAATTCATGCAGGGCACACAGCCCGCACTGATGAGGGGCGATGTTAACCTCGATGGCCAAGTGAGCATCAGTGACGTCACCGAGCTGATTGGCATGTTGCTGAATGGGACGCCTGGTGGACCCGCTGCCGATGTCAATGCCGATGGCACTCAGAGCATCCAAGACGTAACTATTCTGATCAACAACCTGCTGGGAGATGTCGAGCCCGCCTTGATATTGAACAGAAACATGACGTTCAACGTGGGCGGCGTGACATTCAAGATGATGGCTGTCGAGGGAGGCACTTTTGCCATGGGTGCCACACGCAATCAGGGCAATAGCACGACGGCTGCCGAGAAGCCTGTCCATCTTGTTACCCTGTCGGACTATTGCTTGGGGCAGACCGAGGTGACCCAGGCGCTATGGAATGCCGTGATGGGCAGCAATCCCAGCAATTTCACCAGTGACCCCAACCTTCCCGTCGAGATGGTGTCCTGGAACGACTGCCAGCAGTTCATCACTAAACTGAACCAGATGACGGGCATGACCTTCCGTATGCCTACCGAGGCAGAGTGGGAATATGCTGCCCGCGGCGGCAAGAAGACCAGGGGCAACATGTATGCCGGTAGCAATACCCTCGACGACGTCGCTTGGTATAATGCCAACGCCGCAGGCACGACCCATCCCGTGGGTACCAAGGCACCCAACGAATTGGGCATCTACGACATGAGTGGCAATGTGTATGAGTACTGTCTGGATTTCTCCGACGGCAATCCTTACCCGTCCGCCGACCATCAGTATAACCCCACGGGGGTACTTACGGGCAACGGACGCATCATTCGCGGCGGCAGCATCGATTACGGCAGCGACAATTGCCGCATTGCACGCCGCTGGGGCGACGATCCCAATTCCAGATGGAAAGACCAGGGACTGCGCCTCGCCTTGTAATGGCACTGCGGCAGTAACGTGACTGAATAAACTGGCGCCTTGGGGACAACTCGCAATCCTCAAGGCGCCATTCTTCAGCCTCCGCTTGTCAATGTAGTGCAAGCCTAGTTAAATTATTGCTGTAAATCAATGTATTAACAACTCCCCCTCTAATTAGAGGGGGATGGGGCGTTGATCTTACTGTGCAGAAGCCTTTGGCTTTTAAACGTTGTTACGGGCGGTTTTTCTTGGCCGTGCCCCACTTCGAGGGCTTGGGTCCCATGACAAGTTCCAGCGTACCGCCAGCGATGATGTCACGGTAGTCGATGTAACTCTTGTCATAGCGCTTGCCGTTAAGCTTCGCGCTCTGGACATAGATGTTCTCGTCGCTGTTGTTTACAGCCTTTACGGTAAACGTCTTGCCGTCGCCCACGTTGATGCTGGTCTCACTGAATAGTGGCGAGCCGATGATATATTTGCCGCCGGCAGGTTCCTCTTGATAGAGACCCATGGACGACAGGACATACCATGCCGACATCTGGCCCACATCCTCGTTGCCTGACAAGCCGTCAAAGTCGTTGCGATACATTTCCCGCAACACTTGGCGGATGAGTCGTGCCGCTTTCCACGGCTGTCCCACGTAATTGTACATATAGATGATGTGGTGGCTGGGCTCGTTGCCGTGGGCATACTGGCCGATGAGGCCGCTCACGTCAGGCGAGGCTTCTTCTCCCAGGTCCCCCTCTATTGTAAATAGCGAGTCAAGTTTCTGGATAAACGCCTTCTCGCTGCCGAACAGTTTCACCAGCCCGTGCACGTCATGCGGCACGAGCCAGGTGTATTGCCAGGCATTGCCCTCGCAGTAATCGTCATTGCGGTGTTTGGTCGACAAGGGATCAAAGTTTTTCAGGTCACGGAAATTGCCCTGCGAGTCCTTTCCACGCATGAAGTGGCTCTGCTTGTCAAAGTATTTCTCGTAGGACTTGCTGCGCTCATTGAAATAGTTGTAGGTCTCCTGGTCTCCGACTTTATTTGCTACTTGGGCGATGCACCAGTCGGCAAGGGCATATTCCAGTCCGCGTGCCACGGTCTCCTTGTCGGGTTCCAGGTCATAGGGGATATAGCCATACTGCTTCAACAGGCCCATGGAGCGCTCATCGAGCATGGCACTGGTACTCATTGCCTTGAGGGCTGCCTTGGCATCCACGTCAAAGCCTTTCAGCACCAGGTCGGCCAGTACGGGTGCGCCGGGATTGCCCACCATACAGTCGGTCTCGTTGCCCATCAGGTGCCATACGGGCAGTTTGCCCTGCTGCTCAAAGATGTGCAGGAAGGTCTGTGCCATGTCGCGCTGCTTCTCGCGGTGGATAAGCGTCTGCAGCGGATGGGCGGCGCGGTAAGTATCCCAGAGGGATAGGGTAGTGTAGTTGGTGAAATCTCCCTGATGTACCTTGCCGTCGGCACCGCGGTACTGTCCGTTCACGTCATTGAAGACCGAAGGCGCCACCATCGTGTGGTAGAGTGCCGTGTAGAATATCGTGCGGTCATCATCATTGTCGGTGGTGATGGAGATTTTGCTCAGTTCGTCGTTCCATGCCTTCGAGGCGTCGCGTGCAACATCATTGAAGTTCCAGTCTGGGTTCTCGGCGGCGAGATTCTCAATGGCGTTCTCGATGCTTACTGCCGATAAACCCACCTTGACCAAAAACGGTGTAGCAGGAATGTTCAGAGCCGAAATGATACCCGTGGTGTCGCCATTCAGCTTCTCCAATTTCACATCCTGCTTAAATTCCATGACAAAGAAGACCTTCTGGTCCCGTGCCCAGCCCATGGAATGGCGGTAGCCGACAATCTGCCGTGGTGACGTCTGCCGCATCATCATCTGTTTGGGCGAGTCCCAGCCGATGCCTTGCCTCAGGTCAAGCAGCAGCAGTACGCTGTCTTGACTGTTGCTGAAGACGTAGCGGTGCATACCCGTGCGCTGGGTGGCCGTCAGTTCTACGTTCACATACTTGGCTCCGTCTTGGCGCAGGGAAATCTCGTAGTATCCGGGTTTGATGGTCTCGTCCTCGTGGCTGAAGATCACCTGTCGCTGTTCACGACTGGTTACCGGCAGCAAGGCGATGTCGCCCAGGTCGCCGATGCCCGTGCCGCTCAGGTGCTGGTGTCCGAAGCCGATGAGCACCGAGTCGCTGTCATGGTAGCCTGAGCACCAGTCCCAGCCCTGTGTGGGCTCGGTGGGTCCCAACTGCACGTAGCCGAAGGGAACGTTGGCCCCGAGGAACACGTGCCCATGCCCGCCTGTGCCGATTCTGGGATTGACCCACTCGTTTTTTACTGTTGGCCGATTGACCGGTCTTGTCATTCCACATTGTGCGCTTGCCGTTATCGTCAGGCAGCCCACCATGGTAATCAGTGTAAAGATGGCTTTTTTCATCATGTTGTCATTTTGATTGCTGCCTCAAAGCTAGGTATTTTTTTTGGAACAGGCAACCGATTTGGGTTGTTTTATCCAAAAACAATTAATTTTGACTGCTTTTACAGGATAAATCAGGAAGAAAATGAGTCCAGCAAGAAGATTTTGGTGCCCTAAACCACTATTTATTGTCAAATATTGCTAAATTTGCAGTTTGAAACAACTGGAAAACCAAATTTTAACGATAATACATTAACAGTAAAACAATGAAGAAATTTTTTAAGTTAACAGCAATGTCGGTTGCGGTGTTGGCCCTGTTGAGTTCCTCGACCTGCTCCAAGCAGGAATCGGCGGCTCCCGGTCAGGCTCCTGCCACCGAGAAAACTTCCGGTAACATGGAAAAGAAAGCGTTCACTCCCGAATTCCTCAATCAGTTGGGTCGCGTGGGCGGTCCTCAGGTATCGCCCGACGGCAAGAAGATCCTCTACGGCGTGACCTATTATGACATCGCCACCAACAAGGGCAACTGCGACCTGTGGGTGATGGACATTGACGGCAAGAACGCGCGCCAGATCACCAACACTCCCAAGAGCGAGAGCAACTATGTATGGATCGACGGCGGCAAGAAGATTGCCTTTATATACACCGAGGACGGTGAGGCTAAGTGCCCCCAGCTGTGGGTGATGAATGCCGATGGCGGTGGCCGCAGCTGCGTGAGCAATATCGACGAGGGCATCGAGGGCTTTGTCTTCTCGCCCGACGAGAAGCGCGTGGTCATGATTGCACAGGTGAAGTATGGCAAGACCGTTCAGGATACTTATCCTGACCTGGACAAGACTACAGGCAAGCTCTATGACGACATGATGTACAAGCACTGGGACGAGTGGGTAACCACCATTCCTCACCCCTTTGTTGCTGACTTCGACGGCAGCAAGGCTGGTAACGTCAAGGACGTGCTCGAGGGTGAGCCCTACGAGTCACCGATGAAGCCTTGGGGTGGCATAGAGTCCCTGGCATGGACCCCCGACAGCAAGTCGCTCGTCTATGTCTGCCGCAAGAAGACTGGCAAGGACTATGCTTTCTCGACCAACAGCGACCTCTATAAGTATAACCTCGAGACAGGCAAGACCGAGAACCTCACCCAGGGCATGATGGGCTATGACACCTATCCCATCATCAACACCAAGGGTGAGATGGCTTGGCTCTCGATGGAGCACGACGGCTACGAGGCCGACAAGAACCGCATCTTCTTCATGGATGCTGCAGGTAACAAGAAGGACCTGACCGCCGACTGGGACTACAGCGTTGATGCTATCGCATGGTCACCCGACGAGAAGGCCATCTATTTCATCTGCCCGTTCCAGGGTGTGCAGCCCATCTTCCGCATGGATGTCGCTACCCAGAAGGTGGATACCATCGCCATGGGCGTGTGTGACTACGACGGTCTGGCATTTGCCGAGGGTGGTAAGGTTATTACCTGCCAGCACAGCTACCAGACACCCAATGAGATCTACAGCATCGAGCCCGGCAAGGAGCCCGTTCAGCTTACCCACGTCAACGACGAGATGCTTGCCCAGGTTGATCCCATCGGCATCGAGAAGCGCATGGTTCCCACCACCGACGGCAAGCTGATGACCACTTGGGTTTGTTACCCGCCCAACTTCGACCCCACCAAGAAGTATCCCGCTATCCTCTTCTGCGAGGGTGGACCGCAGTCTCCTGTTAGCCAGTTCTGGAGCTACCGTTGGAATATGCGCATCATGGCCAGCAACGGTTATATCGTGATTCTGCCCAACCGCCGCGGCTTGCCCGGCTTCGGTACCGAGTGGAATGCCCAGATCAGTGGCGATTACGGCGGCCAGAATATGCGTGACTACCTCGCTGCAGTCGATTACATGAAGAAGGAGCCTTACATCGATGGCGAGCACATCGGTGCAGTAGGTGCTAGCTACGGCGGCTACTCGGTTTACTTCCTCGCTGGTAACCACAACAAGCGCTTCGCTTGCTTCCTGGCTCATGCCGGTATCTTCAACCTCGAGGCACAGTATCTCGAGACCGAGGAGATGTGGTTCGTACAGTGGGATCTGGGTGGCGCCTTCTGGGAGAAGAACAACGCTACCGCTCAGCGCTCCTACACTCAGGCCAACCCCAAGAACTACGTTCAGAACTGGGATACCCCCATCATGTGCACTGCTGGCGAACTCGATTACCGCATCGTCTTCACCCAGGCTTGCCAGGCATTCAATGCCGCCAAGATCAAGGGCCTGCCCGCACGTCTGCTGCTCTTCCCCGACGAGAACCACTGGATCCTCAAGCCTCAGAACAGCATCCTGTGGCAGCGTGAGTTCTTCCGCTGGCTCGACACCTGGCTGAAACCCGACAGCGAGGCCGCCAAGCAGTACAAGGCCGAACAGGACAGTATCGCTGCTGCCAAGGCCGCTGCTGCACCTGCCCCCGCTGCCGCCCCTGCAGCCGAGCAGAAATAAAATGATTTAAGCAATATTTCTATTGCGCTGATTGATTAAGGGAGACCCCGAAGAGGGCCTCCCTTAATTTTATACCCCGATGGCTTTTTGCACTCAACATCAATAACATTCTTGATTCTATTGTTTGCAAAATGATGAATATTGTGTAAATTTGCGAGCAAAAATCTAGCGTAAGTTTTTATTTTACAATCAATAATCAACATTATGGGGAAGAAAACATTGTTTTTGCTTGCTGTGGCAATGCTCTTGCTGTTGCCATCTCAGGTGAGGGCACAAGATTCACCTCAGCAGTCTGTGGACTTGACCACCAGAATGGCAAGGACCACTCATGACGGTCTGAGGAAAATCAAGAATCAACCCTCCAAGATGATTGACGTTGCCTCACAAAAAGATGTGGCGACTGTGCAGACGACTGCCGACAAAAAGCGGGAAGTCGTAGAGAAAACCAAGGCTCAAGATGCCTTGAATGACAAACTGGAAACCGCCGTCAAGAAGACGGCCCATCAACCTGCCGTAAGGCCCAACCCGAGAGCGAAGAACGCTCCACAACGTGCCGGGGCAGCGCTTGGCGACTATGGCGTGATCATCATGGATTATCCTTACCTGAACACCTTCCAGACTCAGGATGAGCAAGATGCATTCACTATCATTGACGCCAATGGTGACAATGTCACTTGGGATTTCGCCTATACCAGCGACGAGAACTGGTTTGCACGATACACTTACAATAGCGCCTTGGATGCCGACGACTGGCTGATTTCGCCTGCTTTCCACTTTGAGGCTGGTAAGCAGTACCGCTTGACGTTTGACACTTGGAACAAGGGATATGACGAGCGCATCGAGGTGATGGCTGGCAGCGATGCCACCCCCGAGGGCATGACCATCCAGGTAGTTGAGCCTACCGACGTGCTCTGGGAGGAACCCCAGGAGTTGGAAACCAGTATTGTTGTGAGCGAGACGGGAACTTATTACATCGGTTTCCATGTCATCTCGCCAGCCGACATGAACAAGCTCTTTGTGGACAATGTGATGGTTGACGTCTTTGATATGGAGGCTCCTGCTGCTCCCACCGACTTAACAGCCGTCCAGACCGAGGAGCAACTCGAGGTCACCCTCAATTTCACGGCTCCTACGGTAAAACGCAATGGTGAGCCCTTGGCTGCCAATCTGGAAAAGATTGAACTCGTGCGCGATGACCAGGTAATTCACACCTTCGAGGACGTGGCTCCTGGCGCAGCATTGACTTGGGTGGACAACGGTGATGACTTGACTCTGGGCCTGCACAAGTATTATGCTGTTGCCTATAACGAGAAAGGCGCCGGCGATAAGAGTGAAATTGTGGCCATGAAACTCATTGCCACGCTTGATGTGCCCTATACCGCCGATTTGACGCAGCTCGAAACCTTCGACATCTTCACGGTGATTGATGCCAACGAGGACGGTAGCACATGGAATTGGGATGATACTTACCATACCAATTACAATTACAGTTCAGATAACGCTGCCGATGACTACCTCGTCATGCTTCCCGTGCAACTGGAGGCAGGCAAGAATTACTCTGTAATTGTCAATGCCTATAATTCTGGTATTGATGAGCGTTTTGAGGTGTTGCTGGGAACCGAACCCACTGCTGAGGCCTTGACTACCACGATCATTGAGCCCACCGATGTCACCACCTATGAAGACATGGGCGAGGAATACGAGGGTATGTTCTCGGTGAACGAGGCAGGCAAGTATTACCTGGCTGTTCATGCCATCAGCGATGTCGACAAGTATCGCCTCATGGTGAAATACATCAGCATTGACTTTGGTGCCGAGCCCACGGCTCCTGCTGCACCAGTCATCAGCGTTGTTGCCGACGAGCAGGCTGCATTGCGTGCCGAAGTTTCGGTTACTGCTCCCACTGTCGCCGTCGACGGTTCGCCGTTGACTTCCAACCTGACGCGAATCGACATCCTGCGTGACGGCACCGTTGTGGGTTGCGTTGAGGACGTCGCTCCGGGCGCGACTGTGGTCTATGTTGACGAACCTGATTACGTCGGAGACCATACTTATCAGGCAATCCCGTACAATGAGTCGGGCAAGGGCTTGAAGAGTGAAAAGGTGACCGTTTATGTCGGTCCTGATGTGCCGTGTGCTGTCGAGAACTTCGCTGCCGCCGATGGTGGTGACATCGTTGCGCTGAACTGGGACAAGGTGGGCACTACCGGTGAGAACGGTGGTCCTGTGAATCCTGCTACGGTCAACTATCTTGTTTGGAGCACATTTATCGAACAGGGATGGACCGATTATTCTATCGAGAAAAATGAACTGCTCGCCACACTCACCGATGCTGACGCCTATGACGTGCCCTTCGACACCAACGAGGGTGAGCAGCATGTGGAATACTGGATTGTCGAGACCAAGAATGAGGCTAACGCCGAGTATGACGGCATGACTTCAACGGCAGGTCTGCTGGTTGGCGCTCCCTACGAGTTGCCCCTTGTCGAGAGCTTCACTGATGATGAACTGCATTACTTCTGGGAGACCAACGGAACAGTCATGATTTCGGCTCAGTCCAGCGATGATGATGGCTCGTCAATGGCGCTGCTCTCCGAGGAAGAAGGTGTGGTATTATTCAACTCTAGCAAACTTGACCTTGAGGGTCTTGCTAACCCGACGCTTGTCTTTGATGTCGCCAGTCCTGACATTCAAGATCTGACAATTATCGGCTGTGTTGATAACGGCGAGTTTACCGTCCTTCAGGAAAATGTTTCGGTTGGAAATTCCTTCACACAGGTGAAGGTGCCCCTGACAGCTCTGCAAGGTGGTCGTTACGCTCGCTTTGGCCTTGTGGCTGAGTATGTAAACGCTTCCGAGATTGACCATTGGGAGGGTGAACTGGTTACTATGGGCGACGTGCTCCTGGTGGACAATATCCATATCGCCGACTTGTATCAGCATGACCTGTCGGTAGCAGTTGATGCTCCTTCAAGTGTGGTTGCTGGCAACACGGCTTCGATGACGGTTACCGTGACCAATGAGGGCGAAGATGCGGCAAACGGTTTCAATGTGGTGCTCATGGCTGGTGACAAGCAGTTGCTGGATGTGACTCTCAACCAGACGCTGCCTTCCTTTATGTCTTGGACTCAGCAGGTTGATTTCCCGACCACGGTACTCGATGAAGCCGGCGATGTTGAGATTGTTGCTCGCGTAGTCTATGAAATGGACCAGCAACTCGCCAACAATGAGGCTCAAGCCTATATTACCATTGTTGAGCCCGCTCTGCCTGCTCCCACCGACCTGGTTGTCGAGAAGATGTCAGCCAGTGACCTGGCGCTCTCATGGACGGCTCCCGATACCAATGGCGCGATGCGTGTGACCGAGGACTTTGAGAATCCTGAGGTATTCCCCGAGTTCAGCCTGGGTGGTATCACTGCCACACAGCACACGGGAGCCTTCGGTGATTGGTCGCTTTATGACGGCAACGGGTTGATGTGCTATAGCTTCTCGGGCTTCGAGGTTCCCAACCTGGGTGATCCCATGGCATGGATGCCCTTCAATTCCATGTATGAGTACTTCCCCGTTGAGGTGGGCTCGGTCTATGAGCCTCACAGTGGCAACCAGTTGCTGTTGTCCGTTTGTGTGTCCGACGGTGATCCCATTCCTGGTACTGACCATTGGCTGATTTCGCCCGAGTTGATGGGCAATGAGCAGGAAATCAGCTTCTTCGCCCGCGTGATTACGCCCGACTATGGCTATGAGAGTTTTGAGGTGCTCTATTCGACCTCCAACGACGATATTGACAGCTTTGTCTCGCTTGATGAGATATGGCTCGATGCCACCGACTGGACCGAGTACACCTTCACGCTCCCCGAGGGCGCTAAGCGCTTTGCCATCCGCCACTCGTCACAGGACATCTTTGGTCTCCTGCTTGATGACGTCACCTATGAGCGTGCCGCAATCGCTCCCGTGGCTTACAACATCTATGTGGATGGCGAGTTGGTCGGCAGTACTCCTGAAACGACCTATGAGTTGCCTGCTACGGGCTTGACTGACGGTCAGCACACGTTTGCAGTGACGGCAGTCTATGAGGGCGGCAGGGAATCATCCCCGGCAACGTCTACGATAGACATCCATAGTGGCATCAGCGAACTTGCCGTTGATGGTCATCCCGTGGACGTGTACACCATCGACGGTCGCCTGGTACGCCGCCAAGCCACCAGCCTTGAGGGCTTGAAGGGTCTCTACCTGATTGGTAACAAGAAGGTTTACCTGAAGTAAACTTTTTCTGATAGGCATTTAGCTGTTAGCCGGCATGTGTCGGCTAGCAGCTAAATCTTTTTTCTGTCCGTTGATTTGCGGGTTTTGCAGGTAAAGGTTAATTTTGCATCCATGAATTATACAGTGACTAGCAAAGAGGTGACGATTGCTGCTGATGAGTTTATCCGCCGTTATCGTAATGTGGAACGCATCAGGGAGTATTGCCTGCAGTGCCCCGGCTATGGCAAGGCATGGAACTGTCCGCCGTTTGATTTTGATGCGCGCACCGTGAGCGATGGCTTCAAGGCGGTGAGGCTGATGGCAACGATTATTGAGTTTGACGAACCGACGCGTGCCGCCTGCAAGTCTCCCGAGCAGGCCATGGCGGTGGGTAAGCAAGCGATGGAAGAAGTGTGGAAGACGTTGCTGCCGCGCCTGTATGCGATGGAACGAGAGACGCCGGGCAGCCGTTGCTTCACCTTTCGCTGTGTGTTGTGTCCCGAGGGCTGCACCCGTCCCGAGGGGAAGCCCTGTCGCCATCCCGAACTCATGCGCCACTCGCTGGAGTCCGTCGGTTTTGACATCGAAGCCATGACACGCGACCTGCTGGACCTCCATCTGGAATGGAGTCAAGACGGCTCACTCTCCAAGCACATCACTCTAGTCACCGCCCTTTTCCTTCCCTAGGCGCTAGACTTTAGGCTTTAGACATTAGACGTTAGGGAGTATCCGCAGTCTTGGGCATCTCACGCTAAGCCGCCAAGCCGCTAAGAAATGTTGCTTGCTCGCAAGAGGTTCACAAATATACTATCTTTTCATGTACAGCGAGCCTCTTGCGAGCAATAATAAAAGACTTTGTGCCTTAGCGGCTTAGCGTGAGGTACAGAAACGCAAATGCCCCTCACTTATCACTAATCTGCGAGCGCCAGCTCGCATAGCTCGCATCACTTGTAAAACACAAAGAACACCGCCATGACCAGGCAGACAAAGGCTGCCAGGTGGTTCCAGTGCAGCGTCTCTCCGTTGAAATAGACCGTGACAAATACGGTGAATACCGTCAGCGAGATGACTTCCTGAATCACCTTCAGCTGCATGATGTTGAACGGACCGCCATTGCCGTCAAATCCAATGCGGTTGGCGGGAATCTGGCAGCAGTATTCAGGCAATGCCAGCAGCCATGACAGGAGGATGATGATATAGAGTGGGGTATTGCTTGTGACGACGTTGATCTGTTGCAGCTTCAGGTGACCGTACCAGGCGAAGGTCATGAAGATATTGGCTATGATCAATAGCCCGATGGTGTAGAATTGTTGCAGGTGTAACATTTATCTTTGATTTTGACTGGTTTTCGTTTTTGCGGCGCAAAAGTACTCATTTATTCGATACCGCATTGCACGTTCATGCCGATTTATTTTATGCTTCATCCCTCACCAGATAAGGCTTTAGGACGTATATTTTGGTTGAAAAATCATTATTTTTGATAAAATAAGGTGAATTATTCTAATTTTTTGTTCTATAATACCTATATTTGCATCAACAATAATCATTGAGGATATGAAACACAACCCGGTATGGACGATGGACCTGTCGATGTTGGAGAACGACGGCAGGACTTTGACGCTTGGCAGCAAACTCCTGGTCACGGATAATCTGGAGGGGCCGCCGACGCGTTACGACAGCATCAACGAAAATGCCAAGCGGTTTCCCATGAAGCTCTCGGCAGCATGCATGGTGGTCGTGATCAAGGGATCGGTACGTTTCAGTGTAAACTTCCGCGACTTCGTTGCCACCGAGAATACCTGCCTGATTACTACCGAGGGCACCATCGTTGAGAATGTCGTCTATGAAGCCGATTCGCGTGTCATCTTCATTTCTTTTTCACAGTCGGAGTTGTCGGGTCCCAATAATTCCACCCAGCACAATGTCCACAGGCTCTATGCCTTGCAGGCGGTGTTGGTGCACCTGATGCCGCAACACCTTGATATGATGCGCACCGTCTATCAGCTGTTGCGCACGGTCTTAAGCAATCCGGCGTTTGCCGCCAATAGGGAGGCGACAGCCTTCAGCTGCCTGGCGTTGATGGCGAACATTATCCTGCAGACTGCGGACGATCAGCCCGAATTGGCGCCCAAGAGTTCACGCCGCGACGAGATTGTGGCGCGGTTTCTGCAGTGTGTCGCCGACAATTACCGCACCCACAGGGAACTGAGTTTCTATGCCGGCCAGCTTTGTCTCTCGCTCAAGTATATGTCCCACATCATCTATGAGCAGACGGGTCGGCATCCTTCGCAGTGGATTAAGGATTATGTCATTCTTGATGCCAAGACAATGCTGCGCAGCGGACGATACACCGTCCAGCAGGTAGCTGACGAACTGAACTTCCCCAATCAGTCCTTCTTCGGCAAGTATTTCAAGGAAGCCGTCGGCGTTTCCCCTAAGAAGTGGAAGTAAGTTTTCAGTTTTCAGTTTTCAGTTGTCAGAAAGCGGATGCCTCTCTAAAATCTAAACTGCGAGCTTGCTCGCATCAAATTTCTCCTTTCAGGCGGATGTCTTCGCTTGATGCTCCTACCCATACGTCAAAAGTGCCCGGTTCAACGGTCCATTGCATATTGGCGTCGACGATGGCGAGATCATCGCGGTCAAGATGCAGGGTCACGGTACGCACCTCACCGGCATTGAGCGAAATCCGTTCGAAAGCCTTGAGTGTCCTTTCAGGCTGGACGACAGACGCCAATCGCTGGCGCAGGTAGAGCTGCACTACTTCCTCTCCTTGCCTTGAGCCAGTGTTGGTCACTTCAAAGGTCACGTCGTAGCCACCGTCATGGCTCTTGGTAATTGTCAGCCCCGAGTACTGGAATGTCGTGTAACTCAGTCCGTAGCCGAAGGGGTAGAGCGGCTTTGCACCCATCTCCACATAGTCGTGGGCAGTGGGTAGCGGACGGTTGTAATAGACGGGCAATTGCCCCACATGACACGGAACGCTGACGGGCAGTCTGCCGGCAGGATTGTAGTCTCCAAAGATGACATCGGCAATGGCGTTGCCGCCTTGTTCACCGGGATAGTAGGCGGTAAGCAGGGCGTTGGCATTCTCGGCTGCCCAATTTTTGTTCAATGGCCGTCCCTCGATATAGACTACGACGAGCGGTTTGCCCGTGGCTTTTAATGCCTTGAGCAATTCGGTCTGCTTTCCCAGCAGATCCAGCGTGGCACGGTCAAAGCCCTCACCACATTCCATGTCGCTGACAAACTGTTGCACGGCAGTCGCGGCACCGGTCTCCTCATAGGTAGTCTTGAAATCCCTTGCCGATGAGCCGCCGACTACAGCGATGACCACATCGGCTTGCTGGGCAGCAGCCACTGCGCTGGGAATATCACAATCCATTGTGTCGCGGATGGCGCATCCCTTGGCATAGAGGCAACGTTGCTCGCCCACCTTGATCTGGATGCCACGATAGGCGGTGATGATCTTGATGTCGGGTTGCGGTGCGGTATAGTCTCCCAACATATTATAAATATTGTCGGCATTGGGACCGATGACAGCGACGGTCTTGTCCTTGCTCAAGGGAAGGATGCCGTCGTTCTTGAGCAGGGTGATGGATTCCAGGGCTGCCCGCCAAGCGGTAGCGATGGCTTGATTGTTGTTGACTTCTTTTGCTGCAGTCTTGCTGTCAACATAGGGATGTTCAAACAATCCTAATTCAAATTTCAGCCGCAGTACACGCCTCACGGCTTGGTTGACAGCTTCCTCGCTGACCTTACCCGCCTTCACCGCCTCAACGAGCTTGGAAAAGCAGTTACCGCCCAGGTCAACATCCACTCCTGCCAGCAGGGCCTGGACAGCGGCGTCTTCAGTTGATGATGCCGTGTGATGTGTGCCACGGATGCCGTCGATGCTGAACAGGTCACTCACGACAAAGCCTCGGTTGAAGCCCCAATCGTCGCGCAAGACTTCGGTCAGCAGTTGGCGGTTGGCAGTGCAGGGCACGCCGTCCAGCGAATTATAAGAGGTCATTACCGATAAGGCTCCTGCATCGATGACGCGCTTGAAGGGTGGAAGAAACTGTTGTTTCAGTTCCCTGGGTCCAACGATGGAACGTGCCCCGTTCTGGCCGCCCTCGGTCGTTCCATAGGCGATGAAATGCTTCAGCGTGGCGATGGTCGAGTAGGGCAGACTCAGGTTGCCACCTCCTAAACCCTTGAGCATGGCAGCACCCATCTCGCCGCTCAAGTAAGGATCCTCGCCCAACGTTTCCTCCACACGGGACCAACGGGGCTCACGACTCAGGTCCAATACAGGTCCATAGCTGATGTGTCCGCCCTGTAGTCGGATTTCTTTGCCGATGACGGAGCCTGCCTGTTGCATGAGGTCGGTTGACCATGTGGCTGCCATGCCCAAGCCAGTCGGGAATACGGTTGCCCCGATTGCCATGTGTCCATGAGGCGCTTCTTCGGCAATGAAGAGCGGGATGCCCAATCGCGTTTGCTCGATGGCATAGCGTTGCATGGCATTGGCGGCCTGTGCAGCCAATGCGGGATTGAGTCCGTTGTCAAGCGTTTTGCGGGTCCAGGGGTCGGCACGGAACACCGCCCAGTACATTCCCGCATACAGGTCGTTTTGTTCTTTGATGAATTTCTCGCTGACGTTAACCCGCTTACCGTTGATCTGATAGGAATCCCATCCCATGAGGCAGACCAATTGTCCAGCTTTTTCCTCCAGGGTCATGTGCGAGAGCAGGTCTTCCACGCGTTGCTCAACAGGAAGGGTGGCATCCTTGTATGGGTATTTGTTTGCCGCTTGGATGGCCATGGTCATCCAGGCGATGGCTGTCAGCAGCAATAAGGAACGCTTCATCATAATTTAATGGTAGTTTTTGACACATTGGTGCCTGTGATTTCAATGATAGGTGCTGTGCCACGGGCATCTTCGGCTTTCCACTCGATGTCGATGGTGCGGCTCTCGCCAGGCATCAGATGCAGGTAATTGTCGCTGTAGATGACGGGCAGAATCTGTTCGCCGTCGCTGCCTTTGAGATTCAGGCGCAGCATTGCTGCGGGCGTGTTGCCGTAGTTGAGCAGCGTGACATTGGCGTGGGTGCCTTTGAGATTTACGGTTGACGAGACGGCAGCCTCGGGCATGGAGCGCAGCTGCTTGCGATTATCCATGCCAAGGTTCTGGACGTAGTCATTCTGAGACATCATTTTGCCGTTCTTGTCAGCCATTGTCAGTCTCAGGAAATAGACTCCCTCGAAGTGCTGCGGCACCTCAACCGCCATGGCATCAAAATGGCTGTCTTCCTGAAGATCAAAGGGCATAGTCTTGCTCCAAATGAGCTCCCCGTCGATGCCATAGGCTGTCGCCGTGACCGTGCCCGCCTGATGGCCAGCCGAGTGGTTGATGACCTCCACTTGGTTGGTAATCGGGTTCCACTGCACGTGTAAGGGTTCGCAGGCATGCTTCACGCCATAGTAGGCAGCCGTCGGCTCCAAGTAGTAGTCATAGGTCTGCCAAACCATCGACGGCCAGCAGGGATGGCTCATCCAGATGAGCAGTCCCATCGCATTCTTATTGCCGCCCTCATACATGGCCCGGTAACCCTCGTAGTTGATCCACTGAGCCAATTCACAGAACTCCTCGGCCGAAGTCGGCTCGCCGAAGTCATGCGCTATCAGCTGGTTGAAAGATTCTCCGCGCTGGGCGCCTTCCATCGTGTAGTCGTGACGTCCCCAGTAGAGGTTCTGCGGCCATAGGTGTTCGGCATCGAGCGTGCGGCTCAGACCCTCGTAGGTCATCACGTTGGGCATGCCGCGCTCGGTATGCAGCTTGCCAGTTTGTTTCTCAAAATACTCCTTGGCGCTTATCGCCCAGTAGGGTCCATGACCGCTTACGCCATCGTCGGCCGAACTGGAAATATAGTCCAATCCGGGATGCAGCGTGGCCACGGTGTTGCGCAGACCCTCGTCGAGCGTCTTGGGCGGATAGCCCTCGTTACGCCCGCAGTAGATGCCGATGCTGGGATGATTGCGGATTTTCAGCACCAGGTCACGGGCATTGTCCATAAACATCGCCTCGTTGTCGGGGTCGGGACCGTCGGCGGGGTTAGCCAGCCAGAAGTCCTGCCAAACCATGATGCCATAGCGGTCACAGGCCTCATAAAATTCCCTGTCACCGGTCATGCCCACCCAGTTGCGGATCATGTTATAATTCATCTCCTTGTGGTGGCGAACGGCAGCGTCATATTCACGCTCACGATAATTCAGGTTGTTCTCACTGAAGGCCCAGTTGCCGCCCTTGGGTATCAGGCGGCGGTGGTTGATGTAGATCCTCAACCAGGTGTCCTTCTCGGTAGTTTTCACCTCGCGGATACCAGCCTTGTAGTTGACGGCATCGCTCTCCTGGCCATTGATGGAGAAGGAGAATCCAGCGTCATACAGGTAAGGCTCGCCGTAGCCGTTGGGCCACCACAGGCGCATCCGATGGTTCTTGAGCTGTGGGAATTCATCGGGACTGAATGATTCCTCTATCGTCTTGCCGGCGGCAAGGGTAACCGTCTTCTCAAAACTGATGTCACCGATGTGCCCATGCAGGGTGCCGCTCACAGGATGGTCAGCCTGGTTGGTAAGTATTACGGCAGGCGTCATCGTGGCAAGGGTATCGTTCATTCCAAGAGTGGTCGTCACAACGGGGTCGCTCACGGTTACATCGCCCGCAGTCGTGAGATACACGTCGTCCCAGATGCCGATGTCACGCCCGCGGATGGTTGAAATCCAGTCCCAACCGATGGTTGCATGGAACGTGGGATTGTCGGCTCCGAGGATACCGCCGTTGAAGTCGGTATTCTTTTCAGTTTTGACTTTCACACCGCCGGGATTGGCATTGGCGATGATTCTTATTTTCAGTTTATTGTCGCTCTGCTTAACGTAGGGGGTGATATCAAATACCCCACGTTTGAAAGCACCCTCGATGAGGCCCAGCAGCTGTCTGTTGAGCCTCACTTCGGCTTTCCAGTTGATGCCATCAAGGTGGAGCATGATGCGTTTGCCTTTACATTCGCTGGGCAGATCAAATGACCGCGTGTAGATGAAGTCGCCATCGAAGAAGGATTCTGATGACATCATCAGGTTATCGTCGTGATTCATGTCGGGCAGGTTCCCAGCATTGACATAACTCGACAGCACGGTAGCCGGTACCGTGGCTTTTAATCCAGGGCTGAGCGGATGTGATGCCCGTTGCAGTCGCCAGTCGCCGCCATTGAGCAGCCATCGGCCGTCTTGCCAGCCTCCTGGGGCATGGTCTTGAGCCATCAATCCTCCCGTGCCCCACACCTCGATTTCGTGCAGGCTATAGGGCTGGCTGCCTTTTGACATGTTCACCCTCACATATCTAGCCGGCAGCTGCTGCTTCAGTTTAAAGGTAGATACATTCTTCTTGGACTGTTCGCTGCTGACGATGGATTGCCAGTTCTGATTGTCGTTGCTTACCTTGACATTATACACGAATGCTTTCTCTGCCCAATGGAGTACAATCTTGTCGATGTTGGCACTTGCCCCCAAGTCAACAGTCACCCATTCGTCATGTCCTCCCAGACTTCGCCAGGCGCTGGTGAAATGCTCTGACGGCAACACTCCCCGGGCACGCGCGTTGTTCTTGTTCATCTTCAGTTCGGTGATTGTCCAGTGGACTGCAGCGGGCGTGAGCAGTTCAAGACGCATGTGGGCGATGGAAGTCTCCTTCAAGTGGAAGGTATGGTCGATATTGCGTGTCGGCAACAGGTTGTCGCCGCTGTTCTTGTTAGGATCGCTATGGGCAAGTCGGCGGGAGGCAGTACCTGGCAAGGAGTCGCCCTGCCATTCATCTGAAACCTCCCAGTAACGGCCGTCCTTGGAGGTGAGCAGCCTGAGGCAGAATCCTTGAGGCCCGTTGTCGCTGTAGGCCATACTGCACACCATTTCCACCTCATCAATGTCAATGCTCATGCCCTCCCAGTCATATTGCAGCCAGGTGTCACCGCCCATCAGGATGTTGCAGGTCCACTCGTTGCCGTCAATGCAGGCTTCGCGTTTGTGGGGCGGCAGCGGCCCCTCGGGGGTAGACACATTGAGCCAGGCAGGCTGCCGTTCATCGATGATGCCGTCGGTCAGCAGCTGTGACGTGAGGTTGTAGTCCCATGACGAGGACTGATAGACTGTGCGATGCAGGGCAAGGTTGCGATAGGCGTTGTCTTGCACAAGGGTCGGCCCATAGTATTCATTGGGATTGCCCGGATACTGCCCGATGGGGCGGTTCATCACTTGAGACGTGGCGCCAAGCGCCACCACAGTGGCTAATATCAAGAAGAGATTGTACTGTTTCATATCTTTTCGCGGATTTAAGTCGCAAATATACTCATTCTTTAGCAAATTTAAAATAAAAAACTATCAGTTTCGAGAAAAAGCAGTATCTTTAGGGTCAAATTTCAAAACAATAGGTATGACGCTCAACCTTGATGCGCTGAATACTGCGATAACGCAGATCAATGATGTCCTGTGGGCCTATCTGCTGATAGGCGCCCTCATTTTGTGCGGTTTGTACTTCACGATACGTACCGGCTTTGTTCAATTCACTATGCTGGGCGACATGTTCCGTCAGCTTGTGGACTCGTCTTCCAAGGGTGGAGCGAAACAAATTTCTTCGTTCCAGGCTTTTGCGGTATCGATGGCGACACGTGTGGGAACGGGCAATCTGGCTGGTGTAGCGACAGCCATTGCCGTGGGTGGTCCCGGTGCCATCTTCTGGATGTGGCTGATCGCGTTGTTCGGTTCGGCGACCGCCTTTGTCGAAGCCACGCTGGCGCAGTTGTTCAAGCGCCCGTCAAGTGATTCTTTCATCGGAGGCCCTGCCTATTACATCAGCCGCGGCATGCACAACAAGTGGATGGCGGGATTGTTTGCCGTGCTCATCACGCTGACCTTTGGTCTCTCTTATAACTCCATCCAGAGCAATGCCATCTGCGGCGCACTGAACAAGGCCTTCGGCTTCGATCCGCTGGTAGTGGGATGCATCATCACTGCGATAGCGTTGTTTATCGCCTTCGGCGGCATTCACCGCATTGCCCGTGTGAGCAGTGTCATGGTGCCCATCATGGCCATCGGCTATTTCATCCTGGCTCTGGTTGTCGTCATCATGAACATCGACATGATACCTCAAGTGCTGAGGTTGATTGTAAAGAGCGCCTTCGGCTTTGAGCAGGTGGCTGGAGGAGGTCTGGGCATGACCATCATGGTCGGCATCAAACGTGGTTTGTTCAGTAATGAGGCAGGCGAGGGTAGTGCCCCCAATGTGGCTGCAACTGCCGACGTCACCCATCCCGTCAAGCAAGGTCTCATCCAGGCCCTCGGCGTGTTCACCGACACGCTGCTCGTGTGCAGCTGCACCGCTTTCCTGGTGCTCGTCAGTGGCGTTTACAATACCCCTGGACTTGAAGGCATCCAGCTCACGCAGGCATCTCTTGAGTCGCAGGTGGGCAGTTGGGGAACGATATTTGTCGCCATCGCGCTTTTCCTGTTCGCCTTCAGCAGCATCATCGGCAACTATTACTATGGTGAGGCCAACATCCGCTTCCTGACTGACAAGAAGTGGGTGCTCACGGTATTCCGCATCCTCTCGGGTGGCGCCTTCGTTTTCCTGGGGGCAGTGGCTAGTTTTGAGTTTGTGTGGAACATGGGAGACCTCTTCATGGCACTCGTTACCCTGTGTAACTTGATAGCCTTGGTATTCCTGTGTAAATACCCCTTCAAGCTGCTGAAAAACTACCGCACTCAGCGGCGCAACGGCATCAAGAACCCGGTCTTCCATCGTAGCGACCTCCCCGAGATAGCCGACGACCTCGATGCCTGGGAATAGGTCCCCTGTGCTGAGGCTTAGCCTCAGCCAACCAGTAACTAAAACAAGATATAATGAAAGGACTAGTCATAAAGAATACCGGCAGTTGGGTTACCGTACGTCTTGAAGACGGTAACACGGTGAACTGCAAGATGCGTGGCGTGCTGCGCCTTAAGGGCCTGCGCTGTACCAATCCCGTCGCCGTGGGTGACATGGTGCAGGTAGAGGATAAGGGTGGCGATGCCCCTGTCGTGGGTGCCATCGAGCCGCGCAAGAACTACATCATTCGCCGTGCCAGCAACCTATCCAAAGAATTTCAGATTATCGCCTCCAACCTGGATCAGGCTGTACTTGTCGCCACGATTATCCATCCCGAGACGAGCACGACCTTTATTGACCGTTTCCTGGCGACTGCCGAAGCCTATCAGGTGCCTGCCGTTATCGCCTTCAACAAGGTGGACCTGCTCATTACCGAAGAGTCGCGCCAGTACCTTGAAGAACTAAAAAGCATGTATGAATCTATTGGTTATCCTGTCGTCGCCATGTCGGCTGTGACGGGTGAAGGAACCGATGAGTTAAAGGCTTTATTGTCAGGGAAAATGTCTCTGCTCTCAGGCAATAGCGGTGTGGGCAAATCGTCCATCATCAATCTGCTCATTCCCGATGCTCATGTCAAGGTGGGTGATGTGAGCCAGACTCATCACACGGGAATGCACACGACCACCTTCAGCGAGTTGTTGGATCTGCCTGGCGGTGGAGCTATCATTGACACCCCAGGTGTCAAGGCTTTTGGTACGATTGATTTTGAACGTGCCGAGGTATCACACTATTTTCCTGAAATCTTTAGGATTTCTGATGACTGCCGCTTTAATAACTGCACCCATACCCATGAGCCGGGCTGTGCCGTCCTCGCTGCCGTGGAAAGCGGTGAAATTGCCTACAGTCGTTTCGTCAGCTACTTGAGCATACTCGATGAGGACCCCAACAACAAGTACCGCAAACCGTTTTGATATATGCGAGCTGGCTCTCGCAGTTTAAAGTTTAGAGTTTAGAGTTTAGTGAAGCAAAACCTAAAGTCCAAGGTCTAATGTCTAAAGCCTAAAGTCTAAAGTCTAATTCATGACTATTCTAAGCCGCGTGTGTGGCCTGAGGGCAGTGATGTATTTGTTCAGGCGTTCCTCGGTAAGCGTTGAATAGATGTTGTCAAAGCCGCCCACGATGTCGATGCCCAGGGCACGGTTCTGCAGGGCACGCATCCAGTAGGTGTTGGTCTGCAGGGCGCTCTCGTGTTCACGGCCTACACGTTCCTTCATCTTATTGAACAAGTCTTCGCTCACGCCGCTATAGAAGATGGCGTTGACGGCATAGTCGGCATACACGAGCATACTGTCCCTGTCGGCCGTGCTGGTCTCAAACTCATAGTTGATCATCCAGCGGTTATGGTAGATGGATAAATTGCCGTCGGCTCCTACATCATAGGTGCCGTGTTTCTCATGCCGCAGGAAGGTCAGCAAGGCGGTGCCCACAGCCTCGCCCACAAGGTCCATCATGAATTCGTCATCAAAACTGTATTTCTTGTCGCCCATGATGCTCACATAGATGGAGGACTTGGGGTTCTGCATGTTGACTTCAAAGAAGTTGTCCACCATGCCTGTCGCCATCTCGGGAAGATAGCCGCTGCCGTAGGTCTCGCGTTCGCCGTTGTCGGGCAAGGAGGCAAGATATTTCCTGATAAGCGGCCTCACCTCATCGACAGTGAAAGCCCCCACAAGGGAGAATGTGAAGTCTCCGGCATTATCCACACGCTGGCGATAAAGCTCCAATACCCGCTGGCCGTCAAGTTGATCCACCTCCTCGGGACGGATGTTGCGGTACATGGGGTTGCCCTGGTAGAGCGTGCTGCCGATAGAGTCGCTGTAGATCATCTTGGGATTGTAGCTGGATTGGGATAGCTGAGAGCGCAGGCGCGTCTTGAGACTCATGAAGGTTTCCTCGTCAAGGCTCACGTCGGTGAAATAGAGGTAGCACAGTTGCAGCAGGGTCTCAAGGTCGGCACTCTGGCAGCCGCCGGTCAGTTGTTCGTTGGGGTCGTTGAGGATGAATGAGATGCCCAGTTGGCGACCGCTCATCATTCTGTTGAGCTGATTGATAGTGTGTCCGCCCAGTGCACATTCCTCAATGACCTGGTCCATAAGGCGTACATTGATATCGGCTGTGTCACCGTAGGCCCACTCGCCGCCCAGGCTGAAGGCGTTGAACAGAACCTCATTGTTTTTGAATGTCGTTGGCTTTAATCTCACGGTAGCACCGTTGACCAGGGTCATCGTAGTGATACCTGTCTCGGGCTCATAGGTCTCGTTGATGATGCCCCCCTGGACGGGCTCGGTTTCCAGCAGTTGATGACTTGCCGCCATGTCGATATAGGGTGACTGAGGCGAGTTGATGATGCGGCCGAAGTGGGCAATCACGTCGCGAGAAGTAGGGTAGAGGCTGTGGCCCGAGAGCGACTGAGGCCCCGAAATCAGCACACTCACGTTGTCCTTTCCTGTGATGGAACGCAAGTAGGCATTAACTTCGTCCAGACTGACGCGTTGCATATCTTCAATAAACATTTTTGCCTCGGCAACTACACCGGGGATGTAGCTGCCGTTCTCATAGTGGTCGATGTATTCGTCGGCATACTGGCGACTGGTTCGGTTGCTCGCCTCGGCACTGTAGTCGGCATAAACTGAAATGATGTTGCGCTGGGCACGTTCCATCTCACTTGAGGTGAAACCGTGTTGCATCGCGCGTGCAGCCTGGGTGATGAGCGTGTCAAGGGCCTCCATGGAACGTCCTTCCTTGGTCATCGCTGCCAGTGTGAGGGCATCACGCGAATTGGCAATCAGGAACTTGCGGTCATAGACCATGCTGTAGTCCAGCGGCGACGCTTGGGCGCGTGTCGCCTCGTCAAGCCGTTGATTGAACATCTCCTGCACGAGTGTCGAGACGACGTTGTGGCGCAGGTAAGACGTCGTGTTGCGTTGTTCCTTGGGCACCTGACTGTGTTCAAACATCAGGTAAATCATGGTGCTTGATGCCTCGGGGTCGGTGTGCAAGGCATAGGTCACGCCATTGTGGTCGGGAATAAAACTGAGTTTGTTGTCCGGATTTTCATTGTTACGCTTGGGGATTGTGCCCATGGTTTGCTTGACCATTTGCTCCATGCGGTCGGCATCAAAGTCACCGATGATGACCACTGCCTGCCGCTGGGGGCAGTACCAGCGTTTGTAGAAAGAGATGAGTTGGTCACGTGTGAGGTTGCGGATGACGCTCATGTCACCGATGGGGATGCGGTAGGCATAACGGCTGCCCGACAATAGGATGGGCAACGTGTTCTCGTACAGGCGCATCTGCTGGTCGGCATGCATGCGCCATTCCTCTTGAACCACGCCGCGCTCCTCCTCGATGGCACGGTCGTCAAAGTTGAGGTCACATGCCAGTTCCTTCAGCATCAGCAGCACAGTGTCAAGCAGGGCTGCACGATCGGTGGGGACATTGGAAATCTGGAAACGTGTGTCGTCAAAGCTGGTCGAGGCATTGATATCGCGGCCGTAGGACACGCCGTTGTTCTGCAGGATGTCCACCATTTTAATGCCGGGGAAATTGCGCGTCCCTTGAAAGGCGACGTGCTCGATGAAGTGGGCCATGCCGCGCTCGTCTTCCTCCTCGACAAGGGAACCGGTCTTCTGTACTAGCCAGAACTCGGCACGCCCTTTTGGCTGCTCGTTATGGCGGATGTAATAGGTCATACCGTTCTCCAGCCGTCCGATCCTCAATTCAGGATCAACAGGTAACTCCTTTTCCCGCGCCCATGCCGTCAATGACAGCAAGGTGAACAAGGTCAGCAATATCGCTTTTCGACAGTCCATGTGTGTTACTCAATGCGACGAGACACCGTCTCGTTATTTCATTGGAATAAATCCTGCTTCTCTTCCATGGCGATGACAGTGTCGCTGGTCACGACGCAGTCGAGTGGACGGTCATGCGGCTCGACGGGAACCTCGTCAACAAATTGGAAGTCGCACACCACTCCGATGGTGGGGCACTTGGTCGTGCTCAGCAATCGGTCATAGAACCCCTTGCCGCGACCCAGGCGGTTGCGCTTGGCATCGAGTGCCACAGCAGGCACGATGATGAGTTCCAGGCAGGAGGCATCTACGGGCTCGCCCACAGGTTCCCCAATGTGGAACTTATTATTGTCGTCCAGGCTTTGTGCACCGTGATAGGGCACGATTTCCAGGTCATCGCCCACCACGCGTGGCAAATAGATGTTCTTGCCGGCAGCCAGCCATTGGTTCACCGTCTCATGTGTTGGCAGCTCGTCGGGAAGCGACCAGTAGCACAGGATGTGCTGTGCCCGTTGCCACACCGGCATCGCCTTGATTGTGTTGAACACCATATCGGCCTCCACTTCACGCAGTGCAACAGGGGTCATCCCTTTCAGCTGCTTGATCTGTTGTCTCAATTCCTTTTTTGTCATATATCTGTTGTTTTTTTTCGTCATTATTTATCAGCAAAGGTAATATAAGTCAAGTTTCGTGCAAAATTTTGTGCGAAACTTGTACACTTTTTATATTTTTTAATGTATATTTGCAGATTGGAATCAGAACCCTTACTGTAAATAGGGATTGATGTTTTAGTTTTTCTCTGAAATAACCGATAATTCATTGTACTAACCTTTACATTTATTGTTATGAAGAAATTACTATTACTGCTAACTGTTCTGACACTGGCGTTCAGTGCCCAGGCTGACATGATGCGTTTGCAGAATGCAAACTATCGTCATGTCATGAGTAATCAAGTTGTAAAGCCTGCCATCTCTCAGGATGATGCTGTTGCCCTTCAGTCTCATCAGCGACTGGGTGTCATCACCACCATGCCTGAGGGTGAGTTGAGAACTTACAAGCGCACTGCTGGTCAAGGTATATTTGCCAACAATGATCAGTTGGGACTTGATGTGCAGAGTGGCAAGATGGACATCGTTTTTGCCGAGGATAATGTAGTGTACATGAAGAATATCCTGTTCAACTGCAGCATCAACTATGGCACCAGTTGGGTACAGGGTACCCTGAGCGAGGATGGCACAACCATCACCGTGCCGATGGGGCAGTCCATCTACAGGAATGACTACTACGATGCAGACATTGTGTTGTGTATGGGTTCCACTTCACTTACCGAAGTTGATGGTAATCCCGCTATCACGTTTACTGCCGATAATAGTGTCACCGAGGCCGTTTATGTCATTGATGGGGATGTCATCACCCTGCAGGGTACCGAGGGCTCACAATCGACAGGTTAGGACATGGACCGCTGGAACGCCTACGGTCTGTCTTGCCACTGGAGTGATGACGGCTCATTCGGTGGTTGCTTGGAGTGGGACACTGAGCTCACCCGCACCGAGACCTCTATTATTCCCACTGTAATCCATGACCAGCCCGAAGGCGAGGTGGTTACCTATAACCGTGCCGGTATGTCCATCTTCACTGGTTACTTCGGCGTACAGTCCTCCACATTTACCGACAAGATGAACCTTGTCTTTGGTACCGACGGCAAGGTATATATCCAGAATCCGCTGTGGTGGAACAAGTCATTTAATACCTGGGTATATGGTGACCTGGATCCTGAGACTGGCGTTATCAGTGTTCCTGTTGGCCAGTATCTGATGTATAATGAGTCTGGCGACCTCGGCATCCAGCTGTGGTGGGGTCATAGTATTATCTATCAGAACGAGAATGGAGCTTATATGTATGAGTACTTCATCGAAGATGTCGATGCCATCCAGTTCAAAATTGATGGTGATAAACTCTATCTGATCGGCAGCAAGGGTGATCCCAACGCTGAATTCCCCGACTACTACAATGCTACTGGTATGATTGGACACTTCAGCGACGGTTCCAACATGACCTGTCTGGAGTATGCTTATCCTGGTCAGGCTTACGGTACCGAGGTGAACTTGTCGCCCGCCGTTCCTGCCAACCCCACCGGAGTGGCATGGTATGATATGGGTAAAACCGATGGCAATACCTACCTCAACTTCGTCCTCCCGACGACCGATGTTGACGGCAACATCCTGGAGCAGGAATTCATCAGCTACAGCATCTTCACCGATGACGACCAGATTTACACCTTTGATGCCAATTCCTATGGTAGCATTGACGTGGATATCACCGAGGTTCCTTATTCCCTGTGGTCCAACTACTGGAACTTCACGCCCAACCAGGTATCCTTCTACGGCACCATCCACAGCGATGATCCCCTGTTTGAGAACCGCATTGGTATCCAGGTATATTACACTGTCAACGGCGTAAAGAACGCCAGCGACATCGTCTATGTCAATGCCGCTCATCCCGAGCCTGCTATCCCCGCCAATCCCGAGGCCAACTACTGGTATGACTATGCCGAGTATGGTGACTCCTACGGCTATTTCTCCTATACCCTCCCGACCACCGATATTGATGGCAATCCCCTTGACATGTATTACCTGAGCTTCAGCGTCTTCACCGACGATGACCAGATCTACACCTTCAGGGCCAGTGACTATCCCGATGACTTTACCGAGGACGCCACCGAGATTCCGTCATCAATCTTTGGCTTCAGCTGGAACATCTCTCAGTATAGCTGCTACCTCTATTACGACGAGGCTCCGTTCTTTACCCATCGCGTCGGCATCCAGGCCTACTACACCGTTGATGGCGAGAAGAATGCCAGTGACATCGTTTACCTCGAGGTTTATCCCGACACCGGTGTTGACGAACTCAATGCTGGCAAGCAGATTGCTGGCGTGCGTTACTTCAACCTGGCAGGTCAGGAGATGGCTCAGCCCAATGGTATGACTATCCAAGTGACCACCTATACCGACGGTACCCGCACCGCCACCAAGGTCATCAAATAAAGAAAAAAGCTATAAGCATTCTGTTTATAGTAATATCAAGTATTAAAAGTTAATAATTGGTGCCCGAGGACTCCCCGTAGCCCTCGGGCATTTTCTCACCCCCTCCACCCCAAAATATCCTGCCTCAATTTCTCCGTGCGAAGCACGGTCATTGATACAGGTTTGAATTATTACACACTGCCGCGAGGTCCTCTATGTTACCTGGTTTTCGCAATGTTATTTTCCAACGTCACTCTCCAGCAACCTCGCTTTTTCTTCTCTTTTCTTGCATTCTTGGCAATTCTTCTGTAACTTTGCAGGGGAATGCAAATGAGAGATTTATCAACCCAAAAATATCCCAATCATGAAACACTTTTATCGTTTTTTGGGGGCAGCACTCTGCCTCATGACTTTTTGGACGAGTGGCTATGCCATCAATCCTTACCTACAGGGTGACGTGAATGACGATGCTCGCGTGAGCATCGATGATGTAACTGATCTGATAAATGCGCTGTTGGATGGCACAACCAGCGATTTTGACGGCTATGGTGACGTGAACGGAGATGGAAGAGTCAGCATTGATGATTTGACCGAAGTCATCAATATCCTGTTGGGGCACTTGCCCAAGAACGAGAATACCGTCTCGGTTTCTTTGCCCGAGGAGGCTCCCATCACCGTCAATGACGTCGTCGTGATGGGCTACGGCACCGAGATAGCACAGTCCACCGCGCCGCGCCACCTGCGTGACGCCAGCACCCGTTACTATGTGACTGATGCCAACGCCATCAGCGTCTTCACCCGTGATGGCAAGCTCGTCTATGAGAGCTACGTTTCTCTAGATGTCAACAACCATGAGCGCACAGTAGCTGTCGATGCACTGGAGACGGCCTATACAATGCTCATCCCGATATTCAGCCATGTGTTTGACGCTACGCCGGACTATATCTATACCGACCTCAAGAATTTGCTGGCTGAACTCTACGAGACGCAGGCACTTGCTGCTGCCATTGACCGCAGCATTGTTAGCCGCGGTTACTTTGAGATCAACGATGTGGAGACCGAGTATCAAGCAGCCGTTGACAGGATTATTGAAAAGTTGGGTTTGCGAGATAACTTCCTAAGTGACGCAGCGCTTGGCAGAAGCACTTTCAAGAATCCTGCAGAACCTTCTATCCCATACGGTGAATATGGCCACGTAGGCCTCAAACTCAGACTGAACAGCGGAGAGTGGGTGGCTGATGAAGCACCAGAAGGTGGAGGAGGCGGTAGCTGGATTAAAGGCAGCGGCAGTGCCTTTGAAAGCTATGGTGGCATTTGGCACTGTAACCTGACAGCTTATAACAGCGGACGCTTTTCCTATACATCCTGGACACGAGGCTACATTGATGATAATGGTAATGTGCAGTTATATTCCGACAACCCTGCCGATTTATTGGAGCATATTTTGAAGCCACAGCGTGTAGCAACATTCATGAAAACTTTCAAGTCGTGGGATGGACTTAAGGACTATTTAAGTGACTCTTGGAAGCTGATTACTGACCCTGATTTCGGCTTTGCTGACATGACTTGGGATTGTACCAAGGTCAAGTTTGATATGGATTTCACTACGCCAAGGGATGTGGTGATTGTATGCGGCCCAGACCAGCAGGTCATGCTTTTTTACAATCTTCTCAAAGGCATCGTGGAACCGATGACCAAGGAGTTGTTCAAGAACCTTGACAAGGCATCAAAGGAGGAGGGAGAGTTTTTCACCATTTTCTGTGCAGAATTGGTGATGGACTTGGAGTATTCAACCCGTTTCACTGCCATTTGGCAAGGTGAGGGGAGCCTAAAAGAGAAAGCAAAAGCCATCGCAGAATTGACGTGGCCAAAATTACAAGAGTCTGCTAAAAAGTATGTACAGGAAAGGATTGACTTGTGGACAAAGGACCGTTGTATTGAAGTTTTCGGCTTTGTAGATGTCGCAAAACTTGAGACTGGTATCGAGAATATCACCAAAAACATGAACAAGTACCTTAAGGTTGTTGAGGAAGTGGGCGACGGATTGCTTTCCACTTTAGGCGTCTTAGAGGGCTTTAACGATGTCTATGGCAGCGGTTATTATGAAATGGACCTTGACTTCAACAGTATACCTATTAATACCATGGATTTTACTGTGGGTGATGTGTCCTTTACTATGGTGGAGGTTAAGGGCGGATCGTTCTTGATGGGAGCCAGTATGAAACAGATTAACGAAGCCCATGAAGACGAGTACCCACTTCACAATGTAACCTTGAATGATTACTACATCGGTCAGACCGAGGTGACCCAAGAACTGTGGAAAACAGTGATGGGCAGTGTCCCTGGCAGCTACAAGAATTCCAAGTATCCCGTTGGTGGCGTGTCATGGTTGGAATGCCAGCAGTTCATCACCAAGCTCAACGAGATGACGGGCGAGAACTTCCGCCTGCCCACTGAAGCCGAGTGGGAATATGCTGCCCGAGGCAGCAGTGGTGCGAAGGAGTGTCTGTACGCTGGCAGCAATACGTTGGACAATGTAGCATGGTATAATGGCAACAGTAGTCTTAGACCACATGAAGTCGCTACCAAGATCCCCAATCAGTTGGCGCTCTATGACATGAGTGGTAATGTGATGGAGTGGTGCAGTGATTGGTACGGATCCTACAGCAACGATGCGTTGACCAACCCGACAGGTCCGGCTGAGGGCACTCAACGTGTCTGCCGTGGTGGTGGCTGGGGTTATGGTAGCGACCTGTGCCGCGTCTCGTGCCGAAACAGCTTCGCACCAGGCAACTCCATGAACGAAAATCTCGGCCTCCGCCTCGTCTGGACACCAAAGAATAACGACGAGACCTTCACCGTTAATGGAGTTACCTTCAAAATGATCGCCGTTGAAGGCGGCACCTTCATGATGGGAGCTGCAGATGATGACACAGAGGCATGGGATAATGAGAAGCCAGCTCACCAAGTGACACTTTCAAGTTATAGTATCGGTCAAACAGAGGTGACACAGGCATTGTGGGTATCAGTAATGGGAACCAATCCAAGTAGATTCACTGGTGATCAGAATCGTCCTGTAGAGAGGGTCTCGTGGGATGACTGTCAGGCGTTTATCACCAAGTTGAACGAGATGACCGGTAAGACTTTCCGTCTGCTCACTGAGGCTGAATGGGAATATGCCGCCCGTGGAGGCAAACTGAGTCATGGTTATAAGTATTCAGGTAGCAATAACATTGATGATGTAGCATGGTATTATAATAATTCTAGTGGATCTACTCACCCTGTGGGAACAAAGTCTCCAAATGAATTAGGAATCTATGATATGTCAGGCAATGTGTGGGAATGGGTAAATGATAGATTTGGATATTATAGTAGTGAAGCTCAGATTAATCCAACAGGACCAACCACAGGTTCTGAACGTGTATGCCGTGGCGGTAGTTGGTACTTGCGCGTTGAAGATGGTCGTGTGACGGATCGTAGAAATGATTCTCCATCTATTGTGTATGATCGCTTAGGTTTGCGTCTCGCATTAGACTGGAGCCACAATACTGATCACGAGTGGGTTGATCTGGGCTTGCCCAGTGGCACGCTGTGGGCGACGTGTAACGTGGGGGCCAGCGCTCCCGAGGAATACGGCGACTACTTCGCTTGGGGTGAGACGGCGCCCAAGGATTGGTACGACTGGGGTTCCTACAAGTGGTGCAACGGCAGATACGGTACGTTGACGAAATACTGCACCCGTAGCGACCATGGCTACAATGGCTTTGTCGATAACAAGACTGAATTGGATCCCGAGGACGATGCGGTATACGTCAACTGGGGTCCCTTGTGGCGCATGCCGTCGCTGTGGCAGATTCAAGAGCTTTGTGACAACTGCACTTGTCAGTCGACACAGCTTAACGGCGTGAATGGTCAACTGCTTACTGGCCCCAACGGGAACACTCTGTTCTTGCCTCTTGCGGGCGACCGCTATCGCAATTCCCTTGAAGACGCAGGCTCTTGGGGCTACTATTGGTCAAGCACGGTTCGCTCCGACTCCCCCGGAGACAGCCATTTCCTCTACGAAAACTGGGAGGTCGTGACCAGTAGCGTCCGCGGACGCTACTGCGGCTGCACTGTGCGTGCTGTGCGAGTGCCATAGATTTTAGCACTTTTGTCCCATCACAGAGAAACAACGTTAGTTTAAACATACTCTAGTTTCAAAAGTGGACTCAAAGCATTCCTCCTCTTGTTCAAGAGGAGTGCCGTGTAAGCGTCAGGGGCGTTGATGCTACCGTGACTATCGTTTGACCTGGAAGAATCAACGCCCCCTGACCCCCTCTAATCTTAGAGGGGGAATTGCTAACGAACTGATTTATAGTCAACAAACACATCGAACTCTCGTTGAAAAATGTTGTTTATCGTTGATCCGGTTGTTTGAATGAAGGATAGCGTTAGCCAATTCGATTGATTCGGCGTAATTCGTGGGCAGAATGGTCGTGCGGATGCCAATTAGCTAAATTCGTGAAATTCGTAGTTAAAAAATAGTTGTTTTTGCTTGTGGATCAGGAAATTTGTAGTACCTTTGCAGTCGCGCTTTTCGGGAACGAGTCCGAAAAGGCTGTTTAACTAACTTATTATTAACAATTTAAATGAGCGAAGAATTAAAAAATTCTCCAATCGCCGATTTCGATTGGGACGCCTATGAGAAAGGCGAGACCAAAAGAGACAAATCTTTTGAAGAACTGGAAAAAACCTACGACAACTCCTTGAACAAGTTCCAGGAGAACGAAGTGACCGAAGGTACTGTTATCTCGATTAACAAGCGCGAGGTAGTGGTTAACATCGGTGCTAAGTCGGACGGCATCATTCCCGTTAGCGAATTCCGTTACAACCCCGACCTCAAGGTGGGTGACACTGTTGAAGTGTATGTAGAGAACCGTGAGGACAAGAAGGGTCAACTCGTGCTGTCGCACCGTCGTGCGCGCCAGGCCAAGAGTTGGGATCGCGTTAACGAAGCGCTTGAGAACAACGAGATCATCAAGGGTTACATCAAGTGCCGCACCAAGGGTGGTATGATCGTCGATGTATTTGGCATCGAGGCCTTCTTGCCCGGTTCGCAGATCGACGTACGCCCCATCCGCAACTATGATGACTACGTTGACAAGACCATGGAGTTCAAGATCGTGAAGATCAACCAGGACTTCCGCAATGTTGTTGTGAGCCACAAGGCACTCATCGAGGCCGAGCTCGAACAGCAGAAGAAAGAGATCATGTCCAAGCTCGAGAAGGGTCAGGTACTCGAGGGTACCGTCAAGAACATCACCAACTACGGTGTGTTCATCGACCTGGGTGGCGTGGACGGTCTGATTCACATCACCGACCTGTCGTGGGGTCGTGTTAACAATCCCTCAGACATCGTTCAACCCGAGCAGAAGCTCAACGTGGTTATCCTCGACTTCAATGAGGAGAAGAACCGCATCGCTTTGGGTCTGAAGCAGCTCCAGCCGCATCCCTGGGATGCTCTGGATCCCGACCTCAAGGTGGGCGACCACATCAAGGGCAAGGTTGTCGTTATGTACGACTACGGTGCATTTGTTGAGGTGGCTCCCGGTGTTGAGGGCCTGATTCACGTGAGCGAGATGAGCTGGTCACAGCGCCTGCGTCCTGCCCAGGACTTCATGAAGGTGGGCGACGAGGTCGAGGCCGTTATCCTGGCTCTGGACCGCGAGGACCGCAAGATGTCGCTTGGCGTTAAGCAACTCACCAACGATCCTTGGGACACCATCGAGGAGAAGTACCCCGTTGGCAGCAAGCACACCGCCAAGGTGCGCAACTTCACCAACTTCGGTATCTTCGTTGAGATGGAAGAGGGCGTAGAAGGTCTGATCCACATCAGTGACCTGTCCTGGACCAAGAAGATCAAGCACCCGAGCGAGTTCACCAAGGTTGACGCTCCCATCGACGTTGTCGTTCTCGACATCGACAAGGAGAACCGTCGTCTGAGCCTGGGCCACAAGCAGCTCGAGGAGAATCCTTGGGAGACCTACGAGACCATCTTCACCAAGGGTAGCGTTCATGAGGGTACTATCAGCGAACTCACCGAGCGTGGTGGCCAGATCCGTCTGGATCCCTACGGCGTTGAGGGCTTTGCAACTCCCAAGCACCTGACCAAGGAAGACGGTACCACCGCCAAGCAGGGTGAGACCCTGATGTTCAAGGTCATCGACTTCAACAAGGACAGCAAGCACATCATTCTGTCTCACAGCCGCATCTTCGAGGATGAGCAGCGCAGCGAGGCCCGCAAGGCCCGTCGTCAGGCTGCCGCCAACAAGCCCGCTGCTGAAGAGGCTCCCGTCGTTCCTCAGGTAGAGAAGACTACTCTGGGTGACGTGACTGGTCTGGCTGCCCTGAAGGCTAAGCTTGAGAAGGCTGAGGCTAAGGCCGAGGCTCCCGCAGAGGAGGCTCCTAAGGCTGACGAAACTCCCAAGACTGAGGAGTAATCCCTAACCAATCGAAATCATTCGTGTGCCGGCATCCCCGTGAGAGGATGTCGGCACTTTTTTGATCTTTCTTTTTATAGCCACAACCCTCATCCCACCTGAAGTCTAATATCTAAAGTCTAACGCCTAACGCCTAATAAAACGCACCTAAAAACCAGTGTGTAAAGCCTTTTTCAGTGTATTTTTACTGTTTTGCATAATTATTTGCCGAAAAATTTCTGCAATTGAAAAAATAAGAGTAATTTTGTTCCGTGAAAACCGAGACATAAACACAAATAAATTATAAATTAACTAATAACTAATTCATTTCTACAACGTGAAAATACTTTCTATTAACGACCTCAACAACTTGAGGAAGCGTGCAGCGCAGGCTTTGGCGTTGCGCGAGGAAAGTTCTGACCAATCGTCAGAGCAGTGTTGTGGTCTTGCAACTGGAGCCGATCACCTGCAGGTGCTCTGCTGTGGTGGTACCGGTTGTAAGGCATCTGACAGCCACAAAATCGTTGATAACCTGAAAGCTGCTGTTGAGGAAAACGGCATCGCCGACAAGGTCGATGTCATCACCACCGGTTGCTTCGGTTTCTGCGAGAAGGGTCCCATCGTGAAGATTATCCCCGACAACACCTTCTACACTCAGGTGAAGCCCGAGGATGCTGCCGAGATCGTCAAGGAACACATCATTGGTGGCCGTCGCGTGGAGCGTCTGCTCTATGTTGACCCCAAGACCAACAAGACCGTCAGTGACAGCAAGCACATGGACTTCTACCGCAAGCAGATGCGTATCGCCCTGCGTAACTGCGGTCTCATTGATCCCGAGAACATCGAGGAGTACATCGCCCGCGATGGTTATCAGGGTATCGCCAATGCATTGCTCAACCAGACTCCTGAAGAGGTGATCGAGATCATCAAGGCTTCGGGTCTGCGTGGTCGTGGTGGTGCTGGCTTCCCCACTGGTATGAAGTGGAGCTTTGCCCGTGGCTATGAAGCTGATGAGAAGTATGTGGTCTGCAATGCTGACGAGGGCGACCCCGGTGCATTCATGGACCGTTCTATCATGGAGGGTGACCCCAACTCGGTGATCGAGGCAATGACCGTCTGCGGTTACTGCATCAATGCCCACAGGGGTTTGATCTACATCCGTGCTGAGTATCCTCTGGCCGTTAACCGCCTGAAGATCGCTATCCAGCAGGCTCGCGAGTATGGTCTGCTCGGCAAGAAAATCTTGGGTACCGACTTCGACTTTGATATCGAAATCCGCTACGGTGCTGGTGCATTTGTCTGCGGTGAGGAGACCGCTCTTATCCACTCGATGGAAGGTAAGCGTGGTGAGCCCACCCTGAAACCTCCCTTCCCCGCCGAGGCTGGTTATAACATGAAGCCGACCAACGTGAACAACGTGGAGACCCTGGCCAACGTGCCCATCATCCTGACCAAGGGTGCTGACTGGTTCTCTTCGATCGGTACCGAGAAGAGCAAGGGTACCAAGGTGTTCGCTCTGGCTGGTAAGATTAATAATGTGGGCCTTATCGAGGTTCCCATGGGTACCACCCTGCGTGAGATCATCTACGACATCGGTGGTGGTGTGAAGAATGGTAAGGAGTTCAAGGCTGTACAGACTGGTGGCCCCTCGGGTGGTTGCTTGACTCAGAAGCACCTGGATACTCCCATTGACTATGAGCACCTCGCTGCATCGGGCTCAATGATGGGTTCTGGTGGTATGATCGTCATGGACGAGGACGACTGTATGGTCAGCGTGGCCAAGTTCTATCTCGAGTTCACTTGTGATGAGAGCTGTGGTAAGTGCACCCCCTGCCGCATTGGTAACAAGCGTATGCTTGAGATCCTTACCCGCATTACCGAGGGCAAGGGCACTATGGATGACCTGGAGCACCTCAAGGTGCTGGGCGAGACCATCAAGGATACTGCCCTGTGTGGTCTGGGCCAGACGTCACCCAATCCCGTGTTATCGACAATTAATAACTTCTGGGACGAATATGTTGAGCATGTGAAACAGCATACTTGCCGTGCTAAGCAGTGCAAGGCCCTCGTGACCTACAGCATTGAAGCCTCCAAGTGTAAGGGCTGCGGCGCCTGCGCCCGCAAGTGCCCCGCCAACGCCATCATGGGCGACATGCGCAAGCCTCACATTATTAACCCCTTCGAGTGCATCCGCTGCGGTATGTGTAAGTCTAACTGCCGCTTCGACGCCATCTCGGTTTATTAAAATTCGATAGCATCATGGAAGAAAAGAATATGATCACTTTGACGATTGATAAACACGAGGTTACTGTTCCCGCAGGGACCATGCTGCTTGATGCTGCCAAGACTGTTGGCATCAGCATTCCCACCCTGTGCCACATCGACCTGGAGGGCACCTGTGTCCAGAACATGCCCGCCTCGTGCCGCATTTGCGTTGTGGAGATTGAAGGCCGTCGCAACCTGGCTCCCGCTTGCGCTACCCGCGTGACTCCGGGTATGGTGGTTCACACCAACAGCGCCCGCGTTATCCGCGCTCGCAAGACCGTTGCCGAGCTGATGCTCAGCGACCACCCCAACGATTGCTTGACCTGCCCCAAGTGCAGTGACTGCGAATTGCAGCGTCTGGTTATGCGCTTCAACATCCGCAAGATGCCTTATAACGGTGGAGAGCAGAGCGAGCGCAAGCAAGAGCTCACCCCCGCCATTTCACGCAACATGGAGAAGTGCGTTTACTGCCGCCGTTGCGAGAGCGTCTGCAACAATGTTCAGTCAGTCGGCGTGCTGAGCGCTATCCGCCGTGGTTTCAACACCACCATCGCTCCCACGTTTGACAAGATGTTCACCGACACCAACTGCACCTATTGCGGTCAGTGTGTTGCTGTTTGTCCTACTGGTGCACTCACCGAGCATGACTATACCAACCAGCTCATGGACGACCTCACCAACCCCGACAAGGTGGTTGTGGCTCAGCCCGCTCCTGCCGTACGCTTCGCTCTTGGCGAGGAATTCGGCATGCAGCCCGGTACTATTGTTACCGGCAAGATGGCCACTGCATTGCGTGACCTCGGCTTTGACTACGCATTTGATACCGACTTTGCTGCCGACCTTACCATCATGGAGGAAGGCACTGAGATCCTGCAACGCCTCAACAAGTTCCTTGCTGGCGATAAGGATGTGAAGTTGCCGATCATGACTTCGTGCTGCCCCGCTTGGGTGAACTTCTATGAGCACGAGTTCCCCGATCTGCTCGACTATCCCTCGACAGCCAAGTCTCCTGCCCAGATGTTCGGCGCTATTGCCAAGACCTACTGGGCCGAGAAGATGGGTATCCCCCGCGAGAAACTCGTGGTCGTTTCAATCATGCCTTGCTTGGCCAAGAAGTATGAGGCTGGCCGTGAGGAGTTCAAGGTGAATGGCAATCCCGATGTGGATTACAGCATCTCAACCCGTGAGCTCGGTCGCCTGATTAAGCGTGCCAACATCGACTTTGTCAACCTGCCTGACAGCGACTTTGACTCGCCCCTCGGCGAATCAACCGGTGCTGGTGTCATCTTCGGTATCACTGGCGGTGTGATGGAGGCTGCTTTGCGTACCGTTTATGAGGTACACACTGGCAAGACTCTGCCGCACCTCGAGTTCAACGAAGTGCGCGGTTTCGAGGGCATCAAGGAGGCTACTATCGACCTCAACGGCTTTGAGCTGAAGGTCTGCGTGGCTCACACCCTGAGCAATGCCCGCAAGGTGATGGACGCCCTGCGTGCCGGCAAGCTCAACTACCATGTGGTTGAGGTGATGGCATGTCCTGGTGGTTGCATCGGCGGTGCCGGTCAGCCCTATCACCATGGCAACATCGAGATTCTCAAGGCCCGTGCCGCTGCCGTTTACCGCGAGGACGAAGGCAAGGCCCTGCGCAAGAGCCATGAGAATCCCGACATCAAGAAGCTCTACAAGGAATTCCTGGGTGAGCCCTGTGGCGAGAAGTCTCACCACCTGCTTCACACGCACTATTTTGATAAGAGCATTCATTAATTGATTAAAACAGCAATTACGATATGAAGAAGAAAGAAGAAATCAAACTGGCGTGTACTGTCGTTCAACAGGTTGAGGAAATCTGTGACAAGCACGGCAATAAGCCCGGTGAACTGATCAACGTGCTGCACGAGTGCCAGGCTCTGCACGGCTATCTCCCCGAGGAGATGCAGCGCATCATCGCCCGCAAGCTGGGCGTGCCCGCTTCCAAGGTTTATGGCGTGGTGACGTTCTACTCGTTCTTCACCATGACCCCCAAGGGCAAGCACCCGATTTCAGTATGCCTGGGTACCGCTTGCTACGTGCGTGGTTCTGAGCGTCTGCTGGAGGAAATCAAGCGCATCCTCAACATTGAGGTGGGCGAGACGACCCCCGACGGCAAGTTCTCGCTCGACTGCCTGCGTTGCGTGGGCGCCTGCGGTCTTGCACCCGTTGTCATGATCGGTGAGCACGTCTATGGCCGTCTCGACGTCAAGGACGTTCGCAAGATCCTTGATGACATTGCAGCCCAAGACTAATCATTAAACATCACTATTTTATTGAGCAGGATGCCCGAATTCGGGTGTCCTGCTTATTTATGCATTTAGAAAATATTTAGATTGAATGTTGAATATCTTTTTGTCAAATCACCAAAAAAAAGTAATTTTGTATCCATATTATGGTTGTTGACTGATGTCTGCAACCGAAATGTCTACATTAACCGCTTCAATGTCAATGAATACACTACAAAACGAAGATTCTGCCAGAAAACCTGATCATCCTCAGGATAATCATGATGGGAATGAAACTGCCTATGGCCTGATAGGGAATCCTCACATTCAGGTCTTGTGTTGTAGTGGTACTGCCTGTTACAGTTCGGGTAGTCTGAAGATCATTGACTCTTTTATTCGGGTGATTGCAGAGTATGGATTGGGCAGTCGTGTTGATGTCGTGGCAACGGGTTGCTTTGGTTTCTGTGCCAAGGGACCTATTGTCAGGATTATGCCCGATAATACGACCTACGTCCATGTGCGCCCCGAGGATGTAGAAGATATTGTCAAGACACATATCATTGACGGCAGACTGCTCGACAGGCTCCAGTATGTGGACTTCACTGCCCATCAGCTGATGGATGACTCCAAGCACTGGAGTTCCTATCCCAAGCGCTTGTCGATGGATGCCATGTTGCATGACTACATCTACGAGATTGGTGGCAAGAAGTTCCTGTCGGTGCTGTCTTATGAGATTGCAGCCGATAAATGTAAGGGATGTAGTGCCTGTAAACGCAATTGCCCCAGTAGTGCTATCGTGGGCGATTTGAGGCATCCCCATCTCATCAATCCATATAAATGTACTTGTTGTGGTCACTGTACCACCAAGTGCCGTTTTGATGCAATCCATGGCCCCGTGGGAGCCTTGTGTGAACGCAATTATGTGGAAGACCTGCTTGTCGATGTCGCCGATCCAGATAAAATTGTGGTTGCGCAGACGGCACCCGCTGTACGTTACGCGCTCGGTGAGGAGTTCGGTATGCCTCCAGGCACGATTGTTACAGGTAAGATGATAACGGCATTGCGCAAGGTCGGAGTGGATTATGTTTTTGATACCGATTTTGGCGCTGATATCACCATCATGGAGGAGGCTGCCGAGGTGGTTGACCGCTTGAAGAGATTTATTGCAGGAGACCGCAATGTGAAGATTCCTATTACCACATCATGTTGCCCCGCTTGGGTGAATTTCTACGAAAATGAATATCCCGACCTGCGTGAGTACCCGTCAACATGCAAGTCTCCTGCCCAGATGCTTGGTGCAGTACTCAAGACTTACTGGGCACAGCGCATGGGTATTCCTCGTGAGAATCTTGTGGTTGTTTCAATCATGCCATGCATTTCCAAGAAGTATGAATGTGCTCGCGATGAGTTCGTCAACGAGGGTACACCTGATGTGGACTATTCGATTACGACCATTGAGCTGGCTGAGTTGATTAGGCGAATGAACATCAACTTTGACCGATTGCGTGACACTGAATTTGATATGCCGCTGGGTGACCCTTCAGGAGCCGGTGCAATTTTCGGAACAACGGGCGGTGTGATGGAAGCAGTCCTGCGCACTGTCTATGAGGAGTTTACGGGAAAGACTCTGCCGCACATCGAGTTTGAGCAGGTGCGTGGACTTGACGGTATCCGTGAAGCGACCATCGATCTTAACGGATTTGATTTGAAAGTATGCGTCGTCAACACGTTGGCCAATGCACGCCTCGTGATGGATAAATTGCGTGCTGGCGAATTTGATTATCATGTCATCGAGGTGATGGCCTGTCCTGGCGGTTGCATCGGTGGTACCGGACAACCTTATCACCACGGTGATATCGAGGTGATCAAGGCCCGTCAACGTGCCATTTACAGTGAGGATGTCGGCAAGAAACTGCGCAAGAGTCACGAGAATCCCGTTATCCAGCGACTTTATCGTGAATTCCTGGGAGAACCGCTCAAGGGTAAAGCCCATGAGCTCCTCCACACCAAGTACCGCGACAAGTCCATTCTGTAATGGATTTATCACTTAGCCCTAATAATTTTATTCTTTGTTTTACGGTAAAGAGACCTTGTCGAGGATACCCTTGACATGGGCGATAGTGATGCCGTAGTTGGTCATCGGGGTGCCTTGGCGTCGGCACTGGTCGATGCGTGAAAGCATGAACTTGCGGTTAAACATGCAAGCGCCACAATGGATGACCAGATCATAGCTTGTCAAGTCTTTAGGAAAATCTTTGCCGGCCACAATGTCCACGGTCAGTCCTTGACCCACACGCTGTCGCAGCATGCGTGGAATCTTTTCGCGACCTATGTCTTCGGCGAGTGGGGCATGGGTGCAGGCCTCGGCAATGAGGACGCGAGACTGCTCAGTCAGGCGATCAATGGCCATGGCGCTCCTCACAAAGAAACGGATATCACCCTTGTGGGCAGCCATCAACACCGAGAACGAGGTGAGAAGGCTCTCGGCGGGCTTTTTCTGCTCCACGATGTCAAATACTTGGGAGTCGGTGATCATCAGGTGTGGCGGTTCATTCAAAGCTGCCAGCGTGCGGTCGATATCTTCGGTTGTGCAGCAGATGGCGATACATCCCTTATCCATCAGGTCACGCAAGGTCTGAACCTGCGGGAGGATAAGCCTTCCCTTAGGGGCTTGCGGATCCTGCGGCATGACCAGTAGAACAGTATCACCAGCGTGAGCAAGATCACCGGTCAATGATTGTTCGCCGCTTTCGGGAGCCAGTCCCGCCAAAGTGTTGCGCAGTTGGTCAAGTCCAGTGCCGTTCAGGGCGCTTACCGGTATCACGTCACAGCCTAAGCGTTTAGCGATGTCGGCAAGTAGGGTAGAGGGGACTTCCTGCATCAAGTCCACTTTGTTCAATACGGCAACATAGGGCACATTGGCCTGCTTGAGCTGTGCAGCCCAAGATGCTTCATCGTTAAGCGAAGCCCCGTCGGTCACGATAATGGCGATGTCGGTCTGTTTGATGACTTCGCGGGTGCGCTCAGTGCGCAGGTCACCCACCTTGCCGCTGTCGTCAAAGCCTGCCGTGTCAATCAGCACACAGGGACCCAGCGGCAAAATCTCCATCGACTTCATGACCGGATCGGTGGTCGTTCCCGGCTCATCACTCACGATGGCAATCTGCTGCCCCGTCAGCGCGTTGATGAGCGATGACTTACCCGCATTGCGTCGTCCAAACAACGCAATGTGCAACCGCTCACTCCTCGGAGTATCATTCAAACCATTACCTTTCACAACCTTAATGATATGCTCTTGAATTGATGATTTCTTGAATATCCACCTCTATTGGAGTGTATTCCACATCTTTGAATTTCAGCCCAGGATTCTTTTCGAGCACTTCACGCGCTTTAACCCAAATAGGCTCTCCTTGGCGGTTTTCCATCACTACCACGCCGTCATGTAATGCCTCCTCGGTAATCATGTCAAGAACAGCCTGGTTGCAACACTCAATGAATTGCTTATTCTGTTCAGTCATGTAAGGAACGGTATTATCCATAATGATTAAGTTGTCAAATAAATCACAGGTGTCGCCCTTTTTACCAGTTGCCAACAGAACGTAGGCATTGCCTTGGTAATGGTAGATATCCCAATGATCTACTATAGGAATAAAAATATTCTTCAGATTATTCAAACCGCGATAATACCTGCGAATCACTATATCGTCAGGGACATAATGTCCACCATTTTTTACACGGTGGGCAATACGGCGAATCGCCATTTGAGGTGATGGAAGATAAAAGAACACCAACTCCACTCGATATCCTTTGGCTTGTGCTTGCAGTACCAAATTGCGGTATGCGCGTGTCGATAGGGTTGTCTCAATGGCAAAAGTCACATCCTGGTTAAGCAATTCTTGGATGCGTTTCAACATGATCCTACCGGCCTGAAAAGCAACGCTTTGAGGATCGAGTGGAGAGAGGCCATAGGCTATTTCATCGGCATTGACCCACTGCCTGCATTCCAGAATTGTAGGCAGGAATCGTTTCGATGCCGTGGTTTTCCCGGCTCCGTTACAACCAGCAATGATATATAACCGTTTTTCTGCCATCAAATATCTGGAATTCGTACAATTTGCCTTTGAGAAAACAGCCTTCAACCCCTAAAGTCAAACTTTAGAAGTAGAAGTCGCGTTTGCCGCCTGCAATCTCTTGGATATGCTTGGAGGCAATTTCGCGAACGCGCTCATTCGTTATCTTAGCCAACTCTTTCCCGATGAGTGCATTGCCCTTAGCGACGGTGTCCTCGCTGGCGAAGTCCATGAGGTATTCCTTGAGCGTCATGAGAGCGTTTGGCGTGCAGATGTCGCCAATCTTGCCAGCCTTACACAGTGCCATAAAGCGGTCACCCGTGCGGCCCGAGCGGTAGCAGGCGGTGCAGAAGCTGGGCAGATAGCCGATAGACAACAGCCAGTTGATGACCTCATCGAGGGTGCGCGTGTCACTCACGTCAAACTGAGCTGTCTCGTCGTGGCGTTCTACCGTGGTATAGCCGCCCACGCTGGTGCGGCTGCCGCCACTGATTTGCGATACGCCCAAGTCAAGCACCTTGGCACGGACGCTCTGGCTCTCGCGGGTAGAAATGATCATGCCGGTGTAAGGAACCGCCAGGCGGATGACGGCTATGATGCGGCAGAAGATGTCATCGGGAAGCACATCGGGGAACTCGTCGAGGGTGATGTCCTCGGCAGGGCAGATACGGGGCACGCTGATGGTGTGCGGTCCCACGCCGAAACGAGCCTCCAGGTGCTCGGCATGCATCAGCAAACCCACAAAATCATAACGATAAGTCGTCAAACCGTAGAGCACGCCGATACCCACGTCGTCACAGCCGCCCAGTTGTGCACGGTCCATGGCCTCGGTGTGATAGCAGTAGTTGCTCTTGGGGCCTGTCGGGTGCAGCGCCTCATAGTTCTTGCGGTTATAGGTCTCCTGGAAAAGGATATAGGTACCGATGCCGGCAGCCTTGAGTTTCTCGTAGGCCTCGACCTCGGTGGCAGCGATATTCACATTCAGGCGGCGGATTTCGCCGTTGCCAACCTTGGTGTCATAGATGGTGTGGATGGACTCCAGGATATACTCCAGCGGATTCATCACGGGGTGCTCACCAGCCTCCAGGGCGATGCGCTTGTGGCCCATCTTGACCAGTGCTTCAACCTCAGCGCGGATTTCATCTTGTGACAGCTTCTTGCGCGGGATAGTTTTGTTCTTGGCGTGGTATGGGCAATAGACGCAGCCATTGATGCAGTAGTTGGACAAGTACAACGGTGCGAACATCACGATACGGTTGCCGTAGAAGCGTTGTTTCACCTCTCTTGCCAGTTGCTCATAGCGTTCAATCAGGTCGGGCTGGTCACAGTCGAGCAACACTGCAGCCTCACGGTGTGTCAGACCTTTGCACTTGGCGGCCTTTTCAATAATTTCTTCTATGAGAGCGCGGTTGCTCTTGTTCTTCTCAGCGTATTCTAGTGTTTCCAGAATCTCGCTGTCGTCGATAAATTCATCGGCATGGTTAGACTTTACATTATACATGATATAGCAGTTATTAGTTGTTTTCTTCTTGAACCTGCAAAGTTACGAAAAAGTTGTAAGTTCTTATCCTCATCCTGCTAAAAAAAGATAATAAAACCAAAATTGGCACAATTCTTGAGAATATTTCTCTGCTGATGGGTTAGTCTTGCACAAAAATGAGTAATTTTGCCGTTTAATAGCAAGATTTGACGACGAGAAGTCTACATATTGTCCTGGTTCTAGCGGTGGCATTCGTGCTGCTGCCCGTCTTGTCACATGGTCAGGTAAAGGGTGATGTCATCGACGTGACCCAGATGGTGGACTCTATCGTCAAGAACGAGAGTGACACTGCAGCTGAGCAGAATGTTGTCTCTCGTCATCGCGGTGCTGGTGTGGCACGCGATACAAGTCGATTTGTGCGCGAGAAAGTGGATCTCGATCATGTGGTGGAGTTCAATGCCAAGGACAGCATCATCCTCTTCGGCCGCAATCATGCCGTGATGTATGGCGGCAGCAAGATCCTCTACGGTGACATTGACATGAGTGCCTCGCAGATCAGTATGGACATGGACAGCAGCCAGGTGCAGGCCATCGGTGTCCTTGACAGTATCGGCGAACTGACAGGCAATCCCGTGTTTAAAGACAATAGCGGTGAGTATGAATCCCGCGAGATGAAGTACAACTTCAAGACCAAGCGAGGCTTTATCACCGACATTGTCACCGAGCAGGGCGAGGGCTACCTCACCGGTGGCATCACCAAGAAGACCGAGGATGACTACTATTACATCAAGGACGGAAGATACACGACCTGTGATGACCATGAGCATCCCCACTTCTATTTCCAGCTCACTAAAGCCAAAGTCAAACCCAAGCAGAACGTGGTGACTGGACCCGCCTTTATGGTGCTCGAGGATTTGCCGTTGCCTATCGCAGTGCCCTTTGGCTATTTCCCGTTCAGCGAGAAGTACCAGAGCGGTATCCTGGTGCCCACCTTCGGTGAGGACTACAATCGCGGTTTTTACCTGCGTAATGGCGGCTACTATCTGGCGTTGGGCCAGTATGCTGACCTTGCCATTACAGGTGAAATCTATACCCGTGGCTCATGGGGACTGTCGGCCCAGTCGTCCTATTCCAAGCGCTATAAGTATTCTGGCTCGTTCAGTGCCAATTACCTGACAACGGTAACAGGACAGAAAGGTGACCCGGATTACAATAAGATGCACAACTTCCAGGTACTGTGGAGCCATAGCCAGAACCAGAAGGCCAATCCTTACTTGACCTTCTCGGCCAGCGTGAATTTCGCCACGACAGGTTACTCCCGTAACAGCCTGAACACTTACTACACCAGCGCCTTTACCGAGAACACCAAGAGCAGTACCGTCAACTTGACGTACAAGATTCCCAACAGCAAGTGGACCATCTCGACCAATGCCAACATCTCGCAGCGCACTGCCGACTCAACCCTTACGGTTTCGTTCCCCAATATTACTATCACCATGAGCCAGACGGCTCCTTTCAAGCGTAAACGTGCAGTGGGCGATGAAAAGTGGTATGAGAAAATCAAGGTGAGCTACTCGGGTAAATTCCAGAATTCGTTGACAGCCAAGCAAAATGAGTTCCTGCACAAGAACCTGGTCAAGGACTGGCGCAATGGTATGATGCACACGATTCCTGTGCAGGCGACATTCAATGTCTTTAAGTACTTCAACTTGACGCCCAACATCACGATGAATGACCGCATGTACACCAGCAAGATACGACAGCAGTGGGATCCCAATGCCAGTGCGGTTGTCAGGGATACCACCTATGGTTTCTATAATGTCTTTGACTTCAATTTTGGCGTGTCGTTGAGCACTAAGGTCTATGGTTTCTTCAAACCCTTGAAATTCTTGGGCAAATTGAGCGAGAAATTGCAGATGGTGCGACATGTGATGACCCCGACTATTTCATTCTCGGCGTCGCCCGACTTTGGCGCCCCCTTCTGGGGTTATTTCGGCAACTATGAGCGTGAGTATAGCGACGGTAGGGTAGAACCTATACGCTACAGCTATTTCCAACACACGTTGTTCGGCAATGCTCCCAATCAAAAATCAGGAACAATAACCTTCAACATCGCCAACAACCTGGAGGCCAAGATCAAGAGCGAAAACGACAGTACGGGCTTCAAGAAGATATCTCTGATCGAGAATTTCACCCTCAGCCAGTCGTGCAACCTTGCTGCCGACTCATTGAAGTGGAGTAACCTTAACACCAGCATCATGCTGCGTCTGGTCAAGGGCTTCAACCTCAACCTCAGTGCCACATGGGACGTCTATAAGTATGCCCTGAACGCATCAGGCACTCCCGTGCGCATCAACAAGCTGCGTTTGTTTAACGGTGGCGGATGGGGACGCCTCTCCAGCACGGGAACATCATTCTCCTACACCTTCAACAACGACACCTTCCGTCGCAAGAAGGATCGCACCAAGAATGCCGAGGAGAGCCAGAAACAGTCCCAAAACAACCTCAATCGCGACAGCAACAAGGAGGGTGAGGAACATGAGGGAACCGGACAGACTACTGATTTGGAACTCATTGATGGCTATGCCAAATGGGAGTGCCCATGGAGCCTGACGGTCAATTATTCATTGTCCTATGGTTATGGCACGTTTAACTACGACAAGTTGGAGTACAATGGCAAGTGGACCCAGAACCTGAGCATGAATGCCAACATCCGTCCTACCAAGAACTGGTCATTCACGGCTTCGGCTAGCTATAATTTTGACACCCACAAGATTGCTTACATGAACTGTTCCATCTCACGTCAGATGCACTGCTTTGTGATGAGCGCCAGTTTCGTGCCTGTGGGGCCTTACAAGAGTTACAATTTCCACATTGCAGTCAAGTCTTCTATCCTGCAGGATGTGAAGTATGACAAACATTCCAGCATGAGCAATGGTATCACCTGGTATTAGAATTCTTGCTTTTATTTCGACGGTTTTGTTTTGTTTGCCGCTCATGGGACAGCAGTTGCATGAGGGTGACCTTCTGTTCGCTTGCAGCGATTCGGCCAATGCCATCACAGCCGTGACAAGCGGGATAGATGAACTGCCCATCGACCATGTGGGCATTGTTCACCGCATCGGTGGAGAAAACGGCCCCCTCTATGTGATCGAGGCCGTAAAACCCGTCGTTTGCCTCACGCCGATTGACACGTTTCTGTGCCAGAACGGTGCTGTGATTGTGGGTAGGGTCAATGTGGGCCTGGACGTGAGACGATCAGTCAAGAGTTGTCTGCTCATGGTGGGCAGACCCTATGATGACCTCTATCTGCCGGGTGACAGCGCATTGTATTGCAGCGAACTGGTACAGCGTTGTTTCGTCAATAGCGACGGCGAGTTGGTTTTCAATACGATTCCGATGTCTTTTCATGACGCTACAGGCCAGGTGACTGATTATTGGAAAGCGTTTTACTCAAGCCGAGGAATGACTGTTCCTGAAGGCGAGCCCGGGACTAATCCTGGTGAACTCTCCCGTCGTCCCCAAGTGACCGTCATCGGTAAACTCTTGAGAGGTAATTGGCAACATGATGATAAAAAACTGTCAACTAAAAACTGACAACTGAAAAGTTTTTACTACCTTTGTAGGTTGTTAACTGAATTACCTCCCTTTTGGGTACAATTATATCCATATTAGTCGGTTGTGTGTCAATAGGTATCATCCTGTCGGCACCGATGGGTCCTATAGGTATCCTATGTGTCCAGCGCACGTTGAACAAGGGGCGTAATTCCGGTTTCTTTACGGGTGTGGGTGCTGCTGCCAGCGACTTGTTCTACTGCTTGCTGGTGGGCTTGGGAATCTCTCTGGTCACCGATTTTATTGCCGACCATGTGAATATTCTGCAGATTATCGGCAGTGTCATTCTTATCGTCTATGCCGTTTACATGATCATCCACAATCCCGTCAGCCAGATTACCGAGAACCTTGATCAGCGCGAGGACTACTGGCGTGATACGGTAACAGGTTTCCTGTTCACCCTGAGCAATCCGCTCATCATGTTCCTGATTATTCCCCTGTTTGCCCGATTCAGTTTCCCCTTGCCGGAATACAAATTCTATCACATCATTCTGGGCTACGCCTTTATTGTGATGGGGGCGCTGATCTGGTGGGCGGTAATTACCTTCTTTGTTGACAAGGTGCGCACCCATTTCAACATCCGCTCGATGTGGCTCATCAACCGCATCATCGGTAGCATCATCCTCATCCTCTCCCTCTATGGCCTTGTAACGGGTACCATAGCCTACCTGCAGCAACTCAACATCATTTAAGCTGGAATTAAATACCAATAATAAAGCGAGGACAGCCTTAAAAGCTGTCCTCGTATTATATTAGTGTCGTTTACCGACTGTGTGATGATCAATACTTCTTGATCTCCACTTCCTCGTTGAGGGCTGCAGCAGCGTTAGCTGCCAGTGCCGACATCTCATCCTCACCGGGATAAACATGAACGGGAGCCATCCAGTCAACGCGCTTCTTCAGCTCATCAACAAGATACTTCCAGTAGGCAATACCACCGGTAAAGATGATAGCATCGATCTTGCCGTACAGGACTGCGCCCTTCTCGGCAATGGCTTTAGCTATATGATAAATCATAGCATCAGCAACGAGCTTGGCATACTCATCACCAGCCTCGATGCGTTTTTCAACTTCCAGCATATCGGTAGTGCCGAGCAGCGAGTTAATGCCACCCTTGCCCGAAATCATCTTAAGGATTTCATCTTTGGTATACTCACCGCTGAAGCACATGTTAACAAGGTCACGGGCGGGCAGGCTGCCGGCGCGTTCGGGTGAGAACGGACCCTCACCGTCAAGTGCGTTGTTCACGTCAACGGCACGACCATGTTCATGAGCAGCAACCGAGATACCGCCACCCAAGTGGGCAACGATGAGGTTCAGATCCTCATAGCGCTTGCCGTTCTCCTTGGCAAAGCGGCGTGCGATGGCGCGCTGGTTCAAAGCGTGCCAAATGCTCACGCGCTTAAACTGTTTGAGACCGCAGATGCGGGCATAATCGTTCAACTCGTCGGTTACGACGGGGTCAGCGATAAAGCAGGGGCAATTCAAACTTTTGGCAATCTCATTGCCAATGACACAACCCAGGTCGCAAGCATGCTGGTGCTCGCTGGCATAGGTGGCCTGAATCATGTTCTCGTCAACGGCATACACGCCGCCGGCAACAGGCTTAGTCAAGCCGCCACGGGCAACAACGGCGTCAAACTCAATGGGGATACCGGCTTTCTCAAGTTCGCCGATGATCATCTGACGGCGAAAGTCAAACTGGTCGGTAATTTTGGCATAAGGAGCAAGCTCCTCGGCTGAATGGCGAATAACTTTGATCAAGCGAGGCTCGCCGTCTTCAACGACTGCCATCTTGGTGGAGGTCGATCCAGGATTGATGACTAATAACTTCATTGTTTTTAAATATTTTTTAAGTGTAAAATTTTCTGGTTTCAGATACTTATTCAGGTTTTACTCAGCAGCCATCGTAGCTACAGCAAGGCTGTAGAACTTGGACTGGGCGCTGTCGGCGCGAGAGGGAACCACAGCAGGGCACTTGGCACCCAGCAGCAGGCCTGCGGTGCTGGCACCGGCAAACAGCGTGATGGCTTTATAGAACACGTTACCGGCCTCGATGTCGGGCATGATGAGCACGTCGCTGTCGCCCTCGAGGGGAGAAGTCAGACCCTTAGCCTCCATGGCATGCATGCTGCAGGCGCACTTGGCATCCAGGGGACCGTCAACGATACACTTGCCGAGCTCGCCGTTCTTGGCCATCTCGATGATCACGGGATAATCCTCGGTGAAGGGGAAGTGCTTGCCGTTCACCTTCTCGGTGCAGTGGATGAGCGCAACCTTGGGCACCTCGACGCCGAAGTTGCGGGCCACATTGGACATGTACTTCACCATCTCAATGCGCTGAGCCTGGTTGGGGTAGGGGATAACGGCGGCATCGGTGAAAATCAGCAACTTGTGATAGTTGGGGATGTCGGCTACGGCAGCATGGGTCAGCACGTTGCCCTTGGGCAGGATGCCGGTTTCCTTGTTCAGGACTGCACGCAGCAGGTTATCGGTGTTAATCAGACCCTTCATCAGCACGTCGACCTTGTCTTCACGCACGAGGGCGACAGCCTTGGCGGCAGCGTCATCGGCGTCGGTGGCGTCAACATAGCTGATGCTGGCAGCAAAGGGCTTCAATGCCTCATTGGCACGAAGTTGCTCTTCACAGCCCACAAAGATGGCTTCAATAAATCCGGCCTCAAGAGCCTGGGCACAGGCAGCGGGGGTTTTCTGATCGGCAGCCCAAACGACAGCCACGCGTTTCTTCACATTGTTCTCTTTGAGATGAGCAAGCAACTCATCAAAATTCTTAATGGTATTCATTAATGTAATAATAAAAGAAGTTAATGGTTTTTGAATGCCCAAAATTACTACTTTTTCGCAACATGGCATCATTTTTGGGGGAGATTTTCTTCAATTATCCTATAAGTCAAAAAAAATCACTACATTTGCAACAGTATTAACCGTTAATGAACTATTTAAAATGATACTGAACGGAGTGTTGGCCTTCTTCAACCTGGGAACAGGCGAAATCATTGCAATTGTTGTGGTCATCTTGTTGCTCTTCGGTGGCAAGAAGATTCCCGAACTCATGCGTGGCTTGGGCAAGGGTGTTAAGAGTTTCAAGCAAGGCATGAACGAGGTGGAGGATGAGTTGAAAAAGCCCCTCGATGAGCTTGACAAGAAAGAAGACCCCAAATAATATTCAAACGCTAAAACAATATCTATCAGCAATTTGACCATCTGCTTTTAAAGTATTGGTTCTTGTTGTTTTGTTCATTGCTGTTTCAGCTGTTTGACATCTGATAGACTGATGCCTGAGGAGAAGTTGCAGGAAATGTCGTTTTGGGATCACATCGACGCTTTGCGTTCGGTGCTGGTACGCATTGTGGTTGTCCTGGTGGTTGCGACAGTGGGGCTTTTTTGTGTCATGCCCACTATCTTTGATTCGGTGATACTGGCACCCTGTCATGGCGACTTTGCCCTTTATCGCCTCTTTGAACGCATAACGGCATCGGTATCCTGGCTCCCGAAGTTCACAACCGACGGTTTCCATGTTGAACTGATCAATATCAAACTGGCTTCGCAGTTTTTTATCCACATGACCACCTCCTTCTGGCTGGCGCTGGTACTGACGTTCCCCTTCGTCCTCTATCAGTTGTGGACCTTTATTGCTCCGGCACTTTATCCCAGCGAGAAACGGGGTGTCAAGACAGCGTTTCTCATCGGATGCCTGATGTTTTTCCTTGGCGTGGCTGTCGGCTATTTCATCGTGTTTCCTGTCACCTTGCGCTTTCTTGCCGATTATCACGTGAGCCAGCTGGTGCCCAACCAGATTTCTCTCGACAGCTACATGGACACGTTCCTGATGCTCATCTTTGTGATGGGCATAATCTTTGAGCTGCCGTTGCTGGCTTGGCTGCTCGGCGTGCTTGGAGTTTTGCGTCGTAGCTTCTTCAGGACCTACCGACGTCATGCGGTTGTTGCCTTGCTGGTCCTTGCTGCCATCATTACCCCTACTGGCGACCCCTTTACCTTATCTATAGTATTCCTGCCCATCTATATGCTCTATGAAGTGAGTGCCTATCTTGTACCCAACACCCAAATTGTCCCCGAAACTGAAATCTGATACTATTGAAATTAGTTAATGCATATTGATAATTTTTTTATAAATAAAGAAATTCCTGCAAAATTATTGATGAATGGTTATGTTGATTAAAAAAATACTTGTATTTTTGCAACAATTATAAAAAACCAGATTCAAGTATATCATTCCTTTTTTGTCCTGTTCGGCAAATAATACATCCCCCCTCCCCATCTTGGATTTGGCGCTTTATAAAAACCCGAAAGTGACTATTATCGTATTTATTCATTTTTTTATTAACTTAAACTTTTAACGATTTATGAAGAAATTATTATTCTTATTGTTAGGTTTAGCAGTAGCTGCTACAGCAAGCGCTGGTATCGTAGGTACCCCGTTGCAGAACAAGGTTGTCAAGCAACAACCTAAGAGCAAAGTACAGGCTGTTACTCGTGCCAATGGTTTGGTGGTTCCTGGTACCCCCATTTCCTTCAATGGTTGGGACAATCAATTCTCACATGTGTTGAGGTCACGCGAGGCCATCACTTGGGACTTTGAGGATGCAGAACAGTTCGCAGAGTTCATGGCTGTTGACAATGATGAGGACGGCTTCAACTGGGAGTACTACAACAACACTGGTCTCACGACTGGTCGTATGACAGCCCACGGTGGCGAAGGTCTCGTTGCATCTGCAAGTTATGACAATGACTCAGGTACTGCCTTGCATCCCGACAACTGGCTGGTATCGCCTCAGGTAACCCTGGGTGGTGCTCTGACGTTCTGGGCTATGGGCCAGGATGCAAGCTATGCTGCCGAGAAGTTTGCTGTTTATGTATGTGTTGGTGAACCTACAGGTCCCGAGAGTTTCACTATGGTTGCTGGTGATTTCACTGCTACTGGTTCCTATGTACAGTATGAAATCGACCTGAGCGCTTATCAGGGTCAGGTAGGCTGCTTCGCTATCGTTCACCACAACGTCACCGACATGTTCTTCCTGAATGTGGACGATATCGTGCTGGATGCTAGTGCAGTTGCTCTGCCTTATCCCGTTGTTCCCACTGGTTTGACCGTTGATCCCGGTATGACCACTGCCAATGTTGTTTGGGACAATGACGAGGCTGCTACTAACTGGAACCTGCGTTACAGGCCCTACACCGAGGGTGCTGGCGATATGTATTACTGGCCGTTCACTCTTGAAAGCTATCAGCAGGATATGGAGGGCTGGCAGATTTATGATGCCGATGGTGACGGTAACAACTGGGGCCTGGCTTACTCGGACGATACCCAGTCTGACGTTTGCTTCTTCTCTGAGTCATGGTCATATGATACTTATCAGGCACTGACTCCTGACAACTATCTGTTCACTCCCGAAGTTCCTCTGCAGGGCGTTCTCAAGTTCACCTATTGGGGCGCTTCTAATACCTATGTAGAGAACTTTATGGTTTATGCTGTGATTGGTGAGGACATGTATGCCCTTGCTGACGCAGACTATGTTACCTCGACCACTCATGTGACTGAAGTTATCGACTTGAGCGAATTTGAAGGTGCCGTTGGTCAAATCGTCTTCCGCCACTACAATTGCGAAGACCAGATGGCAATGTACATCGATGAGATCATGATCGGTACTGAGTTCCAGCCCGCTCCCTGGATTGAGGTGAATGGTCTGACTGAGGCTAAGTACACCATCGAGGGCTTGGATCCCGAGACCAAGTATGAGGTACAGGTAATGGGTTACAACGAGGCTCATGAGTCTGACTGGTGCGACATCGTAGAATTCACGACCCTCGGCGAGGAGCCTGTAATTCCCGATGTTTACATGCTGGGTGGTGACGACCAGGGTTGGGCTCCTAACCGTGGTATCAAGTTCAACTACAACGAGGAGGATAACATCTACACCCTCAACTACACCTTCCCCGCCGAGACCAACTACTTCGGCTTCACCACCGTGCTTGCCGAGTATGATGACCAGGGTAGCTGGGACTACATTGAGCCCTACCGCTTCGGTGCTGTTGCCGAAGGTGATAACTTCATCTTCTATGATGACTACAATGGCCAGCCTCTGGAGCTGACTTGGGATGCGTACAAGGCATTCCAGATTGGTGCCGGTGAGTATGACATCGTTGTTGACCTGACCAGCATGAAGGTTATCCTTACCAAGGTTGAGCCTACGCCTACCTACCTTCGTGGCGACGTTGACAACAGTGGTGATGTGAAGATCGGCGACGTTACTGCTCTGATCAACTACCTGCTCAGTGGCGACGCAACTAACGTTAACGTTCTGGCTGCTGACTGCGACGAGAGCGGCGATGTTAAGATTGCTGACGTTACTGCACTGATCAACTACCTGCTGTCTGGCAATTGGTAATTTCATGAATTTGCTCGCTTCATGACCACATGAAGTGACAACCCCTATGCTTCAGGCATCTGTCCTCTATCGGGCAGGTGCCTGATTGTTTTTGTGACTTTCTTTGAGTAGTGGCGTGCCATGGGAAATGCTTACTATATATAATTTTTTTTCACGATAAACCAAAAAAATACTGAATTACTTTTGCGAAATTAAAAAATAGTGTAATTTTGCATATTGATAAGAGATATCTATAATCTCACTATTAACCCTTCAATGCAAATGATTACATACAGGATATGTAACTGTTTTTATTTAATAACTTTAAAATTTAAACGTTTATGAAGAAATTATTATTTTTACTTTTAGGTGTTGCTGTTGTTGCATCTGCTGGTGCAGGGATTACCAAATCCCCGATCCAGAAGAAGGTTTCTAAAATGGAACGCACCAAGTCAAAAGTTGAGGTGGTGACTCGTGCCAATGGCGTGATTAGTCCGTCAACTACTCTAAATTTCTATGGTTGGGACAAGATGCCCAAGCACATGTTAAGGTCTGATGCCGCTATCACTTGGGACTTTGAGGATTCAACCCAGTGGGCAGCTTTCTCTGCTGTTGATGTTGATGATGACGGCTTTAACTGGCAGTATTTTGACAATACGGGTTTGACCTCTAATCGTATGTCAACTCACAGTGGTGAAGGCGTCATAGCTTCGGCAAGCTATGACAAAACTAGTGGCAAAGCCTTGACTCCTGACAACTGGTTGATTTCGCCTGAGGTAACCCTGGGTGGTGTCTTGTCGTTCTGGGCTGAGGGTCAGGATGCCAGCTATTGCGCTGAGGTGTTCGCCGTTTATGTATGCATTGGCGATCCTGTTGATGATACTTCTTTCCAGAAGGTAAGTCAGGATTTCACTGCTACTGGCGAGTTTGTAGAGTATGAAATCGACCTGAGCGCATATCAGGGCCAGGTAGGACACTTTGCAATCCGTCACTACAACGTGACCGATATGTTCTGGCTGAACGTCGATGACATCACGCTCGATCCTGAAGCTGTCGCTCTGCCTTATCCCGTTGTTCCTGAGATTAATGTTACTCCCGCCACCACCTCTGCTTATGTAGAGTGGGCTGCAGATGAGGCTGCCGACGCTTACAACCTGCGCTGGAGGCAAAAATCAGATGGTAAGGCTTGGAGTTTCCCCGTGGATGGCTATGTGGCTGAGCTCGAAGAAGGCTGGTGGATTTATGATGCCGATGGAGACAGCACTTGCTGGGCTCTGTATTATGCTGACGATGCCGAAACAGATCTTTGCTGGGGCTCTGGTTCTTATCAGGGTGGTGGTGCTTGCTCTCCCGATAACTATCTTGGAACACCTGACGTGCCCTTGAAGGGTGACCTCAAGTTTACCTTGTGGGGAGCTTCAGATAACTATCCCGAGGTGCTCCAGGTTTATGCCATGGTTGGTGAAGACATGTATCAGCTCTTTGAGGATTCTCTCCTTTCCACGGTAGAACCTGTAGAGTACACTGTTAACCTGGATGCATTTGAGGGTGCTGAGGGCAGCATCATCTTCCGCAACTATAGCACTTACGACCAGTGGATGCTGTTCCTCGATGACATTACTATCGGTACTATTAATCCGTGGAACGATGTTACGGGTATTACCGCTCCTAACTACACCATCGAGGGCCTGACCCCCGAGACTACCTATGAGGTACAGGTAATGGGTTACAACGAGGCTCACGAGTCTGACTGGTGCGACATCGTAGAATTCACGACCCTCGGCGAGGAGCCCGTAATTCCCGATGTTTACATGCTGGGTGGTGACGACCAAGGTTGGGCTCCTAACCGTGGTATCAAGTTCAACTACAACGCTGAGGATAACATCTACACCCTCAACTACACCTTCCCCGCTGAGACCAACTACTTTGGCTTCACCACCGTGCTTGCCGAGTATGATGATCAGGGTAGCTGGGATTACATTGAGCCCTACCGCTTCGGTGCTATTGCCGATGGTGAAAACTTCATCTTCTATGATGAGTACAATGGCCAGCCTCTGTCTCTGACTTGGGATGAGTACAAGTCATTCCAGATTGGTGCAGGTGAGTATGGCATTGTTGTTGACCTGACCAACATGAAGGTCACCCTTACCAAGGTTGAGCCTACCTACCTTCGTGGCGACGTTGACAACAGTGGTGATGTGAAGATCGGCGACGTTACTGCTCTGATCAACTACCTGCTCAGTGGCGACGCAACTAACGTTAACGTTCTGGCTGCTGACTGCGACGAGAGCGGCGATGTTAAGATTGCTGACGTTACTGCACTGATCAACTACCTGCTGTCTGGCAATTGGTAATTTACTGAATTTGCTCGCTTCATGACTACATGAGGCGACAACCCTATGGATTCAGGCATCTGTCCTTTATCGGGCAGATGCCTGATTGCTGTTGTAATGAGGGTGGGTGAATTGCTGTCCGTAACTAAATATTTTGATTATTTTGTTGATTGTAAGGAAAAAATGTATTAATTTTAGCCAATATTTCGCTTTTTTAATACATTAATTACATAATTCAAAAACCTGCATTATGAAGAAATTTTACCTTTTATTGTTGGCCTTGGCATTTGCTAGTAGTGCCTTTGCCCAGCTTTCTGAAGATGTTCCTGTTCCTGCCGATCCCGATGGATTGTTCTTTGAGTGGTATGACTACACACCTTATGAGTGGCCTAATGGCGAGGTGACAGTTGCGTCTGGTTGGTTTTACCTTACCTACGGTATGGATATCTACAACAACCTTGTTGCGACTGACTATGACATCTCGATTGATTCATGCTTTGTCCACGAACTCAACTACACGATTCTTGACAGGGAGAAATTCAGTTATAGCATCTACACCGACATGGATGAAATCTTTGTTTTCAATCCTGAGGAGTATTCTGAATTTACTGAGCCGACGACCAATGTCTATATCTTCAATATCCTGCCAGAGACTCCTGACGGATATGGCTCAACTGCCAATTTTGAGATGTGGGGTCCTCACTTCCCGAACAGGACCAACAAGGTAGAAGGATTTGAAGGTATGAAACCATTCTTCGAGTGGCGTATCGGTATCCAGACCCATTACACCGACAATGGCGTCACTACCTCGTCCAACATCATCTATTATGAAATCGGTCCCAAGCCTGTAACGTTACAGGGTGACGTGAATGCTGACGGCAAACTCAGCATTGATGACGTGACGGCTCTCATCAGTTACCTGCTGGGTGGTGATCCTGATCCATTCAACAAGTTTAATGCCGATGGTAATGACGATAATAAGCTGACCATCTCAGATGTGACTGAAATCATCAGCATCATGCTGAATTAATGATATATAACGGTGATGTAGCATTAACGCTACAATCGACACAATAAGATTGCGCTCCGGGACATCATCCGGAGCGCAATTCTTATTTTAACGAGAATCTAATGAATCTAAAATATTGATAATCAACTGTGGCTATGTCATAAATCCATGCTTTTACTAATGTCCGTGCTTCGCACGGAGAAATTAAACAAAATTTGTATAAAAATTAAACAAAACAACTTTATATTTAATTTTATTAATAATTTTGTTTAATTTCTCGGCCGTAAGGCCGATCAAAAATCTTGAAGCGAATTCTGACACACCCACCTGGGGGGCGTTGATGCTACGATGGCTAAGTTGGTCGGCCTCCCGTTTTGGCTCTTACTTCTTCTTGAGCGGTGCCAGCTGCTTGGCATTGCCCACAATCCACAGGATGTCTCCGAGCTTGAAAACAAGATCGGGGGTGGGGGAGATATAGTTGTCCTCGCCGCGCTGCACTGCAATGAGCAAGGCACCGTAGTCCTCGCGCAGACGGGCATTCTCAAGCCTTTCTCCAATGATGGAGGCATTATCTGCTACGGCAAAATGCAACAGTTTTACATCGGGTATTGCAGCCTCGCCAGTTTCCTTTTGTGCCTCAACCAACGGCAACATGCGTTGAATCTGTTCCTCGGTGCCTATAACCCCCAGTACGTCGCCAGGGAAGATACGCATCTCTCCTGACGGTACGGCGTACAACTTGCTGCCGCGCTGGATGTTGACCAAGTTCACGCCATAGCGGGACCGCAAGTCCAGGTTCCTTAATCTGTCACCTATAAAGGGACAGTCGTGGCCCACCTTCATGTAGGCCAGATGCAGGTCGCTCACCAAGTTGTTCTCGTGGCCCGTGCGGCGGTTCTCGCGCTCGTTGATGTTGTTGATGAACCGTTTCTCGATGTTATTGATGCGCTTGCGCAGCGGGGTGGGCAGCAACGTGATAATGATAAGGGTGACAAGGACGAGTATCACTGCTGCTATCATCGCTGCCGCACTTTGGTAAACACCATCCAGAATAATGGCGATAAATACGGTGGACAATACCAGATTGATGATGAACAAGACCACAATGGGAACGTAAGATACCTGTCCACGCTCTTGCCCCAACTGATCATATTCCATTCGTTTGATTGACGGTATGATAATAGATGCAATGAATGGTCCGACAATGATTAAGGTCGTAGCCACACTTGCCAGACGTCCCCAGCTGCCGCCGTTCATCAATTTCATGATTAGTGGCATCAGGTAAGTGCGGCACAGCACGGTCAGTGCGATGATGATGACAGAATAAATGATAAGGCGCAGGATATTGCGTGAAACGATGGATTTCCACAACCGCGAGGTCTCGCTCGATTCGCTTTCAGTGGCGTCTTTGCTATACCCGTTCAACAGGCGGGTCCAGCTTTTGGGCAACACCTTATATATTGAATTGTAGCAGGGTTCGGCCTGTTTGATGAAGAAGGGGGTGGTGAAGGTCGTTACAACCGATACCGCCACGATGATGGGATAGATGCTCTCGTCAAGCACACCAAGGCTGGTGCCCAAAGTAGCGAGGATGAATGAGAATTCACCGATTTGAGTCAATGAAAATCCTGATTCCATTGCCAGCTTGAGCGGTTGACCCGTAGCTAGCATACCAAAGGTTCCGAACACGATCATGCCAATGATAACCACAACTGCCAACAGGGCGATGACACTCCAGTGCCGGGACATCACCGTGGGGTTGACCATCATGCCCACCGAGATGAAGAACACGGCACCAAACAGATCCTTGACCGGTGAGATGAGGCGCTCGATGCGTTCCGCCTCACTGGTGCCCGCAAGAATGGAACCCATGACAAAGGCGCCCAATGCCGCCGAGAAGCCTGACTTGATGGAAAACAGCACCATGGCAAAGCACAGGCCCATCGCGATGATCAGCATCTGTTCATCACTGATGTAACGCCTGAATCGCTTGAACACAGTAGGTATCATGAAAATGCCCACCGTGAACCACATGATCAGGAAGAACGACAATTTGAGGATGCTGCCCAACATCTCTCCGCCCTTGACGCTGTTGTTCAAGGCAATGGACGATAGGATCACCATCATGACTACCGCAAACAGGTCCTCAACAATGAGGACAGCGAAAGTCATGGGGACAAACCGCCGTTGCCGCATGTTCAGGTCGGTCAAGGCCTTAAGGATGATGGTGGTAGATGACATGGAAATCATGCCGCCCAAGAATATGCTGTTCACCAGTCCGTAGCCCAGGTACTTGCCCACTACAAAACCAAGGCTCATCATGCCTAAAACTATGATTAAAGCAGTGAGGATCGCTGAGCCGCCCACGTCTATCAGTTTCTTGAAACTGAATTCCAGTCCCAGCGAGAACAGTAGCACGATGATGCCGATTTGGGCCCAGAATTCGATGTTGGCCTCGATGGCCACCGAGGGCAAGAGGGCAAAATGAGGGCTGGCGAGAAAACCAGCAACGATGTAACCCAAAACAACCGGCTGCTTCATCATCTTGAAGATGACGGTGGCGATGGCTCCCAGCACAAGGATGAGAGCAAGGTCGCTGATCAGGCTATTAATATCGACTCCTTCCATTTCTTATCATTTGTGTATTTTTGTGACAGGGTAGTCTGTGCCGCACCTTCCTGTGCCGGCATCTCATGAATCACATGTTCATTTCGTTGGTTATGGTGATTGAGATGGCATCTCTTTTGTCTTTGATTTCCTTAAACATGGCGGGCACATTCACTTTGCTCGTGCTGCGCACCATGAAGTTGACAATCGTCACATTAGCAACATAGTCATATTTCATGAACTCATCACTGATGTGTACTTCATAGTTGCTGAGGATTTCACGCAATGACTGGATTTCGTCGATGATGCCATGCACCTTGACACGGATAATCTTGCTCTCCCACAAGAAGTTGTGACGCTGCTCAATGCGCTCGATGTTGAAAAGGATAAAGATGATGAGGATGGTGGCAATGATGCTGATGAGGTACATGCCTGCACCGACGGCGAGGCCGAGACATGCTGCCATCCAGATGCCCGCCGCTGTCGTCAAACCGCGCACCGAGCCTTTCATCTGGATGATGGCACCGGCGCCCAGGAAACCCACACCGCTCACCACCTGGGCGGCGATACGTCCCGGGTCACCGTTTTTCAGTCCCATGTATTCCTGTGGAATATAGATGGAAATGAGCATGGCGAGTGTGGCGCCCATCGAGATAAGCGCGAATGTTCGCAATCCGGCGATCTGTCCCTTGCGACGGCGTTCAATTCCGATGATGGCTCCCAGCAACAGGCTAAGCACCAGCTTGGCTATTGCCCCGATGAGGTTCACATCAGGGCTGATGATATTCTGATAAATGCTTTCCCACATAATTAATTGAATTGTAAACGACAAAAGTACTGTTTTTAGACCACTTTTGCAACGACGTAATCCTTTTTTTGCTAAATTTGTGCCATCAATTATTAATGATGACGACAATATGAACAGATTTTATTTAGCGGTTATTCTTTCGCTGGCTACAGTGACATCGCTCTCGGCTCAGATGCTCGTTGGGTCCTATAACATCAGGTATAAGGCTAGTAGTGACAGCATTAACGGCAATTTGTGGCAGAAACGATGTCAGGTCATGTGTGACCAGGTGAACTTCATGTCACCTGACATCTTTGGTGCCCAAGAGGTGCTACATGTCCAGTTGGTGGATATGCTTGCAGGGCTGGACGGCTATGACTATATCGGAGTGGGCCGTGATGACGGCAAGACCGCTGGCGAGTATGCAGCCATCTTTTATAAGACAGACAGGTTAAGGTTGCTTGACCAAGGTAACTTTTGGATTAGCGAGACCCCTGATCGTCCAGGACTGGGTTGGGATGCAGCTTGTGTCCGCATCTGCACTTGGGGCAAGTTCGCTCCTCAGACAGCCAGTAACGATGAGGCCTTCTTTTTCTTCAACCTCCACATGGACCACGTCGGAGTCACGGCACGTCGTGAGGGCGCCAAGTTGATCGTCAGCAAGATACGTGAGATTGCCCAAGGTGCACCGGTCATTGTCACGGGCGACTTCAACGTGGACCAGAAAGATGAGATCTACAGCATTTTTACCGAATCTGGTATCTTGAAGGATTCTTACGTTGCCACGCGCTTGCGTTTCTGTGAGAACGGCACGTTCAACTCCTTTGACACCGACCTTTATACCGAAAGCCGCATCGACCATATCTTTGTATCCCCTTCATTCAATGTGGATGCTTATGGCGTGCTTACCAACAGCTATTGGGCTCCCAATGCCGATTCATCAACCCAACTCAAGGGACATGACGCGCCTCAGGAGATTAACTTCAGCAAATATTCCCGCCGTCAACCCTCGGACCATTACCCGGTATTCGTGCGCCTTAACTAAATTTAATCATCTAATCATGGTGTAGTGTGCCAAAAAAGCATTACCTTTGCCAATTCTTGGCAAAAGAAAAAGCTATGATTAGTCCAATTATTGAGGAAAAGACCATTGAACGCTTGCGCGCTTATATCAACAGTGCGCAGCGCATTGTCATCACCTGTCACAAGTCACCCGATGGTGACGCATTGGGGTCATCGCTGGCACTGTGCCATATCCTTAGGCGCTTGGGCAAGGATGTCGTGGTTGTCACTCCCGACATGGCTCCCAAATCGCTGGAATTCATCCCGGGCGTGCGTGAGCTGGTGGTGTACACCAAGCATGAGCTGCGAGCCCGTAATGTCTTGAAGGATGCACAACTGCTCTTCTGCCTCGACTTCAATTCCATGAAGCGCATCGACCGACTCGCCGAACTGGTGGGGCCGCTCAACGTGCGCCGTGTCCTGATTGACCATCATCTCGATCCTGATGATGACTTTGACATCTCGATCTCTTTTCCTGAATTGTCATCAACATGCGAGTTGGTATTCCGCGTGCTGATGCAGATGGGCCTCTTGCGCATGATGGACCGTCATGCCGCAAGTTGCCTCTATGTGGGACTGTTGACCGATACGGGAGGCTTTGCCTATAGTTGTGACAATCCTGAGTTTTATGAGATTTTGGCGTCAATCCTGAGGCGACGCATCGATCGCATCGGCCTGTACAATAAGGCAATGAACACCTTCAGTGCCGACAGTGTGCGGCTGCAGGGCTACGCGCTCAGCGAGAAGATGGAACTCTTCCCCGAGCAGGGTGCTGCCCTCATCACCTTGAGTAAGGAGGAACTGGAGCGTTTCAATTACAACCGTGGTGATACCGAGACGCTGGTCAACAAGCCGCTGGCGATCCCTGAGATTTATTGGAGTGTCTTCCTGCGCGAGGATGCTGACAAGATCAAGGTGTCATGCCGCTCCCAGGGCGATTTCTCGGTGAGCGACATCTGTGCCCGTTATTTCAATGGCGGTGGCCACTTCAATGCCGCCGGCGGTGATTATGTGGGCTCGCTTGATGAAGCGATTGCGGCCTTTCATCAGGTCCTTAACGACCTCTTTCCCGATAACGACAATTCCCAGGAACAATCAATACAAGAACAAGAATAATGAGACAAAAAATCAGTTATTGCATCTTGATGGGCATCTTTGCCCTCACACTGTTGTCATCGTGCAACAACGACCAGAGCTATGCCGACCGCTTGAATGAGGAACGCAATGCAGTTAATGCTTATCTTGCTAACCATCGTGTGGTGATGTCGGTGCCCAAAGACTCCGTCTTTGAGGTGGGCGAGAATGCTCCGTTCTATCGTGTTGACGCCGATGGTAACGTCTTTATGCAGGTGCTTGATGCCGGTGACAGGAAGAATGACAAAGCCAAGAACGGCGAGCCCATTTACTTCCGCTATTCGCGCTACAACCTTGCCACCTGGTATGCCGATGGCACTTGGTCGATCTATAGCGGCAATGAGACCACCATGGACGCCATGTCGTGCACGTTCAACTATGGCGATTACACATTGCCCAGTTCTTCACAGTGGGGCTATGGATTGCAGTTCCCCCTGCTGTTCCTCGGGGTCGAGTGTGAGGTAAATCTCGTCATCAAGTCGCAATATGGCTTCACCAATGAGATATCCTATGTGACGCCATTCTTCTACCATGTCCGCTACTACCACAGCATGATTTAAATCAGCGAGGACTTGGAAGTGAGGAGTAAGGAATTGGCATCTGTTATCAATACCTTTACTCCTTAATCACTTTTAACATCCCACACCTAACTTCTAACAATAAAATGTCATTAATCAAGTCTATTTCAGGCATTCGCGGCACCATCGGCGGTAAAGCCGGTGACGGCCTTTCGCCGCTCGATATCGTAAAATTCACTTCGGCTTACGCCACCTTCATGCGTCGCAACTCTCCCGTGCAGTCCAACGTCATCGTCGTTGGCCGTGACGCCCGCCTGTCGGGTCGCATGGTGTTGAACACCGTGGTCGGCACGCTCATGGGTATGGGTTTTGACGTGGTTAACATCGGTCTTGCCACCACTCCCACTACCGAACTGGCTGTCGTGGGCGAGCACGCTTGTGGCGGCATCATCATCACGGCTTCCCACAATTCCAAGCAGTGGAATGCCCTCAAGCTCCTCAACCACAATGGTGAATTCCTCACCGATGCCGAGGGTAAAGAGGTACTCCGCCTTGCTGAGGCCGAGGACTTTGACTATGCCGACGTGGACCACCTGGGCCGCGAGCAGAAGAACTATACCTGGCTGCGCCGTCACATTGATCAGGTGCTGGCACTTGACCTCGTTGACGTTGATGCCATTCGCAAAGCCGACTTCACTGTGGCTGTTGATGCAGTTAACTCGGTGGGTGGTGTTGCCATTCCCCAGTTGTTGCATGCGTTGGGCGTGAAGAAGGTAGAAAAACTCTTCTGTGACCCCACGGGCAACTTCGGCCACACGCCGGAGCCGATTCCCCAGAACCTGACCGCCATCAGTGATTTCATGCGTCAGGGCAAAGCCGATGTCGGTTTTGTCGTGGATCCCGATGTGGACCGCCTGGCCATTGTCATGGAAAACGGCGAGTTCTTTGTTGAGGAATATACCCTCGTGGCTGTCGCTGACTATGTGCTGGCTCACACGCCTGGCTCGACCGTGAGCAACCTGTCCTCGTCGCGTGCTTTGCGTGACGTGACCAACAACCACGGCTGCACCTACACGGCCGCTGCCGTCGGTGAGGTTAATGTGACTACCGAGATGCGTCGCACGGGTGCTGTCATCGGTGGTGAAGGCAACGGTGGTGTCATCTATCCCGCCAGCCATTACGGCCGCGATGCCCTCGTGGGCGTGGCTCTCTTCCTGTCGCTGCTTGCCAAGAGCGGCAAGACCGTCAGCCAGCTGAAGGCGACCTATCCGCAATACAGCATCGCCAAAACCAAACTCGAACTCAAGCCTGAGATGGACGTTGATGCCATCCTCAAGGCCGTTGAGAAGCATTATCAGGGCGAGCAGATGACCACCATTGATGGAGTGAAGATTGATTTTGCCGACAGTTGGGTACACCTGCGCAAGAGCAATACCGAGCCTATTATCCGCATCTACAGCGAGGCTCATACGATGGAGGAGGCCGAACGCCTCGGCGAGGACGTCAAACAAATCGTCCTTTCCCTCATCTGATTGATGCTCGCTGCGCTCGCAGTGTAGGTGCACGCTAAGCCTTATGTTGCTCGCAAGGGACTCGCAAGAAATAAAGAATTTTATCATTTGCGAGCCCCTTGCGAGCAATCTTTAATATCTTAGCGGCTTGGCGGCTTAGCGTGATAAAGTGTGTTGACGCAAAGTTGAAATTTTACTCATGTGGTTGACTTATTTGGCAGGTGGGTGACAATTTGTCGCCTGCCTGTCACTTTATAGTGGCTTGGCACACTCGTTGCAGTCTTGCAGAGCGTGATAAAAATAACATAAAATAACTTATTAAACTGTTTTAAAGTAATCATGACTATTAAACCATTAAATGACCGCGTTCTCATCGAACCGGCAAAGGCTGAAGAAGTTGTCGGCGGCATCATCATCCCCGACAGTGCTAAGGAAAAACCTCTCAAGGGCAAAGTGCGTGCTGCTGGTAATGGCACCAAGGACGAGGAAATGATCGTTAAGCCCGGTGATACCGTTCTCTATGGCAAGTATGCTGGCAATGAGATTGAGATTGACGGTGAGAAACTGTTAATGATGCGCCAGAACGACATCCTGGCCATCGTCGTTGAATAATTTTCAAGCTTTAGACTTTAGGTCTCAGGCTTTTGGAACTGACAACTGAAAACTGACTATTAAAACTAAAAACACAATATGGCTAAATTAATTAAATTCGATATTAAGGCTCGTGAAGAGTTGAAGAAGGGCGTTGACCAGTTGAGTGACGCCGTAAAAGTTACCCTTGGTCCCAAGGGTCGCAATGTGATTCTTGACAAGAAATATGGTGCTCCCCACATCACCAAGGACGGTGTTACCGTAGCCCGTGAAGTGGAACTGGAGGACGAATTCCAGAACATTGGCGCACAGCTCGTTAAGGAGGTCGCCAGCAAGACCAACGACGATGCCGGTGACGGTACCACCACTGCTACCGTTCTGGCACAGGCCATCATCACCGAGGGTCTCAAGAACGTTGCCGCCGGCGCTAACCCAATGGATGTGAAGCGCGGTATCGACAAAGCCGTCAAGGCTGTTGTCGAGTGCATCAAGGAGCAGGCCCAGGAAGTGGGTGACGACTTCAACAAGATTGAGAACGTGGCACGCATCAGCGCCAACAACGATGATGCCATCGGCCAACTCATCGCCGAGGCCATGAAGAAGGTAAAACAGGACGGTGTCATCACCGTCGAGGAGGCCAAGGGCACTGAGACCCGCGTTGACGTGGTTGAAGGTATGCAGTTTGACCGTGGCTACATTTCGCCCTATTTTGTCACCAATGCCGACAAAATGGCATGTGAGATGGAGCGCCCCTACATCCTCATTTTCGACAAGAAGATTTCGGGCTTGAAGGATCTGCTGCCCCTGCTGCAGGGTGCTGTTCAGGCTCATCGTCCCATGCTCATCATCGCCGAGGACGTTGACGGCGAGGCTCTGGCATCACTGGTAGTTAACCGCCTGCGTGGTTCGCTCGAGGTATGTGCCGTGAAGGCTCCCGGTTTTGGCGACCGTCGCAAGGAGATGTTGCAGGATATCGCTATCCTTACTGGTGGCACCGTTATCAGCGAGGAGACTGGCCTGACCCTCGAGAAGGCTACCCTCGAGATGCTGGGTACCGCCGAGAAGGTTACCGTTGACAAGGAGAACACCACCATCGTCAATGGCGCTGGCAACAAGGATATGATTGCCGACCGCATCGCACAGATCCGCGTCCAGATCGAGAACACCAAGTCAACCTATGACAAGGAGAAACTGCAGGAGCGTCTTGCCAAGATGTCGGGCGGTGTAGCCGTTCTGTACATCGGTGCTCCCAGCGAGGTTGAGATGAAGGAGAAGAAGGACCGCGTGGATGACGCTTTGAGCGCAACCCGCGCCGCTGTTGCCGAGGGCATCGTTCCTGGTGGCGGCACTGCCTACATCCGCAGCCTCAAGGCCCTGGAGGGCATGAAGGGTGACAACGATGACGAGACCACCGGTATCCACATCATCCAGCGCGCCATCGAGGAGCCTCTGCGCCAGATTGTTGCCAACGCTGGCCTTGAGGGCGCTGTCGTGGTGAACCGCGTCAAGGAGGGTAAGGATGACTTCGGTTACAATGCCCGCACCGAGAAGTTTGAGAACCTGTTCGAGACGGGTGTCATCGATCCTGCCAAGGTGGCACGTATCGCCCTCGAGAACGCTGCCAGCATTGCCGGCATGTTCCTGACCACCGAGTGCGTCATCGCCGAGAAGAAAGAACCCGAGCCCGCAATGCCCGCTGGTGGCCCCGGTATGGGCGGCGGAATGGGCGGCATGATGTAATCCCCCTAACGGCTGTTTCATAGCATTATAGTTTTATATGGTTACCCCCTGCTGGCAAGTGCGCCAGCAGGGGCTTTCTTGTGCCTAAAAGTCTCTTATTATGTTCGTTTTTAGCCTCATACGTACCATCAGCGCCCTTTTTTTAAAATAATGTGTTAATCGTTCTTGATAATTACTAAAAAAGTTGTATTTTTGCAGTTGCTTAATGGATTAGTCAAGTTTTACTCTTATATACTTCAAAAATTGTGCTTTAATGGAACAACAACGTTTGATATTCAATTCACGGGATGAGTTGTTGCGTATTGACGTGCCGCGTATCGTTTACTATGAGGCGGACGGCAACTATACCTATATCGTGACAAGCAATAAGCTTAAGAGCGCTGTGTGTATGAACCTCGGACAGATGGAAGAGGTGCTCGCCCAGCGGTTGAAGGAGAAGAAATGCCTCTTTGCCCGCATCGGCAAGAAATATATTATCAACTTGAGTTATGTTTATAGGATTAACCCGCTCAAGAAACAATTGGTGCTTACTGATTTTAATAATTTCTCCTTCCAGCTTGATGTTTCCAAGGAAGCATTGAAGAACCTCAAGGAGATCATGGCCCACATTAAGATTTAAACTTCGATGGAACTGATTATTGGAAGAGACGGAGCAACAGCTAAGTTGAAAGTGGTTGATGGCACCGAGGTGAAGCTCTATGGCGAAGCCGCCAGTGTACCCGTTGACGTTAGCCGTCAGCACTGTCAGCTCACAGCAGTCGATGACAATACTTTTATCATCAGGAATATCAAGGCTGCCAACGTGACCTGGGTCAACGGCATTGAAGTCCAGACCAAGAGAATCACCCGTGAAGACAAGGTCCAGCTTGGACAGAGTCGTTACTTGCTGCCGCTCGACGAGATCCTTGAGCAGATTAAGCCCAATATTGTTGATATCAGCCCGCTCAAAGCGGTTTGGGAGAAATACAATACCAGCACCATTGCCATCAGGAAGCGCCAGCAGACCAATAACCTCTTGTCAAGAATTCCCATTTTCATGACGATGCTGGGTGGTGTGCTCATTGCCTTGAACGAGGCGATACGACCTTATTCCATCACGTTCACCGTGATAGCCCTGTTGATCATGGCTTACGGTTTCTACCGCCAGGCAACCGATCGGGCGATTGACAAGCAGGAGCAGTTGAAAAAGCAGTTCCAGCGCGACTACGTTTGTCCCAAGTGCGGCCGATTCTTGGGCTTTGTGGACTATGACTTGCTTCACCAGAACAAGAATTGCCCTGGTTGCAAGGCCAAGTATTTATAAGTGATTATCATTTCATACATTAATCCTACTATTTTGTCCAATATACTTTATATTGTTTGGATATCCCGATAGCCGATGATTAATTTTGCAACAACAAAATTATTAACGGAACTAAAATTGAAAGATTATGGTAAACGAAGAAACTATCTACACAGGCAACGCCCAACAAGGAAAGTCTAGTGAGGGTGCTCTGCAGAATATCGTCGGCAAGACGTGGAAGCCTGTCACCATCGGTGGCACCGCTGGTATTTTATTGGGTGCCGGTGCTCTCTTGGCCCAGCACACCATCGCATTGAATGCCGACGCCAAGTCCTCGGCACCTGCCGATGACGTGATGAATAAGGTGACCCCGAGTCCTGTCGAGGAAAAAGTGACAGAGGAGGCTATCATCGAGGATCAAACCGCCCTGCGCGTCGCTACGGTTAGCGATGACTTGACCTTTGAGCAGGCATTTACCCAGGCTCGCGGGATGGTAGGTCCTGGTGGCGTTTTCCACTGGCATGGTGCCATCTTCAGCACCTATACTGCTGATGAATGGGACGAGATGACCGACGAAGAAAGAGACCATTTTGCCGAGAGCGTACGCCCCGAGGTTGACGCCAGCCAAGTCGATGCCGAGCAGCTTGCTTCGGTTGATGATGACATCGAGCCCGACTCTGATATTGATGATGAGGGTGGCGAGGTTTTCGCCGATATGGAAGTTGACCAGAACCAGGTTGCTGACCAGGATGTTGCTGAAGTGCCCGTGCACGAAGCAAACGAAGAATTCATCCAGGCCGACATCCGTGAGGCCGAAGGTGGCTTTGCCCTCGCCGACGAGGTGGATGAGGATGTCGTGATTGCCGACAATGACGAGATGGTTCAGGACATCGCTATGATTGACGAGGAATTTAATGAGGATATCGCTGTTGCCGAAGATATGGCAGTTGCCGAAGATCTCGCAGTTGCCGAGGATGTCGCCGTAGCCGAGGATATTGCGGTAGCCGAGGATGTCGCTGTCGCTGATGAAGACGCTGCTGCAGCCGACGATTCCTTCGCCCTCGATGAAATGTTTAACCTCAAGGCCGAGGACGATGTCGCTATGGCCAATGGTACCAAGAGCTCTCCTGATGCTGCTCATCACGACAAATTTGAGGATTTCATCTCTGATGATGTGGTTCGCATTGTGGGTTATGGCGAGTTTGACGGTCATGCTGTTCGTGGTCTTGACCTGGATGGTGACCTCATTGCCGACGTTGCCGTGATCGACGTGGATGATTCTGGCGACCTCTCAAGAGACGATATCGTTGTGGAAGAAGGCAACGGCAACATGACGACCTATGGCGAACTTCATGACTTTGCCATGAACCAGCTTCAGGGTGCTCACGATGATGCCCATGACAATATGCCCAATCCTGATGTCGCCGAGGATATGCCCGACTACATGGATGATGCCATCGCACAACTCTAATCAACACTGCCGATAAAGACTCTGACAGCATGCGACGTCTCATTCACAAACTGGTTCTGCTCTTGACAATCGCCATGATGTGTCAAGGTGCCGTAGCCCGCAACTATATCCTGTGTGTGGGACTGGACGCCTATCCCAAGAAGGTGGGACGTTATCGTGTCAAGTCGCTTAATGTCAGCGCCAACGACGCCAGGGTGGTGAAGAAGGTCTTTGCCGCCAATGGCTTCAGCACCTCGCTTCTAACCGATAGCGCTGCTACGATTGATGCTGTGCTGAGGACGATGAAATATCGCTTCTATACAGCCAAGAGTGATGACATGGTTGTCTTCTACTTCAGCGGCCATGGGACAGAGGACGGTTTGCTCTGTTATGACCAGGTGTTGAAGAACGAAGCGATTGTCAATGTCATGAAGCAGTGCAAGGCCAAGACCAAAATGGTGATTGTTGATGCTTGCTATTCCGGCATCATGCGCACCGACTCGGTTTGGCATAAGGCCTTCGGCAATGAAAATGTAATTTTGTTCCTTTCGTCCCGCAATCAAGAGGAATCTTTCGAAACCGGATATAGCAACAGTTTGTTTACCATGTATCTTGAACGCGGGTTGCGAGGTGGTGCCGATACCAACAAGGACAGCAGTATCACCCCTAAGGAATTATTTGAATTTGTGCACAACGGTGTCAGCACCGATGGCATGTTCACTTCACGCCAGCACCCCGTGATGTGGGGACGGTTTGATGGTGACAGCCCCATCATGATATGGAAGAATAAGAAAAACAAGAGTAACGAGACTAAACAGGAAATAGAAGATGCCACAAACAATTAACATCAAGTGCCCGGGATGCGGCGTAGTATTGAGAGTGACCAATTCCAAGGACGAGGCCGAGAAACGTATCGCATGCCCCAAGTGCGGTAAGCGATTGATCGTTCCGTTCTATAAGCTCAAGCCCGAAGACGGTGAGACCCAGTTGGATGGCAAGGAAGGCAGCCAGTCGACCCAGATGTGTGGCGAAGACCTGCTGCAGTCATGCTACCTCTTGTTTGAAGGCAAGGAATACGAACTGTCTATCGGCAGCAACACGGTAGGGCGCTCGGCATCCACCTCGATTGCCGATGTGCAGATTGAAACCGACGACTTGTTCATGAGCCGCGAACATGCCGTTATCAATGTTCGCCGTCTGCCCAATGGCGGTCTCAAGATTGACATCTCCAACTTCAAGAACAAGAATACCACCAAGGTTAACGATTACCGTCTTGAAAGTGATGATGCCATCGTGCTGCATGACGGAGACACCGTTGAGATGGGCAGCACGTCCATGACTTTTCACACCAAATAATTGAACACGAGATGAGAATTAAGATATATCCACCGTTGGCGATCCAGGAGATGGGAAACCGCGACAATCAGGAAGATTACATCTATCCTGAGTGTGGTAAGGCGACCATCAATGATCACTTGTTCATCGTGTGTGACGGTATGGGTGGCCATGAGAAAGGTGAAGTGGCTAGCCAGACCTTTGCCGAAGCCCTCGCTGACTATTTCAACGCCAATGCTTCGGGCGACAGTGTACTGAAGGATTCGGTGATTGCTGCAGCTCTGGACCATGCTTATAGCAAGCTGGATGCTGCCGACAGCGGCAGTTACAAGAAGATGGGCACCACGCTCACCCTCTTGTATTTCCATCGTGGCGGAGTGACGGCAGCCCACATCGGTGACAGCCGCATTTATCATCTCAGGCCTGGCAAGAAACTGCTCTACGTCAGCCGTGACCATTCATTGGTTTTTGATCTATACCAGAGCGGTGAGATCACCTATGGCGAGATGAAGACCTCCTTGCAGAAAAACGTCATCACTCGTGCCGTGCAGCCTGGTGAGGATAATCGAGTGAAGCCCGATATCATTCACATCACCGATGTGAAACCTGGGGACTATTTCTTCATGTGCAGCGACGGTATGCTGGAACGCATGGATGACGATGATGTCTTGAAACTCTTCTCGGGCAGTGGTGATGACGAGAAAAAAAGGAAAAAACTTATCTCGGATACCGTTTCCAACCAGGATAACCACAGCGCTTACATCATTCATGTGCAGGACGTTATCCATGAGCCGGATGATGCAATCACCGTGAATGAAGAGAATACAGCCCGTTTCAATGTACTGAACATGAAACCGCTGAACACCAACACCACCATTCAGAGTGAAGAGGAGGATAATGACTCTACAGTCATGGCCTCTTCAACACCGGTTGAGTCTGCACCCACGACTGAACGCAGCCGGAAAAAGTCAAGCTGGCTGTGGTGGGCGTTGCTTATCGCTGCGATTGTTGCAGCAGCGGCTTGGCTTGCTCTGTATGGTTTAGGAGGACGTCAAGAGAAATCCAGTCCTGAAGATTCAACTCCTGCTGTGATGGAAAGCGTCCATAGCGAGGAGCCGGTTAAACCAGTCATTCCTCACACCGAAAAACCTCATCGGGTCAAGAGCACTGATGCCGATCGTGCAGCACAAGAGGCTTCGCAATCGAGCACGATGAACAGATACAAGGACTCGATCGATGCAGTGAAGAAGCGCCATCAGGCTTCTCAAGACATTGCAGACAATGAGCAGGAGTCTGATAAGAATTAAACGTCGAAAAAGAAAACACTACGATAATGTCTAATCAAGAAAATATCAATATGAAGTCGATGCTCAAGGTGGGTACCGTGTTGCATGGTACTTATCGCATCGACAGTTACCTGTCAAGCGGCGGATTTGGTAACACTTACGTAGCGACACACATCAATTTCAATGAAAAATACGCCATTAAGGAGTTTTTCATGAAGGGCGTGAATGAACGTGATGGAAACAACACCACCGTCAGTGTCAGCAACAACGAGAAAGTTACCGAATTCAACGAGCAGCTCGAGAAATTCAAGAAAGAGGCTCGCCGCTTGCGTAAACTCAATAATGATCATATTGTCAGGGTATATGACTTGTTCGACGAGAATGGTACGGCCTACTATGTCATGGATTACATTAATGGCGAGAATCTGAAGGAAAAGCTCAAACGCACGGGACAACCCATCAGTGAAGCCGAAGCTACCGTTGTACTTGAACAGGTCCTTGACGCTTTACAGGAAGTACATTCCCAGGGTATCTGGCATCTTGACTTGAAGCCAGCCAATGTGATGATTGATCAGGAAGGCACTGTCAAGCTCATCGACTTCGGTGCCAGCAAGCAGTTCAACAGCAAGACCGGTGGTGCATTGTCCACCTCGTCAGTAACCTATACCAATGGCTTTGCTCCCATCGAGCAGATGGAGAAGAGCTATGAGAAACTGGGACCTTGGACTGATTTCTATGCCCTTGGAGCGACGATTTATAACGTGCTCTCCAATCAGCGTCCTCCCATGCCCAGTGACATCAACGATGACCGCACGCCCGACAAGCATCTTTCCTTGCCTCTGCCTTTCAACACGAGTGAGAGGATGCGTGAGTTGCTCCTGTGGTTGATGAAGACCAACAGGAAGGAGCGCCCCGCGTCGGTGAAGGAGATTACCGACTTCATGAGTGCTAAGTCCTTGACCAGCAGCCATGATGTAGAGTCAACAATCCTCAATCAGAGGAAAGCAGCTCCGGTTCAGCAGCCTCTCAGACACCAGGATGACTCTGCCACCCTTAACGATGACGAAGACTCTGAAAGCAATTCCGAGAACACCAAGAAAACCAAGAGAGCGATTGTCCTTGCTGCTTGCGCCGGACTGTTGCTTGCTGTGGGCTGCTATTTCTTCTTCAATGGTGGTGGCTCCAACTCGGATAGTCAGGTTGTTCCTGATTCACTGATGGTTCATGAAGTGGTCGATTCTTTATTGACTATTCCTCTGGGCGAGTGCAAGTATACGGGAACTGTCAAGCACGGTTTGCCCGACGGTAAAGGTACCGCAGTATTTACTGCCGATGGACAGAAGCTGGTGGGCGTATTTGAGAATGGTAGTGTTGATGGCGACAGCATTCACATTTACTATTCCAACGGTAATACCTTCGTTGGCTCCTTCAAGAATAATAGGATGCACCATGGCCGCTTCACCTGGGTTGATGACGGATCCTATTTTGAGGGGTTCTTCACCGATGGCCAGCCCAACATGAAGAAGGGTGCGATGTACGATAAGAAAGGCAAACGTATCAATTAAATCAATGACGGCCTTAGTGTAATCCACGCAGCATGAAGAAGTTTTATTGCATAATGCTCTTGTCATTAACGCTGATATTCTCGGCGGTTTCTGCCTTTGGTCAGGTGGGTCAGGTGAGAAAGCCTACTCAAGCCAAGCCAAGCACTTCTAAGGTAAAGAAACCAGCCGTGAACAGCGGCAATAAAACATCTAAATCCAATGCCTCCAATCGCTCTGCATCAAGAAAGCCTTCGGCCCCAAGCCGCACCAGCAGCAATGCTACTGTAAATAGCGGCTCTTCTTCGTCGGTTGTTACGGTGACAATCAACTGCAATGCCGAGGCCGCTGATGTCTATATCGATAATTCCTATTATGGTGAGGCGGGAAACTCCTATAATCTGAAGACCGGTTCCCACACTATTCAATTGGTGGCCGAAGGGTACGAGGACTTTTTGGACAATTTTACGGTTACAGGCTCCAACCGCTCATTCAATTTCTCGATGACCAAAAAGGCACTGCTGTCTGTCCTTGACTTTCTGGACGAGATGGTCTTTGTTCATGGCGGAGCATTTGAGATGGGATCTAAGGGGCTTGATGCCGAATATGACGAGAAGCCTGCTCATGAGGTGATTTTACCGTCTTTCTATATGAGCAAGCATGAAGTGACCCAGCAGTTATGGGTCGATGTGATGGGAGGTAATCCGAGTGCCCATATGGGTGAATTCAGACCTGTAGAGTCTGTATCATGGGAGGATTGCCAGTTGTTCATCTCCCGCTTGAATGCCTTGACTGGTGTGAAGTTCCGTTTACCCACCGAGGCCGAATGGGAATATGCTGCGCGTGGAGGTAACATGAGCAAGGATTTCAAGTATGCTGGCAGCGACAGCATCAATGACGTGGCATGGTATGGTGCCCTTGAAGTGGATCCCCATGATGTAGGAGGAAAACAACCCAATGAATTGGGGTTATATGATATGTCAGGAAATGTAATGGAATGGTGCTCCGACTGGCACGGGTCCTACCATGCCGGAAAGCAAAAGAATCCCACTGGGGCTCAGAGCGGTCAATACCGCATTGTCCGTGGCGGGTGTTGGCAAAGCGATCCGAGCCATTGCACTGTTACCTACCGTTTCCCGATTCCCCCCGAAGAGGTTAATGAGACCATTGGGTTTAGACTTGTAGCGAAAACTTTGAAAACAAAACATAATAAGTGATGAAAAGATACTTGGTGATATTATTTTCATTCATGTTACTAATGCCTGTGCAGACAGCGTTTGCACAGGTGAGTAACGTTCCTAAACCTAGCATAGAAAGGCCAAAGCCACAGCCTAAACCCAGGCCACAACCCAGGCCGAGGACTCAGACAAGAACTAAGCCGGCCCCAAGACCTCCTCGTCCTCAGCACAATGGACCCTCAGTTGATGTGACCTTCAGTTGCAATATTGAGGATGTTCCTGTTTTCATCTCTATTGACGGAAAACAGCCTAGTGATATCGATGAAATCTACAACTTGACAATCGGTAATCACAAGGTGCGTGTGACGGCTGATGGTTATGTGCCTTACAGCACTCCTATTAAAGTCGTTGAGGAAGGCGATTTCTTCTATTTTGAACTCTCGGAGGCAACAGGATCAGGATACGAGGACTCTGATGTGGGAGATGATGATGAGGATGAGGCCGAGGCTGATGAACCATCCGCTCCAGTGGATATTAATGCCCCATTTGTTCCAACTGAGTTGCCCCCCGAGTCCACTCAGCCTGAAGTATCGGTACTTGTCGAAGATCCTGCCAATGCGCAGAAGTTCCTCAATGACACGATTACCGTCAACGGTGTATCGTTTGTCATGGTCTTTGTACCCGGTGGTACTTATACCAGGTATGAAATTCCCGAGAATCTGGACTCTATCATTGACATGAATGTGACGGGCGTGCCACCCGCCCACAGGGTCTCCTTGTCCAATTTCCACATCGGCATGTGTGAGGTGACATGGGATTTGTGGTATGCAGTAATGGAGGATAGCATCGTTGATTACTACCACAATCGTCCCTATGACGAAGCGACTTGGTTTGATTGCCAACAATTCATTGAAAAGCTCAATAAACTGACAGGAAAGACGTTCAGACTGCCTACCGATGCTGAATGGGAATATGCCGCCCGTGGCGGAAACAAGTCTAACGGATATGTCTATTCCGGCAGCAACAATATTGATGAGGTGGCATGGTACTATGAGAATTATGAAGGAGAATGGCACGAGGTAGCCACCAAGGCTCCCAATGAATTGGGTATCTACGACATGACGGGTGGCGCCTGTGAATGGTGTGCTGACTGGTATAATTGGCCTGATGCCAATGAGGACACGCCGCCTCTCGTCAATCCTAAAGGCCCGCTGGAGGAACAGAAGAACAGCAGGAGCGGTAATCCCATGGGTCGCACCATCAGGGGCGGCAGCTATGGTCAGGACGCCGCTATGTGTTGCGTGTTCAAGATTTATTATGCCAATCCTCAGAAGGCCCGCTATGGTTTACGCTTAGCGATGTAAACTGATCGCTCTACGGTAATAACTCATCATGTGAAGCACATCCTGTCAGAATTCAGGATGTGCTTTCTTCTGCCGGATGATGCCGTTTGATTTTCCATCCAATGGCTGCTACAATAATGGTTGCCAGCGGGCTGAGAATGTTGAAGAAGCAGTAGGGCAAGTAGGTGAGGGTGGGGACGCCTAGCACTGTCGCTTGCGTCATGCCGCAAGTATTCCAGGGCACGAGTACTGATGTCACGGTGGCGGCATCCTCGGTGGTACGGCTCAACAGACGCCCTTCATAGCCTTCTTTCTTATAAATATCGCGGAACATATCGGCTGTGAGAACAATGCTGATGAATTGGTCGCCAGTAGTGAGATTGAGGAAAATACCTGTTCCAACAGTGGAGGAAACCAGGCTCGTCCGCGAGCGGACCCACTTGACGACGACATTCGTGATGCTTCCAAGCATGCCACTGGCCACCATGACCGCACCGAAGCACAAAGCACACAGAATGAGCCAAATGGTATTCAACATTCCTGCCATACCTCCAGTTGATACCAGGTCATTAAGTGCATCGAAACCCGTCTGCACGGCAGTGGACCCATAGTATGTTATCGCCAGACCCTTGAAAATGGCTGCTGGAGTGCTCAACGTCGGGTCGTCGGCAATCTGACACAGGATGTGGGGTTGCAGGATAATAGCTGTAATACCTGCAATAATCGAAGAGACAAACAACACGACCAACGAAGGCACCCTGCGGGCGATAAGGATACCGGTAATCAGTGGAACGAGCAGTGTCCACAACGAGATATTAAAGGTGGAATTCAATCCATCGACATACTGTTCAATGTGAAGGGCATCCTCACTGCCATGTCCCAGACCGGCAACCAGGAAGATGACCAGCGTGATAAGAATGGATGGCGTGGTGGTCAGTACCATGTAACGGATGTGTTCAAAGATATCCACCCTCACCGATGACGATGCAAGAATGGTCGTGTCACTCAAGGGCGACATCTTGTCACCGAAATAGGCTCCCGAGATGATGGCACCGGCAGTCCATGCCTCGGAGATGCCCAACGCTTGACCGATACCCAACAGGGCAACACCAATGGTGGCAATAGTTGTCCAGGAACTGCCTGACAGCAGCGATATCAAGGCACAAATGACACAGGCGCTCACCAGGAAGAAACTGGGAGACAGAATATGTATGCCATAATAAATGAGTGTGGGAACCACACCACTGATCATCCACGACCCCGCGAGCATACCCACCGTCAACAGGATGAGCAGGGTGACAGACACGTCGCCGATGGTTTTGGTCATCTGTCGCTCAAATGTTTTCCACGGTATGTGGTAGCATGCCATGGAAATGAGTACGCACATGGCAACTCCCATTAACAGAGCAATCTGACTGCCGCCACTCAACGCATCACTGCCAAACAATGTGATGACAATGCTTATCAGGATTATTAGAACGACAACGGGAATGATCGCTACGAGGGGATGAGGATGTTTGCGTTCGGTCATATGATTTGTGATGTCTGTGGTTCTTATTGTGGTTTAAATGTGCAAATATATAAAAAAATCCCATTTATAGGGTTATTCTTTCCAAAAAGACAATTTTTGAGTAACTTAGCGGCATGAAACAGATCATGAGACTATTATTTGTTGCCGCCTGTCTAGTGGCAATATCCGGGATGACAGTACAGGCTGTCCCCGTCGAGAATGGCGTGTCTTGGGCATTGGCGCAATACCGCTCGGCCCACATCAGTGACGTGAATTACAACCTGTCGTTCACGGTGCCAGCCTTGAAGTCCCAACCTGTCTATTTCGAGGAAACGCTACTGTTTAATTGGACGGGGGACGAAGACCTGCAGATTGATTTCCAGGGCGATGCCAATCAGCTCTCCAAGGAGATTCTTGTCAATGGCAAGAGACTGAAGACGGTGTTGAGCGATGAGCACATCGTGGTTCCTCTCCAATATCTTGTGCAGGGAGAGAATAAGGTGTCAATCAGCGGCTATAGCGGTGACAAGGCGTTGAACCGCAGCGATGACTACATGTACACCTTGTTTGTGCCCGATCATGCCCGCAGCGTGTTCCCATGCTTTGACCAACCTGACCTGAAGGCAGTCTTTGACCTGAAACTGAACATCCCTGAAGGCTGGGTGAGTATCAGCAATCAGACAAAAAAGCCCATACCCACCTATTTGTTCTCATTTACAGCAGGCCGTTTCAATGTGCAAACCGCTAAGCGTGACGGTCGCCTGTTGACGGCTCTCTATCGAGAGAATGATCCCGACAAGGTGGCGCAGTTGCCCATCGTTTTTGACCAGGTAGCGTTGTCGTTACGTTGGATGGAAGACTATACGGGCATCCCATACCCCTTTGAACAATATAGCTTTGTCGTCCTGCCGGGTTACCAGTTTGGCGGCATGGAGCATCCCGGCTGCATCCAGTTTACTGATTGGGAGATATTTCTGGGACCAAACCCAACCCCTGATGAAGAAAGAACGCGCCTGAACCTTATTGCTCATGAGACGTCTCACATGTGGTTTGGCGACTTGGTGACGATGCGTTGGTTTGATGATGTGTGGACCAAGGAGGTCTATGCCAATTTCATGGCCGATAAGATTTCACGTGAGCAGTTTCCTGACATTGACCATGACCTCGCCTTCATCAAGGCTCATTATCCGGTAGCCATGAGTACGGACCGCACTCGGGGTACTCATCCCATTCAGCAACCTCTGGATAATCTGAACAAGGCAGGATTGCTATATGGCAACATCATCTATCACAAGGCGCCTATCATGATGCGCAAGCTCGAGCAGGAAAAAGGTGCCGATGCTCTGCAGCAAGGGCTGCGCAGCTACTTGAGCAGGTATGCTTACGGCAATGCCACGTGGGATGACCTGATTGCCGAACTCGACAAGTTCGCCCCTGAGCACAGTGCCCAATCCTTCAGTGATGTGTGGGTGAAGCAGAAAGGAATGCCGGTTATCACTACGGCTAACCTCATGCAGAACGGTGTCCGTGTTCTGCAGTCCGACCCCTATGGCCGCGGCCTAATGTGGAAGCAGGGCTTTGACATCGGCTATGTGGATGAGGACGGACAATTCTGCGAGCATCCCATATATATGAATGACTACGAGTATTTGCTCTCTTCAAGTTATAGCAAGGACCTGTTTCTCAATAGCAACGCCGAGGGCTATGGGCAGTTTGCGCTCAATAGCGAGGGCATGGAGATTATGTCCGAAGCATGGAAGACGATGCAAGTCAACGATAAGGCCCGCTATGCCGCAGTGCTTAACCTCTATGAGAACTATCACTTGGGCAATATCACGGCTGAGGAATTGATGAAGACTCTGCTCAATTTCCTCTCCCATGAGAACAACGAACTGATTGCTTCATCGACATGTAGTTTCATCAACAATTTGATGTCTCGTCTTGACAGGGAACCTCGTGCCGAGATGGAACAGCAGTTGTTTGAAATGATGCAGACGCACAGCCTGCCATCGGTACGCCAGACTGTACTGCGCCAGCTATCTCTCAAGGCCATTTCTCCCAATGTCGTAGGAAAGCTATATGACATCTGGGAGAAGCATAGTGCTTCGTTCCTGAATAACCGTGACTATATGCGTATGGCCTATCATCTTGCCATCATGCTGCCTGAACGGTGGCAGAACATTCTTACCATTCAGAAGGAGCGTCTCACGACCGATGATGAACGACGTGAGTTTGAATTTGTGTCCCGTGCCTGCAATCCCGACAGTCAGGTACAGCAACAGTTGTTCAATGAATTGCTTGAAGTGGAGAACCGTCGGGTAGAGCCCTGGGCTCGCACGATGTTAGCCTTGCTTAACGACCCGATGCGAGAACCGTGGAGCAACCGTTATCTGGTGCCTGGACTTGATGAATTGGAAGAAATCCAGCGCACGGGTGACATCTTCTTCCCGGGCTATTGGTTGTCAAGCCTGCTGGATGGGCATCGCTCTCAAGAGGCGTGTGAAACGGTGACCAAGTGGATTGACACGCATCCCCAGCTTGCTCCCGCATTAAAGAACAAGCTCCTGGAAAACGCTTATTGGTTGCTGGATATGTAAAGCCCAAAGTAGCGACGATAGAGCCTATAGTTAGGCATCAGTCTCCGTTTGGTTTTCTTGTTGATGATTCTTTTCCAGTGACAGCAGTCGTTGCTTGATGTCAGTGCCTGATGCATAACCTCCCAGGCTGCCATCGCTGTTGATGACACGATGACAAGGGACGACGATGCTCACCGGGTTATTGTGATTGGCTTGGGCGACAGCACGTGAAGCCGTCGGCTTGCCTATACGTTTTGCTTCTTCTCCATAAGAGATGGTCTCACCGTAGGGTATCTGCCTCAACACATCCCATGCCTGCATCTGGAATTCGGTGCCAACCAAGTGCAGGGGTAGCGAGAATTCCTTGCGTATGCCATCGAAGTACTCTTTGAGTTGAATCATACAATTGGCAAGTAGGGGAGACGTGGTTTCAACAGGCTTCAGTTTCAATTTCTTTGCCATGCTGTCAATCTCATCGCCGTTCCAACCGATATGGACTAGTCCCTGAGTGCAGGCACCAAGTGTCAATGTGCCGAGGGGCGTCTCCATCGTGGTATAGCACAACTGTCCGTCATGAACCGGCGTGATGCCTAGCTCGTTTGCCTTGTCCAACATGAGACGATAGGCCGACTCATAGTCGTTGGTGATAATGCCATCGAGAATGGCATCTTTGATGGCGTCCTTGATATAGCCCACGGGGCGTGACGGGGCAAGCCCGAAGGTCTGCATGATTTCCTCGCCATCGATAGGCGGCTGGAAGTTGCGCACTCGGTCTTTCTCTTCGATATCCACCAGTTTCTGCTTCACCAAGTCAAAATTCTCGCGGAAGCGTTGCACCTTGATCTGGTTTTTGCTGGTGATGTCGGCCTTACACAGGGTCATCAGGTCATCAATATCATCTCCTGCGTCAAACAGCAGTCGGCGTACTGCGCTATCGGTCACCTCATCCTCAACCAGGGCAATGGGGCGCATGTGCAGTCCCACAAGTTTTTTCACATATTTCATCTGCTCGTTGAGCGGCAGACGCATTTTTGCGAAAATTTTGGGCACCATTTTCTCGCCGATGAAGTTGTGGTTGTGGAATGTCCATCCCAGTTGAGGATCCCAACGCTTGGTTCGAGCCTTGCCTACATCGTGTAGCAAGGCTGCCCAGCGCAGCCACACGTCATCACTGGCGGCAGCCACATTGTCGAGCACCTGCATGGTGTGCATGAAATTGTCCTTATGTCCGCGTCCGTTGACTGTCTCAATGCCTTTCAGGGCAGCGAGCTCTGGGAAGATGAGCGGCAATAGGCCACTCTGGTCGAGCAGTAACCAGCCGCGTGAGGGTCGGGGAGTGCGCATGATCTTCATCAGTTCCTCAGCGATTCGCTCACGGGTGATGATGTGAATGCGTTTGGCATTTCGGCGGATGGCATCAAATGTTTCGGGATAAATGTCAAAATCCAATTGTGTTGCAAAGCGCACTGCACGCATCATTCTCAACGGGTCGTCGCTGAAGGTGATATCTGGGTCGAGTGGGGCGCGGATGATGCGACGCTCCATGTCGCCAATGCCGTCAAATGGATCAAGCAGTTCACCATAGCGTGCTTTATTCAGGCAGATGGCCATAGCATTGATGGTGAAGTCGCGACGTTTCTGGTCATCATCCAGAGTGCCGTCTTCAACTATAGGGTTGCGGCTGTCGCGGCGATAGGATTCGCGGCGGGCACCGACAAACTCCAGTTCCCATTGACGAGTCTTGACCTGTGCCGTACCATAGGTGCGGAAGACTGCTAAATGTGCACGCTTGCCAATACGACGAGCAACCGCTTTGGCGACCTCAATGCCGCTACCGACGGTAACAAAGTCCATGTCGTTGCTCGGGCGTTCAAGGAAAATGTCCCTGACATACCCTCCCACGATATAACATTCGCGTTGCAAATCGTCGGCAACATTTCCCACCAGTTTTAAGATGGGTAATTCCACGTGAGCATCTATTTTTTGACGGTCAATTCTCATTATTTCATGCTTTATTCTGCAAAATTAATGCTTTTTTTGCGCTTTTTTTGTTCATATCTGCAAAAATCATTAATTTTGCACCGCAAAACAAGTTCCCAAAGGATGTTTTGCGACGCTATTCATTAATCAATACCGAATCCCCCGTTCTTTCCTATCCCTTTTATTCTGAGGAAATGACAATCTATATCTCTTTTTTCTGATTGTATATATACGGGCGATTTGAATTGAAGAAGTGAAGCCACTAGAACAGACAAATCATTAGTATAATTTGGAATATCATGCGTTGTTGCGCATGGCATGGTGTATTGAAACAGAGTGGCTGTTTGTTATTGTCACACCATGATAGCTTTATATAATTTTTATATGTATAACATTAATCAATTAAATGCGATGAGCGACGAACAACTTCGTGAGCTCGCCAAGTCTATGGGTATTAAGCGCGTTGATTCGTTTGACCATGATGATCTTGTGTTTCAGGTTTTGGATCATCAGGCAGAGACAGAGGCAGCAAATGCTCCTGAACCCCCTACCAAACGTCGTCGTGAACGCATTCGCCAGCCGGCAGCCAAAGCAAATGGAAATGAAGTAATCAAGGACGATGCCGTGGCACCCAAGAACCAAAGTAAAGAGAAAAACGATATAGTAGAAAACAACGAGGTCACCAAGCCTGTTGAAAAAGAAGCTCCTGAGCCCACCGAGAAACCTAAAGCTCAGAAAAAAGATAAAGACAAAGATAAAGACAAAGACAAAGAAGTAAGCGATACGCAGGAACCGCCTAAACGCAAACGTGGCCGCCCTTCAGCTGCCGAAAAAGCAGCCCGTGAAATAGCGTTGAAAAACAGTCAAGAAGAACAGCCCGTTGCTGAAGAACAGACTGCCGATCAGCAAGAGCAGCCAGCAGCCGAAGTTGTCGTTAGCGAGCAAGCTCCTCGCCGTCGTGGTCGCAAAACCAAACAGGTCGTTGATGAGCAACCGGTTCTGCCCTTTGACAATGCTGAGCTTCAGCCTGAACAAGAGATGCTGGAGCCTATGGCCGAGGAACCTGTTTATGATGAGTCATTTCAAGAACCCATCAATGAGGAAATCGGCTATATGCCTGAGAATGAGCCTAAAATGATGGCACCTCAACCCGAGGAACAGCATGAAAGGGAGGATGTCTCACTCAATACGTTCTTCAATACAGGTAGCGGATTCACTTTCAAACCTCGTACTCAGCAGGAACGCGAAGAAGCAATGCGCAAGGCCGAGGAGGAACGCCGCCGTCAGGCTGAGCAGGCCGCCGTTGCTCCCATTGTTATCCAGGAACCTAAAGTGGTGAAGGAGAGCAAGAGCAAGAAGCGCAAGATGAAACAGCAGCAACAGCAACAGATTGCTGAAGTCAATCCCTATCTGGACCAGCCCTATAACTTCGACGGAATTCTTGAGGCACAGGGTGTGCTCGACATCGCTCCCGAGGGTTATGGCTTCCTGCGCTCCAGTGATTATAATTATCTCACTTCTCCTGATGATATCTACGTACAGCAGTCTCAGATTAAGGCTTACGGTCTCAAGACCGGTGACGTTATCGAGGGAACCATCCGTCCGCCCATGGAGGGCGAGAAGTATTTCCCGATGAGTGAGATACATCTGATCAATGGCCGCACGCCTGCTTACGTTCGTGACCGTGTGCCGTTTGAACATCTGGTACCTCTGTTCCCTGATGAGAAGTTTGATCTCGTGAGCAAAACCCATCCCACTGTTTCACAACGCGTGGTAGATATGTTCTCGCCCATCGGTAAAGGACAGCGCGGCCTCATCGTCGCACAGCCCAAGACAGGTAAGACAATGCTCTTGAAGGAGATAGCCAATGCTATCTCGGAGAATCATCCTGAAACTTACATGATCATCCTGCTCATTGATGAACGTCCTGAGGAGGTGACCGATATGGCTCGTAGCGTCAATGCCGAAGTCATTGCTTCTACCTTTGACGAGCCGGCTGATCGTCACGTCAAGATTGCCGACCTCGTGCTGAGCAAGGCCAAACGTCTTGTAGAATGTGGTCATGATGTGGTCATCCTGCTTGACTCGATTACACGTCTGGCTCGTGCTTACAACACGATTGCTCCCGCTTCAGGAAAAATCCTGACGGGTGGTGTGGATGCCAACGCATTGCAACGACCCAAGCGCTTCTTTGGCGCTGCCCGTAATATCGAGGGTGGTGGTAGTCTTACCATTATTGCCACTGCTTTGACCGAGACTGGCTCCAAGATGGATGAAGTGATCTTTGAGGAATTCAAGGGTACTGGTAACATGGAGTTGCAGCTTGACCGCAAGTTGTCCAACAAGCGTATCTTCCCGGCTGTGGATGTCATGGCATCAAGTACACGTCGTGACGACTTGCTGCTGCCGCAGGATACGTTGAACAAGATGTGGATCATCCGTCGCTTCTTGAGCGACCGCACTTCGGTCGAGGCCATGGAGTTTGTTAAAGAGCGTATGGATCGTACCCGTGATAACGAGGAGTTCCTGCTCACCATGCAACAAGGCTAATCATATTGATGATGGGGCGCATTTTAGGCATAGATTATGGACGTAAGCGCACTGGTGTTGCCGTCACCGATCCCTTACAGATCGTGGCAGGTAATCTTGCCACTGTGCCTACTCACACGCTCATGTCGTTCATCAAGGATTATATCGCGCGAGAGCAAGTGGAACGCATCGTCATCGGGCAACCTACACAACTCAATGGCGAACCCAGCGAGAGCATGAAATACATCACGCCGTTTGTCAACAAGTTGCGCAAGGAATTGCCTGATATGCCTATCGTGATGTATGACGAACGCTTCACAAGTACGATTGCTCATCGCGCGATGATTGATGGCGGCATGAAAAAGAGTGACCGCCGTGACAAGTCGCGCGTTGACGCCATCGCCGCCACCATAATTCTTAACGATTATCTACAGAGTAAATTAAATCAACCTTTTAATACTGAATCATGATTTTACCGATTTATATCTATGGTCATCCCGTGCTCAGGACTGAGAATGCCACTGTCACGCCTGACTTTCCTAATCTTCAGGAGTTTATTGAGAATCTGAAGGAAACCATGTACCATACCCAGGGTATTGGTATTGCTGCGCCACAGGTGGGCGTTAATGCACGCATCGTTTATATTGATGTTGACGTGCTGGCCGAGGATTTCCCCGAGCTCAAGGGCGTTAACATGTTGCTGATTAATCCCGAGATTACGGTCGATGAGACATCTCCGTTGATTTCTCGTGAGGAAGGATGCCTCAGTGTACCCGGTATTCACGAGAATGTTCACCGTCATGAGAAAATTCACTTGCACTGGCAAGACGAACAATTCCAGGAACATGACCAGGACATTGAGGGCTATCTCGCCCGCGTTGTCCAGCATGAGTGTGACCACTTGGAGAAAACGCTGTTTGTGGATCGCATTTCACCCATCCGCAAACAGTTGATCAGAGCCAAGCTGAATAATATGATGAAGGGTAAAGTGTCTTGCAGCTATCGTTGCAAAGTGGCGCCTCTCAAGCGTAAAAAATAAGAAAGTGGAAGATGTCTCACGACAGCCTCCACAAACCTTAAATCTAATACCATGAAAAACACACGTACAAATGTACAACAGATTTTTTGAATTGTACAAATAAATTAAGGATTTTTTATATTTTTATATAAAAATTTAGATTAAATTAATGGATTTTAATAAGCCCCTGAAGATCACCGATGAAGAAAGTCTTTTTTAATGGTGGCATGTAACAAAAAAAATCGGCTACTCCAGTGACGGGGTAGCCGATTTCTATCATTGTTTTCTCTCTAGTGTTCTGCTATCAGAACTTCATACCGAAGGCAATCTGGATGTTGCCATTCTTCTCTTTGTTGAGATCACCCTCAAATACCTTGGTCAAGCCCAATGTGTAGCGAGCCTGAACAAAGGCGTTCTCAGTGAGGTTGTAGGTGCCGCCCAAGCCAATACCGAAGTCAACGGTTTTGGTGCTCTCCTTGAGGTCATAGGTGATGTCGTCTTTAATAGAAGCCTTGCTGTATACGTTGAAGCCCACTTGAGGACCGAAGTCAACGCTAAATGCGGGGGCAACGTAGTACTTGAGCATCACGGGAACATTAATGTAATTGGTGTTGAAGGTGATCTTCTTTTTGCTGGCAATTGAGAAATCACCCCAGTTGAACTGGATTGCATCGAATTTACCACCCTGTGAAGCAAACACAACTTCAGGAGCGATGGCAAAATGAGGATTGAACTTGTACTCCATCACCAGACCGGCCTGGTAGCTAGGCTTCATGCCATGCTCGGCATCCTTACCCCAGAAGTTAGTCATGTCAACACCAACCTTTGCACCAAACTGAAGTTGAGCGCTGGCGCTCAGGCACACGATTGCAGCAGCAATCAAAACTAAAACTTTCTTCATAATGTTTCTTTCTCTTTAAATAAAACGTTTAGTTATTATTCAGTTCAAAACTGTTTTTATTGCAAAATGCCATTCTTTGACAACAATAAACATGCCAGGTTTAATTCACATGGGAAAAAACACGGTATTTGTGAAATTTTGGACATTTATTTGCCGATACGGGACACTTATTTGCCATATTGTTTGCAAAACTGTTGGATGCCGCAATTCAAGCAGTCTGGACGTTGAGCCTTGCATACGTAACGACCATGTAACAGGATCCAGTGATGTGCCTTGAAACGCAGTTCGGCAGGAATGTGGCGTGTCAAGTCGCGCTCCACATCATTAGGAGTCTTACCCTGTGACAGTCCCAGTCGGTGAGACACGCGATAGACATGGGTATCAACTGGTATAGTTGCTTGATGGAAGACAATGCCCAATATCACATTGGCAGTCTTGCGTCCAACACCCGGCAGTGAGGTGAGGTCCCTCATGTTGTCGGGCACCTTGCCGTCAAACTCTTCAGCCAGCTTTTGGGCCATGGCTTGCAGGTGGGCGGCTTTGCTGTTAGGATAGGACACACTCTTTATATATTGTAAGATGTCTTCAACGCTGGCTGCAGCCATAGCTTGTGGAGTAGGGTAAGCCTCAAACAAGGCAGGAGTCACCATGTTGATGCGCTTGTCGGTACACTGGGCACTCAACATCACTGCCACCAGCAACTCAAACGGGTCGCGATGCTGCAACTCGGTCTCCGGATTAGGCTGTTCCCGCTGGAAATAGTCTAATATGCCCTCAAATCTCTCCTTTATTGTCATAGCTCTATTTACATGTAGAGACGCAAAATTTTGCGTCTCTATATCACTAAATGTCAAGGTGTAGAAGTCACTCTAAACTCTAAACTATAAACTATTTTGCCGCATGGCGGCAAAATATCAATGTGCGCTCTTGAACTCGTCAAGGAAGCGTACGTCGTTCTCGCTGAACATGCGCAGGTCCTTCACCATGTACTTCAAGTTGGTGATGCGCTCAACGCCAAGGCCGAAGGCATAGCCGCTATAGACCTTGCTGTCGATACCGCTGGCCTCAAGCACGGCGGGATCCACCATGCCGCAACCCAGGATCTCTACCCAGCCGGTGTGCTTGCAGAAACCGCAGCCCTCGCCGCCACACAGCATACACGACACGTCCATCTCAGCACTGGGCTCGGTGAACGGGAAGTAGCTGGGACGCAGACGGATCTTGGTATCAGTACCGAACAGTTCCTGGGCAAAGTGCAGCAGCACTTGTTTCAGGTCGGCAAACGACACGTTCTTGTCGATATAAAGGCCCTCAATCTGATGGAAGAAGCAATGGGCACGGGCAGTGATGGCCTCGTTGCGGTAAACGCGACCCGGGCAGATGATGCGGATGGGCGGCTGGTTGCGCTCCATTGTGCGCACCTGTACCGAGCTGGTGTGGCTGCGCAGCACGATATTGCGGGTGACGTCCTGGTCATTCTTCTCGATGAAGAAGGTGTCCTGCATGTCGCGGGCGGGGTGGTCGGCAGCGAAGTTCAGCGCACTGAATACGTGCCAGTCGTCCTCAACCTCGGGACCATCGGCAATGGTAAAGCCCAAACGCGAGAAGATGTCAATAATCTGCTTGCGCACCACCGAGATGGGGTGACGCGTTCCCAATTCTGCCGGGAAGGCAGGACGGGTGATGTCGATCTTGTTCTGCTCCTTAGCCTGCTGCTTGGTAGCCTCACGCAGGGCATTGATCTTCTCGGTAGCAAGGTTCTTCAGCTCGTTGAGCTTTTGGCCCAGCTCACGCTTCTCCTCAGGAGCCACCTCACGGAACTCGTTGAACAACGCCGTAATTTCACCCTTCTTGCTCAGATACTTGATACGTAATGCCTCAAGCGCCTCCTCGTTCTCGGCCTTGAGTTCAGCTATTTGCGCCTTCAGCGCCTCTATCTTATCTTTTAACATAGTCATAATCTTGTTTTAACGTGCAAAGGTACAAAAAGTTTAGAGTTTAGAGTTTAGAGTTTAGAGTTTTTTTCTGCCCTCAAAACAATCCTCAAATAGTGCGTATTTATCGAAAGGCATCCGCGGTCAATGTTTTTATCGGCGAATTAAACGAATTTATAGAATTAATTGTCTGGTAATCAGGTGATATTTGTATTTGTTGTCAGTATTGATTTGATTTCTGGAAAAATTCGGGGGAAATGTTAAAAGCACAAATCTCCTTTTCTTTTCTGTGTGCGACAAAACTACAATAAAAAGCCTTCTACCCACAAGGACAAAAGGCTTTTTATATTTGCATTAGCAGAAAATCAGTACCATCTAATAGACAATGTGAATTTTCAAGTGCTGCTGGTTAGAAGCATACTGATTAGAGCTGTGACATCACCTATATTGACGCTGCCGTTTTCGTCTATATCGGCTATTGCACTTGCAGTTTCTCCACTTAGAAGTGAGCTGATAAGGGCGGATACATCGGCGATATTAACTTTGCCATCACCATTCACGTCACCCTTCTTGCCGATGTTTGGAACTGTTACGGTGCATTCTGCATCTTTGAACGGGATTTCAATGCCGGCAGTTGTGGTAAACAGCGTGTTCTTCAATAAAATGTGGGCAGGCCCGGCAAAATCATCTGCTGCAATCACGTTAAAGGTCACCAGAGCACCGCTATTGCCGTTATAGGCGTTGATGTGGGGTGAATAGGACATCACGCGGATGGAACCGTCCACCTGCAACTGCGAGGCGATATTGTGGTCGCGTGACTTGCGGCTGGTTAAGTCAAAGATATAATCCCCATCCTCTTGTTCTATGGTCAAGCCTTCGGGCATATAGATGTCGGTCTGGAATGCGGTATAGGCCGACTCGTTATCCAACAGGATGTTAACTGTGCGCGTCTCACCAGCTGCAATCTCAAAATCCTCAATATAAAATCGCTCAGTAGCATTGGCACACAATGCCACTACCAGCAATACTATGAATGATATGCTATTTTTCATCTCTTTATTTATTTTGCCTGCGAATTATATCGAAATAACACGAATTGGCATACACTTTTGATCTTATTGCATCAAATGATATTCGTAATTAATTGATATAATTCGCAGGCTTTTGGTTTTTATCGGATTACTTTGCTTGTCGAACGGGAGCCGTCGGTATAGGTGGTAACGACTAGAGTCACGCCACTCCCAACGCTATCGATCTGTTGGCCCGCGAGGTTGAAGTACTCAATCTTGGAAATGGTTTTGCCTGTAGCCAATTCATTGACATTACTTGAATTATTCACTCCTATGGAGAAGGCATCAAGGCGGACGGTCTGGCATGCTGTAGTCACAAGTTCAATGCCATCAATCGTGATGTGCCCGTTCACGTCTCCATTGGCGGTCACGTCGAATGTCAATAGAGCCCCCTCGTGGCCATGGATACCATCCATAGCGGGAGAGTAACACAAGGCGCGAATCTTTCCACAACTCAATGTGTTCACGTCAAAGGCATGCCTGCTGGCACGGTCGGTCAACTGGAAGTTGTTGACCGTCAATCCTTCGGGTAGATTCAGGTCACACTGGAAAGCAGTATAATCCATTTCGTTATTCAGCACAATGCTCACTCTACGGGTCTCTCCAGCAGTAATCGTGATGTCGTTGCCACTCATGAGGTCGCCGTTGTTCCACAATGCTGGAGCGCGCAACGGAGCGTGCTGAGAAGGATTTAGCACCATCCAAGCGATGCGCGTCACGTCAGTCACGGTAATCGTGCCGTCATCATTCACGTCTGCTGCATCAAAATTGAACGGTTGGGGATTCATCTCCAGGACATATTGCGAAGTGACAACTACATCGGTCACCGTCACTGTTCCGCTGTTGTTGGCGTCACCCGGTATATAGGCTTTTACATGTATGTTGGCGGCAATATCAGGTGCTGTCAACTCCTCGAAGGTGCTTGTCGTGAACAGCGTGTTCTTCAGCTGAATGCTGTAATCACCCTCTGCATCATCAGCCACCTTAACTGTAATATAGAACAAGTCGTCGCCACTATTACCAGTGAATGGTTTATAGTTGGAAGAATAGCATATTACACGGACAGCGCCATTGGAGACGGCATTGCTCATGATGCTGTGTGTACGTGTCATTCGTTCAGACGGGTCGATGATATATTCACCGTCTTCCTGAAGCAGTTCCAATCCTTCGGGCAGGAAGATATCTGTTTGGAACGAGATGATGCTTGCCTCGTTGATCATCTTGACAGGAATGACAATAGTATCGCCATGGAACGCTTCCATGTCATCAATAGACAAGAAGTTATCAAAGTCGCTCAGGTCCTCGGTCACGGTCACCATACAGGATGCACTCAGGTTGCTTCCATCGGTAGTTGTCGCGGTAATGGTTGCAGTACCGACTCCTAACGCGGAAACCAAACCATTCGCATTAACCGTTGCAACAGTGGGGTCATTGCTGGCCCAGGTTACCACTTTGTTGGTTGTCGAGTCAGGCATCACGGTAGCTATCAACTGTGCAGAGCCTCCTATCATCAGGTTCATTTGTGACTGATTGAGTGAGATGCCAGTCGCTTGCACTTCATCATTCATATTCTTGCCAATAATGGTCGAGAACTGTCCCCAGCACTGGTCAGACATATAAGTCCTTTCAGAACCAATCGGCACATAAAGCGGCGAATGGTTATAAACATTCGCTGTAAACATGGCTAAATCGTTCCATGCGGGCGGTGTTTCGGCGGCACAGGTGACCGCTTCGATTGTAGCAATGTTGTTGAATGCTTGCTTGCCAATGCTCGTGACAGACTTGGGCAAACATAAATTACCAGCAAAAGAAGAGCAACCATTGAAAGCATAGTCGCCAATACTTGTGACAGACTTGGGTAAACTTAAACCAACCAAAGAAGAGCAACCAGAGAAAGCATAGTTTCCAATGTAAGTGATAGACTTAGGTAAAGTTAAATTACCAGCCAAGGCAGAACAACCATTGAAAGCATAGTCGCCTATGGAAGTGACAGACTTGCCGAAAGTGATATTTGTTAATTTAGTCAATCCGTTTACAAAGTATGCTGGAATCTTCAGAACACTGTCTCCGATATTGATAAATGAGATCCGGTTGTCGAATGGGGTCCCCCAGGAATAGGCACAAGAAACAGCATTGAAATTGAGTGTATCCAATGAATTGCAGTAATAGAAAGCTTTTTCACCGATTCTTGTAACGGAGTTTGGTATGGTAATGCTTGTCAGCCCAGTACAGTAATAGAACGCTTTTTCACTGATACTTGTAACGGAGTTTGGTATGGTGATGCTTGTCAGCCCGCTGCAGCCTTCAAAAGCATATTCGCCGATGCTTATGACGGAGTTTGGTATGGTAACGCTTGTCAACCCAGTGCAGTAATAGAACGCACCTATGCCGATGTCTGTGACGGAGTAGGTCGTGTCGTTATACGTAACCGATTCTGGAATGACTATATTTCCAGAGTATGAACACGAATCTAAATTTGAGCCTCCATTGGTGACAACGGCACTGCTGCCATATATGCCGTAGTAGATGCCGTCTACTTCAATGACATAGGCGTTAGTAATTGTTGGAATAACGAATGCCAGCAGCAACATTGAGAGTTTGATGAGATTCTTCATTTTCGTTTTGTTTTTTATTCTGTTTTATGTTGTTTGGTTTATGTAATAATCTTTTAGGTGCGGTTGTTGGCTTCAAGTAAAAGCCTATCCTTATGTCATTGTTCCGTGGCAAGGTCACTCCACCATTGGCATAAGGATTACCGCCAAAGAACAACCGCAAATTTAATCAATATTATTTTAATAATGTGTCATTTGGTTGCATTTTTTGATAAATGAGAATAAATGGATGTGATTGGGTTTTCAGGGGGGGCAAAGTCACAGCACAGGAGGCCCTGATGGCAACATCAAGCCTCTGATGGAGAGTGTGACGAAGCAATATAAAAAAGAGACGCAAAATTTTGCGTCTCTACAATTAGATTAATTCGTGTAATTCGTAATTTTTTACGGCTCGCGGCCTTCGATGATGGCTTCGGTGTCTTTGGCGATCATGTATTCCTCGTCGGTGAGGACGACTACGACCTTGACTTTGCTGTCGGGGGTGCTGATTTCGCCTTCCTTGCCGCGCCACAGGGTGTCGTTCAGTTCCTCATCAATCTTGACGCCCAGGTATTCCAGTTGTTTGCACACGCGCTTGCGGGTCTGGTACTGGTTCTCGCCAACACCACCTGTAAAGGCGATGATGTCCACACCATTCAATTCGGCTGCATAGGCACCGATGGTCTTGAGGATGCGGAGCTCATACATGTCGAGTGCCAACTGAGCACGCTCGTTATTATCCTTCTCGGCTGCATCAACCACGTCGCGCATGTCGCTGCTCACGCCAGTGATACCGAGCACACCGCTCTTCTTGTTGATGATGTTGAGCATCTCCTTCGGGCTGAGGTTGTATTTCTCCATGAGGAACAACAGCGCACCGGGATCGACGTCACCCGAGCGGGTTCCCATCATCAGACCCTCGGTGGGGGTGAGGCCCATGGTGGTGTCGATGCTCTTGCCGTCCTTGATAGCACTGATGCTGGCGCCGTTACCGATGTGGCAGCAGATGATGCGCTTGCCCTCGGGGGTAGTGCCGAGCATTTCACACACGCGCTGAGCAATAAAGCGGTGGCTGGTGCCGTGGAAGCCATAACGACGCACATGGTCGTTGGTGTAATACTCCATGGGCAGGGGATACATGAAGGCCTTCTTGGGCATCGTCTGGTGGAAAGCGGTGTCAAACACAGCTACCTGGGGAACATCGGGCAATACAGCCTCGATGGCCTCGATACCAGCCATATTAACGGGATTGTGCAGCGGAGCGATGCCGTAGCACTCGCGGATCATATCCTTCACCTCATCGGTGATGAGGACACTGCGGCTGAACTTCTCGCCACCGTGTACCACGCGATGACCGACGGCATCAATTTCCTTCAGGTCCTTGATGCAGCCGTATTCGGGATTGATGAGGGCATCGAGGATAGCCTTGATGGCACCCTTGTGGTCGATGAGGCCCAGGTCGATGTTCTTCTTGCTACCGTCATCAAATTTCAGCTTGATGAAACCGTCGGGCAAACCGATTTTTTCTACACCGCCCTCGGCGAGGGTCTTGTTCTCCTTGATCTCGATGAGTTTGTACTTGGCAGAGCTGCTGCCGCAATTCAATACTAAGATATTCATTTTTATATAAAGTTATAAAATTCTCACTAATCTCTAATCACCTATTAATTGCCTGGTTGCAGGTCAGGATGACGGTGCGGTAGATGTCGTCCTCGTTGCAGCCACGCGACAAGTCGTTGACGGGAGCGGCAAGACCTTGCAGGACGGGACCCACGGCCTTGGCACCGGCGATGCGCTGAACCAGTTTATAAGCGATGTTACCCACGCCCAGGTCGGGGAATACGAGCACGTTGGCATGGCCAGCGATGTCGCTGCCGGGGGCCTTGCTGGCACCCACACTGGGAACGATAGCGGCATCAGCCTGCAGTTCACCGTCAATCTTCAGGTTGGGATTCATTTCCTTGGCGAGACGGGTAGCCTCGACAACTTTATCTACACGCTCATGCTTGGCGCTGCCCTTGGTCGAGAAGCTCAGCATGGCAATCTTGGGATCGTCGATTTCGGCAAGAGCACGTGCGGTGCGGTCGGCACTCACGGCAATCTGTGCCAGCTGCTGGGCGTCGGGATCAGGCACAACAGCACAGTCGGCAAATACCATCACACCGTTGTGGCCGTAGGGCGAACCCTCGGGCAACAGCATCAGGAAGGCACCGCTCACCGTGCTGATGCCGGGAGCCGTCTTCAAAACCTGGAAAGCAGCACGCAGCACGTTGCCAGTGGTGTTCATGGCACCGGCAACCTGACCGTCGGCATCGCCAGCCTTGATGAGCAGGCAACCCAGGTACAGCGGGTCAAGCACCTTCTTGCGGGCATCCTCGATAGTCACACCCTTGGCCTTGCGCAGCTCGTAGAACAGCTGGGCATATTTCTCGACAGCTTCGGTGTCGTTAGGATTAACCACCGTGGCTTTGTCGATGTTGCTGAGTCCCAGTTCAGCGACTTTGGCCATGATTTCGGCCTTGTCACCGATCAGAACGATGTCAGCGATGCCGTCGGCAATAATGCGGTCGGCTGCTGTCAACGTGCGGGGTTCGGTACTCTCGGGAAGGATGATACGCTGCCTCTTGGCAATCGCGTTACTCTTGAGTTTCTCAAATAAAGGTTCCATTTTTCTTTTGTTAGATAGTATTTTAGGAAAACTTGATTGTTAATTGATTTCAATGCAACAAAGGTAGTGCTTTTTCTTAAACCATGTTGTATCTTTTCCCAAAACTTTTCATCGTTTTATTATAATTAAAGGGAACGACAATCTGCCGTTCCCCACTTGGTTACACATCACTTATTCTAAAAGTGTTGCAGAATTATTTCTTTAGCTTGATATAGACCTTGGGATGATCTGAATCCTTCTTGTCAACCTCGATCGACTCGATGTCATCGCTGGCAATATCGGCAATAGATGCCTTTTTAACACCATCAACGTAAAACTCGTAGCCGTACTTGACGCCTTGGTTACTCACTGTTGTGGTGTTTCCCTCTTCATCGGTGAATGTAGTTGACGTCTGCAACCTTGCGACCTTTTTTGCTCCTGGTTGCTCCGAGGTGTACATGTTGACTTTTATCACAGTGCCTGATTTATCCACCTCCATCGACTTGACTTGGGATGAAGCCACTGCATTGGGACCGTCGATACGTTTCCCATCCAGATAGTATTCAACGCTCTTGTCCTTGTTGACATCCACTTTACCGTTTGGATTGACCGAAACCATTTCAGTCGTTTTGCTGACTACTTGAGGGTCGTCATGTGGCGTGTACACTGTAGTTGCATTGGCTACCATCGAGGCGGCGATGATAGCCACCAGATAGAGTGCTTTGAGCACTCGCTTGCGAGATGATTTTTTCTTGTGTAACATAATGATTCGTTGTTTAAGTGTTTGCTCGGTAAAGCCATTTGCAAGTAAGCCGGCACTCATCGCTGTGACTCGCCCGATTAGTATTTCCTCATATTCCTTGATATTGCTACACTTTTGCGCGGCAGCGACATCGGCCTCAAACTCATGAACCGCCTGCAGGTCAGCACGCAACATCCATGCTGCTGGATTAAACCACTGCAAGGATTGAACCACTTCGGCAAGTATCAAATCAAGGGTGTGTCGTTTCTTGAGATGAGCCAATTCGTGAGTAATAACGGCGTTGAATTCGCCATCTTGCAGGTCGTTAGGCAGCACAATATAACTCATCCAGTTGAATGGTGACTGCACTTGATTGCTTCTGGCAAGGATGTAACCCTGTTCGCACTTGATTTTCTCACTATTACCGATGATTCGGGCTGTAGCGATAATTGCAATGATGCTTCTGGCAAGCATGACACTCACACCGATGCAATAGACGGCCAATAGTGCCATGATCCACCATGCAGTAGAGCAGGGCACGGCTTCGGCTACTGCGGCCTCATTAATGTTTGATAAATCTGTCGCGGGCAGTGACCTGTGTAAGGTCAATCCGCAGAATGGAAGAATCCATGGAAGAACCAGGCATAAGAGCAGCACCGCTCGATTCAAGTCATGAAATGTTTCGCGCTTGAGTAGCAAGTGGTAGCCAATAGCCATGGCAATCATCGTCAAGGCTACATTGCCGATATATAACAATGTTTCGCTCATTGTTTATCCTCGTCTTTCTCTTTTTCCAGTTGTTCGACGAGGGCTTTCAGCTCATCGATCGACACTTTGTCATCTTTGACAAATGCCGACACCACATTCAGGTAACTGCCCGAAAAGAATTGTCTTACCATACCAGCCAATGACTGCTTGCTATAGTCGCTCTCACTGATGGCGGGGAAGTACTGATAGGTGTTTCCGTAGGCCTTGTGGTTTAGGTATCCTTTCTCCTCAAGCGCACGTACTATCGTTGAAATTGTATTTACATGGGGGCGGGGCTCGGGGAACAGTGCCAAAAGTTCCTTGACGAACATGGCACCGTGTGCCCAAAAGTAGTTCATGATTTCGCTCTCGCGTTTGGTCAATTTGTTAGCCATAATCATTAGTGTCCATTAAAAAATCGCAATAATCGTTATAATCAATTGATTTTTAGTCTATTATATGTATTTTTGAAGTCAACGGATTTGAAATCACAAATGAACTGATTATTAGATACTTGGCAAAAAACACCATTGATTTTGAGCCTTTTATAAAATCAATTAACCGGCATTTTGCTTGATCAAAATTTTTAGTGGACAGCAATGAGCCATAATAATTGTTCATTTGTTTGACATGGCAAAAGTAAAACAAAAAATCGTTACTCAAACTATAAAATATAGTTGAATAACGAAAAATTATAGTTTTTTAACGATTTCCTGTAGTTTGTATCAATGAAACAAAACAACTTTGACAATATTGAGACACCTACAACAACTACATCAAGTTGTTTGTTTGTGTCAACAATGTTGTCAAAGTTGTTTGAATAAATCTTTGCGCCTTAGCGCCTTAGCGTGAGGCCAACTGTAGGCGATAGTGTCTTACTCGCCGTCAAGAATAGCAGCTATGATTGCGTTGATGTCGGCGATGTTGATTTCTCCATCACCGTTAACATCATAGACCTCATCAAAGGTGTCATTATTGTCGATAATCGTATCTATACAACAATTGACATCAGCTATATTGATTTCTCCATCACCATTGACGTCTGCCGAATCAAAGTATATACCAACGATATGTTCAATCCATTTCCACGGATAGGTAGTCTTATATAACTCCACTGAATTGATCGGCACATAGACTGTTGTCAAGTGCTCCAGATGGGGATTTATTGACGACATGGCTGGCGGAGTCTCTGCTTTACAGTATATACTAGATATCGCATTGTCCTCAAAAAAGGTGTTTGTGCCTATATTTGTTATTGATTTTCCAAAGCTGATAGAGGTCAGATTCTTACAGTAAGAGAATGAATGTGTGCCAACTTGTGTTACAGAATTGGGCAACTTGACATTTTTCAATGCTTCGTCATAGCTAAATGCATATTGACCAATTTTATTCAATGACTTGCCAAAGCTAATTCTCTCAAGTGCCTTACAATCATGGAAAGAATAGTCTCCTATAGTGGTCACTGAATTGGGCAGAACTATTTCGGTAAGCATCTTGCAGTTATCAAATGCATATCCCCTAATCTTTTGTACAGAATTGCCAAACTTTACGTTTTCGAGCGATACACAATTCCGGAAAGTGCCTTTGCTGATTTCGGTGACAGAGTTGGGAATGACAATACTGGTCAGTTTAGAGCAATCCAAGAATGCGCTATCCCCGATACTTGTTATTGAATTGCTCAGTTCAACATCAGTCAATGCCGTACAGTTAACGAATGAGTATTTCCCGATAATCGATGCTGAAGCACTGGGGATAGTCACTTTGTTGAGTCCTCGGCAATCCCAAAATGCCGCTTCACCGATTGTTTCAAGGTTCGTTGGGGTGATGACCTCTGTTAGGCTATAACAATGACTAAAAGCATAGTTACCGATGCTTTTAATGTTATCTGGAAGATCAAGAAGATAAGGTAAACTCTTGCATCCATATAGCGCATAGTCACCAATTGCCGTTATGTTTTCGTTCCAACGTATATCAACGAGACTTTCGCAGTTAGCAAATGTCTCTCTATATAGTTGTGTTATCCCATTACCCAGTTGCACATACTTCAGACCACGACATTCTTCAAAGGCATAGTTACCTATTTCAGTCACTTGATCGGGAATACTGACTGAGGTAAGGCTCTTACAATCAAAAAATGCACCAAAACCAATCGTTTTGAGAGATTCTGGTAGGGTGAAGTTGGTTAGATTTTCGCAACACCAAAACGTCCTGTATGGAATTTCAGTCAAGGATTTTCCAAAATTAACTTGTTCCAGACCTGTGTAAGAAAATGACTCATGGCCAATACTAGTTACTTTGTCATGAATAACCAAACTTTTCAGATTATAATAGCCATAGAAAGCAAACGGATAAATCTCGGTGATGGACTCGGGAATGATCAAATCAACAACCTCCTTGCCGTCTGCGATGAGATTTTTGGCATAGCACATCGGGTTGGAGAAAATATAGGAAAAGTCAATTTGTAACCACGACTCTATATTGGGGATATAGATGTTCTCCAGGCTGTCACAATAATAAAAAGGATCAGTACCAATGTACCGCAATGTGCTGGGTAGGTGGATGTTTTTTAGACTATAGCAATAGCCGAACAAATACTCATTAATTTTCGTGAGACCTTCGGGTAATGTGACATCCTGAAGTGATGTACAAGCGTAAAATGCCTTTTCGCCAATCATTTGGACAGAGTTAGGGATGTCAATGGACGTTATTGACGAACCGATAAAAGCCCATGGTTGGATTGCAATGACAGTATTTGGCAATTGTACACTAATTAAATTGCTGCAACCGGCAAAAGCATAATTACCTATTTCGGTCACAGTATAGGTGTTCTCACCATTTATAACTGTCGATGGAATGATAATGTTTCCATAATAATTTGAACCATTTTCATCTAAGTCCATGTTTTCATCGTAGGTCACGCTCACCTCGTTTTCACTGATGATTTTGTAACAGATACCGTCATACTTGAAGTCGAAGTTCTGGCCTTGGGCACGATGGATTTCGGACTGAAAATCATCGGGCATAATCCTATGTTCTGACTTGTAATTTGCAGGTTTGTCATGTCCGAACTTGTTGTATGCCATTTTGTAATTGACATCAAGGATTTTATCAGTCAATACATCACTTTCTGTTGCAAGTGATGTCAAGAGTGTAGCAATTAACAGGTAAAAGAAGAAAACAAACCGTTTCATTTTCGATAGTATAGAAGGTTATGTTAGATGTTTTCAAGTGTGTGATATAAATATAGAGGCTGTGTCATAATTCATTCGTTGCAAATTGAGTCGCGCTTCGCGCGAGAAATTAAGCAAAAATTTGTATAAAAATTAAGCAAAATACATTTTTATTTTAATTTTATTAATAATTTTGTTTAATTTCTCGGCCGTCAGGCCGATTAAAAATCACGAGGTGAATTATGACACAGCCTCTTATAGACGAGGATTACTCGCCGAGGATGGCTGCTACGCCGGGCAGGGTCTTGCCCTCGATGGCCTCGAGCATGGCACCGCCACCAGTCGAAACGTAGGATACCTGGTCAGCCAGGCCAAACTTGTTGACAGCAGCAACCGAGTCGCCACCGCCCACGAGTGAATAGGCACCATTCTGAGTAGCTTCGGCCACATACTTGGCGATTTCGCCAGTGCCATGAGCAAAGTTCTCAAACTCAAACACGCCCACAGGACCATTCCACAGGATGGTCTTGGAGTCAAGGATGATCTTCTTCCAGTTCTCAAGCGATGCTTCGCTGGCATCCATGCCCTCCCAACCGTCGGGGATGTTGTAGATGTCAACCGTCTGGCGGTTAGCGTCGTTGGAGAAGCTGTCGCCGGCAACGGTAGCTACCGAGAGGCTCAGGTTCACGCCCTTCTCCTTGGCTGCGGCGATAACGTTCAATGCCTCGGGCATCAGGTCGTCCTCATGCAGCGAGTCACCGATGTGGCCACCCTGTGCTTTAATAAAGGTATAGCCCATACCACCACCAATGATGAGGTTGTCCACCTTATCGAGCAGGTTCTTGATGACTGACAGCTTGGAAGATACCTTGCTACCGCCGATGATAGCGGTGAAGGGGTGCTGGGCATTCTTCATCACGTTGTCGATAGCGGTCACCTCTTTCTCCATGAGGTAACCCAGCATCTTGTGGTCGTTGTCAAAGAAGTCGGCGATCACGGCAGTCGAGGCGTGACGGCGGTGAGCAGTACCGAAGGCGTCGTTCACATATACATCGGCATAGCTGGCCAGCGTCTTGGCAAACTCGGTCTGACGGGCCTTCATCTCCTTCTTGGCAGCGTCATAGTTGGGATCATCCTTTTCGATACCCACGGGCTTGCCTTCCTCCTCGGGATGGAAGCGCAGGTTCTCGAGAATCAATACTTCACCGGGCTTGAGCTCATCGGCCTGTTTCTTGGCCTCGGCACTGTCTTGTGCAAACTGAACGGGCCTCTCCAGGGCTGCAGCAACGGCACTGGTAATCTGGCTCAGCGAGAGCTTGTGGTTGATCTTGCCCTTGGGCTTGCCCATGTGGGACATGATGATCAGGGCACCACCATCAGCGAGGATTTTCTTCAGTGTGGGGATTGCTCCGCGGATGCGGGTGTCGTCGGTAATTTCACCTTTCTCGTTCAGGGGCACGTTGAAGTCAACGCGCACGATTGCCTTCTTGCCGGCAAAGTTAAAGTCATTAATTTTAGCCATTTTACTTTATCATTGAATAGTTGATAATTGTATTTCAATTTCAAAACTGCAAAGTTAAAAATTTTTCGTTTATTAATGTGCATTTTGTTGGAGAAAAACAATATTTTAATGGAGTTTATTACGTTTTTGCCATTTTTAAGATTTCACATCAATCGCCAACCGACTTTTTGCGCTATATTTGCCTGCTGCAAACTAAAATTTGAAAAATATGAAAAAATTATTATTTGTTTTGATGCTGTCGGTGACGGTCATCTCTTGTGGCATGCTGTCACACAATGCTGATGATATCATTAACGACATGCGCGACGCAAGGCACGCACAGTATGTCAATGTGGGCAGTGGCCTGTTGGGCCTTGGACGCCTGATATCACCAACCTTGTCCGAAGCCAGCCTTGGCATCAATTCGGTGCAGGTGCTCGACTTGAGCAGGTGCAATCCCAGCGTGCGTGATAAATTCAGAAAACGTATCCAAAATCTTTACAAGGGTCATTATTATGAGGAAATCGTGACCAATCAGACCGCCTTTGAGACCAGGACGGCTCTCGTGCGTCGTGATGGCCAGTATGTCAGCGAAATCGTTTTGGCAAATTCCAGCGAGACTAATGATGTGTTAGTCCTCATCTACGGTCACATCAATCTTGAGAATTTGCAACGCATCGTCAATGACCAGAGCAACTATTTTATCAAGTAGCATGAGGACTCATCATGAGGGAACGGGAATGACATCCGATAGATGATTCGTCAGTCAATCGGACGGTTCTGTCTTGTTCTTCATTTTTAATTACAATTTGAACTATCATTAAAGATTCTAAAGTATAATAACAATGAAAGAGAAAATTCAGGAACAATTCAAACAGCGTTTCGGGACCGACGGTGTCATCTATGCCTCGGCAGGACGCATTAACCTTATTGGCGAGCACACCGACTATAACGGCGGCTTTGTGTTCCCTGGTGCCATTGATAAGTACATCATGGCTGAAATCAACATTAACGGCACCGATAAGGTGCGTGTCTATAGCATGGACATGGACGCCTATTGCGAGTTCGGCCTCAACGAGGAGGACGCACCTCAGGACCAGTGGGCACGCTACATCTTCGGTGTTTGCCGCGAGACCATCAAGCGAGGTGGCGTAGTCAAGGGTTTTGATACCGTGTTTGCAGGCAATGTGCCTCTGGGTGCAGGTCTGTCTTCGTCGGCAGCGCTGGAGTCATGCTTCGCTTTTGCTCTCAACGACCTGTTCAACGATAACAAGATCGACAAGTTTGAGTTGGCCAAAATCGGTCAGAGCACCGAGCATAACTATTGCGGTGTGAACTGCGGTATCATGGACCAGTTTGCCAGCGTATTCGGCAAGAAGGACTGCTTGATGCGCCTTGACTGCCGTTCACTGGAGCACGAGTATTTCCCCTTCCATCCCGAGGGTTACAAACTCGTCTTGCTCAACAGCAAGGTAAAACACGAGCTGGTGGATTCGCCTTACAACAAGCGCCGCGAGTCGTGTGAACGTGTGGCAGCTACTTTGGGCGTTGAGACTCTGCGTGATGCCTCTTATACCATGCTGGCCGATGTGCGTGACAAGATCAGTGACGAGGACTATCGCCGTGCCCGCTTCGTTATCGGTGAGAAGCAGCGTGTGCTTGACGTGTGCGATGCACTGGAGCGTGGTGACTATGAGACCGTGGGCCGTTGCATGTTTGAGACCCACGATGGCCTGTCACGTGACTATGAGGTGAGCTGCGAGGAGCTGGACTACCTCAACGACGTGGCACGCGAGTGCGGTGTTACCGGTTCGCGCATCATGGGTGGCGGCTTCGGTGGCTGCACCATCAATCTGGTGAAGGAGGATCGCTATGACCACTTCATCGCTACTGCCAAGGAGAAATTCAATGCTAAATATGGACACGAGCCCGAGGTGATCAATGTCATCATCAGCGACGGTGCTCACAGGGTGGAGGACTGATAGGTATGAAGAGCATCCGTATCGATACCCACGAGACCGAGCGTGGCGAAATTACCACCTATGAGCTCATTAATGCCAGTGGTGCGAGCGTTAAGCTCTCTTCACTGGGCGCTGGTATTCTTGAAATCAAGGTCCCTGACCGCGACGGCAACCTTGCCGACGTGGTGCTGGGCTATAAGGACCTGAACGATTATTTCTTTGACGGTCCCTGTGCCGGTAAGGTGCCTGGCCGTTTTTCCAATCGCATCTGCAAAGGGCATTTTGTGCTGGACGGCAAGGAGTACCAGCTCAACTGCAATCACCAGGACAAGCACCATCTGCATGGTGGAAATGTAGGTTTCCAGAACAAGATTTGGGATTGTGAGATGGACGGCAGCGATACCGTTGTATTCTCGTTGGAAAGTCTTGATGGTGACGAGAAGTATCCCGGTACCCTCAATGCTCGCGTGGCCTACACTTGGAGCGATGACAATGTGCTCAAGATTGAGTTGGGCGCAGTAACCGACGCCCCCACGGTGCTGAACCTCACCAACCACACCTATTTCAATATGGCAGGAGAGAGTAGGGAAGGCACCGCTCTCAATCAGGTGCTCAAGCTCAATTGTTCACATTACCTGGTGACTGATGCCGACCTTATTCCTACGGGCGAAATCGCTCCCGTGGCTGGCACTCCTATGGACTTCACCGAGCCCAAGGTGATTGCCCGTGACATCAAGCAGGATTTCCCCGCCTTGAATTATGGCAAGGGATATGACAACTGCTGGGTCGTTGACGGTTATGAGGACGGTGACCTGCATCCGGTAGCAATGCTGACCGATGAGGAGTCTGGCCGCATGGTCGAGATTTGCTCTGACCAGCCTGCAGCACAGGTCTATACCGGCAACTGGCTGGAAGGATGTCCCCTGAGCAAGAGCGGCAAGCAGTATCATGACTACGATGGTGTGGCCATTGAGTGCCAGGGATTCCCTGATGCTCCCAACCACGAAAATTTCCCGTCACCCGTATTGCGCCCTGACGAGGAGTACCGCCGCACAATCATTTTTGACTTCAAAACAATCTAACAACTTTAAAACTAATAACTTAAAACTGAAAACTGAAGAATAATGAAACCGACATTATTTGTGCTTGCTGCTGGCATGGGCAGCCGTTACGGCGGTCTCAAGCAGCTCGACGGTCTGGGCCCTCACGGCGAGACCATTATGGACCATTCAATTTATGACGCTATTCATAGCGGCTTCGGTAAAGTTGTCTTTGTTATCCGCAAGGACTTCGAGGCCGATTTCCGCGAGAAGATTTTGTCAAAATATGAGGGACATATTCCCGTGGAACTCGTATTCCAGGGCTTGAACGACCTGCCTGAGGGCTTCACTTGTCCTGAAGAGCGCGTGAAACCGTGGGGCACCAACCATGCTCTGCTGATGGGCAAGGACGTCATTAATGAGCCGTTCGCCATCATCAACGCCGATGACTATTATGGCCGCAACAGCTTTGAGGTGATGGCCCAGGAACTCTCATCTCTGCCCGAGGACAGTAAGGGCCACTATAGCATGGTGGGCTTCAAGGTGGGTAATACCATGAGTGAGAGCGGTACCGTGGCACGTGGTGTGTGCGAGACCCGCGATGGCTTGCTAACTGGTGTTGTAGAACGCACAAGCATCGGCTTTGATGCCGACCACAATATCGCCTTTACCGACGAGAACGGCGATGTGCAGCACTTGGATTTTGACACCCCCGTGTCGATGAATTTCTGGGGCTTCACTCCCGACTATTTTGTGCACAGCGAGCGTTGCTTCATTGACTTCCTCAAGGAAAACATCGACAAGCCCAAGGCTGAGTTCTTCATTCCTACGGTAGTCAATGAAATGGTAACTGCCGGTACGGCACAGGTCAAAGTGCTGAAGACCGAGAGCAAGTGGTTTGGCGTGACCTACGCCGCCGATCGCCAGGGCGTCGTGGACAAGTTTGCCGAACTCCATGCCGCAGGCGTCTATCCCGAAAAAATGTTCTAAAGCGAACATAATTACTTAAATAGCCAAATATCCCGCATGGTAATGTTTACCATTGCGGGATATTTTGTACTTTTGTGCAGTGAGACTATTCAAGACGACATCCAGCAAGCCGCCACAACGTGTCAAGAAGCATACTTGGTCACGCAATTTCAATGCTTGGGAATTGCGTAATAATCGGCGTGAACAGGACCGCAATTTATCCCTGGTTGACGATAGCACGATGCGTACCTGTCCTAACTGCCGCAGGCGTTTTGTGGGGAGTTTCTGTCCGCGGTGTGGACAGTCGGGCACATGGTCCCGATACACCTTTAAACGGGCAGTCTTGAATTTCCTTGACATCTGGGGGCTTGGCAACCGCCCTATGTTCCAAACCATGCGGGAATTGTTTGTCCGTCCGGGCTATATGGTACGTGACTACCTGAACGGTCAACGTCAGCGTTATTTCCCGCCGTTTAAGATGCTCGCTGTGATGGCTCTGTTGCTGGTTTTTGTCACTTGGTTGACAAACCAGAAGCATTATAGCTTTCTTGGTGATATAGTACGGATATATAATGATTCCTTTGCTGAAAAGCTCAGTGCGATGTCATTGTCTTTTGGAGTAAGCGGAATCATTGATGCCTTGTTCCGGTTGTTGACATTCCTATCTTCAAACCCGTTATACGAGTATCTTTGTCTTGGAGTGCTCTATGTGTTATGTGTATGGATCGCTTTTAAGCGTGTCAGCCGATTTAATCTAGTGGAGACCTACATCTTTCTGGTCTTTATCCTGGTTCAGTTCCTATTATGCATTATTCCGCTGAGGTTTTGTACTGGCATTTATGGTTTATTGAACGATGTGGTGTCGTCTCAATCCATAACGCCCATTAAATTAATTGAAGCCCAGTTCTTGCAGATTCTTCACGAAGTGTTTTTAATGATATTCAGTAAGAGTTGGATTTTTCTACTGTTACTTTGGGTCTATGATTTCCACCAGTTTTATCAACTCGGTTTCCGTAAGACGATTTGGCACATGTTCATGGCGGCTTTAATCGGCTTTGCTATAGTATTTCTATGTATAGACTTTATTTATTCCCTTGTATTTGAAGGCTTTGTAAGTGCATTGTTTTTTGCAATATCGGTTGTGATTGCGGCTGTCACAGCTTACTATGCATTAAAGTATCTTCACAGCATTGAAGCAGATACTAATCCTGTTCTGTATATCGTATCAAAGGTCGCTCTAGGTGTGTCTCTTTTTATGTATATATTCATATTCGAAGACCTGTTGTTGTCAACCCTATTGTTTCTGCTTTGTGCCGCTTGCAGCCTTCTGCCTATCGTCATTTACCATAGACTCAAACGCAAATAGGTACTTATCAATTGCCCTGTTATTGATTTGAATTGAGCCTAATCCATCTTATTTCAGCACCATAATGGTTATTGTTGCGGTTTTTTTTATATCTTTGGGGCATGAAAAAACTGAAAAAAACAAAGATAAAGATAAAGAAGCCCGCTGCAAAGGTGAAGCCCATTAAAAAGAATACCTGGTACCGTCGGTTCCGGGCTTGGGAAATACGTCTCGACCGTCGCTTGCAGCGGCATAATATAATGCCTCAAAACATTGACGAGACCCCTCGGGAGTGTTCCAACTGCGGCTATAGTTTCACGGGTCGCATCTGTCCGCAGTGTGGGCAGGCAGGCACCTGGATGCGCTATTCGTGGCGACAGATGATACTCAATGTTCTCGACATCTGGGGCCTGGGCAACAGGCCGATGTTCCGCACGTTGCGCGAACTGTTCACCCGTCCTGGCTACATGGTGCGCGACTATCTGGGTGGCCATCGTCAGTTCTATTTCCCTCCATTTAAGTTGCTGGCTGTTTCCATTGTGCTGGTGATTTTCGTCAGTTGGCTGACGGGAGTCAAGTATGACTCTACATTTGCCAGTATTGCCGAAGATTTGCCAGACAACGCTGACAGTCTCACAGGAGCATTAGGATTTCTTGCCAATGTGGGTATCATGTTTGTCAACTTATTGGCTAGCAACTTGCTTTATGAGTGGCTTTTTTTTGGAGTGCTTGCGGTAATAGGTGTGTGGATAGCCTTTTATCGTTACAGGAAATATAATTTTGTGGAGACCTATATCTTTCTTGTGTTTGTCATGGTACAGTGGCTGCTCTGCTCAATTCCTAAAATGTTGGGCTCTGGTTTCTGCAATTTTGTAGATGCCTACGCATCGGCTTCAGGTTTTGCCGCTGCCTGTGTTTCCTTGGTGTCAATTGTCGGCGATTTGATCAGCAAGGTCTATTCCTGGGCAGTCGCATTGTTGCTTGTTATGGATTTCCGCCAGTTCTATGGCTTGAAATGGAAGACGGCACTCTGGCGCATGATTCTTGCAGTCTCCACTCTCGTTGGCATTGTTCTAATTATTGGTGTCATCTTTTTGGCTTTTCTCGATCGCGGTACCATGTTCCAGGTTCACGCCATATTGAACTGCGTGATGATACCTGCGGCATTTGTTCTGGCCAACTGGTTTATTGACAAGAATAAACAGATTGTACCCCCATCTATCATCACCACATGCAAGATGTTGATGCTCTCTGTCTTGTCAATACCGCTCATAAGCACCATGTTAAAGCTTAGTGGTTTTGGCATTGTAAGTTCAGCAGCGATTGTCGTCTTGTATGGCGTGCTTGTTGTGTTTTTCAGCCTCCTGCCGGCAATTCTCTATAAGAGATATCAACGCACCTGGCTCTCCTTCTTATCATCGATTCTGCTCATCGCTTTTATTGTTTTGACTTTCTGTCTTTTGAAGTATTCGTAAAACAATAGATATAGTTGATGGCATAGTAAAAGATCAAAATTCAAAAATTAATAATAGAAATGATGAAATTGAAATGGCTCCAACTTGCTTGCATGGTGGGTATGATTGCTCTCACTGCTTGCAATTCAGTGAAACAGAATGTAATGACGCGGAGTGTGATGTCTCAACGCGCTCCATCGCTCGATGATGACGCATGGAGTGCCTCGTCATGGATTGCGGTTGCCGACGCCCCCGTGGTGACAGGAAAAGTTCAGGATGGTACCAGGGCAGCCGATGGCGCCAACTGGTTCTTCTCCACGCTCAAGAACGAGCAGCAAGTGACCAAGGCCATGTGGATGACAACGGGTCTCGGCGTGTATGAAATCTATGTCAACTGCGAGAACATCGGTGAAGAAGTGCTCAAGCCTGGTTTTACCCATCCGATGAAGACGAAGCGTTCTTTCACCTATGACGTTACAAGCAAGTTCAATACTGCTGCTGGTGCCGAGAATGTGCTGTCGGCTCAGGTGACGCCAGGGTGGTGGGCCGACAAGATAGTCACTCCTGGTGGCAATGACGGAATGATTGGCAAGAAGTGCGCCTTCCGTGGCGTCCTGGAACTGACCTATGCCGATGGCACTAAGAAGCGCTACGGTACCGACACCCAGCACTGGAAAGCAGGGATTGCAGGTCCTGTGAAACATGCGGCCATCTTTGACGGCGAGGAATATGACGCCCGTGAGCGCACAGTCAATGCCATGAGTCCAGAATTGACTAAGCCTGTTGTGAGCGACGAATTCAATGGTGAAATTCTACCTTCAGATGGCGCTGAGATTTATCTGCGCCACGACCTGGCCCTTTCACCTGTCCGTGCCTACATCTGGAAGGATGTTGAAGGCGCTGATTCGACGGCCTACGGTAAAGTGGTTATCAGCAGGGAATATGTGAGTGGAGAGCCGATGACTGTTCATCCGGGTGAGCATCTCGTGATTGACTTCGGCCAGAATTGTTCTGCTGTACCAGCCTTTGTGTTTAACGCCAAGGGCGGTACACAGCTCACTTGTATTACCTCTGAATTGCTGAACGACGGCAATGGCTTGAAGAGCCGTGGCATGGATGGTCCCGAAGGCAGCGTGCATCGCCAGAACTTGCGCATCCCCGATACGGGCATGAGAATTGACTACACGTTTGCCGATTCCAAGGTGCCCGCTGAGTGGTATCCCCATTTTACGTTCTTCGGCTATCGCCTGATCTCTATCACAGTCACCGACGATGTAGTCATCAGCAGTGTCAAGTCTATTCCGGTGACATCTATTGCACAGGATATGGAAATCGGCAAGATCACAACAGGAAACGAACTGGTAAACAAGCTGATTTCAAATACCCTTTGGGGACAGCGTTCCAATTATCTGTCGGTGCCTACCGATTGCCCGCAGCGTAACGAACGCCTGGGATGGATGGCCGACACACAGGTGTTTACCGAGACAGGAACCTTCTTTGCCAACACCGACAACTTCTTCCGCAAGTGGCTTCGCGACGTGCGTGACTCCCAGAGCGAGACAGGTGCCTACCCGGGTGTCGCACCGTGGGCACAATATGGTGCCATGTCTAACGACATGATGCGCCTGGGCTGGGCCGATGCCGGCATCATTGTTCCCTGGACAGTATGGAAACAGTTCGATGACAATGACATCGTGGATCAGCACTGGGCCTCGATGGAGAAATACATGGACCACGTGAATCAGACTAAATATGACCACACCGCCCTGAATGCCGAGAACGGCAACTATCAGTGGGCCGACTGGCTGAGCTATGAGCCGCTTGAGAGCTGCACTGGCAGGGCATTTGGCAAATATGGCGTTAAGTCCGACACCAGAGTCTATTGGGCTTATCTGGGTGCATCCTATTGGGCTATCGATGCTGCAATGATGCGTGACATGGCACTTGCCACAGGTCACGACGCATCCAAGTATGAAGCCATGGTTGCTGAAGCAAAAGCCTACCTGTTGAAGCGTTTCTTTAAGGAGAATGGCGAGTTCAAGGCCGATATCCTCAATACAATGCAGACGCCGATTTTGTTTGCTCTCAAGAATGAATTGTTCACGGGACAGGCCCGAGACAATATGTTGAAGCGCCTGTGTGAGAACTTTGAGTCACATGGCAATTGCCTGCAGACTGGCTTCTTGGGCACTTCCATTCTGATGTCCACACTCACCGAGAACGGCATGAGTGACATCGCCTATGAGCTGCTTTTCCAACGCAAGAACCCCAGTTGGCTCTATTCGGTAGATAATGGAGCAACAACCATTTGGGAACGCTGGAACAGCTATATGATTGAGGAAGGAATGGGACCACAGGGCATGAACAGTTTTAACCATTATGCCTATGGTGTCGTCTGCCAGTGGATTTGGGAAACCGTGGCAGGCATTGCTGCCGACACGGCTCAACCTGGATTCCGTCACATCATCATGAAGCCTATCCCTGACAGACGCCTCGGGCACGTTGAGGCCGAATACAACTCGACAGCCGGACTCATCAAGAGCGCTTGGAGATATGAAGGTGACAAGTGGATATGGAAATTCTCGATTCCCAAGGGGGCGACTGCATCGGTTACTCTTCCCGGCGAGACCCTGTCACGAGCATACCAGGCTGGAGACTATACCATCAAGATGGGTCTCGCCAAGTAAGCAAGGTTCATTGAACAAAACAATACCGCACTGCCGATTTAATGACAGTGCGGTATTGTTTTTAGGACGATTCTTCAAATCAGTTGTTACTTGCGTAGCATGAGGTTGATGACCAGCCAGCCACCGAAGGCTTGCAGCAGCATGCCGGGCCAACCCAGTTTCCAATCCTGCAATGCACTGGCAAGGCTACCCGTCATGGCCCACTCAATCAGGCCGCCCACGAGCTGATAGCCCAGTACCACGGCAATGAGTGCCAGCAGTGACGCGCCCTTGCTACGGTTTGCCATCCAGGCAGCAGCACCGGCCAGCAGCACACCCTTGATCATGATAATGGGCAATGCGGCAGCGGGAGGCATCCCGAACAGTGCCGAGTTGATCAGCGGCGACAACACGGCCGTCAAAAGACCAACGCGGAATCCGAACTTATAGGCTGCAACCAGTGTGAAAAAATAAATGGGCAACAGCATCAAGCCTCCCTGAGGAATCAGGTGGCACAGCTGCGGCAGCACGATATTGCCGATGATGAACAACAGGGCGAACATATAGGTTCGCATCTCGCGCCAACCCAAAGAATAAAGCCTAATAGCAGTATTATTTTCCATTTTGTTGATTTGATTTTAGTTGATTTTGCTGCAAAAGTAGGTTAAAAAGTGCATTTTCACAACTTCTTAGCTTGAAAAAATCAATCAAACTCATGTATTCAGTCTAAAAAACTCTAATTTTGCGTCACAATTCAATTGATAGCGATGGATATTGACGTTCTATGGAGGATAGGGGAGAGACTGTTGCGATGGGGAACGCGGGCCCACTGCATGGTGATGCCGTCGGTATATCCTTCCTACAACCGCAAGCAGTATTCTTGCCCCATTGAACAGAAGTATCATGCCTCTGGACCTTATGCAATTGCCTATCATCTCATTGACGGCACTCACACATTTATTCCTGATGTAGCTCAAGAACAAGCATTCCCTCTGGTGGTGATGGTCAATGGAACCGGCTTGAAGACGTTGGATTACACCCCGGTGTTTGAGCATTTGGCCTCTTGGGGTTTCATTGTTATCGGAAATGATGATCCCAGCGCATGGAATGGTCGCTCGGCATTGGCATCTCTCGATATTGCCCTTAAACATAACGACGACAAGAGCAGTTCGTTGTATCATCGCATTGACCTTCAGCGGATGGGCGTTGCCGGCCATTCCCAAGGCGCTATCGGAGCCATCAATGCGGCATCGGCCGATGAGCGGCTCAAGGTGCTTTATGCCGCCAGTTGCCCGCAAGCTAAACTGGCCAAAAGGTTGCGTTGGACTTACTCCTTGAGCGACATTCATGTTCCCACCATGTTGAGCGCCGGCACGTGGTGGATCGAACGACAAATATCACCTCTTGCTTCGCTGGAACGCTTAGCCGGGGAACTTCCCGCCTCAACACCGATGCTGATGGGGCGCATCAACGGCATTGAACACCGCTATGTCCTTCATCAGGGCGATGCCTACATGACCGCCTGGCTTCGCTATTGGCTGGCAAATGATACGCTGGCAGCCCCAGCCTTTTTAGGAGCTGATCCTGAAATCCTGAATAATCCCCGTTGGATAGATGTAAAGATTGCCCTCGAATGAGATTTACTGAAAGGAGAGCTATTGCCCCATAACACCGTCCCATACGGCATGACGCAGCGTGCCGACCTCGTCATCGCAACGGTATTCCCAGTACATTGCTCCGCGCATGCCTGTCTCCTTGATGAACTTACATTTCCAAGCCAGCGACTCGGCATCCTCGTAGGTGCAGACAAATTGGCCATCCTTCATGAGATAGGGTGCCTTGGCTACGTCATCCCACATGCGGGTGACGTCAGTGCGCTTGACCAAGGCTCCGTAGGAAGCGTCGCCAAAGCCCTTGACAGAGCGGCCATAGAATGGTACGCCCAGCACCAGCTTGTTCACTGGCATTCCGGCGTCAAGATGTGCCTGCAGGGCCTCCTGCGCCGTCACGCGGCCTGACATCTCGCTGCGATATAGGGCTGCATGGTGATAGGGTGGGTTGCCCACATCATACATCATGATGTTTACCAGGTCAACATAGGGCTCTATTGCCTTGAAATCGACAAATCGGGCATCGGCAATGGTAGCACACGACAACAGGTAATCCTTGCCGAGCGCCTTGCGCAGTTCCTTCATCAGCAGGGTGAAATTGTCGATGTCGGCAGGCGATGATGTGATACCCGCCTCGCTGCTGCTGGGATATTCCCAATCCATGTCGATACCATCGAGATGAAACTCCTTGACGATGCGCTTGCAGTCACGGGCAAACGCCTTGCGACGCTTGTCGGTAGATGCCATCTCGCTGAATCCGCCTGCCGTCCACCCACCGATGCTCAGCACGATATAGATCTGGTGGTCCTTCTTCAACTCGACCAATTCTCGCAGTCGCTCAGGACGCTGGATGATCACCCCGTCATAGGTTTTATTCACGTTGCCGAAGGCATAGTTGATATGCGTCAGCACCGAGCAGTCCGGTAGGGGCATATCTTTGTTCCATCCTGTTACATAGGCAGCCACGATAGGCCCGTCATCCTTGTGCCTGCCCGCCAATGCTGGCATCATCAACGCCAACAAACAAGTCAATATCAATATCCTTTTCATCATTAATTGTAATTACTGATCTCTCAAAAAGAGGTCATAATAGTGGGATTCTTCTTTTGCAAATTTGCCGCCTCCTTTGGTGCGATGATGCCAAGCCGATTCGACGTTCCACTTTGATGGCTCAAGTTCGACATCTCCAACTTTGATGGATGAGATATACTTCCATGCATGAACGATATGCTCTTCCCGATACAAGCCTTCCCACTCGCGTTGAATGGTCAGATACTGATTTGGAGCAAGTATCGCAACATAGATACTGTCACTGCTGTCATAATGAGTTGTCACGCTGTCGTTTCGATGAACATCATAGCCCGAATAGGGTGAAGTCATGATTTCATGATAGAAGGAGACGGTTACAGTGTCGCTTGTCATATTACGGATGTTATACTCCGAAGATGACATCGTGTCACATGATGCCAATAGCAAGATGACTCCAACTATTGCCACCCAGATTGATATGTTGATTCTTCTCATGATTCTAATCTACACTAATATATTAACGTCATAATCTTCAATATCTTGCTTTTATCATCAACAAAATCAAGCCATAAATTCAGTTATAGCCATTATTCTACTGATTTCAATCATCATTTGTTCTCTCCATTCACCGGACAAGGCGAGCATCAATGCGGCCATTAATCTTTTTTTTAATAATGAATAATTAAAATAATTGTACGTAATTCAGGAAATAGTAGTACCTTTGCGGGTTGAATTGCTACGACAAGGTTTTAGTCACCTGGCTTGAAGCATCAGACGATGGCAATTCAGCTGAAAAGTTAGAACCAAAAACTATTTTAAGGTTACTATATAATTTACTATTTTATGGCAGAAACAAAGAAATTGTTCGACCAATTCGCGCCTGTCACTCCAGAGGAGTGGCGTGCCAAGGCCGAAGTTGACCTGAAAGGGGCCGACTTTGAGAAGAAAATGGTTTGGCGGACAAACGAGGGTTTCAATGCCCAGCCGCTGTATCGCAGCGTGGACATTGCTGACCTGAAGCAGACCAAATCACTCCCTGGCGAGTTCCCCTATGTCCGCGGAACACGCTACAACAACGACTGGAAGGTGCGCCAGAACATCGATGTCAACGATGTTAAGGCTGCCAATGCCAAGGCAATTGAGGTGCTCGGCAAGGGCATCAATTCAATTGGTTTCCACATGCATGGTGCTGATGTGGACCTGAAGGAGCTCCTCCAGGGCATCTCCCTTCCCGCCTGTGAAATCAACATCATGTGCTGCCCCAAGTGCGCCATCAAGTATGCCAATGAGCTTGTTGCTCTGTGCAAGGAGCTCGGCTGCGAGGACACCTTCGTGGGTAGTATCACCTTCAACCCGTTCAAGCGTACCTTCAAGCACGGCGAGCCCTTCCCTGGCGACATCGTTGCCATGGCTACCGAGCTGATGAATGCCGTGAAGCCCGTCGCTCACCTGCGCGTGCTTAGCGTTGACTCGCTGGCACTGAACAACGCTGGTGCCTACATCTACCAGGAGCTGGGTTATGCTCTGGCTTGGGGTGCCGAGTGGATGGCCATGCTGACCGAGGCAGGCTTCTCCGCCGATGAGGTGGCCAACCGCATCAAGTTCAACATGGGCGTTTCGACGGTTTACTTCATGGAGATTGCCAAGTTCCGCGCTGCACGCGAGCTGTGGGCACTTATCGTGAAGCAGTTCAATCCCGCTAACGACTACTCGTGCATGATGAACGTCAATGCCGAGACCAGCCGTTACAACCAGACGATCTATGACAGCTATGTGAACCTGCTCCGCAGCCAGACCGAGGCCATGAGTGCCGCCCTGGCTTGTGTGGATTCTATCGTTGTCACCCCGTTTGATGCTCCCTACAAGGAGAGCGACGACTTCAGCGAGCGCATCGCCCGCAACCAGCAGATCCTGCTTAAGGAAGAGAGCCACCTCGACAAGGTCGTTGACCCCGCCGGCGGTTCCTACTATGTAGAGATGCTGACCAAGAACCTCGCCGAGCAGGGCTGGAAGCTCTTCCTCGATGTTGAGGACAAGGGTGGTTTCAAGGCTGCCCTCGAGAGCGGCGACATCATTAAGGCCGTTAACACTACTGCCATGGAGCGCTTCGACAAGGTCGCTAAGCGCCGTGAGCAGCTGCTGGGTACCAACCAGTTCCCCAACTTCACCGAGAAGGCTGCCGACAAGGCTGACGCCTGCAAGGAGTGCAACTGCCACTGCAGCTGCAACCACGAGGAGACAGAGGGTGCTGTCACGCTCAACACCAAGCGCCTGGCCACGCAGTTCGAGGAGGTTCGCCTCGCTACCGAGCATGCTGCCAACACGCCCAAGGTGTTCATGCTCACTATTGGCAACCTGGCTATGCGCCTCGCCCGTGCCCAGTTCAGCGACAACTTCTTCGCTTGCGCTGGTTATGAGCTGATTGACAACAACGGTTTCAAGACCGTCAAGGAAGGTATGGACGCCGCTATGGAGAAGAAGGCCGACGTTGTCGTGCTCTGCTCCAGTGACGACGAGTATGCCGCTCTGATTCCCGAGGCAGTGAAGGAACTCGACGGTCGTGCCGAGCTCGTGCTCGCAGGTCCCGAGACCGACGAATTCAAGGCTATGGGTATCACCAACTTCATCAATGTTCGCACCAACGTGCTTGCTACGTTAAAAGCCTTCAACGCTAAACTTTTAAAATGACGAGACGACTATGAGACCGAATTTTAAGAATATAGATATTGCTAATGATGCTTTTAATGTAAAGCACAATCCCCTTCCCAAGGGCGAGGTGTGGAAGAATGCCGAGTTGATCGACATTAAGCCCATTTATACTCACGAGGACATCGAGGGTCTGGAGCACCTGGAGTTTGTTGCCGGTATTCCTCCCTTCCTGGGTGGCCCCTATTCGCTGATGTACCCGTTCCGTCCGTGGACCGTCCGTCAGTACGCTGGTTTCTCGACCGCTGCCGAGTCCAACGCCTTCTACCGCCGCAACCTGGCTTCGGGCCAGAAGGGTCTGTCAGTAGCATTTGACCTTCCCACCCACCGTGGCTACAATGCCGACAACCCCCGCGTGGTCGGTGACGTCGGCAAGGCAGGTGTATCGATCTGCTCGGTCGAGGACATGAAGGTCCTGTTCGATGGTATCCCCTTGAACAAGATGTCAGTGTCCATGACCATGAACGGTGCCGTGCTGCCCATCATGGCGTTCTACATCGTTTCAGGTCTGGAGCAGGGTGCAAAACTCGAGGAGATGCAGGGAACCATCCAGAACGATATCTTGAAGGAGTTTATGGTGCGCAACACCTATATCTATCCTCCCAAGTTCTCGATGCAGATCATCGCCAGCATCTTTGAGTACACCTCTAAGTATATGCCCAAGTTCAACTCGATCTCGATTTCGGGTTACCACATGCAGGAAGCCGGTGCTACCGCCGACATCGAGCTGGCTTACACGCTGGCCGACGGTATGGACTACATCCGCACTGGTGTGAATGCAGGTCTGTCGGTTGACGCTTTTGCTCCCCGTCTGTCGTTCTTCTGGGGCATCTCGATGAACTTCTTCACCGAGATTGCCAAGATGCGTGCCGGCCGTCTGTTGTGGGCCAAGATCGTGAAGAGCTTCGGTGCCGAGAATCCCAAGTCAATGTCGCTGCGCACCCACAGCCAGACCTCTGGTTGGTCGCTGACCGCTCAGGATCCCTTCAACAACGTGGGCCGCACCTGTATCGAGGCTATGGCTGCCGCTCAGGGTCACACCCAGTCGCTGCACACCAACGCTCTCGACGAGGCTATCGCGCTGCCGACCGACTTCTCGGCCCGTATCGCCCGTAACACCCAGATCTACATCCAGCAGGAAACCTATATCACCAAGGTTATCGATCCTTGGGCAGGTTCCTACTATGTAGAGTCGCTGACCAACGAACTGGTGCAGAAGGCATGGGCTCACATCGAGGAGATTGAGAAGCTTGGCGGTATGGCCAAGGCTATCGAGACTGGCGTGCCCAAGATGCGTATCGAGGAAGCCGCTGCCCGCACCCAGGCCCGTATCGACAGCGGACGCCAGACCATCGTCGGCATCAACAAGTATGCCCTCGAGAAGGAAGCTCCCATCGACATTCTGGAGATTGACAATACCGAGGTTCGCAAGGAACAGGTTGAAGGTCTCGAGAAGCTGCGTGCCAACCGTGACGAGGCTAAGGTTAAGGCCGACCTCGCCGCTATTACCGAGTGTGTGAAGACGGGTGAGGGCAACCTGCTCGAACTCGCTGTCGAGGCCGCTAAGGACCGCGCTTCGCTGGGTGAGATTTCAGATGCCTGCGAGGAGATCGTGGGACGTTATAAAGCTGTCGTTAAAACCATTTCAGGCGTGTATTCAGCAGAAACCAAATCCGATCCCGACCTGGAAGAGGCTCGTCGCTTGACTGCTCTCTTTGCCAAGAAGGAAGGCCGCCAGCCCCGTATCATGATTGCCAAGATGGGTCAGGACGGTCACGACCGTGGCGCCAAGGTCGTTGCCACCGGCTATGCCGACTGTGGCTTTGACGTGGACATGGGTCCCTTGTTCCAGACTCCCGAAGAGAGTGCCCGCGAGGCTGTCGAGAACGACGTGAACGTGCTCGGCGTATCTTCGCTTGCCGCTGGTCACAAGACCCTCGTTCCCGCCGTTATTGAGGAGCTCAAGAAGCTTGGCCGTGAGGACATCATCGTCACCGCTGGTGGTGTGATCCCCATGCAGGACTACGACTACCTCTACAAGGCTGGTGTGGCCGCCATCTTCGGCCCCGGCACCAACGTCATGAAGAGTGCCATCGAGGTGATGCACATCCTTCTCGACGATGCCGAGTAATCCCCTGTCTTAAAACGGACATCTCAACTTAATTATCAAGTGGGTCACAGCGATTTTGCCGTGACCCACTTGATTTTCTGTATATAAAGTGGTGTTCCCCTATTGTCAGTGTATTGCGAGCTTCCGGCTCGAACAAGAGGCAGGTTTACTTGGATGTGACGGTGATGACGGCGTATTCCGAGTCGGTGCCGATGCGGAACTTGCCGCCCCAGATGCCCAGACCGGAGCTGACGTAATAGTCGGTGTTGCCACGGCGATACTGGCCGTAGTCACATTCATACATTTTCTTGGTCACCCAGTTCAGTGGCCAGACTTGACCGCGATGCGTATGTCCGCTCAACTGCAGATCCACACCGTTCTTCTCGGCTTCTTTCAGTTGGAATGGCTGATGGTCAAGCATGATGATGTAATTGCCACGGGTAACGCCTTGCATCAGTTGTTCGACGCTCTTGCGACCACGGTTGCTGCGGTCATCACGGCCGATAATGGTTACATCACCGATGACTATAGTTGAATCCCGTAACAGGCAGATACCGGTTTGGTTGATAAGGTTAATCGATTTGTCAATACCCGTAATATACTCGTGGTTTCCCAAGCAAGCGATGGTCGGGGCATTGAAGCGCTTCAACTCATCGGCAGTCCCTTGGGCAAGCAGCGGACGCACATTGCCGTCAATCATATCCCCGGCAATGAGGATGAGATCGGCTTGCTCGGCATTGATCATGTCCACCCAGCGGCCCACCTCGGCGCGCGGATTGTGGAAACCGGCATGAAGGTCGCTCAACATCACAATTTTCAATGGCCGTTCGAGGTGCTTATTGGTCGTAATCTTGATTTCCTGGCGTTGTTTGTTATGGTAGTGGATATTGCCGCCAATGAAGGTCACTAGCATGATGCCGGTAATAACCAATGAGGTAATGCCGTTGCTCTTGAGCCATGCGGCGGGCACCAAATGGATGAGCCGCCCGATGTCCAGAAGCAGAAACGTCATCAACAGGTAGAACATGATGATGAGCCACGAATTGCCGATTTCATACATTGCCGTTGCCATCCCAAGGGGAACGCTATCGCTCTTGAACTGTAGTACCATGCATCCCAGTGCTGCCAGCATGAGCAGAACGATAATGAGTTTCACCGGTGTAGAGAAGGGTAGCACGCGCCAAACGTGCCATGTTACAAAACCCTGCATGACCAGCATGACGGTCAAGGCTACAATAAAGAATTTTGCCATATTGTCATTTTTTTGATGGCAAAAGTAGTAAAAAAACTTTTCTTTCAATATGATGTGCACAATAATAAGTAACTTTGCAGCACAAACATTGATGATTCTGATGAAAGAGAAGGATTTATTGCAGACAGTGCAACAGCGCATGGGAATTGATGCTCTTAACGAGATGCAGCAAATGGCTTTAGAGAAGTGGAAATCGGGCGGGGGAGACCTCATCCTCTATTCCCCTACGGGTACTGGAAAGACTTTGGCTTTCTCGTTGTGTCTGTTGCAGGCTCTCAAGCCACCGATGCAGCAGTTGCAGGCAGTTGTGATGGCACCCTCGCGCGAACTGGTGATGCAGACCGCCGAAATTCTGCGTGTCCTTGCCGAGGGTTATAAAGTGACTCCTTGCTACGGCGGACATACCGTTGCTGACGAAAAGGCATCACTCGCTGTCACCCCTGACATCATCGTTGCCACACCAGGCCGATTGCTGGACCATCATAAGCGCGGCCACATTGACTTGCGTGGCACCCGACTGCTTGTCCTTGATGAGATGGACAAGTCATTGGAGCTGGGCTTTGAAGACGAGATGCGTCAGATCATCAAGCAGATGCCCCGTATCAACCGCCGCATCCTTGCTTCGGCAACCGTCCTTGACGTGGTGCCCGAGTTTGTGCGCCTCCACAATCCTTTCACACTCAATGTGCTTGAAGGGAAAGAGCAACCTGCCGAACGTATAAAAGTCTGGCAAGTGGTCTCCGACAGCAAAGATAAACTTGATACCCTACGTCAGTTGCTGCTCACACTGGGTGGCGAAAAGACCATTGTGTTTGCCAATTACCGTGAAAGCGTGGAGCGCATCCACCAGTATCTTGTCAAGAATGGCATTGAGGCAGGCCTGTATCATGGCGCATTGGACCAGCAGGAACGCGAATGTGCTGTTGCCAGGCTCAATAACGGCAGCGTGACTCTGCTTGTTTCCACCGACCTTGCAGCACGTGGTCTCGATATCGATTTGGTCGAGCACATTGTCCATTATCATTTGCCGGTAAGTGAGCAGGCCTATATCCATCGTAACGGCCGCACTGCCCGTGTCGATGCCACAGGTAATGCCTATGTCATTACAGCTCCCGATGAATCTTTGCCCGAATGGGTGGCGATCGAAGAGCAGTTTACCCTTCAGCCCGGGAAAAGCCTGCCCGCTGCACCCATGGCGACGCTATATTTCCAGGCTGGCAAGAAAGAAAAGCTGTCACGAGGAGACATCATGGGCTTTATCGCCAAGAATGGTGGCATCGAAGCTAGTGCCATCGGACGCATCGACGTGCGGGACCATTATTCGCTGGCTGCTGTGCCGAGCCTTCAGGTAAAGAATGTGCTCAAACTGCTCCAAACCGCAAAAATCAAGGGTAAAAAGGTAAGAATCACCCTGCTCAAATAATATTTTTTAACTTTTGACGTTACATATATATATAATACCTTAATCTTAAAAGAAGCTATAGCATAACTATGAAACCAAAACAAAGAAAACGTGACCTTTATTTCCTGAAGCTGCTCTCACGCAGTTTCCCTAATGTCGCAACCGCAAGCACCGAGATCATTAACCTCGAGGCTATTCTGAACCTGCCCAAGGGCACCGAGCACTTCCTGGCTGACCTCCACGGTGAGTACCTGGCTTTCCAGCATGTGCTGCGCAACGCCAGCGGTAGAATTAAACGTAAGGTGAGTACGATCTTCAATGACTCCCTCAGCGCACGTGAGCAGAAGGACCTGTGTACCCTCATTTATTATCCTGCCGAGAAATTGGAACTTGTCAAGAGTGAAATCACCGATAAGGATGACTTGAATGATTGGTACTTTATCACCATCAACCGATTGGTGAGAGTCTGCCGCCACGTGTCATCTAAGTACAGCCGTTCCAAGGTTCACAAGGCGCTGCCCGAGGATTTCTCATACATCATTCAGGAGCTTTTGCATGAGCACAGCAGTGACCCGAACAAGCAGGCTTATGTAGATGTGATCATCAAGACCATCATCTCGACCCATCGTGTCGAAGAATTCATCATCGCCATGTGTAACCTGATTCAGCAGTTGACCATCGACATGCTGCATCTCCTGGGCGATGTCTATGACCGCGGTCCCAGTCCAGATAAAATCATGGATATCCTGTGCAACTACCATAACTTTGATATTCAATGGGGTAACCATGACATCCTGTGGATGGGTGCTGCTGCCGGTAATGATTGCAGCATTGCCAACGTGCTGCGTATCGCCCTGCGCTATGGCAACCACGGCGTACTCGAGGATGGCTACGGCATCAACCTCTTGCCGCTGGCCACTTTTGCCATGGACACCTATGCTGGAGACCCCTGTGAGCGTTTCCTGCCTAAGGACGGTAGCGCCAAGGATCCTGAGCGAGCCCGCACTGCTCAGCTTGTAGCCCAGATGCACAAGGCCATCAGCATCATCCAATTCAAACTGGAGGCAGACGCCATCAAACGTCGTCCCGAATTTGAGATGAAAGACCGTCTCTTGATGGACAAGATGGACCTGAAGAAGGGTATCATCAAGATTAAGGGCAAGGAATACGAGTTGCTTGACACCAATTTCCCGACAGTGGATCCCAAACATCCCTTCAAGCTCACGCCTGAAGAGGAGTCCATCGTGACAAAGCTCCACAAGTCGTTTACCGAGAGCGAGAAACTGCGCAAACACATGAAGTGCCTCTTCCGCAACGGCTGTCTCTACACCATTGCCAACGGTAACCTGCTCTATCATGCCTCCATCCCCTTGAACGAGGACGGAACCCTCAAGGATGTGACTATCCGTGGCGAGAAGTTCCATGGCAAGGATTTGCTCAAGCGTGCTGGCACTTTGATCCGTACGGCTTACTTCGGAAGCGAGGATGCCGAGGAGCGTGCTTTCGCACTCGATTACTTGTGGTATCTGTGGTGCGGTCCCGATTCGCCCGCATTCGACAAGAGCAAGATGGCAACCTTTGAGCGTTACTTCATTGCCGACAAGGATACCCATAAAGAAGTCAAGGGTGCTTATTATACCATGCGGGATAATCCCGAGGTGGTGGATGCAATCCTTGATGAATTCGGTGTCACCGGTGAGCATCGTCACATCATCAACGGACACGTGCCTGTCAAGACCATCAAGGGTGAGAATCCCATCAAGGCTGGCGGCAAGCTCATGGTGATTGACGGCGGTTTCTCCAAGGCCTATCAACCTGAGACCGGTATTGCCGGCTATACGCTGGTATATCACTCTCAGGGATTTGAGCTGGTACAGCATGAACCCTTCTCGTCGATTGACGAAGCCGTGAGACTCGGTCAGGATATCAAGTCCACCCGTAACATCATTGAGCATACCCATCAACGTATTCTCGTGAACGATACCGATATAGGTGCCGAACTCAGGTCACAGATCGAAGATCTCAAGGAACTGCTCGATGCCTATCGCTCAGGTGACTTGAAGGAACGCAACCTGCGCCCCATCACCAACAAGCGCTAAGACCGATATCCCGTTTATCGTTATATGACAAAACCGCCCTGCATCGTTCGCTAGGGCGGTTTTGCTGTTTAAGTGTTCATTTTGTTGTCTGTTGGGGAACTGTTGCCGTATTCTATAGTAAATAAACCAAAGCGTGTTTTTTTGGTCTAAAAGGGTGGTTATTTAGATTTTATTACTATATTTGCATTTTGTAAGACAATTAATTCACATTATTCATTTAATATTTTAGAAATATGAAGAAGACTTTATGTTTTATTTTAAGTGTTTTCTTGATGCTCGGTATCTCGGGTTGTGATTCACTGAACAATGCTGCCAAGGGCGGTTTGATCGGTGCTGGTGGCGGTGGCGCTCTCGGTGCTGGTATCGGTGCCCTCATCGGTAAGGGAAAGGGTGCTGCCATCGGCGGTGCTATCGGTGCTGTTGCTGGTGGTGTTGCAGGTACGCTCATCGGCAAGAAGATGGACAAGCAGGCTCGTGAGCTCGCCCAGATCGCCGGTGCCCAGGTTGATACCGTTACCGACGTGAACGGCTTTGAGGGCATCAAGGTGACCTTCGACGAGGGTATCCTCTTCGCTTTCAACAGCTCCAAGCTGGGTCAGAAGGCCGAGGCTTCACTGAATGAGTTTGCCAAGTCGCTGATCAACAACCCCCAGACCGATGTGCAGATCTACGGTCACACCGACAATGTGGGTACTCGTGCTGCCAATGAGAAGGTTTCCAACGCTCGTGCAACCGAGGTGAAGAACTTCCTTTCCAACGCTGGTGTTCCCAAGGCTCGTATGACCAGCAAGGGTCTGGCCTATGATTATCCTGTTGCCAGCAATGAGACCGATGCAGGTCGTGCCCAGAACCGTCGCGTTGAAATCTACATCACCGCTAACGAGGACATGATCAAGGCTGCCCAGGATGGCACGCTTCAGTAACTTTTAAGTGAGTATTCATCTATGTGGCTTCTCCAATTGGGGAAGCTATTTTTGTTCTGCAAGTTGTTTGTTTATAGCAACTTGCAGCTGTATTATGTTGATGATTTGGAAAACTTTTTAGCAAAGCGTAAAAATTAATCCTTTGAAAATCAATCTATTGAAAAATTTTATGAAAAACTTTAGAAAATCGGCAATAAATTTTGTTATTCAAAAATATCATATTACCTTTGCGAGGATTTTGCCTCCATGACAAATCACGAATTGATAAAATCCTTAAAAACAACTGATTTACAGCTTAAGCCTAACTGCTGACAGTGAAAGGCTAAGCTAAAAGAAACAAGATAGCAATGGAAGAAAAAACCTACACTTATCAACAGGCCTATGAAGCCTCCTTAAAGTACTTTGACGGCGATGAACTGGCTGCCAGGGTATGGGCGACGAAATATGCATTGAAAGATTCGTTTGGGCATCTTTTTGAATTGACGCCCGACGATATGCACCGTCGCATTGCGCGCGAGATTGCCCGCATCGAGAACAAGTATCCCAACCCCTTGAGTGAGGATCGCTTGTTTGAACTGATGAGCCACTTCCGCTATATCGTGCCTCAGGGTAGCCCCATGGCAGGTATCGGCAATAATTTCCAGGTAGGCTCGCTGAGCAACTGCTTTGTTGTGGGTCTCGATGGTGAGCCCGACAGCTATGGTGGCATCCTCAAGATCGACGAGGAGCAGGTGCAGCTCATGAAGCGCCGTGGCGGCGTGGGTCATGACTTGTCCCACATCCGTCCCAAGGGCTCTCCCGTCAAGAACAGTGCCTTGACCTCAACCGGTCTGGTGCCGTTCATGGTACGCTACAGCAACAGTACCCGTGAGGTGGCTCAGGATGGCCGCCGTGGTGCGCTCATGCTGACCGTGAGCATCAAGCATCCCGATGCCGAGTCGTTTATTGACGCCAAGATGGAAGAGGGCAAGGTGACCGGTGCTAACGTATCGGTGCGCATCGACGATGCCTTCATGCAGGCTGCCGTCGAAGGCAAGCCCTACCACCAGCAGTATCCCATCGACAGTGATAAACCCATCTATGAAAAGGATACCGATGCTGCCAGGTTGTGGGCGAAGATTGTCCACAATGCTTGGAAGAGCGCTGAACCGGGAATCCTCTTCTGGGATACAATCACCCGTGAGTCAGTGCCCGACTGTTACGCCGACTTGGGCTTCAAGACCATCTCGACCAATCCTTGTGGTGAGATTCCCCTGTGCCCCTACGACAGCTGCCGCTTGATTGCCATCAATCTGTACAGCTATGTGAAGAATCCCTTCACTCCCGAGGCATACTTTGATTATGACATGTTTGCCGAGCATGTTGCTTGTGCGCAGCGCATGATGGATGACATCATCGACCTCGAGATGGAGAAAATCGAGAAGATCTTGGACAAGATCAAGTCCGATCCCGAGACCGCCGAGGTCAAGACCACCGAGATGAACCTGTGGAACAAAATCCGCACCAAGACCCTCAAGGGCCGTCGCACCGGTGTGGGCACCACGGGCGAGGGTGACATGATTGCCGCTATGGGTCTGCGCTATGGCACGCCTGAAGCTACCGAGTTCTCGGTGAGCGTTCATCGTGCTCTGGCATTGGCAGCTTACGGCTCATCGGTACAGATGGCCAAGGAGCGTGGCGCCTTTGAGATTTATGATGCCAAGCGTGAGGAGAACAATCCTTACATCAACCGCCTGCGTGAGGCCGATCCGGCACTCTATGAGGAAATGAAGAAGTATGGCCGTCGCAACATCGCTTGCCTGACCATCGCTCCCACGGGAACCACCAGCCTGCTGACGCAAACCACATCGGGTATCGAGCCCGTCTTCATGCCTGTCTATAAGCGTCGCCGCAAGGTCAACCCCAGCGACAAGGATGTGCATGTTGACCTGGTGGACGAGAATGGCGATTCGTTTGAGGAATTCATCGTCTATCACCACAAACTGGTGACCTGGATGAACATCAACGGAATCCCCGTTCGTCGTGACTATACCCAGGAAGAGCTCAACGACATCGTCGCACGTTCGCCTTACTACAAGGCAACTGCCAATGATGTGGACTGGGTCAACAAGGTGAGGATGCAAGGCGAGGTGCAGAAGTGGGTGGACCACAGCATCAGCGTGACCATCAACCTGCCCAACGACATCAGCGAGGAAATGGTAGGCAAGCTTTATGTCGAGGCTTGGCGCAGTGGCTGCAAGGGCTGCACCGTCTATCGTGACGGCTCACGCACAGGTGTGCTGGTTGCACTGAGCGACAACGACAAGAAAAAGGAAAAGGAGAAAGAGGCGGGAACTAACGAGGAGCAGGCAGCCCGTTACATCGCCGAGGAGGAACACATCCTCAAGCGCCCTGTTGAGCTCGAGGCCGACGTGGTTCGTTTCCAGAACAAGAAGGAAAAGTGGATTGCCTTTATCGGCTTGATCGACGGTCGCCCCTACGAGATCTTTACCGGTATTGCCGACGATGACGAGGGTATCTTCTGCCCTAAGTCGGTGACCAAGGGCAAGATCATCAAGGCTGTAGGCGAGGATGGCGTGAAGCGTTACGACTTCCAGTTCATCAACAAGCGTGGTTTCAAGACCACTATTGAGGGACTGAGCGAGAAGTTCAACCCCGAGTTCTGGAACTACGCCAAGCTGATTTCGGGTGTGTTGCGTTACGGAATGCCCATCCCGCAGGTGCTGAAGCTCGTCAGCAGTCTGGAGTTGGACAGCCAGTCAATCAACACGTGGAAGATGGGTGTCGAGCGTGCTCTTAAACGCTACATCCACAATGGCGAGGCAGCTGCCGAGCGTTGCCCCAACTGTGGCCAGGATACCTTGGTCTATCAGGAGGGATGCCTCATCTGCACCAACTGCGGTACCTCCCGCTGCGGTTAATCCACACTTTTTCATCTCTGCGAAGAGATAAATTTTGACATTTGGTGTACCCTGTCTAAGTGATGATAGGGTACACCTTGTCTTTTTATAATTACTTATTTCACATTAACTACTTTTATTATTTCTATTATGGCACGATTTAAGGTTTTATTATTGTTTTTAATGGTATCATTTTCTATGTCTGTTTGGGCCAGTGATGGCTCTGATGCGATGATGCGTGCTGCAGCTAGCCGTGCTCTCAAGACCTCGCGCCCCCTTGAAGTGGCGGCTTATTATCCTGGTATGACTGCCTATCGTCAGGCGGGTGGGGCTTTGCAATTGTTTCCAGCAACGGGAAAATACCAACCGTTTTGGCGTATTCTCTTTCTGGCGACCTGAATCTCTCAAGCAATAATCCCGGATTTAACTGGTGGTTGAATGCAACTAAAAAAGTATTGCTTAAATCTTTTCCCAATCGAGAGACAACCAAGCCTGACCCAAGTCGCTTCGCCACCTCGGTGCAGCCGCTATTGAGCACCGTGTGGGGACAACGCGAGCCGTTCAAGTTCATGTGCCCGTTTGACCACTATGTAGCAGACCGTAGCCTGTACGGCACCTATCAGCCGGATTCGGGACATTACTCGCTTGGATGTGGCCCTGCTGCAATGGCACAGTACATGAATTTCTACCAGTGCCCCAAGCATGGCCAAGGCACACGTTCGGTTGACGTCAAGTATAATGAGGCTACAGTGACTCTCACAGCCGATTTTAGCGCTGCAGAGTATGACTGGGACAACATGATTGACGATTATCAGGGCGAATACACTACAGCACAAGGCATGGCGGTGGCGCAGTTGTGCTATCATTGTGGAGTGGCATCCCAGACCTTATGGAATGAATATGGTGGCGGAACGACAGATGCTAAGATTCTTAACGCTTTTATAGAAAACTTCGGTTACAACGACACGGCCTATTATGTACCTCGCTCACGCTACGATGAGGCGACATGGATGGAGATGGTCTATGCTGAGCTGTCTGCCGGTCATCCCATCCTCTATTCGGCGAAGGACATCAATCTTGAAGAAGGCATCCTTGCGGGTCATAATTTCATCCTTGATGGCTATGACGAAAATGGTCTGGTGCATGTCAACTGGGGATGGTATGGCGTTGAAAACGGCTATTTTGATCTTGCTATTCTCAATGTGTTGCAATACACCTATGACGACTGGCAAGCTATGTATGTGGGACTATATCCTAAACGTGACTACATCCCTGGCGATGCCAATCTTGATGGCAAGGTCAGCATAGATGATGTCACCGATCTCATCTCTTTCCTATTGGCAGGCAATGCCGATGGTTACGAGTCTGCTGATGTCAATGGCGATGGTAAGGTTAATATTGATGACGTCACGGAGCTCATCAATATCCTACTCAACAGAGGCTAGCAACATTTTTACCCGCAATCCCAGCAGTAGTAGGTGTGGGAGAAGTCACGTGCTGCGAGGTCGTCGTGGTTGATGAAGACGAATCCGCTGCCCATGTCGCCCCACATGACGAGGGGTTTGTTGTCGATGGTTGAGAATTGGGAATCAAGTTGCAGCAGCAGGGTATCGTGCGTGTCGATATCGCGGCGCGCATCTTCCTGGGTAAAGACGGGGTAACCTAGCATCTGATGGCAGGGGCGTTTCATGCCCAGCGTCTTCTCCAGATAGAGGCAGTCCTCATTGTCCAGGTACTCATACCACATCATGCTGGTGTGTTCCACTCCGGTGATATCCTTGACAATGTCAAAGAACAAACGGTTGAGGTGTCCATCGCTGACGCTCATCACCGTAGGCTCAGTCACCACGTCGATAGCTACCTCGCGTTTGACAGGCGAGTGATCGTCATCGACGGTCAGGTGGGTGGGTACATCGGGAGGCGTTACATTCACACCAACCGTTTCATGATAGATGACACGGAAGCCACTGCGGTCATCGTCATAATTACCCCTGCAGCCATACATCCGCTCGGGATTGGTACTAATAAACCATTGCAGCATCCCCAGTTCAGGCAGTGGCGCCTTCAATCCCGCTTCAGCGCAGTTGATCTGCAAGAGCATCAGCATTTTATTGCCTCGCTCATCAACGGGAAAATCTTTGCCAGTCGGCCAATAGGGAATGCCACCAATTTTGCTGCCCGTGATTACAGGCTTGCGCTCCTCGTTGAGCACAAGCCTGTAATGTTCAGCGGCTGTGCGTTCAGTGATTGCCTCAACAATGTGCATCACTCTGTCACTGCCTCTCTCTATCATAATAATATAGTCTTATTTATTATATCCAACATAATATCCCGCAATGTTGTTGATGCAGGGACATGCTCGGCTGTCGAGAATGCGGATGCGCCACTCCTTGGCGGTCTTCTCGTGGAAACGCACGATGCGCTTGTAGCCGATGGTCGTCGTCTCCTCATCGACAATTACGGGGACCCACTTGCCACAGCAGGTCTTGTACTCGATGACAAATTCCTTGACACGCTGTCCCAGCGGAATGTACTCTTGCAGCATGATACAGTCAAGAGTGATGTCTTTTTTGGCCTTGATTTCAATGTCGGCAGTCGTCACGCCATCGCTGGCTGCCCAATAGGTGTCCCAGTTGTCGTCCCCCATCATAGCGGGGCCGAAACGCTTGCTGCGGGTATTTGTTGCTTTGAACTTGGCTCCCTTCAGCAGGTTGGTGCCCAACTCGCGGGCGATGCGCTCATGCCACTGCGCGGCGATGGTTGAGTCGTTGGGGTGAATCAGGCCGTCGCGGTCAACGGGGAAATTGAGCAGGAGGGTGCCGTTGTGGCCCACACTGCGGTAGTAGAGGTCGGTTAACTGCTCGACGCTCTTAACCTTGTCGTCCTCATTCTCGTGATAGAACCACCCCGGGCGGATACTCGTGTCGCACTCGCTGGCACACCAGGCATCACCGTCGGCATGACCTGACTGCAACTCCTCATATTGGGGATAGCCGGGATAAACCTCATTGATGCGCAGGAAAGCCCAATTGGTGGGGTTGGCATAGCCCTTCTCGTTGCCCACCCATCGGCAGCCGGGACCACCGTCCGAGAAGATGACGGCATTGGGCTGCAGGCGATTGACGATGCCCCAAGCCTTGGGGTAGTTGTAATAGGTGCTGCGGTCGATCTCGCGTTTCTCACATGCGCCGCCATACCAGCCGTCGCCACCGTTTGCCCCGTCAAACCACACCTCAAAGATGTCGCCATACTGGGTCATCAGCTCCTCAAGCTGGTTGTAGTAATAGGTGACATAATCGGGCGTGCCGTAGCTGGCCTGGTGCCTGTCCCACGGCGAGAGATAGACGCCGAAGCGGATACCATACTTCTTGCAGGCCTCGGACAATTCACGCACCACGTCGCCCTTGCCATTACGCCAGGGCGAAGCCGCTACGCTATAGTCGGTATATCGGCTAGGCCATAGGCAGAAGCCGTCATGGTGCTTACACGTGAGAATCACGCCCTTCATGCCCGCTTTGATAAGGGTCTGTACCCACTGCTCGCAGTCGAGTCGGGTGGGGTTGAACGCGGTGGCTGGGGCATCACCATAGCCCCATTCCTTATCTGTAAAAGTGTTGGGTCCGAAGTGGATAAACGCATAGGTCTCCAGCTTTTGCCACTCTACCTGCTGAGGACTGGGTAAGGGGTAGCAAGGCTCGGGAGCCTGGTTGTTGTCGGCGAGCACGCTCAGGGTGAGGGTCAGCGCAATAATTGTCGATATATTCCTGAAAAGTTTCATATTGTTGTGATTAGGTTTCTCATGCAAAGGTAGTGTTTTTTTGTTATTGATTTTCTGATGATTCATTGTTTTTGTGTGGTTTGCAATAAAAATAGTAGCAGGAAACCCATTTTATGCGAAAAGTTGACTATATTTGCAGTTATAAGTTTTTCTCTCAAGACATGAGCAATGCAATGAAACATGATATAACCTCAGGAATGTTAAAAAGAGGGCGTTACACGCTGTTATTGAGCATGATGCTGCTAGGATGGGCATCAGGTTTCGCTCAAGATTTACAGACTGGCGAGTGGGCAACCCTTGAAGACGGTACTCCTCTCAAGGTGGGCCAGACGACCAATGACCACGTCTTTGCCCGTAATGCCTACGATGACAACGGTGTGCTCAAGACCTATGATAATCTCGTTAGCTTTAAATCAGGTGCCCTGCAGACGGTGTGGCTCTGGCTCGATGACGACGAAATATACCTGAACGAGAAAGTACAGGCTCTGCCCAAGACTCTGATTAAAGACTATGGTACGCCATACAACGAAATCACCTACAACGCTTGGCAGTGCAACATCTACCTGCCTGAGGGAATCAGAATGGTCAAGGCCGAGGACGAGAATGGTAACGAAATCAGCTTTGTCCAGGGTGACCGTTTGCCCAATTCGGCTATCTTCAGATTTGCTGACAATATCTCAACCGTGGGAACCAAGGTAATCGACGGCGTCAGGTATCGCCCCTATACCATCGTCATTACCAATACCGAGACCAATGGCACCCACTTCTCGGCCAAGAATGCCGTGGCTTATCAGAACCATGGTGCCTTGAAGAAGGACGATGCCCCGCTGGTCGCCATTTTCCTTGAGAACGAGCATCAACGCATAGAAGAAGGACAGCTTGCTGATATGATTATCGCCAATCAGGAATTCGGACTGCGTGAGCCCTTTATGGTGGATCCCCAATGGACACCTAACGATTACCGCTTCATCTATGGCGAGGGCGGCAACAATGAGACGCAACGCTATCAGCTCTACAACCGCGTGGCGCTTTACGGCAGTTTGGGAATCAACAATATCGACGCAACGGGAATCACGTTGAATACAACCACTGGAAATCTGAATGTGGGCGAGACATTGCAGCTGACCGCAACCATCACCCCATCAGATGCCACCATTAAAACGGTAGCCTGGAAATCGTCTAACACTGGAGTTGCTATCGTTGACGATAACGGACTTGTCAGGGCTATTGTACCCGGTTCGGCAACGATTACGGCGACTACGACCGATGGTACCGAACTGTCAGCATCTTGCCAAGTAACAGTGGTGCAGAGGGTGGAAGGAATTACACTTAATGAAACCAGCCTGACGCTCACTCTGCCCGAAACGGCACAATTGTATGCACAAATCACTCCTAGCAACGCTACCAATCAGACAGTGACTTGGACCAGCAGCAATGCTGCCATTGCAAGAGTCGATAATAACGGATTGGTTACATCGGTTGCCCAGGGAACCGCCACAATACGGGCTATAACCACCGATGGAAGTCATCTGACTGCTTCATGTGTGGTTACCGTGAGAAGACAGTTGGTTACCTCCATCACGTTGAATGAGTCCAGCATGGTGATGAATATTGGTGAAACGTCACAATTAAGCGCTGAAATCGCTCCCGAAAACGCATCCAACAAGACTGTGGCATGGCGCTCAGGTAACACCTCAGTTGCAACTGTCAACAATGATGGTTTGGTAACGGCAGTTGGCGCCGGAACCACCTATGTATCTGCTTCCACAATTGACGGCAGTCACTTGACGGCTACCTGTACTATTGAAGTGTTGCCCGATTATACCTTGAGTTTGGATACGATCTTCTATGTTAGAGGTTCAGACGACAGGATCATGGATTTGCAGGTATCACTAACCAACAGGAATCCGGTTTCTGGAATCCAGTTTAATGTTGCGTTGCCTGCAGGTATGACGATGAACCTCGTTGACGGCATACCTGATGTCTGGTTAGACGAAGCCCGTAGAACATCGACTCACAACATCACAGCGAGTCAATTGGGTAACGGTAATTACCGTGTTGAGGTTTCATCCTCAACAGCCCAGAACTTGAAGGGTGATGAAGGAGTTCTGGTTCACATGAACTTGCTGTTGCCTCAACAGTATGAAACAGGTGAGCACATGATTAACGTCTCCAATATCATTGTTACCGGCGCCAATTCGGCACAGCATCATTTGGGTAATGTTTCCACAATAGTCCGTTACAAGTATATCGTTGGCGATGCCGATGCCAATGCGGCTGTCGATGTTGCCGACTATACTTCCACGGCAAGCAAGATCATGGGTAAATCCCCGTCACCGTTCTATAACGATGCTGCCGATGTGGATGGAAACAACTCGCTGAATGTCATCGACCTGGTGGGTATCACCAATATTTCTCTTGAGATTGATCCCATCATCATCAGGCAGGCTCCCGAGAGGCTCGGCCAAGAGAATCGTTTGTTCTGTGACAAACTGGATCTCATGGCTGATGGCGAGCGGGAAATCAACATCGGTATGGATTGCGGATTTGATTTCGCTGGCTTCCAGATGGATGTATCATTGCCTAACGGCTTGAAACTGGTGAGCGCCTCGCTTGGACAAGATGCTGCTCAACTGGGATTGGCCACCAGGATGATGCCCGACGGGACTATTCGAATTTTAGGAACTTCGTTCTCGGATGCCGTTGTTAACGGCGTTTGTCCCGAACTGTTGAAACTGAGCGTAAAAGCCAACAGAGGCCTGATGCTTGATTCGCGAATCGGATTCAAGGACATCCTCTTTGCCGAGCGTAATCTGACAGCCCACGCGCTTGATGACTTGAGCATTGAGTATGTTGAGCCGAGTGCAGTCTATGTGATGAGCAATGAAGCGAAGATATATGTCGAGAACGGCTCCATCATCATTGATACTCCTGTTGCTGGAACGGTGCAGCTGATCGGTGTTGATGGTCGCATGGTGAAGTACCATGCCCAGATTGGCCACAACGTTTATCAAGTTCCTGGTAATACCATCTATATCATCCATTTTAATGGCAAAACACTAAAAGTGAGACTATAAATTATGAGAAATTCATTGATATTGATTGCATTAGCGGTCATCACCACTTTTGCCTCATCGGCTGATGACAGGCTGTTTATTCAGGATTTCAACATTTCGGGAGGCAAGACCATGCAGGTCCCCGTCATGTTGCTCAACGATACGGCTTACAGTGGTTTGCAGACAGATTTGTATCTACCCGATGGGTTGTCACTGGATAAGGAAAACAATGTGTTTCTCATTAATCTGACATCCCGCAAGGACAAGTCACATGTTGTCACATCCCGTCAGTTAGACAACGGTGCAATAAGGATTTATGTCACATCAGCTAATGCCAGTGTTTTTTCGGGTAATAGCGGTGCAATTTTGACCTTGAGCATAACAGCAGCCAATGATTTCAACAAATCGGCAATGATTGAGCTGAAAAACAGCATTTGTGCTGAATCCATTGGAACAAGGCATGTGTTGAAAAATGAAATCTGTGAGGTAAACGCTCACTTGAAATGTGATGTAAACGGTGACCAAGAAGTCAACATCGCCGACATCAATGTCATTACCGATATCATCCTCGGTGGAACAGTTGATTCATTGACACGTCAACGTGCCGATGTGAATGGCGATGGAGAAATCAACATTGCTGATGTCAATACTGTTACCGATGCAATCCTAAGCAAATAGACCAATTTGAGAATACAAAAGAATGGTGGCGAGGCACGGGAAACGGCTTCGCCACCATTCTTTTGACATAAATGCCACTCTACAATGTGGATGTATCAATTGTTCACCAACTTCACTGTGTCGCCTAGGGTGACTATCTGCTGCTTGTAGAGGAGGCCGAGGGCTTTCTTGAAGTCTTTTTTGCTGCACTGGAAAGCCTTGTTGATATCATCGGGGTCGCTCTTGTCGGTCAGTGCCATCTCGCCGTTGTGAGTCTTGAGGTAGTCAAGGATGCGGTCTCCGAGGTCATCAACACGCATTTTCTCGATTTTGGCAAGGGTAACATCAACCTTCCCGTCGGGACGGACTTGCTTGACAAATGCCGTCAGGCGGTCACCAACGTTGACGTCTTGATAGGTCTCGTTCTGGTAAATCTGTCCCCAATGGGCATTGTTGACGATGACACGGTAACCCAGGTCACTACGCTGGACAGCCAACACCTCAACACGCTGGCGGTGATAATAGTCAGGTTCTGTTTTATTGAGGAATTTGGCAAGTTTGGCGCTGGCGACTATACGCTCGCTGGCGGGGTCAAGATAGACACGCACAATATAGCTGCGGCCAACCTTCATATCGACGCGTTGTTCGCTGAAGGGAACCAGCAGATCCTTGGCGACAAGTCCCCAATCAAGGAAAGCGCCCACCTGGTTCACAGCCTTGACACGCATCAAGGCAAAGTCGCCGACGACAGCTTTAGGTTCCTCGGTCGTTGCTACCGGACGGTTCTCGCTGTCGTTGTAAACAAACACGCGAATCATGTCTCCCACCTTCATTTCAGGTGTGAGATAACGTTTGGGAAGCAGTACCTCGTGGGTGTCGTCATCAATCAGATAAGCGCCGAAATCCACCATACGGTTGATGCGCAACTCGTTATATTCTCCAATTTTCATAATCATTTCATTTATGCTCTCAGGCTATCAGAAGGTATGCGGATGCCCGCTAACAGCTAACGCCTAAAGCCTATTTTTCTGCAAATTTCGGCAAAAAAATCCATTTCGCGACTTGGTTTTATATGAAAATGTACTACCTTAGCGAAAAAAATAAGATTATTCACATCCATTTGCTATGAACACTTTCGCATTCAGGCTCTTTATATTGTTGTCAATCACCTCATTACTCTTTTCTTGTGGAAAGAATGGGGCGAACAAAGTCGATGACGGCAAACCCGCTGTCATTCTCAAGACTCAGCAGTTGAGCGATAAGTCAAGTTTTACCATGTCGGGAGGCGAACGATGCACCATCACCGCTGACGCCTCTATCGATTTTCCAGTGAATACTACCGACGGTATGGCTGTTGACAGCCTGCAACGCCTCTATGCCGCCTATGTGTTGGAGTCGGGCGACAGCCTTTCTTTACAGGAAGCCATGCGACAGGTGGTTGCCAATAGTATGCACCAGTATGACTTCATGCAGGAGCCTATGGACAAGAATGAGACCGATGAGGGTGAAGGTTTGACTACTGTTAAGTATGCCACCAGCACCCGCATCACACCCATCTATAACAAGCATGGCGTGGTGACTTTTGAGCGAGTCGATGTGGTAAAAAAGAACGATAAGGTGACCTCGGTAACCCATCGCTACTACAGCTTTGACGTGGAGACTCAGACCTTTATCGATGTGAACCGGTTATTCCGTGACGATGCCATTGCCGACGTCTGCCAGCTGTTGCGTCAGCAGTTGCTTAAGCAAAACAATGCCTCGGGCAACGAGCAACTCAATGACATGGGTTACTTCAATGTTGAGAATATCATGGTGACCAGCAACTTCTATTTCGACGACAAGGGCGTGACATGGAGCTATCTGCCTAACGAATTGGCTGTTGAGGCTGTGGGCGAACCTCGTATCACAATTCCCTATAACGAATTAAAGGACTACCTGTGTGACGAGAGCGTTATAACTAAGCTCGCATAATGCTCGCTATGCGAGCAGTTTAATGTTTAAAGTTTAGTGTTTAGTGAGGCATCCGCCTTCTGAAAACTGACAACTGTCAACTGAAAACTGACAACTGAAAACTGACAACTGACAACAACATGGAATATATCCTCAAGTATTTCCCTGAACTAACCGAGATACAGCGCAACCAGATGGCTGCTCTGGAAAACCTATATCCTGAATGGAACGCCAAAATCAACGTCATTTCCCGCAAGGACATCGACAATTTGGAAATTAACCACATCCTTCATTCGTTAGGGTTGGTGAAGTTCGTCAAATTTACACCCGGCACGCGAGTGATGGATCTGGGAACGGGTGGGGGATTCCCCGCTATTCCTCTGGCCGTATATTATCCTGAGGTGACGTTCCACCTCGTGGACCGCATCGGCAAAAAGCTGAAGGTGGCACAAGATATCGCCGAGCGCACAGGGTTGACTAACGTTACCATCCAGCACGGAGACGTCAAGGAGGTAAAGGGCAAGTTTGACTTTGTGGTCAGCCGTGCGGTGATGCCACTGGGCGACATGGTGCCGCTGGTCAAGCGATTTATCGCCAGTGAGGATCACAACGCCGTCCCCAATGGTCTGCTTTGCCTCAAGGGCGGTGACCTGAGCGGCGAGGTACAGCAGTTTAAGAACCAAGCCCTCATCGATGACCTCTCCAGCTACTTCAAGGAAGATTTCTTCAAAACCAAGAAAATCCTCTACCTCCCCCTATAACCATTAAACTTTAACCATTAACCTATAAACGATATGAACGCGACAATGATGTCCGTCAACCCGTTTGGCGAAAATATGTACATCCTGTGGGACGAGGCTTCGCATGAGGCCGTCGTTATTGACCCTGGCATGATGCGCGAAGGTGAGCGCGAGATGGTGACAAAATTCATTGATGAGCATCAGCTGAACGTGAAGCACGTCCTGTTAACCCACCTGCATGTTGACCACATCACTGGAGCCCGTTGGCTAGCCGACAAGACGGGAGCCGACGTGTGCGGCAGTGCCCTGGATAACCCATTAGGGCAGGAGTTGCCCGACCAGGTGGCACATTTCCGCATCAATATAGAGGTGGAGCCTTTGACGGTTGATCGCAACTTGTCTGAAGGTGACACATTACAGTTGGGCGACGAGATCATCCAAGTGTTGCATGTTCCCGGTCACAGCCCGGGCGGTTTGGCCTTCTACGTGCCGCAGAGCAATCTGCTGTTCAGTGGTGACACCATCTTCAACGGTAGCATCGGCCGCACCGACTTGTGGGGCGGTGATTTTGCCCAGCTCATCAACAGCATCCGCGAGAAAATTCTCCCGCTCCCCGACGAGACCGTCATCGCCTCAGGCCACGGTTCCACCACCACCGTCGCCGACGAGAAACGCTGCAACCCCTTCCTATAACTGAAGGGACTGAAACAATACAGATAACGGAGAATCCTTTCTGGGATTCCCCGTTATTTCCGTTATATCCGTTATCTCCGTCAATTACAAAGCAATAGCAACGCCCAGCATCCACGTGTTCTTGATCTCGGGACCGAATCCTTTCTTGAAGACGTTACAGGGGCTATAGCGGCAGTAAATGCCAAAGCGATTATAGGACAAAGCGCCATAGACATCAAAGGTCAGTTTGTTCTGCTTGATTCCGCGGTAAGACACGTCGTAGTGGGTCTTGTTAATCTTATAATGGGTGTTGCACTTGGCATAAACGTTCCAGTTCATGGTTCCGCCTATTGTAATGTGGAAATCTTTCCCTAAGAACTGCTGGAATTGGAGCGGAAATTGGATGGCTCTTACCGAGAGGACCGATGAACGGTCAACGGTGCCTTCTGGATAAGACTCAATTCCCACAATGTTGGTAGCTTCATCCATGACAAAACAGTTGGGGCGCTTGAGTGAAAAACGCTTGTTGTCATAGCCTACGCCTATCAAGAATTGCTGCCCATGAAGGGTGTTATAATTTAGGCTGGCGAGGTTAAGGATACCCCAGTTAAAACTGTTGTTGATCAAATCATAGGAAGTACTGACGCCACCTCCGAAGTATAATCCTGAACAAACGATGCTCCAGTGGTATTCCTTATTGCTACTCTTCTTGAATGGGAAATTCAGTTCCCAGTCGCTGGTGGTGTGAACCGTGTCGTTTGAGGCATGTTGCACGGTGTAGGTGTAACTGAAGTCCTCATTGTCTTTTTGACCCACAACTTTTACTCGTGTGCCGGTTGTGGTCTCGGTGATGATGACTTGATTGGGTGTTTCAATAACGGTAACTGTGTCAGGCGTTTGTGCCGACATGGTCACTGCTGCCATCATGGCTGCGATGATGATTGAGAATTTCTTCATGATGAATTTGTTTATTTGATTGTGATTATTTTCTGATTAACTTCTTGATCTCGTTGGCACTGGCCCTGCCTTCCATATAGATGAGTGTGACGACATTCTTGGGTGACTTGCGGGCCAGGTTTTGGTTCAGGTAAAAGATGTAACGGTTATCGCGTTTCATCTTTTTCATCGTGTAGAAGCCGTAGTACAGTTGACCATTGCGGTACTCCACTTCCTTGTCGATGGCTTGGGCTCCGTCCTTGACCACAAGATTCTCAATGATTTCGGCTTGAGTCTTGTCAGTCACGCTAACGCTGTGATAGACTGAGAGCCCGATTTCGTGGGCTTGACTGCCGGTGACGATAATCTCGGTTGCACCTGTGGCCTTCTTGTACCGCCCGTCAAACAAGCGGTTGATGTTCAAGCCGGTTTGTGCCATGGCTGCAATAGTAGTCAGCAGGCAGGTCAGGATGATGATTGTAGTCCGTTTCATATTGTCGCGTTGTTTATTCGTTATCAAGTTCAAGGGCTGCGCCCAGACTGGAGAGTTGATCGGTCATTGCGTCGGCAGCATTGTCAATCATGTTCAAGTCATTAGATATCAGCGCCATGACCTTATCATCGTCTTGCACAACCAAGCCGTTAACATAGGCAATGCACACGTCAGCCGATTGCTGCTGGTGCCATAAGGCATATCCACCTGCTACAAGGACAATCGCAATCGAAGCTGCAATGCCGATGAACTTGTTGCGGCTGTTCTTTTTAGCAACGCGCTGGCTCTCCTGACGATGGGCGGCAAAGTAGCCCATTGTGAAGCGCGCCTCGTCAATCGCCTCGCTGCTCCAGGGGCAGTCGGCAAGGATTTCTCGCAGCATCTGCTCCTCTTGGACGCTGGTCTCTCCGTCAAAGTAGCGCTCAATAAGCTGCTCCAACTCGGCTTGGTTAGATATGTGTTGATTCTTGTTCATGATTATTTGTCCATGTTTCTTGCTTGGTAAATTTCACGCACGCGTCGGCGTGCTCGGCTCAGTTCCACACGCACGTTGGCGGCGGTCATGTTCATGCGGTTGGCGATGTCTTCAAACTCCATTCCCTGCAATTCGCGCAGGTCGATAATCTTCCGCTGGTTATCTGACAAGTCATTGTCAATGATGTAGCGCACTTGCCGATAGGCAAGGCTGCGGTCATTGTCACCCACATCATCAATAGGCTCGGCAACTTGCTCGATAGAAACATCACTGTGATGGGCATTGCGGCGTGCCATGTCAATGCTGGTGGTGCGAACGGTCATCATTCCGGCACCCTGGGCATGGCTTGTGGATTCAAACCGTCCCCGCTGCTGCCATAGCTTCACGAAGGCGTCCTGGACCGCATCGGCGGCATCATCATGGTTGCCAGTGATGCGTTCGGCCAGCGAGAGCATCTGCTCCCTCAAGGCTGTGAATGCGGTTGTTATGCGGTCAGTTTGCTTCATTTAATGATGCCGTTTCTATTCAATAAACGCAGAAAGTCGCCATTTGTAACAAAATAAATGAAAAAAAACGGAAATACCATTATTTTGGGTATTTCCGTCTTTTCCGTTATCTCCGTTCAAGGATTACATGCCGATGGTGAGACCCATGGTCCAAGTGTTCTTGATTTCGGGACCGTGACCGTCCTTGAAGAACTTGCCCGGGGTGTAACGGCAGTAGATGCCGAGTTTGTTCCAAGTGAGAGCACCCATGGCGTCAAAGCCGATCTTCTGTTGCTTGAGACCCTTGAACTTGGTGTCGTGCTCTACCTTGTTGAGCTCATAATGATTGTCAACGCGAGCATAAGCGTTCCAGTTGAGGATACCAGCAAGGGAAATGTGGAGTTTGCCTGCAATGCGCTGGGAGAATATCAGCGGGAATTGTACGGTCCACAAGTTCAGGTTAGAAGAGCGGTTCTTGATATTATTGTCATCGACTTTGGGATAGGATCCAACGATAACTGCATCAGCAACATCGTCACGCAGAAGCATGTTGGGGCGCTTCATGCTGTAAGAGCGATGGTGGATACCGACACCCAGAGAGATATTCTGGCCGTGCAGGCTGTTATAGTTTACAGCGGCAATATTGAGCAAACCGATTTCAAAGCTATTGTTAATGGTTTCCCAATTGTGTTTTAAGCCCATACCGAAATAGAAACCGTTGGTTGTGATGGCCCAGTGACTTTTAGCGTCACTCCTGAAGGGGTGGTCATAGGTCATGTTGTTCTCTTCGCCGTCGGCAGCAGGAGCCTCAGCAGCGGTTGCAGTGTTCATTTGTACCATGGCCAGCATGGCAACAAAAATCAAAACAATCTTCTTCATTTTCTTTAAATTGCTATCTGTTAAAAATTAATTTCTCAAATTCGGGGCGCAAAATTACTTTGTTTATCTGAACTTTGCAAATATTTTACTTCTTAATCGTGCTCAATGACCTTGGCAAAACGCACTTGACTCTTGTATAATGGGAAGTTAAAGGTAAGTATGACACCATTTTCGATGGTGGCATAAGCATCTTCACTGATGGGTTCCATGGTGGCGTCAATCCAGGTGAGGTCATAGTTGCCTGAGAATACCGTCTTGACCATGTGACCCTTTAACATGCCTGGATTCCACAGCGATTTCTTGACTTGGGCTCCATCAATATAGATAAGGTCGTAGCCATCATCGGCGCGAACCACGGCCAGCGTGTAACGTCCGCCTATTCGCAGCCATTTTTCTTCCATGTCTCGGTCAAGATAGCGCCAGTAACCATCCACGGGGTCACTGCTGGCGGCCAAGTATTCGTCAAGCGCCTCAAGGGTCCATAGGGTAGAGACCGCCACCTGGTCCTCTTTTTCAATGGTCAATACAGCACGTTCTATGGCCACACGAGAACCTGGACCCACAAGATAGCCGACTTGTACTGCCCCAGCAGGCCTGATGACGGATGCCTCCAAGACCGTTTGCAATTCATCTTTGCCGATAGAAATCCTCACGCCATGCTCATCGACGTCGGCGCACAAGGTGTTCAGGTCATCTTCGAGCGAAACGCCCTTGCTCACGGTGGTACTGGCCAATTCTTTTACGGTCCCCCCTTGGCGCTGCACGAGGGAAATACTCATGGTTCGCTCGTCGGCGATATCATCAAACGGTGAACTGTTGTCACAACTCAGCACCACAGCACAGTAGTTTCCATCTTCGTCATAATTGAAGACCAATCCCCACTGTGGACTGGTAATCGTTGTCTTACCTCCAGTCCTGGGATCCTTTATCGACTTGGTCTTTCCTTGCTTGTTGTTCAGGTTGGCCAGGCGCAGCTGGTAACGGTAGGCCGTGCTGATGACATCCATCATGTCGGTTGTAATGGCGTCGGCCATCGTTGCATTTTCCTCGACAAGGCGATCGTCCACAATGGCCTTGTAAAGTCCAGCCATCCTGATCCCCTTGTCGGGAAACAGCCCACCGAACTGATTGTCAACCGTATTATAATAGGACTTGCCATCGGCAAACAATGTGCCAACGGCCAACAATATCAAGAAATATAATCTCCTCATCATAATAACATCTAATCTTACGGCCATTACGGCCACTCCAAGGCGAGGCCCTACACTCCTAACTTCTAACTCCTAACTTCTAACTCCTCACTTCTCACTCCTCACTCATGATGATAGGGTTCATGCCGCAGAATGGTGAATGCCCTGTAGAGTTGTTCGGCAAAGACAAGCCTTACCAGTTCGTGAGGGAAGGTCATCTTGCTGAGCGATATTTTCTCGTTGGCACGGTCATACACCTCTTGGGAAAAGCCGTAAGGACCGCCCACGACAAACACCAGCCGTTTGCTGCCGCTCGCCATGCGACGTTGCAGCCACTGGCTGTAATCTATGGACGTTCGCTCGGTGCCGTGCTCGTCGAGCAGCACAACGTAGTCGCTGGTCTCGAGGGCCGCCAGCAGCTGTTTCCCTTCAGCAACCTTCTGCTGGGCTTCGCTCATGTTGCGGGTGCTCTTCACATCACCGATGTACTGGATGTTGAAGGTGACATAGTGCTGCAACCGCTTGACGTATTCTTCAATACCTTGACGGATAAAGCCCACTTCGGTCTTGCCGATTACTGCAAGTGTAATTTTCATATTTCAACCATTCTGACTAAAAACTGGCACAAAATTAGCAAAACAGCCGAAACTTTCCTAACTTTGTGGTCTGAAATCATTAAATTCACCTAGCGATATGAAAACAAGAGAAGAACTGATTGATGAATTGATTGACCTGGCATTTGCCGAGGACATCGGTGACGGTGACGCTACCACTTTGTGCTGTATTCCTGCTGACGAGATGGGTCGCCAACGCCTCATCGTCAAGGAGGAAGGTATCCTTGCCGGTGTGGAAATCGCACGTCGCGTGTTCCATAAGTTTGATCCCGAGTTGCAGATGGAGGTCATGATCGAGGATGGTGCCCACGTCAAGCCCGGCGACATCGCCTTTGTAGTGACGGGCAAAGTGCGCTCACTGTTGCAGACCGAGCGCCTGATGCTCAACATCATGCAGCGCATGAGCGGCGTTGCTACCACCACCGCCCGCTATGCCAAGTGCCTGGAGGGCCTCAAGACTCGTGTGCTCGACACCCGTAAGACCACGCCAGGTATGCGCATGCTCGAGAAGGAGGCTGTCAAGATTGGTGGCGGCTGCAACCACCGCATCGGTCTGTTTGACATGATTCTACTCAAGGACAACCATGTGGACTTTGCCGGAGGCATTGTTCCTGCCATCGAGAATGCCCATCGCTGGTGCAAGGAGAACGGCAAGGACCTGAAAATTGAAATCGAGGTACGCAATTTCGACGAGCTGCAGCAGGTGCTGGATCACGGCGGTGTGGATCGCGTGATGCTCGACAACTTCACTGTTGAGAATACCCGCAAGGCCGTTGAACTGATCAATGGCAGGGTAGAGACCGAGTCCAGCGGCGGCATCACCATCGACACGCTGCGTGCCTATGGCGAGTGTGGTGTGGACTATATTTCGGTGGGAGCCTTGACCCATTCCATCAAGTCCCTCGATATGAGCTTCAAGGCATGCTGATTTCAGTGAGGAGTTAGAAATGAGGAGTTAGGAGTGTATGGCTTCGCCTTGGCATAGCTGTGAAAACACCTAACGCCTAAAAAAGAAAGAATGAAACTACAGGACATCCAACCGTTGTCGTTTCCTGGCATTGATGATGGCGAACCCATTCTCATTGCAGGCCCCTGCAGCGCCGAGACCGAGCAACAGACGCTTGATGCTGCTAGGGCGTTGAGCGCTATCGGTGTGAAGATATTCAGGGCAGGCGTCTGGAAGCCTCGCACGATGCCAGGCGGCTTTGAGGGTGTGGGTGACCGGGGACTACCGTGGCTACAGGCGGTAAAACGCGAGACGGGTATGCTGGTGGCAACCGAGGTCGCCACTATTGACCATGTGCGTGCCGCTCTGGCAGCAGGCATCGATATCCTGTGGATGGGTGCCAGGACGAGCACCAATCCATTTGCCATGCAGGAGATTGCCGATATGCTACGCGGCCACAACGAGGTGACGGTACTTGTCAAGAACCCCCTCAACCCCGACCTTGACCTTTGGATGGGTGCCTTGCAGCGCATCATGGGAGCCGGTATCACGCGCATCGGTGCCGTGCACCGCGGTTTCAGCTCGGCTGGCGAACACATCTATCGCAACAATCCGCAGTGGCACATCCCCTTTGAACTGCGGCGGTTGGCTCCAGGGATGACCATCTTGTGTGACCCGTCCCACATCGGCGGCAAGCGCCAATATGTCGAACCCTTGTCACAGATTGCCCTTGACACGGGATTTGACGGCTTGATGATCGAGTGCCACTGCCATCCTGACCAGGCACTGAGCGACAGCGCCCAGCAGGTCACCCCCGTAGCACTCGGCGCTATCCTCAATCGGCTGGTTGTGCGCTCGGGAGCTCCTATTGAGGACGAACTCGACCTCCTGCGCCAACAGATTGACGACTGTGACCATGAACTGCTGGCGGTGCTGGCGCGGCGCATGAGCGTGTCACGGGAGATAGGGCGTTTCAAGCGGGCACACAACCTGCGCGTCGTGCAGCCCCAGCGTTATCAGGAGATGATAGCGGCACGCCTCGACGAGGGCAACCAATTGGGACTGAAGCCTGACTTCATCCAGCGTGTCATGCAAGCCATCCACGAGGAGAGTGTCAGCCAGCAACTCTTTAATTAGGCTTGTGCGAGCGGCGCTCGCAGTTTAATGTTTAAAGTTTAATGTTTAATGAAGTATCCGCTTCCTAACGTCTAAAGTCTAACATCTAACGTCTAAAGTCTAAAAAAGAATGAACCGAATCATTATTATAGGAGCCTCATCGGGATTGGGGCAGCAAGTCGCCAAGCTGCTTCTTGAACGGGGATGGCGACTGGGCATTGCTGCTCGTCGCGAGGAGCGACTGATGGAACTGAAGCAGTTGGCTCCCGATAGGGTAGAGGTACAGTCCCTGGACGTCACAGCTACTGATGCAGCCATGCGGCTGCGGGAACTCATTGACCGCCTTGGAGGGATGGATATCTTCTTCTATGCCTCGGGCATTGGCAAGCAAAACCGCACTTTGACTCCCGATATTGAATTGAATACCGTCAGCACCAACGGCATGGGCTTTACCCGTATGATAGGCGAGGCATACCGCTATTTTGCCGAGCAGGGCAGGGGACACATTGCGGCGATCACCAGCATTGCGGGCACCAAGGGGCTGGGACCGGCACCGTCCTATTCGGCAACCAAGGCTTTCCAGCAGAACTACCTGCAGGCACTGGAGCAGCAGGCTAATGCCCGTGGGCTCGACATCCACTTTACCGATATCCGGCCCGGCTTTGTGGATACCGACCTGCTGAAGGGGGACTTCCGTTACCCCATGATGCTGCGTCCCGAGAATGTCGCCCGCCAAATCGTCCACGCCATCGATGCCCACCGACACGTCAAGGTAATAGACTGGCGATACGCACTGCTGACTGCCCTATGGCGCCGAGTGCCCAAATTCATCTGGAGAAAACTGAAACTTTAATGAAAAACAAAACAAATGAGGCGCAATACCATACGCCTCATTTGTTTTATGCTGTGGCTTGAAGCCTAGTTTGTCGAGAGTAGCAGATTGATGATGTAGGTTACATCGCTGATGGTTACCTTGCCGTCGCCATTGATGTCGGCGGCATTTCCAGGACTATCATTGTTCAGCAGATTGCTGATCAGTGAAGTTACGTCGCTGATGGTCACCTTGCCATCACCGTTGACGTCGCCCTGAGTAGCCCCCATGATGTAAATCACGGCACCGGCGTCAGGAGCATACTCCCAATCGTCGACAAAGGTGAATTCGGTATTGCGAAGGTGGATGGCGCAATACCCATTGACTACCTCGGGAACAATGACTTTGAAGTAGAACAGGTCGCCGTCATTGCCCAGAAGGGGCTGGTTAGAGAAATTGTTGCCGAACACACGCACAACACTGTCATTGAGCGCTGCCGACATGATGTAGTTATCTTCGGTCAGTCGATCTGTCGGATAGATGTCATGATCGGTGTACCCGTTGAACTCATTGATATGGGTCGGGATGACAAAGCCACGCGGCAGATAGATGTCGGTATTGAACCATGTTACAGGATCTCTGTTTACCAAACGCACAGGAATCAATACCGTATCACCCGGATGAACATAGATATCGGGCATGGCAAAATAGTTGTCGGCCGTCTCGCTCTTCACAGTCACCTCACATGTGGCACTCAAGTTGGTACCGTCGGTTGTTGTGGCGGTGATCGTCGTCTTACCGACACATACCGATGTTACCAGACCATTGTTGTCAACCGTGGCGACAGCAGGATTGCTTGATGTCCATTCCAGAGGCTTGTTGGCAGCATTGATAGGTGTTACGGTGGCTTTCAGCTCTAGGGTCTTGCCCTCAATGATATCGGCTTCGGTCATGTCCAGCTCGATTGAAGTTGATGGTTCAGCATCCATCTCTACTATATTGCCGAAATAAGGTCCCCAATTGGGGTCAGTCTGATAGAGTGATGAGGAGGCAAAGGGCACATGAAGTGTACGTCCGTCATAGGTGTTAGGATAACGATAAAATGCATTCTCTCCGACTGTGACCGACGAGGGGTCGGAAATATAGCTTTCTACTTCCGTCAGATTAATGCAGAAACAGAAGGCATCACGTCCGATCGAGGTGACTCCAGCAGGGATGTTAATGCGGGCCAGGCCGGTGCAATTAAAGAATGCATTGTCATATATTGATGTAACCGTATTAGGAATAGTGGAATTCTGACAGCCATAGAGCAGGGTGTTGGAAGCAGTTTCAATGATGGCATTACAGTTCTCACGGGAATCGTAAACCGGGTTTCCTTCAGTGACAGAAAGGCTGGTTAGCGAGGGGCAGTCATTGAACGCGTCTTGGCCAATGAATGTGACTGTGCTTGGAAGTGCTATACCTGTCAATTCCTGGCAGTAATAGAAGGCAAGTTCATCGATGCTGGTGACTGAGTTTCCGATGATGGCAGTCTTCAGTTTAACACAATTCATGAAAGCAAACATTCCAATGGTTTTAACGGTATTGGGGATGTCTATGCTGAGCAGACTGCTGCATTCACCAAAAGCAGCTCTACCGATGGTAGTAAGTCCGTCGTTAAGAGTGACACTCTTAAGATTCTCGCAGTCCTCGAAAGCGTAATCGCCAATGGTCTTGACCGAGCTAGGGATGGATATGCTGTGTAGGTCTTCAAGATCTGCAAATGCAGCATAGCCGATAGCCTCGATTGTGTTGGGGATGAATGTGTTTTTGCAAGCCATAACCATGGTATTGGTTGCTGTCTCGATGATGGCGCTGCAGTTTTCTCGCGAATCATAATTCGGATTATCACTGCTTACGTCAATATAAGTCAGCGCATTGCAATTATTGAACACCGCCTTGCCAATAGATTTGACAGATTGCGGAATAAATACATCGCTCAACCCATCGCAGGACTCAAACGCAAAGTCGCCGATAGCAATGTCGGTATCAGGAAATGCAATGTACGTCAGGCCGCTACATCCCAGGAATGCCATTTTTCCAATCGCAGAAACTGTATTGGGAATCTCCAAATACCTCACCTCGGTTCCATTTAAATAGAGATGGTGGGCGATGTGAAGCGGATTGGCATCGGCGGTCTCATAATTGATACGACACCAGGCAGCTAAATCAGTAATGTTTACTCTTGTCAAACTAGTACAGCCATTGAATGCATATCTGTAAACGTTTTTTACCGTGGGGGGAAAAGTAATACTGGTCAGTTCTGGGCAACCGTAAAAAGCAAATCCTTCAATGCTTGTAACTTGATAGGTCGTGCCATTATAAGCAACGGTAGCAGGAATTGTCACGTCACCAGTGTATTCACCTTTAAACTGGTTATGAGATGTACCTTTATAGGTAACTGAAGCTTCGTTTCCATTGATGTTGTAAAAAATGCCATCAATTTCAAAATCGTGGGCTGATGCTGTGAGTGGCAGAAGAAATGCCAACAGCAAGAATGATACTTTTGTCATTGTTTTCATAATTTTTTAGGTTTTAAATGGGAAAAAAGTAAATAATCAGAGTAATGTGCAAATTTACACATTATTCGGCAATAATGTGTAATATGATTGGAAAAAAAAGAAGAATTGGAAATATAGGGATTGCTCCTTTTTTTATTCCTCTGCGATGAGTTCAAGGAGTTGTCCGATGTCGGCGATGGTGATTTCGCCGTCATTGTTGACGTCGGCACGCTCATGGGCTGTTGCATCAGGTATTCCGCTAAGGATGATGTCGGTCAATGCTGTCACGTCGCCGATGTTCACCTCCTTGTCGCCATTGATGTCGCCCGTTGCCTGATAGGTTGCCAATAGGGCTTCACGGACGTAATCAGCTCGCTCTCTGAGCCACTGTGCCGCTGCCGTTGCCTGCTGGGCATAGTCGGTAGCGTCTAGTCCCGCCGCCTTGTTGCTGGCGAACGAGGGCTGTGCATAGTTCAGATAGTCAGTGCAATAGTCGCACAGTTCGTCCAGTCCGCCCCGGTTGATGAAATTCCTCAGGATTTCATACATGCGGTTTGCCACCTTCTGATTGCCCCTCATGCGGCTGAAGATGTTGTTGGACGTCAAGATGGAGAAATAGTCACACTCGATGTTGTCCCTGAAGTAGCTCTCGCCATGGTTGCCGTCGTAGCCGAACGCCCAGTCCAAATCCCAGGCAGGCCCGAAGCGCAGCCCGTTCTCCTCGTCCAGGACGTTCTCATAGTAGCAGTAGGTACTCTTGGGGTGGTACAGTTCCAGGTTGCAGATGAAATAGTTTGCCAACAGGTAGCGTGCTAGCTCCTCGACCTTGACATGGCGGGTGATATCCTCGCCACCGACCACTGCTGCGACAAAGGCGTTGAACCGCTGCTTGATGTCGGCGAGCGTGAGCTGGGTGGTTTCCTCTGCAAACTCAGGTTCCTTGACATTGACGGGCAGACTCAGCGGCGAGGAGCGGAACTTCTGGCCTACGGGCTCGTCATAGTAGGTGTCCAGCTCGAGCAGTGCGGCAACGGTCTCATCGTCGAGATCCACACTGTTGTTGGCAAGTCCCACTTTCTCGGTGAAGTTGTAACTGCCCTTGTAAGTGCCGTTGATATACAGGTCAACGGGAATGATGTGGTTGGGCGCGACGGTACCCATCAGGGATGCCGCCTTCATGCCGATGGCGTTAGTCAGCATCGAGCCCTTGAGCTTGTTGGCAAGCAATACCCAGTTCTTGCCCTTCTTCATGCCTAGGGGTTTCACCTTGTCGGCAAACTTCAGGCGGTAGGGGTTCTTGGCGTTAGGGTCCGAGGACCAGGAGGTGTTGCCGCGTCCCTTGATTTGCACCGAGTCCGTCATTGAGGGGAACACGCCCGCTCCGTCAATGATGATTTGGGCATCCACGTAGTATTTCTTGCTGGTGATGTTCACGCCGCCCACGGTATTGATGTCGATGCGTGGCACGGCAGTAGCCTGGTCGGCAAGGTGATGGACCGTGACGGTGTATTTGGTGCCAAAGGGGACGAGCTCATAGCCGCCCGACGGTTGAGGCTCCAGAATATAGTTGCCCGGGTAAGCCACAGTATAGACCTGCGTGGAGTCAAACCTGAGGCGCGACTTCCGGCTAACCTGCTCGCGGTTGCCCACATAGGCTCTTGCCTCGTCACTTGACAAGGTGAACGCTGCCGTCAGCCACTTGCCGATGCATGCTGCATCAACTGTTATCGTAAAACCGTCAATCACGCCCGTCGCGTCACTGAACAACTGGTCATTGTCCTTGCTCTTGAACGAGAAGGACTCAATCGTGGGCAGCGATTCCGAGGGTTGCGCTCCGATGGATGCCACTTCGGCCAACGGATAGGTAAAGACCGTCCCGTCATGGGCGGTAAACGACAGTTGGCCATTGGCAGTGGATTGACGCTCCACACACGAGTCAGGAAAAACAAGGAGACGTCCGTCGGCCAGCGACACATAACTCGTTGCCGTTGCCACCGTTGAAGACAGCAACAGCATTAAAGCGATAACGCAGGACTTATTGAGAATACTTGTTTTCATAACTCTAAACGATTACGATTGGACTGAAAGCACAATGGTTAACGGTTGACACGAGCAGCAGTGTGGAAGTGGGTAGCGTAGTAGTTCTGCCGCAGGTCATCGACCGCCACGCCGCGGGATGAGGAGGCATGGACAAACTTATGGTCCTTGAGGTAAATCCCCACGTGAGAGACGTGGCCGTCACCACTCGTGACGAAGAAAACCAGGTCGCCCTCGGTCAAGTCGTCAAGGTCAATGGGCACGCAGTTCTGTTCCAGCATCTTGGCAGAGTTGCGGTGCACCTTGATGCCATAGACCGCGAGATATACCTCCATGACCATGCCAGAGCAATCGGTGCCCTCGCCACAGGTGTGGTCGGCATAGACATAGGGTGTGCCCAGCCAACGTTTCAGCTCCTTGTACAGTTTCTTGTTGTCATGACGGCCCAGCTTGATGTCAAGGCGTGCCCACTCGTCGCTGACCAGTCCGTGCCCCTCCTGAGGAATGGGTTTCTTCTTTTCCTTGCCGGCAGTGGACGACTGGTCGTCGCTGGACGCGTTGCCACGGTTGCGGCGCTCGTGGTAGGGGCGATAGGAATGGGTGTTGTGGCTCGTACTGCGGCACGATACCACTGGCAGCGACAAGAGGATCGCCGCTGCCAGATACAGTATTCTTGTGCAGATTCTAGCCATCAACTCGGGTAGGAGGTTATGTCATCATTCGCCTCCGTTTTTTAATCGGCCTAGCGGCCGAGAACCTTTAGCTCGGCGAAGCCAAATTAAACAAAATTATCAATAAAATTTTAGCTTAATTTCTCCGTGAGTAGCACGGACAATAAATACAGGTTTGAACTATGACACGCCTCCAATGTTTAATGATTAGTCTTTATTCTCTTCGCTGGGCTCCTCGCTCTGAGCTTCTTCCTCCTTGGTGGTAAAGTCGGTGATGCCGGCGTTCATGAGGATGTTGTACCAGTTGATGATCTTCTTGATATCGCTGTTGTGTACACGGTCCTGATCCCAGTTCTCCAGCACGCTGCCCATGAACTCATGGAGCTTTTCGGGGCTGCTGTATTCCTTGGCGTCAACCGCCTTGTTGTCAAATTTCTTGGCTGCGTTTTCCAGTACCTGGGCAAGAGGGGTATCCTCGGTAGAGGTGAAAATGGAAATATCACCCAGCGACATCACGCGCTCACGTGAATGAACGGGGAAACGGTGAGCGTCGGTAAGGCCCTCGACCAGCAACATGTTCTTGCCGTAGGAAACAAGTTTGTAAAGTCCGGGACGACCCGAAATAGATAAAATTTTCTTCAGCATAATGTGAATTTGGTAATGTTGATAATAAGTTATTGTTTATAAATGATTAATCAATTGGGAGATTTGAGGCAGTAGCGCGTTGAGATTGTCATTGACAATGACATGCTCGCCTGGAGCCACCTCATCCTCAGCCACCTGGGCTGCCATGCGGTCCTTGACCTGCTGGGCCGTGAAGTTGTTGCGAGCCATCACTCGGTTGATGCGCACCTCATCGGGAGCCGTCACATGCCAGACGCTGTCCACCAGACGATCCAAAGCCGCTGTGCGTAACAAAGCTGTCTCGACAAAGGCGGCTCTAGCGCCACGGTTGGCTTGCTCTTGTGCCCAGCGAAGCATGTCCTGGGCAGTTGCAGGATGGACAATGGCATTGAGCCTCGTCAAGGCCTGCTTGTCGGCAAATGCTACCGCACTCAAGTGCTGCCGATTCAATGAACCGTCATCAAGATAGGTCTCGTCGCCGAAAGCCTCTATCAGCTGGTTGCGCACCTGGTCACTCTCGGTCATCAGTTCCCGGGCCCGCGAGTCACAATCATAGACCTCAAAGCCCATGACCTTGACAATACCCGCGACAACACTCTTGCCGCTACCAATGCCACCAGTGATAGCGATTAACTCCATGCTTAATGTTTCTCGATAATGTACTCCACGCTATCGTTGGAGAACCTCACATCCTGATAGGCGGCGGGTACTTCACCGATCATCACCTTAACCTTGTTACTTGGCGAATTGAAGTCCACCGAGTTGTAGTCCACGACGGCAGTAATGCCGGCGTCCTCGGTAATGCGGCTCACGGGCGTGAGATACTTCACTTCCACGTCACTGGGGAAAAGCAGCATCTTCACTCCGGCAGGTGCATTGCGTACCGCAATCTTGACCGACCTGGTCTGCTGTTTCAGCTTTTCAATGGGAACAATGATATCGATGGAGCGCGGCTCGACAACAGCACCGTTGATAGGAGCAATCGTCACCCTGCGGCGCAAGGTATCGGTCAGGTTGAGTTCCTCGACATGATAGGTATAGACCTCATTGATTTCGCTCAATGTCTTGGCGTCACTGAAGACCAGCACCGAGTCCTGACTCTGGATCAAGGCGCCATACTGGGTGTAGTCCTCACGAGGCTCGACCACAATATCGGTCTTGACAGGCACTTTCTTGCCGGGTAAGTCGGTAAACTTGATATTGATGGATTCGGGCAACACGCTCACAATAGTAGCCTGCTTGTTCAGCACCGACGCGAGCGCCTTTTTCAGGTGGCTTTGGTCAATCTTGAACGAACTGTTGCCGTCGCTGTAGTCCGATAAGCGCAGGGTGATCTTCGGCGACTTGTGGAACAGGTAGGAGAAGAAGCGGTAGCCGCGGTCCTTGACGGTGACCGTCAGCGTGTCGGGCACCTTGTTCAGCAGATGCACATTGTTGGGCTTGCTGATTTCTATAGGCACCTCGAGCTCGAGCTGGACGTCACTGTTAAAAGTCAGGAAACTCCAGAAGATCGCCGAGATGACCACAAAAAACAGGTATAGGAGAATCGACCTTGTCCGTGGCGATTCCCTTAACCGTTCTCTGATGGTATCCAGCAACTTCATGTTCTCCAACCGATGACAGACTCTAAAAGGGGACGATGATTACTTCTTGACGTCGGCACCAGCCTCGGCTACATCCTGCATCGATTGGTAGATCGAATTCTTGTCAATCTTGATGCGGACGCCGTCAGCGATCTCGAGGATGACGGTATTATCTTTGACTTCGCGAATGCGGCCGTAGATGCCGCCGGCGGTCATCACCTTGTCACCGTTCCTGAGCGAGTCACGGAAGGCATTGATCTTCTTCTGCTTCTTCTGCTGCGGTGCAATCATGAAAAAGTAGAAAATGGCAATAATCATCACGATCATGATGAGGCTTGAGAAGCCAAAGCCACCCTGGGGTGCACTGCCAGCAGCCTGTAATAAAATCAAGTTAAGCATAATGTACTGTTTATAATAATATTAATAATGTGATTTCAACGATGGATTAACGCTTGAAGATGGTACCGTCTTTGAGCAACCGGTTGACGGCATTATTGAGGATGCCGTTGACAAACTTGCCGCTGGCGGGGGTGCTGAAATTCTTCGCCAACTCAATATACTCGTTGAGCGTCACGGCAGTCGGAATCTTGTCAAAGGTGCGGACCTCGGCAAGGGCGGCACACATGATGATGCGGTCCATCAGCACGATGCGGTTCTTGTCCCAGCGGCTGCTCAGCACCAGCTCATCAATCAGTGCATTGTTCTCGGGCATCAGCGATACCGTTGCCGTGAACAGCTCCCGACCGAACTGGCTGTCCTCCTCGTCTTTGTACATGGGCAGGATGGCATCCTCGGCACCGTCGGCAAGCCTGCGCAGGGTCTTGTTGACAAACTGCACCGTCATGTCCACATCGTCCTCGGTCCAGTACAGGGAGCGCTGTTCGATGGCGTCGGCCATATTCTCGTCAGGAACGATCACCTGCTTCATGAGCTGTTGCCACAACAGGCAGTCGCTGGTCATGCTGTCGTCCTCGTCGGCCATATACTCCTGATACAGCTCGCTCTTGAGGATTTTGTCAAGCAGCAGACGCTCGAGGATGGGATCATCATTCCACGTCACGGTGTGCTCATCGGCAAACTGGCGCAGCTGCTCGTTGCCGGCAAGCGCCGCAACCAAGCGGTTGTTGACAAACTTCATGTTCGGGTGCAAGTCGTCCTCGGTGGGCATATACTTGTTGCGCGCCTCGTCAAGACGCATTTCCTGTATATGGGTTAGCTCAACGGGCAAACGCAACAGATAATGGTACAGCTCATAGGTCTTGGCAAGACTTGATTCCAGGTCCTTCAACGCAGTGGAAAGGCTGCGGTCAGGCTTGGTCAGCATATAGGAGTACAGGTTCTGCACTACCTTCGTTCGGATTAATACGCGATTGATCATATTGGATTTCGTTTGAACTTGCAAAATTAGCCAAATTTGTCGAAATGAACAAGAAATAGGTCTAATTCACTTCTTGATTGTCGTTTAGTCGCTGTCTTACGACCTCATAAATCATGATGCCTGCTGCTACCGAGACATTGAGAGAATTGATGTGTCCAAACTCGGGAATCATCACCTGGGTATCGCAGAGTTTCATGATTTCGGGCGAAATCCCTTTGTCCTCTGCACCGAGGACGATGGCAACGGGTCCGGTATAGTCGCCCCGTGTGTAAGGCATCCGGCTCTTGTCGCTGGTCCCGACGACCTTAAAGCCGCTGTCCCGCAGCAGCCTGACGGCGCCGACGAGGTTGTGCTCGCGGCACACGGGCAGGTAGTTGAGTGCTCCAGCCGAAGTCTTGACGGCATCGGCGTTGGCACTGACGCTCTCACGGTCGGGGATAACGATGGCACTCACGCCAGCGCACTCGCAGGTGCGTGCCACGGCGCCGAAGTTGCGGACGTCGGTCACGCCGTCGAGCACGACGATGAAGGGGTTCTCCCCGCTGTCAAACAGCTGGGGCACGACATCCTCCAGGCGATAATAAGTGACTGCCGCCATCATGGCGAGCACGCCCTGATGGTTGCGGCGGGTGATGCGATCAATCTTCTGCACCGGGACGCGCTGCACGGGGACGCGTAGCGCCCGCGCCTTGTCGATGATTTCCTGGGCCGTCGCGGCACTGAGTGTTTTGCTCAGCAGGATTTTGTCGATGTCCTTGCCGGCATCGATCGCCTCGAGCACGGCATGGATGCCGTAGATGAATTGGGTTTTGTCTATCATGATCTTTATTGATGATTGTGACGTATCAGTGATTTGGCATTTTCTATAGCTGCTTGATTGAGATCCTTGCCGCTCAACATACGGGCAATTTCCATCACGTGCTCCTGATTGTCGAGGGTTTCTACCCGGGTGAGGGTCTCGACGTCGGTGTCGGTCTTGAAGACGCGCAGGTGATGGTCCCCGTTGGCTGCCACCTGGGGCAGGTGGGTGATGGCGATGACCTGAATGGTCTTGGCGATATCAGCCATCATCTCGCCAATCATGTTGGCAACATCGCCGCTGACACCAGTATCCACCTCATCAAAGATGATGCTGGGCAGACGCATGTGGCGTGCGATGATGGTCTTGATGCACAGCATAACACGGGAGATCTCGCCACCCGATGCGGTGTCCTTGACAGGCATGGGGCGCTGATTCTTGTTGAAGGACATCATCAGTTGCACGCTGTCGGTACCGCTAGGGGTGAGATCGGTCGTGCTGAAGTCCACGTCAAAGGCGATATTCTTCATGCCCAGCGGTGTTGCCAACGACAACAGTTCCTTGCCAAAGCGCCTAGCAGCATCATGACGCTGGCTTGACAGGCGGGAAGCAATGTCCATCGCTGCTGCACGAGTGGTGGAAACAAGCACCTTGAGTTCCTCGATGATATCGTCGTTATGCTCAATCTCACTCAACTGGTGCTCATAGCTGTGCTGTATTTCAATGAGCTGGTTGACGTCCTGGGCATTGTGCTTGCGCTCCAGGCTGTAGATGTTGTTTAACCGGTCATCAATACGCGCCAGCTCGGCAGGGTCGTCATTTAACGTGTCAACGATGGTTGCAGTGCTCTGGGCGATGTCTTTGAGATCGATGATTGCCGAGCGTACACGTCCCGACATGCCCTCGACATCAGTCAGATTCTTCTCGGCATTCTCCAGGCGTTGGGCGACTTGCGCCAATCGCTCAAGGACGCTGTTCTCCTCGCTGTTCAGCTCGCTCTCCACGGTCCACAGGTCCTCTTTGAGCTCAGTGATATTGCTCAGACGGCTCTGCTTGGCCTCCAGCAGCGCATCCTCATCAGGCTGGAGCTGCATCGCCTGCAACTGGTCCAGCTGGAAGCGGATGTAATCCTCGTTGCGCTGCAGCTGTTCCATTTCCCGCTGTGTGTCGTCAAGCTGTTTGACAGCCTCCTTGTACTGCTGAAAAGCGTGGCGGTATTGTTCAAGCAAAGTGGTATTACCGGCAATGCTGTCAAGGATGGAAAGCTGGAATGCGGGCTGCGAGAGCAGCATATTGCTGTGCTGGGAATGGATATCAACCAGATGGGTCGCCAGGTCACGAAGCACCGAGAGCGCCACGGGAGTGTCATTGATGAAGGAACGCGAACGGCCAGTAGGGGAGAGTTCACGCCTAACGAGACACTCACTGTCATCCCAGTCAATGTCATGCTCATTAAAAAAATGCTCCAGATGGTAACCCGTGATGTCAAATGTCGCCTCAACAACTGTTTTGGAAGAAGCATCCCGTATCGACTTACTGTCGGCACGTTCGCCCAGGATGAGCGATAACGCGCCCAGGATGATCGATTTACCGGCACCGGTTTCTCCGGTGATAATGGTCAGACCGTCATTAAAACCGATATCAAGCTTGTCGATTAGCGCATAATTAGAGATGTGCAGCTGTTTGATCATGGTGTTCCACTGGCGGTTAATTCTCAGTTTTCTTGATTTGGTCAAGGCGAGTCGTCTCGCTGGGGTAAACCTGATACAGCATCTCATACACTGCCTCCTTCTCGGTCATGTTTGCCTTGCTGTAGATGTTGATGAGCTCGTCAAGTTTGGCATTCTTGAACATCGTCAGGCAAACGGACATGGGAGCCACCTCATAAATCTTGCCAAGGTTTTCCAGCGTATGGGTAATTGCTGAACGGCCCTTATCAACCGTCACTACCATCTGGTCCAGGCCCATGCGGTGGTAATCATAGAGAATCTGGCGGATAGGGGAGGTCTGCGTGTCGGTGAATGAACTGAGGACAGCACTGCGGTTGGTGTTGTCTTCAAACGCCTTCCAACCGGTTTCGCCGGCACTCTGAGCGAGTCTCACGACCTGTGCAGCCCGTTCATAGTAGGGATCACCGCCGTTCAACTCAAACGAGTCAAAATCGACCGCAATAATCATGTATGCCCAGAAGTTGAGAATAGCTGTTAGGTTGTCCTCCATCTGCATCTCGTTGAACACCAGCTGATGACCTGTGTCAAAAACAAAATCCACCTTGTTGTCCTTGTAATTGATCAGCGAGGTCGTGTAGCTGCTGTTGTACACGGGGCGCTGGGACTGAATCTGCAAGTCACCCTTCATCACGCCAGTGGCGTCGTCCCATGAACTGACGGTAAGCATCAGCTTGCAATAGATCTTTTCATTGGTGCCGAAGGTGGCATTCGTCCACTTCGTCGTGTTCATGTAGTCAGTGATGGACTGCTTCAGCTCATTGAAAATGTCCTTGCTGCCATTGGTGATTTTCTCACTATTGACCTCAACTTCGCAGTTCAACTCGGTTGCTTCGTCATCGGCAAAGGCAGGCATGAAGCCCACCACTGCCATCAACAGCATGAAAAATATTTTCTTCATTGTTTTGACAGGTACTTGTGTAAAACATCAACTATGTCATGTGCCACGGCACGCTTTGACTTGCATTCACCCTCGATGGTTTGGCCATCGTCGGTGAAAATGGTTACTTTGTTGGTATCGACTTGGAAACCGGCATTCTTGTCACGCAATGAGTTCATAACGATGAAATTCAAGTTTTTACGGTCCAATTTTCCTTGAGCGTTGACATTCTCATTGTCGGTTTCCAGTGCAAATCCCACACTCACCTGGTCCTTGCGTTTCGTTTCGCCCACGGCGCGTGCGATGTCAGGATTAGGAGTGAGGTGCAATACCGGGGCAGCGTCTTTCTCTCGCTTGATCTTCTTTTCGGCGACATTCTCGATCCTGTAATCGGCAACTGCGGCACACAGGATGATGGCATCATTTTGGGGCAATGCCTGCATCACGGCATCATACATCTCGACTGCCGAAACAACATCAATGCGATGAATGTTGCTGTGTTCCGTCTTGAGGGAAACAGGTCCGGCAACCAGGGTCACTTCTGCTCCACGGGCAGCACATTCCTCGGCTAGGGCAAAGCCCATTTTCCCAGAAGAGAAATTACTGATGTAGCGCACCGGGTCAATCTTCTCGACCGTGGGGCCTGCAGTAATCATCACCCGTTTTCCCTTGAGGTCTTCACCCGTCGAGAAATACTCGTCAAGCACTTTGACGATGTTCTCGGGTTCTTCCATACGCCCTTTGCCAATCAGGTGACTGGCAAGCTCACCCTCGGCAGGCTCAATGATATGGTTGCCGTAGCTGCGCAGCAATTCAAGATTGTGTACCGTGCTGGGATGACGCATCATGTCCAAATCCATTGCCGGTGCGACAAACACGGGCGCCTTGGCCGACAGGTAAGTCGTTACCAGCATATTGTCGGCAACGCCATGAGCCATTTTACCGATGGTTGATGCCGTAGCGGGAGCAATAATCAGTGCATCGGCCCACAACCCAAGATCGACATGGCTGTTCCACTGACCTGTGTTGGCTGTGAAAAACTCGCTGATGACTGGTTTGCCGCTAAGTGTTGACAACGTCAATGGTTGGATGAATTGCTTGGCATTGGGAGTCATGATGACTTGCACCTCGGCACCTGCCTTGACGAGCAGGCGAGTGAGCGTGGCACACTTGTAGGCCGCGATGCCACCAGTGATGCCCAGAATGATATGCTTGCCTTTCAACATGTCAGTTTTCAGTTTTTAGTTTTCAGTTGTCAGTCTTCAGTTGTCAGTTTTCAGTTGTCAGTTTTCAGTTGTCAGAAAGCGGATGCCTCACTAAACATTAAACTCTAAATTTAAACTGCGAGCACCGCGAGCATAAAAGCGGATGCCTCATTAACCATTAAACATTAACCTTTAAACTGCGAGCAACGCTCGCATAAAGCCTATTTTTTCTTGTACTGAATGTAGAGCTTGGTGATGACCTGCTTGGTGTTCTCGGCAAAGTCACTCTTCATCATCCAGTCATAGTAACCCAAATCTAGCTTAGTGAACACGTCTTCTACGGTTTTGCCTTTGTGTTTGCCGAAGTTGAAGACGGGAACCTTCTGCTCGTTATAGATGATACGGCCAGCCAAATCCACATTTCGGTTGTGGGAAGAGTATTGTGACAAGTAGTCAACATCATTCTTCAGCGGTTCGGCGTCATTGGCATAATGATCCAACTGAGCTTTCAGGACCTCGAGAGTGGTCTTGGCATCATCAGCTGCCGAGTGGTGATTGTCCATCGGATGTCCGCAGTAGAAGACACAGGCAGCCTCCAGGTCGCGTTTCTCACGCTTGTGGTAGATGGTCTGCACATCGATGAACTTGTGCTGCGACGGATCAAAACTGATGCCTGCCTTGCTCAGTTCCTGAGCCAGCAAGGGAATGTCAAAATGATTGCTGTTAAAGCCAGCAATGTCACAGCCTTCAAACACACGGGCAATATCGTGGGCACGTTCTTTGAAGGTGGGTTCGTTCACCAGGTCTTCATTGGTGATGTGATGAACATCAATGGCCTGCTGGGGTATCACCTTCTCGGGATTGAAACGATAAGTCTTGCTCTCTTCACGACCATCGGGATAGACCTTGACATAGGACAACTCGATGATGCGGTCCTCGGTGATATTGAGGCCGGTGGATTCCAGGTCAAAGACCACCAGAGGACGATTCAAGTTCAGTTTCATTTTTTCAGTTGTTAGTTTTGAGACTTTAGACCTTAGACTTTAGACCTGAGTTTTCAGTTGTCAGTTTTCAGTTTTTAGAAGGCGGATGCCTCACTAAACTCTAAACATTAAACTTTAAACTGCGAGCAACGCGAGCATCAAATCATCATTGGCATCTGCAGCACGATGAGGTCCTCACCGGCCTTCTGCTCACTGGGAACAAACACGCCAGCACGGGCAGGATCGAGCAGCTTGAGGTAAACACCGTCACAATCGATGTTGTTGACCACGTCAATGACATCAGCGCTCTTGAAGCCGATATTCATGGGCTCGCCATTGTACTCACAGGCGATGGTCTCCTCGGCAGCCGTAGAGTGGTCAACGTCCTGAGAGGTAATAACCACCTCGGTGGGACGCAGGTCCAGACGAACGAGGCCACCCACGTTGGCAAACACAGCCACACGGCGCACGGCATTGAGCAGCGTCTGGCGTTCCACAGCCATAGTGTAGGGGTTGTCCTCGGGAATTACCGAGTTATAATTGGGGTAACGGCCATTGATGAAGCGGCAAGACAGCTGAAAATCGGCGTTCTCAAAGGTTGCACTGCTCTCGTCAACGGTGATATTGACGTTCTCCTCGCTGTTAGCGTCGATAATCGATGCGAGAATCGAAGCGGGCTTGGCGGGCAGAATGAAGGAACGCTCAAAGTCGGGCTTCACATCGGTCTGACGGAAACGCACCAGCTTGTGCGAGTCACTGGCAACATAGACGATCATGTCGGGCTTAATGTCCCAGAAGATACCGGTGAACTGCGGGTGCATGTCATCGTTACCCACGGCAAAGAGCGTGTGGCCGATGCCCGAAGCAATGCTCTTGGCGGGCAGGGAGAACTGCTGCACCTCATTGGCGGTGGCAGCCTTCTCGGGATACTCGTCGCCATTGAGGGCTACAGCATCATAATAACCGTTTACATAGCTTACCTTAACGGCGAGCGTCTCATCATTGATCTCAAAGGTGAGTCCCGTGTCGGGCAATTCCTTCAAGGAGTTGATGGTGCGCTTCACGTCGAGGGCGAATTTTCCACTACCTTCCACATTCTGCACCTCAATGTTGGTGGTCAGGCGCGTTTCCATGTCACTGCCAGTTACTACAATGCGGTCGCTCTGCAGTTCAAACAGGAAGTTGTCGAGAATGGCATAGGCATTCTTGCTGCTAACCACTTTGCTCACAGCATTCAAGCGGGTGAGCAACAATTTACTTTGGACGTTGAATTTCATACAATTATGTACCTTAATATCGTTATTAATTTTTTGCTCTATTATTTAACCTACAAAGATAGTCATTTTTTCTTAAATAAAAACAGATAAACTCGCTGTTGTTAATAAAAAAACGAAAAAAAGCGCCATCGATTGCCTCGATAACGCTTTTTAAGGATTTAAGTGTTCAACAGTGTGGTCACTCTTGATGGTTCAATAGCATGTTAATCAGTGCCACCACATCATCGATGTTCACTTTTCCATCATTGTCAACGTCGGCATTTTCCATGTTGATAAGAGTGGCATCACAGTACAACAGATAATTGATAAGGGCAGTTGCATCATCGATACTTAACTTACCATCATCATTCACATCACCGTACATAACAGTATGGTAGTCATTGATAAAGCACCTATTGGCATTGACAGCTCGGCCATTAGCCTTATTGATGATCACAGCAATCACGTGCAGGTTGTCCTTGTTCTGGATGAGCGAGGGCTTAGGCAGGCTGTTGAGCGTAAAATGGTAGTAATAGCTGTAATCATTATAGGCAACAATCTCTGACGGCAGGCTGCCGGCTACAACACCGCTGGTGCCGATGATTACATCGTTAAAGTGGTAGCCAGAGACAACTTCTGGTTTTGTTACCCACGGCCCAAGATACGGATCGCTGGAATAATAAGTAGTGCCACTGTAATAATTCTTTTGATTCCATGAAGAGCTGCTACCATGCAGGTCATCGGCAACGAGCATGACTTCAATGGCATAATTGGCACTTTGCTCATCGACGGTGAAATAGCAGGTCACATTCACATCAATGGCCGTCTTCTCGTCGCTGGTCCACTGGGCTGTCACGACGGCATCGGCATTCACAGCAATATCGGCATATTGTTCCATGTCGCTGACAATGCCAGCCGAATAGCCACTAAAACCATAGAACGGATCAACTTCGCGAGACCTCTCGATAAATGAAGTGGGATATCCCCAGAAACTGCTGGGGAAATCATTAGTGTACATGATCTCCATGGGATCATCATTGTGGTAGGCAACACCGATGAATTCATCGCCAAATCGCTGCCTTAGCAGCTCCATGCCGACTAGGCCACGGACACACCATCCACACCACGTGCCAGTATACTCCTCGATTAGAGGCCGATGAACAGGAACCCTGTTAACATTGACATCCTGGGCTGTCGTCGCAAAAGCCATCAGTGCTGCAGCGATGGCCATCAAAAGTTTAGAAATTCTCATCATATTCATCTCAGATTAGTGATTAAAGAGTCATCCGCTTTTATGCCTGAAAGTTGTTCTTTTCCCTCTTGTATAAAAGCAGCAAGCGCCGGTGGCCGTTACAGGAGCCACCCGGCGCTTGCATGGGAGTGAGCTTAATAAAAGCTCAATACCTTGCCAGCCTGATTAGTCCAGCTTGTGGATAATCAAGCCCGAGCGTAGCTTGGGCTCAAACCAAGTGGCCTTGGGAGGCATGATCTTGCCGCTGTCGGCGATGTCGATGATCTGCTTCATGGTGACGGGATAGAGGGCGAGCGCCATCTTCATCTCACCACTGTCCACACGCTGCTTCAACTCGCCCAGGCCGCGGATACCGCCCACGAAGTCGATACGCTTGTCGGTGCGCAGGTCGGTGATGCCCAGGATGTCGCGCAGGATGTAGTCGCTCGAGATGGTCACGTCGAGCACGCCGATGGGATCGTTGTCGTCATAGGTGCCTTCCTTGGCAGTCAGCGAGTACCACTTGCCACCCAGGTAAAGGGAGAAGTTGTGGAGCTTGGCGGGGTGATAGATCTCGGTGCCCTTCTCCTCGACGATGAACTTGTCGCCCAGCTTCTCGAGGAACTGCTCCTCGGTATTGCCGTTCAAGTCAACTACCACGCGGTTGTAGTCCATCACCTTGAGGTGAGACTGGGGGAAGCAGACTGCCAACAGGTAGTTGTACTCCTCGGTGCCGTTGTGGTTGGGATCGGCCTTGGCCTTCTCCTCGCCCACGTGGGCGGCAGCGGCGGTGCGGTGGTGACCGTCGGCGATATAGAGGTAGGGGATTTGACCGAATTCCTTGGTGATGGTGTTGATGGTCTCCTCGTCCTTGATGACCCACAGGGTGTGGCCGATGCCATCCTCGCTCACGAAGTCATACTCGGGAGTCGTCTGTGCCGTGCGGTCGATGATGTCCTCGAGAATGCTGTTGTCGGGGAATGCCAGGAACACCGGCTCGATGTTGGCGTTGTTGATCTCGATGTGGTGCATGCGGTCGGCTTCCTTCTCACGACGGGTAAGCTCATGCTTCTTGATGCGTCCGGTGAGGTAATCCTCAACGCTGGCGCCTACCACAAATCCGTATTGGGTGCGGCCATCCATGGTCTGAGCATAGATGTAGTAGCAGTCCTGCTGATCCTGTACGAGCCAGCCCTTGTCCTGAAACTTCTTGAAGTTCTCAACGGCCTTGTCATAGACCTTGGGCTCATGCTCACCGGTGCCGGGTTCAAAGTCGATTTCGGGCTTAATGATGTGATATAGACACATCTCGTTGTCGCCAGCCTCGGCACGTGCCTCTTCACTAGAGAGGACATCGTAGGGCTTGGAAGCTACTTTTTCTACATACTCTTTCGGCGGTCTCACGCCACGGAACGGTTTTACTTTAGCCATGATAAATTACGGTTTAAGTTTAATAAAGTGTTAATAGATTTTATAACAGTGTATTCATTTTTGATTGTTGTCATGCCTGTCGCGACCGCTTTTTCTTGCGCGCACAGGTGCTGCAAGTGCCATATACATACAGGCAATAGTGGTCGGCATTAAATGCATTGAAACGGCGGGCGTTCATGAATGCGGCAAAATTGGTGTCCCTCACTTCCTTAACCTTTCCACAAGAGGTGCAAATCAAGTGGGTGTGGGGTAAAGTGATGCGCTCATACTGGGCTTGCATCCCTTCAAACACATGGCGACGCAATATCTTGGCATCCATCAGCAACTCGATCGTGTTATAGACCGTTGAACGGCTCACCATAAAACCGTCGGCATCAAGCACTTGCTGGAGTTCCTCGATGGTGAAATGACCTGAAATGTCCAGAATGCGCCGCATGATGGCAAAGCGCTCGGCTGTCTTGCGCATGCCATGGGCGTCCAGGTAGTCGCTGAACTTGCGCACCACCGGGTTGTTCATGTCATTAAATCCCTCGATATTTGGTTCGGTTTTCATCGGTGTGACAAAAGTACAATGATTTTCGCAATCCCACAAAGATTTTAGCTTTTTTAGTTTTTAAGTCTTTAAAGCCCTCGAACCAGGCATGAATGACCTGCCCAAAAATCAGACTTGACTGCTGATGCCTAACTGCTCCAGCGACAGCTCGCTGACAGCATTGACGGTGAGGTCACTCAATGGTGCAACCGCTTCGGCACTCAAGGTACTGGCAATGCCGATGACAGTGGCACCCGATGCCCGTGCAGCAATCAGTCCGTTGCGGGAGTCTTCAAACACGATACAGTCCTTGATATCTACACCTATCAGCTTGGCTCCCAACAGGAAACAATCAGGGTCAGGCTTGGCTCGCGTGACCATGTCACCGGTGATAATCTGGTCAAAGAGGGTGGGGAACTCGGGATACTGGCTGTAGAGTGCCTGCATTTTCTTGCGGTCGCTTGAGGTGACAATCGCCATGGGGACACCGGCAGCGCGCAGACGTTTCACAAAATCAAGCGCACCGGGGAAAAAGACGTAACGCATCGAGCGCTCAAATTCCAACAGCTTCTCCATGATCTCAGTCCGAACAGCGTCGTCGGCAAAGTATCCAAGTATGCGAGTCAAGTGGAATCCCTTGATATAGGCGGCAAAATCGGGCACGCCGGTGGGATATTCCTTTTCCATTTCGCCCCAGAAGATGCTATACTGGCCCTCGCTGTCAAGAAGCACACCGTCGAGGTCAAATAAAACGCCGCGTTTTTTTGTATTTTCTGTCATGATAATTGTCTTGTCAATGAATTGAGCCACAAAAGTAATGAAAAATGCCTAATAATTAGTAATTTTGTGGCATAATTCGTTAACGACTATGATTCAGGAACTGCAATTGCGGGTCAGCCCCCGTACGGCGGCGAGCACGAGTGAAATCGTCCGCTACCTTGATAAAAACAATGACATCCCTGCCCAGAGCATTCAAGGAGTCAGAATTCTGAAACGCTCTATCGATGCTCGACAGCGCAATGTGGTGGTCAACCTCAAGGTGCGTGTCTATATCGATGAGCCGATGACCGATGACTATCTGGTACCGCCCATTGAGTATAAGCCTGTTGACGGCAAACGGCAGGCGATAGTGGTCGGTATGGGTCCTGGCGGTTTGTTTGCGGCATTGCGGCTCATCGAATTGGGCATCAAACCCATCGTGCTTGAACGTGGTAAGGATGTGATGAACCGTCGCATCGATGCTTCCCGCATCCAGCGTGAAGGTGTTGTGGATCCTGACAGCAATTATTGTTTCGGTGAGGGTGGTGCCGGTGCTTATAGCGACGGAAAACTCTACACCCGCAGCAAGAAACGCGGGTCGGTGGAGCGCATCCTCGGCATCTTTGTCCAGCATGGCGCGCGTGAAGACATTCTCATTGACGCTCATCCCCATATCGGTAGCGACAAATTGCCTGCCGTCATCAAAGCCATGCGTGAAACTATCCTTCGTTGTGGCGGTGTGGTACATTTCCAGACCCGCGTGACACGTCTCGTTGTTGAGGACGGCAAGGTCACAGGGGTGGAAACAGCTACAAACGAGCAATTCATGGGTCCCGTCATCCTTGCGACCGGACACTCTGCCCGTGACGTTTATCAGATGCTGTACGACAGTGATATAGCCATTGAGGCCAAGGGTATTGCCGTCGGTGTGCGTCTGGAGCATCCCCAGCGCATCATTGACCAGATTCAATATCACAGTGTGCTGGGACGCGGCGAGTATCTGCCAGCCGCAGAATATAATTTTGTGACCCAGGTCGATCATCGTGGCGTCTATTCCTTCTGTATGTGTCCTGGTGGCTTTGTTGTCCCTGCCGTGAGCGAGCCTGGTGGACTGGTAGTCAACGGCATGTCGCCCAGCAACCGTGGCTCACATTGGGCCAACTCAGGCATGGTTGTCGAGATTCACCCTGAAGACCTGCCCGATCATTTCAAGAAACATGGCGAGTTGTCCATGATGCGTTTCCAGGAAGATATGGAGCAACGTGCCTTTGCCGAGGCGGGAAACACGCTGATAGCAGGCGCACAGCGCATGAAGGACTTTGTGGATGGTAAACATTCACGCAACATCCCACCATCATCCTACCTGCCCGGCGTGCAGAATTCAAGGCTTGACCTGTGGATGCCGCGGTTTGTCGCTAATCGTCTGCGCAAGGGCTTTGCTATCTTCGGCAAAAATGCGCGCGGTTTCTTGACCAACGATGCCATCGTCATCGGCGTCGAGACGCGCACTTCATCCCCCTTGCGCATTCCACGTGACCAGGAATTGCTGCATCACGTCACCCTCGAGGGCCTATACCCTTGCGGCGAGGGTGCTGGCTATGCTGGGGGCATCGTTTCCAGCGCTATTGACGGCGAACGATGTGCTGAAGCCCTCGCCACCCAGACCTGGGTGTAGGACCTCGCCTTGGCGTGGCCATGTATGGGTGTGTTATTGGGACGTATGCCAACTAAACTATAAACGCAGCATCGTTGAATGAACACACTGCTTAATGATTTATCCGGCTGTTTTGATTTTTGGGGTTTGTTTTCAAAGAATCTCGCTCAATGACATTGACATTCTTGAAGGGGCGATGTGCCCGTTCTGAAGTATTTTTATAAAGTTCAAAAGGTGTTATGGGAATCCCTTGATTTTCCAATTCAACAACAAGAGAAGAATCATTCAAGACCTCTACTTCCTTGGAAGCGTATCCCACAAAAGAGAACTTAAGGATTGCACCTTTTTCAACTTCAATGTTGAAATTGCCGTCAATATCGGTGTAAGTACCGCGACGAGCATTGACGTCATAAACGCCCGCACCGATCAATGGCTCATTGTTTTTATCATCAACCACCTTACCCGTTATCTTAAACTGTTCGGCACTGATACTACAGGCGAATAATATGAATAAGTATAGCAATATCTGTCTCATCAAGCGTTCCTCCATATTTCTTTGCAAATATACGACTTAAACTCAAAAAACGTATCAAAAATGCGGCAATATCTCAAGAATATTGGGATTTTTTAATAAATTTCGCTATTGTGTGATATTTTTTTGCGCCATTTGCACAATATGGCGCGCTTTTTGTAGTTATCTTTGCATTCAAGTTTTTACTAACACGTTGCATATTATTGATTGCACAATTATGAAACAGAAAGAAATCATTGCTGCAGCCCTCCTTGCGTTGAGCGTTTTTTGTCTGGGCTGGTTTATCAAGGCTGGTATTGATGATTTTGCCAGCAAGGATCGTAAGGTCAATGTTAAAGGTCTTGCCGAGCAGGAGGTACAGGCCGATAAAGTGACGTGGCCTATCGTCTCTAAGGAAGTGGGCAATGATCTGCCCGGACTCTATGACCGCATTGGTTCCACTCAGGCCAAAATCAAGGCATTCTTGATTAAAGGTGGTGTGAAGGAAGATGAAATCAGCCTGAATGCGCCTCAGGTAGCCGACTTGACCGCCCGCGAATACGATACGGGCAACAGGGCTTATCGTTACATCGTGACTTCGGTGGTCACGGTGACCAGCAAGAATGTGGACCTAGTGCGCAAGCTCATCGCTAAACAGGGCGACCTGCTGCGCGAGGGTGTAGCCATCGCTGGTGACAGCTACGACAACCAGGTACAGTATGAGTTTGTCGCATTCAAGGAGATGAAGCCCAAGATGATGCAGGAAGCCATCGAGAATGCCCAGACGACAGCCGAACAGTTTGCTAAGAATTCCCACAGCAAACTCAATAAGATCGTGAGTGCCGACCAGGGTCAGTTCTCCATCGAAAACCGCGACGAGTACACTCCTTGGATCAAGAAAGTGCGTGTCGTTACCACGGTTACTTACTCTCTTAAGAATTAAAATCAATCAGACAACAAATTAAGGTCACCCTGGCAAAGACGCCACGGTGACCTTTCTTGTTGAATCATGCCTCTACTGGGCTCAACGGCTATTTCACATGAATGAGATAGATGTTGCCGTCGGGAGTTGAGAAGGCAATCTTGCCCGATTCACGACAGGGCAGGGGATAGGTGGCAATGACATCGTCACCTGTCAATACCTGCTGCTGACCGTCAAGCGAGCGAGCCACGATGGAAGAGGCGATAACATGATACTCATCGTCCACCTCGTTCATGCCCACGATGGTGTTGTCGTCCCACCACTTGGGAGCAGTGAGATTGCCCATGCTGGTGACATGACTACCGTCAATATCACAAACGAAGGCTCCATGGCCACTCACATAATAAAGGACACGGCTGCCATTGGGCGAGAGCGATGCCCAGATGTAACGCTCATCTGCTCCATTGGGAGCAAACAATTTAGTTACACCATTTTGGGTGAGGTAAAGCTTGAGGTGATGATGCGAGAGCACGGGACGCGACATAGCCTTTGATGCTCCTTTCTTTACGGCATGAAGCTTGACATTGCCGTCTGTTACCGTAGCGGCAGTGCCGTTTTCTATCGTAAAGCCCTGAAGATCTCTCGTCTGCTTAACCAGTGTCTGTTTTTTGTTAGTGTTCAGATCAATGGCTTTGACCGATTCATGACGGCGCTTGTTCTTATAGGTGATTTCGCCATAAACAACCTGGCTACCGTCCTCACTGATGCAGACTTCACTGCCGGCACCGGCATCGCTTGTCAATGTGGACATTCCTCCTGTGGCAAGATCCCATTTGACAAGTCCCTGCTTGGTGTCAGTAGATAACAGCAGGTAACTCCCTTGGGGGCTGATGCCTACCGCCTGCATGACAGTCCCTTCATCGCTCGGTACAGCCAATCGTTCAACCGATGACACATTCAGTATCTGTGCCTGTGCCATTACAGCCCACAGGATAGATATTGCTAAAATTGCTTTATTCATAATTATCGATAGTTTTTACCTTAATATATATTCCTCAATTCGCATTCAACAGAAGGTCAATGAGACCAGTCACATCCGAGATGTTGACTTTATCGTCACCATTGACATTAGCTGCATTAAGGTCGATCGGTTGCGGGTCGCCACCCAAGAGATAACTGATCAATGTGGTTACGTCACTAATGGTCATATGTCCATCGCAGTTCACGTCACCCATTACGAAGGCTTGTCCCTTGGTAACGGTAAGCGCTGACCGAGCTGGTGTCGTGCTCTGGTTGTCATCGGTAGGCATGGAGTATATACCGATATTACCGCCGGCACACACGAGGTTGCCACCCCAGTCAAACGCCATTTGGTAGATAGCATTAACACTTGAACGGGCATCGGCCTCAAACGAGATGCCATTGGAAGTCAAGGTAGGTGTTGATCCGTTCCAAGTGATGTCATAGAACTGCAGTACACCGTCGCCATCGTTGATGACCATCATGTCGTTGCTGTTATTGATGGCAAAGCCTGACATCAGCGAGCCGTTGAGTGATGAGAGGTCACGACCGGAATTGTAAACCACTTCGCCAGCATTATCCACAAAGACAAGCGATGGAACAGAGGCAAGGTTTTGACCCTTGCTGCGGTATTGCATTACCCAAGTACCACGTCCACCGGCATCAGCAATGATATTACCGTTACCATTGATCATGAGAGTGCCCACGTCAAGCAGTTTGTTGGGAGCCTCATCCCAAGTCGAGAGCAGACTGCCGTCTTCTTGGCCGATATTGTAAACACCCACGTTATTACCCTTTCCTGACGGTGCAATTACGTCCTCAAGGAAGGCATAGAGTTTGGTATCGGCACCAGTGCCCTGAATCCATACGCCGGGAACTGAGCCACCCACGCTTTGGCCGTTATTGGTAATCAGACCATCGGAATTGCGTGAACCAACAAAGAATTGGGTATAAGTGCCATCCAGATGGTCTGGATCTGCCACATAAATGCCCGAGGTGGCATCGCCCCATTCAGGAATATAAATCTTGCCCTCACCGTCAACGGCAAGTCGCATATCGTTAGCCCAAGTGATACCGCCATTATAGACAGTAGCATTGCGGGGCTGACCGTTGATGTCGCAAGCATAAATACCGTTACCTGCATTATTCTTGGCGATGCGCTCGCCTACATAGATGGTGCCGAAGTGGGCACTCTCGGGACTACGGTCAATAGCTACAGCTGCACGAGTGTAGTTAGCGTAATGGTCATTCAGACGGACGATTCGAGTAATAGCGTCACCCTTGACGTTGACTGCCCAGTTCATCACTTGCCCGTTCTCGCCAGGCAACTGGTCCTTGGACAAAGTTACCGTGTTTTCACCTTCAACGACATTCTCCAGTGCTACGCGTCCTACTTCCTCACCTGTGTTCTTGTCGGTAAAGACAAGATAAGCCTCACGTGCATCGGAGTTGGCTTTAAAGGTAAAGGTGTAAGCGCCGTCACTTGCTTCAGTACTGGTTAAGTCATAGGCATAGATACCCTTGACAAACGAGGTGTCAACAGGGATTTCCTTCTTGACAACACTCAGGGCAGTCCTTGCAGGAGTCAGACTCTCGTTGACTGCGGTGGGCATGGAATAGATGCCGATATTCTTGCCGGCGCAAATGAGGTTGCCGCCCCAGTCAAACGCCATCTGATGGATTGCATTGCCACTCGTACGGGCATCGGCGACATAGGTCGTACCAGAGGACGTCAGGGTTGGGGTATTCCCGTTCCAAGTAATATCGTAGAACTGGAGCACACCATCGCCGTCATTGATCACCAGCAGATTGCCTTCTTTGTTAATGGCAAAGCCAGCGATAGCCGAACCGTTAAGACTGGTCAGGTCGGTTCCTGAATTGAACAGGACATTACTGTTATAGTCGGTGAATACCAGTGAGGGCACTTGGGGGGTATTCTGTCCCTTGCTGCGGTTTTGTGCTACCCAGACGCCACGGCCATTGGGATCGGTGATGATGTTACCGTTGGTGCTGGCTTCAAGTGCACCGATATCAAGGTAGTTGCTAGGAGCCTGATTCCATGTGTTGACAATACTGCCGTCGCTCTGACCGATGTTGTAAACACCGATTCCGTTCTTATTTCCTGACGGGCCAGCAAGGTCCTCAAGACAAGCAAACAGCTTGGTGTCGGCACCAATGCCATCCACCCAAAGGCCAGAAACCGAACTGCCGATTCCCACGCCATTGTTGCTGATCAAACCGTTGCTGGCACGTGTGCCATCAAAGAAGGGCGTGAAATCACCACCCAAGTTATCGGGATCAGCGATATAGATTCCAGATGAAGCATCTGCCCAGTCGGGGATATAGACCTTGCCTTCACCGTCCACACTGATGCGGAAGCAGTTGCTCAAAGCTTGTCCTCCGCGGTAGGGCGAGGTATTGAAGGGCTTACCATCCACATCACAGACATACAAGCCATTACCTGCATTGTCCTTGCCGACACGTTCACCCACATAGATGGTGCCAAAGTGGGCACTCTCGGGGTTACGATCGATGGCAACAGTAGCACGGGTATAGGTGGCATTGACGCTGTTTACACGTTCAATGCTCGTAATGGCCTCTCCTGTCACATTTACTGCCCATGACAGTACCTGCCCGCCTTCGCCTGGGAGTTCTTCGGGTGCCATCGTGAAGGTATTATCACCCTCAACAATGTCATTCAGGTTAATGCGTCCTACTTCCTCGCCGCTCACGCTGTCAGTAAAGATGAGGCAGGCATCGGTAGCGTTGGTGTTGCACTTGAACGTGAATACATAGTTGCCGTTGTTGTCAGTCGTGCGGTTCAAGTCATAAGCGAAGATGCCCTTAACGGGGTCATGACTGACAGGTTCACCGCCTTCCATATAGAGCACCATGTGGGTCGTTTCGTTGGCGGTAACGGTGTAAGTATCACGGATGGCCAGGTCGTCATAGCCTTCGGCGGTAACACTGATGGTGTAATCATTGCCTGGCGTCAGATTCTTGAAAACAAATATGCCGTTGTAGTTGTCATCGGTCGTATAGGTGTCTATCAGTGTGCCACCCTTGTAGAGGTTAACAACGGCGCCATTGATGGGTGCATAGGCGTCAACTGTACCGCTGGCATAGGTGTAGAGGCTGTTCTCCAGGCTGTTGACTGCGTCTTTCACGCTACCCATAATGTAACCCTTGTTCTCGCCACTGATACCAAAGTAATCGGCGGCTCCTCGTGCCAAGCGTATACCTTCTTGACCGCAATAGTCACGGTTCAAGGCACGATGACGAGCAGGTTGGTAGGTGTGGAAATATCCCTCAACGAGGAAACCGGGCACGCCATGCTTGAGTGCTCCCAGATAGCCATAGTAGGTCTGTCCCGAGGCGCTGTTGGTGGTATTGCTGCCACTGCCGTAGAAAGTCACATCACCGCGGATGACCATGTTGGTTTGGCTCCAATTGCCTGAGGTGGGATCCAAGGCATTCATCCAATGGCGCGGCCAACTCACCTGACACATCGCTTTGCTGCCGCTGACAGCCTCACTGTCATTGGTCCCTCGGTAGAGGTAGAGTGGATAGTTGGTCAGCTGAGCATCGCTGTTAGCTGCGTTAGAGTGAATGGAAACGAACATGTCATAGCCACCCTCCTCGGCTTCTGCCGAGATGACTGACAGGGGCTTGCTGTAAGCTCCGTAGGTATTGCCGTCATAGGGGAAAGGACCGTTGGCTGTCCTTGACAAGGTGATGTTCTCGGCCTTGACCCCCATTCGCTGTAAGGCTTCCTTCATCTCGAAAGCTTTCCAAAGGTTGGTGTTGCTCTCATAGAACCCGCAGGTGTCTGGCCTGCCGGTCGATGACAACATCGGGTAAGAAATTGTTGCCATGGGGCGGTCGTTCGGTCCCCAGCCGCCATGGCCCGGATTAATGTAGATGCGCACATCATCGGCTGTCACGGCAAGTGACAAGCCGACGGTGCACAACGCCATCATTAGCAGTAATAAGATTTTTTTCATTCTGCAAAGATTTTAAAGTTAAACATTTTGGTTATTAAGAGAGACTAAAGTCTTTTGTTTTTTCTTGATTTGATGGCCCTGGAAAATCTAGATACACTAGATGCACTAGATACTCTAGATTTTCTAGAATATCTAGATGGTGATTACACCTTATCGTTATCACTCGTCCTCGGCGGTGAGGCTCTTGGAGCGATAGGTCCAGCCGTAGTGCTGGTAGATGCTTACCAGGTGGGGCAGGCGAGCCTTGAAGTCGGTGAAGTCCTTCAAGTCGGGTTGGAGCCACTGCAGTTCGGCGAGGGCAGCCATGCGGGGCAATATCTGATACTGGATCTGGGGCTCGCAAGTGATATACTCTGTCCATACGTTTGCCTGGGCACCGATGATGTGGTGGCGGGCAGCGGAGGGCAGATCGGCAGCAACTGGCTCAAAATCATAGACCATCTTCAATGTAGCACAGCCGCCGAAGGCCATCGGTTCATTCCAAGTGCTGCGCGTCTGATAGTGGTCAAAGTACATGGGCGTGTTGGGCGTCATGATTACGTCATGGCCCAGCTTTGCTCCTTTTGCTCCTGGTTCAGCTCCCGTCCACGACATAATTGTTGCCGTGGTATCCACGTTGCATCCCAACAGCTCATCCCAGCCGATGATGCGGCGGCCGCGGTCGGCAAGGTAGTGCTGTACCTGGGTTGTAAACCAACCTTGCAGCAAGGCTTCGGCACTTTGTTTGTCCTTGGCACGGATGCCCTGGTCCTTGATGCGTTGTTGACACAGGGGGCACTCTTTCCATCGTACACGCGGCGATTCATCACCACCGATGTGGATATATTCACTGGGGAACAGTTGGATTACCTCGTCAAGAACGTCCTTGACAAACTGGAGTGTCTGGTCTTTACCCACGCAGAGGATATCGTCGGTCACGCCCCATTGGCACCACACCTCATAAGGGCCACCAGTGCATCCCAACTCGGGATAGGCCGTCAGTGCGCCCAACATGTGACCCGGCATATCGATCTCGGGGATGATGGTGATATAACGGTCGGCAGCATAGCGCACGATATCCTTGATCTCCTCTTGAGTGTAGTAGCCACCATAGGGCACGCCGTCGTTCACGGGCGAGTTGTGGCCCAACACCGTTCCCTTGCGCCAAGCGCCCACTTCGGTCAGACGGGGATATTTTTTGATCTCCACTCGCCAGCCCTGGTCATCTGTCAGATGCCAGTGCAATCGATTCATACCATGCAGCGCCATGATGTCGATAAAACGTTTCACCGTCTCGACGGTAAAGAAGTGGCGCACGCAGTCCAGGTGCATGCCACGGTAGGGGAAACGCGGTGAGGCAGACACTTGGGCGGCAGGCAGTCCGATACGGGAAAACGTCCCGACAGGCAAAGACTTGCGCAGCGTCTGTATGCCCTGGAAAACGCCCGCAGCCGTCTTGCCAAAGATTTCCACACCACGAGCTGTGACATTCAGGCGATAGGCTTCTTCATCTGCCACATTAGGGTCGATCAGTAGTGAGATATTTCCAGTGCGATCCTTGGCGATGAGGGTAGGGCGAATGCTCAAGTGCATACCGGTCATCTCTTCAATGCACTCGCTCAGCATGGTGGCGTTACGCTCCATGTCGCGGTTACCTGTCGGGTAGTTGATCAGGCAATCGCTGTTGAGCACAAAATCAGCACTTTTTACACCATCAATCCGGTCGGGCAGAGGCACTACACGGTAGTCAGCACGACCAGTCTGTCCCATAGCTGTGACTGTGACCAGCAAAGCCAGCAGCAAACAAAAAAAACATGATTTCCTTGTCTTCATTTTTTCTTTTTTTCTTTTTTTATTGGTTTATACTGGTTTGTTTTGGTTGGTGCAAAGATAATCAAGATATGATAAATAAACAAGGGCAGGTCATGAATTGCTGAACGGCCTGCCCTTGATTAAGGGTTTCAGATAGCGATAACTACCTGATGATGGTTACTTCAAGACCTTGACGCTCTGGGTCGAGCCGTCGCTGTAGGTGCGAACGATAATGTTCACGCCCTCAACAGGATGGCTGTACTCAATACCCCGCAGGTCATAGTAACGCTCGCTGACAATAGTCTTGGCGACGTTGGTCTCATTGACTGCCAACGGAATAACGATGTACTTAAACTCACCGCAAGCCGGAGTCGTGTGGACATTCTCATCGGTAGGCAACGAGTACATGCCGATATTGCCGCCAGCGCAAACCAAGTTGCCGGCATAGTCAAATGCCATCTGATAGATGGAGCCTTGACCGGTCTTGTAAGAGTACTTGGGAGCAATGATGGGCGTGGTACCGTCCCATGTCAGGTCGAAGAACTGCAGCACGTAGCTGCCGTCGTTGATTACCAGCATGTCGGCTGCGTCGTTTACAGCAAAGCCCGCGCGGTCACTACCGTTAAGCATCTCGGCATAGGGAGCCTTACCGGAGTTGAAGGTCACGTTACCGTCCTTGTCAACAAACATCAATGAGGGAACACCACTGGCGTTGTTGCCTGCACTGCGATACTGCGATACCCAGACACCGCGGCCACCGGCATCGGCTACCACGTTACCGTTGGTGTTCAACTGCCATGCACCGATATCGAAGTACTGGTTGGGAGCGGTTGACCAGGTGTCCACGACGCTACCGTCGGGCTGACCGATGTTGTAAACACCGACACCGTTGCCAAAGTCCTCAAGATATACATACAGCTTGGTATCAGCACCGCTACCGCCGATGGCCACACCAGGAGTCGAGGAACCGACGTTCTGGCCATCGTTGACAATCAGACCGCTGCTCTGGCGGGTACCAACAAAGAATTCAGTCCAGTTTTCATCAATCTTGCCCGGCTCGGCGATGTAAACGCCCGAAGCGCCATCACCCCAGTCAGGAACATAGAGTTTACCCTGTTCATCAACTGCCATGCGGTAGTTGCTGCCCCAGTTGTGACCACCACGATAGAGATCCTCGGTGACGCGCTGTCCCATAGCGTCGCAGACGTAAACGCCATTGGTGGCAGCTCCGCTACCCGTGCGGTTGCCAACGTAGATGGTACCCATCATGGGGCTGTACGGTGACTTATCGACAGCTACGAAGAGCTGACCTCCGTAGTTTTCACCACTGGGATTGATGCGCTGGATGGTGTTGATGTTTTCACCCTCGAGTGTCACGCTCCAAGTGAGCACATCGCCATGCTGAACGGGCAGCGATGAGTAATCGATGCTGATGGAGTTCTCACCCTCGATAATCTCGCTCAGCTCAATGGTGGTAACCACATTGCCCTCGGCATCATAGATAGTGATATATCCTGACTGGACATCTGCATTGGAGTTGAACGAGAAAGTGAAGACATCGTCATCGTTGAAGACTTTCAGGCCATAGGCATAGACGCCTACTACACCTGGCTGCTCACTGGCAATTGCCTGCCACTTGGTGATCTTGTTGTCCTGCATCAGGTAGAGGTTGATGTCCTCACCCTTGACGGCAGCACCTGTTGACATGAACTTGCAAGCCAGCGGGTCAAGGTCGGTGTTGGTGGTAGCCACCAGTGCGGCCTGATCCATACCGGCAGTGATATCATAGAGCCTGATACCACCTACCGATACCTCGTTATCCCTCATGGGAGCAACATAAGGCGTCACCATATACTGGTGCTGGGCATACTTGAAGAAGGATACGCCGACTGCGGCATTGTCCGTCTCATCACCCTCAAAGCGTCCGACCACTTCACTGTCAGTGCCGTTGGACTTGGCTGTAGCAACCTCGAAGGGCAAAATCTGGTCACCATCGAGCACCACATAGTCATCGTAGCGCGGTGAGAGCGTCATCACAGGTTCACCAACCTTGGGCAACGTGAAGTTGCTGGAAGCGTTGATGGTCTTCTCGGTATAAACCGTGCTGGTAATCTGATTGTTGACAATCGCCAGTTTCAAGAACCTCATGCCACCAGCGGAGTTGGTACCGTCATTAGCGCCCACAATGGTCACGTTGCACTCGTCACTTGCTCCGTCAATAACGAGCTGGCGAGCACGGTAGCGGTAGAAGTTGGCAGCGCTTTGGGTGGTCACCCATTCCACGGGATCACTGTCAAAGTCGGCCCACTTGAACAGGCGCAGAGTGCCACGCTCGAAGCCGGGATCCACCTGTTCGGCACCAAACTGTGTCTGAACGCTGTTCATGCCCACGAGCTGATTATCGGCAGTGAAGCAGATATCGTTCAGGCGGCTGTAGAAGCCGGCGTTATTGGGCTCGGCAGGAGCAATGCCGTTGATGCTGAGTTCCTTGACAATCACCTTATCAATATTGTTGATCAGGTAGATGTGAGGCGTACCGTCTTCGGCATTGGTCAGGACAACAGTGCTGTCGCCGCGAACGAGCATTCGCTTGATGGTGCCATCCAGCTCATACTCAGTGCCATTGTCACAGGTCAGCTCAAGTTTCTCGGGAGCTTGAACATAACCGGGCAATTCAGGCTCGGGATAGTTCTGGAACATGTCATCGGGAACCACATAGTCAACAGCCTCGAGCATCGGAACCTCGTAGGTGGTTTTGTTGGCCTCGACGACGATATCGCCAGCAGCCTTGGTAATCCATTCCTGCCACTGGCTGTCGACGGTTACCTTGGTGTATTCACCTAATGGCTTGTAACCCTCGGCCTCAATGGCAAGTGTATAGGTTCCAGGCTCCAGGTCCTCAAACACGAACACACCGTTGTAATTCTCGTCGGTAGTGTAGCGTGCCACCTCTTGGCCGTCCTTGTACAGGATAACAACAGCCCCGTTAACGGGAGCCCATTGATCCATGGTTCCGGCATTGTAGTTGTAGAGATTGTGAACGAGATGGGTGTGAACATCCTTCACCGTACCCATGATATAGCCCTTGCTCTCGGGATTGAGACCAAAATACTCACAGATACCACGAGCGATGCGGATACCCTCCTGGTGGCAATAATCAATATTCAATGCACGGTGGCGGGCAGGCTGATAGGTGTGGAAATAGCCCTCCATCAGGAAGCCAGGAGCACCATGCTTCAATACGCCCAGATAACCGGTGTAAGCGATACCGGTATTGGGATCGACACGTGTTGACGAACTGCCATAGAAGTCGATGTCACCACGCACGTTGGGGCTCGTGGGACTGTAGTTGGTCATCGGGTCAATCTCGTTGGTGTAGAAAATGGGCCAGCAGGTCAAACCCATGTCACGGCTGCCTGGGGCCAAGTCACCGCCAGCACCGTCATGACCACGGTAGAGAGCCAGCGGATAGTTGGTCGCCGTGCCATCGGTCAGCGCATTGGAGTGATGTGACAGGAACATGTCATAATTGCCCACCTCAACCTCCTCACAGATTTCGGACAAGGGACGGTTGTAGATTTCGGCGTCAGGAGCACCCTGTACATAGGGGTAGGGGCCATTGAACCACCTGGACATGGTGATATTCTCGGGCTTCACACCCATCTTGATGAGTGTGGCACGTGTCTGAATGGATTTCCACAGGTTGGTATTGCTCTCGTAGAAACCATTGGTGTCAGGACGTCCAGTCTCGGGAAGCATGGGGTAGGGGATGGTCGCCATCGGACGGTCATTGGGTCCCCAGCTGCCGTGACCAGGATTCAGATAAACGCGAAGTTCATCGGCTGTCTTAGCCTGTAATGCACCGGCTGCCATGATGACGGCTACGGCAAGTAAAAGAATCTTTTTCATAGCTGTCATCATTATTATTTGGTTACTTGAATAATATAAGCCTCACCAGCGGGGGTGCTGAAAGCAATCTTTCCGTTGGCAGCATGCGGATACATGGCGATGGTCTCATCGCCGGTCAGCGTCTGAGTCACGCCGTCGATGGTGGCGGCAACGATGGTCGAAGCATAGATAAACTCACCGTCGTCCAGATCCATCATGCCCACGATGGTATTGTCATCATACCATACCGGAGCACGCATCTTGCCCACCTTGCGCGCGTTGCTACCGTCGAGGTCGCAAACATAGGTGCCATGGGCAGCGAGGTAATAGAGTACCTTAGTGCCGTCAGGAGACAGAGAGGGCCACAAGTAGCTGAAATCGTTTCCGTTAGGCGACAAGTTGCGGGTCTTGCCGTCAACGGTAACCATCAACTTGCCCTTGTCAATAGAAAGCACGGGCAGGTTTTGGGCCTTGGCATTGCCGATGGCCTTTTTGCTGAATTTGCCCTTGTTAACAGCACCGACAGTGGTGGCACTGGCGGCATAGCCCTGCAGGTCACGAGTGGGTTTCACCAGTACCTGGCTGGAACCAGTCACGAGGTTTACGCTCTTGAGCGATGAAAGACGCAGGTGCTTGTTGTTGAACGAGCCTTCGCGGTAAACGACCGTCTGGCCGTCGGGCGAAATCTTCACGTTGTGACCAGCACTGGGAGCGGTGCTCAGCACTTGACACTGGTTGGTGTTCAGGTCCATCTTGGTGAGGCCTTGGTTGGTGGCGCTTGTCAGCAGCAGATAATCGCCCTGTGGGCTGATAGCCGCCACTGCAGCCTTGTCAGGCAGATTGACCTTTTCAATTGAGGTCACATTCAATACCTGGCCCATTGCACTCATCGAGAAGCCTAACGCCAATGCGAAAAGAACTTTTCTCATCATGATGGTTTAATGGTTTTAATTAACTTGGCAACTTTTCAGCCATAGATACAAGCATCTTGACATAAGGTTAGCACAAGTTGTTAGTTAAACAATATCGGTTAATAAAATAGTTTCAATTCTTTCATTTCCGGGTCTTGACTTTAACGGGCATCCATGCGAGGATTTAAGCCCAGTGTCAATGCTCTGTTGAACTGCAAAGTAAATCAAAAAAAATGTCTAAAACAAATAAAAATAGTTTAAATTTATTAACAGGAGGGTATTTTTTGTTACAACTGCAAATAATCGTTGGTCATGTGGACGAGAGAATCAAAAAATGCTGTATCTTTGCCATTGAAATGCTAAGAAAAAGGATTCAGAACATTGGTATTGCGCTCGCTGTACTGACGGTTGGAGTGTGTTTATTGTGGGCCTGCAGTGGTGGCAGCGAGATGAGTAGCCGTGTCATCGTCCAGAACGATACGTTCACGATGACAGGCGACAGCATTATCGAGGACACCGTGATGGCATGTGCCCACTCGCCAGAGTTCATCGAGACCAACATAACCATGTCACGTCTGGACAGCCTGTATCGCCATGCCGACACGGCACGGGTGAGATTTGTCCATGGCCGTCCGTGGAGGATAAAACAACCTCGTCCCGTATTGATGCCTGAATACAGCAGCAACCAGCCGCTGGTTGACGCGTTGTACAATATGTCGGTCGATCACATTACTGATGCCATGGATCCGTCAGGCCGCTTTATCGTGAGCCAGAGCAACTATAGCCGCTTGTATTGCGCTATCTTCCTCTCGCTTGCCGCGTTGAAGCCTCATCAGTCGATGGCAACGCTGCGGGCGCTGGTGGACCGCGACAGCATCATCATGCAACGCGAGGGCCAGTGGCCTATCGTGAGTGACCACATCGGCTGGGCGACTGCCGCCTGGGAGGTCTATAAGACCACCGGCGACAAGCAGTGGCTGGCCTATTGTCAACACGTTATTGAGAAGACGCTCGCCATCAACCGTGCAGTGCTGCTGGACCACAACCTGGGACTCATCCATGGCGCTGGCTACACTACTGCTAGACCGCTAGGCGTGAGGCGCATGACCTGGATGGGATATAATGATATGTTTGCCTGCATGTCGCTGGGCAACAACATCCTCACCGAGAATGCCTATGCCATCCTTGCCGAGATGAGCGAGGAATTGGGCATTGAAAACGAATACCAAAAGGATGCCCAGCGCATCAAGGATGCCATCAACCAGCACCTGTGGAACGAGGACAAGGGTTTCTATAGTTCCTTCCTCTATGGCATGGCCTATCAGCGACAGTCGCCGCTGACCGACAACACGTCCCAGGCGATGTGCGTGCTGTGGGGTATCGCCGTCGATGACAGGGCTGAATACCTGATTGCCAACACTCCCGTGTCGGATAAGGGTGTAAACGTCAGCTATCCCCCAGGAAACGAGGTGGAGCCTTATTTTGCCAACGCATCATGGGCAACGACCCAGGCGCTGTGGAACCTGGCAGCTGCCGAGGTGCGTAACGAGAATGCCCTGCGCCGAGGCATGGGAGCCCTCTACCGTGCCCAAGCCCTCTATCAGTCACGCGGCATCCACCTGCGGGATTTGGAGACCGACCGTCTGGGTACCAGTGCGAGCAACGCAGCGATGATTCTGCGGGTACTCATGGGCATGCGATTTACTGCCGAGGGTATTGAACTGGCACCAATTGTCCCGAAAGGTATGGACGGCAAGAAGACCTTCAAAGGGCTGAACTACCGTCGTGCGGTGCTGGATTTCACCATTAATGGGACTGGCAACGATATCGAATCAATCACCGACAACGGCAAGCCCATGGAGAGCGCGTTCCTACCCAACGATATTGAGGGCCAACACCATATCGAAATCAAACTCAAGCAAGGCAAACGCCCGAGCCAGCATGTCACCATCCATCATGGCGAGGTCATGCTGCCGATGACGCCTACCGTCGAGTGGAGTGGCGACACGGGACGTATCATCGACTTTGTTCCCGGTACGTCCTATCGCCTGATTGCCAACGGCAATGCAAGTGCCATCACCGACTCGGTATTTGTGTTGCCCGAGCCCGATGATGGATTGACCGAATTCTCGGTTGAGATTGAGGGACGTCTCGTGAACAGCTTTATGTCAAAACCCTTGCTGCGCTTCGGATTGACACCTCAGATGGCCTTCCTGCCAAAGACTGAAAGTGCCGACTCGGTGATTATCACCGTCAGTGTAGCAGAGGGTGGGGATTACCTCATTGATATCGGTTACGACCCCACGGGAACTCTTGATGTGCGTCGCCTGACGGTCAACGGACATCCCATGGGTACGCTGGTCATGGCGAGTGGCGTCAACACGGGTAGTAACGATGTGGCCTACAGCAATATGGCGATGGTGAAACTGCTCAAGGGAGAAAATGCCATCCGCCTGGACCAAATCAGACTGCCCAAATCGTTCACACCTTGTCAGCCCGTGTATATGAGAGTGATTAAATACTAATGCGAGCGTTGCTCGCAGTTTAAAGGTTAAAGTTTAATGGTTAATGAAGCATCCGCTTTTATGCGAGCGTTGCTCGCAGTTTAAAGTTTAATGGTTAATGTTTAATGAGGCATCCGCTTTCTGACGACTGACGACTGAAAACTGAAGACTTTAAAATATAATTAGCTTATGAGAATTAAAATCTTTTTGATGGCAGGACTTGCAGCTGCGGCGCTGACCTGCCAAGCCGATGAGGGACGCTTGCTGCGTTTCCCTGGCACCAACGGCCGCGAAGTGGCATTCAGCTATGCTGGTGACATTTACACCGTGCCCATCACGGGTGGTACGGCTCGTAAATTGACCTCCCACAAGGGTTATGAGGCCTTCGCCCGCTACAGCCCCGACGGACAGACCATCGCCTTTACTGGCCAGTATGACGGCAATACCGAGGTGTATGTCATGCCCTCACAGGGTGGTGAGCCCAAACGTATCACGTTCACTGCCACCAATCCTCGTGACGACTGGGGCGACCGTATGGGTCCCAACAACATCACCATGGCGTGGACTCCTGACGGACGTGGCGTCATCTACCGCAACCGCATCAGTGACAGCTTTAACGGTAAACTCTGGTGCGCTCCCGTTGACGGTAGCATGGCACAGCCGCTGCCGTTGCCCGAGGGTGGTTTCTGCTGCTACAATGCCGATGGCAGCAAGTTGGCATACAACCGTGTTTTCCGCGAATTCCGCACGTGGAAATACTACAAGGGCGGTATGGCCGACGACATATGGATCTATGACACCCAGGCCAAGACGGTGACCAACATCACCAACAACATTGCCCAGGACATCGACCCGATGTGGATTGGCGACGAAATATACTACATGAGCGATCGCGACAACCGCATGAACATCTTTGTCTATAACACCCGCACGGGTGCTACCCAGAAGGTGACCGACTTCACCGAATATGATGTGAAGTTCGCCAACTGCGGTGGCGGCAAGATCGTGTTTGAGAACGGTGGCTATCTCTATGTCCTCGACCCTGCTACCAAACGCAGCGAGAAGATTACCGTTTATCTCAACAGCGAGAACAACTTCGCCCGCGAGGAGCAACGCAAGGTGAAGGACAACCTGACAGCCGGTAGCCTGGCTCCTGACGGCAGCCGACTGGCCATCAGTGCCCGCGGTGAGGTGTTTGACGTGCCCGCCAAGCATGGAGTGACCCGCAACATCACCCACACGCCCGGTGTCCACGAGCGCAATGCCGCTTGGAGTCCCGATGGAAAGAACATCGCCTATATCAGCGACCAGACGGGCGAGACCGAGATTTGGGTACGCCCCGTGGGTAGCGACCAGGCTCGTCAGCTGACCTTTGACAACGACACCTACATCCGCGACCTGGAGTGGAGTCCTGACGGCAGCCAGATTGTCTATACCGACCGCAAGAACCGCATGGTGATGGTCAATGTCAATAGCAAAATCGCCAACAAGAAAATCCTGCTCACCGATGAGATGGGCGAGATTCCCACGCCTAAGTTCTCACCCGACGGCAAGTGGCTGACCTATTACCGCCAGGGACCCAACGAGTTTGGTGTGGTTTACCTCTATAATATCGCCGAGGGTAAGGAATATCCCGTGACCGACCGCTGGTATGACAGCAACTCGCCTGTCTTCAGCAGCGATGGCAAGTACCTGATTTTTGCTTCGGCACGCGACTTCAATCCCATCTACAGCAGCGTCGAGTGGAACTTTGCCTACCGTGACATGGAGGGCATTTACCTCGTCCTGCTGTCCAAGGACACCCCGTCTCCCTTCCTCCCCAAGGATGACCAGGTGATGGCAGGCGACGACAAGTCCAAAGAGGCTCCCAAGGATGCCCCCAAGGACAAGAAAGGCAAGGGTAAAGCCCAGGCTGACCCCAATGCCGTGCGCATCGACATCGATGGCATTGCCGACCGCATCGTCAAGGTGCCCATCGGCACCGGAGCCTATGGTAACTTCGTGTGCAACGGTACCCACCTGTGGTACAGCGGCCGTGGCAGTGTGCGCGTGTATGACTTTGCCGAGCAGAAGGACGAACTGGTTGCCGAACGAGCCTACATGGTGCCCTCGGCTGACCTGAAGACGGCTGCCTACCTCAAGGGCGACAACGTCTATATCGCCCCCTTGGCTCCCCGCAAGGCTGACCTGAGCGAGGCAGTGAACTTGGACGACATGATTGCTACGGTCAACTATGACCAGGAGTGGAACCAGATCTTCAACGAGGCATGGCGTGCCTATCGCGACGGCTTCTACGTGGAGACCATGCACGGTGTGGATTGGCAGGCAATGCACGACAAATATGCCGCCCTGTTGCCCTACGTCAAGAACCGCCTGGATTTGACCTACGTCATCGGTGGTATGATTGGCGAATTGGCAGTGGGCCACGCCTATGTTGACGGTGGTGACCACATCACCATCGACCAGCACAACATCGGTATGCTGGGTGCTGAGCTGGAGCAGGTGGCTAACGGTTACAAAATCACCAAAATTCTGCGTGGTGCTCCCGACCGTGAGTCGTTGCGCTCACCGTTGCTCGAGCCGGGCATGAACGTCAAGGAAGGCGACATCATCACTGCCGTTGATGGCGTATCGGCCACTGGCGTGAACAACATCTACACGCTGCTGCGCGACAAGGCTGGTGTGATGACCGAACTGACCCTGGGCGACGGCCGCAAGGTGGTTGTAAAGCCCATCCAGAACGAGTATCCGCTCTACCACTACGAGTGGGTTCAGCACAACATCGACTATGTAAACGAGAAGACGGGTGGCCGTGTGGGCTACGTCTATATCCCCGACATGGGTCCCGAGGGCCTGCGTGAGTTCTCACGCTATTTCTTCGCCCAGACCGACAAGGAGGCTCTCATCGTCGATGACCGCGCCAACGGTGGTGGCAACATCTCACCGATGGTGATTGAACGACTGCTGCGTCAACCTTACCGCCTGACGATGTTCCGTGGCAGCAACTACAACGGCACCATTCCCGAGCGCACGCTCTATGGTCCCAAGGTGCTGCTGGTGAACAAGTACAGCGCCAGCGATGGCGACCTGTTCCCCTGGTCATTCAAGGAGAACAAGCTGGGTACCGTCATCGGCACCCGTTCGTGGGGTGGCATCGTGGGCATCAGCGGCTCACTGCCCTATATGGACGGTACCGACATCCGCGTGCCCTTCTTCACCAACTATGACACCCGTGGCAACTGGATTGTAGAGAACCACGGCGTGGATCCCGACATCCTCATCGACAACGATCCTGTCTTGGAGAATCAGGGTATTGACCAGCAGCTGGACAAGGCCATCGAGGTTATCCTGGAACAACTCAAGAACCGCAAGCCCATGCCCAAGACTCCTGCTCCCCGCACGATGCATGACCTGGGTGTGGATTGATGCTCGCTTCGCTCGCTGATTAGTGATTAGAGAAGCATCCGCATTCTTTTAGGCGCACGCTAAGACGCTAAGTCGCGAAGACATTTTTATTGCTCGCAAGAGGCTCGCAACAGTAATTTATAGCGAACTCTTGCGGGCAAATTTTTATAAGGAAAACCTGTAGAGACGCAAAATCTTGCGTCTCCCGACAGGCGACACAATATGCTGGCACAGGAGACGCAAGATTTTGCGTCTCTACATAGCTAGCTCGGGTATCATCTTCCACCACTTTCCACATTTTCCACACTGTTCACATGGGTGCGTGATTTCACTCCGGGGTGGGAAATTTGTGGAAAGGCGCGTATATTGTGGAAAGGGTGGAAAAGGTGAAAAATGGTGGAAAGACCAACTATTATTGATAAATAAACGTGGAAAAATTGGTATTTTGCAAATTATTTGGGCAGATAATTTGGATTTCGGGGAGTTCATGTCGTAACTTTGCAGCGGCAAGTCTACGGTCGATAGCCTAAGCCAATGACTAGCGGCTCGCCAGTTTGTTCACTTTTATTTTTTTTTAAATATATAATACCATGAATTCAAATGATTTAATTATTGACGCGATTAATCGCGAAACAGCACTCTCCCCGGAGGAGAGATTAAATGAGGATTACAACCGCTTCATGAAGCCTTACTTCATCGATCGCAATGTTGAATATCCCGATCCTGAGTACCTCATCGAGATTGGCGGTGTGCCCACGATGCCCAAGGGCAACCTGGTGGCCGTGAGCGCCAAGTGGAAGAACGGCAAGACTTTCTTCTGCGACATCTTGACTGCCATCTTCATGGGCAGCGACCATTTCACCAATTGCCGCAGCCTGTGGGATTCAGGACGGGCTTTGTTCTTTGACACCGAGCAGTCCGAGAGCGACACCAAGCGTGTCCAAGGGACCATCGATGCGATGACGCCCCTGAGCCGCCACGACGACTATAGGGTGGCGTGCTTGCAGTCAGCACCCATAACTGGCGACACGTACAACAGCACGGAGCCTTCCCGCTATGAGGTCATCAACCGTGCTATTATGCACGAGCATCCTGACCTGGTCATCGTTGACGGCATTGCCGACCTGATCTACAACTACAACGACGTGATTGAGAGCCAGATCATCGTCAACAAACTGGCGACGCTGGCCAACAAGTACAATTGCTGTATCGTCGTGGTCATGCACCAGAACAAGAGCAGCCTGGACAAGAACATGAAGGGTCACCTGGGTACCATGCTTTATCAGAAATGCAGCGACGTGTTCAACGTCGAGAAGCACGACAGCGTGTTTGAGGTGAAGCACGGTAACAGTCGCCACCGCACCTGTGACGGCATCTGCTTCAAGCTCGATGCCAATGCCGTGCCCATGGATGCTGCTGCCGACCGCCAACTGCAACTGGAACAGAAAAAACAGGAAGATAAGGCCAAGCTGCATTCCAAGCTGGCTCACTGCTTTGAGGGTTTCGACAGACCTTTAACAAGCGCCGATGTGCTTAACCTGATACAGGGAAGGCTAGGCGTGGGAAAGACACGAGCCTATCAACTGTTCAACAGCGGGAAGGAACAAGGACTGCTGATGAGCAGCAACGGTAATTATTTTACCCTCCAAACTTTATAAAACACCTCAATTAGCCATATTTCACTTTTCCACCTTTTTCACTCTTCTATATATGAAGTGAAAATAGTGGAAAAGTGAAATATGGCATATTATCCCAAGAATTACAATGAGAATAATATTTTTTTGTTATTAATTAACGTAAGTTCGACGAGAATAAGTTGCTGATACTCAACTCCTCCCATAAGATAGGGGAGGTGCCCGTTAGGGCGGAGGAGTATGATTTACCCTCAAAGCACGTCCTCTTGTGGCATCAACGCCCCCTAGCCCCCTCTAATCTTAGAGGGGGAATTGCTAATGCGCTGATTGAGAATCAATAATTTCGTCAAATTCACGTTAATTATAACCATTGCTGGACGCAGGGCCTCGCTGGCACTGGAGACGCAAAATTTTGCGTCTCTACATAGCAGGTTCGGGCATCATCTTACACCAGTTTCCACATTTTTCACTCTGTTCACATGGGTGCGTGATTTCACTCCGGGGTGGTGAATTTGTGGAAAGGCATGTATATAGCGGAAAGGGTGGAAAAGGTGAAAAAACGAAAACAAAGGGCGCTAACTCTAAAAATATGTTTTCGGTCGCTTGCCATGAAGGAAAAATGCAGTATCTTCGCAGTTTGTAACAAAATCAGTATGAGAGAGACAAGACGAAATATTGCGGTGCTGGGTAGTACCGGGTCCATCGGACGTCAGACGCTCGACATCATTGCCGAATACCCCGACATGTTCAATGCCTGGCTGCTGGTGGCACGCAGCAGTGCCGACCTGCTCATCCAGCAGGCAAGACAGTTTCGCCCCCACATGGTCATCATTGCCGATGAGCAGTACTATGAGTACGTGCGTGATGCCCTCGAGGACACCGACATTGAGGTGGCAACGGGCAGCAGTACCATCGCCCATGCTGTCACCGCACCCGAGGTAGATACCGTGGTAACTGCCATGGTGGGCTACAGTGGCCTGGAATCGACGATTGCCGCCATCGGGGCTGGTAAGCGCATTGCCCTAGCCAATAAAGAGACGCTGGTGGTGGCTGGCGAACTGATTGACCGCCTGCTCAAGGATTCCAAGAGCGTGCTCTATCCCGTGGATAGCGAACACGGTGCCTTCTACCAGTGCCTGGTGGGCGAGCGCATGCAGGACGTGGAGAAACTGTGGCTGACAGCCTCGGGCGGTCCCTTCCGCACCTTTCCCAAGGAGAAGCTCACTACCGTTACCGCTGCCGATGCCCTGAAGCACCCCAACTGGTCGATGGGAGCGAAAATCACTATCGACTCGGCGACGATGATGAACAAGGGCTTTGAGATGATTGAGGCTCGCTGGCTTTTTGGCATCTTGCCGCGCGACATCGAGATTGTGGTGCATCCCCAAAGTATCATCCACTCGATGGTGGCTTTCAAGGACGGCTCGGTGAAGGCCCAATTGGGTTTGCCCGACATGCACCTGCCCATCCGTTATGCCTTGGGACTGCCTGACCGCCGCCTGGCGAGCGATTGCCGCAAGATGACCATCGAGGACATGGCGATGCTGACGATGGAACGCCCCGACCGTGAGAAATTCCCGCTGCTGGATACCGCCTATCATGCGGCTCACCTGGGCGGCACAGCCCCCTGTGTGATGAATGCCGCCAACGAGATTGCCGTCGCTGCTTTCCTTCAGGACAAAATCCGCTTCACCGATATCTACCGCATCATTGAGAAAACAATGGAACAGATGCCTCACGTGGAGAATCCCACCTACGACGACTACGTGACAAGCAATGAGGAAGCTCGAGCACGAGCGCTTAAGGAGTTAGGAGTTAGAAGTTAGGAGTTGTTCTGAAAACTGAAAACTGAAAACTGAAAAAAACAGACAACTGAAAAAACAGACAACTAAAAACATAAAAACTAAAAAATGATATTACTTGCATCAACGTTTTGGATCAAGACCTTTGAACTGCTGTTAGCATTAAGTATACTTGTTGTATTTCATGAGTTTGGACACTATTTCTTTGCCCGCGTGTTTGGCGTTTGGGTAGAGAAATTCTATATGTTCTTTAACTACAAGCTCACGCTCCTGAAATGGAAACCCGGCAAATATCTCAAGTGGTTCTCCACGGGAGACGAGATGGGAGCCATGGAAGAGGGCGAGGAGGCCAAGGAAGAAAACAAGAACTCGTGGCGTGCCACCGAGTATGGCATCGGCTGGATTCCCCTGGGCGGCTATTGCGCCATCTCGGGAATGATTGACGAGTCGATGAACACCGAGGCCATGAAGAAACCCGCCAAGCCGTGGGAGTTCCGCAGCAAGCCTGCCTGGCAGCGCCTGTTGATCATGCTGGGCGGCGTGTTGTTCAACCTGCTGCTGGCGATGATCATCTATGCCGGCATCGTCTATGCCGTGGGCGAGCAGTTCGTCAAGTTTGCTGACGCTACCGAGGGTATGGAATACTGCGACAGTGCCCACAAGGTGGGATTTGTCGATGGCGATATTCCCTTGGCTGCCGACGGAACGCCGCTGGGTTACCTGAACGCTGACGAGTTGCAGACCATGCTTACCGCCCATCAGGTGACCGTGCTGCGCAACCACAAGGACACCGTGACCATCAACCTGCCCAAGGATTTCATCTTCCAGGCCAATGAGGATGCCAAGAACGGAGAAATCTTTATGGCTTACCGCTTGCCGGTCGTCGTCTCTCAGACACAGCCCGGCATGGGTGGTGAGAAGGTGGGCTTGCAGGATGGTGACCGCATGATGGCCATCAACGGCGTGCCCACGCCCAGCTTCACCGAGTTCACTGCCGAGCTGGAGAAGAACAAGGGCAAAAACATTACCCTTGCCTTCCAGCGTGGCGGCAAGACCTTAACAGTCACCGATGTTCCCATTGACGGCAACGGCAAGTTGGGCATCCTGCTCACCGACCCGACTAAGATCTACAAGACGACGGTCATCCATTACAACATCCTGCAGTCGATACCTCGCGGCATCGAGATGGGATGGACCAAGATGGTGAACTATGTGAAGCAGCTCAAACTCATCTTCACTCCCGAGGGAGCACAGAGCCTGGGCGGTTTCGGCACCATCGGCAGCATCTTCCCCGCTACGTGGAACTGGGTGGACTTCTGGAATATCACCGCCTTTATCTCGGTTATCCTTGCCGTGATGAACATCCTGCCCATTCCCGCCCTTGACGGTGGCCACGTGATGTTCCTGCTCTATGAGATTATCACCCGTCGCCAACCCAGCATCAAGTTCCTGGAGAGGGCACAGTATGTGGGTATGATGCTGTTGCTTGCCCTGCTGCTGTATGCCAACGCTAACGACATTTATCGATTCTTGTTTAAGTGATGCTCGCTGCGCTCGCAGTTTAAAGTTTAATGTTTAGAGTTTAGAGAGGCATCCGCTTTTATGCGAGCGTTGCTCGCAGTTTAAAGTTTAATGTTTAGAGTTTAGAGAGGCATCCGCTTCCAGACAACTAAGGACTATGGTCTAGCGTCTAAAGTCTAATGTCTAAAGTCTAATGTCTAAAGACTAAAAACTAAAAAATAATGACCTATAAAACTGTTACACTGAAACGAGGCAAAGAGGAATCGCTCGAGCGTTTCCACCCGTGGGTTTTCTCGGGTGCCATCGCTGCTGCCGACGAGACCATCGAGGAGGGCGAACTTGTTACCGTCTATACCCACGATGGCAAGCTCGTAGGCAATGGCCATAGCCAGATAGGCAGCATTGCCGTGAGGATGTTGACCTTTGACGACACAGCCATCGACGAGGCTTTTTATGAGAAGCGCCTGTGTGACGCTTACCGTATGCGCCAGAACTTGGGTCTGCAACGCGAGGACAACAACGCCTTCCGCCTGGTACATGGCGAGGGTGATTTCCTGCCCGGACTGGTGGTGGACATCTATGGTCCCACTGCCGTGATGCAAGCCCACTCGCCCGGTATGCACTTTGCCCGCGACATCATTGCCAAGGCCTTGACCCGACTGCCTGGCGGTATCGTTCGCAATGTGTATTACAAGAGCGAGACCACGTTGCCCTACAAAGCCCAGCTTGACCCGATGAACGACTACATCATCGGCAGCATGGAGAACGACGAGGCCCTGGAAAACGGCCTGCGATTCCATGTGGACTGGCTCAAGGGGCAGAAGACAGGCTTCTTTGTCGATCAGCGTGAGAACCGCAGCCTGCTGGAGCATTACAGCAAGGGACGTCGTGTACTCAATATGTTCTGCTATACGGGAGGCTTCTCGGTCTATGCCCTGAGGGGTGGGGCAGAGCTGGTACACTCGGTGGACAGTTCGGCCAAGGCTGTGCGCCTCACCGATGACAATGTGGCTCTCAACTTCGCTCCCGAGGACGGACGTCACAAGTCGTTTGCCGAGGATGCGTTCAAGTTCCTCGACAACATGGAGGCTGGGGCTTATGACCTGATTATCCTTGACCCGCCTGCATTTGCCAAGCACAAGAGCGCCCTGCGTAACGCCCTGGTGGGTTATCGCCGCCTGAATGCCAAGGCACTGGAGAAAATCGCCCCAGGCAGCATCCTGTTCACCTTCTCCTGCTCCCAGGCTGTGAACAAGGAGCAATTCCGGTTGGCTGTATTCAGTGCCGCTGCCCAGACGCGCCGCAAGGTGCGCATCCTGCACCAGTTGACCCAGCCCGCCGATCATCCCATCAACATCTATCATCCCGAGGGCGAATACCTGAAGGGACTGGTCCTCTATGTTGAATAATGATTTATCCCACGTACGCGTGGAAAAAAAAGAAAAAAGAGAAAAAAGAGAAAAATCAAATTTTTAAAAATCATAATCATCAATCAAAAAACAATGAAGAAATTCTTTATCCTTTTTGCTGCCGTGGCTATGCTCGCCATGACCGCATGTAACGAGAAGCCTGCCAAGGCTGATGAGAACGCAGTGAACGGTACCGAACAGGTGGACAGCGCCCAACTGAAAAAGAGTGTTGCCAAGGTGGATGTCGAGAAGGCTAAGCCCACCGAGGACGGTAAGGACCATGTCGTTGCCCAGTTCAACACGCCCGACTATCAGGTACAACTCGAGAATCTGGCTGACGGCACCTATCGCATCAGCATGTGGAAGGTTGGTCAGGACAAGGCCGGCAAGCCCGAGCAGGTCGCCGAGACCAAGCAATGCGTGATGAAGGACGGCAATTACCTGATGAAGACCGACGATGGTACCATCTATGTCATCAATTCCAACGCTGGCTCCGAGAGTCTGACCATCATGAAGGGTAACGAGATGATTTATCCTAAAATGAAATGAAAAAAATAGCACTTTTCCTCACCTTGCTTCTCCTCGTGACGGCATCTTGTTCCAAGAATGAGAGAAACGAGAAGAAGTTCCTCAAGGGCATTCTCAGCGAGAGCTTTGAGGAATCGGCTGCTGCCAATCAGGAATTCAGCCTGTGGCTCTCGAGCGACGAGGGGACAATGACCTATGACTTCCCGCTGATGCATGAACAGATCGGGCTCAAGGTGACAACAAGCCCCGACAGCGTGGTGAGGTGCTACAGTTGGTGCCTCGACCGCAGCAGCGAGAATCCCAAGTATGACAACGTCATCCAGTGGATTGCCCAAGGTAAAATGGTGGCATTCAGCGGCACCCTTGATTACCTGCTTGCAGGACGCAAAAATGACCTCAAGAAGATGTCCTCGTTCGGTCACAGCATCGACACCATCTTTGAGATTACCAGCGGCAACCATCCTGTTTACATGATTGCCCAGTCCTTTATCTATGACGGGAAGAAGCGCAAGGCCTACGTGTCGGCTGCCTATATAAATGGTGTGCGACTCATGCTCTTGCCCAACTTCTTTGACGGCATCGAGTTTGCTGGTAACAATGTGTTTATCGACGATGGCAGCACGCCCATCAGTGACCTGTTCAAGTGGGACGAGAAGAGCAAACGCTTTTATGCCTATCAGACCGATGACAGTTCCAAGCTCATCCCTGGCAAATACACCATCTTTGAGCTGGGCAGCGAGCGTTTCTCCCGCCTTCCGGAAGAAGAACAACAACAATAACCTGACATTTTAATAGCATTAAATAAACGACTTTTAATATGAAGAAAATGATTTTTGCCGCAATCATGACAGCGGCTTTATCTACTACCGCAATGGCACAGAACAGCAACTTCAACTACTCGGTGGACCGCTTTGCCGACATCGAGGTGCTCCGTTACCAGGTGCCTGGCTTTGAGGAGTTGTCCCTCCAGCAGAAGGAGCTGGTTTACTACCTCACCGAGGCTGCCCTCAACGGCCGTGACATCCTCTTTGACCAGAACTGCAAGTACAACCTGATGGTTCGCCAGACACTGGAAGACATCTACCGCAACTACAAGGGCGACAAGAACAGCAAGGACTATCAGGCCTTCGTGAAGTATCTGAAGCAGGTGTGGTTCGGCAACGGTATCCATCACCACTACTCAATGGACAAATTCACGCCTGAATTCTCCAAGGCTTTCTTTGACAAGCAGTTTGCAGCATTGCCCAATGCCAAGAAACGTGCCGACGAGAAGAAGGTGCTCGACCGCGTTATCTTTGACCCCTCATTCATGGCCAAGCGCGTCAACCAGGCCGATGGTGAAGACCTGATCCTCACGTCTGCCTGCAACATGTATGAGGGTGTAACCCAGCAGGAAGTCGAGAATTTCTACAACAACCTCAAGGACACCACCGACCTCACCCCGATTTCTTGGGGTCTGAACTGCAAGGTGGTGAAGAAGAACGGCAAGATTGTCGAGGAGCCCTACAAGGTGGGCGGACTCTACAGCAAGGCCATCGAGAAGATTGTCTATTGGCTCCAGAAGGCTGCTACCGTGGCCGAGAACGAGGGCCAGCGTGCCTATATCAACGAGCTGATCAAGTTCTATCAGACCGGTTCGTTGAAGACCTTTGACGACTACAGCATCATGTGGGCTGAGGAGACCAAGAGTGATGTGGACTTCATCAACGGCTTCATCGAGAGCTACGGTGATCCCCTGGGCATGACCGGTTCATGGGAAGGCATGGTCAATTTCAAGGACAAAGCCGCTTCACGCCGCTCTAAACTCATCAGCGACAATGCCCAGTACTTTGAGAGCAACTCGCCTGTTGACAACCGCTTCAAGAAGAAAAATGTGAAGGGTGTGAGCGCCAAGGTCATCACCGCCGCCATCCTGGCTGGTGACAGCTATCCCTCGACGCCCATCGGCATCAACCTGCCCAACAGCAACTGGATTCGTGCCGCCCATGGTTCCAAGTCGGTCAGCATCGACAACATCACCGATGCCTACAACAAGGTGGCTGCCGGCACTGGCTTCAACGAGGAGTTTGCCTACAGCAACGAGGAAGTAGAGCTGATGAAGAAGTATCTCGACATCGCCGACGCTCTGCACACCGACCTGCACGAGTGCCTGGGCCACGCCTCAGGACAACTGCTGCCCGGTGTTGACCAGGATGCCCTCAAGGCCTACGGCTCATCGCTCGAGGAGGGTCGCGCCGACCTGTTCGCCCTCTATTACCTCGCTGATCCCAAGCTCGTCGAGCTGGGTATCTTCCCCAACATGGACACCTACAAGGCTGAGTACTACAAGTATATCATGAACGGTCTGATGACCCAGTTGACCCGCATCGTCCCCGGTAAGGACATCGAGGAGGCCCACATGCGCAACCGCAAGTTCATCAGCGAGTGGTGCTACCAGCATGGCAAGAAGGACAACGTCATCGAGTATGTGAAGCGTAATGGCAAGACCTACATCCGCGTCAATGACTACGAGAAGCTGCGCGGCCTGTTCGCCCAGCTGCTTGCCGAGGTACAGCGCATCAAGAGCGAGGGTGACTACGAGGCTGGACGCCAGCTCGTGGAGACCTACGGTGTAAAGGTGGATCCCGAAATCCACAAGGAGGTGCTCGCCCGCTACGAGGGTCTGAACATCGCTCCCTACAAGGGCTTCGTTAATCCCATCTATACCCCTGTCTATGACAAGAACGGCAAGCTCATCGATGTCAAGGTTTCTTACACCGAGGGCTATATTGACCAGATGCTTCGTTACGGCCAGGACTACTCGCCGCTGACGCATTGATTCTTGCAATAGTGTTAGAGTAGTTTCTGCTCAACACCAGTGACAAAGAGACGGGAGCCATTGATTTGGCTTCCGTTTTTCATTCCATGAAGCCGCAAGTTATGGGACATCGGTAAAAACTCTAAACGCTAACCCCTAAACTCTAAACTTTTTTATGTAATTTTGCAGGCTGAATTGCGCCGTAACTCTTGGACGCAGAATAATGAATGTATGATAGATTTTTTTGACAACATAGATAACGATTTGAACGAGGGCGGAACCCGCGTGGTTCCCATCATCACCGAGATTCGCGAGGTGGTTGACGAAACCGATATCAAGGACAGCAAGGCCGATGATATCCCCATCCTGCCGCTGCGCAACATGGTGCTCTTCCCCTCGATGACAATGCCTGTATCGGTGGGAAGGGACAAGTCGATGCGTCTGATCAGAGAGGCAATGGAAAGCCACAGCAGCATTGCCGTGATTTGCCAGTACGACAGCCATGTTGACGACCCCATGGAGCGTGACCTGTATCGGTTTGGCACCATCGCCACCATTATCAAGATACTGGAGCTGCCCGACGGAAACACCAACGTCATCCTGCAAGGCCGCTCGGCTTGCCAGTTGGAAAAGGTGACCCACATCCTCCCTTACCTGCGCGGATCGGTTACCCTGGTCGAAGACAAGCTGCCGCTGGCTGGCGACAAGGAGTTTGAAATGCTCATGCAGTCCATTGCCGAAGTTACCCTGCGCATGTTGCGCAACATGGGAGCCAACGGCCGTGAACTGGCATTTGCCATGAAGAATATCGACAACCCGATGTACCTGATGAACTTCCTGGCAACCAATATCGCCTTTGACCCGGATCAGAAACAGCACATGCTGGAGGAGCGAGACGTGAAGAAACGCGGATATCTGCTCTATCAGCTCCTTGCCCGCGAGGAACAACTGGTTGAAATCAAGGCCAATATCCAGGAGCGTACCCGCGAAGACCTGTCACAGCAGCAGCGGGAACACTTCCTGCAGCAGCAGATACGCACCATCCAGGAGGAATTGGGAACGGACATCGACGATATCGAGGAACTCCACGAGAGAAGCCTGAAGATGAAATGGAGCGAGGATGTACAGAAACAGTTTGACAAGGAACTGCGCAAACTGGAACGCCTCAACCCCCAGTCACCGGATTACTCAGTCCAGTATGCCTATCTCGACAATATGCTCAACCTGCCGTGGGACACCTATACCGAGGACAACTTTGACCTCAAGAAGGTGGAAGAGAAGCTCAATGCCGACCACTACGGGCTGGAGAAGGTCAAGGACCGTATCCTGGAACATCTGTCGGTACTGAAGCTGCGCGGTGACTTGAAGGCGCCCATTCTGTGCCTTTACGGTCCTCCGGGAGTGGGTAAGACCTCGCTGGGCAAATCCATTGCCGACGCGCTCCATCGCGAGTATGCCCGCATCTCACTGGGTGGCCTGCATGACGAAGCCGAAATACGTGGTCACCGCCGCACCTACATCGGTGCCATGCCCGGACGCATCATCGCCGCACTCGCCAAGTGTGGCAGCAACAATCCCGTGATTGTGCTTGACGAGATTGACAAGGTGGGACAGGACTTCAAGGGCGATCCGTCATCGGCATTGCTCGAGGTGCTGGATCCCGAACAGAACGGCCATTTCCACGACAACTACCTGGATGTGGACTATGACCTCTCCAAAATCCTGTTCATCGCCACCGCCAACAGCCTGGCGACGGTGAGCCGCCCGCTGCTTGACCGTATGGAAGTCATCGAGATCAATGGCTACATCCCCGAGGAGAAGCTGGAAATCGCCAAGCGCCATCTTGTCCCCAAGGAACTGGACAACAACGGCTTCAAGAAGAATGAGATCAAGTTCGGGAAACAGACTATCCTCAGGATTATCGAGGACTATACCCGCGAATCAGGCGTGCGACAGCTGGAGAAGAAGATTGCTACCGTATTGCGCCGTGTGGCACGCCACAAGGCCAGCGGCGACGCTTTCCCCACCAGCATCAAGCCCGATGATCTGAAAGAGTATCTGGGAGCACCCGATTACAGCCGCGACAAGTATGAAGGCAACGAGTTTGCCGGCGTGGTGACGGGACTGGCATGGACTGCCGTGGGTGGCGAGATCCTGTTTGTGGAATCCTCGTTGGCTCGTGGCAAGGGTGAGAAGCTCACGTTGACGGGCAATCTGGGCGATGTGATGAAGGAGTCGGCAGTCATCGCTTTGCAATACCTGCGTTCACACTGCTCGTTGCTGAACATTGACCCGGAACTGTTTGACAAATACAACATCCACATCCATGTGCCCGAGGGTGCCATCCCCAAGGACGGCCCGTCGGCAGGCGTGACGATGGTGACCTCGCTCGCCTCATCGTTTACCCAGCGACGTGTGAAGGATCATCTGGCAATGACAGGCGAAATCACCCTGCGTGGCAAAGTATTGCCCGTTGGCGGCATCAAGGAGAAAATCCTTGCAGCCAAGCGTGCAGGTATCCGCGAGATCATCCTGTGCAAGGACAACCGCAAGGACATTGAGGAAATCAACGAGTTGTACCTCAAGGGCTTGACCTTCCACTATGTGAACACCATCAAGGACGTGCTCGACATAGCCCTGCTGCCTGAGAAGGTGAAAGACGCCATCGAGCTGTAAAACCACACCATATAAACGATATCGCCACGGAACCTTGAAGTTACCGTGGCGATACTGTTATGTATAATCCTGTACGTACGAGAAAAAAGAGAAAAAAGAAAAAAAGAAAAAACGGACGGGATTTACTTGAACAAGAAGACCTCGCTAATGGATTTCTTGCTGTTGACATGGCTGATCGTGTGAGCAAACAGCTTATCGACACTGAGGACGCGCACCTTGGGGCAACGGTCGGTATCGTAGGGGATACTGTCGCTGATGACCAGCTCGTCCAGGCCGCTCTCCATCACGCGCTGTGAGGCGGGATCGCTCATCACGGCATGAGAGATATAGGCACGCACGCTGCGGGCTCCATGCTCCTTCATCAACGAGGCAGCCTTGCAGATGGTGCCAGCGGTGTCCACCATATCGTCAATGAGAATCACATCCTTGTCCTGCACATCGCCGATGATAGTCATGCTCTCGACCACATTGGCCTGCTGACGATGTTTGTGACACAGCACGAGAGGTTTGTTGAAGTATTTAGCGTAGGAGTTTGCCCTCTTGGCACCGCCCACGTCAGGCGAGGCGATCACCATGTCTTTGAGGTTAAGCGACTCAATGTCGGGGACAAACATTGTCGAGGCATACAGGTGGTCAACAGGAATGTCAAAGAAACCTTGAATCTGGTCAGCATGCAAGTCCATCGTGATCAAGCGGTCGATACCGGCTGCAATCAGCAGGTTAGCGACCAGCTTGGCAGCAATCGACACGCGAGGCTTGTCCTTGCGATCCTGACGGGCCCAACCGAAGTAGGGGATGACAGCAATCACCGAGTGAGCCGAAGCGCGCTTGGCAGCATCGATCATCAGCAAGAGCTCCATCAGATTCTCGCTAGCGTTAAACGTTGATTGAACAAGATAGACTTCTGCACCACGTACGGGTTCCTCATAGCATACTTCAAACTCACCGTCAGCAAAATGCATGATGTTGAGTTTGCCCAATTCCACACCAAGTTGTTTTGCAATCTTCAAGGCAACATAACGCGAGTTAGTGCCCGAGAATAACTTCATTTCAGCCATAACAAAAAACCATAAATTTGTTTACCTCCGCAAAGATAGTGTTTTTTTGTTTATGGTTATATAGTTAATAGATAATAGTTGTGCTCAAACAATACTTTTTTTCATTTTTCATGTGATGTTGCCGCTTTGTTCTACAGAATGAAACCATAAGGTTGTTGGCAGTTTTTATGACAAGTCAAGCACGCTTTCAGCCATTTTATTTGTGTTGGCACGTTTATTGTTTTGTCATAATCGAAGTGTTTTATTATTAATTGAGTTATGACAATGAAAAAGTCGCAAGACATTTACTCATCTACGACACCCCGTCAGTTGCCGCCACACGCCTATCACCCGAACCCGTCGCTAAACATCAGCCGTAGGCCCTTTATCGCTATGCCCGACTAATAAAAATTGTGGGCAACAGCCTGACAGACTGTCACCCACAAGAATAATCCTAAATTGACGATCAGTAGAAAATCCTAATCATCAAACTTTTTAAGGTAATTAACCGAGCAGAGCCTCGGCCATGTTGAGGGCGGCACGACGGCCGTCGCCCATGGCGAGGATAACGGTAGCACCGCCACGCACGATGTCACCACCGGCATAGAGGTCGCCAACCGACGACTGCATGGTCTCCTCGTTGACCACGATAGTGTTGCGCTTGCTGATGTCCAGACCGGGAATCGAGCGGGGCACGAGCTGGTTGGGCGAAACGCCTACTGCCACAATCACCAGGTCAACGGGAATCTCCTCGATGGCACCCTCGACGGGCACAGGGCTGCGACGACCCGAAGCATCGGGCTCGCCGAGTTCCATCTTCTGCACGCGCATAGCTACCACGCGACCCTTGTCGTCACCGATGTACTCGATGGGGTTGTGCAGGGTCATGAACTCAACGCCTTCTTCCTTGGCGTGACCGATTTCCTCACGACGAGCGGGCATCTCTTCCTCGCTACGACGATAGATGAGGATGACGCGCTCGGTACCCATGCGCAATGCGGTACGGGTCGAGTCCATAGCGGTGTTACCGCCACCGATAACAGCGATGGTCTTGCCACGCAGCACAGGGGTATCACCACCGCGACCGGCTTCCATCAGGTTGATGCGGGTGAGGTACTCGTTGCTCGACATGATACCGTTGAGGTTCTCACCGGGGATATTCATGAAGCGGGGGAAGCCAGCACCAGAGCCGACAAACACGCCCTTGAAGCCCATCTCATGCAAGTCCTCATAGCTGATGGTCTTACCCACCAGGCAGTCCTTGACGAACTCAACGCCCATCTTCTTGAGACCTTCGATCTCATAGTCCACGATGTGGTTGGGCAGACGGAATTCGGGGATACCATACTTCAACACGCCACCAATCTCGTGCAAAGCCTCAAAGACGGTCACGCTGAAGCCCTTCTTGGCCATGTCACCAGCAAATGACAGTCCTGAAGGACCGCTGCCGATAACAGCAACCTTGATTCCGTTGGCAGGAGCCATAGCGGGTACCTCCTGGGGCAGGTTGTCACGCTGCCAGTCAGCAGCGAAGCGCTCCAGATAACCGATGGCCACGGCGGGGTGGTTCATCTTGGTGTGGATGCAACGCGACTCACACTGCTTCTCCTGGGGGCATACGCGGCCACACACGGCGGGCAGTGAGCTGGTCTCCTTGAGGGTAGCGGCGGCCTCGCCGAATTCGCCACGCTCGATGTTCTTGATGAACTTGGGAATATTGATGTTAACGGGGCAACCAGTTACACACTGGGGGTTAGCACAGTCCAGGCAGCGGCTGGCCTCAACAACGGCCTGCTCAGCGCTGATGCCCTGGTTCACCTCCTCGTTGCAGGTGATGCGATACTTGGGGTCGAGCTGCGGCATCTCCACGCGGGGGATTGCGGTGCGCTCCTTGGGAGTCTTGGAGTTACGCAAGTCAATGCGCCACTGTTCATTACGGGAATCCATATTGTTCTGTTCCATTTTAATTTTTCTTTTTTTGTAAGTTTTAGTTCCTAGTCACTAGGAGGCGGAGCCTCTCTAAACACTAAACTTTAAACTCTATACTGCGAGCAAAGCGAGCATTATTGTGCTCCTTTCAAGCGCATCATCAACTCGTCAAAATCAATCTCATGGGCATTGAACTCGGGACCCTCAACGCACACAAAGCGCGTCTTGCCGCCCACGGTCACGCGGCAAGCGCCGCACATGCCGGTACCATCGACCATGATAGCGTTGAGCGAAGCCTCGGTGGGCACCTCATACTTCTTGGTCAACAGGGCACAGAACTTCATCATGATGGCGGGACCGATGGTCACGCAGTAATCGACCTTCTCACGCTTGAGAACCTCTTCCATACCGACGGTAACAACACCCTTGTTGCCATAGCTGCCGTCATCGGTCATGATAATCACCTCATCACTGGCTGCACGCACCTCGTCTTCAAGGATGATGAGGTCCTTGGTACGACCGGCGAGCACGCTGATCACGCGGTTGCCTGCCTCCTTCATCGCACGGATGATGGGGAGTAGGGGAGCGGTACCCACACCACCGCCTGCACACAGGACGGTGCCATACTTCTGGATGTGTGTTGCCTGGCCCAGGGGACCTACTACGTCATGCAGGAATTCGCCCGGTTCCAGGGCGCAAATCTTGCGTGTACTGTCACCAACGCTCTGGATGACCAGGGTAATGGTGCCGGCCTTGGGGTCGCTGTCGGCGATAGTCAGGGGAATGCGTTCGCCTTTTTCGCCAGCGCGGACAATCACAAAGTGACCTGCGCGGCGTGCCTTGGCGATGAGGGGAGCCTCAACGACAAGCTTCGTCACGTTAGCAGAAAACTGCTCTTTACTAACGACTTTGTTCATTTGTTTTTAGTTAATTAGTTGATATTGTTTAAGTTCAGATTCATTTCATCATATCTATAGTGACTATAGTATCTATAGGAACTATAGTGCTGCAGCAAAGTCTTTACCGAACTGGCGGCTCTGCTCCAGAGCATCCTGATCGGGAACCCACTGGGCACGGATACCGTCGTTCACGGGTTCGATGCCTGCAGCCTTGAGGTGCTCGGTGATGAGCTTGGCGGCCTCACCGCTCCAGCCGAAGCTACCGAAGGCGGCACCTTTTTTCTTCTTCAGCTTCATACCCTTCAACATCTCGAGGATGCCTGCGATGGCATAGCTATAGCCGTTGTTGATGGTGGGAGAGCCCACGAGGACCGCACGCGAGTGGAACACCTCGGTGAGGATGTCATTCTTGTCGTTGAGCGCTGCATTGTAGATCTTAACCGTGGTCGTGGGTGACTGCTCGCGGATACCCTCGGCAATAGCCTGAGCCATCAGACGGGTGCTTTGCCACATGGTGTCATAGACGATGGTCACCTGATCCTCCTGGTAATTGTCGCTCCATTGCAGGTATTTCTCAATGATCAAGCCCGGGTTGTTGCGCCAGATGATACCGTGGCTCGGGCAGATCATCTTCAAGGGCAGGTTCATGCCCACGACTTCCTTCACCTTGCGGTTGCAAAGCGGGCTGAAGGGAGCAATGATATTGGCATAATATTTCTCAGCCTCCTGCAACACCTCGGCCATGCACACCTGGTCGTCATAGAGCGACTCGGTAGCATAGTGCTGGCCGAAACCGTCGTTGCTGAACAGGATTTCCTCACCGCTCAGGTAACAGAACATCGTGTCGGGCCAGTGAAGCATGGTAGCCTCGATAAAGGTCAGTGTGGTATCGCCCAATTCCAACTTGTCGCCGGTCTTGACGTTGACAAAGTTCCAATCCATGTGATAGTGACCACGGATAATGGCCTCACCCTTAGCAGTGCAATAAATCGGTGTGTCAGGGATTTCGCGCATGAGGTCAACGAGAGCGCCGCTGTGGTCAATCTCGTTGTGGCACATCACGATATAGTCAATCTCGTTAAGGTTGATTTCCTTCTTGAGGTTGGCAACGAACTCTCGGCTGTAAGGCAACCACGAGGTGTCAATCAGCACATTCTTCTTATCACGGATCAGGTAGGAGTTGTAACTTGAGCCGCGGTGGGTGGACAATTCGTCGCCATGGAAGGTCTTCAGTTCCCAGTCCACTTTACCTACCCAAGTCACTCTCTCGGTCAGTTTTTTTGCCATTTGTCTATAGTATAGTCAGTTAATAAGTTGATTTCCAAATATCCTGCAAAGGTACTGCTTTTTATTCACAATGGCCCAAAAAATCCAATAATTTTCATTTTTAATGTATGATAGAAACTGAGCTGTCAAAAAGCAGTTCATGGATTTTGAAGACAAAATCACTAATCTGCTGGTTCTCAGTAAAACCGTTTGAGAATTCAAAAAACAAGTGGAAGGACTAATCCTTCCACTCATGTGGCTCATGCAAGCCAAGGAAACTGTAATAAAAAATGGTTTAGAATCAGTTGCCACAGTAGGTGCCGATGAAGAAGATGCTGCGGGTGCTCTCCTCAAGTATGAAATACAGGAAGGGGCGGGTAGCGTGGAACTCGGCTTTTTCATATAGCTGTGGTCCAGGGGATGTATCACCAGCCATCGCAATGGTTACTGCCGAGGCTTTGGCTCCGTCCTCGTCAACTTCAATCTTGGCCTTCTGCTTCATCATGGATACAAACAGCCTCGTGTCAGACATGTTTGAGAAGTCGGCGCTGGTGGTGAACGCCGATTTGATGCCCATGGGCTCGAGAACATCAATCAAATCGATGTCACTCACGATTTCAAACCGAGGCATGAGAATATCCACCTCGTGGGGCGTCATGTCGATGGCATCCAGATGGTCGGTCAATTCCTGCTGGCTCATCTCGCGTATGAGGTCGCCCGTGGTCTTCCCCTCGGCAGGCAGCATGACATACATGCTGTAGCCGCCGCTGCCAAAGGGTATGCGCAGCATGGAGCACAACTCGCTCTCGCAGCCCTGTGCGATGGCCTTGCGGTGCATGAGTTCACGCGTCACGATAGATCCGTCAGGCAAGGTAAAACTCGAGTTGCGGGTGTCGTTCACGTCAAATTTCTCTTTCCAGTCTGCATTGAAATAGATGGCGTTCAACAGACACATGGCGGCATTGGGATTCAACTCGTCTAGGATACTGGGAATCATCCCGGCTGTGTTCTTTGAGCACCACTTATTGATTTTCTCCAAGGTACTGCTCTTGGTAAAGTCCAAATCTTCGACTTGAGCGCTATAATAGTTCTTCATGTCGTTGACATACTGTTTGAGCAGACTTAATCCTTTGGCAGAATTGACGTTGATGCAGTTGGCGATTTTCACGGTCGCAGCCGGATCGACATTGGGCGCTCCTTCAATCATTTTCTTGCAGAATTCGTTCACCGCCGTCGGGTCTGAGCCGAATCCCAGCGTTGCGGTGATTTCGTCGCGTGTTGTCCCTGCTGCGCCGGCGTTAAGCATTCCCAGCACATAGGTTACGCTGATGGGTGAAAGCACAGTGCTGACCTCGCCTTGTTGCTCCTGCAGGGTCTGGAACAACCGCCATGCAAACTCATTGTTGTTGTCACGCATTTGCTTTTGTTCAGCGCTCAACTGGATGGGCTTTTTATCGGGAAGCATATAAACTACTTCACCGTCATCTTTACAGGCCGTCAGTGCCAACATCACCAGCAACAATGTCATCAGTTTCTTTGTCATGTTCATGATTCTATACTTTATTTCAATTGCAAAAATACTATTGTTAAGTTACAATGCCAAATACCCAAATTGGTATTTTTCTCAACTCACAATTAAAAGCGGTAGCCGATGGAGAGTTGAGCGTTGCCGTTCCTGGCGTTACCGTCTTTATATAGCGGGATCAAGCCCAGGGTGTAGCGGAGATGAACAAAGACCTTTTCATTGAAATTGTAGGTCGCGCCAAGTCCGAGGCCGAAATCAAAGTTTCTATGATACATGTTGTGCGTTGCTTTCATCTTTTTGCCATCCTCTTCCCACTTATCAGTGTACTTGTCATAGACTTTAAAACCGAATTGCGGGCCCAGGTCAATGCTCAATGATGAAGTCGCATAATACTTGAACATGACAGGAATGTTGATGTAATTAGTGTGATAAGTCGTGATGACATCACGAGCAGGATACTCGTTCATCCACCAGTCTTGCCATTCCATCTTGGGGCGATTATGAGCAGCAAATACCACCTCAGGGGCGATAGCAAACCTATTGTTCATGCGGTATTCCATGAACACACCTGCCTGATAGCTCAAAGCGCTTTCATCGTTGATATTTTTGCCCCACTGGTGGGTATAGTCCACGCCGAATTTGGGGCCAAAAGTGAATGTCTTCTGCGCCATGGCCGTCCCAGCAGCCATCAGCATGCACACGAGAGCAATCATTGTCTTCTTCATGATCAATCAATTATTTAGGTTGGTTAAATAAAAGAGGTTGCCACTGAACTCGTGACGACTCACTTTTGTGCTAAATGAACCGGAAAAATGGGTGCAGTCGCTATCGATAGTCACGTCCACGTCAGTGAGGTCGTAATAGCTGTCATGAGTGGCCTTGGCTTGGTCAGCCTTGATGATGTAGCCTTGATCGGTAATCATCACGTTCAAGCCCTTGTATTCAACAACTGCCGCCTGTACAGCGCCATTGGCAGCTGGTACAAAATCGCTGATCTGCATGATACAAGTTTTGGCATTGCTGTCCAGCATGAACAGATAGGATGACATGTTGGTATTAATGGTCGCGCCCGACACGTCGCTGATGTTTGTAATTACATTGTTGAACAGCAGATTGGTGGTGCAGACCATGGTGTAATCTTTCTGCTGGAAAGCGTATCGCATCATGCCAGTTTGAATGTCAATGGTACCTTTCAGGTTTCTTACTCCGTCACCCAGGTCTTCGGTCGTGGAGAAAGAATAGACTCCAATGGGACTGCCATAGGGTGAGGGCATTTCCAACTCGGGTGTGGTGAGCGTGCGTGATTGTCCATCAATATCCTTGTAGGTGCTTGTGATTTTGATGGTGCGCATCGCCGTGCGAGCATCAAAGTTGATTTCGACCTCAGCAGTGCCTTGTGAGAAGATGACCATGCCATCCTTGCATGCCCGGTTATTGATGGCAGTAGTAAATTTTTGTTTGTTTTCATGCTCGTCATCATTGTTGCAAGCAGTGAGAAAAGACATCGCCAGCACAGCCAGCAGTAGTGCCATCAGTTTCTTAATCGTGTTCATGATTGATTGTTTTATTATCGATGTTGAATTCATGATTGCTACTACATGGCGAGGCGCAGGCCGAGATCACTTCCTTTTACATTTTGCGTTGCACGGTCACGATACCATACAAAGCACTTCTGGTAATATGAACCTCCGCGAACTATGCGGTATGCATAGCTTGTCCCATCAGCCATTCTAAATGAGATACGATCAAGGCACCATTCACGCACGTTGCCACTCATGTCATAAAGGCCCAGTTCGTTAGGCTTCTTCTGGCCAACAGGATGCGTCTTGTTATCGGTATTTTCACCACACCAAGCCACCTCGTCAATGTTATCACTACCTGCATAGGGGTAGCCGTGTGTCTTGTTTCCCCCACGGGCTGCAAACTCCCACTCGGCTTCGGTTGGGATCCTGAAAAAACGCCCTGTGAGTGCGTTCAACTTTTCAATGAATACCTGGCAATCGTCCCACGATACCCATTCGACAGGTCGGTTCAGGTCATCCTCAAACTCCCCCTCTTTCTCAACCATAAAGATTTCGTTGCTTGAGAAATAACTGGGATTATTGCCCATTACGGCTTGCCACAAAGCTTGTGTGACCTCGGTCTGGCCGATACTGTAGTCGGCAAGGGTGACATCAAGGGTTGAGTCCTGATATAGTACGACTGTCGGGGTTAACGGCAATTCCATGTTCATCGTCAAACTGCCGCTCTTGACTTTTACCATGTTGAACGACACGCCATTGACCGTGAATGTCTCGATCGCGTCCTTGTCGGGTGTGGGCTCATTTTTTTCATCGCAGGCTGAGAGCGTCAACAGCCCCATAAACAATAAATAAAGTATCTTTTTCATGATGATTTCTATCTAAACTTGTTATTCGCTGGCGAGGCGGTTCAGGCTTGACTCGATGATGGTTGAGATACGGTCATCGGGCTTATCTACAGGAGGGAACTGACAGGCAAAACGTATATATGTCTTGAGGAGATACAGTTGCTCGTCGGGCAGCGTGGTGTCGTAGTGATAGGCAATAAAACCGCCAAGCAGATATGTAAAAGCGAGATTGATCCTCTCGGTCCCGTCGTTGAATCTTGAAGTTACCACCTGTGCTAAACGGGCTAACTGCTCAGTGGATAGCACCTTGTGATCCACGGCAGAGCAGACAAAGAATGTCCAAGGCTGAAAACGCGTGAACGAGATGTCCAGTACGCGGCCGTCCAATTCAGCATACAGGTCCAGCGTGGCCTGCAGACCGCCCTTGCGTTTCATGAGTTCGGCATAGCCGTTGAAGTCTGCGATGGTTCCCAAAAAGCCTTTGTAAGCATCGTTGTAAGCCATGAATGTTGCATTATACGGGTAATTTGAGCAGGTTATGGCCAAATTACGGGTTGACATGGCCTTCAACAAATCCTTGGGAATGTTACACATGGCCATCAGTGCTTCAGCATTCTCAGCCTCGGCCTTGTGCTCTTGCCAGTATGCGAAGTCATAGCCACCGCCTTGCAGTCCGCTGTCATCAATTGTAGGCGTGGGCCAGAAGGCAAAATCTTTAGTCCTGTCGTATTCGAACATGGGCAAGTCCTGATTGTTGTTAAAATTATTCATGGTCTGTTGATCTGGCTCATCGGTCGTGCAGGCCGTCAGAGCCATCAAGGCCATCATTGCCAAAAATAACATTTTCTTTTTCATATCTCTATTGTTGTTTAATTGGTTAGTTGACATATTTGAGTTGTCAATTCTTAACTCCTCCCCTAAGATAGGGGAGGTGGCGCGAAGCGACGGAGGAGTATGATGCCTCCTGGTTGTAAGCCTTATGTAGTATCAACGCCCCCTTACCCCCTCTAATCTTAGAGGGGGAGTTGCTGATTACCTCATTATTTTGCAAGTGAATTATCATGGTTAGTTGACTGTTTCTTGGGTGCGTTGCAGGGTGGCGTCGTTGCCGCTGCGGCGCTTGAACGGATTGTTGATGGTGTTGAATGTCCACCTGACCATGAGCGAGACGCTGCGCGAGTCGTTGTGGATATCGGTGCGGTTGAACACGTTGCCGTATTTGGTCTCGTTGCGGGTGCTCATGCTGCGCTTGAACACGTCATTGAAGTTGGCGCCCAGCGTGAGCCTGTCGCCGAGCAGACGGGCCATCACACTCAGGTTCAAACCCAGCCTCGAGTTGCAGCGGGTGCTGCTGCCCGAGGTCCAGGGCGTGGAATACAGCAGGTCACACCCCAGCATCACATGCTGCGAGAGATTGTACTGTAGGTTGCCATGCAGCACGGCAAACGGCCTGCTCTCGATCTTGTCCCGTCCCAATGATGGCACGGGAATGCGGGGCCATGTGCCCGACGCCAGCAAGAAGACATTAAAATATCTGTTGCTGTAGGAATAATCCAGATCGAGGCTCAGGGCGTGAATGCGGCCGATGTTGATGGGGCTCTGGAGCAAGGCTCCTGAACTCAACAACTGATGTACGGTCTGGATGGCATTGTCCACACGGCTGTAGGACAGTTGAGCCGCAAAGTGCTTAAATTGCGCCGTCAGGGCAAAGCGGTCGGTCGCCGTGGGGCGCAATTCGGGATTGCCCGTGGCAAGGTCATCGGCGCCCAGGTAGATGATATTGGGCGACAGGCTATTGCCCGGTAAATTCTCTTGCGATGAATGACCCGTCATGAAATCAGAGTTTGACAAGAAGGAATAACCCAAGCTGTTGTACGGCAACACGTTAAAGTAGAATGTGGAGCGCAACTGGTTGTAGGACGGGCGCACGAGTGTGCGGCGATAGCTGGCAGAAAGGTCAAGGTCGTCGTTCACCCGATAACCCACCTTAAGGCTCGGCAACAGGTCATGATAGGTTTTCTCAAAACGGATAACGACGTCCTGAAGCGTTTTGGTGTAGTCATACTCGTAGCGCAGTCCCAGGTTCAAGCGCCAGCGATTCCATTGTTTGCTCAACGCATAATAGGCCGAGGCCCAGTAGTTGTTGCGGTTGCTTCGCTGCCTATCACCCTCTTTCTCTACTTCGCTGGCATTATTGGCGTGGCCCCATTCCAATCCCGACTTGTGCTCCCAACCACGGGTGACAAAGTCATATTTTGCCGTGGCCGTACTGATCTCATAGTCATTGAAGTAGTCTATCGTTTGAGGTGCCAGGCCAGGGCTATGGATGTCCTGCCGATTGGTCTGCCAAGAGTAGGCACGATCATAGATGAGCAGCAGTCGGGAATCGTCGGTGCGTTGCCACGAGTAGCTGGCCGAAATGCTTTGGTGGTCTGATCTCAAGGCCATGTCGCACTGTTTGTCTGTCTGTTCGTTGACAAAACCATGGTTGTACTCACGTGATGTCTGCAAGTCAATTCCCGTTTTGCTGAAATCTCCACTGTATTGAACACCCACCACACTCTTTGGGGTGAAGGCATAGTTGATGCCGGCAAACACAAGGTAGTTGTTTCCGCTGCCCGAATAGCTTGTGGTGTCGTTTTTCACGCCACTGCCGTAGGCATGGGTATATTGCGTGTTGTAACTGCGGGAATAGTTGCGGCTGTAACCCAGCGAGACGTTGCCCGACAGTTTGTTGTACTTGCCGTCAATCGTCAGGGTCGTGGTGTTGGACACCTTGTGCTTGAAGTCCACGATGTCGGTAAGGCTAGCGCCCAGGTGGTTCTTGATGGAACTGTGCGTGTATAACTTGATGACCGCATCGGTAGTGGAGGCATATTGAGCATCAGGGTCGCGGATGACCTCAATGCGCTTGATATCTTGTGAACTCAAAGCCCTGAGTTCCGACTTGTTAGTGATACGTCGGTTGTTGACATACACCTCGGTTGAACTGCGCCCAATGACCGAGATAACGTCACCGGCATCTACCATGATACCCGGCGCCCAGCGTAACAGGTCAAGCGCATTGCCCGCGTTACCCATGATGGTGCCGCCAAGGCTGTAGATGGTATAATTGGTCCCGTCGCGCGCTACCTGCATTCTGGGGGCGGTAACAAAGGTTTCCTGGAGTCTGATAATCTCGGGTTCCATCTTGATGGTACCGATTCTCATCGTCTTACAAGGCTTATATACAGTCTTGTAACCCACATGACTGACACGCGCAATGACCTTTTCACGCTCAACAGGAATGACAAAGATGCCGCTGGCATTGCTCACGCCGTGGGTGAGCAGGGTGGAATCCCGTGGATCCATCACGATGATGTTGGCATATTCCAGCGGCCCTCCTTTCTCATCAACGAGGCGACCGATAAGGCGGCGGTCGGTCTTGTGGGTACATTCCACATAGATCTCGTGCTTGTCGTTGACGGTCATCGTGATAGGGTAGAAGCCGATGAGTTGACGGATGGCATCGGGGACGCTTTTGCCTCTCACGTCAGCTGTGACACTGAAGTCCTCGAGTTCATTGAAGATGAACACGATGCGGTAACGGTCGGTTTTGCCTTGCAGATACTTCAGCGCCTCGCTCATCGATACACGATTGAAGCGATGCGTGATCTGTTGTGCATCGACGCCTAAGGCCACGACACAACCGATGAGGAATAATATCAATACCCGCAGTCTCATCATCGATCGGTCATCATATCGTTCCCGGTAATCACCAGTTGATTACCATCGAGCTTGACGCTGAATGCCTCGAAATTGTTAAGCATCTCAACGACCTCGTCGAGGGTGAAATCGGGTTCCCACTTATAGTATAACCGCAGTGAACGCACCTCGTTGCCATGCCACTGGGGCTGGACGTTGTAATGTGCTGCCAGGTCATTGATGATCTGCTCCAGCGGCACGTCATCATACAGGTGAGCCTGAGTCTTGCCCGCCTCTGCATCAACGGCGCCCTCTGTCCTATCGTTCACTTGCGGATTTAGTTTGGGAGTGGTGTTTTCAACGGTTTCGGTTTGGGGAGTATGGGTGAAATGGGAATAAATGGCTGCAGCAGCGATACCGAAGACTGCCAGGACGACAATAGCAGCAGCGAATTTTCTCCAGTCAAAGGGCTTGGCAGCGGGAGCATGATGGGCAGCGGCAAAGCGTTCCCATTCCTGGTCAACCATTTCGGCTGTGAATCCTTGATCGACCTGCTCTGCGTCAAGGGCACTGCGCGTCTTGCACATCATCTCATAGAGCGATGCGCACTCACTGTCGGCGAGGATTTCCCGCCATTGCTCATCGGTATATTGTTCCGGATCGTCCATCATACGGAACAGTAAATCGGTCTTTTCCATCATCCCAAAGATTTTGAAGGACTCCTATAAATTAGCTTGAGTTGGATTTTGAATGATTTTTGAGCAGACTTTGTCTTAGCTTCGCAGGAGCATAGCAAACTATGGTCCAAGAAGATGAGGCAAAAGATGCCAAAAAGCAGCAAAATACAGCCAACACAAATCATAATCATTTCGGTAATTTATAGGTGTCCTGTAAAGTTAAACGTAATTGATTGAGCGCGTTGCGCAGATGCTTGTAGATTGTCGTCTCGCTCACTTGCAGCCGTGTGGCGATTTCCCTGAACGTCAATCCATCGTTGTAGTGGAGCAAGATGATTTCACGGCAGACGGGCGGAGTGAGATGGCTGATGCCATTCTGCAACGCTTGTATCTCACTTTCAAACGCCTCGCTGTCACTAGGGTCCTCATCATTTATCTGGAAGTCACGCATGGCACGTTCGCGGGTATTCTGAGTGCGCATCACATTCAGGCAACCGTTGCGCACGCATGATAACAAGAATGCTCCTGCCTTGTCGCTATCGAAACGGATGTCGCCGTCCAGCAACCGGGCAAAGACATCATGCACGATATCCCTGCTCTCTTCCTTGTCATGCAACATCATGAATGCCAGGCGATACATCGCTTGGTAATGCTGCTTGAACAACGATTCGATATGTCGTGTCTTGTCCTCCATTCACTATATAGAAACGCAAAAACCGATTTACTAAACCCTTTTCCGCAACTTTTTTTAATCACGCGACAAAATTACCCATCAAAACCGATACCCACAACCCCCAAATGGGTAAATAGTCAGCCGAGGATGTGGCATCACCCTCGGCTTAACTCGATATTGAACCTATTTCTGTTCGTTAGTTTTTACAGGCGGTTGCGCTCGTCTTGGTCGGCGTGGCTGCCTTTGTAGTATCGGTTGGTCAATGAATGTCTTTAATTTCTTCGTAGTTTTGTGAGCCGCTATTTACTACATTATACTTTTGGTTCTTGCCGCCTGAGAATTTCCAATACAGCGAGATTCCAACACTTTGGACCGGCGTGGTATAGTCATACGTTATCGTGCGGCCATTGGCCTGTCTGTCATACTTGCGACGGTCGCCAAGGGCGGTGAAAGACATAGACAACTGCAACTTGTCCTTGCACATGGACTTATATATTTGTCCGCTGACATCCCAGACGGTGTAATAAGTGCGGTCGTAATTTTTGTATGTCGGCTCATAATTGATGTTCAGCATGCCGCCCCAACCGTGATCAAAACTGAAGGTGTTATACATGTGATAGTACTGGCGGAACCTTGTCTTGCCATAGTAAACGCCACCTAAGGTTAGATCTTCAGGGCAAATCTCATAGCGTCCTGACAAATTCATCGTCCATGGCTTTACCGGACTCCAATTCACCTCCACTCCTGCTCCATACCAATTCTGAGCCGGCAGATTGACAGGGGTTGTATAGAACGCATCGGGGACAGTTGGGCTTTGCTTGGTCTCCCAATGAATAATATTCCTTGCCCTTGCACAAATTGCATCCAGGCTTAACAGATTGTGGAACATCGACACGCCAGCCATGACCATAAATCCTGTAGAAGCCTTCAAATCAGGATTACCGACAGTGTAATTATATGGATCAGACCAACGAATGGTTGAAGAAATGGCGGAATAAGGAATGTTCTTAAGTGTCCGCTTGTAGTTAAGCATAAGAGCGTGCTTCTCATTGCTCCCTAATGGCATCATTAACTGCACTGTGGGGTTGATGCCCCATTGTGTGTCTGTAGATGTTTCGCCGTCATCCAAGGTCTCATACCAAATCCTATTCAACTGAAAATTGGCACCTGCACTGTATTGGATTTTCCAAATCTGTCCCATAGCTGATGCATATACCAGTGGAGTCAGGCCGCTCGTGCGTGTTGCCTCTTGGCTGGTTTGGAATCGGTCAGAGACATCAACCGCACCAACAATTGGAGTATATTTTGACGTAATGTATTGTAACGATGCGCCATATTTCCAAACCAACTTTTGGCTGCGGGGGTCAGTCAAATCCACCGAAAACTTGTACATACTCACCGTGGTCTTATCCTCCGACATGCTGGACGGATTCTGGGCATAAGTATAGTTTGACTTGTTATCAGACTGGCGGTTATAATAGTCGCCGATTATATCCAATGTCGTTCCACGTTGGCTAAGGGACGACGAATTGTACTTTAATGTCGCTTCCTGAAAAAGATAACTGCTTCTGCCTTCTACACTGGACAGACCGGTCGCGTCCTTGTCCAAAGTAGTGCCCTTGGCCTTGTTGGTCGAGATGTAGTAACTTCCTCCCAAATAGCTCTTATCGTTGATGTTGTGGGTAAGACTCAAACGGTTACTGAAAGTTTGCCACTTGAATTTTACTTCTTCATCGATTTCTGTAAGCAAATCCTCAGCCTGATCCAAGATTGACTGCTTTGCAGTCTCTTGTGGCTGGAAGAAATCCAATGAGAGGTTATCATAGATGCTCAGGTTTTTGTACCGATAGTAAATTAAAGCACCAAGATTCTCATCTCTGAAACCGTATGAAGGTTGATATTCAGCACCACCCCACAATGATCCGTAATAGCTGCCCTCTGAAGGTTTGCGTAATGTGATCTCAATAGTTCCTCCTGCATTTGCTGCATTTTGGTTCGCTCCTGCAAGATAGTTGACCTTTACTTTATCTATAATGTCCGCAGGGATATTCTTGAGTTCATCTAAAGAAGGGAGTTTTACTCCATCCACATAGATTTCACTCACCGCCAAACCATTGATACTGTAAATGCCTTCTTTTTGCGTGACGCCAGGAAGAAAAGCCAGCATATCTGATGCCTGTTTGCCTTTGGCAATATCTGATGAACGGAGGTTAATAGTGTATCCAGTGGCCTCGTGGTGGATTCTTGAGCCTTCAATGATGACGTTATTGAGAGCGAACTGGTCGGGTTGCATCTTGATGGTACCGACATTGTCGCGGCTGCACAGGCGATAGGCGGTCTTGTAGCCGACGTAGGTGATACTAGCGATGACCTTGCCGTGGTCGTTGGGGATGACGAAACGGCCGCTCTCGTTGGTCACACCGCCGCCCACCATCGTCGAGTCGGCAGGGTTGAGCAGTGTGACGTTGGCATAGGGCAGTGGCAGGTTGTTCTCGTCAACCACCAGCCCCTTGAGGTGGTGCTCGGTCTTGTGAATGCATTCCACATAGATATCGTTGTTTTCACCCAGGATCATCTGGATGGGATAGAAACCGATGATCTGGCGAATGGCATCAGGAACAGGTTTGTTCTTGACATGGGTGGTAACAGTGAAGTCTTCCAGTTCGTTGTAGATAAACACGATCTTGTGGTTGCCTGTCTGCTGCTGGATATACTTCAGCGCGTCGCTCATCGACACGTTCTGGAAGTTACGGGTTATGCGCTGCGCGTGTGCTATGCCTGCTAAGGAGCACAGCAATAGTATCATGGTAAATAGTCTCTTCATTACTTGCCCTCCTGTGCTGATTCAACAATGAGTTTGCCATCCTCACGAGAGATGCTGAGCGACTCGAAGTGGGACAGCATGTCCACGACCATGTCGAGAGAATAGTCCGGCTCCCACTCATAATAGAGACGCAACGAGCGCACATCGTCGCTGCGGTATTCCACATCCACATGGTAATAGGCAGCGAGTTCGGCCAGCATCTGCTCCAGCGGCACGTTGTCATAGAGCCGGGGCTCGGCCACGACAGTTAGCGTGTCGGTGGGTTGCTGAATAGCCTCTGGAGTCTCGTCGGCAGTGATGGCTGGGGCTTCAGGCTTGACAACAGCGGTTTCCTCTGTCGTCTGCTTTTGCAGGCCGAAGAAACCTGTCTTGACGGCAGCATAGGAGACTCCGAAGAGAACAAAAGCAATCGCGGCGGTCGCTGCCACTTTGCGCCACAAGGGGATAATGGTAGCGCGAGGACGTTGCGACTGGGCCAGACGTTGCCATTCGGCATCGATGGTCTCGCCACTCACCTCGGGCGACGGGGCGGTGCTCTTGACTTTCGCCATCAGGGTATAAAGTTCACGGCACTCGTCATCGGCAAGGATCTCTTGCCATTGTGCCTCGCTGTAACGCTCGGGTTGTTCCAGCATCTGGAATAGTAAATCGGTCTTGTTCATTGCTCAATAGTCTTTAAGCGTTTGACGTAATTGACGGAGTGCGCTGTGCAGGTGCTTGTAGATGGTGGTATGGCTTACGCCCAGACGACGAGCGACCTCGGTCAAGGCTACACCTTCATGAAAATGCAGGCGTATCACCTCTCGGCACACAGGCGGTACCAGAGCATCGATGCCCTTGCTGAGCACTTCAATTTCGCGCTCAAGGTCCTCGGGCGATGTCTGTTCCGCTACAGTGTCGGGAATGAGGTACTGCTGCAACTGGGCATGCAACTTGCGGTCACGCATCACGTTCAGGCACTGGTTGCGCACGCATGACAGCAGATAAGGCAAGACGGTCGTTTCACGCAGTTCCGTTTGTTCCACAAGCAACTTGGCAAAGACGTCGTGCACAACGTCCTTGCTGTCGTCATCGTCGTGCAACAGCAGGTAAGCCAGCCGATGCATCGCACTGTAATGCTGCCTGAACAGCCGTTCGATATGTCTTTCTCTGTCTGTCATATACTCTCATAGGTGGAATCTATAAATTCCGAATTTATTGTTTTTTAGTTTTGGTCATCTTGAGTTGCTGACTGGCATCTTTTGTTTCAAATGCTCGAAATGTAGCGGGCTACTATTTCTCACATTTGACTCAAAATCTACTCAGTCATCAATCTCAATCTGACTCAAGCAATTTATAGACTCCACCTATTATACACACAGAAACCGATTTTTTAAACCCTATTCGAAGAATTATTTATAAAAAAGCAACAACCGCCCGTGGTGAACGGGCGGTGTATCCTAGTCGGCAGGGCGGATCAACTGGTGATTTCGCCGCCGGTATAGAGTTGATAGTACTTGCCCTTGGCGGCGAGAAGTTCGTCGTGGGTGCCTCGTTCGATGATACGGCCGCGTTCCAGGACGATAATACAGTCGCTGTTGCGAACGGTCGAGAGGCGGTGGGCGATGACAAACGTCGTGCGACCCTTCATCAGGGAGTCCATGCCACGTTGCACAAGGGTCTCGGTGCGTGTGTCAATGCTGCTGGTTGCCTCGTCGAGGATGAGCATGGGTGGGTCGGCTACTGCTGCACGAGCAATGGCAAGCAACTGCCGCTCACCTTGGCTGAGGTTGCCGCCGTCGGCATTGAGCACTGTGTGATAGCCATCACTCAGGCGGCGGATAAAACCATCGGCATTGACCAACTTGGCAGCCTCAATACATTCCTGGTCGGTGGCTGTAAGACGTCCATAACGGATGTTATCCAGTACGGTGCCCGTAAACAAGTGCGTCTCTTGCAATACCATACCCAGGCCATGTCGCAGGTCACGCTTGCTGATGTCATTAACGTTGATGCCGTCAAGCAGGATTTTGCCGTCTTGGATGTCATAGAAGCGGTTAATCAGGTTGGTAATAGTCGTCTTTCCTGCACCTGTGCCACCGACAAAGGCGATCTTCTGGTCGGGCATCGCATCAATGTCAATATCGAAAAGCACCTGTTTTTCCTCATTGTAGCCAAAGTCCACATTATTAAACTTGACACCTCCAGAAACTTTTACATAACGGAACTTGCCACCATCCTGCGGTATTTTCCATGCCCAAATGCCTGTGTGGTGGTTACAAGGATGCAAAAGTCCATCGGCACCACGTTTGATATTGACCAGACGAACCTTACCGGCATCGGGCTCGTTCACCTCGTCCAGCAACTTAAAGATGCGGTCGGCACCGACCGAGGCATTCAGCACACTGTTGATTTCTTGGCTGATGCTGGCAATGGGACGGGCAAAGCTCTTGTTCAATGTCAAGAAGGCAACAAGAGTACCCAGTGTCATGCCGGTGTGGCCATTGAGGATGAGCCATGCACCAAGCACACCCATGAGCACATAACTCAAGTGACCCAGGTTGCCATTGACAGGCATGACAATATTGCTGATTCGGTTGGCATCGTAGGTGTTGCTGCGCAGTTCCTCGTTGATGACCTCAAACTGCTGGATAGCCTTTTCCTCATGGCAGAAGACTTTAACAACCTTCTGTCCTGTCATCATTTCCTCAATAAAGCCGTTGACCTCGGCGAGTTTCTGCTGCTGCACGCGGAAGTGCTTGCGCGACCGCTTGCCCAACCAAGTCGTGGACCAAGCCATGATGAGCGCCATGACGATGGACAAGATAGTCATGGGGACACTCATTACAATCATACTGGCGAAGGTAATACCCAAGGTAATCAACGAGTTAAATGCCTGAGGCAGACTGTTGGAAATCATCTGGCGCAGGGTGTCCACATCGTTGGTATAGTTGGACATCACGCTGCCGTGGGCATGGGTGTCGAAGTACTTGATGGGTAACGACTGCATGTGTTCAAACATGCTCTTGCGCAGTTTCAGCATCGTGCCCTGGGTCACGTTAATCATCAAGCGGCTGTGCAGGTAGGAACACAAGGCACCAAACGCGAGAACAATGCCCAGTTTGACCAACGTCTCGGCCAATGGGCCGTAATCGGGATGCGCTTGACCGACCAAGGGCGTGATATAATCATCAATCAAAGTGCGGGTGAATAGGGTAGATGCGAGGGTAGTGCACGCTGTCACCACAATACACACTGCCACAGCAAGGAATGAGAACTTATAGTTCTTCATCACGATTTTAAACAGGCGCCACAGGGTGCTGCGCTTGTTCACACCAGTGGCATCTTCCACAACATGTCGTCCGTGTCCTCCTCCGGGTGCTCCTGGCATTCTCATAATCGGGCCTCCTTTCTGTTGTCTTGGGGTTTGTCAAAATCGCCACCAGCTTCTTCCTGGATGGCACAGATTTCCTGATATATCTTGCATGATTTGAGCAAGTTGCTGTGTGTATCAAAACCGACCATCTTACCGTTGTCCAGCACGAGAATACGGTCACAATCCTTGATGCTGCTGATGCGCTGAGCGATAATAATTTTGGTCATCTCGGGAAGATTGTTGCGCAGGGCAGCACGGATGCGGGCATCGGTCGTGTTGTCACAGGCGCTGGTGCTGTCATCCAGCACCATCACCTTGGGTTTCTTCAATAGTGCCCGGGCGATACACAGACGTTGTTTCTGGCCTCCAGAGACATTGGCTCCGCCTTGCTCTATACGCGTCTCGTAGCCGTCGGGCATCTCCATGATAAACTCGTCGGCACACGCAGTGCGGCATGCCTGGCGGCATTGCTCAAGCGTTGCATGCTCGTCGCCCCAACGCAGGTTGTCAAGGATGGTGCCCGTAAAGAGCACATTCTTCTGCAGAACTACCGAGACATTATTTCTTAGGGTTTCAAGGTCATAGGTATTGACATTGTTGCCTCCAATAAGCACTTCGCCCTTGGAAGCATCGTAAAGACGGCTCACGAGATTAATCAACGACGACTTGCCGCTACCCGTACCACCTATCACACCAATGGATTCACCACTGGTAATGTGCAGGTCGATGTCGTTCAAGGCATATTCGCCGCTACCGCCCTTATAGGCAAAATAAACGTGGTTGAAATCAATGGAACCGTCAGGAATCTCGCTGATTGCATCCTCGGGATTGACAATGTCTGGAATTTCGTTAATTACCTGAGCGACACGCTGTCCGCTTGCAAGACTTTGAGTAATAGTCACAAAAATCATGCTCAACATCATCAGTGACATCAAGATGGTCATGACATAGGTGAACAGGGATGTCAACTGGCCTGTGGTAAGGTTGCCGGCAACGATGAATTGGGCGCCAAACCACGAAATGGCGATAATGCAACCATAAACCACCATATTCATCAGCGGACGGTTAAGCGCCATCAGGCTCTCGGCCTTCACGTTGAGGTCATAAAGGCGCTTGGCAGCTTTCCAGAACTTGGCATTTTCATGATCCTCGCGAACAAATGCCTTCACAACACGAATTCCCGAGACATTCTCTTGGACAACACCGTTCAAGACATCATATTGCTTGAACACGAGAGCAAACATCTTAGATACCTTGCTGATAATCAATGCCAATATCACACTAAGTACCACACTAGCGACGATGAAAATTAGGCTCAATTGCGGACTGATGACAAAACACATCACAATGCTTGACAAGAGATTGAACGGTGCACGAACCGACGTGCGGATAATCTGTTGATAGGCATTCTGGAGGTTGGTGACATCGGTCGTCATTCGTGTCACCAGGCCCGAAGTGCTGTACTTGTCAATGTCACTAAAAGCAAAACGCTGAATGTTCTTGTACATGGCATCACGCAGGTTGCAAGCAAAGCCTGATGACGCATACGAGGCATATCTACCTGCCATAATTGCTGCCATCATACTTAAGAATGCCATGACAAGCATGATGAGCCCGTATTTATAGACACTTGGCATGTGACCGGCACTGATGCCATTGTCGATGAGTTTGGCAGTAACAAACGGAATAAGTACATCAAGCACGACCTCAAGCATAATAAAGACTGGGGTCAGCAATGATGCCGTTTTGTACTGTTTGACTTGTTTAAAAAGTGTTTTTAGCATCGTGAATTTGGATATGATTAGAGCAACAAAGTTACAAATAAATCTCATTATTTATAGGTTCTTCTTGCCACGAAATAGCAATAAACTGACATTTCCAGTAAGAAATAAGTCAGAAAACCAAACATAAATAATTAGATTAAATATAATGTTATAATAAGCTTTAAATCAAATATTTATGGCATTAGTAATATATAAAAATGATAGGGTAGAGGCTTTTATATGTTGGGAACCATCATCGAATAGTTATAAACTGAAAGATAAATCCAAAAAATATATTCAACAATTACTTTATAATTAACTACCTAAATTACAATATACTAATTATTTACATTTACACTAATACATATTTTCAACATTAAATACCATCAATCATTACTTTTCCTGTCTATGATGGTGTAACGAGTAGAAGTTAACGAGTTATTTACTTAGACTATTACTTGAAAAACCATGATTAAAACAATTATTATAAATCAATATAGGTACACGCATTAGTCGTTTGATTCTGTTCCAGGCATTCAGATGAGATATGAAACTAAAAAATGATCATCAATAAGCGCAGAAAATTTTTCTCGTTATTGTTGTAGTCAGAATGTAATGATGACGACATCGGCTTTTAATACTGGGGACACGCGCAATTTTTCTGTTGAGTAAACTCTGCGAGAATCAAATTTTCTTTTGCGATCTCGTATCTCCATCAAAATACCACAAAGATTTCAACTCATTTTATATGATAAGAGGTAATTACTTTTCTTGTTTTAGGTATTCATTTAAGCAGAAGCGAGTTATCCTCAATCCATGCGAATTAAAATAAATATTGATATTATGTTAAATAATATATAGGTATTTTAAAAGTGTTATATCCCCCATCAAAAAGACAGAGAAATCAGAGAGATGAAAAGAATAATGACGGGTTATTTCTTTTTTCTTTTGGCGGACTTAAAGAGTGCTTTACGCAAGCGGTCGGCAATTTCCTGCTCATCCTCAGCCAAGTCATCAAGACCGATCTTCTCATAAATGCGTTGAATGCGGTCATGAGGCTCCGGGCGTTTTTTATCGGCTTTAGCTGCTTTCTTGTATGATTTAATTGCTTCGGGGATATCGCGCATCTTCTCCATCAATTCCGCCATCACCATATGAGCCTGATAACAGTTCTTATCCAGCTCGAGGGCTTTCTTCAACTCATCTTCAGCACTCTCAAGTTGGTCAAGTGTCATCAACAGAGCGGCTTTACCAATCATAGCATCAATACAATCTGGCATGATGCGAAGCGCTTTGTTGTAATTGGCCAAAGCGGAACGAATGGCAATATCATCCAGCCGCTTGCCGTAGGGTACACTACCCTCTCCCACTACCCCACTCTCGTCAAGAGCCAAAGCCTGGTCACCCATTGCTACATATTCCAGAGCAAGGCTTTGCAATGTTTTCTTCTGACTCTCAATGACTTCCTTCAATCGCTCAATCGAACGTAATTGTCTCTTGAAAGAGTTTAATTTCTTGGAAATCAGCCGTTTTATTGCTTCGTTCTGCAACTCATCCTTGATCTTCATCGCATCAGCGAAGTAGTTCACACAATCTTCATACTCATGGTGATCAAAGGCATGGATTGCCCGCCTATACAACTGATTGGCACGTTCTTGCTCCATCGCCTCATTAATGAGTTGGCGATTATTGAATTGGCGACTGAATTCCACTACTGCAGGATTGACAATGATATCCCTCTCACTCAGCGGTTTAAGCAGTGTAATACCTTCCAAAGAGGTGCAACGCGAAAGTGCTACATACGTTTGTCCGCCCGTGAAAGCCCCACCAGCAAAATCAATGACCACTCGACTAAACGTGAGTCCCTGACTGCGGTGAACCGTCAGTGCCCATGCAGGTTTGAGAGGTAGCTGTGAGAAAGAACCAAGAACTTTCTCCTCCACCTTCTTTTCCTTCTCATTATAGGAGTACTGCATGTTCTCCCAAATTTCCCATTCCACCTGCATCTCGGCCCCGTTTTCAAGAGCAACATAGACCGATTGATCACTTAAACGTGTTACACGACCGATAGTACCGTTACACCATCTACCTTGTTTATCGTTTCGGATAAAGATGACCTGTGCACCCTCTTTCAACGCCAGTTGGAAAGCGGTCGGCAGACTGTTCTCAGGAAAATCACCCTCAATGACACCTTCATAAACAAATTCAGGCGTCTTTAAAGCTTTCATGTGCTCATCGTTGATGGAATCCACCGTATCACGACGAGTTGCCAGCGTGATGGCAAATTCACCGTTTACCTCTTGATAATCAGGATTGCAACGCTGATTAAGGCGGCTCATATCGGCAGGTGTGGCACGATTGATACGCACACGATCAAGCAAGGCAATGAAATCACTATCACTCTGGCGGTAGATCTTGCGCAACTCTATAGGAACCAGATTAATCTGTTCAAAGGCTCGCGCATTGAAAAAGAAGAAATTCCTGTAGTACCGCCGCAGGATATCTCGCGTGTCATGAGTAACCACCGGCTCCAACTGGAAGATGTCTCCCACAAACAGCAACTGTTTCCCGCCAAATGGTTCGCGCATATTGCCCGAATAGACACGCAGTACACGGTCCACAAAGTCAATAATATCGGCACGCACCATTGATATCTCATCAATAATAATGAGTTCCAGCTGCTTGATAAGTTTGACCTTCTCCTTGGTGTACCGCAGCATCTTGCGCATCCTCGCAGGATTGGCATAGTCCGGGTCATCGGGCACCATGGGCTTGAACGGAATCTTGAAGAAGGAGTGCATCGTCTGTCCACCCACGTTGACGGCGGCAATGCCCGTCGGTGCCAGCACCACGGTTTTCTTCTTGGTATTGTCGCGGATGTATTTCAGGAAAGTGCTCTTACCCGTTCCAGCCTTTCCGGTAAGGAACACCGAACGGTGGGTATGTTGCAACACATCCCAAGCATCCTGGAATTCAGGATTGTTGAGGTCAATATTTTGCAGTTCGTCGTTTGCCACAAGTTCCCTGCAATAAGGACGTTAATCGAGTTTGAGTACAGCAAGGAATGCCTTCTGAGGCACTTGAACGGTACCGATCTGCTTCATGCGCTTCTTACCGGCTTTCTGCTTCTCGAGCAATTTGCGCTTACGGCTCACGTCACCACCGTAGCACTTGGCGGTCACATCCTTGCGTACCTGCTTCACCGTTTCGCGAGCGACAATCTTGGCACCGATAGCCGCCTGGATGGCAATGTCATACTGCTGACGCGGAATCAGTTCCTTGAGTTTTTCGCACATTCGACGTCCCAAAGATACCGCATTGTCCACATGCGTCAGTGTGCTCAAGGCATCTACGGGCTGACCGTTAAGCAGGATATCCAGCTTGATCAGCTTGGACTCGCGATAGCCGTTGATGTAATAATCAAACGAAGCGTATCCTTTACTGATGCTCTTGAGTTTGTCATAGAAGTCAATCACAATCTCACCCAAGGGAATATCAAAGGTCAGCTCCAAGCGGTTGCCTGAGATGTACTCCTGTTTTACCAATTCACCACGCTTGGAAAGACACAGGGTGATAATGGGTCCCATGAATTCACTCTGGGTAATGATAGAAGCGCGGATATAGGGCTCCTCAATATGCTCGATGATAGCGATATCGGGCAATCCGGCCGGGTTGTGCACCTCGGTCATGTTACCCTTCTTGTCATACACCTTATAGGATACATTGGGCACGGTAGTTATCACCTCCATGTTGAACTCACGACTCAAGCGTTCCTGCACGATTTCCATGTGCAACAAGCCCAGGAAGCCGCAACGGAAACCAAAGCCCAGTGCCACCGACGACTCAGGGGTGAACGTCAAAGCAGCATCGTTTAGCTGCAGTTTCTCTAATGAGGCGCGCAGGTTTTCAAAGTCCTCGGGATCAATAGGATAAACACCGGCAAACACCATAGGCTTCACTTCCTGGAAGCCCTCAATGGCTTTCTCGCATGGCCTCTGAACATGGGTGATGGTATCACCCACCCTAACCTCGGTTGAGTTCTTGATACCCGATATAATATAACCCACATTGCCAGCGGAGAGACGATCACACGGCTGCTGGCGCAGCTTGAGCACGCCCAATTCATCGATATTATACTCCTTCTCGGTATTGACAAACTTCACAAAGTCGCCCTTAGCGATAGAGCCGTTCAATATCTTGAAATAAACGATAATGCCACGGAAAGAATTGAATACCGAGTCAAAGATAAGCGCCTGAAGCGGAGCCTCGGGATCGCCCTCTGGAGCGGGGATGCGGTCAACGATGGCATCCAGGATAGCGGGCACCCCTTCACCCGTGCGAGCACTGCAACGGATGATGTCACTGGGGTCACAGCCCAAGAGTTCAACGATCTCGTCCTCCACCTCGTCGGGGTGGGCGCTGTCCATGTCAATCTTGTTGATGACAGGGATGATTTCCAAGCCATTGTCAATGGCCATATAAAGGTTGGAAATCGTCTGAGCCTGTACACCCTGAGTAGCATCCACCACCAGGAGGGCACCTTCACAGGCGGCAATCGAGCGTGACACCTCATAGGAGAAGTCCACGTGTCCCGGAGTGTCAATCAGGTTAAGGGTATATTTCTGGCCGTCCTTCAGGTAATCCATCTGGATGGCATGGCTCTTAATGGTAATGCCGCGCTCGCGCTCAAGGTCCATATCATCAAGCACCTGGGCCTGCATATCCTTGCCGGCTACAGTATTGGTGACCTCAAGCAGGCGGTCGGCTAATGTACTCTTGCCGTGGTCAATGTGAGCCACGATGCAGAAGTTGCGTATTGTCTTCATTCCGATAGGTGATGTCGTGTTTTTTTGTTTCTGGGGTGCAAAGATAGTGATTTTTTTCTACACATTTATTATTTCATGCTGCAAACCGAAAACTTTGTTTTACCTTTGCGAGTGAAAATCAACAATCAACACAAGATGAAAAGAATATTCGTTTTATTTGCCCTTATACTTGCCATGGCAAGTGGTGCTGCCGCGACTACTGTCGAAGAACTGAGAACACCTGATGTAACGGGACTCAACGTGACTGCCCAAGAGATGGAGGCACTAAAGTTCCTGTATGCCTACATGCCGCTGGCCGATGTGACAGACTACACGGTCCAATTCCATCTGGAGAATGTTCGCGCCACATTTGAGGCCCGTGAACAAATGCCATGGGGCAAAAAAGTACCCGAATTGCTGTTCAATCACTTCGTCTTGCCTTTGCGCGTCAACAACGAGGCCCTTGACATGTCAAGACCAGTATTCTTCAAGGAATTGAAAGAACGCGTGGCAGGTATGGGCATGGAAGAGGCCATTCTTGAGGTTAACCACTGGTGCCATGAGCATGTGACTTATCAGCCCAGCGACCAACGCACGTTGTCACCCTTGGCATGCATGAATACCGCCATCGGGCGCTGTGGTGAGGAATCCACTTTTACTGTCGCTGCCCTGCGTTCCATCGGTATTCCTGCCCGTCAGGTTTATACTCCTCGCTGGGCACATACCGACGACAATCATGCCTGGGTCGAGGCTTGGGCCAATGGAAAATGGCATTTTCTGGGCGCTTGTGAGCCCGAAGCCGTGTTGGATCTGGGTTGGTTCAATGCTCCCGCTTCGCGCGCACTGCTGATGCATACCCGTGCCTTTGGTGACTACAAGGGTCCTGAGGAAGTGATGTCACGCACCCGTAACTTCACTGAAATCAACCTCATCGGCAATTATGCTGCAACCGCTTCTACCCAAGTTCAGGTACTGGACAAAACAGGTTCTCCTGTCAAGGGAGCACGTGTGGAATTCCGTATCTATAACTATGGCGAATTTTATCCCGCTGCCACCAAATACTCTGACAAGAATGGTAAAGCATCGCTGACGGCCGGTAAGGGCGACATGCTCGTATGGGCCAGCAAGGACGGCTGGTATGGATACCGCAAGGTAAGCTTCGGCAAAGACAGTGAAGTTGATGTTATTCTTAACAAGAGTAACGCCAAAAAGGCTTCTCCGACTTACGAAACCATCGATATCGTACCCCCTGTAGAGAAAGCGAACTTGCCTAAGGTCAGTCCTGAAATGGCGGCCAACAACAAGTTGCGCTTTGCCCGCGAGGATTCTATCCGCAGGGCCTATATGTCAGCTACATTCATCACACCAGAAAAGGCACAAGAGACCTGTCCTCTTGCAGCTGAATATCTCGTCAAAGCCCGCAGCAATTGGCGAACCATCCTGGACTTTGTGAACAATCATCCCGATCATGCCGATCGTGTCATGGGTATTCTCAAGGGACTTAACGAAAAGGACATGCGAGATGTGCCGATGTCAATTCTCGAAGACGCATTCAACGCACGCAGCAACCAACTAGGCCAGCGAGTGGAATATGAGATGATTACGTCACCATTCAAGTGTGAGTTACAAAATGCCTTTGATGAAACGACCTCACAACAGATGCGCAATGACCCCACTAGGCTTGTGACCTGGGTTCGCGACAACATTAGTATTCACCCTGAGGAAAATGCCCTTCATATCGCCCAAACTCCGATGGGCGTATGGCGGTCAAGAGTCGCTGACGGCAGGGGCCGTGACATCTTCTTTGTAGATTTGGCACGTTCGCTCGACATTGATGCCCGCATGGACCCCGTTACCGGCAAGGTGCAATACCGCACCGGCGGTGACTGGCAGGACGTGAACTTTGAGGCTATTGAACAGCAGAATGCCCAAACAGGCATTCTCAAGTTGCGCTATACCCCTACCCGAATCCTCGATGACCCGAAGTACTATCACCACTTCACGCTTTCACGCATCCTCGATGACGGTACAACCCAACTGCTGAATTATGACGAGGGCGACTCTGGTCTTGAGGAAGGTTCCTCATGGAGCAACACCTTCCAAAACGGGACGACACTCGATGCAGGAACCTATATGCTCACCAGTGGCACCCGTGCCGCCAGCGGTAAGGTGCTCGTAGCTAACCGCATTTTCACGGTCAATCCTGGCGAGACCACAACAATCAATCTGACCATGAGACAAAGTGATGATATTGTGGCGGTTATAGGCAACTTCAATTCAGAGTCCAAGTTCCAATTACTTGATAATGAGTTGAAGCCCGTGGCTGGTGACAACGTCAGCATCCTGTCACAGACCGGTCGCGGTTACTTCATCGTCGGCATTTTGGGCGTGGGACAAGAGCCTACCAATCATGCTATGCGTGATATCGCCAAGATGAGCGACATGCTCAATCAATGGGGACGACCGATGGTGCTGCTGTTTGAGAACGAGGCAGAGGCCCAGAAGTATCGCCAGGAGAACTACGGCACCTTGCCCAAGAACATCGTTTACGGCATCGATACCGATGGCAGTATCCGCCACCAGATTGCCCAGGAGATGAAACTGATGAACGAGACCCAGTTGCCCATGTTCATTCTTGCCGATACATTTAATCGTGTGATGTTCTGTTCACAAGGCTACACTATCGGACTGGGTGAACAGTTCAACAAAGTCATCAATAATTTGGGGAATTAGGCTTTAGGCGTTAGGTTTTAGGCTTTATGGTAAGGAATTTGGAAATCAGAATGAAAGACCTGATTGATCAACTCAGGGCGAAGCATAAGTTGGCACCCGAAGGCTATCGTGCATTGCTCACGATGCGTGATTCACAGGACGTAGAGTATCTGATGAAACAGGCGCGTGAGGTAGCACAAGCGCGATTTGGCAAGGGTATCTTCGTGCGCGGGCTTGTCGAGTTGACCAACGTGTGCCGGAACGATTGTTTGTATTGTGGCATTCGCCGCAGCAATTCCAATGTTTCCCGCTACACCCTCACACGGGAGCAGGTTCTGGACAGTTGTGAACAGGGTTATAAGATTGGTTTCCGCACCTTTGTGCTGCAGGGCGGCGAATGGGGCGAGGAACGTTCAACGTGGATTGCCGACCTTATTCGAGACATCAGGCAACGATGGCCGGAATGTGCCATTACTTTGTCACTGGGCGAGCACACTCGCGAGACCTATGCCATGTGGCGTGAAGCTGGAGCCGACCGCTATCTGTTGCGCCATGAAACCCATAACAAAAGGCTTTACAGCCTGTTGCATCCCGAAGGAATGACCATTCAGCACCGGCTGCAGTGCCTGGATTGGCTCAAGGAATTGGGATTTCAAGTAGGAGCAGGGATTATGGTGGGATCCCCGTTCCAGAGCCTTAACAGTATTGTTGAGGACATTATGTATCTGGTGGATTTCAAGCCTCACATGATAGGCATCGGGCCATTTATTCCCCAGCACGAGACCCCGTTTTCCCGCTTCCCTGCTGGTTCGGTCGACCTGACAGCACGTTTGTATGCTATCCTGCGTTTAGCGCTTCCCCAAGCACTCATTCCCAGCACAACCGCCATGGCAACCCTGTCGCCCGATGGCCGATTGCATGGCATTCTTGCCGGGGCTAATGTTGTCATGCCCAATCTGTCACCTGCCGATAACCGTGCCAAATATGCCCTGTATGACAATAAGGCATCCTTTGGAGCAGAATCGGCTCAAGGCATAAAAAAACTGGTTGATGAATTGTCCTCAATCGGCTACCACATCGACTGGTCCCGAGGCGATTTCCCAAACTCATAAAACCAAGAAACAGGTCCACTGGTCAGTGAACCTGTTTCTTGTGATAGCCTTGACTGGAATTACAGCAGGGCGTCGATCTTGGCAGCAAGAGCGTCGCGGGTTATCGTACCCACATGCTTGTCTACCATCTTGCCTTCCTTGTCAAAGAACAGCAAGGTGGGAATGTTGCGGATGCCGTATTCAACGCCCAGTTCATCACCCTCGTCAACGTCATACTTGCCGATGACAGCACGATCTCCATAGGCTTCGGCCAAATCCTCAATAATAGGAGCGATGCTGCGGCAGGGACCGCACCAGGGAGCCCAGAAGTCAATCACAACGGGTTTCCCCGATTCCAGAAAACTCTTGTAGTTAGCGTCATTAATTACTGTAGCCATTGCTTTTTCTTGTTGTGTAGCCTCGCCGTGGCGGGGCGTTTGGTTAATGAATTGATGATGTTTATTACTGATATTTCGTTTTAGCAAATATAATGCCAAATGGCATTTACTGTCAAACCGGAGCATTGACCTTGAACTTGAGGTCGGCTTCTCTCATGCTTTCCATCAAGTGTTTGTCAACAGCAATCGGCTTTTTGGAGCGCAACATGACATAATTACCGCTCTTCTGGTCCTTCATGCGGAAATAGAGGTCACAACGGTTGTCACTGGGAATGCCGAGGTACTGTTTCAGGAAATCAACATTACTCAGGTCGCTGTCCCTGAGCGTGATGACAATATTGTTCACCATCTTACCCTTGAGATTCTCAAGCAGGTCAATCGTGTGGACATTAAAGCGCACATTGTCACCATAGCCTCGCTCAAAGGCTCCCTTAACAACGATGGCAAGCCCTTGAACGCCATAGTTCCTAAAATCGACAAACTTGTTTCCGAACAGCATAAACTCAAACGAGCCGGAATAGTCTTCAATCTTAAGGATGCCGAACTGGTTGCCTTTTTTGCCCATGCGTTCCTGGAAATCCACCACGAGGCCACCCATTGTGAGTTCGCGGTCCAGCTGGTTGCTGTGGGTATTTACCTCGGCAAGCGGCGTGTCACAGCCGTAAGTCACTTCCATGTAGTAAGGATCAAGAGGATGGGCCGACAGATACATGCCCACCAGTTCACGCTCGCGGTTGAGCCGCTCCAGCTGTGACCACTGCTCGGCTTTGGGAATTACGGGAGTAGCCACCTCGATTGCGCCAAAAGCGCCAAAGAGTGAATTCTGCATCTCTTGCTGGCTGGCCTGGTATCGCTGACCAAAGCGCATGAGCGTCTCACTGAAGCTTTCTCCACGGGGATTTACCTCAAAGAAGTCTTCACGCTTGATTTCCTTGAAGTCGTCGAATGCGCCAGCCAGTGCCATCGATTCCAGCGCCTTACGGTTGCAGGCACGCTGGTCGATGCGCTGTACAAAGTCAAAGATATCTTTATAAGTACCGTTCTTGTCACGTTCCTCGACGATGGAATCCACACAACCGCCGCCAACGCCCTTGATGCCTGCGAGGCCGAAACGGATGCGTCCGTCCTTGGTAGCGCTGAAGTTCTTGTAACTCTCGTTGATGTTGGGACCAAGGACCTCGATACCCATCGAGCGGCACTCATCCATATACTTGGACAGCTTCTCTACATCATTGAGGTTACTGCTCAACACGGCAGCCATGTATTCACTCGGATAGTTGGCCTTGAGATAGGCGGTCTGATAGGCCACCCAACTGTAGCAGGTAGCGTGAGACTTGTTGAATGCGTAGGAAGCGAACTTTTTCCAGTCTTCCCAAATCTTGTTGAGCACCTTCTTGTCATGGCCGTTCTTCTCGCCGCCCTCATAGAAGAGTGCCTCGAGCTCGTTCATCTTGTCAATCTGCTTCTTACCCATCGCCTTGCGCAGCGTGTCGCTCTGGCCACGGGTGAAGTTTGCCAGCTGTCGGGACAACAGCATGACTTGCTCCTGATAGACGGTGATGCCGTAAGTCTCTTTCAGGTACTTCTCCATGCAGGGGATATCATACTCGATGGCTTCCCTACCCTGCTTGCGGTTGATGAACTGCGGGATATAGTCCATGGGACCTGGGCGATACAGGGCATTCATCGCAATCAGGTCCTCAAAACAAGTGGGATGCAGCTCGATGAGGTACTTCTGCATACCTGCCGACTCAAACTGGAACGTGCCCGCTGTCTTGCCCTTGCAGTACAGTTCATAGGTCTTGGCATCATCCACGGGGATTTTCTCAATATCAATGTCAATGCCGTGGTTCAGTTTGATGTTAGCCAGCGCTTCCTTGATGATTGAGAGGTTTTTCAGTCCCAGGAAGTCCATCTTGATCAAGCCAGTACTCTCGATGACACCGCCCTCATACTGCGTCACGATAATGCGTTCGCCATCGCTGTCGGTAGCGGTGCTCACAGGTACCCAGTCGGTAATATCATCACGTCCGATGATTACACCACAGGCATGGACACCGGTGCTGCGGACGCTGCCCTCCAACTTCTCGGCAAAACGGATAGTTTCACCCACACGGGGATCCTCATTCTCCAGCTCGGCGCGGAAAGGCTCGAAGCAATTGAGGCAGTTCTTCACCGTGATCTTGTATTTCTTGCCGGGCTTCTCCTCGGGCATATCGTTGGGTGTCGAGGGGATGAACTTAGCCAGACGGTTGCTCTCGGCTATCGAGAGGTCTTCGACACGCGCCACATCCTTGATGGCGCTTTTAGCAGCCATGGTGCCATAGGTCACGATATGTGCCACCTTCTCGGCACCGTATTTCTCAGTCACATAGTTCAGGACAGCAGCACGGCCGTCATCGTCAAAGTCGGTGTCGATATCGGGCAGGGAGATACGGTCAGGATTCAGGAAGCGCTCAAACAGCAGGTCATACTTCATCGGGTCAATCTTGGTGATGCCCAAGCAATAGGCGACTGCCGAACCCGCAGCCGAGCCACGGCCGGGACCCACCGAGCAACCCAGCTTGGGTGCCATCTTGATGTAGTCCTGCACGATGAGGAAGTAGCCCGGAAATCCCATGTTCTTGATGGTCTCCAGCTCAAAGTCGATGCGCTCACGGTGCTCCTCGTCGAGGTCGGGCCAGCGCTCCTTGGCTCCTTCATAGACCAGATAGCGCAAGTAATCGTCCTCGTTGTCAAAGCCGTCGGGCAAAGGGAAGTCGGGCAAGATGGGTGCATGGTCAATGCTATAGATCTCTATCTTGTCGAGAATCTCGTTGGTGTTCTGCAAGGCCTCGGGGATGTCGGCAAACACCTCGTTCATCTCCTCTTGTGTCTTGAACCACTCCTGCTTGCTGTAGAGCATCACGTTCTCGTCGTTGAGTTTACGGCCTGTCGAAACACAAATCAGGCGCTCGTGGGCATCGGCGTCCTCCTCGTTGACAAAGTGGGAGTCGTTGGTGCAGATGAGTTTGATATCCAGCTCGCGGGCAAACTTGATCAGGGCATCATTGACCAAGCACTGTTTCTCGTAGGTCTCATGATTGGCGCGTGCCACGGTCGCCTTGTGGCGCTGCAGCTCCAGATAATAGTCGTCGCCAAAGACTCGCTTGAACCACTGTATCGTCTCCCGCGCCTGGTTCATCTGGCCGCCCATGATCAGCTGCGGCACCTCACCACCCAGGCACGCCGAGCAGCAGATGATACCCTCATGGTATTTCTCCAGCTCGCTGTGGTCGGTGCGGGGATGGAAGTAGAAGCCCTCGGTCCAAGCATGGGACACAATCTTGATCAGGTTCTTGTAGCCCTGCAGATTCTTGGCAAGCAGGATGAGGTGGTTACCGTTGTCGCGCTTGTCGCTGCGGTCGTTGCGGTCATGCCAGGCGACATAGACCTCACAGCCGAAGATTGGTTTGAACTTCTCATCATCGCCACGCTTCTTGTTGAGTTTACCGACGTAGTCGTGAAACTCCTTGATGCCATACATATTGCCATGGTCGGTAATCGCCATGCCACGCATGCCGTCGGCTATCGCCTTATCGACCAGAGCCTTGACTGGTGCCATGCCGTCAAGGATAGAGTATTGTGAGTGTACGTGCAAGTGTACAAAAGGTATCATTGCTCTTTTTCTTTGAGTGTTAGGTTTTAACGTCGTGAGAGAGATTTACTTTTGCCTAAAACTAGGGATTGTAAAATTACTCCTTTTTTTCCAATCGGCAATAAAAAGTTATTAACAACATGAATAATGTCAAATAAATGAGCAACTCCAAGTGATTCAGTAATTCCACGGTTTCCACATTTTCCACCCTGTTCACATGTGCGTGTGTTTTCCACTCCAGGTGGAAAAATTGTGGAATGACACGTATATAGTGGAAAGGGTGGAAAATGTGGACTACACTCTAAATCTACTTGTTCTACCATTATTAAACGTTGTTTTTTATTCAACGTAAGACACGTTTTTCACTTTTCCACTGTTTTCACTCTACTATATATGAAGTGAAAACAGTGGAAAAGTGAAAAACAACATGTTATCTCAAGAAATAATATAATATTTTTTATCTAACATGATTTCAACGAAAATAAAACGTTGATAATCAACTCATACGCTCTGTAGAGACGCAAAATCTTGCGTCTCCCCGACAGGCGACACAATATGACAGCCCTGGAGACGCAAAATTTTGCGTCTCTACATCTGGCGATATTTTCCACATTTTCCACTCTGTTCACATGTGCGTGTGTTTTTCACTCCGGGGTGGAAAATACGTGGAAAGACGTGTATATAGTGGAAAGGGTGGAAAATGTGGAAAACTCAACCAAACGCCCCATTCATGGAGATTGATCTTCGTTAGCTATCGGTGTCTAGAAATTGAAGTGGAGCTGGATGCGGACGCCGTGGCGGTCGGTGCCGGCATGGTCGCGGTAGTTGAGGCGCCACACATAATCCACTCGCAGAATCGTCAAGATGTTGTCAAGGCCGACCCCTGCTTCGAGATAGGGCTTACCAGCCATGGGTTGGCACAGCACATCGCCGGGGAAGAAAAAGATGTCATGATTACCGTGCGCATCCACCCCTTGCATCGCCTTGTTAGGGTTGTTCTTATCGCTAAGGCTACCCCACAAACCACGCAGCGTCAAGACCTCGCGCAACCGCAATTTCTTGATGAGCGGCAGACGGTTCATCAGCACGCCGTTGCCCCAATAGGTCAAGTCCCAAGACAAAGCCTGGTCGTTGATGAACTCCATGGGCTTCATCAGGGCATAGCTCTCGGGCTGGATCGTGTAGGAAAGGTTGACGTTGGGCAACAGCAGGTCGGGGTAAGCCACGCGGCTCCACACCTTCTCCCCCTTGACGATGACATCGGCATAACCGAAGGCCGAGAACCAAAAACGCTTCTGCAGCGCCAACTCAGTCTTGTTGACCTCATAACGGCTGCCCATAAATCCCCGTGGCATATACACCTGAGTGAGCGTGATAATGGGGGCATCCATATTAATGGGGATGCGGTAGGAACGCGCCTGATAGAAGGTTTCGCCCGGAGCGAAGCGCAGCTGAGCGGTGAAGCCCGCCTGGTTATAGCGCTTGTGGGAAATGCCATCGAGGTCGGTAAAGGGGACATACTGTGTCGCCTCATGGATGTTGTGCTCAATGCCAAGGGCGATAGAGAAGTGGTTGTACCACTCGTGGCGGTATTCCAAGCGTGTTGTACGCAGGTACTGCATCCTCACGTCCTTGTGGCGCTTGAGGGTAAGGAAGACATTGTCCGGATTGGTATAGAGGTAGTGCTGTGCCAACTTATCGACGTCATAGCGGTGAGTAAGGCGCAGGCTGTGGATGGGAAATTCCTGATCCATTGATTTCTTGGGCGTGAAGGAGTACTCCAGTGACCCCATGTATTTGAACTTCCTGTCCCGGGTACCGTAAGCCACATAGGTACGGGCAAACCAGTGCCGGCTCAGGTTGACATTGGTCATTCCGCCCAATCGCAGGCGCACGCCCTCCAACGAATTGCCGCTGATAGTTGTGTTCAATGGTCCCAGGTCAAACTTGCTCACCTTCGCCGTTGGGAGATAACCGTTGACCAAAACCACCACGACCTGCTCTGCCCAATAGAACCACCGTGAACCGCGCAGGCGTTGCATGAGATTCTTCATCGTTGTAGTGGTGGTGCGCACGCCAGCAGGGCGATATTCCTGCCAGAACTCATCAGGCATAAAGGCGGCGCTCGCCTCGACCGTCTGCTCAGCCTTATTGCTGAACACGCCGCCCTCGGGCCGCTCAAAGTTGTGGTCACGGTAAGTGGTCTCACGACGGGCAAACATGACGGGAAGGCTAGAAAGCAACTTGAGGCTTACCTCAACATTGTCACGCACCTTGAGACGCGACCCGTTGAGGGCCCGCTCAAAGTCCTGTTCGATGCTCATGCTCTCCACGTAGTTGAGGTTAATGTCATAGGGCACGCCCATCGACACGCGCTTGATAAACATGGTCGTATCCTCGAGTGAGACATAGAGGCGCCCCAAGAAACCGAAAGTCTGCGGCGTAAACGGCACAAAACTCAAGACGGCACAGCGTTCGCCATCAACCATCACCGTGTCATTGAGGTAGAACTTATAGAAATCCACAGCAATGCGTGACAAGGGGCTGACAAAACGGTTGCTCAGCAAGGTCACATCGTTTTGGAAAATATCCACCTCACCCATGAAGTCGTCAAGAATCTTCTTGACGTTCTCCTGGTCGATGTGCTCGTCGATGCCGGCACTCCTGGTACCGAGGATGACCTGACGGTGGACATCAGGATTGTGGCTATAGTAATCGCGGGCAACGGTCTCCTTGATAGAGAACGGCAAGACACGCTTGCCAGTGAGCAGCGAGGTGTCGACATATTCGTCAACCCACCGTTGCTCATCAGGTGTATGGATCAGATTGTCCAGGTCACCAAAACCCACCATCATGCGCTCATACTGCGTGTAGCCATAGTGCTGGAAACGGCGAGGGTCATTGTCGTCACGGCGGGCACGCAGCTTCTTGATCATATCCACGGCAGGATTGTTCTTCTTGGAATACTTCTCCTTGCCCTTGCGCACTACCACCTCACCGAGTTCCACGCCAGTGGGGACAAGGTCAATGACGATGATATTGCCCTGCCCGGGCTTTATGGCCACCTCCTTGGTGCTGTAACCCATGGCCGTAATGCGCAGCTTGTTGAACGAGGCGCGGGTGTTGACGGTGAAGCCGCCATTGTTGGTAGCCAGTGTTCCCTCACTGGTTCCCACCAGCGCAATCGAGGCATAAGGGACACCATCGCGAGACAGCGAGTCCCGCACAAATCCCGTAATCTGCGTCACTGCCGCCTGCTGCCCCACAGCCGTCAGAGCCACAGTCAGCAACAGCACCAGTACACAAACGATATGTCTCAACAAATCCCTCATTGACCCCGCAAAATTAGATATTTTTTAATTGCCAAGTGTACACGACAGCCTAAAATCACCCTTATTTAAAATAAAAGTGTATAGAAATCGTTTTGATAAATATGGGAATTGAGATAGAACACAAGTATTTAGTGAAGGGCGATGACTACAGGCTGATTGCCTGTAGAACCCATGAGATCAAACAGGGGTTCCTGTCAAGAGTGCCCGAGCGTGTCGTGCGCGTGAGAGTGCGTGACGACAAGGGGTTTATCACCATCAAGGGTAAAGGCACTGCAGCGGCACATCCCGAGTTTGAATATGATGTGCCCCTGGAGGATGCCCTGCAGATGATGGAAATGTGTGAACCACCCATCATTGAGAAAACCCGTTATATCGTTATGCATGAGGGTAACTGCTGGGAGGTGGATGAGTTCCACGGTGACCTTCAAGGGCTTGTAATTGCCGAACTGGAGGTACCCAGCGAGGATTACCGCTATCAGCTACCGTCGTTCGTTGGCGAGGAAGTGACCGGAGACCCACGCTACTATAATGCTCAGTTAGGAGTGAGGAGTTAGGAGTGAGGAGTTAGGAGTGTAGGGGCTCGCCTTGGCGTGACCGGCACAGATGGACCTTGAAGGGAAGGTGATATTAAGACTCATCTTATAAAAAACTTAACGGCATAGCGGCTTAGCGAGAGTTTTTTTGTACTTTTGCAGCCGTTATTTTCCTTAATACGGCTAGTCATGAAGATAAAGAGGCTATATACATTCATGTTATCAAGATTCTTGCCACGATTCTTGATGACTTTCTGTATCTGTCTGTTTATCGTTATCATGCAGTTCCTGTGGCGTTACATCGACGAATTGGTGGGCAAGGGACTGAGCATAGACCTCATCGCCGAACTGTTCTTCCATGCAGCCCTGTCACTGCTGCCGTTGGCTTTGCCCTTGAGTATCCTGCTGGCGGCACTGATGACCTTTGGCGACCTAGGTGAACACGTGGAGCTGACGGCCCTCAAGTCGTCGGGCATCTCGCTGACTACCATCATGAAGCCCATCGCAATATTGATGGTTTTTGTCGCTATCGGTGCCTTTTTCTTCATGAACAACGCCCTGCCCAAGTCCCAGGTCAAGATGTGGACCCTACTGTTCTCGATGCGCCAGACATCCCCCACTCTCGACATCCCCGAGGGTGCCGTCTATAGCCAGATTCCCGGCTATAACATCTATGTCAAGCGCAAGGACAAAGAGCGCGACATGCTTTACAATATGCTCATCTATGACGTTTCCAACGGCATGATGTATCCCCGCATCGTCGCTGCCGACTCGGGCCGCCTGAGCATGATCGAGGACAAGCAGCACCTGGTGCTCACGCTCTACAAGGGATCGTGGTATGAGGAAATGAAGGGCGGAGGCGGCGTGAGCGGCATGAGTGGCGAACTGTATCGTCGCGAGTCGTTCCATGACAAGGAAATCCTCATCCCCTATGATGCCAATTTCACACGTATGGATGACGAGACGATGAAATCGCAGTATGTGGGCAAGGATATCTCCGAATTGCGCCAAACCATCGACTCGGTGAGGCTGAAAGTCGATTCAGCAGCAACGCTCATCGTGTCAAAGCTGCGCACCCAGCCCGTCTGTGGCGTTCCCACCCAGCGCGTCATCTACAAGGATGGAAAGCCCAGCTATGAGAAAGTGAAGGAGGTGAAAATGGACAAACCTGTTGACATTAACAAGATGATCAAGGAGTTGCCCGTCAACGATCAGCAACAGATTGTCAATCAAGCGTTGATGCGCACAACCAATATCATGCAGGACCTCCAGTTCCAAGGCTATACCGTCAACGATGACAATTTCATCATCCGCCGTCACCAGATAGAGCTGATGAAAAAATTCACCCTCTCGCTGGCTTGCCTCATCTTCTTCTTTATCGGAGCGCCATTGGGAGCCATTATCCGTAAGGGTGGACTGGGTATGCCCATCGTCGTGTCGGTGATCCTGTTCATTATTTACTACATCATCGACAACATGGGGTATAAACTGGCGCGTGACGGCCGTTGGGAAGTGTGGCAAGGCATGTGGCTCAGTTCGGCAGTATTGCTTCCATTAGGCATTTTCCTAACCAAGAAAGCCGTCAACGACTCGGCAGTGTTCAATCCCGATGCCTGGCTCAACTTCCTGCGCCGCTTTACCGGTCTGCACCAGACGCGCAAACTCGAGGCCAAAGAAGTCATCATCAACGAGGTGGTCGCCGAGGAAGCCGTTTCCCAGATTGCCGCCCTCAAGGATTCTTGTCAGCAATTCCTCGACAAATATCCTGGTCGCCAGCGATATATCGACTATTGGCAACAAGGTTATGACAAGGCCACCATCAAAGCTTTGTCCGAACAAGTCGATCATGTTGTGGATTACCTCTCCAATTCCCGTGACCAGATGGTTCTCAACAAGGCAATGGATTATCCGGTCATCCGCCAGCTGCTCACCTATTGCCCCGTCGGCAACAAGACAGTGGGAACGGTATTCGCTGCCCTGTTCCCCATTGGCCTGCCCGTATGGCTCGTTGGATTAAGACACCAGAAGAACCTGAAGCGTGATGTGAACCTCACCATCAAGACCTGTGACCAATTGGTTGCCATCCTCAACGGCGAGTATAACCGTGAGATGGAGTGTTAAAGGTTAATGGTTAGAGGGGAGCCGCGTACTTGCGGAAAAACTGAAAAAATCAAAAACTATATATTAATGGAAGAAATCAAACTGAATACCATTGACGAAGCCGTGGAGCAGTTGCGACGCGGCGAATTTGTTATCGTGGTTGACGATGAGGACCGCGAGAACGAAGGCGATTTTATCATCGCCGCCGAAAAGATTACCGAAGAGAAAGTCAACTTCATGCTGCGTGAGGGACGCGGTGTACTTTGTGCACCGATTACTGCCGAACGCTGCCATGAGTTGGAACTGAATATGCAAGTCGATGACAACACATCGATGCTGGGCACTCCATTCACGGTAACCATCGACCTGCTTGACGGTTGCACCACAGGCGTGTCGATGCATGACCGTGCCATGACCATCCGTGCCCTTGCCAATCCCAACAGCAAGCCGCAGGACTTCGGACGTCCCGGACACATCAATCCCTTGAGAGCCGTCGATAAAGGCGTGCTCAAGCGTGCCGGACACACCGAGGCCTCTATCGACCTGATGCGCATTGCCGGGCTCTACCCTGCCGCCGCCCTGATTGAGATCATCAATCCTGACGGAACGATGGCCCGCCTGCCGCAGCTGATGAAGGTGGCTGAGAAATTCAATATGCCCATCATCACCATCAAGGACCTGATTGCCTACCGCTTGCGCACCGAGAAGGTCGTTGAAGTCGGTGACGAAGTGGATCTGCCCACCCAATATGGCCACTTCAAGCTCATCCCCTTCCGCCAGATCAATAACGGTCGCGAGCACATTGCCCTCATCAAGGGTGAATGGGGTCCCAATGAGCCGCTGCTGGTGCGCGTGCACTCGTCATGTGCCACGGGCGACATCTTCGGGTCAATGCGATGCGAATGTGGCGAGCAACTCCACATGGCCATGCTGATGATCGAGAAGGAAGGCAAGGGCGTGCTTGTCTATATGAATCAGGAAGGTCGCGGCATCGGACTGATGAACAAGATCAAAGCCTATAAACTGCAGGAGAACGGCTATGACACCGTCGACGCCAACGTGCATCTGGGCTTCAAACCCGATGAGCGAGACTACGGCGTGGGTGCCAATATCCTGCGCATCCTGGGCGTGACCAAAATGCGCCTGATGACCAACAATCCCGTTAAGCGCGTCGGTCTCGAGAGCTACGGCCTTGAAGTGGTAGAGAATGTGCCTCTTGAAGTGACTCCGAACCGCTACAACGAGTTCTACATGCACACCAAGAAGACCCGCATGGGCCATGACCTCCACAAGGTTGACTAACTTGATAGAAGTTAGAAGTTAGGAGTGAGAAGTTAGAAGTGAGGAGTTATTTTATTTAGCATGAGGGATTTTAATGAGATAATGCAATTTGTGGAAAGTCAGATTGTGCCTCGCTATGACAGCTTTGACGCCGGGCACAATCGCGACCATGTCCACACGGTCATTTCCCAGGCAATGACTCTGGCACAGTATTATCCCGAGGTGGATCGCTGCCTATTACTGGTAGCGGCTGCCTATCATGACCTGGGACTCATCAACGGTCGGGAACATCACCACACCGACAGCGCCTGCATCATTCGCGAGGACAGCCGTCTGCGCCAATGGTTCAGCGAAGACGAAATCAATACGATTGCCGATGCCGCCGAGGATCATCGTGCCTCGAGTGATTACGAGCCCCGCACCATTTATGGCCGCATCGTCGCCGAGGCGGACCGCATTATTGACACCAACACCATCGTGCGCCGCGCCTTGCAATACGGCATGAAGCATCAGCCAGGCCTAGACCGTGAGGCTCAATACAATCGCCTGATGGCCCACATGCGAGAGAAATATGACTATGGCGGTTACCTCAAGCTGTGGATTCCACAGAGCGACAATGCCAAGCGATTGGAGGAATTCCGCAAGACATTAGCTGATGAAACTGCCTTCAGACGCCTATTTGATACCATTTATGACCAATTAACCTCTAAAACCATATAAGATAATGAAAAAGACGACTACACTATTATTGGCCCTGATGCTGGGCATGACAGCGTGGGCCGACATTCCCAACGGTTATTACACCAATGCCGTCGGCAAACAGGATGAGGCGTTGATGACCGCACTTGAAGGCATCATCTACACTCATAATATATTATCTTACAACTACATGTGGAGAGCCTTCAACTACACTGACATGGGTGATGACGGTTACTACGTCGACATGTACTCCACCTGTAAGTATGACTACTATTCCACTCATGTGGGCAATGCAACCTATGTGGGACAAGGACTTAACCGTGAGCACTCGTTCCCCAAGAGCTGGTTTGGCGGCGAGATTGAACCCATGTTTACCGATTTGACTATGCTTATCCCCACCGATGCCTATGTGAACCAGCGCCGCAGCAACAACCCTTACGGTGTTTGTGTCGGTGGTTACACTTATGTAAACGACTCCTTGGGTGTAAGCATGAAGGGCAGGCTTGGCAAAAGCACCTACAACGGCTACACATCGACCGTGTTTGAACCCGACGATGAATACAAGGGCGACTTTGCACGCATCTATTTCTACATGGTGACTTGCTACAAGAGCGACGTGGCCAATTGGCCAGGTTGCGACCAGCTTGACTATGCCAAAAACAAATACAAGGCTTTCTCGGACTGGTCAAAACAGCTGCTCATGGAGTGGCACCGTGCCGACCCCGTCAGCACAAAGGAAATCAGCCGCAATGATTCAGTCTATAGCCATCAAGGCAACCGCAACCCCTTTGTTGATCACCCCGTACTTGCAGAACATATCTGGGGCACAAAGCAGCATGTTGCATGGACTGGTGAAGATGTCCCGGTTGACCCATTTGAAAAAGAAGTGCCCATTATGCTCTCGGTTGACGAGACAGCAGTGCAGCCTGCAGCCTTCCGCGCCGACTGGACCGCAGTGGACAACATCTCGAGCTATACCCTCAAGGTAAATCGCATTGCAGCGCCTGGTGAAGAGATTGCCACCCTGCTCATGACAGAGAATTTCTCAAATGTTGTGGCCAACGAAGATGGGACCAATGACATCGGCACCAACTTAGACAATTACTCCGATAACCCAGGATGGAGCGGATACAAAGTCTATCCTGCTGCCAACAACAGCGTGAAGGTCGGAACAGGCTCAGTGGCAGGTTATCTTACCAGTCCCGAACTGGAACTCGATAACACCGTCACAGTGGTGGTCAATGCCAAGAGCTGGGTCAACGGCAAGGGAGTCAGCGACGGCAGTTCGGTGATTGTATCTTGTGGCGACGTCAGCGAGACGGTTGAACTGAGCACGGAGCCTACCGACTATACCGTTGTTCTCAAGGGCTGCGAAGCCGATAACGTCAAGTTTGCCATGACCGCCCCAGCCAAGCGTTTCTACATTTCCCATGTGGATATCTATAACGGAGATCTCACGGCCGTAGCACCTCGTCGTGCTATCGTTGAGGAGGGAGATTCCACTTGGCGCCAGGTGAGCGGTATTGTCGACACCTGCTACACGGTTCAGTCTCTGGCAGGCGGTATCTATGAGTACTTTGTCAAAGCCATTTATACCGACGGCACCGAGAGCGTCTGGTCCAACATCCAGCATGTGACGCTCACTGGCAACGGTGATGAACCGCTCGTTGGCGATGTCAATGGTGACGGTGAGGTTAGCATCGGTGATGTTACTGCTCTCATCAGCTACCTGCTTGACAACAGCATGACAATTGAGGGCAATCCCGATGTCGATAACGATGGCGAAGCCGATATCAACGATGTCTCAGCCCTGATTGATCTCCTGTTAAAACATTAAGAAAACAAGCCCACGCCTTGGCGTGACCGAGTAAAGGGTTAGGAGCAAGCCCAATGTGACGGGCTACTCCTAACCTTTAGTTTCTCGTTATAAACTTTTTGACATTGGCACGGTGCTTGCTGATTGAAGATGTGATAATCAATTAATGACTACAAAACAAAGAAGCTGATACAATATGATTCATAAACAATACCAACTCCAGCAAAACCACTGGAGACAGGACATTACGCTACCCGCGGCGGGTGCCGACTTCCCCGACGAAGAAGACGAGGATGAGGACGACCTGCCGGGTGGCAGTAATCCCAGTGAGGGCGACAATCCCTCCTATCGGGAGACGAGACAGCGACGAAATGTCAGTCGAGGTGACAACTCGTCTGCTACTCCCGTCATTGACAAGTATGGCAAGGACATTACCCGCGAGGCTGCCGAAGGAAGGCTTGACCCCGTAGTCGGCCGTGAGACCGAAATCGAGCGGTTGGCACAAATCTTGAGCCGTCGCAAGAAGAATAACCCCGTTATGATCGGTGAGCCCGGCGTGGGCAAGAGTGCCATCATCGAGGGGCTTGCCAAGCGCATTGTTGAGCGCAAGGTCGCCCGTACCCTGCTCGACAAGCGCATCATCTCGCTTGACATGGCAGCGATAGTGGCTGGCACCAAGTATCGTGGCCAGTTTGAGGAACGCCTCAAGGCCGTCATTGATGAGGTGAGCCAGAACAAGAACGTCATCATGTTTATCGACGAGATCCACAACATCGTGGGTGCCGGCAATGCCAGCGGCTCGATGGACGCCGCAAACCTGTTGAAACCTGCGTTGGCGCGAGGTGAATTCCAGTGCATTGGTGCTACCACACTCGACGAGTACCGCAAGAGCATCGAGAAAGACGGTGCTCTGGAACGTCGTTTCCAGAAAGTGCTTGTCGAGCCCACCACGCCTGAACAGACACTCGAGATCCTGCACAACATCAAGGAGATGTACGAGAAGCATCACGGCGTGAACTATACCGACGAGGCCCTCAAGGCATGCGTAACACTCACTGACCGTTACATCAGCGACCGTTTCTTCCCCGACAAGGCCATCGACGCCATGGACGAGGCAGGCTCACGCGTGCATATCACCAAGGTGGACACGCCCAAGGAGATTGAAGAACTGGAACAACGCATCGCCGAAGCCCAAGAAAACAAGTTCAAAGCCGTGCAAGCTCAGAACTTTGAGAGCGCAGCAGGCTACCGCGACCAGCAAGAGAAGCTCAAAGCCGAACTGCAGGAAGCCAAGGATAAGTGGGAAGCCGAATTGGACAGCCGCCGTGTGACCGTCAATGAGGGCCACATTGCCGAGGTTGTTGCCATGATGACCGGTGTGCCTGCTCAACGCATTGCTCAGAGTGAAGGCATTCGCCTATTGGGTATGACCGACGAACTGAAGAAACAGGTCATCGGTCAGGACGAGGCCATCGACAAGATTGCCCGCAGCATCCGCCGCAACCGTGCCGGATTGCGTGATCCCAAGCGTCCCATCGGCTCGTTCATGTTCCTGGGACCCACTGGCGTTGGTAAGACCTTACTTGCCAAGAAACTCGCCCAATTCCTGTTCAACAGCGACGAGGCCCTGATACGTGTCGATATGAGCGAATATATGGAGAAGTTCAATGTCTCCAGACTCGTCGGTGCACCTCCGGGCTATGTGGGTTATGAAGAGGGTGGCCAGTTGACCGAGAAGGTGCGCCGCCATCCTTACAGTGTCGTACTGCTCGACGAGATCGAGAAAGCGCATCCTGACGTGTTCAACATGCTGCTGCAAGTGCTTGATGAGGGTAACCTGACCGACGGTCTGGGCCGCAAGGTGGACTTCAAGAACACCATTATCATCATGACCAGCAACATCGGTACGAGAGAACTGAAGGACTTTGGCGCCGGTGTGGGATTCAATACCCAGGAATTGACCAAGGAACGCAGCGATTCAGTTATTCGCAAGGCGTTGAACCGCCAGTTCTCGCCCGAGTTCCTGAACCGTGTTGACGACATTGTCACCTTCGGGTCATTGAACCACGATTGCATCCTCAAGATTGTCGATATCGAGTTGGCATCGTTCTTCAAGCGTGTTGAAGAGAATGGCATGAAACTGGAAATCACCGATGCCGCCAAGAATCTGGTTGCCGACCGCGGATTTGACATTCAGTACGGTGCCCGACCCTTGAAACGCGCCATCCAGAGCGAAATCGAGGATCCACTGAGCGAAATGCTGCTGCGCGAGGAAGCCAAGGCGGGTGACACCATCGTCATTGATGCCGTGGATGATAAAATCACTACGAGCATCCGCACTGCCAAAAAAACGAAACGAGAGCAAGCAACGAGCTGATTCACACTTTCCAACTACATATAACAAGAATTATTCGTAGTTATCTAGAGTGACCTAAGTCAGAATACCAATACAAATGAAATCAGGGAAGCATCTCAAAAAGGGCCTCCCTGATTTCTTCATTAAACATCACTAATTTTATTATGGGTTCATGGCATCGGTGCTTTCTGTTATATAGACACATGAAAACGCCGCTTTGCAACATCAAAACGGCGTTTTAACAATACTTTAACTTTTCCCCCGGACACTACATAGTGCGGATGCCCCACTAATCTCTAATCACTAATCACTCATCTGCGAGCTATGCTCGCATCACAACTCTGCTTCCTTGAGTTTCTCGGCATTCTCGGCAACAATGAGGTGGTCGATGCAATCCTGGATGTCACCGTCCATGAAGGCGGGCAGGTTGTAGATCGTATAGCCGATGCGGTGGTCGGTAATGCGGCCTTGCGGATAGTTGTAGGTGCGGATCTTGGCAGAGCGGTCGCCCGTCGAGACGAGGGTCTTGCGACGCGAAGCAATGTCGTCCATATACTTCTGGTGCTCGTGATCATAGATGAAGGTACGCAAGCGTGCCAATGCCCTTTCCTTATTCTTGGGCTGATCGCGGGTTTCGGTACACTCGATGAGGATTTCCTGTTGCTCACCCGTGTTAGGATTGGTCCACATGTAACGCAGACGCACACCACTGTTCACCTTGTTCACGTTCTGGCCACCGGCACCACCACTACGGAAGGTGTCCCACTTGATTTCTCCCTCATTGATGTGGACGTCAAACGGCTCGGCCTCAGGCAGTACAGCCACACTGGCAGCAGATGTATGTACCCTACCCTGGGTCTCGGTAACAGGTACGCGCTGGACGCGGTGCACACCCGACTCATACTTCAAAGTGCCATAGACGTTATCGCCCGTGATACTGAATACCACTTCCTTGAAACCGCCCACGGCACCTTCACTGCAACTGGACATCTGTACGTTCCAGCCCTTGGTTTCGCAGTAGCGGGTGTACATACGCGCCAGGTCACCGGCGAACAGGGCTGCCTCATCGCCGCCCGTTCCGCCACGAATTTCGAGCACCACGTTCTTGCTGTCTTCAGGATCCTCGGGGATAAGAAGGAGTTTGATTTCCTCTTCCATCTTAGGCACCTCGGCAAGATTGGCGTCAATTTCCTCTCGCGCCATCGAGCGCAACTCCTCGTCGCTCTCGGTCTCCAGAACCAACTTGGCCTGTTCAATATCCTCCAGCATTTTGCGATAACGATGGGTTGCATTGAGCAAGGTTTCCAGGCTCTTATATTCCTTGGTCAGCTTGACATAGCGATGCTGGTCGACAATGACGTTAGGGTCGGTAATCAGTGTACCGATCTCTTCAAAGCGGGCATCCAGGCCGTCAAGACGTTGTAATAATGCGTTTTCTGCCATAGTGTTTTCTAAATTTGGCTGCAAAGGTAGTAAAAAAGCCTTTAGCTTTTAGCTATCAGGCTTTAGTTTTTAGTTTTCTTTCTTTCAGGGTGGCTTTTGACGTATTCCTGAATGCGCTTGGCAAACTTCAGATCCTTTTTATTGTTCGGGTCGGGAGTGAATTCCATGTATTCTGGGATGTCCTTACCCAGGTCGCTCACCAAATGCACTTTATAAGGCGACACGACAACCATCAGCGAGTCATAGAGCGCATGGGTGTTGGCATCATAGGTCGTCATCGACAAGGTGTCGCCACCGACATTTACCGTCTGGTAATAGCGGCTGGAAATGCCGAACTTGTCAAAACTCTCATCAAATCGTATGCGGTAATTCTTTGGCGAGCAGTGGCTAATTGTGTAAACAGGTATCGCTGGAGCGCCATTCTTGTAAACACCACCAATTCGTCGTGCATAGGCATGTTCGTGGCCCTGCATCACCAAGTCTACACCATATTGACGGACAAGGTCATCGAACATACATCGCTGAATCAGGTTGTTGTTTTTCTTCTTGATGGAATAGAGCGGGTGATGAAGGACAAGAATCTTCCATTTTGCCTCGCTGTTCTTCAATTTCTCTTCCAGCCACTTGCGCTGTGACCATAGATGGAAAAACTCACGGTTGCTGTCAAGCACAAAAATCTGGGCATCACCATAATTCAAGGTATAGACCATATTGTCACCTTCCTTTGAATCCAGGAAATAGGAAAAAACGAGCGGGAAGCGGCGTTCCAGCCGACGGATAATGCCCTTGAAGTAGTCGTGGTTGCCCGTTACGTTGAGCACAGGCATCGATTGGCCGATGCTGTCAAGATCACGGAAAGTCTCGTCCCAATACTGATTGGCAGGACGCTCAATCAAGTCACCGCCACACACGAGGAACTCGACCTCGGGATGCTGTGCCCAAGCCTCCATCAGCAACCTGTTGGCAATGCCACCGATGGTGTCCTGCACATCGCCAACAAAGAGGAACGAGAACTTGTCACGCCCCGTGGCATAGGTCTTGAATGAATACCACTGCGAAGTCTGTTCTCCACTCACCACACGGTAACGGTAATGGGAATCAGGTTGCAGTTGGCGAAGGCGAGCAACGTAATAAGCCGCCTTGCCCTTGCGGGATTCAAACACCTCACCCTCGGCATCAATACTGGTAGAGTCATCCGTTTCAAGGCAGACCAGCTCCAGCCGTGAAGGCTGCAACATGGTATCGCACTGCCAGCTCACGTTACGAGACATTTCATTATCGTCACCGAAAGTCAGCAACACATGCCCCGGAGTTTCCAGCGGCTTGACCGCCAATTCCTCAGGGTTACTGAACCACACCTGCCATCTGGTTGCGACCCACACTGCCAAGGCAAGCATGAGTAACAACAGGACTATTCGCTTGATATTTTTAGACCTTGTTTTCATTTTGTGGTGCAAAAATAGTACTTTTGTGCAACATTTCATGCAGTTGAACATAATGAAACGTCATTTTAGCATATTCAATATCCCTCTCGTCGCTGTGTTATGGGACCTGCTGGTGGTCTATTGCGCCTATACCCTGTGTCGTGGTATTTTTCTGGCGCTTAACTGGTCGCTGTATGCCGGCACAATGACTTGGGGGCATGGCCTGGGGCTATTTGGTGCCGGACTGCTTTTTGACACGCCGGCCATTCTCTATACTAACGCTATCATCCTGCTGATGCTTCTGCTGCCGTTACATTGGAAAGAGCGGTCCGGATATTATCGGGTGGCAAGATGGATCTATACTATTGTAAACAGCATCGCGGTGTATATCAACCTGATGGACTGTGTCTATTTCCCGTTCACAGGCAAACGCACCACGGCATCGGTTTTTGCTGAGTTCAGCAACGAGAGCACCGGAGAAATGCTGAAGATTTTTGGAGGTCAATTCCTGAGTCATTGGTATCTCGTGCTGCTCGCAGGATTGGTGACATGGCTGTTCTGGAAACTGTTCAGGCCTTCAGGGGACGGAATTAACGGATTTAACGGAGAAAACGGATTTAACGGAGAAAACGGATTTAACGGAGGGGACGAGAGATCTTATCGATCGTTGACTCATTATTATATTTTCCAGGTTGCATCACTGCTGCTGGCCGTGCCATTGTGCATAGGTGCCATCCGCGGCGGCTTCACCAAGGCTACGCGTCCCATCACTATCAGCAACGCCAACCAGTACGTCAACCGTCCTGCCGAGACCGGTATTGTGTTAAACACTCCGTTTTCCATCTTCCGCACATTAAAGAAAACGCCCTTTGTCGTTCCTGACTACATGAGCGACGAGGAGGCCGCGGCTCTCTACAGCCCACTCCACCAGCCCAATGACAGCGCAGCCTTCACACCGCGCAACGTCGTTGTGCTCATTCTGGAAAGTTTCAGCAAACAGCACATCGGTTTCTACAACAAGACCTTGAGGAACGGCACCTATAAGGGCTTCACCCCCTTCCTGGATTCGCTCATAACCCAAGGGGCTATGACCTACCGCTATTCCTACGCCAACGGGCGCAAAAGCATCGAGGGCATGCCGTCGGTACTGTCATCTTTGCCCAACTTTGTTGAACCGCTCTTCCTCACACCCGCTTCATTGAACAGCATGTCGGGTCTGGCCCGTGAACTGGGCGAAAACAAGGGCTACACCACAGCCTTCTTCCACGGTGCTCAGAACAGTTCGATGGGTTTCCATGCCTTTGCCCGCGCGACCGGTTTCCAACAATACTTTGGACGCGACGAATACAAAGCCGACCCCAATTTCCATGGCGATAAAGATTTTGACGGTACTTGGGCCATTTGGGATGAGGAGTTCTTCCAGTTCTATGCCCAAGAGATGGGCAAGATGCAGGAGCCATTCATGACCGCTTTGTTCAGCGCATCAAGCCATGACCCGTTTGTTGTTCCCAAGAAGTACAAGGGCCGATTCCCGCAGGGCGAAAGTCCTTTGCAGGAGTGTGTTGCCTATACCGACTATGCCTTGAAACGCTTCTTTGAGACCGCCAGCCGCCAATCATGGTTCAAGAACACACTGTTTGTCATTACTGCCGACCACGTGAGCCAGCAAATTGACCCGTTCTATTGCACCACACTGGGCAACTATTGCGTGCCCATCATCCTATATGCCCCAGGCGACCCGTCGCTGCACGGCTATGATGAGGAGCAAGTAGTAGAACAAATCGACATCATGCCCACAGTGCTCAGTTACCTGCATTATGACCAACCCTATATCGCCTTCGGCCGTAACATCATGGGCGGTGTGGCCGAAGATGGTTTTGCACTGCATTGGCTGCCCGAATCCAGCAGTTACGAGTATGTCTGGGGAGACTACGCCCTGCAATTTGACGGCAAACAGGTAAACAGTGCCTACAAGTTCCGCACCGATTCTACCTTCTCCAACAACGTGTTGGGGACCATGCCTCCCGATACCCGCAACCGCATGGAGCGCCACATGAAGTCCATCATCCAGCAATACATGCAGCGCATGAATGGGGACCAATTGACGATTAAGCATTAGAAACAAGAACTAGAAATAAGAACGTTAATACCAAATTCAAGAGATATGAAGTACCTGACAGGAGTGAACATTATGTTGATGGTATTACCCATCATGTGCATCGCTGTATTGTTGGCAGGCTGCAAAAAGTCGGTCAATATCGAGCAGCGCGTTGATGATCTGTACAATAAGATGTCGCAAGAAGAACGCATCGCCCAGTTGAAAAGCATGTACATGGACGAGTTGTTCAATGAGCAAGGACAACTGGATACGATTAAATGCCGTCAGTTGATTCCAAACGGCATCGGACACTTTTCACAGTTTGCCATGCAGGCACCACGCGATCCCAACGAGCTGCGCGACCGTGTAGCCGCTGTCCAAGATTGGCTGATTCATCACACCCCCAATGGAATACCGGCACTATGTCATGAGGAAGCCCTGACGGGTATTAACACCATGGGTGCAACAATCTATCCGCAACAGATAGGACAAGCTTGCTCGTTCAACACGCAATTGGCCGAGCTCAAGACCCGTCAAACCGGTACAGCCATGAGGAAAATGGGAGCTATTCTGGCCCTCTCGCCAATGGTCGATGTGTGCCGTATTCCCAGTTTCAATCGTCTTGAGGAATCCTATGGTGAGGACGCTTATCTGTCGGCTGCGATGGGAACGGCTTTTGTCAAGGGAATGCAGCAAGGCGACCTCAAGAAAGGTGTAGGAGCTTGTACCAAACATTACCTGGGATATGGCGGTGGTGGCAATGCCGACGAGAAGGAACTAATGGAAGAGATACTGCTACCTCATGAGGCTATCATCAGGCTTGCAGGCAGCCACGTGATCATGCCTGGCTATCATGCCGTTCATGGAGTCAATTGTGTGGCTAATGCCGAGATTTTGCAGGACATCTTGCACGGTTATCTCAATTTTGATGGCATGGTGGTGAGTGATTATGGCTCTATCGATCAGATTCCAGAACTCACCGACCCCGTCCAAAAAGCCGCTGCAGCCATTAATGCGGGCAATGATGTGGACTTCCCTACCGGCAACTGCTACCAGCACTTGCTGCAAGCTATCAATCAAGGTCTTGTAAGTCCAGAAACCCTTGAACGGGCTGTAAAGAACGTGTTGCGCCACAAGATGCGTGCCGGACTGTTTGACAAGAACCCATACCTTTACAGCAATGAGCAGATTACCCTCGATACGCCAGAGGAGCGACAAACCGCTTATGATATCGCGACCCAGTCGGTGGTTCTGCTGGAGAATAACGGCATCCTGCCGCTCAAGGACGCCAAGAACATACTCTTGACAGGTCCGAATGCCAACACCATGTGGGCCATGTGTGGCGATTACTCATTCCCGGCCATGTCCTATTTCTGGAAAAAGATGGAAAACGGTTATGAGCATCCTCATATCGTGACCTTGCTTGAGGGTATGCAGGACCATAAGGCAGAGGACGTGAATATCCTTTATTCGCGCGGCTGCGACTGGACCGAGGAAATCGAAACCAAATATGATAAGAATGGCGACCCACGTTCATGGGAATACGGACTGCTGCACCGCAAGGTGGACGCAGGAGAAACCGCCAACAAGACTGAAGCGTTGGATATGGCGCGACGTAGTGATGTCATCGTGGCTGCCGTCGGCGAGAACGTGATGCTGTGTGGCGAGAATCGCGACCGTCAAGGCCTGAGATTACCTGGCCGCCAGCAACAATTTGTCGAGGAACTGCTGGCTACGGGAAAGCCTGTCGTGCTTGTTGTGTTCGGTGGCCGCGCTCAGGTCATCTCGGACATCGCTGACCGTTGCGCTGCCGTCATTCAAGCATGGTATCCGGGTGAAGAAGGCGGGCATGCTGTGGCCGACATCCTGTACGGGAAGGTCTCTCCGTCAGGCAAGTTGTCTGTCAGCTATCCCAAAACAGAAGTCTATGAGCCATTGTGCTACAACTATAGTGCTGAACCCGATCCTCGCGTACAGTGGCCCTTCGGATACGGTTTGAGCTATACCACATTTGAATACAGCGACCTGAAAGTCGAAGGGGATTTCTCAACAGCCTCTCGGAGCGTCAACCTTTCGTTTGTGGTTAAGAACACGGGAAAGATGGCTGCAGATGAAATCGCACAGGTCTATCTATCCCCCACCAGCAGCAATCAACCACTTCGCCCGATTCAGTTACAGGGTTTTGGTCGTGTTTCGCTCAATCCCGGCGAGAGCAAGACTGTCAAAATAAAGCTATATACCGAACAGTTCGGCTTCTACAGCCACGAAGGCCAGCGCCAATGGAATATTAGCCCAGGCTCATACATCGTGAAAGTGGGAGCTTCGTCGGCAGATATCAGGCTGCAACAAACAGTTGCCCTGAATGGCGATCCTGTCACCAAATCGCTAAGAGAGTATTACTTCTCGGAAACGGTCATTGATCAATAACCATCAAGGTAAGACACTATTGCAACGGTTGTAATCATTACTGCGCTAAAAACTGCAGAACGATCAATCAATCAGACCAACATATATACTCATATAACAACAAGAAACACAAATCATTGTGTTTCTTGTGTTTTTTGTAATGATTGCTGTTCTGGTTATTTTATTTATTGGAATCCCAAAATGTGGTAAACCTTATTGACCATACCCAGGCGGTCGATGTCGGGACGGGTCGAGAAGAAGAGGAAAATCAGGTCGCGCTCGGGAATCTTGCCGGCATAGATGGTGAAACCGCCGTTATCGCCTAAATGATAGACATGGGTGGGCTGGCCGGGATAATCCTGAATGAAGAAACCGTAGCCATAGCCCGTGTAAGGCTGATAACCATACTCGGCATCAGCAGGAATCTGTACCCATGGATGATAGGCCAGACGCTTGCTGGATGCACTCCACACGCTATTGTCACGCAGGGCGCGTTCCCAACGCACGAAGTCATTGATGGAGCAATAGAGAGCACCATCGGCTTTGGTACCGAAGAAGCTCTCCTCACCGTAGTCATATTCCTGCCAAACACCCTTGCTGTCACGCTCGTAGCCGTGTGCCATGTCAGCAATCTTGCGGTCGGGTTCAAAGTAACGGCACGTCTTCATCCCAGCACGCCCGAAAACATTGTCGTGCATATAGGTCTCAAAGGGAATTCCTGTGGTCCGTTCTACAATCTGATAAATCAGCTGGAACGTGGGATTAATGTACTCATATTGGGTACCAGGCTGAAAATTCAAGTGATTAAGGGTACGCATATACTGCACCGACGTAACATCGTTGCTGTAGAGCACGAAGTTGCGGTCGTCGTGAGGTCGCGCATCGGGAATACCCGAAGTGTGGCTCATGATGTGATGCAAGGTGATTTCACAGAAGAAAGGAGCCTGGAACTCGGGGAAGAACTTCGATAGCGGATCGTTGAGCGAGAGTTTGCCTTCCTCGGCCAGTTGCAGCAAAGCCACTGCCGAGAATTGTTTAGAAACCGAGGCGATGCAGAAGTTGGTCGCAAATGTTACTGGAGCTTTGGTTACCCTATCTGCCACGCCAAAGCAGCGGCTGTAGAGCGTATCACTGCCCTGCATAATGAGCACGGCAGCACCAGGTTCAGCTGGGTTATTGTACACTGCACTGAAAACCTCATCAATACGCTGAGTCAATTCTTGATTACTCATGTTTCTTGCCTGTACAGCGGAGGAAAGTACCATCAACGCTGCAAATATCAATAATCTGTTTTTCATCATGGGGCAACATTGCTGTCCACTAAAAATTTTGATCAAGCAAAATGCCGGTTAATTGATTTTATAAAAGGCTCAAAATCAATGGTGTTTTTTGCCAAGTATCTAATAATCAGTTCATTTGTGATTTCAAATCCGTTGACTTCAAAAATACATATAATAGACTAAAAATCAATTGATTATAACGATTATTGCGATTTTTTAATGGACACTAATGATGGGGCAAAATTAGGCATTTTCTTCTTCAGGACAAAGAAGTGCACATAAAAAAGATTCGCGGCGCTCCCGCGTCACGAATCCTTCTGCAAATAACATTTCTCCAAATTTATTAACTTTTAACTTGAATAGAATTGATGAAAAGTTGGAATTTAAATATATCCATATCTTAAACAGATAAAAAATATTTATCTCTAAGACATCGCAAAGTTACAACTATTTTTTTTAAAACAAACAAAAATACTAGAAAAAATCAATGAAAAAATGATTTTTTAGAGCAAAAATGCATTTTCACTTGTTGAAAAGGGATTTTTGAGGACAAATTTATCCTAAATCTTCTTACAAGCAATTGCGGAAGATCACCTCAATGTCCTCTTGTTTGAGAGGCACAAATCCGGGCAGCACCCCACCGGCACAAGACTTGCGTGCCATCACGGGGATGTGCTCATCATTGATACCCAGGGCAGTGAAAGTGCTGGTCAAGCCCAACGTGCCGAAGAGGAACTCCTTGGTCTTCTCAATGGCCTCACGGGCAATGTCCATAGCAGGCATTTTAGCATCAATGCCAAAGACATTTACACCATATTGCACATATTTGCTGACGGTCTTCTCGCTCAAGCAATACTCCATCCACCTCGGTGTGATAATAGCCAGTCCCAGACCATGGGTGATGTCGTAGTAGGCCGACACCTCGTGCTCCATCGGGTGGCAGCTCCAAGCCTGTCGCTTGCCGCCATCGACAAAGCCATTGATAGCCCATGACGAAGTCCACATCAGGTTTGCGCGTGCCTCGTAGTTCTCAGGCTCCTTCATGGCGATGGGGGCATACTTGATGATGGTCTTCATCATACCCTCCATAAAGCAATCGAGCATATAAAGGTCCTGATTCATATTGAAATAGACCTCAAAGATGTGAGACAACATATCAGCAGCGCCACAAGCTGTCTGGTAGGGACTAACGGTATAGGTGACCGTCGGGTCAAGGAAGGACACCTTGGGTAACAAGGTAGGATGCTCCACGCGACCAATCTTGTCGTTGGTCTCGGGGTTGCTGATGACACCTCCGGCATCCATTTCACTACCCGTTGCCGAGAGTGTGAGCACACTGATGATAGGCAACGCCTCGGTAATGGGTGCCCATTTCTCATTGAAGAAGTCCCACGGGTCGTGATCAACCTTGGCGCCTGCAGCCATAAACTTGGTGGCATCAATTGTCGATCCGCCACCTACAGCCAGCAACACATCAATATTGTGTTCCTTGCACATCTGGGCACCACGGCGCACACTATCAATGCGAGGATTAGGCTCAATGCCTGAGAGTTCAAACAGTTCCATGCCGGCTTTCTTCACCTCGGCAACCACACTGTCATAGAGACCTGTGCGCTTGATCGAGCCTCCACCATAGGTAAGCAGCACGCGCTTGCCATATTTACTGAGTTCTTCACTGAGGTGATGCAACTGATTCTCTCCAAAATAAACCTTTACAGGAATGTTATAGACAAAGTTGTTCATTGTTTCTGGGTTGTTTAACTATTGATTTAGAGTTTAACGATTACATAGTTTTTGGAACCGAGACCAATATGCTCGGCCCAGTCAATGGTGTGGGTGCCATGACGGCTGTTGATGCGTTCGATCAGGGGTGCATTGTCATCACCAGTCTTAGCCTTGTGGTTCATCACCATCTGCACACAAGCCCAGTCAAGCGCTACGGGATCGAGACTAGCCATGATTCCCATATCCTTGAGCATGGGCTTCTCGGGAGTACCGTCACAATCGCAGTCAACCGACATGTTGTTCATCACATTAATATAAATGACACGACCACCCATATAATTGTGAACAGCTTGGGCTGCTGCAGCCATCGACTCCAGGAATCCATCCTGGTTCTCGATGTGGTTCCATGCATCACTGGCATCATCGGTGTAGCCTGCTGAGTGGATATAGGCCTTACCAGCAGTGCTGGCGACACCGATTGAGGCGTTCTTCAAGACACCACCATAGCCACCCATGGCATGACCCTTGAAATGAGCCAGGTTAATCATCCAGTCATAGTTGGCCAGATGGTCACCAACAATGTCATACTTGATGTGGGTGCGATCCTTAACGGGAATACGCATCTGGCCGAACTCGTCCATAATATCCACGGCAAAGATAGAGTCAAAGCCATGTTCATGGATCGTTTGCCAATGCTTGCTCACATCCTGGCGCGAACCGCCATAAGCCGTACAGCACTCAACGATGGTACCGTTCACCTCATCCACCAGGTTGCGGATAAGTGTGGGCTTCAAGTAATGGTTATTGCCAGCCTCGCCTGTGCTGATTTTCACAGCGACACGTCCAGTAGTCTCCACACCGAGCGCCTTATAAATCTTGACCAGTGACTCGGGCGAGATTTCGGTCGTGTAATACACCTTGCTTTGAGCGTTAGCCATGAAAGCCAACAAAGCAGCCATCAGAACAGTTAAAAATGTTGCTTTTTTCATTGCTCTTGTTGTTAATTCATCATAATTTTTCAGCGCAAATATACGACATTTTCATGACACATCAAAACCCCACGGCCGCGCAAGGTTATTTTTGACCACAAAATTCAGACAAACAGTGCGCTAAATGAATGAATCCTATTTTAATGAGTTTGTCCAAGTGAGGATATCACTTTCACTCATATAGTTGAAGTTCTTGGGTTCAACCCAGTTGGCACCAGGAGCCGAAGGCTTGAGATATTTCAAGGTCTCGCCAGCACCACTACCGCCTGAAGTAAAGAAGGGCACAATGGTCTTTCCTGTCATGTCATACTGCTCCAGGAACGTATTGATAATCGTTGGAGCGATATACCACCAGATGGGGAATCCGACAAAAACGGTATTGTACTGAGCCATGTTATCCACCTTGCTAGCAACTGCAGGGCGACTTGACTTATCGGCCATTTCAACGCTGCTGCGGCTATTCTTGTTGTTCCAGTTCAAGTCAGCAGATGTATAGGGGACTTCAGGAACGATTTCATGCAGATCAGCATGAATAGCCTTGGCGAGGCGAGTAGCCGCCTCCATTGTCGTACCGGTAGCACTGAAGTAAGCCACCAGTGTCTTGTTTCCATCGTTGTTCATATTCTCATTTCGGTTTAGGTCATCATTTGCAGCCATCACGCCCATTGTCATGGCGCAAGCAATGATAAAAGTGATTAAACGTTTGATTTTCATTTCTCTAATATCAAATTAATTAATGCAGTAACATCGCCAATACTTACTTCGCCGTCAGTGTTCACATCTGCTGCATCGTTCATTGATGCATTGTCCGATAAGATCACATCAATCAGGTCAGTCACGTCACCGATGGTTACTTCGCCGTCACCATTCACATCACCGGGAATGACTTCATATAATGTAAAAGTAACCGTTGCGTCACCTGTACCCACAGCCTCGGCCAATCCTGTCGGGTCATCTATCCAAGCGATGCGGGTATAGGAATAGCTGGTATTGAAAGTCTTATAGAACAAGACTACACACGACGAGCCATAAAGCATGATGTCGCCTGTATGGATTGTTCCAGGATTGGATGCGTTTTTAGGCAGATTGTCGCTCAAATAATAATACTTCTCATTACCGTTGAGCTCAGTCATAGAAATCGTCATCGGCAACAGATTCTTAAATGCCTCACCTGTAGCACTATTGTCTATCGTAGCAAGGAAGGTCTTACCGCCCACAATGACGCGCATCTTGTTGCTACTGGGAAGCTCTATTTCGGGCAAGATGGTTTCTACCCATTCGCTGGCAAGCTCAGCTATTCTTGAACGGCCATTATAATTCACATGAAGGGGATTGCCCAAAAAGACGCAATCAGGTAAAGTGTTATGGGCATCAACAACTACATTTGAGATACCGCTGCTCCAGCTGGTCACGGCCAAGGCTACTTGCTTATTACTGAGTTTGGCAGCATGATTGTGCAGGAAAGTCAACATAGGGTTGGCCATCTTCCCGTTCCACAAGGGTGTGCAGATAAAGATAGCGTCCCACTGGTTAAAGCTGTCAACAGAGATATTAATCTCGGGCCAGATACCATTATCAATCTGGCTGCGCTCATTGTTAGCATAAGTGTAAGTCGTCTGACTTTCAGGGCGCGGATAATTGCCATGGTCAACGACCTCAAGTAAGGTACCACCGCAATCTTCAGCGATATTCTCGGCTAACGTCTTAGTTACACCACTATAGCTATAATACAGGACAAGGCATTTCGCCTGATTTTCAGAAACTGCTTCGGCATGAGAGAAATGATTAAACATCATCATGACGAATATAAACAAGAAAAATCTTTTCATAACAAGTAATTAATTGATTAACACGCTGCAAAATTATGAACAAACACAATTATTGCTGATACCTTTTTTACTGAACTAATTACCAAAAATTCAGTTTCTTGAGTAATTTAAAAAACGGTTAGAGAATATTCAGTCACAGCAGCGGCTCGGATTTGCTCAAATAAATTTGGCAATTCTCTCGCCTTGCACTACGTTGGGGACTTCGTCCCCGAAATTAGGCGGCGGCTCGGATTTGCTCAAATAAATTTGGCAAATCTCTCGCCTTGCACTAATTTTGCAGTCAAAAATCGGAGAACGATAGCAATGATCAACATTCATATAGACCACAGGATACTGGAAGCCTGTCCCGAAACGCACATCGGACTCATCAGTGCGACGGTAGTTAACGACCCGACGTGCGATGAATTATGGGCCGAGATAGAAGCTGCTGCCGAGGACATCAAACAGCAATATGAACTGCTGGAAATCAACCAACGTCCAGCCATTGCCGGGACACGACATCTGTATAAAGCATTGGGCAAGGATCCAAGCCGTTACCGTGTATCCAGCGAGGCATTGTGCCGACGCATCATCCGCGGACTCGGCATCTATCGTCTGACGACACTTATCGACGTGGTTAATCTGGTGTCTATTAAGAGCGGATATGCCATCAGCGGGCTTGACGGAGACCGCATCGAGGGCGACACGCTGACGATGAGTGTGGGCACTGCCGAAGATGTCTATCATGGCATCGGACGCGGCGTGCTCAACATCGAGGGGATGCCTGTATATCGTGACGCGGCAGGTCCCATCGCTACCCCGACCAGTGACGAGGAGCGCACCAAGTTCACCGAGCAGACCGTCAGGGCGCAAATCAATATCAATGCCTTTGCCCCCGAAATTCCGCTTGAAGATGCCGTCAACTGGATGGCTGCATTATTGACGAAATATGCCCACGCCACTAATGTAGAAACATCGATTTATAACCCAAAACAACAATAAACAAATGGAAATTTTAGAAATCATTGAAAAGAATGTCAACCAGCGCCACATCGACCATATCGTTGAGACGCTCAAGGACGGTGGTCTCATTATCTACCCCACCGATACCGTCTATGCATTGGGTTGTGACGCGCTCAACAACCAAGCCATTGAGCGCATCTGCTCGATCAAGGAAATGAAATCGGCCAAGACCAACCTGTCCATCATCTGTGATGATATCTCACAGGTGGCTCAGTACGCAAAATTTGACAATACACAGTTCCGACTGATGAAGTCCAACCTGCCGGGACCGTTTACCTTTATCTTCCCTGCCCTATCCAAGTTGCCCAAAGCCTTTAAGGGCCGTCGCACGGTGGGCATCCGTATTCCCGATAACGAAATCGCCTTGTCCATTGTCCGCACGCTGGGAGGTCCTATCCTGACCACCTCGGTGCCTGGCGATGACGAGGACTATCGTTGCGAGCCTGGACTGATGGCCGAAGCCTTTGAGTCACAGGTTGATATCGTCATTGACGCTGGTCGTGGTCAGCTCATGCCATCCACAATCGTGGATTGCACCGGTAGCGATCCTGAAATCACCCGTCAAGGCAAGGGAGAACTGATAAGTTAGGAGTTAGGAGTTAGAAGTTGATAGCATCCGCACTCGGAGTGCTGAAGATCAATATAAAATGACAAATATGAAGAAGATAATCTTTTGCTTGATGGCAGTGCTCTTGCTTGCCGCATGCAACAAAAAGACTGAGAATCAAGAAAGTAGTGAAGCAGCTGGCGGCAATCAAGCTGCCAACAGTGAGATGTCTGTCGCCAGTCCTGATGATGAAGGCCAGACCGAATGGATCAAGCAGACCACTATCATGAGTTCCAAACCGATGGTGATCGACTTCTTTGCCACATGGTGTGGTCCATGCAAGCAGTTGGCCCCCATCCTCGACGAGATTGAGCAAAATCACAAGGGTGAAGTCATCTTCAGACGTATCGACGTGGACCAGGAACCCGAGATGGCCATGGAGTTTGGTGTTGAATCCATTCCCATGCTGATGTTTGTCACTCCCAAGGGAGATTATCAGACAATTGTGGGAGTACAACCAGCCGAAGTCATCGAAGCTAAGATTGCTGAACTGCTCAAACGCAGTGCCAAATAACAATTAACATTGGGCATAAAACAGCTCTTCAAGGTGCTAAAAGGACAAAATATTGTCCTTTTTGGCATCTTTAGGTTTAATGTGTGGGCTATAAAGTTGTGATATTGTGTTTTTTTTGCGAACTTTGCGCCCGATTTTGAAATAACAGATTAGTCAATACATAACTACATCATGGAGATTACTGCACAACAACTTGCAGCGATGGTTAACGGTACGGTGGACGGAGACCCCTCAACCGTGATAAACAACTATGCTAAAATCGAAGAAGCCACGCCAGGTTGCCTGACGTTTCTGGCCAATCCCAAATATACCCATTTCGTCTATACGACCCAAGCCTCGGCCGTGCTCGTGCGCAAGGATTTCGTCCCTGAGCAGGAAGTAAAGGCTGCGCTCATCCGTGTTGACGATCCTTACAAGACCCTTGCCGACCTGCTGAATTTTGTCAGCAGCCAGCGTCCTGAAAAGCGCGGCATTGAGCAGCCTATCCACGTGGGTGAAGGCACTACCCTGCCCGATGACGTGTATGTAGGCGCCTTTGCCTATATCGGTAATGGGGTGACCATCGGCAAGAACGTGAAGATCTACCCGCAGGTGTATGTGGGTGACGGCGTGACGCTGGGCGATAACGTTATCCTGTACCCTGGTGTCAAGATTTACCATGGCTGCCGCATCGGCAACCGTTGCATCATCCAGGGCGGAGCGATTATCGGCGGTGACGGCTTCGGCTTTGCCCCCAAGGAAGACGGTACCTATGAGAAAATTGCTCAGGTGGGAATCGTTATCCTGGAAGACGACGTGGAAATCGGCGCCAACACTACCATTGACCGTGCCACCATGGGCGCTACAGTAGTCAAGAAAGGTGCAAAACTCGATAACCTTGTACAGATTGCCCACAACGTTGAGGTGGGTGAAAGCACTGTCATGGCAGCCCAAGTGGGTGTTGCAGGCTCTACCAAGATCGGTAAGTACAATATGGTCGGCGGCCAGGTGGGCTTTGCCGGACATATTACCGTTGGCGACAAGAACGGCATCGGTGCTCAGACCGGTGTGGACAACAGCATCGGCAGCGGCGGCAAGTGGCTGGGTGCTCCCGTGCAGCCTGCTATGGAATTTGCCCGCCAAGTCGTTTACCTGAAACGCATTGGCGAGATGTACAGCGACATCAAGGATCTGAAAAAGAAAATCAACCAATAGTCAGTTATTAACTGAATACAGCCAATAGGCAAACAGAATAATGAAACAGACGACACTGAAAAATGCCTTCACCGTAACCGGTAAAGGTCTCCACACAGGACAACTGTCAACCGCAACGTTCAAGCCTGCTGACGTGAACACGGGCTATGTGTTCAAGCGTATGGACATGGAGGGACAACCCACCATCCAGGCACTGGCCGAGCACGTCATTGAGACAACTCGCGGCACCGTCATCGCCAGCAAGAGCAACAAGGAAGCCCGCGTGAGCACTATCGAGCACGCTATGGCTGCCCTCTATGCTGCAGGCATTGACAACTGCCTTATCGAGGTGAATTGCGGCGAGGTGCCCATCCTTGACGGCAGTGCCATCATCTGGTGCAAAGAAATCGAGAAAGCCGGCATTGTCGAGCAGGAAGCCGAGAAGGAGTTTTATGTCGTTAAGCAGCGCATCAAGGTTGTGGACAAGGAAACCGGCTCGTCGCTCATCGTCCTGCCCGATGATGACCTTTCTATCGACTGCATGATTGAGTTTGACTCGCCCGTATTGGGTAACCAGTTTGCCTCGTTGACCGACATCCGCCAATTTAAGGATCAGATTGCCGGCAGCCGCACCTTTGTGTTCGTTCGCGAGGTGTTGCCGCTCATCCAGTTGGGGCTCATCAAGGGCGGTGACCTGGACAACGCCATCGTCATCTATGACTCACCCATGAAGCAGGAAGACCTGGACCACATGGCTGATGTCATGAAAGTGCCGCGCAAGCCTGCCGATGAACTGGGTTACCTGAACAACAAGCCATTGGTGTTCAAGAACGAGCCTGCACGCCACAAACTGCTCGACGTGCTGGGCGATTTGGCACTGATTGGCCGTCCCTTGAAGGGCCGCATCGTTGCCACCCGACCGGGACATACCATCAACACCCAGCTGTCTAAAAAAATTCGTCAAGAGTTGCGTTACCAGAACGTTCAGGCTCCCATCTATGACCCGAACAAGGAACCGCTCTATGACATCAACCAGATACGTTCCATGCTGCCCCACCGCTATCCCATGCTTCTCGTTGACAAGATTATCGAGAAAGGCAGGAAACACATTGTGGGCATCAAGAATGTGACGGTCAATGAGCCGTTCTTCCAGGGCCACTTCCCCCACGAACCCATCATGCCTGGCGTACTTCAAGTCGAGGCAATGGCTCAGGTGGGCGGCATTCTCGTACTTAGCGGTGTCGATGATCCTGAAAAATACTCCACTTATTTCCTCAAGATCGACAACGTGAAGTTCCGCAGCAAGGTAGTACCCGGCGACACGCTCATTTTCCACCTGTCGCTCATGACTCCCATCCGTCGCGGCACTGCGATCATGAAGGGATATGCCTTCGTCGGAGAGAAAATCGTCACCGAGGCCGAGTTTATGGCTCAAATCGTCAAAAATCCAGAATAACAGAGTTTTACAGTTATCGGTTGACAGCGGCTTTCGCATCCAACTGAAAACTGAGAACTAAAAACTGAAAACCAAATATGAACATTCATCAGTTCGCCGTCGTCCACCCTGACGCTAAAATTGGGGAAAATGTAATCATCGGTCCCTTTGTGACCATCGACGCCAATGTTGAAATTGGGGACGGCACTATCATTGATAGCGGAGCCGTCGTGCGCAGTGGTGCGCGCATCGGCAAGAATTGCCACATCCATGCTAACGCTGTAGTGAGTGACGTGCCTCAAGACCTTAAGTTCCAGGGCGAGGACACCGTGGCTATCATCGGTGACAATACCGTCATCCGTGAGTTTGTTACTATTCACCGTGGCACGGCCTCCAAGGGCAAGACCGTCGTGGGTAACAACTGCCTGATCATGGCCTACTGTCATGTGGCACACGACTGTGTTGTGGGCAATCACGTGATTATGTCTAACGCCTCGCAGTTGGCTGGCGAAGTGGTCGCAGGAGACTGGGCCATCATCGGTGGCGGAGCACTGGTTCACCAGTTCACCCAAATTGGTTGCCACGTGATGATCCAGGGCGGTGCACTGGTTAATAAGGACATTCCTCCCTATTGCATGGCAGCACGCTACCCCATTGCCTATGAGGGCGTTAACAAGGTGGGGCTGCATCGCCGCGGCTACACCAGCGAGCAGATTGATGCCATTGCCGACGTTTACCGCACCATCTATGACTCGGGACTGAATATCACCCAGTCGCTGGAAGAGGCTGTAAAACTGCCCGCAAGCCCCGAACGCGATGTGATCATCGACTTCGTTCGTGCCAGCAAGCGCGGTATCGTACGCAAGCCATAACAGCCACTACAACAAGACTATTAAACGACTTGGACCGCCTTTCATAATAAAGACGGCCCAAGTTGTTTTTACGCAATCAATAAACTCTCTTAACGCGATTTCTCGAGGGCTTGAAGTTTATCGGCCTCACCGAGTTTGTAATAGATGTCACGCAAGGCATTGCGGACATCATCGTTGTAGGGATTGATGACATATGATCTCTCAAGATAGGGCAAAGCCTCGCGATAGATGGGATTGACCAGATCAGCAAGACGCTTGCCATAAAGGGTGCTATTCTGGCGGGTTTCCATAGCCTTGTTGTAGAAGTAACGTCCTACATTGAAGAGTCCTTGGGCATTGTTGTCGTTGAGCTCAATGCAACGCTGATAATAAGGGAAGGCCTCGTAGATGCTCTGTTGGTTCTCAATCACCAGGCCCTTGAGGTTCTGCAGTTCATCGTCATCGGGATTGGCAGCGATGGCTTTGTCAAGCAAGTCGTTAGCTCCGCTGTAGTCTTCTCGGCTAACGAAGTCATTGATCAGGATGCGGACATACTGCGGGTCGGTAGTGCCAAATCTCCGGAATGCTTCCCTCGCAACTCTCACAACTCCGATTTCGTCGCCCATGTCATTGAGGCAGACCAACGTATAGTCATAAACCTCCTTGTGGTCATAACCAGTGCGGCGCGCGATATTGAACAGGCGTACGGCATCAAGGGTGTCCGCCCTCTGCCATGCTGTGATTCCCTGATAATAACGCACCTCGGCCACCATGCTGTCGGGTTTGAGCCATCGCAGGTCACCAGTGCGTGCCGCCATCTCGCAATAATCGTCCCAAGCTTTATAGGCACCGTCCCAATCTTTAATGTTGTAGAGTTCACTGCCTACCATTCGGTAACTTTCGTGATGCTGCAAGAGACGGTCAACGACCTCCTTGCTGAATTTTATCTTGTATTTGGGACGCTTAGTTTTCTTGTCGATTACCTGCTGTCCTTTCTTGTCAAGGGTGAATACAGTGTCGAGTTTGAGGGCCTGCATACTGTAGTCATAGGCATCGATGAGTGTATGACCCATTGCCTGGACATCGATTTTCTTGCCCACGCGACGGTTATCCATGTATTTGTCATACTGTTCCACCTTGATGCGACTGGCAAGCGCCCAAGTCTCGGCACGGTCCTTGGTCTCATCGTTGGTGAGTGCCGGTTTCAACTTATTGAACGCCTTGTTGTAACTGTCAACGGTCATCGTCAGGCCCGTAATGGCCTTTTTTGCCTCGTTGATGGCCAGTTGCTGCCCAGCAACCCGCATCGAGAAGGACAAGACAAAACATACTATTATAATCGCAAACTTCTTCACTATCGTATATATACTTAAGAATTGAGGCTGCAAAATTACTCTTTTTTCCTTTATGCTGCAAATGTTTCTAAGGTGTTAGTCATGGCAAACAACAACCTGTGTCAAAACCCACTGCTGAATCTGGAATCGCGCTGAGTGCCGATTTCAAATACGAGCACAGGGTTTTGGCACAGGTCGTTTGATAGGAATGCTGCCTAAATTCTGAAGTTAGCCCACAGAGGATAGTGGTCTGAAATCATGAAGGAGAGTTTCTGCTTGGTCAAGCCACGGTTTTTCAATGCGGTCTGGACAAAGTCATAATTGCCTGCTCCCATAAATTCAAGTGAGAGTTTGGGACGGTTCTTTTCGGGGCTGTTGAACCAAGCAATCTGGTCATAATACTTGGTCTCATCAAAGATGGAACGTGATAGTGTCTGCAACTCTTCAGGCACATACAAGCCCTCACTCAAGAACGTCTGGTCCAAAATATCGCCACGGGCATCGATATTGAAGTCACCCAGTACAATCAGGTTCTGGTCATAGGCGTTGATATCACCTGCCCAATCATTCAGCCAGCGAGCAATACCGTGAATCTCTTTCAGGCGATCTTTAGACTTCTTGCCATAGATGATATGCACAGTCACAAGAATAAACGTCTTGTCACCAGAGCGGAAACTAACTGCATAAGGAGAACGCACAAACTGTTCGCGCAACACCTTATCAGGATCGTTGACCCACTCGTTGGGGATAACAATCTCACCTGCCAGACCCGAGAGGTTAACCCTTCGGGTATCAAACAGGTAAGCCATACGCTCATCGTTGCCCGAGTCACTCTTATTGGTGTCGGTCAATACCATTGACCAATTCTCACCCAGCAGCTTGAGCGTGTCACGCAAGGCTCTCAAGTTACCTTTCACCTCTTGGACAGCAATCACATCAAAGCGGCTCAAAATCTCGGCAATGCAGTAAACAGAATGTAAGTCACGACGAGGCGAATCTTTTTCCTCACTCATCCATTTTCTCGTGAAATTACCAAAACCACGGATATTCCATGTGGCAATCAACAGGTTGCGGTCAAGTTCCTTGAACGGCACCTTCTGGTCCAAATCTTCCCTGAGTTCAGCCAAATTCTCAGCAACCTCAATAGGTAGCGGATCGTAAATCGTGTTTTCGTCTTTTACTTTTTTCATCAGATAGATCAGTTATAGTTAATAAACATTGATTGTTATAGCTGCAAAGATACGAATTTTTCTTTAATATGCAAAAAAAGTATTATTTTTTAAACAAAAAACAGGTGGAAGCTTATCGTCTTCCACCTGAAGATGTCTAAATGAGGGACCCCCAAAAACTTATCGGCGACCTCACTTGTCTTTTTTCTTTGCCCAGAAATGAGCCATCGTAAAAGTGCCTGTGACAAGCACAAAGACCGTAACTGGCAATGCAACCAGCACGATTTCCTTGTAACCATACACCAGCAATATGCCAAAAATCGGCAGCGCCAGTGCAACAAGGATAAGCAGGACACCGACAACGATGCGCACCCGCCGCTTGTCATAGACCTGCTGCGCCTCGCGCGAGGCCGTGTTATAACCAGCAATCAGGAAATCCCCCCTGCCAATTAAGATAAGCACAGCCATGACAATCAATATCACTGAGATGATGCTCAATATAACAAAGGCTTCAAACATAAGAAATCAATGTTAAAAAAATGTTATTTTCGGCAAAGATAGTCAATGTTTTCAGTAGATTGCTACATTATATAAAATATATTTTTTGTAATTTTGTGCGATATTTTGAAAATTCACTTAATTTAATTAAATAATCGTCTAAAAAACAGAAAGTTATGAAGATTTCGCACATCGAACACGTGGGAATCGCCGTTACCTCTCTTGAGGAGGCTATTCCTTTCTACGAGAACATGCTGGGCATCAAGTGCTTTGCCATTGAAGAAGTAGCAGACCAGAAGGTAAAGACCGCCTTCTTCCAGGTAGGTCAGACCAAGATCGAACTCCTGGAGGCAACCGCTCCCGAGAGCGCTATCGCCAAGTTCATCGAGAAGAACGGTGGCCGTGGTGGCATCCAGCACGTTGCCTTCGCTATTGAGGACGGCGTTGCCAACGCATTGAACGAGGTACAGGAGAAGGGCGGCCGCGTTATCGACGCACAGCCCCGTAAGGGTGCTGAGGGCCTGAACATCGCCTTCCTGCATCCCAAGACCACTTGTGGCGCTCTGCTGGAACTCTGCGAGAAGCCTTGTGAGTAAATGAATAGTCTCAGTTCTCGGTTGTCAGTTTCCTGCGGCATCAACCAGCAATAATCTGACAACTGAGAACTGTAAAACTGAAAACTTATTATAAAAATGGGAAAACAACTTGATAAGATTCAAGAGCTGATCGAGCGTCGCGAGAAGGCACGCCTGGGTGGTGGCGAGAAGGCTATTGCCAAGCAGCACGAGAAGGGCAAATTCACTGCCCGTGAGCGCATCAATATGCTCCTTGACGAGGGCAGCTTTGAGGAACTGGACATGTTTGTTCAGCACCGCTGCACCAACTTCGGCATGGAGAAGAAGACCTATGACGGCGACGGCGTGGTAACCGGTTTCGGTACCGTCGGCGGTCGTCTCGTTTACGTCTTTGCTCAGGACGCTACCGTTATCGGTGGCTCACTGGGTGAGACCATGGCACTGAAGATGTGTAAGGTGATGGACCTCGCTATGAAGCAGGGTGCTCCTGTTGTCGGCCTTAACGACTCGGGCGGTGCCCGCATCCAGGAGAGCGTTAACGCTCTGGCTGGCTATGCCGAGATTTTCCAGCGCAACATCAACGCATCTGGTGTTATTCCTCAGATCAGCGCTATCCTGGGCCCCTGTGCCGGTGGTGCTGTTTACTCCCCTGCCCTGACCGACTTCATCATCATGGCCAAGGGTATCTCCTTCATGTTCCTGACCGGTCCCAAGGTCGTTAAGACCGTGACTGGTGAGAACGTGACGCAGGAGCAGCTGGGTGGTGCAGGTGTTCACGCCAGCAAGAGCGGTGTGGCTCACTTTGCCGCCGAGACTGAGGAAGAGGCTATTGCCATCATCCGCCAGCTGTTGAGCTACATGCCCAGCAACAATATGGAAGAGACTCCCCGCGTGGAGTGCACCGATCCCATCGACCGCGTGGAGGATGCCCTGAACAACATCATCCCCGAGAGCGCCAATGATCCCTACGACATGTATCAGGTGATCAGCGCCATCGTCGATAACGGTGAGTTCCTCGAGGTTCACAAGGACTTCGCCAAGAACATCATTGTCGGCTTTGCCCGCTTCAACGGCCAGGCTGTCGGCGTAGTTGCCAACCAGCCCAACTGCATGGCAGGTGTACTCGACGTGAACGCATCGAAGAAGGGCGGCCGCTTCGTCCGCTTCTGCGACGCCTTCAACATTCCTCTGGTAACTCTCGTTGACGTGCCCGGCTTCCTGCCCGGTACCGGTCAAGAGTACAACGCCGTGATCATGAACGGTGCCAAGTTGCTGTACGCCTATGGCGAGGCTACCGTGCCCAAGGTAACTGTTACCCTGCGTAAGAGCTACGGTGGTTCACACATCGTGATGAGCTGCAAGCAGCTGCGCGGTGACTTGAACTACGCATGGCCCAGTGCCGAGATCGCCGTTATGGGTGCTGCCGGTGCTGCCGAGATCCTCTATGCCAAGGATAGCAAGAACTTCAAGACCCAGGCCGAGGAGGCTAAGGCTGCCGGTGACGAAGCCAAGGCTAAGGAACTGCTCGAGCAGGGCAAGAAGTTCATCCAGGAGAAGGAGGATGAGTACAACAACCTCTTCTGCACGCCTTACAATGCAGCCCGTTATGGCTACATCGATGACGTGATTGAGCCGAGGAACACCCGCTTCCGCGTGATCCGCGCTCTGGAGGTACTGCGTACCAAGAAATTGACCAATCCTATCAAGAAGCACGGTAATATCCCCTTGTAATCATGAGTAAAAGAACATTGATACTCGTTCTGCTGTGCGCCATCCTCGCACTGCCCACGTTGGCCCAAGGCCGTAAAAACGTGCGCATCAACGAGGTGATGGTGCAGCAGGACAGCACGGGCGGCAACGGCTGGGTCGAGTTCTATAACTCGTCCTACAGTTCTACTGCCGTCGAGCAGATGTTCATCACGACCCTGAGCCGTGAGGAAATCCAAAGCGTCTTTGACAAGAATAAGGGCAACAAGAAGAAACCCAAACAGATTCTTGTCGAGCTTTGTGAGGCCCAGCCTATGGACATCTACGAGATTCCCCGTGGTGACGAGCGCCACACCAAGATTGCACCTCGCACCCACTTTGTGATGGAAGCCGATGGTGACCCCAAGTCGGGCACGTTCCACATGCCGTTTGTCTTCACTCAGGGCAAGGACAATTATATCGCCCTGTATGACGTCAACGGAGACCTGGTTGATGACGTGACGGTTCCCGCCACACTGAAGCCTGGTGAGACCTATGCTATCAAAGCCGAAGGACGCCTTCCGAGCATTCTTGATGACGGACAGACCGAATGGACTGTTAAGGATGGTAAGGCTATCGAAACTGCAATCACCAAGGGTAACTACAACGTACGCGAGGTGAACGAGAACATCGAGGCCTTCCATGTCAAGGATCCCCATGGCTTCTGGATTGCCATACTCGCCATGTCGGTTGTATTCATTGCTCTGGCACTGCTCTACATCTGCTTCAAGTTGTTCGGTAAATTTGCCAGCAGGAATCTGCAGTCCGAGGAGAAGACCCAGGCTGCTGCTCCCGAAGCTGCTAAGGCTGCTGCCGTTCCCGCCACCGGCGACCTCGATGGCGAGAAGATGGCTGCTATCTGCTTCGCGTTGTATCAGCATCTGAATGCCCACGACAACGAGAGCGGCGTTTTGACTCTCGCTCCGCGTGACAATTCGACATGGGCCAACAAGGCTGGCCTGATGCGTGAAATACCCGTTATCAAGAAATAATCACCATTAAAAATCATTCACTCAAATGAAGGAATACAAATATAAGATCAATGGTAACGAGTATAATGTTGCCATCGATAACATTGAAGGCAACATTGCCCACATCCAGTTGAACGGTGTGGCCTATGATGTTGAACTGCCCGAACAGCCCAAGGCTGCTCCCGCTGTGAAACGTGTTGCCGTGAGCGACGCACCTGCGGCTGCTCCCAAACCCGCTGCCCGCAAGGCTGCTCCCGCTGCTGGCGGTCACGTGATCGAGTCTCCGCTTCCCGGCGTTATCAAGGACATCTTTGTAAAGGTTGGCCAGCAGGTTAAGGCCGACGACGTGGTGTGCATCCTCGAGGCCATGAAGATGGGCAACGAGATTCACGCTGGCGTTGACGGCACCGTCAAGAGCATCGAGGTATCGAAGGAGGATTCGGTACTCGAGGGTAACACAATCATGGTAATCGGATAAATCCAGTTGTCAGTTAACAGTTGTCAGTTGTCAGCGGCATCCGCACACAACTGAAGACTGAAAACTGAGAATTGAAAACAAGAAAGCTATGGTACTGCTTGACAATTTCCTGTTTACCAAGTTGTTGGATTTCTGGCATTTCACCGGATTCTACAACTTTGATTGGACTAACCTGATCATGATTTTGGTGGGTTTGTTCTTCATCTACCTCGCCATCAAGCATGATTTTGAGCCCATGCTGCTCGTGCCCATCGGATTTGGTATCCTGATTGGTAACATTCCCTTCCAGCCGGGCAACGAGATTGGCATCTATGAAGACGGATCGGTGCTTAACATCTTGTATCAAGGTGTTCGCAACGGATGGTATCCACCACTCATCTTCCTAGGCATCGGAGCGATGACCGACTTCAGCGCATTGCTGGCCAACCCCAAGCTGATGCTTGTCGGTGCAGCAGCGCAGTTCGGTATCTTCGGAGCCTACATGATTGCCCTTGCTCTGGGCTTCATGCCTGACCAAGCCGGCGCTATCGCCATCATCGGTGGTGCCGACGGTCCCACCGCCATCTTCCTGTCGTCCAAACTGGCACCTAACTTGATGGGAGCCATTGCCGTGAGTGCCTACAGTTATATGGCGCTCGTGCCAGTGATCCAACCGCCCATCATGCGTCTGTTGACGACCGAAAAGGAGCGCAAGATGCGCATGAAACCCGCCCGCAAGGTGAGCCAGCTGGAGAAGATTATCTTCCCCATCTTCGGTCTTATCCTCACTTGCTTCGTGGTGCCTTCGGCAATTCCCCTGCTGGGTATGCTGTTCTTCGGCAACCTGCTGCGTGAGAGCGGTGTGACCAAGCGTCTTGCCCACACGGCCAGCAATGCGATGACCGACATCGTGACCATCCTGCTGGGTATGACCGTGGGTGCTTCGACCCAGGCCTCGCAGTTCCTGACCAAGGAGACGATCTTCATCTTCTTCCTCGGTTTCTGCGCCTTCATCATCGCCACCTGCTCGGGTGTGCTGTTCGTGAAGATCTTCAACCTTATCTTGCCGAAGAGCAAGAAGTTGAACCCGCTGATCGGTAATGCTGGTGTATCGGCTGTTCCTATGGCTGCACGTATCAGCAATGATCAGGGTCTGAAGGCTGACCCCAGCAACTACCTGTTGATGCACGCCATGGGTCCCAACGTGGCCGGCGTGATCGGCTCAGCAGTTGCCGCTGGTGTCCTCCTGGGCTTCCTGGGATAAGAGACTTTAGACGTTAGACTCTAGACTCTAGACATTAGATTTTAGACGTTAGATAGTCTGATAAAAATCTGAGAATAGTTAATAGTTGTGGCTCAGCGCCCGCTATTAACTATTCTCTTTTTTTGTGAAATAAGCGTCGGTTCTTGGCGGCAAGATGTAAAATATTTAGACACTTTTTGACAAGATTACGGATTATCAATGATTTTATGGCAATAGAACTTGTATCTTTTGTTGATAAGCAATATCTTTGTTGCAAACGATAACATTAGAAACTATGATGAAGAAGATACTTTTGTTCATGGCTGTTGTGTTGCTTTTCGTCCTCATTTCATGCGGTGACGATAAAGACGAGCCAGTGGTTCCAGATAATCACGAGTATGTTGACCTGGGCCTGCCCAGTGGCACGTTGTGGGCGACATGCAACATCGGCGCCAACAGTCCCGAGGAATACGGCGACTACTTCGCCTGGGGCGAGACGTCTCCCAAGGAGGAATATGGTTGGAGTAACTATAAATGGTGCAAGTGGGATCCATCCCTGACATTAACAAAGTACAACTACAATAGCGAATCCGGTAAGGTTGACAGCAAGATTGAACTGGATCCTAAGGACGATGCCGCCTATGTCAATTGGGGACCATCGTGGCGAATGCCATCAAAAGAGCAGCAGTATGAATTGTACAAGAATTGCACCAGTAAATGGACTACACAGAAGGGTGTGTACGGTTATTTGTTCACCGGTCCGAATGGTAACACGTTATTCTTGTCCGCTGCAGGCCGATGGTACTTCTCTTATGGCTATGATGGCATGGGCGCCTTGTATTGGTCACGCACGCTTTTCCCGCAGTCTTCCACATCATCTTACATGATGACCTTCTCTTACTGGTCTACGGTTGAACTCCAATATATTGAGCGGGCCGGCGGGGTTAGTGTCCGTGCTGTGCGTGCATCTAATAAGTAATATCCTTTCGCCATAAAAACAAGAATGAACCATGACAAATCATAGGATATTGGATATGATAATGAAAAAGATACTTTTGTTAATGGCTATAGTAGCATTGCCTTTAGTCTTTATTTCATGCGGTGACGATAAGGATGAGCCGACAGCTCCCGATGGTCACCAGTATGTTGATCTGGGCCTGCCCAGTGGAACGCTATGGGCAACATGCAACATCGGTGCCAATAGACCCGAGGAATACGGTGACTACTTTGCCTGGGGCGAGACTGTTCCCAAAGCTGCCTATGAGTGGAGTACTTACAAGTGGTGCGAAGGCAATTACGATTCAATGACCAAGTACTGCAACAACTACGATTTCGGTACGGTTGACAACAAGACCGTACTGGAGTTAGAGGACGATGCAGCCCATGTGAACTGGGGTGCCTCGTGGAGAGTGCCAACCAATGAACAGCTGGAAGAACTGAGGCTCAATTGTACTTGGCTATGGACGACGAAGAATGGCGTGAATGGTTGTAAGGTAATAGGTCCCAATGGAGCAACGTTGTTCTTGCCTGCCGCTGGTCGGCACACTGGCAGTTCGCTAGAATATGCAGATCATGATGCCTTCTACTGGTCGCGCTCACTCACTCTCTTATATAACGATGGCTACGGCCCCATCCCCACCTCAGCCTTCATCCTTGGCTTCGATCAGTGGACTCTGGAATGTAACATCATTTCCCGCTCCGTCGGAATTACTGTCCGTGCAGTGTATGTGCCGCAGCATTAGTGTAATCTCGTCTTGTAAGAACTACTAATACCAGATTTATAAAACTCTGGAGTAGCGACAGCACCTCATAAAGATGAATTTCCCCAAAAAAGAAGGAAACAATAGAGAAAGTTTGTTTACCTTTGTCTTTTGTTAACCTGAAAGTGCTGATGATATGAGAAGAATTTTCTTTTTTGCAATGATGCTAGTCACATCGCTCGTGACTGTAGCTCAAGACACAAATGAGGCCGCCAATGTCTCAACTGGCGAGCCGTTCATGGCATTTCTTGCTGACGAAGGCCAAGGCACCAACATTCTCAACAAGGCCCGTGGAGCGACAGTCATGACGCTGTCGTCAGATTTTGATTATATCTTCTACCTCACTACTCCACAAGACGGATGGTGGAAGGTTCTTGAAATCTGGAGAGTCGGTGATGATGATTCCGAAGTGGTCCTTGAGGGCTCAGATACGGGCGAATACTGGATTCATCATTCAGCCCTGGGTTTGGCAACCCGCAACTACGGACAAGAGGAACTTTACTTGCGTGAAGCCCCCGATGAGGGAGCCAAGGTCAACTACACTTTTAACAAAGAGCTGTTACTCATGCCACTGGATGTCCAGGGCGACTGGGTGAAAGTCAAGGTGGACGGTTATGACATCATCGGCTGGATTGAGGTCGAGTGGCTCTGCAGCAATCCGTTGACCAACTGCTGCTAACGAGTGCACACTCATTTACCTGTTTTTATGTTTTAAGCGTATATCATTTTTAAAAAATAGAAATCATGAAATCTCTTCGACTCATCCTTCTCGCTACTTGCATGATCACTGTACTTACAGTAGCTGCCGAGCAACCCGACCCTGTCATCTCATCGATTCAAACCGCCTACCAAAAAGCAAAGGAGTCCATGAAGACTAACAAGGGCATGGGAAACGAAATGGTTACCACACTCGACTATACCGTACGCGGTAACGGTAAAACCACCGAGAAGCTTCATTTCTTCTACAACACAGTCCAGGGCACCTATTGGCTGGCCGAAGGTGATGACCGTGATCCTCATTTCAACTATTATCCTCTCTACTTCGTCACCCGCAATTACAATATCGGGAAAAAGAAATACTATGAGGAATTCCTTTATGACGTCAACCAGAGGCTGATATTTGCTTTAACACAAGATTATGATGAAAACGGCAAACGCTTTGACCGCCGCTTCTATTTCCAGGACGGAAGCCTCTACCACATCATCGGTCCTGAACCCACTACCTTCATGGTGGATAATGTCATCTATCAAGCCAATGAACTGAGACTCGCCTTTGACTGGATCATCAGGAATCCAAAGGAATGAGATAATCACATGGTCATATAGAATAAGCGGTTGATTGCAGGTAGCAAATCAACCGCTTTACTTTATGAATAACAGGGTTAATGCTTGAACATGCGATCGATGGTGCGCTTGTCCTCACGCTCCTTGATGGACTGACGTTTGTCATACTGCCGTTTACCACGACCCAGAGCGATAACGAGCTTGGCGAGTCCCCGCTCATTGATAAAGAGGCGCAGGGGAACGATGGCAATACCCGGCTGCTGGGTGTCGCGTGCGATGCGACGGATCTCCTTGCGGTTAAGGAGCAGCTTGCGGTCGCGGTGGGTGGAATGGTTATTATAGGACCCGTAGCTGTATTCAGCAATGTACATGTTCTTGACCCAGACCTCACCATTGACAACCATGCCATAGGTATCGGTCAAGCCGCATTTGCCTTGACGGATGGACTTGATTTCGGTACCAGTGAGCACGATACCAGCGGTGAACGTCTCGATAATCTCGTAGTCGAACGTCGCCTTACGGTTCTTGATATTGATAGTATTGTGGTTATTGCCAGCTGCCATAAGTCACTCTTCATCTTGATTAAATCACAAACAAACCCAGAACGAACTCCAGCAAGAGAGGCAGTCCCAGCAACAATACTGAGGAGATGACAGCAAACCTGTTCACCTTGTCCTTCCTGACAAAGAGATTGCCCGTGCCACGGAAAGCCATCCATGGCAGATAGAGCATAAGGAAAAGCACCGGCGTGAAATCACTGGGCAACAAGTTGCGCAGGATCATCAACAATACCAGGAAGATAAGGTTATAGAGGATATAGTCATTTAAGCGCGCTCTCCCACCCTCGGTCTTCACCAATTCGGGATAAGCCCCACCCAGCAGATACACAATCATGTAGTAGCTGATGAAGTAGGTAGAGAACATCACGATACCCGTCATCAAAGACTTGGAGAACGGAATCGTGCTGTCATAGATCATAGGCACAAAGCATGAAAAGCCCAACACCACCAATAGTGGCAGGTAGGCGCTACGCATCACCTTTCCTACCGGAATGTTGGACTCATTAATCAGTTCCCAACCATATCGAGGGGACGTGATTACACAGAATATGTTATGCCAAATGCTCATTTTTCAATTTTTGCGGCTGCAAAGATACAAAATTATTTACAAATACAAACTCTAGAGCGTCAATAAAATTTACACATGCAAAAACCGTGCCCATTTCTTGCTGTATATCAGAAAAAAACGATATCTTTGCCCATCGAAGTATTCATTTACCGTATAACCCAAAACATTATCGACATGAAGAAATTAGTAATTGCAATGGCTACTGCTCTCCTAACCCTTGGTGCTTGCTCAACCCAAGATGGTGAACAACAGGAAGCCGCCACCGCTGACATCAACCAAGCAGCGATTGAGAACATCATGACCCGCACGAGCATCCGCAAGTACAAGGACCAGCCCGTTGAACAGGAGAAAATCGACATCATGCTCAAAGCTGCCATGGCAGCCCCGACAGCTGTCAACCTACAGCCCTGGCATTTCATTGTCATTGATGACAAAAAGACCATTGATTTGCTTTCTGGCAGACAACCGACCAATGCCCCGCTGCTGATTGCCGTGTGTGGCGACACCGACAAGACGACAATGCCTGACGGCAAGGGCAAGCTGCCCGACTTCTGGGTTCAAGATGTATCGGCTGCTACCGAGAACCTGCTGCTCGCTGCTCATGCCCTGGGCCTGGGTGCCGTTTGGACTGGCGTATATCCCGTTATGGAACGCACCGCCGAAGTCGCCAATGTGCTGAACTGTCCGCCGAACATCGTTCCCGTTGTAGTGGTACGAGTCGGCTATCCCGATGAGTCACCCGCACCCAAGGACAAGTTCAAAGAGGAGAACATCAGCTACAACAAGTTTGGTCAAAAGAAAGAGTAACTCTCCACAATCTATTGGAGTATCAAGAAAAGGCTCGCTCTCATGAAGGGCGAGTCTTTTTCTTGATATGTGATGATGCGATTGCTTGATGCTCTTATCAGAAAAGGAAGGTGTGATAGAGCTCAGGAGTATAGATGCTATTGGGATTAAAATAGGCTTTGACCAACTCGTAATAGACATAGTAGAAGTTGCAAAAAGCCACGGCGGCAAAAGGCAACCACTTGCGCTGGCGCCACAAATAGCACAGGAGGAAGCAAGTCATCACCAGGAAGCAACTGCGCATCAACTCTCCAGGACGAGTCAGATACTGGGTCGTGTTTGCAAACAGGTTGATGTATGCCATATATACCACAGAGAAGCGGAACAATGCCGGCAGGTATCTGTCACTGGAGAACATCTGCCTTATGGCAGGATAGTACCAGATAATGAACAGGCAGGTAATGAGCGGGCACAAGCGTGCCGGACCATAAACCATCCTGAAGGCATACTCCAGATCATTGCTCGTGAACAGACGATAATAATGTCCATAACCCAAGACTTGGGCTATATAGCCAATACGGTCAAATGTCCATTGAATCCAATGCGGAAATGAGCCCAACACCATACATAATGCCACCAGGGCAAACGGCATCCATCGCTTGGCATTCGGCACGCGGATGAGCGGCACAAAATATAGCGGGATAAAGAGGACACACATCTTGTGGATGCTGATCGACAATAGCGACAGCAACAGGTAGTACCACCACTTGCGACGGACGATGAGCTCAACCATGAGGACAAAGAGGCACTCCACAACCGATTGGCGCACAAAGCCCATCCAGAAGATGTAATACGGTCCTAAAAAGATGCACAAAGCCAACCAAGGAAGCAACGCCTTGCGATGCCTCAACGCATAATAGAGCAGCGTGATTTGAGTCACAGCCCAAAACGCGAAGTAGATCGAGAAATGGCACCCGGCACGAGCCATGGCATTGGTGATCAATGCAAATCCCGGCTCAAAATTTTCACGCGAATAGTCACCCAGGGACTGCATGCTGACGAAATAGCCATAATACATGTTGTAGTCCCATGACGTCAGCCACCTCACTGACGAGACTGCGACATAGATTAGTATTGCCGCCAAAATCTCCCATGAGGTAAAGGGCAGTTCACCTCCCCCACCCGTCTTTAACCGCTGCTCACGTCTGCTCACATGCCAACCGAGCCATGCCATGGCCGCTCCGGTTCCTGTATAGACTATGAGGCTTAAAATCATTGCAGCGATTATTACTTCACAAGAGACATGTTGATAGACAGGCCGTAGTTACTGCTCGTGGTGGGATAAGATGTCGTTGAAACAAGCGGCATGTTGGACTGATAGTCAAAATATGCACCCATCGTGATGCGCTTGCTCACCACATAATTGGCAGTGAAATTAACGTTCCATACACGCGTGCCGTTGGTAGGCTGAGCAGTAGGCTGAGCGTTGTCGTTCTCAAACTTGCGAATCAGTGAAGTGTTGTTAGACATCTTCACATTGAGATTGAAGGTGAGGTCATTGTTCACGTTCTGCTGTTTGTTCTTAATCTTCAGCACCTGGTTAAAGTTGGCAATCTTGTAGCTGCCACCGATGGTGAATGCCGATGACGAAGCTTCAACCAATTGACGTGCCGAGGAATTGAGCGTCAGCGTACGCTGATTGTCATATTGCAGATTCAATGAGATGTCATTGAGGAACGTAGCCGTAAATCCAATCACCGGTGCAAACTTCTCGGTCAGAGTGACAGACGCGATGTTGTAGGGTGAAGACGGGATGGGACCCAAGGTTTGCACATTCTGAGTAAAACCAAGTCCTTCGCCGATGGAAACCCAGTCACTAAAGGAGTTGAAGGAACCAACTGAGTAAGTACACTGGTAAGCATGGTTAAGGTTGAACGTCTTGAACACCTTCTTGAAGAACGGGATTCGCATCAATCCATCATAGGTTACACGCCAGTTGGGAAGGATTGATTTCAAACCCGGGAACGGATTAAGATCAATCTTAGAAGCATCCTTTCCAGAGTAGGCCGCCATAAAGGCCGGGATGAGCACATCGCTACTAGCCCTATTGATGGCACCATCCTCTATACTATAGGTTTTTCCAGCATACTTCTCTTTCAAGAAGCCCTTATCAGGATAAGTCACACCCATGTACATCTCTTGCAAACGGTCGGCGACAATCGGGATATTCTCCATGAACTTATCGAATGTCACACTGCGGTAATTGTCATCGGCCTTAAACGTCTTGAAGGCAGAAGCAATAGCCACATGAGTCTTAGTGTAACTACCGCCGAAGATGATTGTCGGGTCATCAAACATGAACTGAATCTGATTAGTTCGGTTATCAGTTCGGTTACCCGTCAAAGTGATCTTAAGACCAGCAATGGGCTCAATCTGCACCTCGGCATTAAACTCGTTGGTTTTAGCATACAAGGCGGGGGTTGTCTGAGTTCGGTCTCCCATGAGCCATCCACGGTCCAATGCTTTATCGATATAGGACTGCCCTGCAAAACCGAATGCGAAATCCAGACCAGGCGCCATGACATCATAGTGCGTCGTTTGGCCAAATATATCACCGATTTCAGGAATGTACTGCGGAATCGTCAGTGAAGAGGTATTCTTCAAACGGATATTCACACTGCGAAGGCTCATCAGCAGACGGCTGGTATATGCTGCCGCCTCGGTAAAGAAGTTATTCCTCTCTTCCTTCTGCACCTCAAGAATCGAGAACTTGAGATTCTCGGTGCCGAGGGTCTTGATCTCCACATTATCCTTATCCTTTACCTTATATTCAACCTTGAACGGTTTGTCATCGGTAGTAGTGGCTGTGACCTTGATATTCTTGGTTCCCAGCTTGTGGTTGATGACTGTTGCCGAGTCGGGGTTGAGTTTGATCGTACGGTTGAACTTCTTGGGTTTTTCCCTCTTAGCCGTAGGTTTCTTGCGGTTGGTGTTCTTGCTAGAGAAACGCTCATCCACTTTCTTCAGATACGGAATCTTGCCATAGAACTGTTCCAGATTGAAGCGACCGTCAAGCATGCGCGTTGTCTGGTTGGCAATCGTATTACCTGATGAAACGTCACCTACAATTGTTCCACGGTCCCACTTATAAACAGAGTTATAGGACGCGGTAGCGGTAATCCAACTCAGGATAGGAATCTGATTAAACGGAGCCTTGTAAGTCACTGAGAACGTCTGATTATAGGCCCAAGGTGTACCCAAGCTCCGGATAGACGACATGACAGAGTCACGCCAATCACGGTATTCATCGGGGAACAATTTGCGATTGACCTGCCCGACAGGCTCCATGATGTGAGCTGTCGTGTTACTGTTAAACGTGGCAGTGATCGATTTGATAAAGTTCCATGAAAGAGCGAACTGCCTATCCCAAAGGAAGTTCTTGCTGACAGCGACAGGCAATTCGACATCAAGTCCAGTCTCGTTGCGTGTCTGCTGTTCATAATAATACCTTGAGATATTGGTGCCGAAAGACACATTGTTTGGCAGCCAGTGCAACTCCCAATCACGGAAGAATTTCATGTTCTTGTTTTTCTCGTCAATGAAGTGAGAGAAAGGCTTGAACGGCTTGGCGTATGGCGTCCAGCTGTACTGCATCGATCCGCGATAGTCATTGGTGTTCTCATAAACATTATCAGGATCGTTGAGATGCTGCTTGTTGAACGAGTAACTGAAAGAGAAGTTGGCAGGATCCCAAGGCATGGGATTCTTCATAGTCTTGACGTCAAACTTTAGTCCCGAGATAGAGAAGTTCTTAGCGGTACGCTGGGTGACCGCATACTCCATGATACTATCCTTCTGTTGTTTTGTCTCGCAGATATCCACAGCCTCTTTCAACCTGACGTCCTGATCAAGAGGATTATACTTGGGCGTGGTCTTCTCGTTGCTGTAGGAATAATAGATGGGAGCATGCAGTTTGACCTTCTCGGGGATAAAGCGTCCCAAATCGGTCTGAACTGCGATATTGTACTGGTCATAGTTGTCCAGTCTGCGGTTCGTGAGGCTTTGATCCACAGAACCAAAGCCCTCGGTTTCCTTATGGAAGCCCACATTAAGGGTAGCGATATCACTCATGTTGAGTGTCATCGAGGCCTTGGCAGCCCAACCACCCTCGGCATCAAAGTCAGTAACACGCAATTCATCGACCCAAACGACACAACTCTTGGTCGTCGGTGAGTTGTTGCGCACACCGATCAACATCACACGCACTTTGCTCAATGACGGGTTACCGATCACATAGATCTTATTGTTAGGATGGTCCTCGTCAATATCCTGGTAACGGACAGCATATCCTACGTCTGCCACACCCGCCATCTTGTCTGCATTGCGGTGCTTCTTGGCATTGACAAGTACATCCAAGTTAATGTCCAGCATGTTCTCAGCGGGCCATACTTTAAGACGGTCACCCGAACTGTTAGTGCTGTAATGGCCTGGAGGCGTGAGGGTCAACGGAATTTCATACTCATAATAGTTGTTCTTCACATCAGAGCCCAAACGGATGAACAGTGAGATATCACCATTGCGCAGGTTGGTTTCATTGTCAATGGTAGCCTCGTTGTGTACAAACATCTGCAATCGCTTGTAGGTACGCAAGTCAAGATCCGTATTGCGGTACACACCACGGGCATCACCAGCATCAAGGTTATCAACCGTGAGCTGCATGGACTGTTCGTTGAGCTGCCTGATCTGGGATGCACCACTATCAATGATACGCGATACGCCGGGAGGCAGGACATAATTGATAGGTTCACGTGAAGCGTTCTCCTCAATATTCACAGTGTTAATGCTGATACTACCGTTGGCGGGGTGATCACCACGCATATTGAGGTTGTACTTATAGTTGCGCCACTCACCGCGCACCAGTTCAAGCGAAGCGAAACGCAAGTGGGTCGTACCCTTGAATCCCGTCAAGAACATACGCATGAAGCGGATGGTGGAGAAGTCCTGGATGGTGCCGACCTTCCTCTGGTAATCAGCAATAGGAATGGTGAACTGGTACCAGGTTGCACGTTGAGTATCACCGTTGCGGGTGTGAACATTGGCTACCTGCTTATCGGTGATATAGTTTGTGCCGACCCTCATCGAATCGGGATGGATGGCTACCCTATACTGGAAGTAACGCTCATACTCGTTCAAGGTATTATCCTGGTTGATGTCTTCCACATCAGGCGTGGAACGGGATGTCTGGTACTGACCGTCAGTAGCATCGCTCTGAGACAACGAGTTTCCATCTGAGCCGTTGTAGTGCTTATAGCGATCGTTAATTGTAGCCCTCTGGGTGTCGTAATAGCTATGGCGATAGAACGCATAGTTGTCGGATGCAGGGTCATTGAAGGGAGAGAAGGGATCTTCTCTCATAGCAGATTTCGTAGATTCTGGCAGTCTATCCAGTTCTTTGAGGAAATTAGCATAGGCGGGATAAGTCATCTCCTCGCTGTTTGACAGACCATCAAGACCCACATCCTGAAGAATACGGGCACCATTGGTATTGTCAAATGCATAGGTCAACGAGGTCTGTGACGAGACCTTACCCCAGACCGTCTTGGTAACATAAGTGGTGTCACCGTTGATGGGAAGACCATTCTCGTAACTCTTGAGACCATCCTTGAGGATATCCTCGCTCACCTCACCGAGGTTGAAATAGAGGGAGCCACCGTCCTCGTTACCCAAATCCTGATCCATGAACGGGTCAAGTAGCCAGAACTGGATATACTCAATGTTAGATTGCTCAAAGTTGGTATTTTCAATCTTGCGCATGATACCGCCCCATCTCTTTTCGGGATTGAGCAGCTCACCGGTTTCGGGGTCAATATTAGTACCATCCAGGTTATAGGGACCACGCTCTTTAGGATAGTACGAGAGGTTCAAGGTCTGGATAACCGATGACTCACCGTAGTTGAGCTCACGTCCGGGGAACACCTCACTAAAGGCGACCTCACGTGCATAGGGGTAGGACAAGGCATCCAAGTCGCTCTTGATATAACCCGGCGCGTAGGATGAATTGCGCTGTGTAAACAAGCGGTCCACATAGTACCATGACAGCAATGCACGGTTCTTACCATAGTCCACGTTGTTGTTTAACGAGGCCTCGTCAAACAAGGCCGAAGCAGACGGATCGTAAGGAACCGAAGCCAAAGCCCAAGCATAAGGCGAACGGATGTCAATACCGTTCTGGGTGGACTCAAAGTCATCGATATAAGAACTACCGGAATTAGATCCAGTCTTGGCCTGATGAGGCAAGAGCTGAGCGAACTCACCGAGGAATGAAACGCTTGAAGGCGCCACAGCATTGACGGTGGGTATCTTGTTAAGCAGATTTGTCAGCCACATGAATTGGCTGTTGAAGGACATGTTAACGCCCCAAATCGTGTTGTTGACCAGCTCGCTACCGATAGCCAATTTATCACCGATGGCTTTCTCGCCGTAGTGCATCACCGTACCACCGATGTGGAAATTCTTGTTAAAGGCATAGTCCAGATCCAATCCCAGCAACGTCTTGCGTTGCATATTGAATGTCGATTGATTCTCAAGCGATACACTGATGTTGGTACCGGCATCGATAATACTCTGGTTGGTGATAGTGACAGTACCCATGGTATAGTCCACGGTGTAGTCACTGTTCTCGGTCAAGGTCACACCTCCAGCGGTTACGACAACAGAACCACGTGCCACATTGGTAGCGTTGAGTCGGATGACACTACCCGAACTCGACTGATACTCACCAGCAAGTACAAACTTGTTTTTATCACTAAACTGCTGCGCGACAGTCAAAGTAGAGTCATAGAGTTCAGTATAGACATAGTTCTTGGCTATGTTAGGATCGTCGAATTTGGAATAGAGGAATTCACCAAAGGGTTCAGCCACCGGGAAAATCACCTTACCTGTGGATGACTGTACCGTGTATCCCTCAATGTAGTCAAACTTACCGTCGATATTGGTTTCTTGATTGGCATCGAGGCGGTCGAGGTTCAGCACCTGCAACAACGGGGTGCCGTTGATGTTACCAGCGGGAATATAGGTCAACTCATTACCAGTGGTGTCACTCAGGTATTTGATATTCAGTTTGAAGTTATTCTTTTGAATCTGGTAAGCGCCCAATGCATATACATTCTTCATCGCCAAGTCCCACATGGGGAAATAGGGAGAAGAGGTTGTTCCCTTCAACATCTTGACATAAAGAGACTGGTCGGTCGAAGTGACGTCACCAGAGAACTCACCCACACGATAGGGCTGGCCACCATAAGTATACTCATAGGCAACGGCAAGAATTTCGTCACTGGCGAGCGCCGTCTTGAGCATGATGTAACCCAGATTGGCATTGAGGGTATATTCTGATGCGGAAAGCAGTCGCGCACTCTCGATTTTCTCGTAGTCTTTACCGCCTTCAAATTCATATTCCTTCAATGGCAGAAGTGCCGTTGAGGCCTTGCTCATGTATCGTGCTTCAGGATAGTCGCTATTGAGTTCTTGCAGCAGATCATTGGATGTATTGGAAGGCATCGAACCAGCTTGTCCAGTCCAGTGACTGTTGCTGATGTTTTTCTCCTCACCTTCACCCAAATCCATGAACGCCATGATATTGCGCGATTCATTGAAGTTGCCTCGCTTATTAGTTACCCAAACCTCGATACGGGTAATGTGAATACCTGAAGAAACGAGGGGTAACTGGGCACACCACTCATCATAGTGGTCACGGAAGTAATGTGAGAGGAAGTAGTTGCGGTTCTGGTCATACTTGTCCGCCGAGATATTGAACTCGGTTGTTTGAGAGCCGCCTTTACTGCTAACGGTCTGAGACTCACTCTTCTGCTGTGAAACGAGAGCAGTCGCGGTCAATTTACCGAACTGCATCTTGGTTTTAACACCAAATAATGCTGCACTACCATGAATCAGAGAAGATCCTGTGGTCATGCTAACATTACCAGCCTCGATATTCTTGATGATTTCGTCCTCCTTGCCCTCATACGCGAGCTTGAGGTTCTTGCTGTCAAAATCAAATGTCGCTCCAGTATTGTAGGACATGTTGAACCTCATCTTGTCACCGACCGTGGCAGTGATATTGGCCTGGATCTTCTGGTCAAAATCAAAATAGGTTTTACGGCGCTGTGAGACAGACAGGGAAGGATTGTCGGTTGAGTTGGTCTTGACACCCATGTTGATGACCACCGAACCAGTGGTTTTCAACTGAAGGCCACCGGGACCGAAAACGGTTTCAAGAGGTCCCATGCCGAACTGCATGTCCAGGAAGTTGAAGGGATCAGTCTCCTTATCTTGAGCGCTCTCGGCATTCTTCTGACGGTAATACTCCATCATTGAGCGCCTGAAGTCGGTATTGCTGTATTCATCAGCCGACATGATATAAGGAGTGATGATATCATTATCACCCAAGCGAGTGTGCACAACATAGCACCCCGTCTCGGGATCAAACTCGACTACAGATGTGATATTGGAAGGATCCTTCAGGTCGGCAGCATACTCACCGAGACCTTGGACTTCGTCATAGGTTTGAGGAGTCGTCGGTTTTACTTTAAAATGGAGGTCAATATCCGGGGTCCTCTGTTGCTGTGCCGACGGACGCGTATCGGGAGGAGGTGGAGGCGGAGCTAACGTGCTGGTTACATATTGAGCCAACATGGTATCGTTCCCGGCCCACAACCCGATGAGCAAGCCGATGACAATCGCAAATATTATTTTTTTTCGTTTTAACATGAACTAACCATCTACAACAGGGTCCCGAAACAGCAATATGCCACTACATCATCTTAAGAGCCTGCTTGATAGCAACCTCGACAGACAATGAAGGGTTCTTGGCAAAAAGTGACTTAAGCACCTTATTTGAAGCCTGTTGCGAGAAGCCCAACATCACAAGTGCAGCCAGTGCTTCATCATAGACTTCACTGTCAGCTTGACCCTTTACTTGTAATAACGTATCACCAGTGGGTTTTATTTTATCTTTGAGGTCAACTATTATTCTTTGTGCCGTTTTTCCGCCCACACCTTTGACCGACTTGAACATTGCAGCATTATTCCCCACGATGGCCTGGGAGAACTCGTCAACGCTCATCGACGACAAAATCATGCGTGCCGTGTTGGGACCAACGCCCGAAACCGAGATCAGAGACAGGAAGGCCTCACGCTCAGCCTTTGTAGCAAATCCATAGAGTGTATGGGCATCCTCTCTTATCACCTCATAGGCATAGAGCAAAGCATTCTCCTCTCCAGCCTTGGACAAGACATCAAATGTTGTGAGGGTAATATTCATCATGTAGCCGATACCATGATTGTCAATCACAGCATAGGCAGGATTCAGTTCAGCTATCGATCCTTTAATATAATCTATCATAATATCATAAGTTGTTTAAAATCAAATCAATAACACAATTAATGTCAGCAAGAAGTATTTCAGAGTCATGGTTGACGTCGGCCCTCAACAACATGGGGGCATCAAGGTTCCTGCCGTCAGTAAGGATAATGTCAATCAGTGCCATCACGTCAGCGATATTGACTTCACGGTCATTGTTCACATCACCAGGAATGAAAGATTTACTGATGACATCCTCCACTGCAGCAACAGCATCAATTTTACCGCTGCCCCAGCGCTCAGAATCACCCGCCAGGACATTACTGTCAACGAGTGCTGTGCGTTTTAACACATCACGGACAGCCTCTGGTCCCAAACTGCCATTTACCTGTAGCATCAAAGCGATTACACCAGTCACAATAGGAGCCGACATGGATGTCCCCACATTGGAGTAATAAGGATACTCCATACCGTCAATGGTCACTGGTGAAGGCCAAGCCGCCTGATTGGAGACCGTATCGTAACGACTGCCTGATGACAATAAAGCCATACCCGGGGCACAGATGTCGGGGCGCGTCACACCCCGCTCGTCGGGGCCGTAAGAAGAGAAATAGGCGATGTCACCAGGATCACAGTTTGCAATACTGACTGTCGCGCCTGTCTTGTCCACATAGGAAGAGCGGGAACAATATGCGCCTACCGAGATGACACTGTCGGTCGTCGCCATATCGCTGATTGAACCCACGGGGGAGCCTCCCGTCATACCGTCAAGGCCAAAAGTATAGAAATAGGCATTCTTGGTACACCAACCCGAGAGACTGACATGTTCATCGGCAATATACTGTAAACCAAGCAGATGCCCAGGTTCAATGGATGTCATATCATAGACCCAGAGGGAATGGAAACGTCCCTGGATTGAAAGAGAGCCATCGGGCTCATATCCGGGCTCCATTGCACTGGCAAAAAGCACTTCGCCTTCATAATACTTTGCAAGTTCCAGGTCGGTTTCACTGGAAAACCTGTAAACACTATCATCTGGCAGGGTACAAAAGAACGGAGAGGCATACTCCAATGCTCCAGTACTACGGTTAATGACTACCAACCTTGAACTATGATATTGAGGACCATCACTCCACATGCTCACACCGCCATCGCGCTGCAGCCCACCCCACTGGTTGCGTATCAATGTTGTCACAGTATCATTCGCACCCTGGATTGCTGCATGGAAACAGATCGGGGCATTTCCGTCATTACCAGCGGCGACGACACATAGGCGTCCCGGGCCAGTCAACGCTTCAAAAGTCTTACACAGGAATGAGGTTCCGTCATTTGGACCATCATTGCTGCCGATGCTCATGTTGATCACACAGTGCTTACCGACCCTGTCGGCATAATCAAAAATGTAGAGAACAGCATTAGCGAGATTTACATCGGTCAGGGACTGCGATGGAATGCCACAAATCACTATATCTGCCTCAGGAGCAACACCGTGCCAACCATTAGCGAAATAGGACCCTGCAGCGGTGCCAGTGGTGTGGGTCCCGTGAGATGAAGCGGCATAATCAGTCGTGAGAGCCGAAATCTGTTCAGGCGTTTCATAGCAACTACCGGGCAAAGTGTCACCCTTGATCACCGGAGCGATGCCTGTTATGTCGTTAGGCATATACACGGCACGCACCCTAGTGCGACCTGAATTATCACAGAAATTGATATGGTTGAAATCAATACCAGAATCTATCACCCCGACAATCACGCCCTTGCCCGTCAACGGAACGATACGCCCATCGGCAACGTGGAGCGGATTAACATTGGACAGCACACGAGCCGAATCGTTGCACAGCTGCAACTGACGAGCCAGTGAAACATGTCGCACACCAGGAAGAACGCCCAATTCAGATAATTTTGCGGCAGGGATATCCGCTATCACAAATCCGTCAAAGACAGCGTTCACCTTAATCCCGTGCCGTCTCAACGAGCTGACTGTCAAAGAGTCATCTACACTAATAAATGCCTGAAAACCATCCTTGCCGCTATCGACAGTAGCACTGTTGGCGGCAAAACGCCCTTTTCTTGCAAGCGACAACTTGGAGGCCGCACCCAACGGATTAGTCGCCCCCACTTCCAAAGCGAGCAACAGCAAGGAAAGAAATATCAGGGCATAGGATTTCACAAGAAACTATCCCAAAATGACGTCAATAATCATGTTGATATCGCTCAGGCTTACTTCTCCGTCATTATTGACATCGGCACGTCTCCTGGTATCGTTATCGACTTTTCCACCCAAGACAATGTCGATGACGACATTGATATCACTCACGTTGACCTCACCGTCACCGTTCACGTCGCCATTCTTATCTTCAATGTTGAGCACATAACGTATACCTGCATTGATATCGAGTTTGCCGCTTCCCCAGCGCTCAGGATTACCAGAGGTCACGTAACTGTCTCTATAGCTAGTATGCCTGAGCACGTCACGGACATCTGCTGTACTCAATTGCGGATTGGCCTGCAGCCACAAGGCAATGGCTCCAGTCACCACTGGTGCCGACATCGATGTTCCCAAATCAGGACAATAAGTGTATTCCACTCCATCGACAACGGCCGAAGGCTGCCAGTACTGGATATTGTGCGCTTCGGTGTCATACCTGTTGGCTGAAGAGATGACCACACTACCAGGAGCGCAGACATCAGGACGCGAAATCCCATTCAGGTCAGGACCATAAGAGGAATAATATGACATCTTGAACGGCTCACTGTTGAAACGGTAATACAAACTGCCATCACGCAAGGGGACATATTGCTTGGTATTATATGATCCCACCGATATCACACTGTCATTTGTCGCCAGGTCACTAATTGATCCATCGGCTGAACCAGATGAAGCCCAGGGGAAGCCAAAGTTGCTGAATGGGGCATATTGAGAGGTCCAGATGGCAAGATCAGTTGACAAGGGACTGTAGTATTGAACACCAAGTACATAATAAGATGCCTTGGCTGTCATATCCAAGTTAACCAGTGAGGAGCCGTTACCATTGCCCTCGATGGTACCTGAAAAGTCAATAGTACCATTAAAATACTGGGCCAATAATTCATCACTTTGTGTATCAAAGTGGGCAGAAACGCCCGTGGTTGTCGTACCAAGCGAACGAGACTTGTACAAAATGTTTCCACTTCTTGTATCAACGACGATCAACCTGGAGTTAAAGGGTTTTCCTCCCCTACTCCATGCGTTGACACAGCCAGAACTTCTGGAAGAATATCTGTACTTGCTCAACAGGACAGTAACGGTATCATTCTTGGTGTTCAACGTCTCATGGATACACACCGGAGCGTCGCCATCGTTACCAGCCGAAACGACAAACAATCGTCCCGGACCTGACAACTGCTTGATGACAGAAGACAGGAACGAAGTGCCATCATGGGCACCAACATTACAGCCCATGCTGATGTTCACCACATAGGGTTTACCGACGCGCTTGGCATAATCATCGATGTAGCTGATGCAATGGGCAAGGCGCACATCGTTCAATTCACCTTCAGGCATACCGCAAGCCACGATGTCTGCCCCAGGAGCGATGCCATACCAGCCGTTGCCTTCATAACTGCCGGCAGCGATACCTGCAGTCTGGGTTCCATGGGTCGTCTTAGGGTCGTCGGTGGTCAATGCCTTGATCCTATCGACCGTTTCAAAGCATGAGCCCGGAAGCACAATCCTGTTCACCATGACCTGTCTACCCGAATCATCAAAGGGCAGATACACAGCCTTGACACGATTGTTGCCATCCTTATCAAAAAAGTTGATGTGGTTGAAATCAAATCCACAATCTATCACACCCACGATAATGCCACTACCGTCGTAAGGCTGGTCAAGTCGTAGTCCCTCGTGTACTGGATCCACACGCGAGTAATAGCGAGCACTATCACAATACGTGTAAATGGGGATAGCCTTGGAAGCATGTAATACTCCACTAAATTCCTTGAGGTCATAAGGCTGGTAGGTGCTGGGGACTTGGGCGGTAATGATACCATCAAATCTTGATGTAATCGTCAAGCCGGCATTACGCAATTGAGTCAAGCTGACATCGTCGTTGACCGAGATGAAAGCATCATAATAGTCGGTGTCGGTATTTTGTGCTTCAAGCGTCAGTCCACTAAAGGACAAGGCAAAAAGCATCATTGCTAACATGAAATGTTTCATACTTTCAGAAAAAAGAAATATAGGTACCTTTTGATCACACATTAATTTGCAAAAGTACGATTTTTTCTTCAAACACATTATATATTAACAAAAAACTTGACAAAAAACTTTCAGCTTTAGCCTTTTAACCCAAAAATGACAAGGTGAATTGAGACAAATCAAGCAGGCGACTGAAAGATTTCAGCCGCCTGCACAGTATGGTTTAATAATGGGGTCTAAGGCTTATTACTTCAAGCTATTGACGTAATTGCGCAGAGACTCATTTTCGGGATCGTACTCAAGCCACTTCTGGTAGTATGTCTTGGCAGTTGCCTTGTCACCCTTGGTGAAGTAGTAGGTGGCCAGGTAATTGTAAGCATACTTGTAGTAGCGTGCGTAATCAGCCTTGTTCTCCTTAGCATCGAGGATACTCAACAATTCCTGATATGCTGCAAGCGCTGCACCATTGTTGGTGTCACCCTCACGGAACCTGGCGATTTTTGCCTTCTGGTTCACAATCTGCACATTGTTGGGAACCAACTTGTCCACCTCGTCGATATACTTCTGTGACTTAGCCAGTGCATCAGCCTTGGTAGCATCATCCACACCCTCACTGTCGGCAACACCCAGATAGTAGTTGGACAGGGTGAAGAGGTCGTTGGACTTGCGATTTTCCAAGTCGTTAACCAGACGCTGATAGTACTCAGCAGCCTTTACAAAGTTTCCTGCATCGGCATAGGTGTCACCCAGGTTACGGATGAGGTCGGTGTTCTTGGGATTCAGGTCAATGGCCTTGTTGTAGGCATCGATTGCCTCCTCGGCGAAACCGGCGGTCTGCAGAGCCTGACCGAAGTCAGTGTAGTCGCGCACCTCGTAGTTGGAACCTTGGGGAACTGCGTTAGCGAAGAATGAGCGGCCAGCCTCAACTGCCTCGGCCCACTTCTGGAGCTGAACCAGGTTGTACAGCTGCATACGCTTCATGTAGAACACTTTGCTGTCAGCAGGATTCAGCTTGTTTACCAGACTGGTAGCCAGATCGAGAGACTCCTGATACTTCTCACCGAAGAAGAGCAGCTGTACATAGCGCACCTCATCCTGAGCGAAGTGGTTGGGGTTCTTGATGTACTTGCCGTACTGCTCGGCTGCCTTAGCACCCAGGTTGTCGGCATAGTACTTCTCGGCGAGCTCACGCTGAACCAGTGCTGAGTTGGGCACCTTGGCCTGCAGCTCCTCAAGACGCTCGATAGCCATCTCGGGATTTACATTAAAGTAAGTGTTGGCATACTTTACATAGGCCTCGATGTTGTTGGGATCCTTGTCAAAGGCCAGCTCATAGATACCGGCTGCATTACCCCAGTCCTTCTTGTCGGCCTTGGTGTCAGCCTCAAAGATATAGCTGTCGGGGTCATCGGCATTCCACTTACGAGCATTCTTGATGCATTTCTCAATGTCCTTGGCATAGGTGGTGGGGTTAGCATCGTAGTAAGCACGTGCAATTTCCATCTCCAGCTTAGAATCCTTCTTGAGTAACTTGCGAGCCTTCTCCAGGAGAACCTTTACGTCGCCACCGTTCTTGAGAGCAATCGCTGCCTGTCCTACATAGTTGTAGGGATTCATGGCATCGGCAGCAATACCTTTCTCAAAGTTGGCAGCAGCCTCGGCCACCTTACCCTGGTGCAGAGCAATCTGACCCAGGTAGTAGAAAGCCTCTGCCTTGTTGGTCTGAGGCGAGTTCAGGTTACGCTCGAGCAACTCCTTGGCATTGTCAAGCTTGTCAACCTTGTAGTACTCAATACCGTCCTTGTAACCCTGTGCGTTAGCGATCAGGGATGCACCCATCAACATGAGTGATGCAAAAAAGAATTTCCTTTTCATTGTAGTAACAATTTAATGTTGATATTTATAAGTTCGTTTTGTTTGATTATTCACATTGCAAGTTCCGTGCCAGAATTCCAAATCACTGTACTTCAACATACCTAACTGGCTCGGCAGCAGGCAAAATACCCGTTTGGAGAATGATTTTCTGGCCGATGACTCCAGTCAGGAAAGTGTAGAAGCCATGATCAAGCGTCCCGTTATAGGAAGCATCGATAGCCCAGATGGAACGTACGAGCGGATAGTCTCCACTGTAGATATGAGCCTGATAGGGTTTCACGCCCTGGATTTGTTCGTCACCACGCAAGGGCATTACCTTGATGCGATCGGTGAAGTCAACAACGCTGACCTCGTTCTTGGTCTGGAGTTCCTCATACTTTTGTTCAATGGGAATCTCGGCCGACTTCAGGTCACTGGTAATCCAGCTCACACCAATGAATCCAATTACATTTTTATACTCTTCTACCGCATTAAAGACTTCACGGCTTGAACCACGCGCATAGACATTGGGACCAAAGTTGCCTCCATTGAGGAATTTATCCTTCATGAAATGTACAACACCTGTTCCCGAACCGTCAAACATGACCTTGATGGTATCGTTCTTCAATTTGGTCGGGTACACCTCGCCCCAACGTTTCACTTTACCCGTGAAGATATCACGCAGGTCGTCCATCGACAGTTCAGCGATGTCGTTCTGCTTGTTGACGATAATAGCAATAGCATCGACGGCAATCATCTTGGAACGATAGCCGCGGCCCAACTTCTTCAAGCTCTTCTTCTGGTCGGGAGTCAAGTCATGGGAAATGATGATCAAGTCAACCCTGTTTTGGAAAAGCGAATCGAGCGCGTCATGCTCATTGATATAATCGGGCATGATGCTAGCCTCGGGGTACTGGTATTCAAAGACAGCTATCTCCTGCTCCAGTACACTCTCAAAGGACTCGTCACACATGATGCGTGCAATACCACGCGTGCTAGAACTCTTGGGCTTGTTATAACCACATGACAGCAGTGTCATTGAGAACAACAGAACTGCCATAAGAGCACACAGATTATTTTTTCTCGTCATCATTTTTATTTGTCATTTGATTTAATCGGTCACTGTAGGTCGTATAAACCTCATCGTCGTCATTGTCATAGGTGCGCATACCGTAAGTGTGCTCTCCCTTGACCTCGCGATAACCGCGATAGATACCATAGGCGGTAAAGACCGCGACAAAGAACCACCTGACTGCATTCCACAACGGAGTGAGATTCCAGTCAAAGTAATTAATGGCCAGCAAGAATGCCATTCCTAAGTAAACCAGTACCATGAAGATGCCAAACAACACCTTCACGACCTGAGCTATACTTGTCTGTTTATTCTTCATATATCGTTTATGTTTCAGTATCGATTCTGCCCTTAGACTGCGACAGCACAAAATAGTTTATAACTATCAAACGACAAAATTAACAATTAATCCTGATTCTTGGTGTTAAATTAATAAAAATTGTGGCCCTTCATGGTCAAAAAAGTTTTGTCATTGGATTTAAAATATGCACAATGAAGAGAGAACAACGTTAAAACGGCATATTTTCCTCAAATTCGTTGTTAGTTATAAAAATAAAGCGTATCTTTGCATCACCTTAAATCAAACTTTTATTCATACTATTTTTTCCTAGGGCACCTTCGTTGTGAAACGAAGTGCTTTTTTTCTCGCGCCGAAAACAGCGACTGAATGATTCGCATCATCCCAAGATCCATTAATCTTCTTTACCCACAGTAATGACCCATTTGTCCCACGGTTCAGAAATATCGTTAGGGTTATCGCTGCCGATACCCTCGCCCGTATAGAAGCCTCGAACGGTGTACCGGTTCTTGACATGATAGAAATCATAATATGACTCATCAAACACCTGTAAGAATAACTCCTCGCTCTGCAAATCAGTACCCTGCCATGTCATAAAGGTATAGGTCGTCTCAAATGCTGAACTCGAAGTCATGCGATAAACCGCCATGCGTTCAGGGTCATAATAGAATTCGCCGTTGAAAACCGTGAAGCCGTCGTTGGTGGCCCTGGCAAAACAGTTCTCTTCCCTATCCCAGACTATCAAAGTGCTGTACTCACGATTGCAGCCGGGACCGATAAGAATATCGACATTACCGTCAAAATTTGCATCAAGGAAGTGTACGACTTTGCGCGTGATCGCGTCTTGCTCACTGATGGGAACGCTCTGCATCAACATCCCATCGGCATAGATGTACACCCGGTCAATACAGTACTCGCCTTCATGAAACTTCACCTCAAGCACATCATGCGTAGTGGGGCAATCGGCAACAGTGAACAAGCCGTATTCATCAAGTTGAACGGCTGGAACAGCCAACGGATTACTAACTGACTCATCTTGCTGTGCCACAACGACAAGTGTCGATGCCAGCATCAGCGCAGCGACAACGTACCTTTTCATAAAATACAGTATTGCTTTCTTATCCATAGTCATAATCGTAAACAGTCTTCTGGCGACAAACAAAATCATCCATTTGATTTGCCCCTATAGGCATACGGGAGAACAATCAATCACTTGCCAGAGTTGGCATTGGGGTCAACTCTGAAGGTGACAGTGCGGTTGTAGACATAGTTGGCAAGAGTGTAAGCCACCATAGCCACCACCATGACAATGTTCTGACCGGCCTTCTGCATCGGGAAGAAGGGGATGATATCGTCGGGCAGATTCTTCCATCCCAGACCTTCGAGCAGAATCCAGCTGACGCAAAGTTGGAGAGCAAGACAGAGCAGGAAACCGCAGACGAAGAGAAGCAGTTCGCGCTTGAAGTCATTTTTGGTCTTGAATACCCAGTTGCGGTTCCACAAGAAACTATTGATGACACCAAAGATGTAGCCCACCACATTAGAGATACCATAGGAGAGACCCATCTTGGTATTGAGCAGATAGAAGACCACGAGCGTGATGAGCGTATTGAGCACGCCAATCACACCGTATTTCAGTAGTTGTATGCCCGTTTGACGGGCTTCGGCCTTATCTATCTTCATGATAACAGTTCTTTAGCACTGCAAAATTAGGCAATTTTAACGAATTTGCAAAAAAATCATGAAAAACATGCCTTTTTCGCTCTTATCATTGATTAATCAGACAAGGGTTTGGTGATTAATCCCAGGTTGACCAAACCGCGCAGCGTGTCACATCCCTCCATCGATTGCCACACGATGACACGGCAGGCATCCCCTGGATCAATGACATCGGCAACGGTTACGGTATCCTGGTAAAGCGAACCAAATCCCCCACCCGTCCAGTTGCCGAACTCGTCGGCCAATACCATATTAACCTTCCTTCGAGTGACAACCGTATCGGCAGCAATGAGGTCAACAATGAGTGAAAGGTTGCGGTATCGATAACTATTGTCATGGCGAACGGCCATGACCAGGCTATAGGTGAGTGTCGAGTCGTCATACTCGGGCACAAACGTCAATGGCAAGTCCCGATGCCAACCACTTGAGGGGATGTGCACAAGGCTGGCATGAGCCAAAACCGGCTTTTGTTGACAACATGGCAAGATGAACATCAAGGCGGCAATGAACAATGTCATTGCCACCGCATTTGCCGATCGACAGCACTTGATACGGTCAATCGCCCTTGACGTTATTCTGCTGTGTCTGGCCATTCCCACCATTCTTGGGTGCTTTGTCATCATTACCTTGACGTGGCCTGAATGTCTTGACAGCCCGCGGCTGCTTGTCCTGATGTTGCTTGTTGCCGTTGCGAGGCTGCTTATCGCCATTGGGCTGACCAGCATCAGGCTGACGCTTTGGCTTGCCTTGACGCTGCTTGTTGTTGCCGCCGTTCTTGCCATTGGCATTAGGATTCGGGTTAGCATTGGCGTTAGCGCCATCGCCACCTTGAGCCTTGTTCACATTATTGGCTGGGGCAGATTTGTCACCAGCGGATTTTTTCTTCTTTTTCTTCTTCTTTTTGTCAAAGCGGTTGATGGCATCTTGATTCAGCAGGTCTCCAAAAGGTGACGCGCCCTTCTTGCCTTCTTCCTCGGGTTTGAGGCTCTCGGGCTTGATGCCATTCTTGTTCAACGCAATGATTTCAAAGGCCTGTGCTGCCGTGAGGACAACCGTATTGACGGGCACATTGCGCTCGGTTGAATAGGTAATCTCACGCTTCAGGGCATCGGCCTTGAAGTAGTAATAGGTAGCGTCCTTGGTCTCAAGGTGTACATCCTTGGCAGGGAGTTGCCTGATTGCTTCGACATAAGTATTCACCTCGAAGTTGATACAGCACTTGAGCTTGGCACACTGACCAGCCAGATTCTGAGGATTGAGCGATATGTCCTGGAAACGGGCTGCACTGGTAGCCACCGAAATAAAGCCCGACATCCATGTGGCACAGCACAAGGGTCTGCCGCAAGGGCCGATACCACCGATGCGACCAGCCTCTTGACGGGCACCGATCTGCTTCATCTCAACACGAATCCTGAACACCTCGGCAAGCACCTTGATGAGCTGGCGGAAGTCCACACGTTCATCGGCGATATAGTAGAAAATCGCCTTATTGCCGTCGCCCTGGTACTCGACATCACCGATCTTCATCTTCAAACCCAGGTCCACGGCAATCTTACGGGAACGAATCATCGTGTCCTCTTCACGCGCCTTGGCCTGCTCATAGCGCTCCATGTCCGACGGCTTCGCCTTGCGGAACACACGCAGTATCTCGGCATCCTTACGCAGTTTGACACGCTCCATCTGATTCTTGACCAGACGGCCGATAAGACCCACACGGCCTATATCGTGCCCAGGATTGGCTTCAACAGCCACCCAGTCACCTTGTTTGAGAGGTATGTGGGTGCTGTTGCGATAAAATCCGCGGCGGGTGTTCTTGAAGAGGACCTCGACAATTTCATAGTCATTGTCAGGGACATCAGCGAGCCAGTTGGTGCTGGTAAGGTTGCATCGGCCAATGTCGTTAGGACAGGAACATGCCCTTGTGTCGCACTTGACACAAGTATCGACAACGCCCTCGGGCGTCGTCACTTGAATGTTTTCCTTATTCTCGTCCATCGTGTTACGCTCACATTATTTAGCGTAGCTCACGGCACGCGTCTCACGGATGACGGTAATGCGCACCTGTCCAGGATAAGTCATCTCGTCCTGAATCTTCTGAGCGATTTCGTTGGAGAGCTTCTCGGTCTCTTCATCACTGATCTTGTCGGCACCGACAATCACACGCAGCTCACGGCCTGCCTGAATAGCATAGGTCTTAACCACACCGGGATAGGACAATGCCAGATGCTCCAAGTCATTGAGGCGCTTGATATAGGCCTCGACAATCTCGCGACGTGCACCAGGACGTGCACCACTGATGGCATCACACACTTGAACAATAGGAGCATAGAGGCTCGTTGCCTCCTCCTCGTCATGGTGTGCACCGATGGCGTTGCAGATATCAGCTTTCTCCTTATATTTCTCGGCCAGCTTCATACCCAACTGTGCATGCGGCAGCTCGGGCTCATCATCGGGCACCTTGCCAATGTCATGCAACAGACCTGCACGGCGTGCCTTCTTAGGATTCAGGCCCAGCTCACTCGCCATGATGGCACACAGGTTAGCCGTCTCACGGGAGTGCTGCAGCAAGTTCTGACCATAGCTGGAACGGTATTTCATCTTACCGATCAGGCGGATAAGTTCGGGATGCAAGCCGTGGATACCCATATCAATGGCTGTGCGCTTACCGGTCTCGATGACTTCCTCCTCAACCTGACGGCGAACTTTAGCCACGACTTCCTCGATGCGGGCGGGATGGATGCGACCATCGCTCACCAGCTGATGCAATGCCAGACGTGCGATTTCACGACGCACGGGGTCAAAGCCAGAGAGCACGATAGCCTCGGGCGTGTCATCAACAACGATTTCAACACCAGTTGCTGCTTCCAGGGCGCGGATGTTGCGTCCCTCACGGCCGATAATGCGACCCTTAATCTCGTCATTATCAATATGGAAAACCGTCACTGCGTTTTCAACGGCAGTTTCGGTAGCTACACGCTGGATGGTCTCGATGATGATGCGCTTGGCCTCCTTGTTTGCGGTCATTTTGGCATCATCCATAATATCGTTGATATAGCTGGCAGCGTTGGTCTTGGCCTCATCCTTGAGTGACTCGATCAGTTTCTCCTTAGCCTCCTCGGCCGACAGACCACTCACGTGTTCCAAAGTTTCACGTACGCTCTTCTCCATCTTGTCAACCTCAGTCTTGCGCTGTTCGAGCAAAGCCATCTGATTCTCCACATTCACCTTGAGGTTGTCCACCTCGTTGCGGCGGCGCTGCACTTCACCCTGTTGCTGGTTGAGCTGCATTTCACGCTGCTTGAGCTTAGCCTCGCTGGTCTGCACCTTGGTCAACCGTGCATTGGCCTCCTTCTCGGCTTCACTCTTGATGTTCATTCCGGCTTCTTTTCCCTTCATCACCTCATTGTTCTTGAGCACTTCGGCTTCAAGACGGGCTTTCTCGATAATTTCATTGGCTTGGGATTTTGCATTCTTGCGAGAGATATACAACGCAATCCCCCAGCCAATTGCCATCGCCAGGATGGCTACGATAACAGTTACTATTGTAGTATTCATTTATAAATTATAAAATATTTAAACAATAAGCGCCACTCTCGGCATTGCCTATCCCGTTGAAATTCAACAGAAAACAGCAATAAACCTCAAGTGGTGCAGGAACCTAATTCACTCTATATTACCTACGTCATGCCCCTCATCTACAAGCAGATAACACCATCACGCGTGACAGCCCTAGGGGGCTGACAACAATGATGAACATTATGCCGCTGGGACACAATTTCAGTCCTCGGTGCCCAAGAGGGCATCAAGTTTGTTGTCTAAATCAGTCAGGAATTCATTGACCTCACGGTTTTCACCGTAAGCCTCTAAATAGAGTCTAGCGAATTGGAACGCCACCCTGCCAAGCACATCAGCCGATTCGCCGCCAAAGCGGGTCATCCACTTCTTCCACAATGTGTTGACAAGCTCTTCTGCCTTACGATAATTCTCCTCATCCTCTGGAGAGATGCTCAGAGCAATGGGATTTGAGGCATCAGCAAGCTGTATCCATATTTTAACTTTATTATTGTCGGCCATAAAATCAGTTTGTGTCAAGCGTTCAACTGTTTGATGCACCGGTCAATGTCCCGCACCATCTTGGCAACCTGCTTCTTGTATTTAGCGACCGTTTCAGGATCGCGAGGGACTGTGTGGGCCACACGCAGGAACTCATTGTCTATCTTGAGCTGTGCTACTTCCTTTTCCAGCTTTTCAATCTCAATGGCCTGGCATTCTAGGGTCCTATTCATTTCCCTGTTTTCAGACTGAAGGGCGAGATACCTCTTGCGCAAGGTTTCCACCTTGCGGGTCAGGTTTTTCAATTTCTCTTTCAGTTCTGTCGAAGGCATAATTACCAATTTTTTGCAAAAGTACAATTTTTTTTCAATATCACGTTCCAAGTGACAAAATAATTTCCATTTTTTAGCAACAATTTGGTAATTCCACCTAAATCAGTGCAAAAAATCAAGCAAAAAAACAGTCCCCAAGCCCTCGTTCAAGAAAAAACTACGATTTTTGCAAAAAAAATTTGCCAGTTTAAAAATTAGCATTACCTTTGCAACCGCAATTCGGGGCATTAGCTCATCTGGTAGAGCGCAACACTGGCAGTGTTGAGGTAAGCGGTTCGAGTCCGCTATGCTCCACAACGTGAAAAACAGCACATTTGCCTAAATATAAGCGACTTACAAACGAGAGAAAATTATTGTTCGCTTCCAAAATCGGACGTATTTTATTGTCAAAAAATTGTCATTTTTGCCCTTTTTGGGGCTTAGTATTGTCATTTTATTGTCGCTAAATCAGAACATCATGGCAAACTTTTATCCAACCATCCTTACAAATAAACCGCTTAAAGACGGTCGTTTTAAGGTCCGCATAGCCGTATCGCACAACGGAACGACGAGGTACATCCCGACAGATGTTATTGTCGAAAATGAACGGCAATGGCGAAACGGACAGGTAGTGAAGCATCCTGATGCATCCTATCTCAACACAAAACTGCGTGCGAAAGTCTCGCAGGTCTCCACAGCTTTCGACACCATCCGCTATCCGGAAGGGCTGTCGTGCGCAGAACTGGTGACGTGCATCACAGGCAACAGGGAGAAACGGCTCACGCTGGCCGAGGCCTTCGAGGAACTGATGTCGGTCTCCACCGCCAAACCCTCCACCATCGCACAGAACCGCCACCGTTTCAACTCAATCACGTCAATCATACCTGGTTCCACCCCGATGACGATGCTCACCCCGCTGATGCTCCAGCGGTACATCAAGAGGCGCAGCGGCAAGCTCACGGACGTGACGATACATGACCACCTCACGCTCATCGCACACATCATCAACTATTGCCAGCGCAACGGATACACCGAGTTCACCCGTTCTCCTGTCGAGGGGCTGCGTCCGTCGGGCTATGCCGTGAGACGGAACTGGCTCTCACCCGCACAGGTGCGCATGATCCGTGACATGAGCCTGTCCTACAAGGGAGAAATCAAGTTCAGGGACATGTTCATGCTAAGCTACTACCTGGGCGGCATAAACCTCATCGACATCGAGGCCATTGACTGGCGCGTGTGCAGAAGAACTCTCCGCTACAAGCGCACCAAGACTGAGCGCAGCAACAAGGTCAACAGCCTCGTCGAGTTTGACATCCCAGACGAGGCAAAGCCCATCATCAAACGCTACATGGGCAAAGACGGGCACATCCGGGTCACCAAACTGCGCAGCTCGATGGTGCGCAACGGAACGAACATGCGCAACAGGCATCCGGGACTGGAGGGCATGACGTTCTACTCCGCCCGCAAATCGTTCGCCCAGCACGCCTTCCAACTTGGCATCTCCGAGTCGGTGATAGACTACATCCTGGGGCACTCGCTCAATGCTGGCAGGAAGTCAACCATCTACTCCTACATTAAGGTAACTCCCGCCATGGCAACCGAGGCGATAAGAAAAGTCGTGGATTTTATCAATGGTAACAATAATTTTGACTAAATTTGCCGAACATTTATTCCATTTAGGAATTAAATGTTTGACTTTTGTGGCGGTCGGCTCGTGAGAGTGTGCCGCCACTGTTTTTTGCATATCACCGAACTTTGACTGAGTCAATCGGTATTATATAATGTAACGCTTATAGTGCTGTTGAGAATGCGTTGCGCCCTCGCCACACGGCGGGGGTTTTTGCATTAAAAAAGTGGGTGCATCCATCGAGGACACACCCACATCTGTTCATGATTGACTTGCTAAATCTCTGCTGCTTGCAGCTCGGCACCGATGCGCCTAATCGTAGTGAGCAATTTTCTTGCGGTCTTCTCTGATGCGTAAGCAAGACCAGCCTTGTACTGCCTCATTTTTGACTCGTTGATGCCGGCAATCCTGGCAAGCTGGGTGACGTTAATCCAATCAAAATAATTAAAGAACGACTCAAGGTCGTACTTGAACGACACCACAATTTCTTCTTCATTCACGATCCCTTGTTCTGCGGCCATTTCCTTTGCCTCTTCAACGCTATCCATAAAGTCGGCTTTCGCCTCCTCAACTGAATGACCATAGCCACCGAAATTGTAGCCGTTCCAGCTTTCATCACAACTGATTTGATAGAAGCCGTTGTCATTCTTTTCAACAAAAGCAAAGATCTTCTTCATAGTGTTAATAAAATTAGTTAATATAGTAAATGAATTAGTTGGTTTAGGTTGTTCCTTTTTTAAGTGGGCAACAAGCAGGGCTCTTAATCGAGCCCTGCCGCCTTCTTGATGCTCGCAAGCGTTTTCGGCGTTACCTCTTCACTTTGGTGGCGTGGAACCGTAAAATGTTGCCCTGTTTTCGGACTGAACCACCAATCGTGTCTGGTCTTATGCATCTCAAGCCTGCAACCAGCCGCCTTGAGCATCCTTGTCAATTCGGAATACTTCATAATGTTCGAACCATTAAATCAAAGAACTCGTTTATCAACACTACAAAGGTAACACATTTGTTACTACTGGCCAAATTTTTTCGCCAAAAAATAACGAAAAAGTTACTTTTTTACGGTTTTCGGTGGTAACTGGGTCAAAAAAAGATGGCTGGTCTCACGACTGGCCATCTTCGGTCCTAAATAACTAAACCCCTCCTTTCAATTTGAGAATAGTTAATAATGCAACTGTCTGACACTAAAATATCTTCAACTTTAACTTCGCACCAGCAAACGGCTCGAAGTTGTTAGTCACCTCAGACTTCTTGACGCCTCCTTCTATGCCCAGCTGCAGACGTTTGTCGTTATTGATCGTCAGCTCGCCACTGGCATAGGGCTGCCAAAACTGGGATGTAGTTCCATAATCAACACCGGCATTGACAGACAACGACCACTTATTGGGAGGCTTGCTTTTGGTGATCGTCTCGGTAATGTACTGGGTCTCATTATAGACATAGATGCTGTCCAAGTTGACATCGAAGCCGCTGACATAGGCATCGTAATTCTTCCCCGAATAGTGCTTGCTCGTGATGGGAACCTGCACAGCAACGGTGTCCGTCGCGGAAAAATTCGCGGAAATTTGCGGAAATTCAGGGAAAATTTCCCCATTCCGTGAAACGGTGTCGGGCTTCATGGGAAGCCAACGGGTCACCCATCTTGTGCGAACGCTGTCCTTGGGTTCAGGCGCGATGTCGGGAACGGTGTCGTGGAGTATTACGGTGTCGCGTGAGACACTTTCGTCCAGGGGACGGTCGTACATACCTTTCGCAACGAAAAAGCCGCACAGGAGGCACAGGATGGCCGCTGCGGCCAAGATAATGAGATGTTTCTTGCTTACCTTGTTTGCCATAACATTAAAATGAATTGTATTGCGACGTTAAAAGATGATGCACAATCAATGTGGCAATGGTCAGAATAGAAATGCCCGCACACACGATGATGATGATAACGCCAGTTTTGACCCGTGCACGGTCACGGCGCATCTGCCTGTTCATTCTCTCGTCGATGCTAAATCGCTTTGCCATATCTTACAATTTAATTCCGGAATAATACTTACCACCACGGCATGTGGTCTTGACCTTACGGTTTGCCCGGCGCGTGGTGTAGCTCACATGGATCCAATCTGGGCGTCCGTTGGCGTCTGGGTACTCGCAGATGACCTGGTCAAACTCAATCCCGCTCTGGAGCAGGCAACGAAGCAGTTTCATGTTGTCCTCACGGCTGTCACTTACGGTTCGGATGTCGGCAGCTTCGCCCTGCATGTGCTGTGAGGTCTTGGACGCGCCAGGCGTGGCAGCATTGACTCTTGGCGAACGGTAGCCACTGGTGACGATGATTGGTGCACCGAACTTCTCACGCAACGGGTCCAGGACTTTATCGACAAGCGCGTTGAGGCGCCGGGTAATCTCGGGCGTCGGCGTGTTGTCGATGCCCAACTTGGCCGCTGTGCGGCTCTTGGTCAGTTCGCGGATAGTGAAATGTTTCATGACTCTTTCTTGTTTTGTCGGCGAGGGCGGCCGCCTTCACCTGGGTTATCCTGTTTGTGATGTTCCTTGCGCTTATCCTTCCTCATTTCGCCCACTGCCTTGTTCAGGATGTGCGGGTCAATGTCGAGGTGGCGCGATGTCTTGTCTATGAGGATGCGCTGTACCAGTCGCGCCCATTTGGCGTCATTACAGCTGCTCTCATTCTCCAATACAGAAATGATCTGCCAGAACGTGACACCTCCTGCCACCAACTTCTCCACATCCAAAAAGCCGAGGTCGGCAGTGATGTAGATATTGATGAAATGGGCAAAAATGACGGCGACATAGACTTTGATAAGCGTGGTGATAATCTTGCCGCACTTCTTGCTGGAGAAAAACTTTGCCTGGTTCTCTGCCTCTTCCGGGTATCGAGCGGCGACACGGCGGCCTAACTGCCAAGCCGTTATCACGTCGAAAAATATGGCAACTGTGCAGATGAGCATGTACGGCAATGACGGCTCGATAAACTCAGCGAATATCGCACCGAAAGCCGCACCAACCCAACGGGAAACACTGTACATCGACTCGTTACTAATCATAATCAGCAAAATTACTGATGTATGAAGGCGACCCGACGAATGGGAAAATTCTTGAACACACAAAAACAGCAAACGCACCCTGTTCGGATGCGTTTAACCGTTGATAGATTGATATTTGTGACGGCGATTTTTTTCGGCTCTCGTTACGGCGCAACTTCGACGTAGATGTGCACCAGGTCGGCAAGGTTATTATACACCGGAATGCCAGTCGAGCGGATACACAAGTACGTCACGCCATCCTGCGAGTAATACAGGCCCTCGAACAACTCCATGTTGTTGTTATAGGGTATCGGGTTGTCCTTCGTTCCCTGCTCTGGATCGCTGGCCACCTCGGTGAACAGGGAAGCCGCCACATCAGGTGACCAATCAGCCTGCGCAATGTGGTCTTGTAGCACCTTCCAAACCCTATCAAGGTGAGTGACACGTTGTCCAGCTGTCAGCTGTTGCCCGATGAGTTCCAGCCACAGCGGGAAAAGTTCCGGCAGTTTCGCAGCCTTCTCGTCGGGCAAATCCGTTGCCTGGTCTTTGGCCAGTTCCACGGCTGCCGACAGTGTGGCCACGCCATCATAACCCTGTGTGGAGTCATCAGGCTCATGCGGTTCGGGGTCAGGCAACAACTCAGCCTGAGCAATGCCATGCTCCTCCGCCCATGTCATCAGTTCTCGTGACCACTGCTTGGCCTTCTTGCGCCACTGCTGCATGGCCTTGTGCTCATCTCGGGCACCGCTGTCAGTCAAGTCGGCCAGCACATTGTTGTGGATAGCCTCCATGTCGTCTGCACTGTAACGCGAGCGGATGATGGCACGGATGATCTCGCTTCGGTTCCAAACCCCAGGCGTCAACTCTTGCGTTTCAAACTCATATCCGCCATCCGTCTCATGAACGTCGAATGCGATGGTGAAGATGTTTTGACCGAGATCCCTTCTTACGGACACGGGAGCCGGTATGGTTTCTGAATTCTGCTTCATATTGAAGATTGTCTGTTTTGATTAGTAGAGATTCGTAGCTGTACTTTTTCTTCACCTTCACCACCGAGAAACGACGCTGGATATTGCAGCACTTCCAGAAGTACGGCACGTCAGAGAACATCTTCCTGCGACAGTTGAACGTGAAGTTATGGACACAAAAGCCCATGTAGGAGTTAAGGCTGCAAACGTGACGTCTCAGCAGTTTAAGGTTCTCGACCTTCGGGCCATTCTCCACGATGTCGCGGCATATCCCGTTCGTCTGCTTCACACGCTTTGTCATGTTGCCCAAGGTTCGGTTTGCCGTGTAGATCCTGCCCGGCTTAATCACGCAGCCGACGAATTTCACGCCGTGCGTTGCGGGTTGGAGGTAGAATTTGTCCTTGTGCAGAGTCAATTTGAGGTGCTTTTTCAGCCACTGCGCAGACTTCGCCCGAAGGTCGATGATGAACTGCTTGTCATTTGCGATAATCAGCGCATCATCAACGAAACGGACATAGCCCGCTTTGCTGTAAGAACATTCCTCAATCACGAATTCGTCAAAAAAGGACAGGTAGAAGTTGGCCAGCAGTTGAGAAGTGATATTCCCGATGGCCATGCCCTTTCCTTCCGGCATCGTGAACAGCGACTTGTTGTCTGGCAAGTCATTCCACATCCATAGGGGCGACCGCCGTTCGCAGTACAGTTGCGGCTGGTGGCGTATGGTCACCTCGGTCAGCCACAGGAACGTGTCGAGGTCGTCGCCCTGGTAGTTCTCTCGGATGAACGGCAACAGCTTGGAGAGCATGATTTCCTTGTCAATCGACATAAAGAAGCCGCTGATGTCTATCTTTCCTATCCAAGCATCACGGGTGTACCTCTCGCTGACTCGCTCGATGTGCTCTTTGGCGGTCTGGACAGCACGCATTGAGCCATAGCCCTTCCTGCAGTTGAAGGACACGTCACCCTGCGAACGGAAACGGCGTTCAAGCAGTGGCTCAAGGCGCAATGTAATCCAATGTTGGGCGATGCGGTCACGAAAAGCAGCTGCGAAAATCTCACGAGTTCGTGGCCTTGTCACGATGAAGCAGAACGCCTCACTGGGCTGATAGGTGCGGTCATGGACTTCACCGATGAGCCTCCAAAGGTCTTCCTCGAAGTCCGTCCTGTACTCACCGCACTGTTTTGCCCTCAGCTTACGTTTCAGACAATCAAAATAGGCATCAACCCATCCCTCTTTCTCCTCATCACCAAGTGCGACCACCGCCCTGACCGCGCGGGAATTGTTCTTGTTGTTGTTGTTGTTGACCTGGCCATTACCGCCATGGAGATTCCACGCGTTAGAAGCGTCAAGCGATGATGCGTGTGCTGCTCGTTTCCTAACTACGTCTTGCGCAGTGACACGCCCGTTTAATGATAGGGGATGATCCATAGTAACCGTAATCGCTATGAATGTCTTACCGCCCCAGGTCTTCGTCGGGGAACAGCGTCAACTGCCTTGGCGTCTCGTTGTGCGGTTGCACTACGGGGTTAGCCTGGCGCCTTTGCTGCTCTGCGAGCAAAGCCCTGTTCTTTTTGAGCCATTTTCCAGACTGATCAGCGATGACATTGAGCATGTCAAGCGCTTGGGCGTACTGTCCGTGTGAGATTGCATCACGCCGCACGCGGTTCATGAGGCGAAAAGTGGTCTTCACCGAAGTCATCCTCATAATAACGCCGTTGATGCACTCCACACGTTCCAGCGTACCTTGAGCCTGGAATGCGAGCACAACGAAGTCCAGAGCCTCCGCGAGGTCCCGGACAAGTTTGCCGCCCAACTCCTTATAAGGCAGGGAACGAGGCAAACGCTCGACTACCGGAATGCTCCACTCCAACAGTCGCTCGATGTCTCTGTAGATTGATGCCTGATTTGGTTTCATGCGGCAAAGGTACACAAAATTTCAAAAAAAATCGAACCGCTTCGCGGTAAATGCTGGGGGCCTCGAAGCCCCCAGCATAATCTTAAAACGCGACCACCGCCCTGACCGCGCGGGAACCGTTCTTGACGGTGCCGCCGTAGTTGACCTGGCCATTACCGCCATGGAGATTCCACGCGCCAGAAGCGTCGTATTCCGTTGATGTCCAGTGGTAATCGTTCGTCAGATTGGAGTAACGGCTGTTGGCTTGCGCGGCCGCGAAAATGCCGCCTTTCACCTGTTGCCAATAGACCATACCCAGCTCGCCAAGTGTCGGGAGCCACCAGTTGTGCGCCTTGAACTTGTCGGCCAAGACTTCGCCCGGCTGAAGCGCATAGGTGGGCTGGTAGGCGTAGCAGTAGCTGACTGCAGGGTAGTAGAACTGACGGTAATTGTTCCCCTTCTTGGCTACGATGTCCGCTATGAGGTTCGTCAACACATCGCGCTCCGTTTGATTGGCATTGGCCACGGGAACCTGGGGCACGTGCGACCCCACATCGCTCGTCACACCGTTCAGGATGCGGTTGCGGTGACGGATCAGCTGCAGCGTCTTGTACTGGCCACGGTGAATAAATTCACCGACGCGGAACGGACCGATGTCCTCTGTCAGCTCCACCAGGCCAACGTCACCCACTGCCGTTGTAGTAAGGTAGGTGGCGAACGATGCCATGGAAGCCAGGTTATCGATGTCACCATTACCGTTGGACTGGATATTGATGACAGGCGTGTCATAGATGGACGTGTAACCGTTCACCGTTACGTTCGTCACGCCATAAGACGCATTATTGTACAGACCCCATTGGTCGGTGATTACATTACCACGCGAAACAGCAAGGCGGTCTTCCGGATTGTTCGGGTTGATGTAGAAGCACAGTGCGATGACCGTCTTGTATGACAGCAGTTCGTCGCTGAACGTGCCATCGGCATAGACGTAATCACCTTCGCGACACACATGCTCGCAGATATAGAAGCGTTTTGTGTCGGTCAGTACAGTTCCGTCAAGCAGTGTTACTCTAACCGTCACATCGGCATACGGGCCTTGTGCTTCTGTGCCCATCTGCCATACAGTTACCACTCCTACAGATGGGTCGTCAATAGTGGCATAACTATTGGTTGATATCGACCACTCAACATTGGTGAAGTTGTTACCGCTTGAACTCAGTGCCATCTGATGATCGCCAAGTGAGTCAAGGTACTTGCTCGTAATGATGCGCACGCTCTCGATGGTGGATTGCGGATAAGTGATAGTTAAGCCATTCTCTCCATGATCCACATCGCCCCAGACTTTCAGCCATAACGCCTTATCCTCGAAACTCGGGGTGACTCCAGTCAGAACAATGTTGCCGCTCAACTTGCAGTTCGTGCCGAGTGCGGCCAGTGCATTGAGCAGTTCCAAACCTGCACCGCCGTTAATGCGCCAGTCCACATCGTCGATTTCCACATTGGCCAGCGTACCAATGGCGCCTTCAACAATAGCCAGGCTGCTCCCAGCGGCAGCAGGCGTATTCTTGATGACCACATTGGCCAAGGCATCGTACCCCTCAAGGTCCACCGTCTCAAGGCTCGTGCAGTCCACAAGCGACAGCGAGAACAATGTACCAGGCAGATGAGCCACCGTAAGCTTGTCACTTGCGGGCAGTTGCACCGCAGTGATGTACGTCCCACGGATGTCTAAGGTCTCAAGGCGCACCAGCTGACGCAAGTCAAGCGTTCCGCTGATACCGCTATCCCTCAAGGAGATGTCCTTGATGAACTTCGCACCGAAATTGATCTGCGACGGACGGTAAGCGCCCACCACCCTATTGCCTTCCTGATAGGTGACAGACGGCTCAGCTTTGAACTCGATGAGTCGGTCACCCAGCACTGTCGGCGTCACGTCCGGCTTTGCGCTAAGGTCACCGACATTACCGAAACTGCGGTACAGGTCGCGGCCCAGCACCGTCATACCAGTGTCGTTCGACGTGGTGTTGCCGAGGTTCAAGTTGAATTCATCACCTGGAGCGACCCTGACATGCGGGTCAATGGAGGTCTGACCCAACATACCCGTCGGGTAGATATACATGTGCGGAACGACACGGAATGTGTAGTTGTTGTTGCTCTCTACCTCACCAGGCAGGTGGAATGCCTGCAATGAGAAGCCACTGCCAGCTTCGGAGATGCCGATGTTATAGGTCTTACCGCCATCATACAACTGTCCCCATGCGGCATACGAGGCCATATAGAGCACACGACGTTTGATGAACTGCGTCTCGGCCTGCAACTGGCTACCCATGGACTGCGTGATGGGTGGGATGCTGCGGGCACCGGAACCCGTCGAGACGAACCCCAACAAGGCGGGCCACTCATAGCGGATGCGTGCCTGCTCGTTGTAGGCCATTCCGGGGAAGAAATGCTGCGTGGACAGCAGGTATTTCTCCATGCAGCCCATGATGCTGCGGGAGTAGCCTTTCTGCACATCCTCGGCGGTAACCAGCGTGGTCATCGCGTTGAAAATGCTCTTGAGCATGTTCTGTATCTCTCGGGTGTCCTCCCACATCGCCTCGACGAGGTTGAACAGCACATTGTTCGTGCCCTCATAGCAGCTCGTCGTCGGGTCGTCATCAGCAAACGGGTGCATACGGTCGATATAGTACGGCTTCGTGGAGCGTCCGTTGTTGTCGGTAATCAGGATTGTATCCACATCATCCTGGTGCATCTCCCACAGGTAGCACTGGCGCGTCTCGCCGTCAATCGTCACGGTCTGCGCCGTGGGATCGAGGACGAAGTAGGTATTCTTAGAGCAGTTGTCGGTTCCCGCAATGAAGTGGTTCTGGAACGCATAGTGGAACAGCAGCGAGTTGACGCGGAAATAGAAGCCGATATACTTCTTCGCGTGCGCCACGATGGCGGCGATGAGTTCCTGGTTCAGCTTCGCATAGTTGCGCTTGTTGGTCGAAATCTCATAGGCATACGCCGTGTACTCATGCTCACGCAGGTCTATCACATTAAACATGCCATTCTGGGCATCCCACAGACCAGCGTCAACCCATGCGCCACTCACATAGTCGTAGCGCTTGAGCTTGAAGGCCTCGCCGTCGCCGTTATCGCTGCACCACCATTTTTTGGCGGTCTCACGGGCCGACTGCGAGTTGACGAAGTTGGCGAAGGTGCCGATATACACGCCGATATTAGGGGCGTGCATGTAAATCCAGTTCCACGTTTCGGCCACACGCTCAGTGATGGCATCGGACGGGTATTCCTTTCCTCCGACCTTGCTGGTCTTGCCGCCGTCGAAATCAAGCTGCTGCAGACCCGCATAGAACCAGCCCTCATCATCGGGCGAATAGGTGATACGCTCGGGACAGTTCTCGTCGGTGACGAACGGCACACGCATGTCGGTCAGGTGGTAGTTGTTGTCCGAGCCCTCGATCATCGTGAACATCGGATGCAGCGACTTGACATAGCCCCAAGTCGGTTTGTCCATCTTGCCGGCACCGAAGTTGCCGCCACCACGGAACACAGCCTCGTCACTGCCGTATGCCTGCGTGAAGAAGAATACTGGCTCGGTGTATTTCGCCACACGAGCAGAGGCAACCGCCTGCTGGATGGAGTTGCGCCCCACAACTAAGGTATGCAGGTCGCTGTACAGCCTGCAACCGCCCGTCAGGTGGCTCTGCATGGATGAGGCGTAGTTGATCTTTAGCACCAGTTTGTCGGCCAACGGAGTCCCTTCGGCCACCATGAAGCCCACACCACGGTACTTGCCGTTGCCGTCAATCCAGCCGTCAGGAACAAGCACCTCGCCGTCGATGTACTCATATACTTTCGGATCGGCCTGTACAGGGTCTTTCTTGCCCAGGTTGCCGCCGTATATATCGACAACGGTTGCCGCACGGGTTACCTCCTCGCCGTTCACCTCCTCGGTGATGGTGCCATCATAGGGCTCGCTGACGGTGATACTCTCGTGGATGTCGCCGATGGGGACTCTGATTAAGCCACCAGAGTCGGATACCTTCGTTTGGATATTGCTGTAGTAGTAGGTGTTCGCCGTGGAGCCCTGACGCTTGACTTTTTTGATGGTGGTTTCGCGGCAAATCGTTCCCGAGAGTTCAGGTAGGTAGTTGCCCTCTTCATCATACTGGAACATTTCCCACCAGCAGCTAGGCGATGTAGGCACCGAATGGTAAGGCTCGTCACCGTGCATGATGAGCACTCGCTTGCCCAAGGCCTTCACCTTCTCAATATCCACGCGGTTGCCGCTCATGATGCGGTTTTGGGCGCGTGCGGCCACCTTCTCTGCCGATGTCGGCAGCGTGGAAATCCAGTCCTTCACGATGTCTTCCGAGTTCAGTGCCGTGTTGGCATAGCAGCGGATGGAGTAGATGTCGATGTCGGCACTGTCCTGGCCGATGGTGATGCCGCCGTTTGACATCAGGTCGGTACAGAAACGCTGGGCTTCAGCACCATCAAGCAGAAGCTCTCGTTGTATGTTGTCGTCGATGAAGACACGCACGAAGAATCCTGACTGTGCAGGGTTCGGGTACGTCTCGGGGTTGTAGAGGCCGTCCCCACGCACATTCGGTACGACATTGTTGTGAATGTTCACAGCGATGAACGTGCGTTTATTCTCCGCCCATCGGAAGTTCGTCTCACTCGCCACGGTGTTTCCGAGCGTATAGATATTACCCTCCATAGGCTTGAGGATAAGGCCACGCGGATTGCCGCCCACAAGTTCGCTGATACGGAAAATCGGCGACTCCTCGTCGGTAATGTTGAACACCTTGAAGTCAAGCTCGAACGTCATCGACGAGTTGGGCGTGCTGAGGAACTGGGCAAACGGGTTGAACTCAATGTTCAGTCGCTGTCCGGCAATGACGCGCAAGACCTTCATACCGTCGTCAGACGTTATCCATCCGTAGCTGTCGCCCATGTGCTCAAATCCCGTCCAGGTGCTGCCCACCTCGACATTAGTCTTTGCGTTGACGATGCGCTTGGGGTTCTCCTCTTCGTTGTTCCTCAGCTTAGGGTTGAGGACGAAGGATGCGCCCAGCGTCGGGGTGAAAGAGTCGGTATTGTTCACTCCAATCCATATGTAGCCGTTGTCAACGACCTCTTCATAGTCGGTGATGCTGTCGGCCATGATGTTGTACAGCTCGCCGTCGGCCTCGCTCCATATACGCAGATACGAGTCAAGGATGCCGGACGTCTCGCTCTCAATCTCGATGGCGGCATCAATGTACAGGTCAGACCTGCCTGGCAGGGCGTTGACCTCCGACACATAATAGTTCACCACGTTGCCGTTGGGGAAGTCGTCATTGTAGTTGGTGACATAGATTTTCAGCGGCACAGGGTCTGTTCCAGCGGTAATCACGCCGTTCTCGACAACTGGATTGAACACTGCATAGTCGAAGATGCGGGTCTGGACATAGTTGTCAACTTGCGTTACGACATTCTGTATCATCACATAGGGCTTCGTAGCGTTCGCTCCAGCGGTTGCCTCATCTACGACCATGAAGCGATTGACGAGGATATTGCTGCTCAGCGTGCCGCCGAGGCCATCGTCACAGGTCAGCCAGGCAGCAACAGCATGGATGCCGTGCGTGTCGATGCCGAAGAGGTTGGAACTGTCGCGCAGGTTGTAGGTGACGTTGACACCATGCTGTGATGCCGTCAACGCATTCTCCTCGGACTTCATCACACTGCCGGTACTGCGACCGAGTGGGATGTTCACGAACCTGCCGTTGGTGCCCTGGATCCAGATGTGCAGCGTCTTCGCCACAGCACCATAGACCTTATAGGTCAGCGGGAAGCCAGTCTCACGGATCCTCGACCCGGCAACAGGATTGTACCAGTCCGACTCGCAACTGATGCTCAAATCGGTGTATGTCACCATCGCGAGTTGTACCCATACAGAGGGTATCGTCTCGCCCCTTGCCTTGAACGATGCCTGCACACGGATGATGCAGCTGCGGTCTTTCGCGAGGTACTGGCCGATGTCGTAGTTGTCGTATGCCGTGGATGTCTCGTCGCGGCTCGTGATGTTGGCGGTGCCCACGTTCTCGAACACCGTGCCGCCGTCAACGCTGCGTTGGAAGGTCAGCGTGCCGACCTCACCGGCATTGACGTACTGACCGCCCTGCATGTGCAGTGCAGAGAAACGCAGACCCACGTTCAATGTGCGTGACGTGAGCACCATGGGCGTGTTTGCGTCGGCATTTGTCACGAGTCGAGCGATATAGGGGTCAAAGCCGTCGTTACCTCCTTTGGGGATGATAAGGTCGCTGATGGGAGTCACACTATCGTGATTCTCCAGCCATGCTTCGTAATCTTCGAGCTTCGCGAAACCCAACAGGTGGAGTTCATCGTTATCCTCGTCGTCCCATGTGCGCAAGCAGCCTATCTTTCCTGTGTTGAGAGCCTTGATCAGCGGATTGCCTTCACCCAGCATAGACTTGATGAAGCGCTCCACCTCGGCGAAGTTCACGCCCCACTTGTAGCCGTCAGGCACATCAGTGCCGTAGTGGTCCTCAACATCGCCTGACCTGTTCTCACCGCCCCAAGGTTGCTCCAAGGACGTCAGCAGGTTTAGACCTGGTATGATAATTTCTTTTGCCATATTAAAGTGATTAAGTTGTTAGTTATGGAACCAGCCCTTATCGCGGTGCCAACCGATGTCGTGGAACCATGCGAAGACACGGCTCATCCTGCGCCAAACGAGGTACACGCCCTCCTTGACGACATACACCGCCTGCAACGCACCGTCACCCACATACAGGTCAACAATCTGTCTCAGCTTATCGACAATCATTCTTCTTCCGGAATAAGGTAAATTGTATTCTCGCTAAGCGTCCCCGCCTCTCGCTGTGCCTCGAAATCTTCAGCCTCGATGAGCTCGTGACGCAACACTGCATTGCCGTCGACTCCGTTGCGCACGTTGAACGTGTATTGCTCGCCATCGGTCATCAGGATGGTGACGACATTGTAGCCACCGCTCTCCTGGCTTTCCTCGACGGTGATGTTTGCGATACCGGTACCACGAGCCTCAAGGAACACGCCGCCTTCCAGCAGGTAGCTCTCGGAGTCGAACTCCACGCCATCCCCAATGCCGGCTTCAATGGTGGCGTCCACAATCTCGATGACGGAACGTGCCATGTAGCGGCAAGGCTGCGCCTGAGCATTGCGGCACAGCACCTCCACCTCGTACACGCCGACAGGGAGCGTTCCTGGGTCCTCGAAAGACACCACGTTGCCGTTCACACTGGCAGAATAGGGATATCGTGATGAGCCCTTCTTGAGAACAATAGACACGGGATAGTCGGTATTTGGGTAGAAATCTTCTTTCGTCTTCGACACATTGCCATTCATGACAGTAACCACGGTAAGGTCAAGCTTGATACCCACCATCAGCATGTTGCCATGAACTTGTCTGATTTTTTTGATTTTCTGTTCTTGCTCTTCCATAATCTATCGTTTTAGCTGTTACCGACTTCTACCATTGCAGTACCACTCCAGCGGTACAACCTGTTCGTCTGGGCGTTGCAATAAATGAGTAACTTGCTCGGTGAGCCAAGGGTGATCGTGTTGTTGTCTGACTTCTTATAGACAATCGTACCCGACGCGGGAGCGAAATAGATGTCACCGATGTTCGGCTCATACATGAACTGCGTCATTCCGTTGCTGCCGACATTGTCCAACGTGGAACCCATGCTCTTCATCACCTGAGGAGCAAGTGGAAGAAACACGCCGTTGGTGGAGTCCCACTTGTAGAGAAAGCCAGTGCTCCTGTGGCTATAGATGATGTCCTTTTCAGGCTCACCAAGATCCACGGAAATACGGCTGCCGTGGTTGTTGATGTACTCGAACTCGAACAGGTGGCCTTCCTGGAAATAGATATCGCCTCCTACCAGGCCGTTAAGGTCAGCATTATTCACGACATTGTAAAGAATGTTCCTCGGGGCCTGACTGGCTTTCAGTCTTTCCGACCCGTCCTTGTCCGCCTTTGCCAACGCATCCATATCAGTCACCACATTGGTAGGAAGCTGGTCACTGTTCAGTTTGCCGTTGGAGTCCAGGGTGGCAATGCCGTTGGCGGCACCAAGTTTGTTGTTGAGGTTGGTGGCGGTGTTCTTTGCCGTGTTGAGGTTGGACTTATCGGCAGCACTCATCAGTCCGGCGACACTCGTTGTCGCAACAGGAATCGTTACTGAAACCGTCGTATTGTCCGCAAATGTGGCTGTTAGCGACATGTTGGACGCATTGGGCACAACCGACAAAGCGGACAATATCTTGTTCACGGCGGACGTGAGGTTGGTCTTGTCGGTAGCGCTCATCAGTCCAGGTCGTGACGTTGTGGCTGTTGAGATGGTGATTGTCTTCTCCGCGCGTCCGCTCTGCTTGATGGTGATGACACCGGTGCTCTTGGCGTAGGAGAACGTGACCACCTCGTCGCGGCCATCATAGTCCACGACGGTGTAATTCGTGAGGCTCCCCACCTCGTTGATGATGAGTCCAGCAAGGGTTGAAAATGACACCTTCTTGCCTCCGCTAATCTCGAAGCAGTCGCTGTCGGAGACGTTCTGCACGGCGGTGAGCTGGGCAATCGTCTTTCCGTTGGTGAGCAAGGCCTGAAGCACCTGCTCCACTATGGTGGTGATTTCTTCCTGTGTCATAACTGTGTCTGTTCTAAAATCAAAATGTTAGAGTTGTCAACCATTCGCACATTGTTGCCCGTGACACGGCGCAACGTGATGATGTTTCCTCCGTCGGCGGCAGGCTCCAGCTCGTTCACTCGGCGCAGGCTTTGGGTGAACACGAAACTGTCCATGCCGTCCACGAGGATGTTCGTAGCGGGCACCTCGCTTTCGTTGCGGGTGTACCGCTCTCCGTCGATATACACATACGAGCAGGTGAGCAGCCTGTTCAACAGGGCACCATACCACACGGGCACACCTTCGGGACCTCCGAGATAGAAGGTCTTGGTGATGTAGTCCCTGGCGTACAGCTCCACGAGGTCTGCATGCTGGGTAGAAAACTGCTCGTTGGTGACACCGAAAGTCCAGCCGCTGTCCCTGAAACCACCGGGGACGCGGAAGTCGAAGAAATGCGGTATGCCGTTGATGACGGAAACCACATCGTCGCGGTCCCTGTTGTCCTTGAAGCGGTACTGGATGAGTGCCGTGCGGCCAAGCAGGGCGGCATCGTCGGTGACGCGGAAGATGTCGCTCTCCATCTCCTCGATGACCAGCGTATAGTAACCGAGGCTCAAGCCCGTGAGGTCGCAGAAGTACAACACCTTGCCGGAGTTCATCTGCCATGACTGCCAGGTGATGGTGTCAACGGTGTCTCCCGTGATGGCGTTCCTGATCTCAGCATCTGGCTCTCCCTCGTCCGTGTCGGCCAGCACCTGCACCAGGATGTGGTCGGTCTGTGACCACAGCTGCACATAACGGCTGGGCAGGCCGTCACTGACGTACTGCTCAAAACATAGCGGTGTGAAAGGGCTTATCTTCATATCGTGGTGATTGTCTTAACGATTAAAGTGTATTCCATGCCGTTGACACGTCCGAAGCGTGCCTTGGCCTGTTTGATATATCCGGTGTAGCGGTAACCCTTGTAGTCCAGCTGCACCAGTGAGTTCGGGTCGTCGGCGACGGTGGTGTCGTCGGTGGTGAAGTCCAACTCACCAACCGTGAACAATGCCGTACCTGCAGGGATGTCGATGTTTGTCAACGAATTGTTGCCGTCACTGGACGTCATCGTGAGCCTGACGGCATCCCCGTTGCCCATTGCGGTGATGAATGAGGCGTTTTTGGATACACAGACGGCAGGGTTATAGATGTGGTTGTTTACCGGCACATACTTCATGGAGCCCTCCACCTCGGAAGCACGGACGAAGAACACGTCCTCGTCGCTTTTGTCATCGGTAGTCTCGCCCGTCTTCTCACCCTTGCGGATGGTGAACTCGACACCGTATTTGTCGGAGCGGTACTTGCTGATGAGCGACAGCTTGTTGTCGGTGAGGTTGTACCCTGTCTCGTAGTAGTTGGTGAAGTTTATCTCCAGTCGGCCGTTGATCTCGCCGTACTCCTTCTTGTTGTACCCTGCGTCCACCTCGGTGTAGATGAGGCTGTCATTGACGGAATACTTCACGTCGTTGACCTTGTCTATGACCTTCCCCACCTCATCGGTGAACACCTCGGAGCGGTGAACGAACTGGACCTCGTTGCCGACAATGCGGTAGGTGTAGCCGAATACGGCTTCCATCCAGTCGGCGAAATGATTGAACGTGGAATAGACCTTGGCGTCAGGCATACGTCGCAAGGCCTCCGCAGCGAAGATGTAGGTCTCGTTTATGAGTCCTTCCGTATCGGGCGCAATGCTCGCTGTGGCCGTCGGTGAGATGTTGGCCACGATGCGCTGCAGCAGTTCCTGTGGCTTGATGCCGCCGATGGTCATGTTTTCCCTCGCATTGTCCGTCCACGTCATAGACATCTTGCCGTTGTAGATGGTCATCGGCGTGTTTGTCTGGTACTGGTTGGATATTAAGAGCATCGGGTACTGGTTCGCCGTCAGGCCCTCGAACGCCGCCGAAGCGGTCACCTCAATGGCGGTCTGGTACGATGCGGGAGCGCCACGGCTTATCCAGTTGCCGTTTCCCTGGTACATATAAACCACGTTGTCGGTCCAGTAGGACTCGTTGGGATATGTGTTCCTGCCCACAATACCGAAGTAGCCGGGGTACAGTCCGAAGATGTCTGTGTTCGCCGCTGCTGCAGCCTTCAATGCGTCGAGGGTGTTGTAGTTGGCATGGGTACTCTTGCCAATCCACTTGTTTCGCCAACTGCCATACCTGAACTCCTTCGTGATGTCGTTATCGCAGAAGGTGTTCCACAGCTGGAAATGCGGGGCATCATCATCAACCCAGAAGCCCATGCGAAGCTCTGAGATGGTGTTGTAGCGGTAATCCTGGAGTCGGCAAAGCACACGGCCGGAGAAATCCAGCCTTACCAGCGGTGACGGCTCTCGGTTGATCTTCGCGAAGAAGCGGTTGATTTCCGTTCCGTCATAGCCGTTGCTCTCGTTTGTAGGCTCCACGAACTCGGTGGAGATGACGGTAGATGCGTCCTCGTCCAGCCTGACGTTGACATAGCCTGGCGTATTGCTGGTAGTGGGAAACACGAACTTGGCGAGGTTGGAGAACGACATGCGCTGGATCTCCACGTTGGTGCGGGAAAAGTCCGTTACAGGAAACTCGTATTTCTGCCCCTTCTTGCTCTTGATGAGCGAAGCCAGGGCGTTGTCGATGGCCGTGACGGTGAACTTCCCGTTTTCCATCTCGATGCTTGAGAAATCCAGCGGCGAGCTGAACTGCTCCGACCAGGTGTGGTCGTTGTTGAGGGTGAGCACCGCTATCGATGCCTCGGTGAGCAGGCCATTTGTGAGATATGCGTCACGCAGCAGGTCGTAGGCCTCACCGACAAACACAAACTCAGTGGAGAAAGAACGCATCACACCCGAATAGTCCGTGCGCTTCAACGAGAACGAGATGTCGTCCCAGTTCATCAGGCACTCATCGGGCACTTGGTGCGCCACTCCACCTATCGTCAGTATGTATTTCGTGAGCATAACACAAAATTACCCACGAAAAAAACCGCTTTCCCAATCCCCTAAATTCTTGAGGGTTGGTTCTGCGGTTGAATGGGTGCTAAACCGCTATTTCTTAACTTGTTAGCGGTCTAAATTGTTTCGCTCTCGTTACTTTACCATGTCGGTGGCACAAAGCAACGCATTACCGGCGATGTAATCCTCGGGAAAGATAGCGCCAAGGGCCTTCGCCATGACGGTCGCCCTTACGTTCTTTGGCAGCTTGCCTTTGCCTTCCTCGTTGATGACCATAATGCTGTTCGCCGTGAGGGTGACAATCTCGATGTTGCCATCAACCAGTCCCTGGAGTTCCTCAAGGGTGTAGTCGGTGAGGTTGGACGGGGCCACCCCTACAGTGACCCCAGTCGCTGTGATTAAGATACCGGCTTTCATACGGCGATGGCGATGAAGTTCTCAACCTTGAAGGAACGGAAGGCCTGCTTCTTGGTGTCCCAATAGCACATGGTGGCGAAGTTGGGAGCCTTGGTGGCAGAGCGTCGGGAAGTAACACCTGCAGGGAGGTTGCACAGTGTGCCGTAAGCGACGCGGGCAGAGCCGTCAACCTTCTCGTAGAAGAACTTGACTACGCCCTTACGCATCATCTTGGCGAGCCTGTAAAGGGTCCAGGCTTTCTTGAGGGCGGTGCTCCAGTTGACGGTGGTGGACTCAAAGATGTGGTGAGCATAGCTCATAACTCGGGTGCGAAAATTCGTCTTGTTCATAGTTGTAAGAATTAAATGTTTGACTTATAGTTAGTTATTACACTTATAGTATTGCAAATATAATACCAATAAGCGGATGACAGGCAACAAAATGAACTCGAATTTTCGTCTTCCAACTCTTTTTAACTCAATGCTTTATGCACCATCGCACGCCCGTCGTGGATGCGCCTTTTCACCGTACCCAATGGGATGCCCCGGCGCTCGGCAATATCGGCCAGCGAGTAGCCCTGGGCGAACTCCAGCAGGGTGTCCACCGCCACCGATGCGCTGCCCATGCTGCGGATGATCTTCAACGCATCGTTGTCCTCGGTCACCACGTCTGGACGTGCACCACCATCGCAGTCCTCGTCGCCCATGCGGACGGTGTTCAGGCTCTCAAGCCTGCACCCGGCATTGATCCACAGGTTTCTCATGATGGCCCGACACCATGAGAGCAACGGACGGCTGGGGTCGTAACAGTCCCGGTGCTCCAACGCCCTCGTCACGGCTTCGGCGGCAAGGTCGTGGGCACCCTCATCATGACAGTAGTACCTCGCAAGCCTCTTGAGCTCGAAGTACACCGACACGATGTCGCGGTCAAAGTCCACGGCTCGCTTCCAACATGTCACGGGCAGCACTTTTCATGTCGGCGATTAGATTATCCAGTCTTTCATACCTCATCGCCCGCACCTCATCCTGGAGGGCGCGGACTTCCTTGCGTAATTTTCGAATTTCTTTATTCATTGTTTCTGTGTTTTATAATGGTCTGTGCTGTTGGGATGCCGCAAAATTACTGCGAGATAGTGCCACATTCTGGCACTGCAAAATTAAAAAAGCCTATTCTCACGGAATTCTCACGGAATTTCTCGTTTTTTTTGCCACTTTTTCCGCCCTTTTAATGGCTTAAAAATGAGCGTTTTAAGGTTTGTTTTGACGTAATTTTCACGGAAATTGGACGTTTTTTGTCGTTTTTTTGCCACTTTACGAGAAAAAGAGCCGCCCCTGGGGGACGGCTGAACCATGCACGAAAGCATGGCGGTGCAATATGAATGGCAAATCACATGAACATCCTCGCCATGGGCGGCATCTTCGCCATGGCCTTGCTGCGCTCCACGGCTTGACGCACCAGGTTGGCATAGATGGCGGCATTGGTGTGCGACGGGTCGATGTTCATGTGGAACACTCCCATCACACTCGCAATCTCTCTGTACCACTCACGGCGTGTCTGATCCGCAGAGTGAGACTTGGCTTTCTTCACCTTGCGCTCGGCAATGCGCTCTGTCTCGTACTTCACCTCACCGAGGATGGCCTGACAACGCTCCATGACGGTCACATCGGTGGCGATGTGCCGCTCTTCTATGCCCAGCTGCAAAAGCACATCACGGGCAAGATCGTGACGGCAGTGGGCGCACAACAGGATGCAGATGCGGGCACATTTTTCCTTCATCTGTAACTTAGACAGCTTCTCGGAGTCCATCAGTTCCACCCTCGCCTGAGTCGGCGAGGCAATGGACTTGTACTCGGAAAGGATGGCCTTCACCTTGGGCAACACATCGCTATCTACAAGCAATTCGTCATTCTCACAGAGCACGGTGTAGTCACCGCACGACAACTCGATGAGTTCCTTCAATGTCAGTTGGTCTAGTCTCGTTTTCATGTGCGGCGTTTGATGTATGCGTCATGGCTCTGGCGGCGCATTTCCCTGGCAATGGTCTTCTCAATGCTGGCGAGGTTCCTCGTCACGGCACTGGTGTTCGCTGCCATTCGCTCCTCAAGGGCCGAATAGTCGTTGATGATGACCGGCTGGCCACTCGATTTGTCGCGGGGGATGGACGTCGGCAACGATGCGCCGATGCGCTCTATGGTCTCCTTCGTCACCTCGGGGAACACCTGCGCACCCTTGGGCAGGTCAACCAGTGTCGGCTCATCAGGCGTAAGCCACACATTATGACCAGCCACAACCAACTCGGTCTTGCCACCATCACCGACAATGGCGAGACCGCCGGGGTGAGGCTTGCCCTTCGTTCCTTCCTTGTATGCCTTGATGGGCTGCGCCAACGCTGCGGCGGTCTGTATGGCTCCCATGGCGGCGACGATGGCGGCACCAGGTATGCCTGCAGGCCACCCGAGCTGGGCAAAGGTCTGCATGATACCGAGGGCGGTGGCGATGCCGATTTGGGCAACGCTGTTCACCTTCTGCATCACGGCCTGCTTATACTCCAGCGCAGCCTTTTTCTTCTCCAGTTCCTCGGTGCGCTTGGCGGTGGCAGCTTCCGCCTCACGCTTGCGAAGCTCGGCCTCCTCCTTCGTGATGGCACCGTGTTCCTCAAGTTCATCTATCTGGGCAATCTGCGCATCGTGGTGCTCCTGTTCGAGGTCCATCTGTTCCTCAATCTTGGAGATCTGACCGTCATACAACGCCGAGAACAGGTCACTGACGGCACTGATGGCCTGGCCGACCTTATGCGCCCAGTCCTGGATGGCGTCCATGCGTTTATCTCGGGCCTCCTGTTCCGCGTCAATGGTGCGCTCAAGCTCGTTTTCCTCGGCATTGGCGACAGCCTTAGCGTAATCCATCTTCGCCTTTGCAAGTTCCTTGGCGATACGCTCTCTTTCCTCGTCGCTCAAGTCCTCCATGGCGATGGCCTCTTCAAGGCCCTTGATGGACGCCTGAGCAATTTCTATGGCGTTCTGCTCGGTGAGTTCTGCGGCCTCCTTCGCATAGCGTCTGCGGATTTCGGTGATTTTCTGCTCACTGCCCTCTGCTTCTCGCAGTTCCTGGAGGTAGAGCTCACGCAAAACGCCCATCTTGTCAGCATGGGAAGCGGTGATGGAGGCAATCTCCATCTCGTTGTTGTCCTCGATGAGGGCAAGACGGTCTGCAGCCATGTTGGCAATGGTGTCGTTCAAGGCCTTCTCGTTGTCCTCGATGGTCTGCTGATATTCGCTGACGATGGCTGCAACGGCCTGCTCCCTGGCATCGGCAAGATCGGTGGTGTCCTTCTTGTACTTCTTAGCCTCGGCAATGGCCTTGTCGTACTTCTCCTGCTCGGCGGCAATGGCTTGGTCGCGGTCCTTGATGATCAGCTTCTCCTTCTCTTCATACAACGACCTCACGACATCCAACTGTCGATTGTAGGTGTCAATGGCGGCATCCGTGATGATGGCGTTCATGGCGATGTTGCGGTCAATCTCGGTCTCACGGAACTTATCCATCATCTCACTGGCCTCCTTGATGAGTTCCTGCATGTCGGCCTCGGCATCTGCAGCGCCATTGTCGGCCTTGCCGGTCTTTTTGGTGGAGCCTTTGCGGGTGGACTTGCTGCCTGACGAACCAGGCTTGGTGGTAGAGCCTCCGTTGAGCTGTATCTGACGTTGCAGGACACCTCGCTGGCTCTTGATGATGTTAGACAGTTCAGTGTAACGTCTCAGGTACTCCTCGGCGACCTTCAAGTCTCCGTCCACCTGCGCCTCTGCATAGCGATGGAGCAATACCTGGGCCTCGGCTTCCCACTTCAACACATCAAGGTAGGTCTCGCTGATGTCAGTCAAGGCCTTCTTCCATTGGGCAAGGCTTTGGTAATAGCCCAACGAATCGCCATATTTTGAGTTCAGTTCCTCAACAAGTTGCTTTTCCTCTTTCGCAGACCCGTTGAAGTCGTTCACCACACTGGTGTAGTACTTCATCTCGCCAGCGGTCTCGGCCGCAGCCTTGCCACTGTCCTTGATGTCCTTGTTCAAAGCCTCTGAACGCTCTGCAGCCTCCTCGGCCTCCTTGTTGAACTCCTTGATGCCTTCATACAGGGCGACAATCAGCGCAATCACGGCACCGATACCCAGCGCGGCGAGGGCGAGCTTCAATGCGGTGGCGGCAGCAGTGGCACCCGTGAGTGCTACTGTCTCCACTCCCACGGCAGCGGTATGCGCTCCTGAGGCGACGGTAGCGGCTTCGGTGCCAGCAGCGACGGCACTCTCGGCAACGGCGGTTTCCGTAGCGGCAACAGCCTCTGTCTGCATGGCGGTGGCCTCTGCAGCCGTCGCGGTGGTCAATGCGGCTTTCTCAATGCCCAACAGCTTCAAGATGGCATGGTAGGCACGATAAGCACCGGTGCCGTTAGTGGTCAACTCGGTGGAGATCTTCTGAATGCCATTCATCATCGACATGATGCCCATGAGCTTCTGAGTGGCCTTGGCGGCATCCTCGCTCTCCATGCCGAAGGCACTCAACGCTCCCTCGAAGGCCTGCCAGCCTCCCACTGCGGTCTCAATTACACTGATACCCTGTGTCAAGCCCTGCGTGTCGTTCGCATAGTCGTTGATGGTGTCTTTGGCATCTGCCATGGCATCCTTGAGCGTACCGGCACGCTCGGCCACCTGGAGGAACGCCTCACTGGTGGGGTCAACGCCATCGGCCAGCATCTGCGCCATCTGCATGGTGAGTTCCTTCAGCTCGGTACGCAACGACTTCCCGGCAATGGCATAGTTGCCGACATTGCGTTGGAACTCGCCCATGTCGGCGGCCATATCCTTGAGGTGGGCATCCAAAGCCTGTATCTCCTTCTCCAAAGCCTTGCCGTCGGCACCGTTTTTCTGTTCCTCGTTGAGCTGCTTCTGCGCCATCTTCATGCGCTCCAACTCAAGCGATAGACGTTGGTAAGAACCTTCGGCAGCCTGCATCATCTTGGTCTCGTTGTTGAGGATCTTCTGCAGTTCCTGTTTGGCGGTCTTGAGCTCCAGTTCACGGCGGGTGTATTCCTCAGCACCGATAGCCTGGTTCTTATACGCGTCCTTCAGGTTCTTCAGTTCCTTGTTGTACCTCGCCATCAACGCCACGTTCTGCTCATGCGTGCCGAGGACACTCTTTGCGATGTCGAGGCCTCGCTGCTGCTCGGTGTAAGCCTCACGCTGCGCCTTGTTGAGCTTCTCCTGCTCTGCAAGCTGGCGGGAAATGGTGTTGGTGGTGTCGGCGATGACCTTCGCCTGCTGTTGCTGTATCTGAGTCAGCTGCTGCGTGGCTTGGCCTGCCCGCTGCATCGACTGCTCGTAGGCCTGCTGGATTTTGCCGAGGTCGCCCTGCACCTCCACGGGGATTTTCAACCCCTTGGCCAGTTCCTTGCCCACCTCGGTATAGGTCTCCAACGTGGCCTGCATCGCCTTGTCAAGTGCCTCCAGCTGGTCAAGCGCATCTTGAGCGACCACGTCGGTTACAATCGTCTCGTTCATGTCAATATTGCGTTATCAGTTCATAAAATTCTCCGTTGTAGTCGCTCCCGTCACTGACAAAGGCGAAACGCCCGTCATGAGTGCGGTAGAGCACCTGTGGGCAGTCAAGCATGACCGCCGTCTTCTTGGCGAGGTCTCGCTGCTTGGCGTAGTCCCTCTGCCACTGCTCCTGTTGACACCTGCAGCTCATACGGTCTCTAACCATGCCCTGAGCCACGGCCACAGGAAATTGTTATTGAAATGCGCCACAGCGGGCTCGCTCAACGCGAAGATCTGCGAGCCGTACTTGCGCTCGACGGCGGGACCCTCATCCCAGCCGAAGGTGAAGATTTCGACACCTCGAGACGTGCCCCTGGCGCTGATGGAGCCGTGGAACGTGCCCACGATGAACAGGTTCGGGGTGTCGATGTCCCTTGCCGGAAGCCCCAGACGGTCGCTCGGCTCGGGAGGGGTGATGTGTTCCTTCCATGCGACATACCTTTCGGGGTGCATATAACATGGCACCCACATGCCGTACTCCTCATCATAGAAGCCAGCACGCTTGTTGCGGAAGTACGGGTCCTCACTGTAACTCGGTGACAACGGCTTGCCTTCACCGTCAATGCCCGAATACAGCTGCTCACGGACAGAAACCGCCATTTCACCGGCGTTCTCGTCCATGCACCGCAACACCTCAGGCACGAAACCCTCCTTGATGCGGCGAACCCTCTCTCTCATTTCTGCTATCGTCATATCATGGAAAATAAAAGGGGCACCCCACAACTTGCGGAATGCCCCGATTGATTACTTCTTGCTCTTCTTAGCGGGCTTCTCTTCGGGTTTGCCGAACATCCGCTCATAGACGTCCGCAAGCATCTTTTCGCGGGTCTTCTCGTCGCGGTCCTGCCAAAAGACATCCTTGTGGTGTTCGATGAACTCCTCCTTAGACATGCCCTTGCAGGCTTCCTCGACGAAGGTCACACCTTCGTACCTCATGGCAATCAGGCTTTGTGGGGCTCGATGCCGTAGATGCCGTTGGTGCAGAGCACGGATGCCTTCTTCAACGAGGGAGTAGCACCCTGGGAAGCTGTCAGTTGCAGCACGTTGTTGGTGGCATCATAGGTGGCGGCGGTGATGCCGTCCATCACGCTCGTTGCGGCAGAGCCGGCAAGCAGAGCGCCGTACTTGGCGGTAGCGTCGGCCTTGCCGTAGAACTCGACAACCTTGTAGTTGTTGCCGGATGAACCCTGCTTCTCCAAGGTCACGGGCATAAGACCGTAGATGGCGGTCAGAGCCTCGTAGTCGAGAGGCACAACGTCCAGACGCTTCATGTAGTCCTCGACATCCTGGTAAACGACGTTCACCACGAGCGAAGCCTTGTCGCTTGCACCGGCGTGGTCATTACCACTGGGGTAAATGGTCACGGGGATACCTGCGAGGGTGTCGCTTCCGCTTACGGTCAGGCCGTAAAGCTGGTTGCGGTCGTCGAACAGGTACATATCAAACACCTTGTTGGCGTTGTTCAGGATCTGTGCACGCAGATAGTGACGGAACGCGTCGAGGGTTAAGGCATCGGTGCGGGGACTCATGCCGTTGAAGGAATTGGGGCCGTAGCCAATCTGGCTCACCTGGGCCTCGCCACCGTTGGGCTCCCAGTTGATGATGGGAGGCAAGCCGTAGGCGCGGTCGGGCAGGTCAGCGTGGCACATCTCTCTCAGATCACTCAAAGAGTCGTACGACAATGTGGTGCCGTGCTCAACGAGCACCATGCCGCGAATGCGGCTGTAGTCGATTTCGCATACAGACTGACCCGTGAAAAACGAGTCACTCTTACAAGTTCTGATTCTTGACATATACTCTTACGCAGTTTTGATTGTTAACCTTAATTTCGAGGCTTCGCACGTCGATAGCGTCTATCGGCTCGCTGACCTCCTGGCCGGAAGGCGTCATCGCACCGTAACGGCCGTAATCGAAGTTCTTAGACATCGTATGCGGGACGTATTCAAGCCCGCCATAGTTCCACTCGAAGCGGCGGTCGCGCAACAGCACTTCTATCAGCTTCTCGTAGATGGGCAGGAGGATGCGCTTGAACGACGTCTCCATACGCTTCTCATTAGACCACTCCTTCTTCGACGAACAGGCGATGATGAGGTTGATTTTCGTGCGGTACTGGTAGTCGCCGCTGTCCACCGTCTGAACATTCGGGGTCTGCAGCGCTATCAATGGGAACTTGAGCGGCATATTGCTGCCCACACCCTTCGAGCGCACATCCAGCATGTCCTTGATGTACTGGGCAGAGCCGAAGATGTAGTTGATGTCAACACCTTTGGCTTCATCGGTGGAACCGCCCGGGCTCGTCTTGGTGATGATGACGGACTTTCCCACCTCTTCTACCACACTCTTGAAAATATCCTCAATCTGGTCCATCGTGTCAAATATTGAACTGGTTAATGGGGGTTACCATGTTGACGTGATAGAACACCTCATAGTCGCTCGTATCGGCCCATTTCACGAACTGGCGGTTCAAAGCCACCATGTCGTTCCATACTGACACCATGCGCTGGCGAGGCGGCTGGTTGTCGTTGGCCGACTTGATCCGCATCAGGCCAGTGACGGTCATCGTCTGGTTCACGTCACCCACCATCTTGAAATAGACGTAATGGGCGAACGGTTGACGCAGACGGTCGCACAGGCCCTCCAGTTTGGAGTCAATGCCGTTGGTGGAAAGATGGGTCTCCACCGTCGCCGCAAGGGTGTCACCGAGCATCTTGCGCAGGAACTCGCCCTGGTAGTGCTCGATGTAGCCCTGTATGGCCTCCTGAACGGCAACGGCGTTGTTGTCGAGGTCGTCGGTGACCCCGGCGTTCTCGATCTGCAGCGGGCCGTTTTGGAAATATGAGCAATCAATGAGGTTCATCTAATCACTTCTTTTTGGTAGTCTTTTTCTTTGGAGCCTTCGTCTCGGCAGGCTCCTCGGGCATCTCCTTGTTGTCCTCCTCGGGCACTTCCTTGTTGTCCTCTACAGGAGCCTCTTTGGTGTCCTCGGGCACTTCCTTTGAGTCCTCGACGGGAACCTCAGGGGCGTCCTTGGTCTCCTCGGGCATCTCCTCAGTGGCTTCGGGCGCTTCCTCTTCGGGTGCTTCCTCTACAGGGGCCTCGGGTGCGGGAGGAACAGGAGGAACGGGTGCCGACTCCTGCTCAGGAATGGGAGCCGCCTCCTCGAAGGGGGTTACAATGATGTCCCCCTTCGAAATGCGGATGCGGTTCTCACGAAGTACCTTATCCAAGGCAGGACCTTCGATGATATACTTCTTGGCCATGGCTTACGACTTGGTGACAGCGGTAATCAGCGCAGCGAGGCTGCCATAAGCGAATGCCCACGGGTTGTAAACCGGGAAGATGATCTCCTCCTGGGCGATGAGCACAACCTGGTTGGTCAGCTTGGTCTCCACGTCCTCTGCCCACTCAAGGGTCAGGTTGGTGTAGTCCACGATGGCGGCGGCCAGCGCACGGAAGTCACCAATGAGATACATTCCTGCAGGAATGCCGTCGTACTCCATGATGGGATAGCCGGCGATGTACTTCACACCACCACGGTACTCAATGTGACCGAGGTTGCGGCCGAGGGTGTCCTTCTCACTGTCAATGGTGTTGACGGTGATGGGGTTCAGCACGATGGCAGTGGGATAATACTGGGCGTAGGACATCACAGCAAACGCGGTCTTGATGGCGTCGAGGCTGTTGGGGTCCTCGATGCTCTTGAAGCCACCGTTGTTGACAGAGAACGTCATGGAAGCGACGGCGCTCTCGGTGCCAGCCAGAGTGACGTTAGGCAACAGGATCTGGCGGTCGGTCATCTTGATGACATCGTGGGTCTTGTTCAGCACGGTGGCGTTGGTGTTCGACGCGTTGGCGAAGGTGATCTTCATGCCGTCCAGGATGTCGGGCTGCGGGTTGGTGAACTCAATCACAACACCACCGTTGGTGTTGTAAGCCTCAACACTCGAAACGCTGCCTGCGGCACCAGTGACGATGGCACCAGTGATGATGCTCTCAACGCTCTTGCAGCCGCTCTTCTTGGTGATACCCTCAAGGTTCTCACCAGCGCCATCACCAAAGAGGATGTTCCAGTCCTCAGCCATATAAACCGCCTCGGGCAGCATGGCAACGATGTAAGACTGGATGTAGGCGCGGCTCTTGAGCATGCGCTTGGAGATGGGCAGGTAGGTACCCAGGCGCTTCACGCTCGCGTTCTGCTCCTTAATGGAGATGTGCGACTCGCTCAGACGGCCGTTCTCGGGTTTGTAACGGGCGTTGCGGTCCATGCTCTCAATCTCGGTGTACGCGAGGTTGGGGAACGCGGGATCACCATTCAGGCTGGTCAGCAGGTCACGCATGTGCAGACGCTTGGGAGCGTACTTGTTGGCAATGACACCGAGCTGGTCGGTGATGAGGTGAGTGCCCGTGTAGTCGTTGGTCATGCTGACGGTGGCCATGTCCTTCAGTGAGAAGCCACCGAAGGCACCCGACTTGCGGGAATGACCGTCGCAGAAGTCACGGAACTTCTCGCTTTCGTACATCTCACCGATCTTCTCGGAGAAACGGTTCAGAGCGTCAACGGCACCGGGACCTTTCTCACGGGCCTTCTCAATCACGTCCATGCTCTTCTTGAGCATCTCGCGCAACTGGTCGTTGTCCTTCACCAGCTGGTCGAACTTCTCAGCGTCATAGCCCTTGAGCTTGTCGTTGATCTGCTCGAACTTGGTGTCAACATCTTTCTGGGTAAGCATCCCCTCGGTGGCCTTGTTGATGACCTCAGCCATCATGCCAAGAATGCTCTCCATGAACTTCTTCTGTTCGGGATCCTGGATTGCGTCCAGATTGAAGCCGAAATCGTTGATATTAACCTTCTTCATTACGAATTAAAAATTAAATGGTTAGTGATTCTCGATTGCTCTGTTGAGGCCCTTGAAGAAAGTGCTACCAGCGGCTTTCTCTCCCTTTGCACCTTTGCCATCGGCACGAGTGTCGTCTGACGGCTCGTCCTCGGACTTCTCGGTGGTGGAAGTGGACTGCTCAAGCATGATTGTCGATTTGTATACTCGGGAATAGCAGTGCGGGCAATAGGCGTACTCGGCGATGTCGGTCAGTGACTTCTCGATCATCTCCACGTCAATCTTGCCATTGCACTTGCTCAGTACGGGCGAGAGGATGGACAAGACAGCCTCGCGGATTTCGGGCGCGAGCTTGCTCATCTCCTCTGCGACGATGTCTTGAGCAATCCAGCCCAGGTACCTGTTGGCGGTCTCCAACACCTGCTGGCTGAACGTGTGCCTTTCGGCATCGTCCCACACAAACTCCTGCCCGCAATGGGGACAGGTAACGATTACCGCGCCCTCAAGCGCCTTGTTAAGCATGTCAAGTCTCATTTCGTATTCCTTTAGGCGAGCATCCGAGTACCTCATCTTGAGGGCCTCGCGGATGAACTCGATGTTCTTCCTTACGTCGCCGGGGTTGTCGTTCTTGATGCCAACAAGGAACGTCTGGGGGTTGCTGCCCCACGAGGTCAGCGTGCTGTACTCCCACATCTTCCACTCAAGCACCTTGCGCTTGTCCTCCTTGTCTCGCTTGATGGCCTGCACACCGATGGAGTGCTCCAAGGTGCGGCCGGCTGCAGCATACAGTTTGTAGTCCTCAAGGGTGTCACGCCCGATTTGCTTGGCAAGGTTGAGCTGACCGGTCATCACAAGGTTACCGTCCTTCTCCTCGCCCTCAAGGGGCACACCGAGCAACTGGGTCACGTCATGGTTGAGGAACCACTTCATGCGAGCGATGTTCTCGCTCAGCGTCTTGTTGAACGAACCCGGCATCGAGATGTCATTCTGGGAGTCAACAACCCCGATCCCATTCACGGCCACTGTCACGATGCCTTTGGTCTCGTCCAAATCATTCGCCTTCGTTTTGTACAACAGGCGCTGAAAATTCTCCTTCATCTTCGTTGGGTTTTTGATTGTTAGTAAAATTCTTCACTCTGTCTATCTCGTCGGGGGTCATCTCGCTCACGAGCTTGTCGTACAGCGGGTCTTCCACCCGTTCATAGCCTTGCTGGGCACGCCAGTCATTAAGCGTGATGATGCCGCTCTCGAACTCAATCTTGCAACGGTCGGCAATGGAGCGGTGCACCTCCTGCTCCTCCTTCTTGCCGGTCTGCAGGCAGTCAACGTCCGAGAAGTCGGCGTCGAGGTACAATCCGTCCTGGTCGAGGCCGAGGAACTGGGTGAACTCCTGGCAGAACCGCTGCACCATCGGGATGATGACCGACGAATACACCGCCTTTTCGGCGTTCGCTTGGTTCGCATAGGTCGATTGGTCCTTGCGGGGAATAAGTACCGGGGGGATGCCGTAGATGCCTGCGATGATTACCGCATCGGCAAGCGTCTCATCGAACGGCTGGAGGTCGGTAATCGACAGGTTCGTGCGGACGAAGTTCAGCTTCACGTCACTGATGCCGTAGGGGTACTTTCCAGACTCCAGTCCGTACATCTCGTTAGCCTGGTTGAGGATCTGCTGCTTCTCGTCTTTGGTCAAAGCCTTTGAGCCCATGTCATCATGCAGGTCACTGACGAGCCAGCCGAGACCGCCTCGCTTGACGTAGATGACATTTCGCGCCTCATACACGGCTATCAGGTTGCTGATGGCCTTGAGCACTGCATAGAGGCGGCTCTTCGCCTTCAACGGGTCACCAGGGATAAAACCGAGCACATCATCCTTGTCATGGAACACACAACGCGGGTCAATGGCACGCATCATGTTGTTGAGGAAGTTATGGCGGTAAGCCTTCACCACATCCTCAATGTCGGCAATGCCATAGATGTCGTTCATGATGCGTTTGTACTCGATATCAACCATCGGCGCCTCAAGGCAGACATAGCGGTCACACCACTTGTACAGCGTCTTGGCTCCAGCGAACGTGTCGCTCATGGCGGCCTTGATATAGCTGTTGCCCGTGACGAGCTTATAGGCGAAGTGTTTGAAGAGTGTGCGGTACCACGTCTCGAAGGCATTCGGCTTTACGAGCAGACGGTTGATGATATCGTTGTTCCACACCACCGAGTCATCCTTGAACTTCTTGAGCAGGTACTTCGCGCCTGCCGCACGGCTGGCGATGTAATTCACCGGCCAGGCGACCTCAGGCACCGTGTTGTAGAGCGTGACAAAGTTCGCGTTCGCCACAAACGGCGTCGCGGTGATCTGCTTGGCAAGAAAAGCCAGCCTCTGCTCGGAGGGCAACGGCTCTATGCTTTCACTCTCCACAACAGACGCAGCCACTGCGGGCTCCCCATCAACGGGAGTCGCGCTCTTCTTGCGAAATCTTATGCTTTCGAGAAATCCCATGTGCTTGCGATTGATACAAGCACAAAAGTATTTACAAAAAAAAGCGGTTTTCCAAAAGGGCAAATTCTTGGAAAACCGATTGCGGGAAAATTAAACGAAATTTCTATTTATTGTGCTGATTTATAGACCTTTTCTAAGGGCAAATAAATTTCGCTCTCGTTAGGCGCAGGGACGCATCTTCGGATAGGAACGGCGGTTGATGTGGTTGTCCTTCTTGCCGACAGGGACACAGATGTAACGCTCTCTCAGTGAGTCGTAGTAGAGGAACGTCATTTCATCCCAGCGGTTGACATAGTGGCCACCAGCTTGTACAGTGTCACCGCTCTTGACAACGCTGCCGCTAAAGAACTTGATCTCGTATTTCTTGAACTGCTCGAAGAAGGCATCGTAGTCGAAGAGGTCGCTCACGTCGTCATCCTCAGTGCACAGGGTCACGGCCTCGATGTCGTCAAGGTTGCCAGCCTCGAAATGGTACCCGTACTCGGTGCCGAAGGCGTGGTCGAAGCTGTCATCAACAAAGTTGACTTCAAAGGTGGCCTCCAGGTTCACATAAAGGCCGTTGACGTCCTCAAACTCCATGTTGCAGTGACAATCGTCCTCGGTCTCGGGCTCAAACCCGTAATTGATAATCTGGTTGTAGAGGTTCTCGTAGAACTCGGGAGATAATGTAGGTTTCATAACTTGTAGGAATTAAATGTTTGACTTACACTTATATAGTTGCAAAAATTGTACCAGCAAGGCCGTTTTTCTTCGCCTTAACTTGGATTAACTTGTAAGGTTAAGTTAGGTTAGCATGTAAGGTTACAGCCCGTTGCGGATGATGACGCGGGCGAGCCCAGACAATACGGCGCCTGCTCCTGCAACATCTGCCGGCGAGGTTTCGTTGTAGTCCAGGACATCGTTCACGAAACGGCCGTACTCCGCATCATCCAACAACTCTGGGTCAATATGCACATGCGCCCTGATCCAGTCGCTCGTGGCAGCGATGCGGTTGCGGATATCGCTACCCATGCGCACCACGTCAACATTCCCCAGTGAGGCTCGCAGGTCACGCACCATGGGGAAATACGCCTGAGGGCACTCCACCACATAGCGGTCTGCAGACAGTTCCATCACCGACGACACTATCTCGTCGTTGCCCTTGACCTCACGGCAGCACACGTCGGTGAGGTGCCAGCGGTCGCCGACTTTCCCGGCTCGGCAGCACACGAAACGGCCTCCGATGCTCGGCATGGCATACACCATCGTCGCGGTATAGTCGTACTCGGTGGCAGGGTTGAAGAATTTGAACTCGCTCTTTGAGTAGAGCGAACGCTTGCGACCCATCGAGAACTCGGTGTATTGAGGACGCAGCAGGTCAAAACAGGCATAGCGCAGCGTGTCGGAGCAGTGGCCATGCGGCTCATACGTCAGCTTCGACACGGGATCCTTGACCCTTTGCTTTGCTATCGCACCGTTCTCATCCTTCTGCACCGCCTGGTAGTCATCTATCGAGGTGACGCACCCGTCATCAATGCGGATGGAAACACCAGGCACACGGCCATCCCATACGGCATTGATGAATTCGCCACTCGTGGCCACGCTCGGGTTCTTGTCACAAACGCAATCCTCGACATCAAAGCCCTCATGCTCCAGCTCGTCAATGACGAGGTCAAAGAATGACCGGTTGTTGTCGTCGATGGTGTTGGCGGCCTTGCCTGAGGCATCACCATGGAGATAAACCTTGTCAGTGTAGCCGATACCCCGCAGGTGTTTCGCAATCACCCTCGCGGCTTTCCTGGCACTGTTGTTCGGGGACTCAATCGGCAGCTCTCCAATCTGCGTAACTTGCTGAACATCGTCGGGCTTATACTCTTTTTGGAACATCGTCGCGGTGACGAATGGGAGCACGTTTGAGTCCATGCACAAGTGTATGGGCAAATCGCGGTTGATTGGAAACTTACCGCAGACAGTCCCACGATTGAACGAGGGGAAGAACTCGGCACCGGTGCGGATGTGGCCCCACTCGCCCAAGGCATAGACCTGGAAGTAGTCGGGGTCATTGATGCGGTCACGCTCGAAGTTGGCGATAGCCTGGTAATCGTAGTAGCCGTACTTCCCATCGGGACTACCGACTACCCAGAAGTTGTTGAGGTAGGTGGACTGGATGATGACGGTGTCGGGGGCGTGTTCCTCGAACTCTCCCGTGCGGTGGTTGAGTATCATCTTCGGGGAGTTCATCAGCACGGCCTTCACCCGGCAGAGCTCAGGCGGCAGCTTTTCGCCGCCGATGGTCAGTTCCATGGGCACCTCGTGCCACTCCTCAAGGTCAAACCACTTCTTCTTGATCCAATGCAGTTCGGAAATCGGGTTGAAGGCGGCAAGTATCTGCTGGCCTTCCATACCACGCAGACGCAAACGTATCTGCTTGAGGTCGTTTTCCTCATACTCTGACAACTCGTCGAGGAAGACACGCTTGTACTGGGAGATACCCTTGATTTTCTCGGGATCGTCGAGGCCGCTGAAGTCAACCTTCGCCCCGTTGTCGAACACGATGGAGTTCTGCTTGAAGCGGCAGTGCTCGGCCAGTCCTTCGATGCTGTTGATGGCGGTCTTGAAGTCGGTGTAGATGGTTTTCTCCATGGATGCGCCCACCTTACGCATGACGAGCTGGTTTGTGCCCTCCCAATAGGTGAGTATCGACAGGAACTGGGCCACCGAGTAGGACTTCGACGATGACGAGCCGCCCATGAGCACGATGTTACGCACGCTCGGGTCGAGTGTGTAACGCCATACCCAAAAGGCATTCGGTGAAAACAGTTCTCGTTCGATAATCATCAGTCATTCTTCTTTGGTGCGAGTACCAGGTCGCCGTTCTGCTGAGGCAGTCCCTCGTGCTTGATGGTGTCCACATGCTCGCCGATTTGCTCAAGCCACAGCTTGATGGCCTGCGGATCACCCGACAGGCAGCGGCGCTGAAGGGCGAACACTTTGGCCAGCTTCTGGTCGAGGCGCTCTATCACTTCTTCTGGGATGCCGAGTTGCCTGAGACCCTCGGCAAAGGCCTTGTTCTTCATAGGCATGGCGTCCACCATGGCAAGCAGTTCACGGAACTCTTTCTTCTCCCGCTTGGCCTCGCCGCTTGCTATACCACCCTTTTGAGCGATTTTCGCCTGTTCCTCGCCTGCTTGGAACTGGGTGCCCTTGCCTATGTTCGGGTCAAAATTTTTCTTTGCCATGTCGTTGAAAAATAAAGCCGCTGGCTCCGCGATGCGACGCAGACACCAGCGGCAAGTCAAACATTCTTCTCACTCCGAGAGAGTCAAGGCAAGCCCTTGTCTGATGTCTCGGTAGTGCAAAGGTACGCAATAAATCCCCTCGTCCACCGATTGGGCGAAATTGTCGAGGGGTCGCAACTCGTCGGTGTAGTCCAGGTTGAGGTCTCGGTACTTGGCCACCTCGTCGCAGAACTCACGCACCGTGTTGCTTGTGGGGTTGCGCACGTTCACCAGCTGGCGGTTGCAGCCGTAGGCATAGATGAGGGCCTCGGCAGCGTCCCCGATGTAGGTGAAGTGGCGCACGTTGCGTCCGCCGTTGTAGATGGTGCATGGACCGTGGAGCAGGTTGTAAAGCAGAGTTCCTTGTCGTGGCTCCCGGCCATACACGTTGTGCAGGCGCACCCCAGTCGCGGACGGGCAGTAGGCTGTAGCGAACTGCTCGTTGAAACGCTTGCTCATCCCGTACATCGAGGTGGTGTTGCACGCGTTGGCGGTGCTGCTGGACGCATAGACCAGCTTGACGCCGTGCCTGTGGCAGGCAGTGGCCACCGCTATGAACGCATGGATGTTCTCACGCTCGATGTCGTCGAGGCGGTCGTTGAACACGCTCGTCTCGGCGGCGAGATGAAACACCGCATCAATGTTGCCCTGGGCCAGCAGCGGCTCTATGCGGACGGCATCGCCTCCAGTCTTCGTGTCGATGCGGATGACATCGAAGAGGCCATTAAGTCGGGCGCAGAGGAACTTCCCGATGAAGCCCTCGCTCCCAGTGATGATCGCTTTTTTCAATTCAGATGGTGTGCCGTTGAGTCAAAAAGGTTAAACTCACGGCACTTGGTCGTCGAACAGTCCGGGCACCCTCGGGGAGAGGGCCTCGTGCTCATCATGGAAAAACTGGTCTTTCGTCTTTCCCATCTTCTTCCCCTTGCGGGTGTGGACGTCAAACGTGTAGTCGGGAACGTCGAGAGGTTCTCGCCTCGCATCGTCAAGAGCCTGGAGCACCTGCGCGTCATCAGGGGCGACCTTGTCAACCACGAGGTTGTTCAGGTGGTCGGCATCCCTGGTCTTGTAGCATTCGCAAAGCAGGATGATAGCCTTGCCGATGAAGATGCGGCCCTTCGGCTCCTTGGCACCGGTGTTCACCAGGTCATACCCCGTGTGCAGCGCGTCAATCTCGTGGGTGATGAGCCCCCAGCAGTCCTCGGCGCTGATGGTGAAGAGCCTTTTCCAGACATAATTCCCGTAGCCGCTTGCCCACAGCTCGACACCGAAGTAGGCGGCCATTCTCACGTCATTGCGGCGGATGGACTTCTGCAAGGCGCTTGAGCACTCGAAGAAGTCGTATCCGTTCCTTGTGGTCAGTTTGAAGTTTCCCATATTTTTCTTGTAAAGTTAGTAAAAATTATTGAGAAAAACACTGTTTTTCAACGCCTTAACTTTTAATTAACCTTTCTCAAAAAGGGAAACTCGCACTGATGTTGTACTGCACCATCGACTTGGTTTTGTCCTTGCCGTTGTTGCCCTGTCCCTTCAGGCGGATCACCTCGCCGAAATACTTCCTCATCAGGAGGATGCAGCGGCGTTCCTCGTCCACGTTGCGGATGGCCGACAGGCCCCCGGCGTTCACGAAGGTGTCCTTCTGCTCGAAGTTGTAGCGCAGGTCGGTGAGGACTTTGCGCTCGGTGTACTTCATGTAGCACGAGATCCAGAAGTCCTCCTTCAGCTTCAGTTCCTCGTTCCACCAGGTGTTCTTGTTGTACCTCACCCCGTAGGCGCAGCCCGTGATCATCTTGTCGAGCGAGAGGTATTCCGTCTCGGGGTACATGACGGGGCTGACCCTGGAGGTGAAGCCGAACAGGTGCACATCGAGCATACACGCCAGTTCGTACAGGTTGTTGATGATGGCGGTTATCTCTCCCTTGTCCTTGATGCGGGCGGTCTCGCCCTTCTCGGTGTAGAGCCGCTTGCAAGCGTCCACGTCATCGTCGAGCATCATCAGTTCACGGAAATGCTTCGCCATCCAGTTACGCTTGGGGACGAGCCCCACGATGTCGTCGGGATGGGTGACGATTTCGCAGTCGGGGTTGAACTCCCGATAGATGTCGCCCTGGGACTTGGCCACGCAGATGATCGGGTCGTTCACCAGGTACTTGGCAAACACCCTGTCGTGGCGCTTGTGGGACGGTATCACGATACGGAGCCCGCTCATGATGCCGCACCTCCTTTCTGCATCGCCTCGACCGCCTTGCGGAAGTCCTGGATGCTGATGACGTTGCTCTTGCCCACCTTGCCGGTCTTGTAGGACCGCATGTGCTGCATGTCGAGCACCTCACGAAGCCAGTTCGAGTCCACCTGGTTGGAGGATTGGATGATGAACAACTCGTGCTGCTCGTCATACTTCGGCACCAAAGGGTACACGGCGGTGCTGTTGTCCATCGCCTCAAACCTCTCCCGGAACTCGTCCTTCTTCTTCGGCTCGTCGAACTCCATGCCCCAGTCGGCGAGTTCCTTCTGGAACTGGCCCCACTCGTTGGCGATGGCGTCCTTGTCATCCTCACCGTAGTGCAGGTTGTCCTTCATCGCGTACTCACGCAACTTCTTCACCGGCGTGTCGGCAGGGAGCACCTTGCAACTGATTTTCTTCCAGCCGAGTTCCTTGCAGGCGCGGACCTTCTGGTTTCCGCACACGACCACATAACGCTGCGGCATGTACTCTACCAGGATGATCTCACGCAGTTCCAACATCTCGGGCGTCTCCTCGATGCTCTTCTTGGTGAGCTCGTACCTTTCCTTGCGGATGATGCGAGGGTTCTTCGGCAAGCCCGGGATCTGCCCCGTGTTCAACTCGATACGGGACACATCAATTTCTTCAATCTTCATATTGCTTTCTTCGATTTCAACAAATTAAACTTTTCTGGTTTATCAACAAATAATCTCGAAAGCAACATCAATCCTTGTGCGCCAATCTCCAGGCGATGCGGTCCTTGATGACCTGCTCGATGTTCTTGCACCCCTGCTGGCGCAGGGCGAGCGCGGCGTTGATGATGATGTCGGCGGCAAGTTCCTCCCGCTCCGAGAACTCGGGCGTGTAGGTCTTGCAGGCGTCATCCTTGTGCTGCTCCTCCACGAAGTCGTGCGTCAGGTGGAGCGGAGGGCGCGACACCGGGCAGGCGTCGAACTTCCTCCAGCTGGCACTGACCCTGATGGACATCGCCCTTGGAGACGTGTTCTCCGCCACCTCGCCACGTTCCTTCTTGACATCGAGTAGCCCTTTGATCAACTTGTTCAACTTAATCATGGATGATTGGATTTAATGTTGCTGAATGCGGATTGTGCCCTTTAGGGCGGTCTGATTGTAGTCATAATGGTGGTGATTACTTGATAGCCTCTTTCAATGCCTCAATTAAGAATTGCGCCACAGGCAATGGCACAGAAATGCGGTAACGGCCTTTTTCCTTGCGGAATTCAGTTACCATAAGGTAGTCTGCATATCCATCCATGCCTTTGTGCCTATCAATAGAGTAATTTCTGAGACCTTGTTCTTTAACCCATACGGTTTTTGTGATTTCGTTCGCCATAGTGCTGTTGAGGTTTTTGGCGTCAATCGTCGACCGGGTCCCGCATGAACACGTCCATGATCTTCGTCTCCTTGATGAACTCTATCTCGTAGTCCACCATCGACTCATTCATGTAGGTCTTGGCGGCTTTCTTCGCCTCGTCGAAGTCATTCTCACGGAACATGACATGCAACGGCGCACGCTTTTCCTGTCCCGCATCATTGGTGGTGATGAGGTTGAACTTCACAAGGAAGAAAATGTCGCCATCGTCGAACTTGATTTCGTTGTATTTGGCGCGTTTCTCGGCCACCACCTCGAAGTTGCCCTGGATATAGGGGCGCATCTGGTCGGTGATGCGGGCCTCGGCCTCGGTGAATGACATGGCATCAACGGCGTAGGCTTCGGTGACGCGCTTGATCACGCCGTTTTCCATCATCTTGTCATATTTTACTCTTACTTCAAAAAATAACATAGTCGGTGTCTTATTTTAGTTTTAGGTCAAAAGTGTTCAACAGTCGCTCTATCGTGTCCACATTGGACTCCCCGAGGAAACGGATGGCCAGCAGGTCGTCGCGTGACCGGGAACAGAGGTCTCTAAGCGTGGTGATGCCCCGCCCCTTCAGTATGCGCAGCACGTCAGGGGCGAGGCCAAGTTCGTCAAGTTTTGCACTGAGCACCTGGTCCATGTGCAACTCGTTCTGGTTGAGCAGCTCGTTGACGTCCATGTCAGTTCAGGCAAATTCTTGGTGGCATTTGGATTTCGTCATAGCGTCTCACCGCACTTCTGAGGATATCGGCCACGACAGGTTCTTTCCTCATCAGCTCGACGATGGCCGTTGTCAGCATGTCCGGGGTGCAGCAGTCCGGCAAGATGGCCGTGCCCGCTGCATGTACCTCTACGCTGGTCTCGTCGCACGGCTCGGTCTCTCCGATGACGATGAGGGCGAACTGGTCCTCATACATTTCGCCCGCCATGTCGTATATCTGCCCTTGGAGTTCCTCGCCGTCATTCATCGATGCACCCTCCTTCTCCTGTTTTTCAAGTCAGCATGGACCCATCGCTTGATGGCGTCCTTGCGGGAGTAGGCCGACACGGGCTCACCATGCACATAGAACAGGGACAGTTGGCGTCCTCTGTCGTTATCATACCAGCGGAAATCAGTACTGAACCTCACCTTGTAGGTGTGTTTCTTGCGGTACTCTTCCGAGTTGGACATACAGAGCAACAATCCGAAAATGCTGCTCAATCTTTTGAATTTTTTCATTTTGATTGCTTTTTAATTGTTTTAGTATTTCTTGCCATGGAGGCGTTCACGGGTTCGGTTGTACTGCATCTTGAGGCGGATGTGCTCCATCAGGTCGAAATCCATGACGTCGGCCAACAGGAACATGGACGTCAATGCCGAGTCTATGCCGACCAAAACGATGTCCTCGCAAATCTCATAGATAGCCTCGGTGAATGAGCACGTCCTGAAATAATACCTTAGCGGAGTGTGGTCTTGAGTGGCTTCGTCATCACGACACAGATTGACTTCGACTGTCTCTCCGATGTCCCATTTCAGCACCCCTGCTAAGTCAAGGATGCGGATGGCTGCATCGGCCAACTCGCCCTCTACGGTGTCTTTGACGTAGAGGGCAAAGCACCTAACCCAAGGATATTCTCTTGCAGCGTCATTGAGACTCTCGAGGTCTGCATGTCTGTCTATGCGGTCGGCTTCGACAGCCTCGCTGAGTTCAGTGATGACTAAACACAGGAAATGCCGCTCGCTGTGCTCCTCGTCGTGCCAGCCGTGTTCACAGGCAATCTTGTAGCACTCATCGCGCAGGGCGTTGAGCTCTTCTTTCGTTGGTAGGTTCATAATATTTTTTTTATGTTTAACTTTAACTGTATATAATTTTTGCTTATCAAAGTCAGCATCATATTGCTGGATTTCGAGAAAGTTTTGCTCCGCGTAAGGAAGACGAAGCATAATGTTCTTTGGCCTTCGGTCTGTCTCGCTGAAAGACGCGGCCAACTCCATCAGGCGTTTAAGAGGGCAGCTCATAGTTTGTCGTGCTCAAAGATGCTCTTGCCGTAGATCTTCGCCGCACGGTACTCAAGGTTGCAGCCCTTGGAACTCTGCCAACCGTGGTCCATGTAGATGGCGTCGCAGTTTAGCACCGCCGTCACACAGTCACCCAGGGCGCGGGCCTCGGTGGTCTCGTCGTCATGGGGAAGGTCGAAGGTGCTGAACAACTCATAGTCCTTGAAGGCCTCCTCATCGGCGAGGACGGTCTTGAGTATCTTGATGCGCCTCTGCGCCTTTCGCTTCTTCTCGGCGAGGTCGTCGCCTTTGAGCGAGTTGATCGGTGTCGCTATGTATAACCGTTTCATTGTTCACCTCCTTTCATCAGCTCAAACTCGTACACAAACACATATGGATTGCTGTCCCATGTTCCTTCGCGGCTAACCTTGTCAATGAGGGCAGCAAAGGCTTGCTGTGCTGTCATTGCTCCAAATGCCATATTCGGTGCGCTAACCTTATATCCGCAGAAATACCCATCTTGGTACAGGATACCTTCTTTCAAGCAATCCTCATGGGAAATGTCTTGCAGCCGCTCAACCTTGATATTGGTGATGCGGATGCGGTGGGGCATGAGGTCAGCACGGACAAACATTTTATTTTTATATCCAGCAGAGGACTCGCAGGTATGCTCAAGCCATTCGGGTGCGACATACCCAGCTTTGTTGAGTGCGTGGTACGATTGTGCCACGGCCACGATTTCTCCGACTTTGTAGCGGGACTTCTTGACGGTCTCTTCCCAGTTTCCGAGAGGCGTTCCATCCGGGACGATTCTTCTTGTCATGGTCTTGCGACCATCAAGCACTGCCTGTGTCAAGCCGTAGCGGTCATTGAACATTATCTTTTTCATTGTTCACCTCCTTTCACTTCACGAAGTTTCTTCCCGTCCTTTCGGCAGAACTCCCCAACAGGAGCGGCGCCATCATGTAGCCCATAGTCGCAAGACTGAACGTCTGTTCTACACCCATAACCATCAATCGGAGTGTAGCCATGTTCACAATTCAAACATCTAATTTTCATGACTCACCTCCTTTATTGCTGACACCCCGTTGATGCCAGTGCGACAGACAATACACTCTCAGCCATAAGATGCAAGTGCAATTTTTGCCTCTTAGGATTGAAACCTGGCCTGGATTCACAGCACTAGGGTCTGTTATTTTTACAGACAATTCCACGCCGCTATACCAATTATTGCATCTTTTCACCATGGTTTTGATTAATTCTTTCACTTTATAGTATTCACTTGCAGTAGCATATCTGCAAGAAATATCGTCCTTTAGAAAGTTTTTCATTCTAATGGCCTTTTGGCCTGTGCAGCCTGATTCGAAAATGTCACTAAATCCAATCATTTCTGACCTCCTTTCTGACTAATCAGCTTCTCGTATTCTTCGGCTCCTTTGAGATATACCTGCCACAAAATATCGTGCAGCTCTTGTGATGGGAAACCACAATCTCCCAATACTGCAGCATCGAGCAAGAACAGCTCAAAACTGGTTTTTAGCTTATGCTTCGTGTCGCCAGTCATTTGTTACCTCCTTTCATTGGCGGTGCCGGGAGTGGCATCCAGTGGGTAACAGTAAGCAACACGGAACTGCACTGCCATCTGCTACTCATATAACTATATTTAGCCATGTCAATCTCGCCTTTTGTGCCACACACAAGGACAAGGTCAGAGTAAGTGCCCTTGTCTTGTATTGGTGGCAGGTCGTCCACAATTGAAATCCAGTGTGGATTTTTGTCTGCCCATTTGGCACCCATTTCAAAATAGATTTTGCACTCTGGTAAGTGCTGACAGCTTTCAGTGGCCGCTTGTTCTATTTGTTCTTTTCTAGTCATTTGTTATCCTCCTCTATTTTTTCGCATTGGCGTTTATAGAAGTCGCGCTCAATGGTTACATAGTTTGCTACATCAATGATGTCGTACTCATCCAGGTTGTTCTCCTGGATGAACTGCATCTTGTTTCCGTCAGGCAACTTAACATCGGTAAGCACCCGTACTACTTCATCGAATGAAATCATTGGTTACCTCCTTTCTTGAGTCTTGTTACTGGGTCTTTATCCTTAAACACTGTCATGAGAATGATAAAGATGTCCTCATCGATAATCCATGTGGTTTGGCTTTCGTCACGAACCAGGTGCACACTATCAGCGCGAAAGAAATCCATTGCGCTGACCAGCTTCTGAACATCTCGAACCAGAAGAATGGCGTTGCCAACTTCTATCTTTGCTTTTGGGTCGGGAATAGTCCGGCCAGTTTCTTTATACACAGCTTCTTGAAAAATGCCCTTGCCGTCACAAACGGGGCACGTATCTTTCCTTTGATGTACCCTCAATCCTCCGTCCGTGTATTCCCACATAACTTCACCAGTGCCATCGCATTCTTCACATTCACTGGCAGGCTGCACTTCAATCCGTTCTTTGATTTTCGGTACAGATGCGAGTGTTTCCTCCAGCATGGACATCGTTACGGTCAAGTCACAGGAGCGCACGGCAAAGTCAACAGGCTCTCCAAGTTTTAATTTCGGATAGTCGCCGTTCAAACGGATAGGATTGACCGAAATCAACACATGCCCGTCGGTTGCCCATACTTGACCGTTCCTCTCGTTGAGAAAAGGATGTCTAAATTGCTCACAACCCGGATAGTTCGGGTTGCTGAATGTCGCAAGCAGTTCAGCTTCGTTTTTGAATTGGAATTTACTCATTGCTATTCGTTTTTGATTTCTTCGATGTTATACCATTCCACGTCGTTCCCTTCGAGGCCGAAGTGGTCTTTCACGTCGTCGATGTCGAAAGGACCGTGCAACTCGGTGTGGATGGGAAGCTCACAGGACACTTCCTTGGCGGTGACCCTCCATTTGCGAAACGGCTTGCTCTTCGGCTTTTCGCGGTGTTCCGTTTCGGGGACATCTGCGATTTTCTCTAAACTGTCAATTTGGTATGACCGAAAAGTGCGATCTCTCTCGTGGATATTGGCTGCAAGCAATTTTGATCCAGCAACAAATTTTTCGAGGTCGAGTTCCTTTGTTGGGCCATGGTCTTTTGACATGTATTTTAGCGACTCAAATTCCTCATCGCTGACTGTCATTTCCGCATCAACGATATACTTAACCGTGACTTTGATTTTTATTTCTTTCATAATTCTCCTCCTTCCATTTATATATCAGTTGGGTCTGGGTCAAAATGCCGACATGCGGTATCATTGACCTTGATTGTTTTGTAACCGCTATTGCTGTGTTTACTCGGCTGAAGGTCGCAACACTGCACAACCTTTCTGCTATACGCATTCAGCGAAAAACGCATTCGATGTCTGCAATATCTACAAGTCTGCTTGCTCATTGCTCAATATCTTTTTGATTTGTTCGTATTGCTCATCAGTTAAGACTGCTTGTTCGGGTTGCTCAATGAGTTCCGCCCCTTCAACGGCATCTACTATGGTGATTTCCAAAACATGGAATTTTATTTTCCTCTTCATTGCTACTTAATATCTTTTAGGTGTTTCAACAATTCTTCTGCTTGCTTCTGGTCGGCGAAGCCTTTGATGTCAACCCACTTGCCCTTGAACAATCCCGGGACGAACACCTGGACAAAGAAGCCGACGAATGGGATGCAGCCGTTTCCTGGATAGACTGGGTAACGTGTCTGGATGCGGTACTCGCTCATGACTAATCAAGTTTTAATACGTTGTTCGTGTTCCAACTCAACGAGATCTCACCATTGACGAGGCACTTGAACGTGTTTACCTGGCGGTTCTCGATGTCATTCTCGCACACCTGCTCACTGACGGTGCTGCCGATGTTCCAGTTGATGATGATGGGTCTCTCAGTTTGAATAAGCAGGTAACGGACAAAACCCAAAGTCTTGGGGTTCTCAAAGATGGCATAACCCTTGTGCTTATAATGGTCAATGACATCGTTGAAGATTTCGATGTATTCATCGTCTGACAAAATCAAGTCATTATCTTTCCGGTTGACTGGATTGACCGAAAAACTGTCCTTCGGGATGATGTTGCTCACGCGCACCTCATCGCAATACATACCATCGGTTATCCTGTTCAAGAAATCCAAAAGACTAATATGGCAGTCATGATTGCCTTCCCAAATGTTGGTGTTAACACGAACCTTAACACCTATTCTGAAGAAAGCCTCATACACACTGCAAAGGCTTTCCCACGACATGAAGTCCTCATTGTGGAACGAAATGTTAATACCGTCAAGACCCGCATCGCACAGGTCTTCAACTAAGAACCTATTACACCTGCCGTTGTTGCTTGCAAGCCTGATGCCGTTGGTGGTCAAACGTACTTTCTCCAGTCCACAATATGCCTTCAAACAATGGATGAGTTCAGTAATCTCGGAATACAATAACGGCTCACCGCCGAGGATAATAGCCTCCTTAACATGGTACTTGCTAACCAGTTTTTTGATGTTGCTGATTGCTTTGCCGAGAGGTAATTCAAGTCGCCTGTCAGTCTCTGAATTGATGCAGTAAGGACAGTTGCGCTGGCAGTTATTCGTTGCAATGACACTCAAATAAGCGTTGTCAGACACCATGCCGATGTCGGTCTTGATGTAGTTGTTTTGCTTGAAGATTTCAAGCGAGTCGGTCCTAATTATCATTGCTGGCCCTCCTTCCTAAACCCCATCGCTTTTACAATCTTATCAATGAGGACATCTAACTTGTCCTTGCTGGACACGCTCGGCAACTGGGCCAGCTCGTTTCCCAAAATGGTCACTTTCTTCTCCTGGGCGGGAACATTCAGTTCCTTGCTCAGTTGGCAGAGCTTATCGGTGAAACTCTGCATCTGCTCTTTGGTGAGCAGGTAAACTTTCTTCTCCTGCATACTCGTAGAAATTAAATGTTTGACTTATAAATTAACTACTATAAAGATAGTGATTTTCAGCGAAATACGGGCAATGTTTCACCCGATATTTACTCGCTTTCAACCTTTTTTAACTCAAATGGGAGGCGGCAACATCAACTCGTGCTCTCGCACCCAAATGCCTTCGACCTGGTACACCGGCCACTTGTTGATGTTGACGCCCCTTTTCTCGATCTTCACTTCCCGGCCCTGGTAAAGGACCGGCTGGCCGACTTGGTATCTATGTGACATCTTCCACGGGCTCTAATTTGATGTAGGCTGGGTAGGCTGTGTCAAAGCCGTCGAACTGCTCAGGCACATAGACCACATCAATGTCACACAATTCCCCGTATTCCCCGTCCCAGATGTAAACATCGGGGTCGTTCTCCATCTCGTTCTCGTCTCTAAGCGAGCAAGCGAGCTCTACCAGTTTCGACAGTTTCACGGGCTTCGTCACACATTTGTCGGGTTGATGAAAACTTTCCGTCGGGATGCTCCATGTAGAGCAGGTAGTAGTCCTGGTAGCCGTCATCAGTCGGCGACTTCCAGTAGTGCAGCTCGACAGTACACTCTTTGACGTGTCCTATCGTCTCAACGAAGCGGGGTCTCTCGCCCCACCGCTTCTCGCAATACTTGTTGAGGGCAGCCTCGCCCTTGATGATGCCGTAGGTCAACATATCGACATGATTACTTTTTGAACCAGCCAAAACGCGCCAATCACGGCAGCAACCACGAGGATTGCGCACACGAACAGGACAAGCGTCATAAGACAGGCCCTGCCTTCCTTCACTATGTCGGGCTCGGGAACGCCCTCACACATCTGCTTTATCTGCTTCTTCGTCATGGCTCTTGAATGGATGGGTTTGTAATTCCTTGACGACCGCATCCGCTTGCACTCGTGCGTAGTTTGCGATCTGCTTGGGTGTCGCCTGCAGCTTGCCGAGGATGACGCTGCGTCGTTCCTGGCACATAAGCCTCGACACAAGTTCAAAGCGCCGCTGTTCCCAGTCGGGCTCGGTGGGCTCTTTGGGGGCTGGCGCAACTGGCTTGGGTTTCTCAATCGGCGCAGCCGTCTCTTGCTGCGGTATCATGGGCGGTGACGTGAATAGCGCCCTGTTGCCCTTCCCGTAATATGGAGAGGCGTAATTCTTTCTCTTGAATGGGTTCTTAAATTTCATTGTATTGTCTTTTTTAGAAGTTATTGTAAATACCACGGTTTCTTAGAGCGCTCACGATACTCTTTGAGATTACGTTTTCGCTCCTTTTCAGCCTCGTCTTCATCAAGTGGGTTGACAGTATCCGGGTCGGCTTGAACAGGTGGTTGGGCGGCAGGCTTGATGCGAGGTCTTCTGACCTTATATTTCTGCATCATTTTCTGGATTGCCATATTGGTGCTGCCGTAGTCGAGGGCAATCTTATCAATGTCCTCGCCGGCTGCATAACGACGGATAGCGTCCTGACGTTCCTCATCAGTCCAGCGGTGATGTTTTTTACGCCCAGCCGCTGGTCTGGAACGAATTTCGTTAATTTTGGAACGGTTTTCGTTAATTTTGGAACGGTTTTCGGAAATTTCGGAACGATTTTCGGAAATTTTCGACCGGTTGGTTGTACGGCTGATGAAGTCATCAACTATGGCCTTCACCTCTTCACCGCTCGTTACGGGCATACAGGCATTGATGATGCGGTACTCATACTTCCCGTCCTTCATGCTCGCCCGCATCTTGATGTAGCCAGTATTGGCATCTCCATACATAGCATCCATTTCGCTTATAGGTAGAATTTCCATTGTTGCTGTTGATTTAGTTTAGTTATAGGTACTTCGCATGTGATTGCTTTACGACTTCGCTGCTCTCCTCTGCATAGATGGTGGTTGTGTCCAAATTCTCGTGGCCGAGCATCAGGCGAACCTGGTCAATGGGCATACCTCGATGCAGAGCCACCGTCGCACAGGTGCGGCGAAAACGGTGCGGATGCACATTCTCGATGCCGAGCCTTCTGCCGAGTTTCCTAAGCGTTTGCTCGACAAGGCTGGTACTCAGTCTGTCTATCGGAATGTGTTTGTGTAGGTTCAACCGTTCAGGTGAAAGGTTAGTGAATAAGTAGGGCAAATTGTCTTTGCGCCGGTTGAGATACTCTTTGAGGTAGAGTGCGCACCTCGTGGTGAGGTATGCCGTTCTGTATTTCTTTCCCTTGCCAAACACGACAACCTCCCCTTTCTCGAAGTCCACGTCCTTGATGTCAAGTGCGCACATCTCCGACACACGGCACCCCGTTGAATACAGAAACTCGATGATAGCCTTATCTCGCAAACACTTTGCGTGTATTCGCAAGGTTTCAAGTTCCGTTTCCGACAGCGGCTTTTTCAACTTCTTCGGTTCCTTGATTTTATTGATCCTCAGCATCGGGTTTGTTGTTATTTCGCCCTCAGCAAGCAGGAACTTGAAAAAACTCGAGAGCACCCTGCGCTCATTGTTTTGCGTGCGCTCGGTATTCCCTCGGAATTTCATGGAAACGATGTAAGCCCTTACATCATTTGTCGTGATGTCCTTGATGTGCTTGTTGAATGTCTTGAGTGCCTTCTGCAAAACGGTCTTGTAGTAGCGGAGGGTGTTTTGCGTCAAGCCCTCGGTGGCCTTCGCAACAAAGAACTTCTGCACCAGCTCAAAGTCATCGGCCTTGTATTCAACCAGTGCGGTTGATTTCGGCTCAACATCATACCGCACAAGTGCAAGGGTGATGATGTCAACAATATCATTGACCTGCTCTGGAGAGAACCGCTCCAATAGCGGGCCTTTGATGTCGGTAATGAAATCCATGTTACAGTTCGTCAAGAATTTTTGATTTGTTGATAGATACCTTTTGCGAGCCGTTTCAAGGCCCTTGTGTTGGTAGTGCCAGTGCGCCCAGACACCACACGCTCGACGTAGGTGGTGAATGTCTCATCTATCACCTCGTTTCGCATGGTCTCGCTTCTGACAAGAAGTTGGTGGCGCACATAGCCGTCAATCTCTGGCCGCACACTTTTGAGTACTGACCACAACGGGTTTGTGTCTCCTGCTATGGCCATCAGGCAGGCTTGGTTCCATTGAATGCCAAGTTCAAAATACCAAACCCAATGCCTATTGTCATTGCTCAACCGACGTTTGGCATCGGCCTGCTTGGTAGTCAAAACCCTTCGCTCACGATAGGACATGACTTTCAGCGAACCTTCTATCTCGATGACCTCAATGTCAGAGTGCTTTGCCAAATACGGGTCGATGCCTTGGGTTGTCAAGTAGTACAGCCTTCGCTTCCTCGCTGTGCATGGTGGACGGCCTTTCTTACGCAACACGACATGCGGTATGTTTGCCGTGTAGGTTGTCACACTGCCGTCATCAAACACACGCTTGACCTCGAAAAGCTCATTGACGTAGTATTGCGGGTAGCCGGTGACTTGTAGCCATTTCATTTGAACAGTTTACCGAATACCGCATTTACCTGCTTCTTCTTTTCGTCCTCGTTGGTGTGGGAGTAGATCTCCAACGTGATAGCCGGGGACGAATGGCCGAGGATGGCGGCAATGGTGGCCACATCGACTTTGTTGTGCAGCATCTGCGTCGCAAAGGTGTGTCGCATGCAATGTGGATTAAGATACTGAATACCGAGCCTTTTTAGGTAGCGTCTATAAGTCTCTCTAAAAGACCTCGGCTCATATATCTTTTTCGTCAACGTCAGCACATAAGCATCAGCATCGCCAATCACGGCTGAATACTTTTTCAGCCACTTGTAGGGTAGTTTTGCAATAGGTACGATGCGGTTGCTGTCAACCGTTTTCGGAGGATTGATGACAATTCCAGACTTATTGCTGCTTTTCCTCTCGGTGCTCGTTTTTGCAATTTCTTGGCCGTCGAAATTGATAGTGCTGTGCGTGATCGTCACACGTTCGACCGTCCTTTGGACGTGCAGGGTATGTTCTGCAAAGTCAATATCGCTGAAACGAAGGCCGCATATCTCACCGATACGCATGCCAGTTGTCAGTCCTATCACCATGCCAAGCAGTTTCGGACTTGGGTCTTCTTCCATTAGGTCGAAAACCTTCTTGCATTCTTCCTTGCTGAAATACTTGATTTGTTCATGCTTACTCATGTTCCTTGATGGCCATGCGATTTTCCATGGTCGATAAGGAATGTCGTGCGTAAGGTTTCCATAGTTCATAATCGACCCGATGGTGGTATTGATGTCCTGCGCATACTTTACGCTGGTACCAGCGGCGAGGATGTCCTCAATGAATTTGTTGGCACGCTTGCTGTCAATGCCTGCCGAAATATCTTCATCGCCAAAATAAGGAACTATGTGGACTTTGATGGTTTGGGCATATGCGGCAAGGGTAGATAGTTTAACCCTCGTTTTCTTATGCTCCAAAAACTCGTCGGCTAATTCTCGTATAGTCATAGCTCGTTTAAGTTAAATAGTGAAAGTTGTATCGGCTGCCCCGCCTGCGCTTGTGGCTGGCTGATGGGCTCAATAGGAGCATCGGCAGGCTCGGCAACTGGTGGCTCGACAACCTGGTGCTCAATCTTTACGCCTTCCTGAACATCCTCGCGATGTGGAGCAATCTGCCTCGCAAAGGCAAGGTTCATGCGGCACTCCTGCTCATCAGCCACACGGATGGATGGCATGGCGCACGGGAACGGGTAGCACATCTCGTTGATGACGTAACCGCCAAAGAAGTCCATCCTCAGCGCATCACGCCTCTCGACGATGCCGAACATGCCGTGAAGCATCATGTTCAGTGCACTCATCTTGCAGCTCAGCGGGTCGATGTCACCCAGCACGAAGTAGTGGAACTTGTCTTTGTCGATGTTCCCCCACATGGCAAGAGGCAGTCGCCCGCTGCCGCATGCGGGATCGTAGATGAATGTCCGCTCTTTAGTGTAGAGCATTTTGGCAAGACCGTCACACAAACCCTCTGGGGTAAAGAACTGGCCCATGCTGGATGCCTTGTAGCCGCTCTTGACTTTCTCCTCATAGAGGGAGCCGAAAGCGTCATACCAGCCTTTCTGCTCGATGTTGTATGAGGTCGCCTGAGCAACCAGGCTGAAACATTCAAAGAAGGTCTCGTTGTCGGCCTTCATCTCATCAGTGATGGTGACAAGGTTGCAGTCCTTTGACTGGATGTATTTCGGGTCGAACCAGCCTATCGTCCAGTCCAGCCATTGGTCAAACAGTTGGGCGAAGTCTGCACCACGCTTGTAAGCATAACCGCTCAGCAGTTTGTCTATCTCTTTGATTGTATCCATAATGCTGTTGAGTGTTTAGTTTAACAGTAGTTTCATAGCCTAAACCCGAACTTGTTGTACATCTGCCCTCGCAGGGCCTCAATGACTTCCTGTATTGCGTCGGCAAGAGACTCAAGGGTGCCTATGCACTCGCTTATCTCAATCTCGTTAGAAGCCACGAAAAAGCCTTTGGGACTCGAAGCAACGCAGGGGATGATGCCGTGCACCCTGATGTGGTTGATGACACGGCGCACCTGCCTGGTGCTCGCAGCGTGACCAGTGCGACGGATTGACTCGGCTATCCTCATGGAGGACAACGGAAGGCCTCCGGCTTGCGTCAACATATCGCAAACGAGAGGGACAAGCACATCCCTCTCGTAGTCGTTGATCCTCGTTTCCATCAGAATGCGAGTTTCTTGCCCTCAGTGTCATATCCCAGGGCGGTGAGTTCAGCTTCTATCTTTGACTGCTTCTTGGCGAGTTTCTCGGCAGCTTTCGCCCTCACCTCGGTGGCGTCAATGCCCCACTCGTCGATGAGTGCTGACTGGCAGTCTTGCAGTGTCGGGTAGTATTCGACTCCGCTGTCGCTCAACTTGCCCTTCAGCCATTCGCGCATGATGCGGTCTCGGTCATCGGCCGTGTTGTGGGCCTTGACAAACGCGGCCTCATCACGTTCCTTGCCCATGATCGTCTCTCTTATGGTGTAGGGCGATGAGTTGATGAGTGCGGTAAGGAAGATTTCCCACTCGGCATCCGTGAAACCCTTCCACGCAATCTCGTGGGTGTCGAACTCCTGCACAGCCTTGCGGAACTCCTTGGAGAGGTTGCCCTTGCTCTTGCGTATGTTGTCCCTGTGCTCGTTCACAAGCTGCATAGCCTTCTTCTCGTCAGCATCCTGTTCGCCGCCGCCAGTGGAAACTTCATAATAGCGGACGTACACCGATGCGCCGTTCCAATTCTTCTCGATGACCAAGGTTCGATAGACCTCATTGTTCGCGAGTTTCTCCTGCAGGCGTTCATCATCCTCTCGGTAGGTGGACCAGCGGTTGAACATCGTGTGCACAGGAACATGTCGGTAACCCTGCTCGTCGCAATACTTCAGGAGCTCGTCAAATTCGCTGCACTCAGTGGCGTAGGTGGACAGGGTGCAGACGATGGTATTTCCTGTCTCCAGTTTGCCGTCCTTCTTGACAAGCACATCCGCATTCTCGTCAATCATGTGCTTGAGCCAGTCGAGGCGCTTGGCGTCGAATTTGTCGCGGTTGGTGCAGCTCGCATGCTCTTTGGTCACCTTCATTTCGTAAAAGAGGCAACCGGCATTGGCGTTGTTGAACTGGCATTTCTCGCACGCGCACCCACATGATCCTTCATAGTCCTCTTTCCATGGAGCACGGGCAATGTTCATGAACAGTTTGTCGGTGAAATTCTCGACGTCGTCCTTGGTGATGGGGTCGTCCGGGTCAGGCTCCCAGTCATCGAGGAATTCGCGTTGCTTGTCTTCGTCAAGTTTGCACAGGAGCATTGCGGCACCGATGTTCACACCTCCGTCGGTCACACCCTCCTTCAACTCGGGGATGAGCTTGTCGAGGCGGATGCGGTCAGCGATGAAGCGCTTGGACTTGCCGAAGCGCAGGGCGATTTCCTCAATGGTCTTGCCCATGGCCACAAGCTGGGCGAATGCGAAGGCCTCCTCCATAGGGTCAACGTCCTTGCGCTGCAGGTTCTCGGTGATCATCGCATCGAAGGCTTGTTCATCGGTCATCTCCCGCACGATGCTTGGAATTTCCACTGAAACCTGGCCTCCATCTTTGACGAGGAGACACCATGCGCGATAGCGACGCTCACCACAAACGATTTCATAACAGCCGTCAAGCGTTGGTCTGACGGTGATTGGCTGCAGGAGGCCCTGCTGCTTGATGTTGTCCGCAAGTTCCTTCAGATCTGCTTCGTCAAAGGTCTTGCGAGGGTTCCTGGGGCTCGGCTGAATGGCCCCGATGGGAATGTTAATGATTTCTGCTTTCTTTTTCTTTTCCATGTTTCGTTTTGAATTAAATGTTTGACTTGATGCCGGCTCGTCGGCCGTTATTCCTTTCAGCTGGTCATAGATTGCGACACGATGTCCTGCACGCACCAGCTTGGGCAGGTAGGTGTCGAGCGCATGGTGCGGGAAACCGCACATCCTCATGCCGCCGTGCTTGGTGAGCGTGATGCCCAGAACATCGGAGGCGGTAACCGCATCATCCTCATAGGTCTCGTAGAAGTCGCCCACGCGGAAGAGCAGTAAAACGTCCGGTTTCTCGGCTTTCAGCTCGTCGAATTGTTTTTTAATTGTTTCGTCCATAAGAATTAAATGTTTGACTTTTAATTGGTTGCACTGTAAAGTTAATACTAATGTAACCTTGGGCGGTTCTGATTTTCGCCCTTTTTTCATCCGACCAACTCTTTTTAACGTGGTTGGGCGTAAGCACTTGGCGCATTAACCAAAGTCCACATGAAGTTGATGAACCATAGCACGCCTTCGATGATGTCCTGGATGCGGTTGCCCATCTGCCACGCCTCGATCATGGTGTGACACTCGGGCATGCCGTTTTGCCTGCACCATTCCTCGGGTGACATCGTCGGCAGTTTGGGCGTCTGCGCCTCCAGCCGTTTCTCTTCTTCTCGCCTGTGTTGCTCAATGACGCGGTCTCGCTCATCCTTGAACTCGCCCAACGCCTCCATGATGCGCATCGGGTCAACCACTCCGTAGAAACGTCCGTACTTACCAGTCTTGAAGTTGTAAAAGAACAGCAGCAGCTCGGAGGCCTTCAAGAAGCCGTACTCGTTGGCGATGACCTCGGCGAGGAATTCGGCCTGTTTGTCGTCCAATGTACTTTTGGAGTTGGAGAATATAACCAGGTTGAGGATCTGCGGCAAGAGCCATGTCGCGGGGAAGGCATCTCCGTATGCCTTACGCATGATGACCAGTGTTGGGGCGTCTTCACTGAAGATAGCCTTTTCTGGGTTTCGCCCTGCGGCAAGCTGGGCATCTGGATTGAGCATGTTTAGAAAATTCGCACCATTACCATAACGGCTCATCACTTTTGTCACCTTCTGCAAGTCGGCGGGCGATAGTGGCTGCGTAGCCGTGGGTAAGTTTCTCTCGTTCGATTTCTCTATCAGACTTGTAGTTGTTTGAAATTCCATTGCTGTTATCGTTATCGTAGTTTCCTTCAAGAACCTTTTGAAAATTCGTCGGCAAGAACAGCCATGAGAAGTCAGCACGCCAGCCCCTTTTATTTTTCCCGTTGAGAAAATCGCTTTGACTCGCTTTTGTGATCATCTCATATACTTTGTCAATGCCGTACTCTCGTATTCTGGCTTTCACGTTACCCTCGCGCTTCCCTTTGATGGAAACAACGTGTGGAATAGTTGCGTTAGCCTCGCTCATAGTGCGGTTGAAGAATTTCATTAACCCAACAAAATCTACCCTCACTGGAGATGGATCTTGCGGGTCGGGTGACTGGTCGCCCGACACACTTTCGTTAGAAAGTGAAGAATTATTATTGTTTTCTTTAATTCTTTCATTCTCTACTTCTTGTTCGGGTGGAATTGGTGGTGGAGTGACTGGTGGAATTGGTGGTGGAATAATTCCACTATCCCCTACACCATTAACTACACTATCTCCTGCACCATCTTTTCTGCCTTTCTTTTCCCCTTGATACGAGTCATATCCGGTAATGATGGTCTTAATGCCATGTGGCAATCTCTCTCTCTTGATTTCTCCAGTCTTTTCAAGAATTTGCAACGCACGGATGACCGTTTTTCGGGACAATCCAGTATTATACTCAAGAGAGGAAACGGAAATCATAGTTTCACCCCGCTTTACTTCGGTACCATGAAAAAAGCGTTTCTTGCTATTGGCGGCGAAAAGTAGGTCTTCAAACACCATCCTCACAGAAGGATTTTGATAATGTTGCCATTCCCGCATTTTGCGGTGCAACTTAATCCATCCGTCCTCCATAGTGCTGTTGGTGTTATGTCTCGACGATGCGGATGCCATGAACATGGAGCATCAGCTTGCGTCGCAAGACGTAGTCCTTTTCTTTCCTGGTGTACTCGCTCTTGCAGTCCTCAACAACCGTCACACCATTCTCTACAAAGACGAAGTCTGCGGTATATACCGCATTCTGCTCGTAAACCACCTTCTTATACACCGGCTCAGTGCGGTGGCTCTTGGTGATGGATGCGAACTGGAGGCCATGCTCACGGCAGTAAGCCTCGGCCTCCCGCCTCGTGTGGTAATGTTCATTCTCCACCATCCAGTCATTGATGACACGGTCACGCACATGCGCCATCTCGAACTGCTCGGGGATGATTTCGTACTCGACCTGGCGGCGAAGGTCGCTGATTCGGCCATCAGACTGCATCTTCTGGAGCTCAATCCATCGGTCATATTCCTTGATTGAATCGTACTTCTCAATCGTGGAGGTGTCTATGCCGTGCTGATTGCAGTAATAAATAGCATCATGCTCCGTGCGGAACCTGTGGGCGTTGCCGGGCACGATATAGACCTTTTTGTTAAAGAATTTCATTGCCATGTCACTTTCTCATTATTATGTTAGTCAGTTGTTTCTTATCCTTGGCACCGGTGATGATCCATTTGTTCCGCTCCAGCTGGTCAACCTCCAAATCTGCCACCTCGCCGAACTTAGTGCAGGAGCCGCATAGGTCAATAACCCACCCAACTTTACCAGGGTAAGGTCTAATTGCACGGCCTACCATCTGGTAATAGAGAGCAAGGCTCATCGTGGGCCTCGCAAGGATGATCGTATCGAGTGCCGGATAATCGAAGCCCGTGGTAAGAACTCCCACATTGGCCACAACCTTTGTCTCGCCACTCTTGAAGCGTTCAAGTATCGCCGTTCGCTCCTTCATGGGCGTATCTCCCGACACCATCTCGCAGATGCCGTCGAGGTCCCATGTGAGACGCTCGGCGTCGGCTACAAACTTGGTGAACACCAGTATTCCGTTCCTCGGCTTGCCATCCTTCGGGTGAAGCACCCTGTTGACGATCTGCAGGGTGTATTCGTAGAGGTCGGCGCGTTCCATCTCGGCCTTCAGGCTATTCTCGTCGTAGTCGGACCCTTTTGTGTTGAGCTTCACATTCTTCATTTCCAACTTGTTCATGTCGAAGTAGCGCATGGGGGCGAGGTACCCTTTGTCAAGCAGCTCCTTGACCTGGGCGAAGTAAAGCACTCGCTCGAAGACGCGGGGCCGGGTTCTTGTTAAGAACTTTAGAATACTTCCGTACTGAGGGTTAGGCCACTTGATGGTCTTAGGGTCTATCTGCTGTTCGAGCCTGTAAGGCGTGGCGGTGAGCCCGACCACCTTGCGGCCTTCAACGGCATCAAGAAACTCTTTGTATTGCCCTTCGCCGGGGTTGACCAGGTGACACTCGTCGATGATGATCTTGTGGAACGCATCGAAGTCGTGCATGTGGTTCATCACGCTTCGGATGGTGGCGAATGTGATGCGGTTGATGTCCTTGCGGCGCAACGACGCGGAATAGATTGAGCAGTCGAACACGTCGTATGATAGCAGCTTATTATAGTTCTGCTCCAATATTTCCTTGTTCGGCTGCAGCACTATCAGCGGCTCGTCGATGCGTGATGCGATTTCGGCAATCACGAGGCTTTTGCCGGCGCCAGTCGGCAGGATCAGCAGCCCGCCACGATGGCTTGTCTTGGTGGTCAGGAAGCGCACCGCAGCGTCGCTTGCCCGTTGTTGATAGTCACGGAGTTGATATTTCATTGATTAAATGTTTGACTTGAAAAAGTCCAGCCGCCAACGGTGTGACGATCTGGACCCGAAACACGGAAAGAAAATGTGTCGTGCTGGGACGGCTGGAATTGAACGCAGCTGCTCATTTACGGTATTATCATCCGCCTTGCCCATGGTGCGGCTCTTCGTCCCCGGTTGTAAAGAAAGGCTGGCAAAGCCGTCACGGACAGCCAGCCTAAATAGTCTATATGTTTTATATACCTTTAGGTAACTTGTAGCGTAACCCTGCGATAACGCACCACATTAGATGTGGAATAATACCGTTTATGTTACGCGGCCTGGTACACGACCAAGCGGGTCTTCCGTCACTCGCCGTGACTCCAATCTTTTATAAACAACAAACAAAACCGTTCATTTTCGCTGCATTGACCGGCAACTCGGTGCTGATGTTCAGGTCGTCAGCTTGACCATCCTGGCCAGGATGCCGTCAGCAGGGTGTGCGAGACTTTTAATTCCAGTCGGGCATTACTGCACCAACCACCCTGCTGTGATGAGAACCCCGTTCCATCCTCACGGACACCGGGGTGAAAAACTAATTAACTTGTAATACCATTAACATAACCTTTAAACTTAAAACTATTACCATGAAAAACTACGATGTTATGCGTTCAGCAGGGGTTGCAGAGGCCTTTAATTCCGTGTGAGGCGTTACCGCTCCCACCTCCCTGCTGTGATACGGTGTCGCGCTGGCCTCCTAGGCTCTTATACCATAGCGTGATCGCTCCGACGCTAACCAACGCGACGAGGTTTCCTGCTTGTACCCGAACAGGACGGGTGTTTGGGTCGGCGTATCTCACGACAGGCCGAGACTATAACCAAAATTCAAGTATATTAAATCCTATGAAAAAATTATTACTGTTCTTTTGTTGCCCTTCCCGGTGCCAGGTGATGAGTCCGCCACGTCTCACGACGGAGCGGAAAAAGCAGTTTTCCTTGTTGACGACATCTGCCAGTTTATTTGGTGCCGGTCCCCCTCAAGGGTTAGGGCGTGTTTCCCGCCTACTTGACAAATGCCGATGAAAAAGTATTACTTTCAGTACTTCTGCTTGGGAGGCTCGTGGAGTTGAACCACACCTGACCGCAGCTTTTTGAGAAATCAAACATTTAACATACCGATTTAACAAATGGTTGTTGCAGCCAAGCACCCGTAAGCCCCGTGTGAAAATCCCGACGCGCATCGCTGCGGGCCGGGAAGGAAAATTGTTCTAAAATGCTTAAAGAAATTCATGAGTATTCCAGTTGAAAATCCTTGTATTTGTCGTCATCAGGCAGCGGGACGGTTGCCCCGTGCTCCGTCGCCATGTACGACTGGATCTTGTTCATGAACTCGGTCATCTGCTTCTTGGTGAGTTTCGATGTCTCCACCCACTTGTCAATCACTTGACCGTTAGGCAGCACGAACGGCTGCTTGAACATCTCGCAGAACAGGTCATGCACGTTGTCCTTGTTCCACGAGTCATCGCCATAGGTCGCATTGAAGAACGCGGCTATGTGATGGCACCACACATAGAACAGGGCGTTCTGGTTGAGTGTGCGGGGTTGCCGCTTCTCCCATTGCGCCCTGGTCTCAATGGTCGCCACATAGTCACCATTCGGGAGCCATGCCATGCACTGGTCGAGGCTCCGTTGGTCGGTGACGTGGCCCTGGTCTTTTCGCAGGTGGATTATCATAACACACCAAGTAAAGTGCCATAGTACTGAAAATTCCTGCGCTCAATCGGTTTGTCCGATTCGTATGGCTTTGCGGATTTCCTCCAACGCTTGTAGCACTTTGGGCAATACCAACTATTGAGCACTGCGATGTAGTACCCAGTCTCGGAAGGCTTTGCGCAATAGTCGCAGATGCAAGGCGATTGTGTTGCTGCGCTCAACTCATCACGGGTACACTCAATGATGAGAAAGTCCTTGTCTTCTACTTGCTGAGCCATATCACATGTCTTGATAGCCGCCAGGAGCGGGAGCACCGGGAGCCTGGCTGCGTTGCTGGTTGTAGAACGGAGGGTTGGGGTTTGGAGCCGCAGGTGCAGGTGCGCCAGGTGCAGGTGCGCCAGGGACTGGAGCACTGGCTTGCTCGGGACGGCCACCAAGCAACTCGAAGTTGTCAACGAGTATCTCGGTGACGTAGTGCTCGGCATTGTCCCTGCCCGTGTACTTGCGGGTGCGGATCTTGCCCTCGATAAAGAGTTTTGTTCCCTTGCGGATGTAGCGCTCGGCGACTTCGGCAAGGCCGTTGGAACCGACAACGATATTGTGCCACTCGGTGCGCTCGGGAACCTGAACACCGCTCTTGGTGGTGTAGGCCCTGTCGGTGGTGGCGAGGGTGAACGTGGCGAACTTGCCGCTCTGTGATGTCCTCACTTCGGGGTCGCGGCCAACATTGCCGATGAGGAAAACTTTATTCAGTGACATGATTACTTCGCTTTAATAGTGAAACTTCCTTTTCTCTTTACGGTCTTGAGATATTTCTTATAGGTCTCGGGGTCGGCAGCTTCCAGCGCCTTAGCGTCAAAGTTATTGGCGACACTGTCCTTGCCGATGGATACGGTGAAGGCATCGCACTCCCACTTGGTGACACCATGCTTCTCCATGAGCTCACGCAGTTTCTCCTTCATCAGCTTGGCGGCCTTCTCAGCCTTGACCAGGTTGGCGATAGCAGTGGTGATTTCCTGTGGCACCACCAGACCTTTGGTGGGCGCTTCCACCACATCGGCCTTGGTGTTGTACACCTGCATCCCCTCATTGATATAGAGGAAATGAGGATAGCCGTCGGGGTCGGGGTTGATGACCAGTTCAGTCTCCAACAACTTGAGAACCTGCTCGTCAGGTATGCGTGCGATTTCCCATCTCTCGCAGTCCTCTTTGCGGATCCATAGACCATAGAGCCCTTTGACCTTCAAACCCGTCTGCAACTCGAACATCACCGCATAGCAACTGAGCTGCCATGACAGGTACTCCATGAGGCCAGCCTTGCCACCGGGGTAATAATCCAGGTTGTTGGTCTTGAAGTCCACCAGGTAGATGTTGTCATCATCATCGACCCATGTGCTGTCAATCTGCGACGCATAGCGACCGAACGAAACGGTGAACTCGCTGGCAAGCGTGCGACATTTGGTCAGCTTGTGGGTGCGGTAGAGGTGCAACTCGTAGGACACGTCATGGGCAGGGAACAACACATCACCATAGTCGCGGGTGTGGTGAACAACCTCGGGGAACTGGGTGGCCTCGATGCCGATGGTGTCAAAGGTCTGAATGGCCTTGTGGACGCAGGTGCCGTAGTGCCCAGCCTTCGGGATCTGCACCTGCTTGACGAACTCGTTTGCCTCGGGGTAAACGCCCAACTGCAACACTGAATGGATGAGGCCGGTGATGCCACTCAATTCCTCATCGCCACGGCGGTAGGTATGAGCATCCTCATTAAACACTACCGCCGACTGCTTTAGATCTTCAAATTTTATCATGGAACGTAGAAAATTACTGCTTAGGGAATTTTGAGCCTATCTCGACAGCGATTTCGTAGAAGTCATGCCCATTGACACTAAATTCAGGGCGCTTGCGAGCCCATTTGTCCCAGCAAGCAAGGTATTCGTCGCGGGTCTTCACAGCCTTCATCTCTTCGATGGCCTGTGGCAGCTCAGCGGCTGCGGCTTCCTTAGCCTGCTCGACAACAGCTGCGGGCAAATCCTCACCGGCATAGATGTACAATCCCAACCCGAACATTGCAAGGTTCTTGACCAGACAACGCATGATTGCGGTGTTGATGTCGAACATCGTGGCGGCTTCGACTGTCTTCTCTTCGCTCTTGCCATTTTTGTAGAAAACGGTGTAGGTGTACGGCTGCGCTTTTTGAGCCTTGTTCTTGCTGTCCATCACAGGGAGCCACATGGTCTTGGACTCGCCCTCAATGGTGACGGTGGTCTCAACCATGTAGCCGAGCACCTCATCATAGTAGAACGGCTTGCCGTCCCAATGGCGGACTTCATAGGCAGTGTCGGGATAATGCCCTTTGACGGTTGACCATGCCCAGGGCCAACTCAGATACGTCAGCCCGTTCTTCTTCTCGGTGTGTTCGTTGACGTCGATAGCATTCAGCGTCTCGAACACGCTTTTCTTCAATTCTTTCTTTTCCATGTCTCAAAGAATTAAATGTTTGACTATAGTTAATTAAAGCATTGTAAAGGTAGTGATTATTGGCGGATTACGGGCAACGGAATTGCCGTTATTTTTGACCCACCAACTCTTTTTAACGATTGCTCTTTTCCCATCCAAACGAGTGGAACAGGTAGTAAAGAACAGCGAGTGCGCAGACCTCGGAGGCCAGCCACTCCAAAACGTCCTCGACGGGTGCCTCTGCGGGAATGAGGTGGTAACCAATCAGCAGCAGGGCGACCGATACGATGATAAAATACTTCTTCATTTCTTTCCGTGAATTAAATTGTTTGACTTTTGTGGCGATTATGCAGGCCTGCAGTGTTGCAGTACCTGGGACAGGTCAAAGCGCCACTTTCCGCTCTGGCCCTTTCCTTTTCCGGTGCAGCCGACCTTTCCTTCGACCAGCAGCCGTTCCAGTTTCTTTTCGCCACCCACGATGCGGGCGGCTTTGCGCTTGCCCACCGTCATCCCTGCGGTCACTGCGAGGATGTTCTCAAGCAGGCGGTTCTCGATGTCCTGGCGTGTCATGCTATGCGCTTCAATGTGATGGTGGCAAGTTCCTTGTCCAGGATCGTAGTCCAGCGCATACCCCTTGACCGTTCAGGCAGCAGACGTGTCCACACGATGGTGCGGATGGTGTCGGCCTTCTCGATGGGGAAGGTCAGCACATCGCCGACCTCCATGTTACGGATGGTGTCCGTAGTGTTTGTTGTCATTGTCTCCATATATCGTAAAATGTTAGTTGTTATCAAAAGAACCCGCCGGGCCTCACGGATGGGCGGGAGCACTTAAATAATACCATGAAAAACACAAAATTAGGTGTGGGACAGGACGGATTCGAACCGCCAACCTCTCGTTCATCACGAGCGCTCTACCAAGTTATTATCCGAGCTACCGTCCCGACCGCCAGTTCCTTTGGCCCACCACATCCCTCAAGGATTGTGGATCGTACCCCCATCGGCTTAGCGGAGTGTCCATTGCTGGACCTTATGAGCAAATCTCAATCGTATATGTTGTATGGCAGATACCATTGTCGTTTTCGTTCTTACTCGTCACTGGGTTCTTGGGGCCAGTTACGATTGTCCCCGCCAGGTTCCCGGTGCCTGGTCACACCACCCGCATTGGCGATGCGGGATTTGTTGCAGGTCTGTCGCCTTCGACTATCCTGCTGCCAACATGTCAAGGAACTCTGCTGTGTTCCGCAGGGAGGACTCGCACTCTCCATCTTACCCGGGCATGGGCGGCACTGCTCTTGTGCTACTGCGGTGGCCCCTATCTCAGGAGGCCGTGAAGTGCTTAGAGGTTCTTACCAAGTTTCGTGAGGACCATGTCGAGGTCCATATCGTTGGCGGTCATCATCGCCTCGTACATCTCGGCCACGCAGATGTTCTTGCGCTTGCAGAGCTCTTCAATGGCCTTCTTGAGGATGTCGCGCTGGTTCATGTACTCGATGTACTGCTTGCGGTTCCAGTCGAGGGAACTCTCGGCGGTGGCGAGCTTCTCAATGAGTTCGGCGTTCTGTTTCTTCAGATGCTCGTTATCGGCCTTGAGGGTGTTGAGGTACTCGATCATCGACATCTGCTCGTTCTTGTTCTCGTCCTGTGAGGTGGTCTGCTCTGCGACCTGTGCCTCGTTCAAATTTTTCTCTTCCATGTTCGTAACTTTTTGATTAAAAATGTTTTGTAATACAAAAAATTGCTTTATATTTGCAGTTGATATTGTTTGTATGTTGCAAAGGTAAAGCATTTGCATTAAATATAAAAGCATTTGCTTAAATAGTTTCAATATTTAACTTTTGTTGACATATTAAAAGCACTTAGACCATGGTAAATAGGATTTCAAAACTTATCGAGAGTACGGGTCTCAACCCTACTTCATTCGCCGCAAAGATTGGCGTTCAACAGATGACGCTTTGGGGACAACTCAACGGCAAGCGCAAACTCAGCCTCGACTCAGTACTGGCTATTCTCAACAGCTATCCTGAACTTTCAGCCGAATGGCTAATGAGGGGGACAGGTGATATGACGAAGGGCAACGACGCACAAGAGAAACGCCTCGACAACCTCGTGGACGTGATCTCAATGCAGCAGGAAACCATCCGCAACCTGCAAGAGAAAATCAAACAACTTCAAAACCAATAAGCATTATGAAAAAGGTATTAGCATTACTCATCGCGCTGCTGCCGCTCATGGCCAGCGCTGTCGTGACACTTGGCGAGGTAACTATCAGTGGAGAAAAACACCCCGTAACAGTCATGATGAAGAAAAACAAACCTCACTACTACTGCATCCCTGTCCCGTCAAGCAAGACCGGGACACACGAGATCTGGATAAAGCCGGACAAGGCCGCAAAATTCCGGACCGCACTGTTTGAGGCAAAGGCGAAATTCAAAGAATGGAAACAGGTGGCTCGTGACAACAATGTCGGCGAGTACGAAAAAGAAATGCCGGTGAAGTTCCCGAATGTCACATACGTCTGGGGACACGGCAACCTCTTCTTCGGTGACGCCCCCTTCAAACTAATGTATCGCAGGACGAAGGAAGGCGTAGATTTCGCCGTGTTGGCCATGAACGTCAAGTCTAACACCAACAGGTTCGCAGATGAGAGCTTTATCTTCTTTTTCTACGACGAGGATGAGATAGAGACAGTCATTGATGTTCTTTCCAGCAAGAACATCGAGAAAGTGCTGCTTGAGAATGCGGACTATGACTCGACTAACGACAAAAGAACCGTTGACGATAGCCTATTCAACTGACGGTTTGTTGTCAAATTATTGTCGCGACAAAAAATATGGCGAAAAAATAACGGCTGCAAAATACTGAAACTCAATATTTTACAACCGAAATAACGCCAAAAGGCAAAAGCACTGGCAGTGTTGAGGTAAGCGGTTCGAGTCCGCTATGCTCCACGGAACAGGGA